>CAWDKC010000031.1:0-241051 GCA_963802615.1 uncultured Alphaproteobacteria bacterium
TTGCGGATGTGTCGTTCGATTTCGTCGCCCGGCAAGCCGTAGCGCGACTGCGCGTCTGACAGGCCGAGATTGCCGCTGATCACGAACGCGCGTAGCCCTTTGCGGGCCAAGGCGACGGCCTGCTCCGCGCTGAGGCCGCCCACCATCCGCACCGAGGCCCTGCCGCCCACGCTCTCGAAAACTGCGCACGCCAGGTCGTGCAGATAGCTACCTTGAAACAGGGCGGGGTCAGCGCGTCGGGCGTCGTACTGCAGGTGAATGCCGACGCCATCTACGCCGGCCGCGAGCATCCGCTTTGCCGTCTGGACCGCCAGCTCGGCCGGTCCCTGCATCGGAATGAGGACGTCGGCGAAGGCAAGCCTTGGGATTGCCTGATTGGCCTGCCGGAACGTGTCGCGCACCGCGCACACTGCCCTGGCCTTCGCCTCGCCTGCCGAGGCGAGGAAGTCGATGACATTGCCGCCGCCGCCTTAGACCGCGTTCGCCTCCCCTCTCCACCGTCCATGGTCTTCATGTCGGCAAGCAGCAACGCCGTGGGGAACCGCTGCCGGAAGATTGGCACGACGTTGCGGACGCCCTCGTATTTCAAAAGCGGCGTCCCGAGCTCGACGATGGTCACGCCGGCCTCGAGCGCCGCTTCCGCCACGGAGAGCCCCTGCGGCACGTGGGGAGTATCCACCGAAATCTGGAACGTAAACTGCTCGCGAAACAGACGATGGACGCGGTTCGATTCGGTAGTGACGTTATTTATCACGGGTTGCTTCTCTACGGTCCGTACATGAACGGGCCATCAGGGAGTGCGGTCCCTCGCGGTCCCATAACACACCGGCAGCAGTTCGATGAAAGCAATCCCAGTGGAGCGCCTGAAACTGGACGCTTTTAGACACTATATGAAGAAGTTGGTGGCTAGGGGAATCGCTTTGTGATTCTGTTTCGCGCCAGGGTGGAGCGAATCATGCGAGGCGAGGACGAGCGATCGGGGTCGCTGTTCAGCTACGTGGATCTTGAAGCTCGCGTTGGGCAGGATCATCCGCTGCGGATGATCCGCGCGATTGTGAACGATGCGCTGGCGAGGCTCGCCGGCGATTTTTCTGCGCTGTACTCGCGGATGGGGCGGCCGTGATTCCAGCCTGAGAAGCTGCTGCGAGCGATGCTCTTGCAAGCGTTCTACTCGATCCGCTCGGAACGACGAGTTGATGGAGTCGAGGCTGGAGTTCGACCTCTTGTTTCGCTGGTTTGTCGGCATTGGCGTCGAGGATGCGGCGTGGGATCACTTCGACATTTTCCAAGAACCGCGAGCGCCTGTTGGAAGTGCGACATCGCCGCCAAGCTGTTGAGCGCGGTTTTGGCGCAGCCGCGGGTGAAGGCAACTTGCTCAGCACGGATCATTTCTCGGTCGACGGCACGCTGATCGAAGCTTGGGTGTCGATGAAAAGCTTCGGCGCGAAGGATGGCGACCCGCCAGCCGATGTCGGGCGGCCGGAACCGGGAGGCGGATTTCCACGGCCAGAGGCGATTGAACGACACGCACGCCTCAACCACCGATCGCGGAGGCCAGTGCTCTACCGCAAGGGGTCGGGCAAGGATGGCGAAGCTCTGCGTTCATGGGGCACGCGCTGATGGAGAACCGCAACGGCCTTTTGGTCGACGCCTGCCTGACCTAGGGCCGACGGCCATGCGGACGGATTGCGGCGCTTGCATCATGATCGAGCCGCGCGCCGTACCGACCGCAGGCGATCACAGTGGGCGCCGACAAAGCCTACGACGCCGAGGATTTCGTCGACGAACTGCGCTCGATGAACGCAACGCCGCATGTGGCGCAGAACACAAACGGCCGCTCGTCGGCGATCGACGGCCGCACCACACGACACGCCGGATACGCCGTCAGTCAGCGCATCCGCGAAACGGATCGAGGAAGCTTTCGGCTGGATGGAAGACGATCGGCGGGCAGGAGCAGACCAAGCTCCGCGGACGCGACCGCGTCGGTTGGGACTTCACCTTCACGGCTGCGGCCGTACAACCTGACGCGGCTACCCAAACTGCTGGCGACGCGGCATGAGCGCGCCGGCGAACTGCAAACTTATCGGCCGATGGCGGATCGTTGGAGCCGACATCTGGGATCGCGATTATCTCGACCTCTGCGGACCCGCGACGATCACGATCACCGACCATGGCCGAGGCGAAATCGGCCTTCGGCGCACTCCAGGCCGGCCTCGACATCGAGATACAGCCGCTCATCGGTCGGGTTTACGTGGGAGGGATTCGACGAAATGGACGAAGCGTCTGGCGACGGATCCGCCGAACTCAACGATGACGGCTCGATCGAGATCGAATTCTGTCGTATCACAACGGCGACGAAGCCGTCCTCAAAGCCAAACGCGATACTTCTTCAACAGCCTGCTAGGCACTATAACGATCGTGAAAGCAACTCTCGAATAAGCTTGCCAGTGAGGGGTCGGCCCGCGACAATCTTAGAAGCTCGCAAGATCGGGTCGCGAGCTGAGCCTGAACTGGAAGAACAGACAAGTCGCCACGATGGCGCTGCTCCTGTCCAGAATACGTGGAGAGCTCACCTCTCATCTGATCCAGCCCCCCCGCGGGGAACTTCGCGTGGAGCGAATCGATCCGCGGGACCGGCCAATGATCCGCTCGACCGCTCGCTGAAGGTCGGATGCGGGCGCTATGGCCCCGGCGATGAGCTGCAACATCGATCGACATCCGGTCACGTCCGATCCACTCGGCGGCGAGTTGAGCACGGACTTCGATCAGATATCTTAACGGCGTCTAACCCTGACGGCCAGGAACCCCTGCGCGAAAATCGAACACAAGCTCCCCATCTCGGCGGGCAAATCCGTCCCGTCCAGCACCGCCCCGAGTCACGACGGACCGCGAAGATCACGCCGCCGATGCGCGGACGGCCTACAGACATGTAGGGGCTAGAGTCGTTGGCCCCATTGCGCGTAGATTTCAGGAACCGAGATAAGGGAGGGACCTTCGTGCGCACAGTCAAAGGACCGGCGCTGCTCATCGCTCAGCTCGCGAGCGACAGCCCACCATTCAACACGCTTCCAGCGATAGCCAAGTGGGCCGCGGGCCTTGGCTACATGGGGCTGCAACTCCCTAGCTCAGACAGTCGGTTCCTCGATCTCCACTGCTGTGCTGAGAGCCAGACCTATGCCGATGAGATTACGGGAGTTCTCAAAGAGAACGGGATGTCGGTCGCCGAATTGGTGACCGCTGGTCAGGGTCAACTTGTCGCCGTGCATCCTGCCTATGACGCCCTCTTTGACTCGTTCGCGCCGCCAAACGTGCGCGGTGACGCTCGAGCGCGCCAGGCTTGGGCGGTGGAGGAGATGAAAGTCGCCGCCCTCGCGTCGCGGCGCTTAGGCCTCAAGGTCGCGCAAACCTTCAGCGGTTCGCTTGCGTGGCCCTATTGCTATCCCTGGCCTCAGCGACCGAACCATCTCATCGAATCCGCTTTCGAGGAGCTTGCCCGGCGTTGGACACCCATCCTCAACGCCTACGATGAAGCCGGCGTCGACCTTGGGTTCGAGCTGCATCCCTGCCAAGACGTTTTCGACGGGGAGACGTTCGAACAATTCTTGGCCGCGGTCGGTAATCATCCGCGCTGCGCTATCAATTATGACGCCAGCCACTTCATCAAGCAGGGACTGGATTACGTCGAGTTCATCGACTTCTACCATGACCGTATCAAAGGCTTTCACGTAAAGGACGCCGAGTTCCGACCGACCGGGAAGCAAGGCTTTTATTCCGGGTATCAACCGTGGCTGAAGCGCGCCGCGCGAGATCGCTCGCTCGGCGATGGCCAGGTCGACTTCAAGCAGATCTTCTCGAAGTTTGCGGAGTACGATTTCAGCGGCTGGGCGGTCTATGAGTGGGAAGATTGCCTCAAACATCCTGAAGTCGCGGCCGCTGAAGGCGCGCCCTTCATCGCGGCTCACATCATCCGCGTGACGGACAGGGCGTTCGACGATTTCGCGGCGACTGGCGCTGAACGCGACGTTGTGAGCCAGATATTGGGGCTTGGATGAGTTTAGGCGGTGAGGCGCGAATAGGCCGCGGCCAGGACAAAGATAATGGCGCCGTAAAGGATCTGTTTGATCGGCTCAGGCGAATCCAGAAGGGTCAGCAGTCCGTCGAGCACGGTCAGGATCAGAGCGCCAATGATCGTGCCTGAATAACCGCCGCTGCCGCCAAAAATCGATGTGCCGCCGATGATGACCGCCGCGATGGAGGGCAAGAGATAGGTGGAGGCCAAGCTGAGATCGGCGGAATTGGTATGGCCGACGAGGACGAATCCGGCGACGGAAGCGAGAAGCGCGCAAATGACGTAGTCGATAAAGAGGAGCCGCCACACCCGCACGCCGGCCAGCCGACAGCCCTCACGATTGTCTCCGATCGCATACAGCAAACGGCCGAACCCGGTTCGCTGCAGCGTGATCAACACCAGCGCCGCGATCGGCAGCCACAGAAACAGGTCGAGAGGAACGAGGCCGCCTAAACGGTCGGAGCCGATGGCATGGATGAAGTCTGGCACGATGGAGCGCGAGGCCAATATCTTCTGGCTGTAGACGATGATCACGCCTTGCGTCATGAGGCCGGTGCCGAGCGTCATCACCAAGGGCTGAACGCCCAAGAGAGCGATCCCCAATCCATTGATCGCGCCCACCACCAAGCCGAGGCCAAGCCCAATCGCGACCGCCGTCAGATTGCCGAACTTGAGAGCTGTGGTCGTCATCAGGAACGCCGAGCCCATCGAGACGCTGACGACAGATAAATCTATGCCCCCGGTCAGCATCACCATGGTTTGACCGGCGGCGAGAATACCGAGCGGGGCCGCGAACAGGAGCGTGTTCGATAGCCAGACTGGGTTGACCGTGCCCGGTTTCAAGAGCTCGACCGCAACGATGAAGACGAGGAGCAGCAGGATCAGAGCAACGGCCGTATTCCGCTGAAACCAGAAAAGAAGGTTGTGAGCCTCCCAGCGTCTCGAGCGCGTCGACGTATCCGACGAACCACTCATCTGCGGTTTCTCACTATGGTTGCGAGCCCGCCGGCCATCACGACGAGAACGATTAATGTTCCTTGGATGACTTGGCCGAAGTTCGGGTCAATGTTCAGAAAGATCAGGTCGGCGGGAATGAGGGTGAGCACAAAGGCGGCAATGACCGGCCCCACGACTCCGCCGCGTCCGCCCGTCAGGCTCACGCCGCCAATGACCACGGCGGCCAATCCGCTCAGCGTGTAGAGAACGCCCGCGTGCGGAGAGCCTATGCCTGTCGTCATTGTCAAACCGAGTCCGCCAATGGCGCTGAACAAGCCGCCGAGGACATAGGCCATCAGCCGGGCGACCTCGACATTCACGCCGCTCCGAAACGCGGCGATCTTGTCGCTGCCGGTGGCGTAGATGCGTAAGCCTGTCTTCGAAATGCGAATCGGAATCCAAACGAGCGCCACGGATATGACAAGCAGAACCAGCGAGTTGGAAAGCCACTCGGTGATCAGACTTCCAGTGCCGAGATTTGCAAACTCGGGAGGGGCGCCTCCGCCCGGCTTCTCAAGGATCAAGAGCGCGACGCCGCCCCAGATAAAGCCGGTCGTCAGTGTAACGATGACATCCGGGACACGAGAGACGATGACGAGCAGCCCGTTGACTGCGCCTATGGCTGCGCCAGCGGCCAAAATCGCCAAAGCGAGCCATAGAGATTGGCCGAAGCTGGCCTCATTCATCGTGCGCGCCGCGAGAACGTTCGCCACGGCCATGACGGACCCGATCGACAGGTCGATTCCGCCCGAGATCACGACGATCGCCTGAGCAGCCGCGGCGCACGCCAATGGCAACGCCGCCATTGCGAGGGATTGCGCATCGAACGAATCGAATCGGGGATGGATCGCGACGGTAGCCATCAGGAAGACGAGGAAGAGCACCGGCATGCCGAATAGCGCGGGATACCGCACGACGGCGCCCCAAATCTTATCGATAAGCTCGGAGCTTTGGTCTCGAGCCTGGACGCTCAAGGGTGACATGTCGGCTATTACTGTTATCCCGCCTGCTCCGCCTAACCCGACGCTCGCGCGCGGGGCCGCACCCATTGCGGGAGCGACCTCCAGGCCGTGTGCGGCCCGGAGCAAAGTTTCCTCGTCGGCTTCGCTAGCCGGCATCTCGGCGACGATTTCGCCCCCGAACAACACGACCGCCCGGTCGCACACCAGGGCGATTTCCGGAAGCTCCGACGTGAACAGAAGCACGGACGACCCGGCGTCGGCCATCTCGCGCAACAACCGATAAATCTGTTGCTTGGTGCCGATGTCGATCCCGCGCGTCGGATCGAAGCACAGCAGGGTTTGGAATCCCGTCGCGATCCATCGTGCGATCACCACCTTCTGCTGGTTGCCACCGCTCAGTCGGCGCAGTTGGGACTCCGCTCGGGTGTCGATTTGCAATCGCTTGACAGCGTTGGAAACGCGGTGACGCTCCGTTCGGGCGTTGATGAGGCCCCAATTCGAGGGGTCGCGTACGAGCGGCAAAGCCACATTCTCGTGGATCGAGCGCTGCGGCAGAAGCGCCTGCAGTCGGTTCGCCGGGACCAGCACGAGGCCTGCAGCGATTGCGTCGCCAGGATGATGAAGCTTCAGCTTTTGGCCGTGGACCGCGATCTCTCCGCCGTCGCTACGCGTCACTCCAGCAATACAGTCGAACAATTCTTGCTGTCCCTGACCTTCGAGCGCTGCAACGCCAAGGATCTCTCCAGCCCGCAGGCTGAAGGACACGGTCTTGAGCATGTGGCCGTGGCAAAGATCGCGGACCTCGAGAGCGGCGAGATCGTCGTCGCCGCTGCGAATTTGCCGTGGCGAGGACTCCGAATGGCCAACCTTCGTTGGGTCTATGCCGAGCATAAGCGAGACAATTCGCTCTCCGCTTCCGGGGGCTGTGTCGATGACTCCGACGGTTACGCCATCGCGCAGAACCGTGGCGCGATCGCAAAGCGCGCCGACCTCCGCCATACGATGAGAGATGAAAATCACCGAATTGCCGCGCTCGCGCCAGCTGCGCATAACCGTGAAAACACGTTCCGCCAGGTTTGCCGGGAGAGCGGCGGTGATCTCGTCGAGGACGAGCAGGGTCGGATTGGAGGCTAGCGCACGGGCCAGATCGATGAGGCGCAAAACTGGATACGGAATGTCTCGCGCCAGCGCGTTCGGATCGAGGTCCTCTATTCCAAGGTCGCCAAAGTGGCTCCGCACGTCTTCGAGTGCGACGTCGGCCAATCGCATATTTTGGCCGATTGTAAGGTCGGGGACCAGCGCGGGATCTTGATAGACCGAGACGATCCCTGCGCGGCGCGCTTCGGCGGGGGAGCGAAACACGCGCGTGGCGCCGTTGATCGTTATCGTTCCGGCATCCGCCGGGTGAACGCCGGTGAGGATCTTCACCAGCGTGCTCTTGCCCGCGCCGTTGGCTCCCATCAACGCATGGATCTCGCCACGGACAAGATTCAGCGTCGCCGACTTGAGCGCTATGACTGCGCCGAATTGCTTAGCGACATCTCGGACCTCAAGAAGAGGCGCGGAGGCGTTCATCGGGACGGCTCCACGTCCGCTCGCGGCCCGTTCATGACGGCCCGACCCATCGCCGCCAGCAAGTCTGTTAGGACAACTGGGTCAATGAGCAATGCGGCGCCCACGGAAGCGCGGACGCCGCCGCCAACGGGTGTTACTCGCCCGGACCTTTGCAGTCCTTTTCCTGTGCGGCTGTGAAGTGACCATAGTTCTTTTCGGGACCATAGATAGGATCGGTCGGCGCAACGTTCGGGTCGTAGAGCTTCTTCAGTATCGCCACATTTTCGTCGGTCGTGTTGTCATAAGAGGCGGTCGGAACGGTGGTCACTTTGTCGCGAGGCTTCTTTTGCAGGACATCGAGGGCGACGACCAACCCAGCAGCGCCGATTGCAGGTGAATTCGCCACGGCGACGCCAACCAATCCATCCTTCTTGTAGTCGATCAATTGCTTGATGAAGCCATTGTTGTCGGCGCCAACGAACGGTACAAACGGCTTATTCGCGGCCTTGATCGCCTCGATCACCGTATAGTCGATTCCGGATGTCCAGACCCCGTCGAAATGCTTACCCGAGGCGAGCATTGCCGACATCTGCTGCGCGGCTTTTTCGTTGGACCAGTCCATGAAGGTTGTCGCAACGATCTTGATCCCGGGATAATCCTTGAGCACGGCGTCGAAGCCCGTCTGCCTGACGCCATCGCCGGGAGCCCCATCGATCCCGCGCATTTGATAGACGTCGCCCTTGCCCTTCATCTGGTCGAACAGCCATTTGGCGCCGACCTTGGCGTAGGTCACCTGGTCGCCGGTCACGATATAGGCTTCGGGAGCCGTGACGGGTTGGTCCGCCGCAACGACGACGATCCCCTTGTCGGCCGCCGCCTTGATGACGCCGTTGAGCGCTTTTTCGTCCGACGGGTTTATGATGATCGCATTGACGCCGGCCGAGATCAACGTGCGCAGGTCCGCGATCTGCTCGGAAGGCCCCGCTTCGCGATTGGCGAGAATCACTTTCGAAACCAAGCCAGAGGCGAGGGCCTCGGCTTTGATCGAGCAGACGAACTCCTCGCGCCAGCTGTTTCCGATATGAGTGTTAGAGACCCCGATTACGAATTTGTCTGCGGCGCTCGCGCCGCCGATTGGGAGCCCTGCCCCAGCCAAAAAGGCAAAGGCGGCGATTCCGCTTAAGCGTCTCATTGTTCCTCCCACAGGTGCTGTTGTTGCAGCTGAGACGCTGCAATCCTTGATAAGCTCACTTCACGCATATTCGCGATCAGCGGCTATTGGCATTGTGGTTTGAAATTGCCCCCAATGCAATCGTGTGGCCAGAATAGCGTTCACACACCATTTGCTGGCGCTGTCAGACGAATCTGAATTGGCGATGCGAGGTCCGGAAGTCCCAGTCTGGGGCTCATGCTACTGTCGCAACTCGCCACGTCCGGAACGCTTCGTCTCGGAGGACGCGGAGCGAGGTGAGATTGTCATGCTCTCCTCCTCATCCGCCAGGTTTCGTTTGGTCGACGCGGCTTTTGCACAAGCCGGTCGGACAGTGCAAGAAAACGCGTCCAGCCGAGGACGGCTCTGCTGCATGATGCTTCCCAGAGATCGTTCGGTCAAAAGGAGCGCGCGCGGTGAGCCAGACTTTCATGGCGGCGGAGATCGCGGAGGCCGGCGCGGTCGTCCATCGCCAATTGGCCGCCAACGCCGCCTTGACCGCGCAAGCCGCGGCCGATTTGCGGGCGCACAAGCCGCCGTTCGTCGCAACGGTCGCCAGGGGCAGTTCCGATCATGCTTCGCTCTATCTCAAGCACCTGGTCGAGCTTAGGCTCGCGCTTGCTTGCGCTTCGCTTGGACCCTCGATCGCCTCGCTCTATCACGCGCCGCTCAAGCTTGAGGGCGCCGTCGCGATCGCCATCTCGCAGTCGGGCCGAAGCCCGGATATCCTCGCCATGCAGCGCATGGCGAAGGCTCAGCGCGCGATGACGATCGCTTTCGTCAACAACGAGGAGTCTCCCCTCGCGCGCGAGGCGGACGCGCTTCTGCCGTTGTGCGCCGGAGTTGAGCGTTCGGTGGCGGCGACCAAGTCGATGATCGCCTCGCTGGTCGCCGGCGCCTCTCTTGTGGCCGATTGGGGCGACGACGACCAACTTCGGGCCGCGCTCATGAAGCTGCCTTCGGTCCTGAACTCATCGTCCGCCGCGCCGCCTGCGACGGAGGCGATCGCGACGCTGGCCCAAGCTTCGTCCCTGTTCGTCGTCGGGCGGGGCGCCACGCACGCCATCGCCGCGGAGGCGGCGCTCAAACTCAAGGAAACGTCGGCCATCCACGCCGAAGCCTTCTCGTCCGCCGAAGTGCTGCATGGGCCGGCGGGGATCATCGGGCCCGGATTTCCTGTCCTCGCCTTCGCGCCCTCGGACGCCGCGCGGCCGGGGTTCTTTGACACGCTGGACCGCCTCGCGACTTTCGGCGCGTCGCCGCTCCTCGTCGACATCGAACCGCACAAACGCTGGCCGACTGTGGTCGCTTTTGACGGCGGGCACCCTTTTCTGACCCCGATCATGGCCCTGCACGCCTTCTATCGGATCGCCGAATTCGACCGCGCGCCGACGCGGCCGCGACCCCGACCAGCCGCCCCATCTCAAGAAGGTCACCGAGACCTTGTGAGCGCGTAAAAAGGGGCTCGAGCCTCGTGAGGACCCTCCGACGATGCCGAACTTTCGCCAGTTGAGCCATCTGAGATTTGCGCCACAGCCTGCAGTTTCTGGAGCATAGGGCGCGCCGCGTGACAGGCCTAATCCTTCCTCGGGAAGAGGCTGCATCGCCGCAACCGTCGCTTTCTGGCTGTGATCAATAGAGTTCTGAGCCTAGTTTATTTGCAATTCATCCACTCCGCGATGTCCTTAATCGCAGGGCGGTGTAAATAAATACGCGAGTGAAAGAATATCCCCTTAGCGCACGGGGTGAAGGCTCAGGATTGCTGGAAAATTGGTTGGGCTGCACCCTGCCTAAATCGCAACAGGAAGGCGGGCTTTCGGTTGGCGCCGTTGGCCCGCAGGGAGCATCCCGATGGAGAGATTATCCGCCCCGGAGCGTACGCGCGAGGAGCTTCGCGGCTTGATGAACGGGGAACTGGGGACGGCGGCCGGGCGAGGCGAGCTTGTGCGTCTGGCGCTGCGTCTGATCGTCGAGAAGGCGCTCGAGGGAGAAGTCAGCGACGCGCTTGGACGGGAACGCTACGAGCGCGGCGAGGACGGCAAAGCCGGCTGTCGCAACGGTTATCGACCGGGCAAGATCAAGACAGCGGAGGGGGCGGTGGATTATTCGGCTCCGCAAGTCCGCGACACGCCCGAACCGTTCGTGTCGCGCGTGCGGGCGGCGCTTTCGGGGCGCACGCGGGAACTCGAGCGACTGGCGGTCGAACTCTACGCAAGGGGCCTGTCGACGCGCGACATCGAGGACGCCTTCACCGACGAGACCGGCCGGCGGCTTCTGTCGCGGGCTGCGGTGAGCGAGATCACCGAGAAGCTGTGGGCCGAGTACGAGGACTTCTGCCAGCGCGATCTCTCCGAGCAGCCATCGCCTACCTGTTCGTTGACGGCATCGCCGAGCGGCTGCGGCCGGGTCAGCGGCGGGAGGCTGTGCTGGCCGCCTGGGGGATCGGCGAGGATGGCCGCAAATCGCTGCTTGGATTTGATGGCCGTGTTAGCGCAAAGTAGGAATGCCCCCTTTTAGCAGATTAGGAATGTCCCCTTTGGATTTGAGCGGGGACGTTGATGGCGGCGGGGGCTTGGCGAGGAGCGGGCGGGAGCGCGAAAGACTTGTCGTGATCGCGCAGGTCTGCGGGAAGATTGTCAGCCAGGGCGCGGCGGCGGAGCGGCTTGGGATTTGCGTTCGGCAGGTCAAGCGGCTTGTTCGGGCCTATCGCGCCGAGGGCGACGCGGGGCTTGTGTCGCGCCAGCGCGGGCGGGCATCGAACCGTCGGCTCGCGCCGGGCGTCGGCGAACGGGCGAGCGAACTGCTCGGCGGCAAGTATGGTGATTTGGTCCGACGCTGGCCTACGAGAAGCTGGCGGAGCTTGAAGGGATCCTGGTCTCGCGCGAGACGATCCGGCAGCTGCAAATTCGGCTTGGCTTATGGAAGTCGAAGCGGCGGCCTCACAAGCGGGCGTTTCAATTGCGCGACCGGCGGCCGCGATTTGGCGAACTGATCCAGATCGACGGCAGCCCGCATGACGGGTTTGAAGGGCGCGGCCCGCGCTGCACGCTGATCGTGTTCATCGACGATACGACGGGGCGTCTGACGGCGTTGCGCTTTGCCCCTGCGGAGACGACGCGCGCCTATCTTGGCGCGCTCAGGGACCCTGGTCTCGCACATGGCTGTCCGGCAGCTTTCTATTCGGATCGGCACGGCATTTTCCGGGTCAACGCCAAGGACGCCGCCAGCGGCGACGGCAAGACCGAGTTCGGCCGCGTCAGCGAGCGCTTGCGCATCGAACTCATCAACGCGCTCACCCCGCAAGCCAAGGGCCGCGTCGAACGGGCCAACCAGACTTTGCCGGATCGGCTGGTGCGCGAGATGCGGCTCAGGGGGATTTCCCCGATTGAGGAGGCGCAGGCCTTCACGCCCGCCGTCATCGCCGCGTGGAACGAAAAATTCGCCGTGCCGCCGCGAGACAGCCAAGACGCCCATCGTCCCTGGACCAAAGGCGCCGATGCGCTCGAGGAGGCGCTGGCGCGGCGCGAGGAGCGCGTCCTGTCCAAAGCCCTGACGTTCAGCGTCGGCGGCGCCGTCCATTTCGTCAAGACCGGCGGCCCCGGCATCGCTATGCGCGGGGCCAGGATAACGCTGCTGTGCTTGCCCGATAGCTCCATGCGGCTGCGCTACAAGGACCGCGACCTGCAATACACGCAAGTCGAATCCTCGCCCCGGCCAAGCCCCGCCGAAGATGAAAAAACCATCGACGCTCGCCTCGACGCCATCCCGGCTGCACGCCAGGACGACGGCCCAACCGCCGAGCCCGCAAGGGCGTGGATAACGGCGGGCTCGCTAGGGCGCCATTGAGAGCGCGCGTCACCGCCCATTACCCACCCCCTCTCAACTGCAGCGCCGAAGGGGACATTTGTGCGCAATCAGGGGACATTTCTATTCTGCGTTGACATTGGATTGATGGCCGGTTCGAGAGAGGACGTCGAGACGGTGCGGGCGTTCTTCCAGGATCTGCGCGCCAGAGAGCTGGGCGATCCGCTGCTGGTGGTCAGCGACGGGGCGCCTGGGATCATCCGGGCGATCGAGGAATGCTTCCCCCGCTCGGCGCGCCAGCGCTGCCTGGCGCATCGGATGCGCAACCTCGCAGCGAAGGTCTCGGCCGACCCATGGCCCGTCCCCGGGTCGAAGAGCCCGGGGATCAAGGCGCGGGTTACCGCCTGCTATCAGGCGCCGTCGCGTGCGATCGCTCGACAATTGGCGGCCGGCATCCGCGCCGATCACGCCAACGTCCTGCCCAGCGCGCTCGCCTGTTTCGAGGACGATTTCGAGGCCTGCATCGCGCACCTGCGCCTGTCGGTCACGCATCGTCGTTTCGCAAGGACGACGAACCTCCTCCAACTGGCTGAATGATCATCTCCGCAATCCAGCAGTGCAGCGGGCATGACAAGTGCCAGTGCCAGTTTGCCCCGTCGATGACGCGCTCATCGCTCGTTTCGGCAATGCGACGGTGCCCGTAGTGGGTGAGGCTGTCACTTGCTCTGCTTGCGGCAAGCACAAGGACAAGAAGTGACAATCCTGCCACCTGATGACGGCCTATAGGGCCTTGCCCCGGTCGAGCCTAGGAGGCCGGCTGGGATGATGCCAAACGCGGCACAGCAAGGTGCCCACGGCTTCATGACCGGCGCTCCTTACGGGCTTGCGATCGTCGAGTTCGACGATCAAGGGCGGTGCTACGACCGGGGACAGATGGACGGCGTCGCAAAAAGGCTCGACGCCCTGGCGCCAGATCCTGAGCAGGCGCAGGACGTGATTCTGGTCGTCTTCGTCATAGATGGCGGCACGACGCCCGCTCGGACGACGAGAACCTCTCCGCGTTTCGTGTGCTTTTGAGCGAGACGGTCGAGTACGAGAGATCGCGCGCCTCGGCCGGCGTCGCGCCGCGTCCTGTCCTTGGGGTTTTCGTCGGCTGGCGCGGGATGTCGGCGTTTGGCCCGGGCGACGTCATCGCGGACGCCACGTTCTGGGAGCGGCAGGCGGCCGGACTTCGGGTCGCGGTCGGATCGGTTCGGGAGTTGTTCGGGAGGTTGCGCCGTTATCGCAACCGCCAAAAGAAGAACCTCGGAAACCCGCTCCTGGTGATCGTGGGCCACAGCTTCGGCGGCATGATCGTCTTTTCCGCCTTCGCCCAGTCTCTGATCCAAGCCGCTTCCGCGCCGGTCGGCGGAGTGACGCCGGAATTCGCCGACCTGGTGCTCCTGGTGAATCCGGCGATCGAAGGCGCGCGCTACATCCCGATTTACGATCTGGTGACGAGCCCCGCCTTCGCGAACCGCACCACAAAGCAGCTTCCGGTCTTCATCTGCGCGCAGGCGGAGGGCACGGTGTTTCCGCTCGGCAGTGCCGGACACGCGATCGACGAGGCGACGATCGGGGATTTGGAGAAGTGGTGCGTTACCCACGCGCTCGGCTTCGTGCCCGGATTCCGCACCGACGCCTTGGCTGGCCCGACCGGGAACGAGCCCTTCGTGCTGACGCCTCCCGACACCGCGCAAGCCAATCCTTTCTGGGTGGTCGGAGCGGCGAAGGAAGTGATCGACGGACACGGCGGCATCTGGCAGACGCCGCTCCTTCAGTTCATCCCGAGCCTCGTCTTCCAGCACGTGCAGGCTTCGAAGCAAGGACACCGAGCGGCGCGGCGATGACCGAGGCGCCGAGCCCGGCCCGCGCAGCCACAGGGCAATCTCGCGGAGTTCGCGAAGTCCATCGGACCGATCAAAATGCCTCAACGTTAAGGCAAGGTCGGAAAATCACTCCAGCCGCACTGTCACCGCGTCCGACGCGCCCTTGGCGTCGGTCACCGACACGCGCGCGAAGCCGGCGCCGTCGGGCTTCCAGGCCGATTGGCGCCGGATCTCGGCTTCGCCGACGGGCGCCCCATTGACGAACCAGGTGAACGGCGGCGCGCCGCCGAGCGCCTTCAGGGCCAGCGGCTGATCATGCGCGCCCTCCTTGAGGCCGAGGTCAATCATGGCGCCGTCCGGCGGGAAGGCGATCTTGAGCGACGCCGCCTCCGCCGCGGCAAAGCTCCTGGGCGCGTCCTGGCGCAGGCGGCGCAATGGCGGCGGCAGATCGGCGGTGATGGCCGCGGTCAAGACGCCCTTTGGCCGCGCAATCGGCTCGATGCTTCGGCCCAGCCGCTCGAAGGCGTCGAACAGGATCGGCGCCGCCGCCTCGCGGCCGATCAGGCCAGCCGTTGGGCCGTTGTCGGGCCGCCCGACCCAGACCGCGATCGTCGTCCGCCGGTCGAAGCCGATCGCCAGCGCATCGCGAAAGCCATAGGACGTGCCGGTCTTGAAGGCGATCCGGCCTTTCAGCGCATTCGCGGGCGGCGGCGCGCCGCGCAGGATGTCCGCGACATAATAGGCCGCGACGCGGATCGGTCACGCGCCGCGAACCGATGACCGGCGGCTGGCCGTCGAGCCGCTCGACGAGCGCCGGCGCCTCGCCGCCGCGCGCAAGGCCGGCATAGAGCCGCGCGAGATCGGTGAGAGAAATCCCGAGCCCGCCAAGGCCGATGGCGAGGCCGATCGGCGTATCCTTCGGCAGCGCAATTTCGGCCCCGGCGCTGTGCAGCCGGGCGAGGAAAGTCGCCGGGCCGACGTCGGAAAGCAGCTCGATCGCCGGAAGATTGAGCGACATTTGCAGCGCCTTGCGCGCCGTCACGGCGCCTTCGTAACCCAGATTGAAATTCTCCGGCGCGTAGGCGCCGTAGCGCATCGGCCGGTCGAACAGCCGGGTCTCCGGATGGGCGAGACCCTGCTCGAACGCCAGCGCATAGATGAAGGGCTTGAGCGCCGAGCCCGGCGAGCGAGGCGAGCGCGACATGTCGATCGCGCCGTCGCGCGAGGCGTCGTCATAGGCGGCTGAGCCGACGCGGGCGCGAATCTCGCCGCTTGCGTTGTCGATGACGACGATCGCCCCGGAGAGCTTAGGCCCGAGGCGCGCAACGCTCTCTTTGGCCAGCGCCTCGAGCTTCGCCTGCAGCGGCGCGTCGATCGAAAGCTTAATGACTTTGGCTTGGCTGTCGGCGGCGACCGCCTCTTCGGCGGCGTGCGCGGCCAGCGCCGGAAAGCCCAATCGCGCTCGAGGGACCGGCTCTTGTTTCGCCGCCGCCGCGTCGGCGGCGCTGATGAGGCCGCGCGCAGCGACGCGGTCGAGCACGCGATCGCGAGCGGCGCGCGCCGCGCCGGCCGAAACGATCCGGCCGACGCGCTTCGGGGGATTGCGGCAGCGCGACCAGGAGCGCCGCCTCGGCAAGCGTGAGCCTCAACGGCTCCTTGCCGAAATAGGCGAGCGAGGCCGCGCGCACGCCCTCGAGATTGCCGCCGAAGGGGGCAATGGTGAGGTATCGATCGAGCGCGCCCTGCTTGCCGACCGCGCGTTCGATCTCGAGCGCGCGCGCGATCTGCCTGAGCTTGGCGGCGATCGTGCGTTCGGGTCGCGGCTCGATCAGCCGCGCGACCTGCATCGGCAAGGTCGAGCCGCCCGACACGACATGGCCGCGCATCAGCCATTGCGCGCCGGCGCGAACAAGCGCGCGAAAGTCGACGCCGTCGTGTTGATAAAACCGGCCGTCCTCATAGGAGACAAGCATCGCGACATAACGGGGATCGACGTCATGCGTAGTGGCCGGCAAGCGCCAGCGCCCATCGGGCAAGGTGAAGGGGCGCAGCAGCCGGCCGTCACGATCGACGACGATCGTCGAGCCTTCGCGAGACGCGGCAAGATCCAGCGGGCCAAGGCTTGCGGTGTAGCGCGTCCAGGCGAAGGACGCGCCAAAGCCTGCCGCTGCTACGAGCCCAAGCGCGGCGGCAAGCGCGATGACGATAAGATCTAAGATGACGCATGACCACCCTCACCCCAACCCTCTCCCCGAGGGAGAGGGGGTGCGCCAGCCTCGCGGGCTATGAGAAGTGGGGAATCCATTCTCCCTGAGGGAGAAGGTGACCCGAAGGGCCGGATGAGGGCCCGCGCCGGATGAGGGCCTCGCGGGTCGGCCGCCTCACTTCGCTCTCACCTCCAGATCGCCAAAGGCGGTGCGGCCGTAGCGTTCGGGGTCGTACATGTCCTCGGCCGTCGCTGGCGGATAGATGTAACGGCCCGGCGCGACGGCGCGCGCCACATAGGCCATGGTGATGAACGCCGACTGACCCGCCGCGCGGTCGAACGCCGCAACGAAGCGGTCATCGCGATATTCGGTATGCACGGGCTCGGCGTCCTTGCTCAGCCACGAGAAGGCCTCGACCGATCCGCCGTCGACCAGCGCCGGATTGTCGATCTCGAGACCGGCGGGCAGGCGGTCGACGACCAGCAGCCGGGCATAGCGCGCTTGCGCCTCGGTCACTTTCAGCGACACCACAACGCGCTCGTTCTGCGCCATGCTTTGCAGCGCGTCGATCTTGGTCCCATCGAGTTTGTAGAACGACCGCTCGATCGCATAGCCCTTGGCGACCGCCGGGTCCGGTTCGATCGGCGCGCCCGAAACCGAAACAACGAGCTGCGCCGAGTTCTGTCCGGCGTTGGCGACAACGATCGATTGTCCGGGCAGCGCGGCGCCGCTCCAGCGGCGGTAAAGCGCGCCCTTGACCGGCTCGCCGTCGACGCGGAATTGCGCCAGGCTCGCATGGTCGGCGAGGCCCTCGGCGGCGAGCGTCATCCAGGTCATTTCCTGCGTGCTGAGAAACGAACGCTCGGCTCTTGCCTGTTCGAGAACCGCGCCGGCGCGCGCGATCGCGTCGCCCTGAATATCGCCAAGATTGGCCTCAGCGACGAGTGCGAGCACGGCCGCGGCGTCGCGCAACCGCGAGCCATAATCGGGCCGCGAGCCCCCGTCGCGCTCGGCGTCGAGAGCCTTGAGCGCAGAGCCGAAGGCGCCGGCCGCGCGCGCCTGGTCGCCGAGCATCGCCAGCGCAGCCGCAAGCTGGGCCTTGGCGAGCGGACTCGTGAAGGCGTCGAGCTTGGCGTCGGTAAGGTAGCGCAGATCGCCGATGACGGGGCGCCCGTTGCGCGCAAGAACATAGAGCGCATAGGCGATGGCCGCGGCATTATCCTTGTTCGGCTCCGGCGTGTTGACGACCTCATTGCGCAGCCGGTCGAGCGCCTGCTCGAAGGCTTGCTGCGAGACGGCGAAATTGCGCTCCCGTGCGCGGGTGAGGAAGTCAGTGACAAAGGCGTCGAGCCAGGCGTCCTCTCCATTGCTGTCGGCGCTCCACATGCCGAACGCGCCGCTCGCGCTCTGGCGACTGAGTTCGCGCTCGATCGCCTGTTTGATCCGTCCATCGAGATCCGGATCGACGCCGAGATGCTCGATCGACGCGAGGCGGTTCACATAGAGCAAAGGCATGGCGACGCTGACCGTCTGCTCCGAACAGCCATAAGGGTAGCGTTGCAGCGCCGCCAGCAGCGCCGGGGCGTCGAGCGCCCCAAAAGGGGAAGCCGAAATCGCGATCGAGCCGGTGCCGGGAATGAAATCGGCGAGGAGATCGCCCGAGATGGTCTGACTTGCGCCGCCCGGCAGAGGCGTCACCGTGCGCCGATACGAGTTGGGCGCGCCGGAGGCTATGCCGAGGCGGAAATGCTGGGTCAGGTCCGTCTTCGGGCCCGTGAGTTTCAAGTCAAGCTCGGCGACGCCGATGCCAGCCGCGGCAATCGGCATCGCCAAGGATTGGCGTTGATGCGGGTCGAGGCGCACCGCCTTTGTCATCGCGTCCGCGTCGGCGGTGAGCGGCCCGTGGATGTCGAGGTCGAGGTTATACTCGCCCGCGTCGCCCTCGACATTGTCGATGTCGATATGCATTTCGGAGCGGTCGCCGACGTTGAGGAAACGCGGCAGAGTTGCAGCGACAACGACCGAGTCGCGCACCGTCACATCGGCCTGCGCGGACCCGACCTTGTCCTTCGACCAGGCGACGGCGGTCAGCCGCACCGAACCATTGAACGCTGGCAGATCGAACGAGACGGACGCGTTCCCCTCAGCGTCCACTTTGACGACGCCTGAGAACAGCGCCAGCGGCTCCTGCGTCGGCAGATTGCCCTCCACGCCGCCGCTCTCATCGCCGCCGGTGTGGATGGCGCCAGCCGCGCCCTGCATGCCGTCGATCAGCATGCCCCAGAGATCGCGGATCTCGACCGGCAGCTTGCGCTGCCCAAAGAAGTAAGCGCTGGGGTCCGGCGTCTTGAAGCCGGTCAGATTGAGAATGCCGACATCGACCGCCGAGACGGTCACCCGCGCCTCCTCCCCCGCCGTGAGGCCGGCGAGATGGATGGGGAGCGTCATGGACTGACGAGGCCGCGCGAGGGACGGCGCGTCGAGCTTAACGTCGAGCGTATGCGAGCCGCGATCGATGGCGAACCAGGCCAGCCCAAGCGCGCGGCCGGGCATGCGCTTGGCGGCGGCATCGAGCGGTCTATGGGTTAGCGCGACCGCATAAGCGCCGGGGCCCCAGTCTGCCCCGACCGCGAACGGGACGACATTGTCTCCGGAGACGAGATCGACGTCGATGAAGCGCTCGATCTTGTCGCCAATGAGAGCGATGGTCGCCTTGCCGGCGAAGGCGGAGGCAATGCGTAGCTTGGCCTCTTCGCCAGCCGTGTAGTTCGTCTTGTCGAGGGTCACGACGACATTGTCGGGGGTGTCGGCGCCGGCCGTTCCCGACCAGCCAACGTCGAAAGCGACGCTCGTCTCCTCGCCGTCGAGCGTCTTGATGTCCAGACGATGCGCGCCCCAGCCGACGCGGCCGGAAAACTTGGCGGGCGCATCGGCGCCGATGTCGATCGTCCCGCTCGCGACGCGCTTCGACGACTTGACCGGCTCGTAGCTCCAGCGTCCGTCGGCGTTGAACCACTGGTAGTCGTTCGTCACCTGATAGAGCGACCAGGCAGCGCCCTTGCGCGCGACGCGGGCGCCGTCCGGCGCAACCGCGATCGCCTCGAACGTCGCCACGTCGCCAGCGCTCAACGTCGCGTCGAAGTCTTTTTTGACGCCAACCGTCACGCCCTTCGCCCGCACAGGGAGCACGAGCGTGCGCTCGACCGTCCGTCCGCCCGGCTCGCCGACGTCGACGATCAGCTTGGCTTCAAGCGGGCGGGTGCTCGTGGCGTCGGGCAATTCGACCGAAAGATCGGCATGGCCCTTGGCGTCCGTTTGAACATGATCGGAAAACTGGGTCTCGATGGTGGTGAAATCGTCGTCGGCGAGGCCGGCGACGTAGCCCGGAAAGCCGGCGAGCGCCGCGCCTTCGACGACCTGCAACCGAACGGCGCCGGTGACGTCGAGCCCGCTCGCCGGCGCGCCATAGAGAAACCGCGCATCGAGCGAGAACGCGACGGGTTCGCCAGGATCGATGATTGGTTTGGCCGGATGGAGAGTGAAATCGAGCCGCTCAGGAACGTAATCCTGCAGCATGAACTCGACTCGGCCGATGCTGTCGCCCTTGGGATCGACATAGGCGTCAATCGACCATTTGCCCGCCGCCGAACCTGGCAGCAGCGGGATCGCGTAGGCGCGCCCACCGAGGCCCTGGTCGGGCACAGTCGCGCGTTTGTACTCGAGGCCGTCCGGCCGCTTGACGACAAGCGTCAGGGCTAAGCCGGATTTCGCCACGCCCTTGGCGTCGCGCAACAGAGCGGTTGCGAAAACCGTCTCGCCCGAACGGTAGACGCCGCGCTCCGTGTAGAGGAACGCGTCGAGCCCGGCGGGGGGATCGCGGCCCATGACGCCGCGGTCGCTGAGATCGAAAGCGTTCTGAGCGAGGCTGAGGAAGCCGTAGTCGCCGCCAAGCGTGGCGACCAGAAGTCCCGGCGCTGAGCCGCCCTTGCCCCGCGAGAGGCCGGGATCGAAAGCGACCCGCCCGTCGGCGCCGGTCGTCTTCGTCGCCAGCACTTCGTTGTTGCGCGCAACGAGCCTGAGTTCAACGCCGGAGAGCGGCCCGGCCGAGCCCAAGGATTGGACGAGCGCATGCACCCCATCGTCGCCGGAGATCGCGGTCAGGCCAAGATCGGAGACCACCATCCATTGCGCGGCAAGCTGCACGCTCTCGTCGGCATCCGCATCGGCAGGGTTTGCCGCGCCTTTCCACGGGCGCGCGGTCACGACATAGATTCCGGGCTCGAGCTTGCCGACGGCGTCAACCATCGGAAAGTCGGTCACGACGTCCTGGTTGAGTTGGGCGGCGACGTCCATCGTTCCGCTCCAGACTTTCGCGCCGTCCTGCGAGGCGATCTCCTCGGCCCGCGACGAGTTGATGGGCTTCAGGAAGTCGTCGCGATTGACTGTCGCGAGCAGATTGCGGTCGCCGACGCGATAGACGTTAATCGAGACCTTCGCCGTGTTGACGGTGACGAGCGGCGCGCCCTTCTGGCCCTGGCGCGGCAGCACGTAAGCCCGGCCGGCGAAATGCGCCTGAGGCGAGCGGTCGCGCACGTAAATCTCGTAGTCGGCGGACTTGAGCAGCGATTTACCGACCGCCGAGGGCAGGCCCTGGCGCAGCACGATCGCGTAGCGCTCGCCATGTTTGAGGCCCTCGACGCAGATCTGCTGGTCCTCGTTCGAGATCGCGGTATCGGATGAGCCGGATACTGCGACATAGGGCGAGAAATCGGTCTTATGCGCGAGCGGCTCTGAGAAATTGAAACAGACGCGTGGGAGAGCGGATTCGTCGTCGACCTTGTAGTCGAGGATTCGGAATCCGTGCTCGGCGCGCATCGCTTCGTAGGTCTTGCGCACATCGACCGAGTCGTGGCGGTCGAGCGAGGCCTTCAAAGCGTCGAGCGCGGGGCGCCATTGCTCGTGGCGCGCGAGCAGGTCGGCGAGCACGGCGAGTGCGGCGGCCTGGGCGTCCGGCGTCGTCGAATGCTGATAAGCGGCATAGGCCGCAGTCGCTCCGCGGGTGACCATTTCATAGCGTTCGTTTGCCTTGGCGTCGTCGGCCGCAGCGGCGATCCCGGCGTAAGCCAACCAGTTGGCGGGGTCCTTGGGCGACGCGGTGATCGCCGCGCCTGCAAGTTTCTCCGCGTCGGCAAAATTAGACCCCATGACAGCCCTGGCGGCCTCGACCAGCAATTGCTGAGGGGTCTTGCCTTTGACCTGGGCGCCAATGGCCGCCGTCGCGACGCGGAGGGTCTCTGTCAGGCGAACAGCGTCGCTCGCCATGTCCTCGCGGGCGAATGGCTTCGTTTCCGCCGCGACGCTGGCGCCGACCGCGAGCAGAAACAGGAACACAGCGAGCGAGCGCAGAGCGTGAAGCATGTCGTACCTTTAAATTGACGCGCGGGCGTCTCACCGTGAATATAGCACGGTCGAGGCCTCCTTCACTAAGGCAGACTCGAGGATGGTCCGACAACTCGGAGAAACCATGAAGCGCCCGCCCGTCGGTCTGGTCTTCGCTGTGGGCTTAGGCCTCGTTTCTCCGCTCGCCCCGGCCCAAGCGCAAACGACGCAGGCCGCGCCTTCCGCCGAGGACGCGGCGATGGCGGCGCAGAAGGCGGCGTTCCTGGCGCTGCCGGAAGCGACGCGCAAGGCTCTCCAGCAGGCGCTCGTCTGGCTCGGGCTTTACGTTGGCGTCAACGACGGCGACTTCGGCAAGCACACCCGCGACGCGATCCTCGCCTTCCAGGCAAGCGTCAAAGCGCCCCTCGATGGCGCGCTGTCCGCGCCTGAGCTCAAGGCCTTGCTCGCCGCAGCTCAAAAGGCCCGCGAGGCGGCTGGGTTTCAAACCGTGAGCGACCCCAAAACCGGGGCCAAGATCGGCGCGCCGCTGAAACTTTTGAGCGCGCTTCCTGGTACAAGGCTCGATTTCGCTTCGAACGCCGACGCTGACCTGGGCGCGCTCTATATGCGTTTGTCCGCGGCGACGCCCGTCCGCAAGATCGCCTATAAGGCCGTCAAGCCGGACGCCTTCTTCGTCGTCTCCGGGCAGGACGGACTGGTCAAGTTCTACACCCGCTTCGACAAGAACCCGAATGCGAACCCGCCGCTGCGCGGCTTCACCTTCGCCTATCCGGCATCGCAGGCCGCGAACCTCGACCGAATCGCGATCGCCATCGCCAATTCATTCGAACCGTTCCCCGAAGCCGGCGCAGCGCCGGGCGCGTCGAGTCCGGGGCCGCCCCCGCCCCTTCCGCAGCCCGCCGCAACCGCCCTCGTCGTGGCACCCGGCAAGGCACTGACAGCGCTTAAGGCGAACGACTGCCCGCATCCGACTATCGCCGGCAAGCCGGCGCGGATCGAGCGCGCCGACGCCGCAACGGGTTTGGTCATGCTCGCCGGAGACTTCGGCGCGAACGGCGGAGCGCCCCAGTTCGGAGCGCCGCGCGAGGATCTCGTCATCCTCGGCTTCGCCGGACCGCGCGTTGCGGCAAGCTCGGCCTCGTTTACCGGCGGCGAGGCGCGGCCGGTCGTGACCGCCGCCGTGGACAAGGGCGCGAGCGGGGGACCGGTGTTCGATCGAAGCGGGGCGCTGGTCGGCCTCGTGGCGCCGATCGCGGGCGAGCCCAAGCGCGTCGCCGGTCTCGCCCTCGCCGCTCCGCACGCTCTGATCGCTTCCGACGCGGTTCGCGCCTTCCTCGGCGGCGGCGAGCCCGCATTAGAAAGCGCGACGCCGCTCAGCGCGGGCGACATCGCCGCCCGCGAGAAGAAGGCGCTCGTCGCCGTCTTCTGTCGGAAGTAGGCACAGACGCCGCCGTCAGCGAGGATAATCGGGATCATGCCAGGGAAGACGTACGGCTGTAGCGCGACCAGGACGCCAAGGCGCGCCGCGGCGGCGAATCACGTTCCGGGCCTGGTCAGGCATACGCAGCAGCGTCGAGCCCATCGCGCTAGGCCCTGAGAAGGACTTGCGCTAGCCGTCGATGTCCCATTTCTCGGCGCTGGCGCCGGCGAGTTCGCGCACCCGCTGCTCGTCTGCGCCAAAGGCGCCGGCGTCGCCCTCGTAAACGATCCGGCCGTTGTCCAGCACGTAGGCGCGATCGGCGATCTCGACTGCCGCACGGACGTTCTGCTCGACCAGCAAGACGGAAAGGCCTTCGCGCCGCGCCGCTACGACGATCCTGAACACGTCCTCGACGATCAGCGGCGCAAGGCCCTGCGAAGGCTCGTCGAGCATCAGCAGCTTGGGATTCAAGATCAGGGCGCGGGCGATTGACAGCATCTCCTGCTCGCCGCCCGAGAGCTGCGCGCCCTTATTTTCGCGGCGCTCGGCGAGGCGCGGAAAGACTTCGTAGACACGGGCGACCGTCCACGGGCCGGGCCGCTCGACTGGAACCAGCAGGTTCTCGTCCACCGTCAGGTTGGCGAAGATGCGCCGCCCTTCCGGCACATAGCCGACGCCCGACGCAGCGATCCGGTAAGGGGGAAAGCCGGTCACATCCGCGCCAAACACCGCGACCTTGCCAGTGCGCGGGCGGGTGAGGCCGATCAGGCTGCGCAGCGTGGTCGTCTTCCCCGCCCCATTGCGGCCGAGCAGAGCGACGATCTCGCCCTCGCGCACTTCGAGGCTCACCCCATACAGGATATGACTCTTGCCGTAGAATGTGTGGAGGTCCTGGGCTTGGAGGGCGATCATGCCGCCGCCTTGCCAAGATAGGCGGCCTGGACGCGTTCGCTGTCGGCGATTTCCTGCGGCGCGCCCTCCGCCAGCACCCGCCCCTCGGCAAGCACCATGATGCGGTCGGCGAGATTGAAGACGACGCGCATGTCGTGTTCGATCAGCATGATCGTCAGCCCTTCCCGCTGATGCAGCCGCCGGATGAGCCGCGCGATGTCATAGGTCTCCTGATCGCCCATCCCTGCGGTCGGCTCGTCGAGCATGAGCAGGCGGGGTCGCAAAGCAAGCGACATCATGATCTCCGCCGCCCGCTGATCGCCGTGGGACAGCGCGCCAGCGCGCATCGCGGCTTTGTCGGTCAGTCCGCCAAGACTCAGAAGCTCAGCGACGCGCGCTTCGACCGCGGCCCGCGCCCCCGCGCCAAGCCAGGGTCGAAGGCGATAGCCGGACGCGACCTCGACCGCGACGCGGATGTTGTCGGCGACCGAGAGCTCGGGAAAGACCTCCGTGATCTGGAAGGTGCGGGACATGCCACGTCGCACCCGCTCATCGGGGGCGAGCGCAGCAATGTCGCGACCCTCAAACCGGATCGAGCCCGCGGTCGGCGCGAACAGACCGCTGACCAGGTTGAAGAACGTCGTCTTGCCGGCGCCGTTGGGACCGATGATCGCGCGCAATTCGCCGGGCTCGATGGTCAGGGACACGTTATCGATGGCGACCAGGCTGCCAAAGCGCTTCGATGCGCCCTCGACCTGAAGCAGGCTCACGCCTTCGCTCCCGTGCGCAGCATGCCCAGAACTCCGCGCGGAAAGAAGCGCACCACCAGCACGAACACGAGGCCGATCACCGACATCCAGTTTTCGGTGTGGCTCGAGACGTAGTCCTGCAGGGCGACGAAAATCGCCGCGCCGATCAGCGGGCCCCAGAACGAGCGCATGCCGCCCAGCACCGCCATGATGACGAGATTGCCAGAGAGGTCGACGCGCAAAGCTCGCGGATCGATGAAGTTGTTGAGCAGAGCGTAGAGCGCCCCCGCGACGCTGACGAAGAGGCACGAGATCACAAACGACAGCCAGACGTGGAACTCGATCGGCACGCCGAGAAACCGCGCGCGCCTTTCGTTCTCGCGAATGGCGATCAGCGAGCGCCCGAATGGCGAGTTGAGAAGCACCGCCATCGCGGCGACGCAGACCGCAAAAATCGCGAGAGCGAAATAGTAGAAAGCCCTGTCGTTCCGTACAATGTCGAGCTCAGCGAAACCAAAATTGATCGGCAGACGGCGCCAGCCAGTGAGCCCGTCATCGCCGCCGGTCACCGCATTCCAGCGGAAGGCGATGAAGTAGAAGACCTGACCAAAGGCGATGGTCACCATGGCGAAATAAACGCCGCGCAGCCTGATGATGAGCGCGCCGACGGCCATCGCTGCGATCGTCGCAACGATCACGCCGAGCACGATGGCCGGGATCGACCCCACGCCCCAATACTTGATGGCCATCGCCGTCCCGTAGGCGCCGAGCCCGAAATAAGCCGCATGGCCGAACGAAAGCACCCCAGTGAAGCCAAGCAGGAAGTTGAGCGACATCGCCGCCAGCCCCATGACCACGATGCGGGTGGCGAGTTCGGTGTAACCGCCGATCGCGCTCATCAAGAAGGGCGCGAAGAGGAGCAACAGGCAGACGACGACATCGATGGCGCGAGTGCGGACGGCGTTCAATGGAGCCTTCCCTCTTCGCCGAGCAGACCGCGTGGCCTGACGAGCAGCACCAGCGCCATCATCACGTAGATCACGGCCTCGGTCGCCGAGGGGAAATAGACCGCCGCCAATCCAGACACGACGCCGATCATCAAGCCGCCCATGAGCGTTCCAAGCAGACTGCCGAGGCCGCCGACGATGATCGCGACGAAGCTCGGCATGATGAGATTGGCGCCGATGGTGGGCGAGAGTCCGAGCAGGCCGGCCGCGAGCACGCCGGCGAGGCCGGCCATGTAGATGCCGATGCCGAAGTTGAGGCTGCGCAACACCCTGACATTGACGCCAAGCGTCGAGACCGTATCCAGATCGCGTGTGCCGGCGCGGATGCGCATGCCTAGCCGCGTGTATTTAAGCACGGCGAACAGGCCGCCAACCGCCACCGCAACGATGATCATCATGAATACGCGATAGCCGGTAAGGAAAAAGATACTGACTCGACAGCGAAGTCATCAGCCAGCCTGGGACCTGAAAGGGCACGCTCTGCGCGCCCCATATCAGGCGCGTCACGTCCTCAAAGATGTAGGCGAGCCCGAAGGTCAAGAGGAGGCTATAGAGAGGGTCTTTGCCATAGAGCGGGCGGATCAACAGCCGCTCGACGACGAGACCGAGCGCCGCGGTCAGCGGCGGCGCGAGGATCAGCGCGCCCCAAAAACCGATATAGGGGATCAACGTGTAGGCCAGATAGGCGCCGAGCGCCAAGAATCCGCCATGAGCGAAATTGATGACCCCGCTCAAGTTGAGGATCAGCGACAGACCAAGCGCCATCAGGGCGTAGAACGCCCCGACGATCAGGCCGTTGAAGACGTTGAACAGGACAACCTGGCTCATGCGCTCGTTTCGCCGCCCGCGCCGCCATCGGCGCCGCGAGCGAGCGAGCCCCCCTCCCCCCGCATGATCGTCAGGTCGGCCAGGTCATCTTGCAGCCGCTCTCCTCGACCGTGCCTGCGACATCGGCCCCGTTGACGACTTTGGTGACCTTGAACAAGTCGTCCGGCGCCGAGCCCTTGGCCTGCGCTTCGCCGACGAACAGCGACGCGAGAAGCTGGTTCTGGCCGGCGCGGTAGAAGGCCGGATTCGGCCCGAGCGCGATCTCAGGCGGCAGGTGGAAGTCCTGCAGGGCCTTCGCCATGTCCACCGCCTTCAGCGAATTGGCCTTGGCGGCGGCGAGCGCGCAGGTCCAGACCGACACATATCCGAACCAGGTGCGCGCGGTCGGCACGCGGCCGGTGCGCTTCTTGATCGCCTCGACGAATTCGGCGACATGGGGCACGCCGGGCTGGTTCCAGTACCATTCCATGACCCAGACGCCGATTCGCGCCTCCGGCGGGAGGCCTTCGAGCGGCTCCAGTTCCTGCTGCGCGCCGGCCAGATGGACTTTGTTCTGCAGGCCGAACTGAACCGCCTGCTTCATGGCGTTCAGCATGTCGTCGCCCTGAACCAGGAAGATGATGACGTCGGGGTTGGCCGCCTGCGCCTTGATGAGATAGGAGGAGAAGTCCACCGTGCCGAGCGGCGTCAGGTCGCCGCCCACTCTCTCGCCGCCAAGCTTGGCGATGGCCTTGATCATGCCGGCTTCAAGAGTGTGGCCGAACGCGTAGTCGGGCGTGATGTAGTAGTACTTCTTGCCGTATTGCTTGATGAGCGCGCTCGCGACGGCGTTCGCCTCCATTGAAGTGGTGTTGCAGACGCGGAACACGTTCCAGTGGCAGCTCGCGCCGGTGACCGCGTCGGTGTGGCCGCCGGGGCAGATGTGCAGAACGCCCTTTTCGTTCGAAACCTGCGCCATGGCGAGCGCGAGCGCCGAGTTGACGTTGCCGAGCAGGAAGTCGACCTTGTCGCCGTCGATCAGCTTGCGCGCCTTCTGCACCGCCGTGCCGGCGTCGCCGCTGGAGGAATCCTCGACGACAAGCTCGACCGGACGACCGAGGATGCCGCCCTTGGCGTTGATCTCGTCGAGCGCCATCTGGCAGCCGATCATCTCGTTCTTGCCGTATGCGGCGTAGGTGCCGGTCAGCGGGTTGTCGAGGCCGATCTTGACGGCGTCAGCGGCGCGGGCGCGGATGACGAACGGACTGGCGAATTGGGCGGCGGCGAGCGCGGCCCCGGATTTGATGAGTTTGCGGCGGCTAACGCCGGCGAGCCAATGGGACTTCGACAAGTTTCTCTCCCTTGTTCGGATGGTTTTTGCTCGGCGGCAGCGCGGGTCGCGCCTAGCCGAAGGATCCGATATATGTTGGTCGTTCCGCACTGTGGACTCGTGCGGCTTAGGCCGTCAAGCCGAACCCCGCATGCGGGCCTGCCGTCCTACGCGCGTTTCTTGTTCGCGCGCCTAATAATACGGCACGTTGGCGTCAAAGCGATCACCCGCCGAAGATCACCTTGCGGAAGCGGACGCTGGCGATCGTGAAATAGACAACGCCGATCGCGAACATCGCAACGAGCGGACGCCACACAAGGGTGATGTCGGCTCCGCGGAACAGCACCGCCTGGGCGAATGCGACGAAATGCGGCGTCGGGCTGATCGTCTTGAATAGATATTGCAGCCAGACGGGCATGCTTTCCATCGGCGTGCTGCTGCCTGAGAGCAATTGCGTGACGATCAGCACCGGCATGGCGAGCAGGCCGAACTGGCCCATCGTCGTCGCGAGCGTGCCGAGCATGATGCCAAGCGCCGCCACGACGAGCGCATAGATCGCCGCGCCGAACAGGAACAGAAGCAAAGACCCGTTGATCGGCGAGCCGATCCACCAGTGCACGACGAATTGCAGCGACAGCATCGCTGCGACCAGGATTACGAGACCGTTGGCGATCATCTTGGCGAGCATGATCTCCGACGGCACGACCGGCATGACCAGCAGGTGCTCGACGGTGCCTTGCTCGCGCTCGCGGATCAGCGCCGCGCCGGTGAGGATGACGGTCAAGAGCGTGATCTGGTTGATGACCTGGGTCATCGCCGAGAACCACGAAGTCTTGAGGTTCGGGTTGAAGGCCGCACGCACCACCAGATTGATTGGCGCGCCGTTCGAGTCGGCCCTCCCGGAGATGAACCGCTGGATCTCGGTGGCGATAGCGTTGCGCAGAGAACTTGCGCCGTTGCCGGCCTGAGCGACCGCGGTTGCGTCGACATTGATCTGGAGGCCGGTCTTCCGCTCAGCGCGAACGTCGGCCTCGAAATTCGGCGGGATTTCGACCACGAACAAGAGCTTGCCCTGATCCATCAACGGATCGATGTCGGAGGCCGTGATCTGCACCGGCGGCTGGAAGGTCGGCAGCCGGAGTCCCTCGGCGATTCGCCGCGACAGGTCCGAGCCATCCTCGTCGACGATGCCGACCGAGAGGTTGGTTGCCTCCGTCACCGCGCCGGTGGCCACCGTGTTGACCGAGATGCTGAACGCATAAACGACCAGGATCAGCATCGTCGGGTCAGCCCGGATGCTTCTCAGTTCCTTGATGACCAGGTGGAAGATGTTGACCACATGGTCGACGAAGGTCAGGGGCTTCGCTTCGACAAGATGCGCGGCTTTGGGCGAGGGGGCCTCCGACATCTCAAGCCTCCTGCTTGCGAAGCAGGAGCAGCGAAATGACCAGGAAGACAAAGGCGATCAGCGCGATCGCGGCGATGTCGCGCCAAAGATCGACGATTCCGAGCGCCTTGGCGAAAACGCCGACCGAAACCTGCTGGTACCAGGATGAGGGGAAGGAAAGGCCGATCACCCTCGCTCCGCCCGAAAGCGAGGAGACCGGCGCGAGCATTCCGGAGAAATTGACCGCCGGCACGATCGAAAGGATCGCGGTCGCGAAGACGGCTGCGACCTGCGTTCGGGTGAAGGAGGAGATCAGAACGCCAAACCCCACGGTCGCAATGACGTAGACGATCGTTCCTAGGAGAAGAACGAGGAACGGTCCTTTCGGCGGTACGTGGAATATAAAAATCGCGATCAGCAACAAGGCAAAGAAGGCGATCATGGCGACCGCGATATAAGGAAGTTGCTTGCCGATCAGGTATTCGAGTCGGGTGATCGGCGTCGAGCGAAAATTGGCGATCGACCCCGTCTCCTTCTCCCGGACGACCGCGATCGCCGACATGATCGCCGGAATCAGGCAGAGCAGCAGCATGAAAATGCTGGGCACCATCGCGTTCACGCTAAGAAAGGCCTGATTGTAACGGAAGCGGGTCTGGATGTCGTCGTCTGTCCAGGCGTTCGCGCTCCCCGCGCGACGCTGGCTTCGCGTCAACTCCTCTCCCTGCTTCCTGATGACGCCCGTCACGTAGTTTTTGGACGTCTCGCCGCGGAACGTCATCGCGCCGTCGACTGTCGCGTCGACTTCCGGCGTGCGCTTGTTGAGAAGGTCTCGGCCGAAGCCAGGCGGCACTTCGACGACGATCTGGGTGTTCCCGCTTTTAAGCCGTCTCTCCGCCTCGTTCGCCGACGTAATCGGCGGTTGGACCGAGAAATAGCGCGACCCGTCGAAACCCTGAATCAGGTCGCGGCTCTCGGGCGTTTCGTCCTGGTCGAATGTCGCGGTCGCCAGGTTCTCGATATCGAAGGAGATGCCGAAGCCGAAGGCGAACATGAGAATGACGGGACCGACGAGCGCGAAGGCCAGCCGGATCGGATCGCGCAAGAGCTCGACAGTCTCACGCCGCGCGTAAGCCCATAGCCGGCCAATCTTGAAGCGCTTCGGCCGCTCGCTCGCCTCGACCTCGAGGGCCGCCGCCGGCGCATCGACCTTTTTCGTCATGTCGATGCCCGCGGCTTCCGCGAGATAGCCGACGAAGCAGTCTTCGAGCGAGGCGCTGCCGCGCTCTTTGACCAGCTCCTGCGGCGCGCCGACGGCGAGAACCTTGCCTGCGTGCATGAGCGAGATGCGGTCGCAGCGATCGGCCTCGTTCATGAAATGGGTGGTCACGAAAATCGTCACGCCGTCGTCGCGGGAAAGGTCGATCAGCGTGCGCCAGAACGCGTCGCGCGCGATCGGGTCGACGCCCGAAGTCGGCTCGTCGAGGATGAGAATCGAGGGCTCGTGCAGCACCGCGACGGCGAGCTGAAGGCGTTGCTTCATGCCGAGAGGCAGGCTGTCGGGCCGCGAATTGACGACCGACTTCAGGTCGTAGCGCTCGAGCAGCTCCTCAATTCGCGGGCCGATCTTCTCTTTCGGCAAATGATAGAGTTCGGCATGCAGCATGAGATTCTGCGCGACCGTCAATTCGCCGTAGAGCGAAAAGGCTTGCGTCATGTAGCCGACGTTGCGCCGCGCCTGCATGTCGTTCGAGCCCATCGGCTCGCCGAACAGCTTGCACGTGCCGCTGGTCGCCGGCAGGAAGCCCACCAGCATTTTCATCGTCGTCGATTTCCCGCAGCCGTTCGAGCCGAGGAAGCCGAAGATCTCGCCGCGGGGAATCCTGAAGCTGACGTGGTCGACCGCGACAAAATCGCCGAACTGGCGCGTGAGCCCCTCCGCCTCGATCGCCGGCGTCTCATCCGGCGAGGCGACGCGCGGACGCACGACCACTTTCTTGTGCAGGGCGCGCTTGGCCTCGGGCATCATGGCGATGAAGGCGTCGTCGAGATTGGGCTCGCCCGTTTTCGTGAGCAGCTCCTTCAGCGTGCCGGTGGCGATGATCTTGCCGTCGTCCATCGCCATCAGCCAGTCGAACCGCTCCGCTTCGTCCATGTAGGCGGTGGCGACAATGACGCTCATCTGCGGCCGGCGCGCGCGGATCGTGTTGATGAGGTCCCAGAACTGGCCGCGCGATAGGGGATCGACGCCGGTGGTCGGCTCGTCGAGGATCAGAAGGTCGGGGTCGTTGATAAGGGCGCAGCAGAGGCTCAGCTTCTGCTTCATGCCGCCGGACAGCTTGCCGGCCGGACGCGCTTCGAACTTCTCCAGGCTCGTCGCCGTAAGAAGCTCGTCGATCTTGGAGCGACGCTCCGTCGCTGACAATCCGAACAATCGGCCGAAGAAGTCGATGTTCTCGAAGACGGAGAGCGTCGGGTAGAGGTTGCGGCCGAGGCCCTGCGGCATATAGGCGATGCGGCCGCGCATCTCCCGCAAGGTCTCCTTGTCGGCGATGGTCTTGTCGAAGACGACAACCTCGCCGCTCTGGATGACCTTCACCCCCGCGATGAGCCCCAGCAGCGTGGACTTGCCCACGCCGTCCGGCCCGATCACCCCGACCATGATGCGTGACGGAATGTCGATAGAGACGTCAGCGAGCGAGACCGTCGCGCCATAGCGGTGCGATACGGTCTTGACCCGTGCGACGGCCTCGCCGGTCATTTTGCGTCGGGCGTCTTGGTTTCCGCCGGGTTGTCGGCAGCTGGAGGGGCAGAGGCCTTGGCTGCGGGCGCGCTGGGCAGCTTGACCTGAAGCTCGGGCGGCCACTCCACATCGTGCTTGGTGCGGACGAAGCCCAGGCCCCGGACGCCGGTCTTCACCCGCGTGTAGAACTGCTGAAGCACCTGGGCATCGATCTTCAGCTTCACCCGGAACATCAGCTTGGCGCGTTCGTCCGTCGTCTCCACGGTCTTAGGAGTAAATTGCGCGTCGGCGGCGACAAAGCTGACTTTTGCAGGAATCACGTAGTCGGGGACGGGATCGAGGATAATGCGGGCCTCATCGCCGACCGCCAGCTTGCCCGCGTCCGCCGCAGGCAAGAACACGGTCATATAGACGTCGGTGAGGTCGAGGATGGTGACGATCGGCGCGCCGGCGGCGACCACCTCGCCGGCCCGCGCAAGCTGGTACTGGACGCGGCCCAATCGCGGCGAAACGAGGGTCAGATCGTCGATGATCGACTGGACGCGATCGACCTCCGCCTCCGAGTTCGCGATCTGCGACAGGGCTTGATCGCGCTGCGAGGTGAAGCTTTGCACCGCCGCCACCGCGGAATCGTAGTTGCGCTTACGCTGTTCAAAGACCTGCTTGGTGATGAAGCCAGTCTTCATCAGCTCCTGGCCGCGCTCAAAATCGGATTTGGCGAATTCGAGAGCGCTCTGCCGGGAGCTGATTTCGGCCTCCGCCGCCGCAAGCGCATCGTTCGCCTTCTGCACATCGGCCTTGGCGGCGCGCAACTGCGCCTCGTATTCCGGCGAGGTGAGCTTCGCGATAACCTGCCCTTGCGTGACGCTTGAGCCTTCCTCGACGGTCACTTCCGCGAGCCGTCCCGGATATTTCGAGGAGACGTCGACCTGGGTCGCTTCAAGGCGGCCGTTCGCTTTTGCGATGCCCTCCGGCAGCGTCTGGCCCCGCAGGCGCGCGATCAGATTCCTGAGGGGGCCTTGTGCCTGCGCCGACGGAATCCATGAGACGCCGCCCCCTGGCTGCCCGCTCACGGAGAGCGCGCACGCCCCGACGCCCAACATAAGGGCTGATACAGCAATGCGCCGACGAAAGCTCAACATGGGTCTTCTCCGGACGTCATCGCACCTGGCCTCGCCACTGGGACCCGAAATCTGAGAGCGCGACAAGCACTTTCCTCGAAGCGCAAGCCAAAGAGCCGCGTGACGCCTCCCGTCCGCCGCTCCAGATCCAAGCCACCCGTCGCTTTACTAGGCAAGCACGTCCGTGATGTAAAGGACGAACCGGGAGGAGAAAATGGCTGTCGCAAACCGTCTGAACAAGGGCAAAAAGGCCAAAAACAACAACACCTCGCAAGGTCGAGGCGAACTTGGCGGCAAGGAATACGACCGCGAACTTGCGCGTCTGCACGCGGAGCTGGTCAAGCTTCAGCTCTGGGTCGTCGCCAAGGGACTGAAAGTCGTGGTCTTGTTCGAAGGCCGCGACGGCGCCGGCAAGGGCGGGGTCATCAAGGCGATCACCGAACGGGTCAGCCCGCGCGTCTATCGTGTCGTCGCGCTTCCCGCTCCAACCGAGCGCGAGAAGTCGCAAATGTATATCCAGCGTTACATGCGTCATTTGCCTGCCGCGGGCGAAATCGTGATCTTCGACCGCAGCTGGTACAACCGCGCCGGCGTCGAGCGGGTCATGGAATTCTGTTCGCTCGAGCAGGTGAAGCGCTTTCTCGCGCTGACGCCGGCGGTGGAGAAAGCGATTGTCGAATCGGGAATCATCCTCATCAAATACTGGCTGGAGGTGAGCGAGGAGGAGCAGACCCGCCGGCTCGAGGCGAGGATCAGCGATCCGCGCAAGGTCTGGAAGCTGTCGCCGATGGATCTCAAGTCCTACAGCCGCTGGTATGACTATTCGCGTGCGCGCGACGACATGTTCAAGGCCACCGACACCGCCTGGGCGCCGTGGCATGTCGTGCGCTCGGACGACAAGCGACGCGCTCGTCTGAACGTCATTTCCCACCTTTTGAAGCAGGTCCCATACGAGAAGCTGCCGCGCGACAAGCCGATCTTGCCGAAGAGGCAGAAGGCCAAAGGATATGTCGACCCTGACTATCCTTATAAGCTTGTGCCCGAACTCGAATGGCCAGCGAGCTAGCCGCCCTCCGCAGCTCTCTGAGAGGGCTGAAGCAGCGCGATCTCAGATCGGGCACTTCAGATAGGTGACATTGAGCGCCTCGCCGGCCGCCGCACTGTAGACAATCTGTCGTGCGGATTGGACCTTGATGGTGATGTCAACAGACGAATAACTGATAGCGTCTCTGCATTCCGTCGCCGCGGATATTATGTCCTTTGCACGGGTGACCTTAAGGATGCGACACACGCTTGACGGGCTTTCAACCTCCCCCGGCCGGATGATCACCGCTTGAGCGAACTGGTCGACAGGCTGCTTGAACGAGAACCCGCGGCTCGTTCTTTCAAACAGCCTCGGACAGTCGGCTATCGAGGGCGCCCAAGCGCCGACCAACGCCGGGTTGATCGTTGCTGAATGCGCCACCGCCCCGCTTGCCGCGAACATCAGAACAGCAAGCGCTCCAAGAATCACGGTCCGTGCGAGCGTTTCCATGTTGGCCCCCTCACCATCGTTGGACGCCCATAAACGTATTGTGGATCGGGCTTGGGTGATCGAACCGATGAGGGAAGGCGCTATACGCTTTTTGGGGACGCGCGGGCCTTCCGTGGGGATAGAGCGTCAGCTGGTCATGCCGCATCGGGACCTTCTGGCCTTGCGCGCTCTTTGATTTGCCGGACGTGTGCGAGACGGTTTGCGCGGCCGCTGAAAACACAGGCGCACAGCATGCCATCAAAGCAATCAAGCTCAAAAGAGCCGGCATGCGTTTCATCGTCCAGCCCTCGATAACGACGTTTCAATGCTTCAGTGGCCGTGGGCGGAACAGCCGCGGCGCGCAAGCTTATATCAGAACACCGGTTCCCCGAGCGCGATCTCGGCGAGCGGTGACAACAGGATGACCTCCGAGCGCGCGTTCTTCGCCCCGAGGATCAGCACTTCGGACTGAAAGCCAGCGATGTTGCGCGGCGGCATGTTGACGACGCAAGCGACCTGCCGGCCGACGAGATCATCCTCTGAATAACTTGTGATCTGCGCGCTCGACCACTTCCTGCCGAGCGGGCCGAGGTCGACCTCGACCTTGTAAGAGGGGTTGCGCGCGCGCTCGAAGGGCCTGACCGCTACGATGCGCCCGATGCGGATGTCGACCTTGGCGAAGTCGTCGTGGAGGATCGGCGGCTTTTCCATTTCTGCCTTGCTCGGATCTAAGCGGTCGTCATCGCGGCATGACCAGTGCGTCCGCGCCTTGCCCGCAAGGGGCTCACACACCCCAAGCCAAAAATGCCTCAGGCCTTGATGGCCTCATGATGCGCCTTGACGAGATCGGCCAGACTCTCGAAGCGAAAGTCGTATTTGGGCGTATGCGTCAGGGCCATTGTTGCGCCCGAACCCTCTTGGCTGTGGCGCCGATGAATCCAACATGACGCAAGCCCATGCTCATTCGCCGGCGTGTGGTCGTGAAACAGGCTCTCGGCGGTGTGCAGGATTTGCTTCCTCTCGATCCCGAGCGTGTTGAGCTTGGCCAGCATGTACTCGAAATTCCGGGCCGAGGGTTTGTAGGAGCCGCAGTCCTCGGCGGTATAGACGGCGTCGAAATCGACCCCGAGCTTTTCGTTGCTGGACGAGAAGCTCTCATTGTCGACGTTCGACAAAATGGCCAGTTTATAATGCCGTTTCAGATGTTGAAGCGATGCAACGGTGTCAGCGAACGCCGGCCAGTTCCGGATCGACCGGCCATAGGCGACGCAGTCGCTCCAACTCGTCGCGACGCCCCATTCCTCGGCCAGACGACGATAAACGGTCGCCAGCAGGTCGCGATAGAGCTTGGCCGGCGTCTGGATTTGCTGCGATGATTCATGACGCGCATGCGCCTCGAGAATTTCATCGCGCGTCAGCTTCCGCGACGCTTGGCTCGTCAACGGCTTCAAGGCTTCGATCATGCCCGATTCCCAGTCAATCAGCGTGCCGTAGCAATCAAAGGTGAGGGCCTTGAAGTCGGTGAGCCTCGCCGTCGACTTTGGGTTCGACGCTGATGAACTCGAGGATGTCATGGGATGTTGGCGGGATTAGACTGAATCGAACCGACGACCTCTTCCATGCCATTGAGACGAGCGAGCATTTCCAATGGCTTCCATTGAAATCTGGAATGAGCTAAGCCGCTTGCATAACCGAGGCTTTCGCGTGGCATTGTTTTCCGAGTGTTTCTGATCGTTGTTTTTTTGGTGGCGATTAGGCGCTGACCCGAGCGGGCCGGAGATGACGACGTTGACCAAGCAATCTCTCGCAAGCCACAATCCACGAGCGAAGCCATATGGGGAGTACGAGACGGATCTTACTGGCTTCGGACTAGCGGTCTATCCGTCTGGAATCAAGTCCTGGGCGTGTGAGTACCGGCCCGCATGGCGGCGGGCGCAACGTGTCCAAAAAGTGCGCGACGTTCGGGCTTTGGGTCCTCAATGACGGTGTCAGCGACCCGGGGGTCTTCGCCATTGAGCGAGGGCTCCAATGGGTCGGATCCCACGACGTCGCCTCAATGCGACACCTGCGGCGAGCCCCACCCGCAATCCCCCTGATCTCATGGGCTTTCCGCTTCTTGATTTCTGAGGCCGTTCGGGTTGCGCCATTTCCCACCCTTGCACTGCCGGATCGGCTTTCCCAGCTCCCCTTCATGGACCTATGCCTTCGACGAGACCCCTCTTGCTCTTACGACGGCGTCAAAAGTCACGCTGCATTCTGCATCGCAAGATTGGACATGAACCTCGCGGCGGCCCGCGGATCTTGCAGTTGGCCGTTCGGACTGGCGAGTTGAGAGGAAGCGTACAGACTATTTTCGACAGCAAGATGCTGCCCGCGGCTAAGCCCCGCCAAGCCTGGCAGGACGCCATCTGTCAAATCTATCTGCAGGTCGATTGCGCCGCGGAACAACAAGACGACTATGAAGGGTTTGTCCGCGAATCGCGATTTGGCGCGATGACCCTTACCGACACGCTGTCCTCGCCCCAGTCGGTGTTGCGCCAGAGCCGTCACATCGCGCGGCTCGAGAAGGACTGCTACTCCTCGGGCTCGCGCAAAGGGGCTGCGTGACGATCCGCCAGCCAATTCTTCGATTACCATGCACGCCGGCGTCGGCGCACTCTACTGCGCGAGTGAACCCTACGCGTTGCGCTGCGACATCAAATTGCGTTCGTTCTGGGCCGAACTCCCGCGCCAGGCCTTCGCCAGGCGCTTCGACTCAGAGGCTCCCCCGCTCATCGCGCGCTTCAGCCGCGGTCTGGGCCGATGCGGTGGAGTTCTGCGCGGTGCTGGCCCTCGAGGGGCCGATCTGGACCCTCAGACCCGAGCCAAGCTCAGCGAGCAATTCACCGATATCATCGCTCTCGCGATCAGTGCGGATCCAGGCCGGCACTCTGAGGCGGAGATCAGCGTCCGGAGCGCTCGCTTGCGATCGGTGAACAGCTACATCGACGAGCATTTGAGCGATCCCCGCCTATCCTTGAGCAAGATCGCGGAGAAAACGGGATTTCGCTGCGCTATCTTCATCAGCTGTTTCGCCCAATCGACATGTCTGTTTCCGAATGGGTGCGGATGCGACGACTGCAACGCTGCTACGATCTGCTCGCATTTCGATGGCGGCGAGCACGCGCTCGATCGGTCGGCGCCGCCGCCGCCCACGTCCGTGACGCGCGGCCGCGCTCGCGTCACCGCCAGCCGAGGGCCGGGGCGATGTGGGTCAGAATCGCCTCGATGACATGCGCATTGTAGGCGACGCCCAGCTGGTTCGGGACCGTCAGGAGCAGCGTGTCGGCTTCCGCAATCGCGTCGTCTGTCTTAAGTTGCTCGACCAGAATGTCTGGCTCGGCGGCGTAGCTGCGGCCGAAGATCGCGCGCGTCTTCTCGTCGATGAAGCCGACCTGATCCTTCTCCTCGCCCCCGCGGCCGAAATAGGCGCGATCGCGATCGTCCACCAGCGCGAAGATGCTGCGGCTGACGGACACGCGCGGCTCGCGCGTATGCCCGGCCTCTTTCCAAGCGGCGCGGAACGCCCGGATCTGGGCCGCCTGCTGGACGTGGAACGGCTCTCCGGTCTCGTCATTCTTGAGGGTCGAGCTCTGCAGGTTCACCCCGAGTTTCGCCGCCCAGACAGCGGTGGCGTTCGAGCCGGCGCCCCACCAGATCCGATCGCGTAAGCCCTCTGAATGGGGTTCGACCCGCAGCAAGCCCGGGGGATTGGGAAACATCGGTCGTGGATTGGGTCGTGCGAAACCCTCGCCGCGCAGCAGGTCGAGGAACACCTCCCCATGGCGCCGGCCCATGTCGGCGTCGCTCTCACCTTCCGCCGGGCGGTAGCCGAAATAGCTCCACCCGTCGATCACCTGCTCGGGCGAGCCCCGGCTGATTCCAAGCTGCAATCGGCCGCCGGCGATAAGGTCGGCTGCGCTCGCATCCTCGACCATGTAGAGCGGGTTCTCGTAACGCATGTCGATGACCGCCGTGCCAATTTCGATAACGCTGGTCTTGGCGCCCACGGCCGCCAGCAGCGGGAAAGGCGAAGCGAGCTGGCGGGCAAAATGGTGAACGCGGAAATAGGCCCCGTCGGCGCCGAGCGCCTCGGCCGCGACGGCCAGGTCGATAGACTGCAGCAGCGCGTCGGCCGCCGAGCGCGTCTGCGATTGCGGCGAGGGCGTCCAGTGCCCGAACGAGAGGAAACCTATCTTTTTCATGGACGTCGAGCTTAGCGAGATCGGGATTCAGGTGGAAGCGCTCGTTGCGGAGGATCGAAATGAGCCGTCCCGGAGAGGACGTGATCCTTCGGGCCGAGCCGTCGACGCCGCGACCCGCGTCGCAACGACCCGCTTGTAAGCCAAGGCCTCATGGTGTCGGGTATGTGTTCTCTGATCGCAGAGAAGGCGGCAATTCGGCCCGACGGAGGAACGACCCATGCTCGGCCCCACCGCTCATACGGATACATTTGCGCGCGACAATTTGCCCCCGCCCGACCAGTGGCCGGACTTTCGGCTCGAAGGATTTGACTATCCTGAGCATCTGAACGCCGCGGTCGAACTGACCGATCGCATGGTCGAGCGCGGCTTCGGCGACCGCACGGCGCTGATCGGCCATGGCCGGCGCCGCACTTACAAGGAGCTTGCCGACTGGAGCAATCGGCTCGCCCGGGCCCTCATCGAGGACTATGGCGTGAAGCCCGGCGCCCGGGTCCTGATCCGCTCGGCGAACAATCCGGCGATGATCGCCTGCTGGCTCGCTGCGACCAAGGCTGGCGCAGTCGTGGTCAACACCATGCCGATGCTGCGGGCAGGCGAACTGACCAAGATCGTCGACAAGGCCGAAATCAAACTCGCTTTATGCGACACGCGCATCCTGGACGAGCTGGTCGCCTGCGCCAAGCAAAGCCGCTTTCTCAAGAGCGTCGTCGGTTTCGACGGCACCGCCAACCACGACGCCGAGCTCGACCGCGTCGCTCTCAACAAGCCGGTGAATTTCGCCGCCGTGCCCACCGGACGCGATGATGTCGCGTTGCTCGGATTCACCTCCGGAACAACCGGCGCGCCGAAAGCGACGATGCACTTTCATCGCGACATTCTCATCATCGCCGACGGCTATGCGAGACAGGTGCTCGAGGTCCAGCCCGAAGACGTCTTCGTCGGCTCGCCTCCGATCGCCTTCACCTTCGGGCTCGGGGGACTTGCCGTGTTTCCGCTGCGCTTTGGCGCTTCCGCCGTGCTGATCGAAAGCGCGACCCCGCCGAACCTCGTCAAGATCATCGAAGCCTACAAGGCGACTGTCTGCTTCACGGCGCCGACCGCATATCGCGCCATGCTCGCAGCGCTGGACGAAGGGGCAGACCTCTCCTCGCTTCGCGTCGCCGTATCCGCGGGCGAGACGCTCCCGGCTCCCGTCTACGAAGCCTGGACCAAGCGCACGGGCGTGCCGATTCTCGACGGCATAGGCTCGACGGAACTGCTGCATGTGTTCATCGCAAACCGTCTTGATGACCGAAGACCGGGCGTCACCGGAACGCCCGCGCCAGGCTACGAAGCCAAGATCGTCGACAAGCACTTCAATGAAGTTCCACGCGGAACCGTCGGCCTGCTCGCGGTGCGGGGTCCGACCGGTTGCCGCTATCTCTCCGACGTCCGTCAGCGCGAATACGTGCAGAACGGCTGGAACGTGACCGGCGACGCGTTTAGTCAAGACGAGGATGGATATTTTCAGTTCGTCGCGCGCAACGACGACATGATCATTTCGGCCGGCTACAACATCGCCGGCCCCGAGGTGGAGGCGGCGCTGCTCGCGCATGAAGCGGTGAGTGAATGCGCAGTGATCGGGCTCCCCGATGAAGAGCGCGGGCAGATCGTCGCCGCCTTCGTCGTGCTAAAGCCGGACGTTGTCCCGGACGACGCGACTGCGCTGCGGCTGCAAAACCACGTCAAGGCGAGCATTGCGCCCTACAAATATCCGCGCGCAATACGCTTCGTGGAGGCCTTGCCGAAGACGCAGACGGGCAAGATCCAGCGCTTCCTGCTGAGATCTCCCAGCTGATCGACGGCTTCTTCCAGGCCTCGCCGCGAGCGCAAGCGCCTTTCATTTGTTGACCTGGCTCTGCGTGAAGCCTGCCCGACTGGCGTAGCCCTTGACGATCGCCTCGCGCTCGGCGTGGCTGAGAACGCGGTCCACCGATTCAAAGCCTGCCGGGGCGAGTTTCTCGACTTCGTCGATCACCCGCTCCGGCCCGCCTTTGCGGTTGAGGCGCACGATCTCGGCGGTCTTGGGCAGGCGATCGCGTTCGTAGGCGTGCAAAGCTTGCATCGGGTGGTCGGATTTCCGCAGCCAGTCGGCGAGACTGCGCGCATCGAGGATCGCCTGCGCGGCGCCGTTCGAGCCGACGGGATACATGGGATGGGCGGCGTCGCCGAGCAGCGTGACGCGGCCATGGCTCCAGTGAGGCAGCGGGTCGCGGTCGCACATCGGATATTCCCAGCAGACCGGCGTCGCCCGCACCAGAGCCTCGACATCGATTCCGGGAACTTTGAAGCGCCTGGCATAGGGGATCACCTCGTCCATCCGTCCGACCCGCGACCAGGAATTGATGGGCGGAGGCGTGATCTCGCCATCGGCGATGCGAGAAACGATCGCCCAGTTGGTGAGGCGCGTCTCCGGCGTCGAGCCTGGCGCGATCGGGTAGAGCGCGACTTTCGCGCTCATGCCGCCGGCGATGTACATCGACCCGCCAGTCAGGAACTTCGGCCATTCCGCGGCGCCGCGCCAGAGCATCAGCCCTTGCCAACTCGGGCGCCCCTGCTTCGGATAGAAGTGGCGACGCGCGACGGAATGGATGCCGTCCGCGCCGACGAGCACGTCGCCGCGCACGGTCTCGCTCATCAGCCCGAACCTGGCGTCAGTGAAATGGGCGACGACGCCGCCTTCGTCCTGGACGAAGCCCTGCAGCTTCAGGCCGGCGCGTATCGCGCCGGGGCCAAGTTCGGCGATCACCTGGTCGTGGATCACTTTCTGCAGCCGGCCGCGATGGATCGAGAACTGCGGAAAGTCGAAGCCGGCGTCCGTGCCGCGCTTTTCGCTCCACACCTTCTGACCAAGCCGGCTGACATAGTGCAGTTCCCTGGTGCGGATGCCCACCGCATCGAGCTTCGGCATGAGGTCGAGCGCAGAGAGTTCCTTGATGGCGTGCGGCAGAATGTTGATGCCGACGCCGAGCTCCCGGATCTCGGACGCCTGTTCGAAAATGACAGAGTCAATGCCGCGCCGATGAAGCATGAGCGCCAGCGTCAGTCCGCCGACGCCTCCGCCCGCGATGAGCGCCTTCATGGGTCTGCTCCTTGCCCCCCGTTCACTTCGCCTCTTCAGGCGGCGGCAGGAAATCGACTTCGTGTTTGGCCGCGAGCGCCACGACTTCGGCCGGCGTCTGCTCGGGCAGGTTGTGGATCGCCCAGAAGAGGTCGTAGAGCCGGCGCGTCGGCGACACCCAGAACAGGCATTTCACAATGCGCTCCGACTTGTTGGTGATCGCATGCGGCAGGCCCATCGGCATGCGTACGAGGTCGCCTGGATTGGCCAGGGCGTCGCGCCCGTCGATCATCAGTTCGAGCTGGCCCTCGAACATGTAGATGAACTCCTCCTGCGTCGGATGGATATGCGGCGGCACGAAGGTCCCCGGCGGAAAGGTCGCGTGCCAGGCGAAGGAGCTCTCGCACACCTGCTTGGGCATGTAGGTCTGACCAAGAATGTTCCAGGCGATGTTGTCGAGGCCCTCGCCAGCCTTGGTGATCCCGGGCGCCAAGGTCATGTCCTATCCCTCCTTAACACTTGCCGATGTGCGAGCGGGGTGCGAGCGCGCACGCTCTCATTTCGGTCTTCCGCCGATTGCCATTGGGGCATAGTGACGCGTAATATGTGCAAGTCAACCTAATTGGGCGATTGCGCTGCGGAGGACAATTGCTGGAGCGCGCGCGTGAGCGAAGGGAGAGCGCCGCTCGGGCCTTCCGGCTCGAGGATCATCTGTTCTTCCATTTCAGTCAGATCCTCTCGCGGCGTACGCGGGCGATCAATGCGCGTCTTCGCCCCTACGGTCTCGACTATTCCCGTTGGCGCGTCCTCGCCGTGCTGCACGAACATTCCGGCGCGACGATGGGAGAGCTTGCCGATCTGACGTCGGTGGACCGCACCACGCTCACGCGCACGCTTGGACTGATGGAGAACGCCGGACTTGTCATCCGTCGAGAGCGGGAAAGCGACCGCCGCAGCCTGACGATTTCGCTGACGGCCAAAGGTCGACGAATGTTCGCGCGCATCCTGCCGCTCACCCTCGCGGAGACCGATCGCGCGTTGACCGGCTTCTCTTCGCGGGAGATAGGAACGCTCCGAGATCGGTTAAAAAGAATGGCGGACAATCTCAGGATTTCGTGAGCCGCATCCGCAAGCTGGGACAATTCTGGTGGATTACCGACCGCGCCTACGCCAACGGCCCCTTCATCCCCGGCGCGCGAAACATTTCCGCCGCGCTGGACGCAGGAGGCGGCGGCGTTTCGAGCCGCCCTCGGCCCACGAGCCCGGACCGGGATCGCCTATGGTCCGAAACCACGCAATCGTCTCGACCTCTTTCTGCCGGAAGCCGCGCCGGAGGGTCTTCTGGTGTTCGTCCATGGCGGCTATTGGCTGAGGTTCGATCGCGACATGTGGTCCCATCTCGCGGCGGGCGCCCTGGCGCGCGGATGGGCCTGCGCCATGCCCTCCTACACGCTCGCGCCCGACGCCCGGATCGGCGCGATGACCCAGGAGATCGCACGCGCCGTCGACGCCGCGGCGGGCCTGGTCGCGGGTCCGGTCGTCGTCACCGGCCACTCGGCCGGCGGTCACTTGAGCGCCCGGATGGGCTGCGCCGATGTGTCCCTGTCGGCGCCGGTCAAGCGCGTCGTGCCGATCTCGCCGCTTGCGGATCTCGAGGAAATCTCACTTACGGCGATGAACGCCGACCTGCGCCTCGATGCGGCCGAGATCGCGAGCGAAAGCCCGGCCCGGCTGGCGCTGCGTCCGGGCGTCGAGGCCCATATCTGGGTCGGCGCGCAGGAAAGACCGGCTTTTCTCTGGCAGGCTCGGCTCTTATCGGAGGCCTGGTCGTGCCCGTGGACGCCGGAAGCTGGCCGGCATCACTTCGACATCGTTGAGGGGCTGATGGATCCGGCTTCGGCGCTCTTGCCTGTTTGTCTCAGCTGAAAGGCCCTCGGGCCGCGATCTGTTCGACGAGCGACGGATAATCGACGGGGCTTCGGTCCTTCTCTCCGTCACCGACCAGCGCGTGAAAACTAATTGGTCGTTCACCGGCGAAGAAGGCGATCGAACCTGTCTATCAACTCTTCGCATCTGTCCAGCAATGGATCCGGGGCGTCGGCGCAAAGTCTCGAGCCGGCGCCGGCGGGGATGGCGCCTTGAGCAATTCCACCGGGCGGCGCCTATATAGAGTGCTGGCGCCGTCCGTGATGGATCGTGTAGAAACGATCCGAACACGTCGCCCCCGCTCATTTCGCTCCAAAGGGAGATAGACCATGCCCGCCTCCGAAATTGTCATCGCCAGCGCAAAACGCACTCCTGTGGGTTCGTTCAACGGCGCCCTCGGCATGACCCCCGCGCACGACCTCGGCGCAGTCGCCATCAAGAGCGCTCTCGAAGCCGCCAAGGTCGACGCGGGCGAAGTGGACGAGGTGATTCTCGGGCAGATCCTTACCGCGGCGGAGGGTCAAAATCCGGCCCGCCAGGCGGCGATGAAGGCTGGCGTTCCCCAGGAGAAGACGGCTTTCAGCGTCAATCAGCTGTGCGGCAGCGGTTTGCGCGCGGTCGCGCTTGGGCTGCAACAGATCGCCAGCGGCGACGCCAAGATCATCGTCGCGGGCGGCCAGGAATTGATGTCGCTCGCCCCCCATGCCGCCTATCTGCGCAGCGGCGTCAAAATGGGAGAGATGAAGCTCGTCGACACCATGCTGACCGACGGCCTCATTGACGCCTTTCACGGCTATCACATGGGGAACACTGCGGAAAACATCGCCAAAAAATGGCAGATCACCCGCGAGGAGCAGGATCGCTTCGCCGTCGGCTCGCAAAACAAGGCGGAAGCGGCGCAGAAGGCCGGACGGTTCAAGGACGAGATTGCGCCGGTGACGATATCGTCGCGCAAGGGCGACGTCGTTGTCGACGCCGACGAATATCCGCGCGCCGGCTCCACTTACGAGGCGATGGCGAAACTCAAGCCCGCCTTTTCCAAGGACGGCACGGTGACGGCGGCCAACGCCTCCGGTCTCAACGACGGCGCGGCCGCATTGGTGATCATGAGCGCCGACGAGGCCAAGCGCCGGGGGCTGACGCCGATGGCGCGCATCGTCTCCTGGGCGACGGCGGGCGTCGATCCGGCGATCATGGGCACCGGTCCCATTCCGGCGACCCGAAAGGCGCTGGAAAAGGCCGGCTGGTCGGTCAAGGACCTCGAGCTTGTGGAAGCCAACGAAGCCTTCGCCGCCCAGGCGCTCGCGGTCAACAAGGACCTCGGCTGGGACCCGGGAATCGTCAACGTCAACGGCGGCGCCATTGCGATCGGCCATCCGATCGGCGCCTCGGGGGCGCGCGTGCTGACCACGCTGCTGCATGAAATGGCGCGCCGCAACGCCAAAAAAGGCCTCGCCACGCTTTGCATCGGCGGCGGCATGGGAATAGCGATGGCGGTCGAGCGATAGTTCGCGCCGTCTGCGCTCAATTCTGCGCGCGTCAATCAAAGTACGCGCGCATCTAAAAAATCTCGGGAGGAAATCATGGCGAGAGTTCGCAGTGGTCACCGGCGGCACGCGAGGCATCGGGGCCGCCGTCTCCAAGGCCTTGAAGGCGACGGGCTGCGAAGTCGCGGCGACCTATCATTCCAACGATGACGCCGCCGCCAAGTTCAAGGCGGAGACGGGCGTCGCCGTCTACAAATGGAACGTCGCCAAATACGAGGATTGCGCGGCCGGATTGGCGCAGGTCGCCAAGGACCTCGGCCCGGTCGACATTCTCGTCAACAACGCCGGAATCACCAAGGACGGCATGTTCCACAAGATGACGCCGGACCAGTGGTACGACGTCGTCAACACCAACCTCAATTCCCTGTTCAACATGTGCCGGCCGGTGATCGAAGGCATGCGCGAGCGCGGCTTCGGCCGGATCATCAACATCTCGTCGATCAATGGCCAGAAGGGACAGATGGGCCAGGCCAATTATTCGGCCGCGAAGGCCGGCGACATCGGCTTCACCAAGGCGCTGGCGCAGGAGAACGCCAACAAGGGCGTGACCGTCAACGCCATCTGTCCCGGCTATATCGCCACTGAAATGGTGCTGGCGGTGCCGAAGGACGTCCTCGAAAAGGCGATTCTGCCCCAAATTCCGGTTCGCCGCCTCGGCCAGCCGGAGGAGATTGCGCGCTGCGTCGTTTTCCTCGCGTCCGACGACGCCGGCTTCATCACCGGCTCGACCCTGTCGGCCAACGGCGGCCAGTATCTGGCTTAAGCGTAGACCTCAATCTGGGTGCGCGGCGATGACCGCCCTGGGCGGAGTCCGGCCCTCAGGCGATCGCGATTCAATGGCGAAAATGCGCGAGCAGCGGACGTTCGCCTAAGGGCGCGCCCGATCAGTCAAATCGACCCCTGAGCGGGCATTCCCCATTCGGGCCCGGTGCGGAAGGAAATGCGCACATGAGCGGTCCTTCCGTCGAAACAGGCAGACCGGGACTGGCATTTGTGCTAGTCTGCCGAGAGCCGGAGGGGCGCAATGAGCGAGACCCGAAAGCTCGCGGCGATCCTGGTTGCGGATGTCGTCGGTTATAGCCGGCTCGCCGGCGCCGACGAGGATCGGACCCTTGCGCGCCTGAGGGGGCTCCGCAGCGACCTCATCGATCCGGCTATCGCGGCCCATCACGGCCGCATCGTCAAACGCACCGGCGACGGCAGCATCATCGAGTTCCGCAGCGTCGTGGACGCGGTCCGCTGCGCGATCGAGGTTCAAAACGGCCTGATCGAGCGCAACGCCGGCGTGCCGGAGGACCGGCGAATCGAATTCCGCGTCGGGATTCACGTCGGCGACGTCGTCGAGGAGAGCGACGGCGACCTGATGGGCGACGGCGTCAATATCGCCGCGCGGCTTGAGGGCATTGCGAAGCCTGGCGCAATTTGTCTTTCGGAGGACGCCTATCGGCAGGTGAGCGGCAGGCTCGAGATGGAGGTCACCGATCTCGGCCCGACCCAACTCAAGAACATCGACAGGCCGATTCGCGCTTATTCGCTGCAGGTGGGGGTCCCTGCAAAGCCGAAGCCGGCGAAACCGGCGGAGCCCGTGACGCCCGCAGCGCCCACGCCGCAGAAGAGGCGTTTCGGGCTCGCGCCGCTCGCCGCCGCGCTCGCGGCGTTGCTGTTCGTGATCGCGGGCGGCGCGTGGTGGTTCCTCAATGCGAACCGGCCCGCAAGCGTCGCCGCGAAGACGCCCGCCGAGGCCGCGCGTCTTTCGATCGTCGTCCTGCCGTTCGCCAATCTGTCGGGCGATCCGGGGCAGGATTACCTCGTCGATGCCCTGACCGACGAACTGACCACCAGTCTCGCGCGCCTCCGCGACACCTTCGTCATCGCGCGCAACACGGCCATGACCTTCAAGGGCAAGCCGGTCGACGTCAAGGCGATCGGCAAGGATCTGGGCGTGCGCTATGTTCTCGAAGGCTCGGTGCAGCCGAGCGGCGATCGGATGAGGGTCAACGCCCAGCTCATCGACGCCGGCAGCGGCGCTCATCTCTGGGCCGAACAATTCGACACGCCCCGCGCCGATCTGTTGCAGACGCAGGACGCGATCGTCGCGCATCTGGCGCACGCACTCGACCTTCAGCTCCCGCAGGCCGAGGCCGCACGCGTCAAACGGACGCCCGCGGCCAATCGCGACGCCGAGGACTTGGCTCTCCAATGCTCCGAGGGCGCATGGAAGGCCGGATGGATCGGCAAGGAGGCGGATGCGGCATACGCGCTCTGCGAACAGGCGCTCGCCATCGATCCCAACAATGTCCGCGCTCTGATGGCGTTGGGGGCCAAGTTCCTCGATGCCGGCGGCGATTGGCGTTTCCGGCGACCCCAAAGGCGACCTCGAGCGGGCCGACGAATTGGAGTCGAAGGCGCTCGCCCTCGATCCGGATTACACTTGGGCTCACGACCTTGAAGGGCATCATCCTTCGGACCCAGGGGCGCACCGAGGAAGCCGTCGCGGAACACGAGCGCGCGCTCGCCCTGGACCCGTCCAACGTGGACGCCGCCGCCCAACTGGGCGTCGACTACCGATTCCTCGGGCAATTCGACAAAAGCCTTGAAAATTTCGACAGGGCGATTCTGGCGAGCCCGTCCGATCCGTCGCTCGCTTATTGGTACGACAGCAAGGCGTGGGCCAATTTCGGGCTGAAGCGTTATGACCAGGCGATTGAAGCGGCGCGCCGGGCGATCGCAATCAATCCCAATTACGACCCGTTTGCGCATGTGGCCCTTGTGGCGGCGCTCGCCTTGACCGATCATGATGCGGAAGCGCGCGAGGCGCTGCAGCGCTATCTCGCGCTGCCCTCCAGCGCGCCGTTCAAGACGATCGCGGCATGGAAGGCGCTACCAGATGTCCATGGTCCCCAAGGGCGGCGATCCACGCTTCGTCGAGATGAGCGAACGATCATACGACGGCCTGCGCAAGGCCGGAATGCCGGAGGAGTGAGGGAAGGCGGACCTTGAAGCGCGGCACGGTCTTCCGCTCCGGGCGGTGAAGCCTGTTTCGCGGTCGCGATGGAACGACGGCTACGGCGTGGACTCTGGTCCTTCCGGAGGCCGCCTCTGCAGGGGCGCTATCCGCCCAACTGCGACATACATCGCCGCCATTCGCGATGACCCCCTTACGTCATACGCGACATTCGCTTGCTCGCGATCCGATGTCCTGTTTGGGTCGAGATTGGTCCAACCGATTGGGCGTTGACCGGGGGCGTGGCGCCTCCCAACCGGGCCCGACAAGCCTCGCTTGCAATTGATATTGAAAAAACTTGCAAAACTCAGAACAAGATGATAGTATCTTTTCTATGGATTTCCATTCATCGGACTCAAGCCCGCCCATGCGGCACGCTTCCAAAAAAGGAGCTCAGACCGGGTCTGAGACGCTTTGGCTGCAACCGGGAACGCGAGCTGAGATCGAGAGGGATTTTTTTTATTTTAATCGGCCGTAACCTATTGAAAAGACAGGATTCGAAAAAATAAACGTTAGTAAACGCTAGCATTTTTACTAACGTTTATTAGCATTTACTAGCGTTTAAGCGCGTTTATTGGCTTTTTTGTAGCGGGAAGTTCGCGCGTTGGTTGTATCGCCAGCTTGGGCGGCGTCCGGGCCGCCCGCCTGCTCCGCGTCGAAGCGCGCCTCGACTTGCCTGACGATCGCGCCGAGGATGCCGTTGATCGCAAAGTCCTTGGGCGTATAGACGGCGGCGACCCCGGCCGCCTTCAATCGCTCCGCGTCGGCGGGCGGGATGATGCCGCCCACGACCACCGGGATCCGGCCAAGGCCGGCCGCGCGCAGACCCGTCAGCACGTCCTCGGTCAGCGCGACATGCGAGCCCGACAGGATCGACAGGCCCACGCAATGGACCCCCGCCCTGGCGCGCTCGACGATCTCGGCCGGGGTGAAGCGGATGCCGTCGTAGACGACCTCCATGCCGGCGTCGGTGGCGCGCGCCGCGATCTGCTCGGCCCCGTTCGAGTGGCCGTCGAGGCCCGGCTTGCCGATCAGAAACTTGATCCGGCGCCCGAGCTTCAGCGACACCCGCTCGACCTCGCTGCGCAGCGGGTCGAGATCGCGCGGCCTCCTGCCGGGCCCTGGGCGAAACGCCGGTCGGGGCGCGGAACTCGCCGAATTCGGCCCTGCAGCGCATCGCCCCATTCGCCGGTGGTGACGCCGGCCTTGGCGGCCTCGATCGACGGCGGGCATGATATTGGCGCCGCTGGCCGCGGCCTCGCGCAACGCCCGCAGCGCCTCGCGCACCGCGCTGCGGTCGCGGCTCGCCCGCCAGGCGGCGAGCGCCGCCATCTGTTCCGCCTCGGCTTCGGCCGACGGAACCAGGATCGAAGTCTCGCCGGCGGTCAGCGGCGAGGGCTCGGAATTGGCGAAGGCGTTGACGCCGACGACGATCTGTTCGCCGCGCTCGATCGCCTCGAGCCGGCGCGTGTTCGATTCCACCAGCCGCGCCTTCAGAGCGCCCGATTCGATCGCCTTGACCACGCCGCCAATCGCCTCGATCGAGGCAAGCTCGGCGAGCGCTTCGGCCTTGAGCTGTTGGACGAGGGCCGCAATCTCCGTGCTCCCGTCGAAAATGTCGCCGAACTCCAGAAGGTCGGTCTCGTAGGCCATGATCTGCTGCAGACGCAGCGACCATTGCTGGTCGAAGGGCCGCGGCAGGCCCAGCGCCTCGTTCCACGCCGGGAGTTGCACCGCGCGCGCCCGCGCGCCGCGCGACAGCACCACCGACAGCATTTCGATGAGGATGCGGTAGGCGTTGTTTTCCGGCTGCTGCTCGGTCAGTCCGAGCGAGTTGACCTGCACCCCGTAGCGAAATCGCCGCTTCGACGGGTCCGCGACGCCGAAGCGATCGCGGGTGATCTCGTCCCAGAGTTCGACGAAGGCGCGCATCTTGGCGAGCTCGGTGACGAACCGCATGCCGGCGTTGACGAAGAACGAAATCCGGCCAACGACCTCCGCGAAGCCCGCTTCGCCCACCTCGCCGGATTGGCGCACCCTGTCCAGCACGGCGATCGCGGTCGCCAGCGAATAGCTCAGTTCCTGCACCGGCGTCGCGCCCGCTTCCTGCAGATGGTAGGAGCAGACGTTGATGGGGTTCCACTTCGGCGTCTCGCGGGCGCAAAACAGAATCAGGTCCTGCGTCAGGCGGAGCGAGGGCCCGGGCGGAAACACATAGGCGCCGCGCGCCAGATATTCCTTGACGATGTCGTTCTGGGTGGTGCCCTGGAGCTCGGCGCGTGGCGCGCCTTGCTCGTCGGCGGCCGCGATATAGAGCGCCATCAGCCAGGGCGCGGTGGCGTTGATGGTCATCGACGTGTTCATCGAAGCGAGCGGGATGTCCGTAAACAACGCCCGCATGTCGCCGATATGCGAGATGGCGACCCCGACCTTGCCCACTTCGCCGCGCGCAAGCGGGTGGTCGCTGTCGAGACCGGTCTGGGTCGGCAGGTCGAAGGCGATCGACAGCCCCGTCTGTCCCTTGGCCAGGTTCTGCCGATAAAGGCGATTCGACTCGCGCGCGGTCGAATGGCCGGCATAGGTGCGGAAGATCCAGGGCTTGTCGCGGCGGCGTCGCCGCCGTTTGCTCGTTCGCCTGCGCCATGATTTGCTCGCTGTAGGCGGTCCGGCCGGCGTCTCCTTCGGCCGCGCCAAAAGAATTGTGCATGGCACAATTACAGAGAAAGTCGCCCGACGCCACAGCCTCGCTCGACGCCGGCCATCGCTGGTCCCGGCGGCAAATCGCCGAGCCCGGGCGCTTTCGCCGCCGCGCCTCCCAGACCTGCCGGATTTAGCGTTTGGCGAGGGCGCTTGCCATCACAACTGTGGTCAATAATCCGCCGGCAACCGCGAGGGTGGTCAAATATGGGTCGTAACCGGAGTAAGGTCGAAGCCACCAGGCGCGCGCACAGAGGCCCGCATACGCGCCAAGCAGCGCATAGAGGCCGTTCCAGTACGGGCCCATTCCGAAGCGCCCGACGATGTAGTCGATCGCAAAGCCAACAGAAAAAAATATCACAGCCAGGCCCAACAGGAAGGCTACGAAGTCAAAACCTTCGAGGTTTTCGACGAATTGCAACAACGGCCAGCTCGACATATCGCAGGTCCTTGTCCCGCCCCAGCCGCCGAATTCTCCGCAGCCGATCGGTCTTGCTTACGCTTCATTTCCTGCCGGGGCGTAAATTCCATCGCATCTAAGCGAAATCGTTGACCAAAGTCGGATTGATTTTCGCGCGTTCAAGCGCAATGGTTGATTGTGCGCCGCAATAGAAGAGACAATTCCAGTTCCCGCCGCACCGCGGGGACCCCTGAGGGAGCCATGAACACTCGCCCCATGGGCGCCGCGTCGCCTGCGGCGGCGCAGAACAAGGATCTCTACGAAATCGGCGAGATTCCGCCGCTGGGTCACGTGCCCGCGTCGATGTACGCCTGGGTCGTGCGCAAGGATCGGCACGGACCGCCGGAACAATCCATGCAGGTCGAGGTCGTGCCGACATGGACCCTCGACAGCCACGACGTGCTGGTCCTGGTGATGGCGGCCGGGGTGAATTACAACGGCGTCTGGGCGGCGCTCGGCGAGCCGGTCTCCACGCTCGACGTCCACAAGAACCCGTATCACATCGCTGGCTCCGACGCGTCCGGAATCGTCTGGGCGGTCGGCTCCAAGGTCAAGCGGTGGAAGGTCGGCGACGAGGTCGTGGTCCATTGCAACCAGGACGACGGCGACGACGAGGAGTGCAACGGCGGCGACCCGATGTTCTCCGCCTCGCAGCGCATCTGGGGCTATGAGACGCCGGACGGCTCGTTCGCCCAGTTCTGCCGCGTGCAGGACCGACAGCTCATGGCTCGGCCAAAGCACCTGACGTGGGAGGAGGCGGCCTCCTACACGCTGACGCTCGCCACCGCTTATCGCATGCTGTTCGGCCACGAGCCGCATCGGCTGAAGCCCGGCGACAATGTGCTGGTCTGGGGCGCGTCGGGGGGATTGGGCGTGTTCGGGGTCCAGCTCTGCGCGGCGGCTGGCGCAAACGCCATCGGCGTCATCTCCGATGAAACAAAGCGCGAGTACGTGATGTCGCTCGGCGCCAAGGGCGTCATCAACCGCAAGGACTACAATTGCTGGGGCCAACTGCCGACGGTCAATTCGCCCGAGTACAACGCCACCATGGCTGAGGCTCGCAAGTTCGGCAAAGCGATCTGGAACATCACCGAGAAGAAGGATGTCGACACGGTCTTCGAACATCCGGGCGAGCAGACCTTCCCGGTCTCGTGCTTCGTAGTGAAGCGCGGCGGCATGGTGGTGTTCTGCGCCGGTACGACGGGCTTCAATATCACCTTCGACGCCCGCTTTGTATGGATGCGGCAGAAGCGCATCCAGGGCTCGCATTTCGCCAATTTGAAGCAGGCCTCGGCGGCCAACAAGTTTGTGATCGACCGCCGCATCGATCCCTGCATGTCGGAAGTGTTTCCCTGGACGGAAATTCCGGCCGCCCACACCAAGATGTGGAAGAACGAGCACAAGCCCGGCAACATGGCCGTGCTGGTCAGCGCGCCGACGCCCGGCTTGCGCACGTTTGACGACGTGCTCGACGCGGCGCGAAGATAAGGCGGAAACATCAACCGAATGGGATTTGCCTTCGTTCGCGCCAGCCGGTAAAGCGGCTTTTTCCTGGCGTCCAGCGGCTTACGCGCGCGAGACCGTGCGGCGGCGTTGAGCGAACGAGAGCAGTTAAGCGCATGGCCGCGACGCAGGACAGGGACCAACGAAAGCGGGAGGCGGCCGAAAGGGCGCTCCAATTGGTCAGTCCGGGCATGAAGCTCGGGCTCGGCAGCGGATCGACCGCGCGCCAATTCGTCGATCTCGTGGGTGAACAAGTCAAAGCGGGTCTCGACATCCGCTGCGTGGCGACATCGGAGGCGACGGATGCGCAGGCGAAGGCGCTCGGCATTCCGCTGGCGACGCTCGACGACATTCCGGAACTCGATTTGACGGTCGACGGGGCGGACGAAGTCGACCCCAAGCTCAATCTGATCAAGGGCGGCGGCGGGGCGCTGTTGCGCGAGAAGATCGTCGCCTCCGCCTCGAAGCGCATGGTCGTCATTGCCAATTCAACCAAGCTCGTCGCACGGCTCGGCGCGTTTCCATTGCCGATCGAGGTCGTTCCATTTGGGCTCGCCGCGACCCGCCGCCATATCGAGCGCGCCTTCGCGAAGCTGGGGTTGGCTGGACCGATGCGGCTGCGCGGCGAATCCTCGCCTTTCGTCACCGACGGCGGGCACTATATTCTTGACTGTTCGCTCGGCGCCATCCCGGATCCCGAAGCGTTGAGCGAGTTTTTGTCGCCGATCCCCGGAATCGTGGAACACGGTCTTTTCGTCGGCCTTGCGCGCGCCGCGATCATCGCTGGCGCCGAGGGCGTCGAAGTGCTTGGCGACCCGAACTGAAATCGAAGCCGCACCCCCAGGAGTCATTGATGCCCGCCCGCGTCGGAATCGCCCAAGGCCTTCTCGCTCTCGTCCTGCTCGTAGCCTTGAGCGCCTCGGCTAGCGCCGCCGAGAAAACTGCGCCTGCGGCGCCTGCGCCCGCGCCACCCGCGGCGACGCCGTCCGCGCCCGCGGGACCGTCGCCTGCGGCCGCTCGCCGCCGCCGACAAGATCCTTAACGCCATCGGCCTCAAGCAGTCGATCGCGATCGTCGTTCCGGGCATGATGCAGGAGCTCGAAACAAACGTCACCAAGACTCGGCCGGAGATCAGGGATTCGCTGCGCGCGACGTTGAAAGCCATTCAACCCGAATTCGATCAGGCTGCGAAGCAGACTTACGACGAGGCGGCGACCCTGCTCGCCTCGGAAATGTCCGAGCAGGACATCGTCCAGGTGGCGGCCTTCTTCGATAGTCCCGCAGGCAAGAAATATGTGCAGGTCACGCCGGTCTTTATTCAGAAACTATCCGACGTCACCGGCGCCTGGCGCGAAAAGCTGTCGACGAGCATTTTTGAGCGCGCCCGCGCCGAGATGAAGAAGAAGGGCGTCGATTTCTAGCCAAGCGCGTTTTGTCCCGGGCCGGGGGCACGGAGGCTGAACGATGGCGTTCGACGTCGATTTCTTCGTGATCGGCGCTGGGTCGGGGGGCGTGCGATCGGCGCGCATCGCCGCCGGTCATGGCGCAAAGACGCTGGTGGCGGAGGAAGGCCGTATTGGCGGCGCGTGCGTCATCCGAGGCTGCGTACCGAAGAAGCTCTATGTTCACGCCAGCCGTTTTGCCGACGACTTCCGCGACGCGGCCGGGTTTGGCTGGACCGTTGGCGAAACGACCTTCGATTGGCCAACTCTTGTCAAGGCCAAGGACAAGGAAATCGGACGGCTGTCCGACGCCTATCGCGAGAATTTGGCGCGGTCCGGCGCCAAACTGGTCGAGCAGCGGGCGACTGTCGTCGACCCCCAACGGGTGCGGTTCGCCGACGGACGCGAGATCTCCGCCCGCCATATCCTCATCGCTTCCGGCTCGCGTCCCGTGGCGCCAACCGGGGTCGAGGGAATTGAGCATGCGATCAGCTCGAACGAGATCTTCGATCTGCCCGTCTTTCCGCGCCGCCTTCTCGTGGTGGGCGGGGGCTATATCGCGGTCGAGTTCGCTTCGCTGTTCCAGCGCTTAGGGTCGCAGGTCACGATGGTCATGCGCGGGCCGAACCTCTTGCGCGGCTTCGACGAGGATATGCGCGAGGGCATGCGTGACGCGATGGTCAACGCCGGAATTGTCTTTCGGTTTGGCTGCCTGCCGACTTCGATCGAAAAAAAGTCCGACGGATCGTTACGCGTGACGCTGTCCGACGGCTCCGTCATGGACGCCGACCAGGCGCTGATTGCGACCGGTCGCAACCCCAACACCAAAGACCTTGGCCTCGAAGCGGCCGGAGTCGAACTGACCGCCGGACATGGGGCGGTGAAGGTCAATGAGAATTTGACCAGCAACGTGCCGTCGATCCACGCGATCGGCGACGCCACCCACCGCGTCGACCTTACGCCGGTCGCCATTCGCGAGGGGCACTCTCTGGCCGACCGGCTGTTCGGGCCGGGCGCGGCGCCGCTCCGCTATGACACGATCGGGAGCACGGTGTTCGGCACGCCGGAATTGGGCGCGGTCGGATTGACGCAAAGCGAGGCCCTCGAGCGGTTCAAGAAGGTCCACATCTACAAGACCAATTTCCGTCCGCTGAAGGCGACGGTGTCCGGCAGCTCCGAGCGCACGCTCATGAAGCTTGTCACCGAGGGCTCAACGCAGCGGATCGTCGGGGCGCATATTCTCGGAGGCGAGGCGGCCGAGATGATCCAGCTCGTCGCCGTCGCGATGACCATGGGCGCGACCAAGGCCGATTTCGACGCGACCATCGCCGTGCATCCGACCGCCGCCGAGGAATTGGTGACCATGCGCTCGGCCCATGCGCGTTACGAAGACGGCATGCAGATCGCCTGAGGAGTGTCGGCGCACAAAGTTACGCGCCTCAATGATTTCAGAGATTTAACTGCGCTTTTGTGCAACTTTTACGGGCCATAAGGCAGCACCGGAGCCGGGGCGCCGGCAAGTCGCCAAGGCGGCTTGGAAGTTCATTCGGCCAGGCCCAACATTCGAGCGGCCGAGTTCATGGGGTGGGAGCTGGGGGCTAGCTTCGAGGGACTTTTCGATTTCGGATCGGTTAGACATGGGGTCTCAGCTTTAACAGCAATCTGACATCGTACCCGACAATTCTAAAAAATGCAAGCTTTTTATTTATTTTCTGTACAGCTTGAAAAGGCCCTGAGCCAGATCGGCGCGCCCCGAACTCAGCTCACCGGGGTCGGGCGAAGACCATGAAAGCGAGGCCGGCAGCCAGATTGCGAACGCGGAGAGGATAGGAACTGAAACATCGGTCAACGATTAACGCGTATCGAAACCGACCGATCTTGATTCACAGCCGCGCGCATGAAGATTCTGCCCCATCCGCGGAGCAGCAAGTTCGGCCGCGCGCAGCGCTTTGCGCTCGCTATGGTGACCCGCATTGACCCCCTCATGCGGAGCATTGATCAGGAACAGCCCGCCGTCCCGGACGGGTCGTGCTCTCAGTTTGATTTCTGGTCTGAGCTAGACGCGCCCCATTTTCCGCCAATGCGCGTGCTAAGCTTGGCCGGACGCACGGAAAACAAATGTCATTCAACATTGAAATAACGCCCCGAAACGATGCGACGACAGGGACGACAGCCTACGCGGTCGTCGTCACCATCGATGACCACGAGACCATCCTCAGCTTCGAGTCGAAAGAGGCTGCGGACAGTTTCGCGGAGACCGAACGCGCGAGGCTCACGAACGACGAGCAAAAGGCGAGAAGCGCGCCGCCGACGGACTGATCGCGGTTGTCTTGATCGATTGCCAGGACCGCGACAGGCGACATTGACGCATCCGTGCAGTAGGGGATTTCTCGACCATCCTGTGGATGTTAGCACTCTCTTGTAATGAGTGCCAACGATCGCTATGTAAGCGCCGTCGACAGACTGCCGCCGAGAGCCAGGGCAGATGCTCGTGAGCCGGCGAAGCAGCTCGACTGAAAGGGAACGCTCCATGAAATTTCGACCGTTGCACGACCGCGTCGTCATCCGCCGCATCGAGGGCGAGGATAAGACGAAGGGCGGCATCATCATCCCCGACACCGTCAAGGAAAAGCCGCAAGAGGGCGAAGTCGTCGCCGTCGGACCCGGCGGCCGCGACGAGAGCGGCAAGATCACCCCGATCGAACTCAAGCCGGGCGAGCGGGTCTTGTTCGGCAAGTGGTCGGGCACGGAAGTCAAGATCGACGGCGAGGATCTCCTGATCATGAAGGAGACCGACGTCATGGGCGTGATTGAAGGCGCGCCAACCGCCAAGAAGAAAGCCGCCTAAACAGAAATTTCTTTATCGAGAATTGAAGGATCCAAACTCATGTCCGCCAAAGATGTACGCTTCTCCTCCGACGCCCGCGACAGAATGCTGCGCGGCGTCGATGTCCTCAATAACGCCGTCAAGGTGACGCTCGGCCCCAAGGGCCGCAACGTCATTCTCGACAAGTCCTACGGGGCGCCGCGCATCACCAAGGATGGCGTGACCGTCGCCAAGGAAATCGAGCTTTCCGACAAGTTCGAGAACATGGGCGCGCAGATGGTGCGCGAAGTCGCCTCGAAGACCAATGATCTCGCCGGCGACGGCACGACCACCGCCACGGTGCTCGCCGCCTCGATCATGAAGGAAGGCCTCAAGCTTGTCGCCGCCGGCATGAACCCGATGGATCTCAAGCGCGGCATCGACATCGCGGTGACCGCGGTCGTCAAGGACATCGAAAAGCGCGCCAAGAAGGTGCAGTCGTCGGAGGAGATCGCGCAGATCGGGACCATCGCCGCGAACGGCGACAAGACGATCGGCAAGATGATTTCCGACGCGATGAAGAAGGTCGGCAACGAGGGCGTGATCACGGTCGAAGAGGCGAAGACCGCCGAGACCGAGCTCGATGTGGTCGAGGGCATGCAGTTCGACCGCGGCTATCTCTCGCCCTATTTCGTCACCAACGCCGAGAAGATGCTTGCCGAGCTCGAGGAGCCCTACATCCTCATCCATGAGAAGAAGCTGTCCTCGCTGCAGCCGATGCTGCCGGTCCTCGAGGCGGTCGTGCAAGCCGGCAAGCCGCTGCTCATCATCGCCGAGGACATCGAAGGCGAGGCGCTCGCGACCCTGGTCGTCAACAAGCTGCGTGGCGGCTTGAAGGTGGCTGCGGTCAAGGCGCCCGGCTTCGGCGATCGCCGCAAGGCGATGCTCGAGGACATCGCGATCCTCACGGCTGGCACGATGATCGCCGAGGACCTTGGCATCAAGCTCGAGAACGTTACGCTCCAGATGCTGGGCAGGGCCAAGCGGGTCAGGATCGAGAAGGAAAACACCACGATCATCGACGGCGGCGGCAAGAAGGCCGACATCGAGGGCCGGATCGCGCAGATCAAGGCGCAGATCGAGGACACGACATCCGACTACGACAAGGAGAAGCTGCAGGAGCGTCTCGCCAAGCTCGCGGGCGGGGTGGCCATCATCCGCGTCGGCGGCTCGACCGAGGTTGAGGTCAAGGAGAAGAAGGATCGCGTCGACGACGCCATGCATGCGACCAAGGCTGCGGTCGAGGAAGGCATCGTTTCCGGCGGCGGCGTCGCGCTGTTGCGCGCCAAGGCGACGATCGGCAAGCTCACCAACGACAACGAAGACGTCCAGTCCGGCATCAACATCGTGCTCCGGGCGCTCGAAGCCCCGATCCGGCAGATCGCCGAGAATTCGGGCGTCGAGGGTTCGATCGTCGTCGGCAAGATTCTCGAGAACAAGTCGCAAACCTTCGGCTTCGACGCCCAGACCGAGCAATATGTCGACATGCTGAACGCCGGCATCGTCGATCCGGCGAAGGTGGTGCGGGTCGCGCTTCAGGACGCGGCTTCGATCGCCGGCCTCATGATCACGACCGAAGCGATGATCGCGGACCGGCCGAAGGCCGACGCTCCGGCGATGCCGGGTGGCGGCGGTGGAATGGGCGGCATGGGCGGGATGGACTACTGATCGCCCGCTAGAGCGAAGCCGAACAAGAAATCGGCGGTCGGCGCGACGCTCGCGCCGACCGCTCTGTTTTCGAGTAATCATTCGTTTCGCGGCTGACGCCGGGGGCCGCTCGTTCATCGCGTCTCGATGAGACGCGTCTAGGAGCTGCGACCCATGCTGATCCGTTACGGCTATGAAATCACGATCAATTCCCCGCAGCCGACCCCGATGGTTTGCCTGCTGTCGGTGAGCGAAGATCGAAAGGCCGACATACGCGTCGCCGAGAAGGTCTTCACGACGCCGATCATCCCGACCACCACCTATCTCGACACATTCGGCAATCGTTGCCGCAGACTGGTCGCGCCTGCCGGCGACTTCGCAATCTGGGGCGACGCCACGATCGAAGACGACGGCAAGATCGACCCGGCGAACTTTGCCGCACGGGAAGTCCCGGTCGCGGAGCTGCCCGATTACTGCCTGCTCTTTCTCATGGGAAGTCGATATTGCGAGACCGACAAGCTGAGCCAGACTGCCTGGGACCTGTTCGGCAACACCCCGCCCGGCTGGGGGCGCGTGCAGGCGGTGTGCGATTTCGTCCATCAGCACATCAAGTTCGACTATCAGCAGGCGCGTTCGACGAGAAGCGCGTTCGACGCCTATCGAGGAGCGGATCGGCGTCTGCCGCGATTTCGCCCATCTCGCCGTGGCGTTCTGCCGATGCCTCAACATTCCGGCGCGCTACATCAACGGCCATCTCGGCGACATCGGCGTGCCGGTGGTCGATCCAATGGATTTCAGCGCCTGGATCGAGGTGTTCCTCGACGGGTCGTGGTGGACGTTCGATCCCCGCAACAACATTCCCAGGATCGGCAGGATCGTTGTCGCGCGCGGCCGGGACGCGGCGGATATTCCGCTCATCAACTCGTTCGGACCCCATATCCTGAAGTCGTTTCGGGTCTGGACTTATGAGGTCTCCGAACAGCCGACGAGTACGTCTGAGGTGTGAAGACATCCACGCGGCTTCCCAGTCTTGCCCTTGGCCGCGGCGATCCTGCCGCCTTCGGGGCGCGACGGCAGCCTGCCATGCTCGCCGTTTGTCCGTTTGCCTGATCCGCCTGAAGCACACTGCGAGCCTCAGAACGGCGTCACCGGGCGATGTCGTCGAATTCAGCAGACCCTTGTCGTCGCCTCGACAGGCGTCTCGCCGGGTTCTAAGAGCGCCGTGCAGGGCGGGAAGCCTAGGGGAAGCAGGCGGCTTTGAGGATGATCATCGCCATCGACGGGCCCGCTGCCTCGGGCAAAGGCACCATCGCCAGCCGCATCGCCGCGCACTACCGGCTGCCGCACCTTGACACGGGCCTCCTCTACCGCGCGACCGCGGCAGCCTTGATCGCCGAGGGTCGCGATCTCCACGACGAAGCCGCGGCAGTCGCCGTTGCCCGGGGACTGGGCCTTACCGATTTCAACGACGCCGCCTTGCGCACCCGCCGAATGGGCGAGGCGGCCTCCGTCGTCGCCGCGATGTCTGGCGTCCGGCATGCGCTGATCGAGGCGCAGCGCGCCTTCGCCGCGCGGCCGGGCGGCGCGGTGCTTGATGGGCGGGACATTGGCACGGTCATTTGCCCCGGCGCTGAGGTGAAGATCTTCGTCACCGCGAGCGCGTCGGCGCGGGCGCAGCGGCGTGCGCTCGAATTGATCCAGCGCGGCGAGAAGGCGGACTACCAAGCGATACTGGCCGACATCATCCGCCGCGACGCGCGCAATTCTAATCGGTCCGTGGCGCCGTTGCGCGCGGCTGACGACGCGGTGACATTGGACACGACCCACCTCGGAATTGACGCCGCGTTGGCCGAGGCGCTGCGCATGGTCGAGGCGGCGCGGATCCGGGTCTAGCCGGGCCCGGCGCCGCCGACCTGTCGCACGATCCGCCCCGATCAGGCGGCGGCGCCCTGTGCGATGCGGCTTTGCGTCGCGCGCAGCCTTTCGATCGCTCCCTCGATCTCGCCGCGCTGCCGCTCCAGGTGGCCGATCTGGGTCACGATCTGCTGCGGATTCAGCTGATCTTCGAGATCCGTCGTTTCGGTCGCCCCTTTGCCGCCGATCAGGTCCTGGATTTCTGTCAGGGTGAAGCCCAGCTTCTTGCCCTTGAGGATCATTTCCATCCGGATGCGGTCGGTCGCGCGGTAATAACGGGCGTTCCCCTCACGGCGGGGCTTGATGAGCCCGCGGTCCTCGTAGAACCGCAAGGTTCGCAGGCTGACGCCGAATACGCGCGACATCTGGCTAATGGTCAACTCGGGTTGCGCCGAATCGAGCGCAATGCGGCTTTCCTCTTCGAACAGCGCACCCGAAACCCCAGCGGAAGCGTGCGCTAAAGACGAGATCCTATTCATGCCCTCTCCTTTCGTAGGCGCCGTTGCGTTCGCGCCCGGTGATTCACGCGCCCTTGCGCGAATCGAATCACTATGCCCTAACGGACCTAAATTGCAACTATTAGTTGCTGCAACTCAATCTGCAACTTTGCTGGCCGGCGAGAGGCGGCAGGCCATGAGGTCTCCTTAACCGTTTTTTCACCATGACCCCCGACAGAATTAGTTCGCGGCGTCGCCTCCGTTCGTTCCGGCGATTCGCAGCACCCTAGCGATGGTCGAGGACATGAATAGAGCGATGGCGTGGAATATCGCGGGCGTGGGCCGGCGCACCCGCGACGCCGCCGTGGAGGCCGCCCGGCGCGCAGGCATGCGCCTTGACGATTGGCTCGACGAAGCGATCACGGACTACACCGGGCTGGACCAACTCGCCCAATCGGAAGACGACAAAGCGTATGGCGATCGGCTCGATGCTGCAGCCGGGCGCCTGGACCGGATTGCCCGACGAAGCGCGCCTGTGCAGGCGCGGCGCACGCCCGGAACTGCGAACTCCTTTAATTCCGCAATCGAACGCGTTGAAATGAGGCTCTCACGCGCCGAAGCGCAGGCCGCTCGCGCCTTTGAAACTGTCGCCCAAATTCTGGAGCGCGACGACGACGCGAGGGACAGCGACCGCCGCGCTCTGATCGACGCCGTGCGACGGCTCGAACTCGATCCGGACGAGCTTGAGCGGGCCTGCTCAGACCGGCGAGGGGCGCAGCGAGCGTTTTTCTCCGGCGCCTGGGCTAGATCCGAAGCCGCCATTCGATCTCAAGTCCGCGGTGTCGCAGATCGCCATGCGCCGCCACGAGATCGAGGCCCGGCTGGGCCACGGCGAGGCCGGGCAGCCGCGACCGGACCCGCAAACGGACGCCGTCGACGCCGACACGTCCGCGCCTTCCCTAGCCGAGCCCGATCTGAGCCAATCCGGCGCCAGTTCGGAAACTGTCGACGGTGGTCCTGATGCATCGTCCGCCGCCACTCGCGTGGGCGCTGCGCCGCCGCTCTCGCAATTGCTGATCCACGACGTTCGAGCCCTGGCGCTCAAGCTCGACGATATGCGCCGCGAGCGAGCCGATCAGAGCGCCTCCGCCGTCGACCTCGACGCAATACGCGCCGAGATCGGCGCCATGCGCCACAGTCTCGCCGATCTTGCGCCGCGCAACGCGATTGTCGCGCTTGAGGGCGCCATCCACGACCTCGTGCAGCGGGTGGAGATGTTGCGTGAAGGCGGTCACGGCGAATCGATGCTCGCTCCGCTCGAGGCGATGGCCGCCGAATTCCGCGCTGCGCTGAAAGCGCATGACTTGGAGGCCGTGGCTGCTGGGCTCGAGCGCGAGATCCGCGCGATCGGCGCCAAGATCGATAGCCTTGCGGCGACCGCGATAAACCCTGAGACGTTCGAGCGCATCCGGCGGCAGACGGAAGAAGTGCGCAATCTCCTGGCTTCGGCCGCGCTGCGCACGCCGCCGCTTGAACGGCTGGAGCGGCAGATCGGCGAACTGGCGGACCGCGTCGAGCGGCTTGGCGCGAGCCCCGCTCCGCACTTCGAGTCCGCCGAGATGGCTGCGCTTCTGGCTGAAGCCTGTCGGCAGATCGAACGCTCCACGCCCCCCGAGGCTCTGATCTCGATCGAGCAGCGCCTGGAACAGATCGCGACGCGGCTCGATCAGGAACTCGCTCGCCCGAACACGCCCGCGGCAATCGATCGGGGCCCGCTCGACGACTTGGCGCGACGCATCGACGGCGTTCGCCAGTCTCTCGAGGCGCTCCCCCCCGCAACGATCGACACCGGCCCCATTGAAAGGCTCTTGCGCGATTTCGACGCCAAGCTCGCAGCCGGCGGCCGTAGCGACGCCGATGCCCAGGCCCTCCAATCGATATTTGTCGAAATCAGCGATAAGCTCGACCGCCTCGCTGATCCTGTTGTCGGCGCGCGGCCGCTGGACCCGGTTCTCCGCGAGCTTGGCGCGCGACAGGACGCTGTCGTGTCTCCGGTTGATCTCAATCCAATCGCGTCCATGCTGCGCTCGCTCGAGGCCAAGTTCGAAGCAACCGCGGCTGCGCCCCTCGACCCTCAGCTCGTTGACCAGGTCGCCGATCAGGTTGCTCGCCGACTTCACGATGTGAGCGCCCGCCGGGTCGACCTGGAAGCTGTCGCCCAGCAGATCGACACGATCTACGACCGTATCGACGCACTGGCGACAAAGGCCGCGCCGGCCGACCCGCAGCCGGTCATGCAACAGCTGCTTGAGAGGTTGCGCGAGGCCGACAGGGCGGAAGGGTCTCCGGCGTCGGGCGCCTCGGCGGCGATCAACGCGGCGCTGGGCGCGCATTTGGCCGAGCTGAGAGCTGATCAGACGAGTGCGGACCAGCGCACGCAATCGCGGCTCGCTGGCCTACAGAGCATCCTCGAGACGCTGGCTCAGCGTCTCGAGAGCATTGAGAGCGAACTTGCGACCGACGGTGTCGACGAGGAGCTGCGGCCGCCAGCCAGATCGGCGAGCCCCGCGCTGTCCGTCAGCTCCGCGTTGCCGGGCGTCGAGGCGCCAGGCCGCGAAGGCGCGCCGCAACGCCCGGCCGCGTCCAACACAGCTACGACCGCCGAAGATCGGCGGTTTCAACCCACCAGCGGCGAGGACTTCCTGATCGAGCCCGGGGCGGGCGCGCCGGAGCGCGCGCGCGAAGCCCGCGAACTCGCACAGATCATCGGCCCTAAGACCAATCCCGCGGTCACCCTCCACATCGCCGCCGCGCGCCGGGCCGCGCAGGCGGCGTTGGGGGAAACGAGCGCCGAACCCAGCGGCAACGTCAAGACCTTGACCGGTTCCGAGCAGGCGCCGTTCGTGGCGCGGGGCGTCCAAAGCGCGAGAACGCTCTACGCCAATCACAGGCGCTCCATATTGCTCGGTGTCGCCATCGCGATCGTGGTGACGCTCGCCGTGCGAATGGTCGGCGTTCGAGCCCCATTTCTGCAGCGCTCAGAACTGGGTGGACAGGCCTTCAAGACCGCCAAGGTCGACGCCGCGAAGACCAGGCCAGCGGAGGGGATCGGCGCGCTCCGATCGACCGGCGAAACGATCGACGTCGCGCCAACGGCCTCGATCGGTCAAAAGCCGGCCCAGCTGGACGCGTCTGCTGCTGCGCCGCAGCACAGGCTTCCCGTTGGCGAATTGCTTGCTGCGATCCCGCCCGCGGTTTCCCCATCCTTGCGTGACGCAGTGGCCGCCGGCCAGCCGGATGCGCAATACGAACTCGCGATGCGCCTCATCGAAGGTCGGGGAGTTGCGAAGGATCAAACGGCGGCGGCGCGCTGGCTCGAATGCGCCGCCTCGCTCGGTCTTGCCCCGGCGCAGTATCGGCTCGGCTCGATGTACGAGAAGGGAATTGGCGTGACCCGCGACCCAGCGGCCGCGAAGCGCTGGTACCTCAAGGCGGCTGAGGCGGGCAACGCGCGCGCGGCGCACAATCTCGCGGTCATGAGCGCCGACCCGAACGGCGGCGAGCCGAACTATTCCGAAGCGGTGAAATGGTTCCGAAAGGCAGCCGAGGCCGGCGTCCGCGACAGCCAGTACAATCTGGCGATCCTCTATGCGCGGGGCCTCGGCGTCGAAAAGAACCTCGGCCAGTCATGGCTGTGGTTCTCGCTTGCCGCTCAACACGGCGACGCGGACGCCGCCAGGAAGCGCGACGAAATTGCCGGCGAGATGGATCGGGCCTCGCTTGCCGCCGCGACGGAGGCGCTGGCGAAATTCAAGGCCGTTCAGCCCGACCCGGCGGCAAACGCCGTCGCCGCGCCGCCGGGCGGATGGGACGGCGGTCCTGGCTCGTCCCCATTCGGCCAATCGCCGCCCCCCGCCGACTCCGCTCACCCGCAGGCGCCTCTTTGACCGGGGCTTCCGGCGGCGCGAGGATCCGTTGCAACTCCCGGGCGCCAAGCTCGAGCCTTTGCCGCAAGGACACGTGCTGCGGAACGGGCGTCGTGATCGAGGCCCCGGAAGCGCGATTAAGAAAAAACGACAATTTCTTGCCAAGCCGGCTGGGATCTGGTACTGTTTTTCAGAACGCTGGCAAAGCCTGGCTGACCCGGTCTCATCCCGGACGCGCGACCCGGACGCGCGACCTGGACTTCTGCGTCATGGACCGGGGATGGCGACTCGTGACAGGTTTCGGCGCCCAACCCCTTGAAAAGGCTTAGCCGGCGCCAAAGCCGCGGCGGCGAGGTCCAGCGTGGCCGCAAGGGCGGGACGGCGCCGGCGGTCTGGGCGTGGCCAAGACTTCGAGACTCCGAGACTCGCTAATCGGGCCGCAAGTCGTTGAAATCGCTCAAAACGGACTCGGGCCATCCGCGGGCTTGCGGTCGCTTGGGCGAGTTCCGTATCATTGCCCCAGGGTCGTGGCTTGCGCCGCGGTGTCGACCGACCGCTCACGCTTCGTTGGATCGAGGATCTCGCCCGGCGCAGCGACGGCGCCCGTGGCGACGCCGGCGGCGACGTTGATCGCGCCGCTGGTGAACGTGCCGAGCGATTCGACCAGGCCTCCCTTGGCTTCGCCGAGAGTCTGGCCTTCCGCCAGTCGCTCGCCAATTGCCCCGACGACTTCGCCGCTGGCGAATTTGCCGTGGTTGGTGAAGTCGCTGGAGGCCATGCCGGTCAGATCGATGACTTGCACCCGGCCTTGCTCAAGGATCGAGCGGTAGGGCTCCTTGGCTGGATCGAGCGCCCCGAGGCGCGTCGAATCGCGCGCGAGAAAGCTCGACAGGCCAAGCGCCCGGTCGTCTCGCGAAATGAACAGGGTAAACTGGGCTGGCCGCGGGCCGGCGTCGATTTCGGCGATTTGCCGTCGAAAAACGTCGACGTCAATGTCGGGCGAAGCCAGCATCACATCGCGGATCTTCGGCGACAATCCGCGATCTCGGATCGCCATCTGTCTCAGCGATTCGATCGCCAGGTAATTGCCCATCGAATGAGCGAGAATGGATATCGAGTCGACGTTTGGGTCTTTGACCAAAGCCGCCAGCACCGCCTCCAGCGCGTCGCGCGAATAGACGGCGCTGTCGCGATCATAGACATAGTCGGTCACGCTGCCGCCGGAGGGCCAAGTGAACAGCACAGGGGCGACATCGACGCGCGCGTCATGAACAATCTGTGCGAAGCGATAGACCGCCTCCTCGAAACGGGTATTGAAGCCGTGGACGAAGATGAGAACCCTGCGGCCCGGCGTGCGCTTGATACGCGCGTCGAAATTTGCCTTCGCCTGAGCCAGGTCCATGCGATCGGCGCGCAGGATCGTGAAGTCACGCTCCGGATTGCCCGGCAGCGAGGACGGGAGCGAGAGATCCCCAGGCTGGCGGGCGCTGGCCGGCGGGATCGACACGACGATATCGGCGAAATCCAGCCCTCCGCCCCTAGACCCTCCGAATATGACGCCCGGCGGCTGAAGCACGGGCGCGCGCGTCGTCGCAACGAGGAGGTCGACCTTGCTCGCGTCCGGCGCGCTCGGTCCGACGACGAGGGTGCCGTAAGGGCGGCTGGAGCAACCCGCGGCGATCGCCGCCACGGCGATCACGCAGACGGCGCCGACTTGAGATCGCGCCGCTGCTTTCCTCAACGGGGCGCGTAGCCAACGCCGCAACCGCGCGCCGAGCCCCAGCCCCATGACGCGAACGCTGTTCTCAGTCGTGGATCGGGCTGAACGAAGAGGGCGTCGCGAGCAGCGCGTATTCGATCGGCGCCAGCTGCCCCGTTTTCGCGGGTTCCGCCTGCTTTTCATGCTGGGTCATGAACCACCAGATCGCCAGCAGCACGACAATGACGATCAGAATGATCGCCCACATTGGGAAGCCGCTCGAGGCCGGCGCAACAGGAGCTGTAACCCTCGACGCGGCGGCCTGCGCGCTCCGCGCCGCGGATTCAGCGCTCCTCGCCGCGGAACTGGCGGCAGAACTGGCCGTCGAACTGGCGGCGCTGGCGGCGCTCGAAACCGTCGACGCTGCACTTTGGGTCGCGCCCGCGGCTAAGCCGCCCAGGCCGGCGAGCAGCCCGGAGGCCCCAAGCAATTTCCCGACTTCAGGCGGAAGTGCAGCGGAGATCGCGCTTTTCTGACTGTTCAGCATCGAAAGAATCGCTGAAGGGTCCGACCAGTTTGAAGGGTCTTGTTGGCCGATGGTGCCGACCGTCGCCTGCGTGACCGTGCCGAGCAGCGCCTGCGTCGCGGGCTGCGGAGCGCCGGAAAACTGGCTCAGCGCGCCGGTAAGGCTCGAGAGGCCGCCTCCGCCGAGAAGGCCGCTCAGGAGCGTGCCCCCTTCGTTCAGGAACCGGGTGTTGCCGCCGGTGATCGCGCCGGTCAGCTTCGTCAAAATATCCGGATCGGACGTGGAGACGGCGTCGGACACTTTCTGAGCGCCTCCGGGCGCAGCCGCCGCCGTACCGAGCGAAGCGAGGATTGCCGGGACTGCTGCAGCGACAAGTTTCTTCGCTGCCGCTTCATCGATGCCGAGCGCCCGCGCCAGGCCGCCGACCAATTGCGGCGTCAGGAACTGGGAGACGAGACTAACCAGATTGAGTGCCATTCAGCTTCCCCTCGAACCAACAAGGTCTACGACCGGCAGCCTTTTAACAGACTTTCGCTCCCTTGGCGCGTCTTGCGGCATCGAAAAATGAGTTGCGGGCGGCCCGTCCGCCACGGAAATCCTGGCTTCGGCCCGGAGAGACTTCACAAATCTTCTGAGCGCCGGGCGATGAGAACGGCGCTCGAAAACACCAAAACCTCCTGCCCGCGTTGGTTGACCCCGCGAAAACTGTTGGTGATGAGACCCCATTTCGGCTTGGAGGTTTCGCGTTTCGACACCGTCTCCATCGAATACGATACGATATCGCCCTCATGGACCGGGGACGGCCAGCGCATATCCGTGAAGCCCGGCGAGACGCCAAGCTGCGGAAGGGTCTCGCCGCGCTCAGCCATGGCGGCGCGTAAAGAGCTGCGCGTGTCGACCAGTCGGCGCATCAGAGCGGCGGCCAGGTGCATTCCGGAGGCGGCGAGCGGCGTCCGGCCATTCTCGGCCTGAGCAACGATGCGCGGATCGAACCGTCGTCCATAGTCGAGAATCGCTTCCCGAGAGAATTCCGTCTGGCCGAGCGCGACGGACTGACCGATGCGAATGTCCTGGTAGAACATGAGGCCCGGCTAGTTCCTGAGTGACTGTGAGCGCTGCTTGAGCAGGAGCACGCTGCGCTGCGTCATGGCGGCCACGCCGTCCTGGTTGACGACTTCGTAGAGGAACTCGACCTCGCCGGCGCGCATCTCGCCTTCGCGCGGGCGGCGCGCGAGGGTTTGGCGACGCACATGCAGCCGATCGCCCGGCCTGACCGGCCGCTGCCATCGAACCTCTTCGAGACCGGACTCTTCAAGGATCGCCGCGCGCATAAGGAACGCCTCGCAGTTCATCCGCAAAAGCAGCGCGGAGGTGTGCCATCCCGAGGCGATGAGGCCCCCCGTCGCTTGAAGCGCGGCCTCTTCATCGGTGTGGAAAGGCTGGGGATCAAACTCACGCGCGAACGCGATGATATCGGCGGCCGAAACACCAACCCCGCCGTATTCAACCACTTCGCCGAGCGGAAAGTCTTCGAAATAGAGCACGTCTTGCATTGGCCCACTCAATTCGCAAAGCGGAAATGCATAACGTCGCCGTCGGCGACCACATACTCCTTGCCTTCAAGCCGAAACTTGCCCGCCTCACGCGCCCCGGCCTCGCCCCCGTTGGCGACGTAGTCGTCATAGGCGATGGTTTCAGCGCGGATAAAGCCCTTTTCGAAATCCGTGTGGATGACGCCGGCCGCTTGCGGGCCCCTGGTCCCTTGCTCGATCGTCCAGGCGCGCGCCTCCTTTGGCCCCACGGTGAAGAAGGTCACGAGGTGCAAGAGTTCGTAACCGGCGCGAATAACGCGGCTGAGACCAGGCTCACTCAACCCGATCGCCTCGAGGTAAGCCTCTTGTTCGGCCAGCGGCAAGAGGGCGATCTCGCTCTCGATTTTCGCTGACACCACGGCCGCGACTGCGCCTTCCTTGGCCGCTTGTTCCCTGACCAGATCGGAATAGGCGTTGCCCCGGTCGGCTGATCCTTCATCGACATTGCAGACATAGAGGACCGGCTTCGAAGACAGGAGGCCCAGCGACTGGAAAAGACGCCGTTCGTCGCGGCTGACGCCAATGGCGCGCGCCGGGCGCCCCTCTTTCAGTTCGCCAAGGCTCCGCTCGGCCAGCGCCAAAAGGTCCTTGGCCTCCTTGTCGCCGCCCTTGGCCTTTTTCTCCATTTGTGCGACGCGGCGCTCGAGGCTCTCGAGGTCGGCCAGCATCAGCTCGGTTTCGATGGTGGCGATGTCGGACAAAGGGTCGACGCGGCCTTCGACATGGGTGACGTCGCCATCGTCGAAACAGCGCACGACATGAGCGATCGCGTCGCATTCGCGAATATTCGCGAGAAACTGATTGCCGAGCCCTTCGCCCTTTGAAGCGCCGCGCACCAGCCCGGCAATGTCGACGAATGACAGCCGGGTCGGGATGATCTCCTTGGAGCTGGCGATGTCCGCGAGCGTCGCCAGACGGGCGTCTGGCACCGCGACATCGCCGACATTGGGTTCGATCGTGCAGAACGGGTAATTGGCCGCCTGCGCGGCGGCGGTCTGCGTCAGCGCGTTGAAAAGCGTCGACTTGCCGACATTCGGCAGACCGACGATGCCGCATTTAAAGCCCATGGAAGCCGTCGTTAAAGGGGGAAGTTCCGGCCCTCATGCGCGGCCGTCAGGCAAAAGGCAAGAGCGCGGGGCAGAGTCCGCGGGCGGGCGGTCACGACGATCAGCGGACCCCCACGGCTCTCATTTCCCGCAAGGTCGAGCTGTAGGCTTCCGCCACCCAGTCGCGCATCTGATTAGAGTCCGGCGGAAATTCGAGCTCGACCGACGCGGCGCCGGCAAAACCAGCGTCCCGAATGGCGGAAAGGTACTCTGCGAACGGCGTATTTCCTCGCCCGGGAGGCAGGTCGCCATGATTGAGGCCGTCGCAATCGGAGATGTGAACCTGAGCGATCCGACCCTTAAGTCGATCGAGCGCGGCAGGGGGAATTCGCATGAGCCAGAAATGCGAGATGTCCACTGTAGCCTTGACGTTCTCCAGGCCGACGTCGTCCAGGAAACGCTCCATGTCGTCCAGCGTTTGGATGAAGGCAAACTCGAACGGAAGCAGTTCGATCGCAAGCTCGAGGCGCCGTTCTGCGGCATGCCGTCCAACCTGCTGCGTAGCGTCGACCACGAGTTTCCACTCGCTCTCCGCCGGAACGAGGCGATGCTGAAACATGTACTCGCCGGGGACGAAGCAGAGGTTCCTGGTCGATGAGAACTCCGAGGCCAAGTCCAAGACGTTCTTCGCGCGTTCGATATGATAGGAGCGGACGGCCGGATTGAAATCGCTGAGGCCGAGGCAGGTGCACACGAGCGAGATGATCGGCAGGTCGACCCCGTCCGCATCGGCGACGTAGCTGCGGCGCTCCTCCGGACTCATTCGGCCCGGGTCAAACCCAATGAAGAGATCGAGGCTATCGAAGCCGATTGTCTTGGCTTCTCGTCTCCCGGCCCGCCCCTCGTATTGCGAGCCAAACCAGGCGGAATCGATCAAGCCTAGCTTCCATTCAGGATAAGCCGTCACTGGTTTTTCCTCCCTGGACAAAACGATAGCGGACGATCATTTTGCCTTGCAAGGGGCTGGGAAGGCTTTTGCAGGGCCGTCTTCCGCGCCGGCGTTGTCCGGCGCCCGCCTCCGCGGTCGTTGCGGATCGCGCGGACGCCCGAACGGAAGTGGCGTCCGCTATGGAGTCGATGTTGTCGGACGCGCCGAATGCAACCGGCTCAGAGGTGGCCGCGCGGCTGCTCGCGCTGCGCCAATCGATCGCGCGGCGCGCGATCGATTGCGGCCGGACGCCGGAATCGGTCAAGCTGGTGGCCGTCTCCAAGACCTTCTCGGCCGACGAGGTGCTGGCCCACGATCGCGAGCGCCGGCCAGACGCGCTTCGGTGAGAACCGGGTGCAGGAGGCGATCCCCAAATGGCGGGACTTGCGGGCGCGCGCGGGCGATCTCGGCAAGACGATCGAACTCCACCTGATCGGGCCCTTGCAGAGCAACAAGGCGCGGGAGGCGATCGAGGCGTTCGACGTGATCGAGACGGTCGACCGGGAGAAAATCGCCGCGGCGCTCGCCCGCGAGATCGACCGGATCGGCAAACGTCCGCGCCTGTTCGTCGAGGTCAACACTGGAGGGGAACCGCAGAAGGCCGGCGTCCTCCCCGACGAAGCCGACGCCTTTATCGCGCTGTGTCGCCAGACTTATGGATTGACGATCGAGGGCCTGATGGCCATCCCTCCGGCGAACGAGCTGGTCTCGCCGCATTTCGCCCTGCTCGGCGTCCTCGCGGAACGCAACGGACTGCCCGAGCGTTCTATGGGCATGAGCGCCGACTGGCCGCTTGCGGTGCAGCTCGGCGCGACGTATGTCCGCGTCGGTTCGGCGATTTTCGGCGCCCGCGATTCATCTCATTGAAATGCGAGTCGGCCCAAATGCTTGCTTCCAAGAGACAGTGCGGACCGGACGAGGTTTCGATGAAATGTGGGCGTTGATGGCCTGATGTCGATCCTGATCTTTGTTCTGAGCCTCATTTTGCTGATCGCCGCCGGGGCGGCCGGGTACGAGAGCATCGACCTTTTGCCGACAAGCCTTGGCGTCTTGTACGCCCTCGCGGGAGCGGTCGCCGCTTGCGCCGCGGTGATCACGTTCGCAATCGCGGTTCTGATCCGGCGGATCAGTCAGCTCACGAAGCTGGTGGGGCAGTCCGGTCGAGTGTCGATGCTTCGGCCCGGCTTTGGGGTGACGCCTCTGGCCGAAGCTGCGTCGGCCTCAGAGGTTTCCGCCGCGCCATTGGCGCTTGAGGCGGGGGGCCTCGAGAATGTGGACGAAGGGCCAGGGGTAGCGGAAGAGAGCCCGATCAACATCAATCGCACCGGCCACCTGCCTTCGCTCGAGACGATCGAAGCCGCCCTCGAGACGCCAGAAGAGCCGCAGGGGCCGCCGAGCATCATCGGCAGCTATTCGTCGGCCGGGGCCAATTACAAGATCTTCTCCGACGGCTCGATCGAGGCCGAAACGAGCGAAGGAACGTTCCAATTCGCCTCGATGAGCGACTTCAAGCGCCATCTCATTGAGACAAAGGCGAAGACAGCGCCTGCGAGCGAATAGATCCCGGTTTCGCTCCCGCCCCGCAGCGGGCGCGCCGTGAGTTCGGCCGGCCCGTTTGGGTTTTCTTGGCCTCGCGCGGTTTTGCTGCAAAAACCCAGATTATGAACGTTGGATTATCTTGGATTTCGGGGGGACAGAGAGGAACACGCGCGAATTACGGTCGAATTGTGGCGGGCGACCTGTCGGCATGGCCTTGCGGAATAAGGGCTGTGCGAGCCTCGCGCGGAGGCGAAACAATACAACCCATATTCCTCACCTTCGTCCAGCTTCGCCACACTAAGATTTCGGTGTCTCGTCAATTTTATGACAAGACCCAAGATATTTGTATGAAACATTATAAACAATATACTGTTCAATCTGTCAATTTCAATATTGTCTCTAATAAGTAGTAGTATTTGATGGTAGCGCCAGCTCCTAGGACGAATTATAAAGTCGCCCAATTGTATCTATCAGCGCATTTATAATTTTCACCGCAGTTTAGTCCGAAAGTACATGGAGAGCCCATCGGCTCAGGCAAGTATGCCGTTCTTATATTCTATTACGGACCCCTTGCACTCTAACAGGCTGTTGAAAAAGTCCACCGAGCACGGTCGTAACCGGGAACACAACGGAATCCAAAAGTCGGAACGGAATCGAACTGCGGCGGAAATGAGTTTTTCAACAGCCTGCTAATACGATCGTAACCCGCTTCGTCGGACGCGCAAGATCCTGCCGTAGGGATCATGAACGAGCGTGCTAAGGCGGGAATGCGGCTTGCCCACATAGAGCCTTGATTAGCACACAATCTTGTTCAGGGCGCTATCGCTACCGCTCGCTACGAAGCCGCCCTGGAACGATCTGGGCCGGCCGACGATCCGGCGGGCGTCGAACTGCGAAGATTTGCATTAGCCGCAAACTTTTGGAGGCGGAAGCAAAGGTCGCCGACGCGCCTCGTGGGCGACGTGGGCAGCTCAAAAAACGGGTCCGTGGCGAAACGGCTAAGCTTGAGCGCCTGGCCGAGCGGGACCACGATCTGACCGGACTGCTCGCGGAATACCAACGCGAGCACGGCGAGATAACAAGCGTCGCGGACTTCATTGTCTGGATCAAAGACCAGGGTGCGCTGCCCATGATAGAGGAACGGGCAATCCGCAGTCGCTTGGAAAGGGACTACGGCGTTGTCGGCGAGCGTGGTCGGAAGCCCGGCAACCTAGTGGCTCGCTTCAACGATTTCGAAAGGAATTAGCAATTCCTTAATCCATCGCGATTCGAGCGATGGAGGAGATTATGGCGGCGAAGACGCCTTCGGTGAAGCGATATGTGGTGCGGCTGAGCGCGGAAGAACGTCGGCAGCTTGAGGCTATGATCCGCAAGGGTAAGAGCGCTGCGCAGCGGCTTCTGAAGGCGCGCATCCTGTTGAAGGCCGACGTCTCGGACGACGGCGAAGGCTGGAGCGACAGCCGGATCATCGAGCCCTGGAGACCAGCGTTTCGATGGTCTATCGGGTGCGCAAGCAATTGGTGGAAGAAGGGCTCGAGGCCGTCTTGAGCCGCAAGGCCCCGGCTGCGCCCGCCGTGCCGCGGATTTTCGACGGCGAGAAGGAAGCCCGGCTGATCGCTCTGGCCTGCTCCAAGCCGCCCGAGGGCTATGCGCGCTGGAGCCTTCGCCTGCTGGAGAGCAAGGTGGTGGAGTTCGGCATCGTCGAGGCCGCCAGCAACTCGACGATCCAGCGCGTGCTCAAAAAAACGCTCTCCAGCCGCACCGCCGCAAATACTGGGTCATTCCGCCCAAGGCCAGCGGCGCGTTCGTAGCGGCGATGGAGGACGTGCTGTCGGTTTACACGCGCCCGCGCGACCCGGATCGCCCGGTGGTTTGTCTGGACGAGACTTCTAAGCAACTCGTCGCCGAAACGCGCGCGCCGGTCGCGATGCGGCCGGGGCTTCCGGCCCGCGTCGATTACGAATACGCCCGCAACGGGGTGGCCAACCTGTTCATGATGTTCGCGCCGCTCGAAGGCTGGCGCCACGTCAAGGTCACCGACCGCCGCACCGCCGTCGATTACGCCCACGTTCTGAAAGACTTGGCTGACGTGCACTTCGCCCAAGCCGAAACAATCGTCCTCATCCAGGATAATCTCAACACCCACGCCGCCGCATCGCTCTACGAAGCCTTTCCCGCCGCCGAGGCCAGGCGCCTGGTTGAACGCTTCGAATGGCACTACACGCCGAAACACGGCTCCTGGCTCGACTGGCCGAATCCGAACTCGGCGTCCTCGCCTCGCAATGCCTCGACCGGCGCATCCCCAACAAACAGGCCATCATCGACGAGGTCGCCGCCTGGGTCTGCGAGCGGAACAAAACTCACGCCGTCGCCGAGTGGCAATTCACAACGAAGGATGCCAGGATCAAGCTGAAAAGCTTGTACCCTTCGCTATGATCAAATCGCCCCACTAGCTTTCCGAGAACTGAATTTTTTCATATTAGCGAGCGCCATTTTCGCGAAAGTCTCCGATCTCGCACACGCTTCAGCGGGTTCAGGAGAACGTCTATGGCTTATTCCGAAACACCGACGCGCCGCCGAAAGGCAGCTCGCCCACACCATTGCCGACACAGCGCTGTATGCAAAGTGTGACCTTCAGCCTCGCCGGCGGCGCCGCTATGTCGCCACGACCGACAGCGACCATGACCAGCCAATCTACCTCAATCGAACCAAAGACGTGACGATCGATGGACAGAACCAGCTCTGGGTCGCGGACATAACCTATGTCGCCGTCGTCGAAGGCTTCGCTTACGTCGCGGTCATTCTCGACGCCTGGTCGCGTCGGGCCGTCGGCTATGCGATCAGCCGCTCGATCGACGTCCGCCTGACGCTCGCCGCGCTCAACGCCGCGATCGAGCGCCGCAGGCCTCCTCCCGGCTGTGTCCACCACTCGGATCGTGGTTCGCAATACGCCGCTCAGGCCTATCGGCAAGCCTTGCTTCGCTGCGGTCTTGTCGGATCAATGGGGCGCGGAGGCAACCCCTTCGACAACGCCAGGGCCGAGAGCTTCATGAAGACCCTCAAGGTCGAAGCCGTCTATCCGATGGCCTACGAAACCTTCGCCGATGTCGCCCACGACCTTCCGCGGTTCATCGACGAGGCCGACAACCGGCGCCGTCTCCATTCCGCCCTGGGCCATCTCAGCCCGCAACAGTTCGAGGATCGCAACCCCCGGCCCACGGTCAAAACGGCGGTCTGATCCCAGTCCGCCCCAACGGGCCCGCTCCAAACGCCATCTTGTTTCCCGCAACATGCTCCGCGCGCTCAGAAGCGAAGCGTTTCAGAATTGGCAGGCGGCGACTGCGGCCTGAACAAGCGCCGAGCCCTACTGACTTCGTTCGGCCAAAGCCAAGTTCCCGTGACAGCACCCGCAGGTCTTCAAATCCTCCGCAGCGCGATCGATGTCGGCGGGTGAAAGATCTGCGTTCGCGCCTTTCACGATCAGAATCGAGTTTTCGCCGTTCGGCTCGACCAGGATCGGAGCGACCCCGCTCGGCTTCCCCTTGATGCGCCGGACATGGCTCGTGTCGACTCCAACCGCCTCAAGGTTGCGGATGGTGGCATCCGCGAACATGTCGTCGCCAACGGCCGTGACCATCACGACCTCGGCGCCCAGCTTGGCCGCCCGCCACCGCCTGATTGGCGCCCTTGCCACCGTGTCCCATTTCAACGCTCGGCGCCTCGACGGTCTCACCTTTGATCGGCATCCGATCAACATGGGTGACGAGGTCCACCATATTGCTTCCGACGACGGCGATCCGCGGCTTCTGCGTTTCGCTCATTTCTCTTGCCTTTCGATGTTTGCGACTGCGGCCACGCGCGCATCAATGACGAGTTGGCGTATGTAGCGTTCGCGTTTTGTAGGCGGACGTTTCCGCTGGCAAGTCGCACTCGCAGATTGCTGTCCCTTTCCTGTCTACGGCTCGACGCCCATTCGTCAATGAACTACGTTGAAGCCTGACATCGCGTCGGAAATCGCGTTTGGGAGAGAAGAATGGCATCGGTCGACGTTGTCAATGCACGCAAGGCCTATGGTGGCGTCGAAGTCATTCACGGCGTCTCGCTCTCGATCGCCGATGGCGAATTTGTCACGCTCGTGGGACCGTCCGGCTGCGGGAAATCCACGCTTCTGCGAATGATTGCGGGGCTTGAGTTTATCACCGAGGGAAAGGTCAAGATCGGACCCCGGGTAGTCAACAACCTGCCTCCGCGGGATCGCGACATTGCGATGGTTTTTCAGAACTACGCACTTTACCCGCACAAAACCGTCGAGCAGAACATGAGCTTTGGGCTGAAGCTGCGCAATACGCCGAAAGAGGAAATTCAGGCGCGCGTCAAGCGCGCCGCCGATATCCTTCATGTCGTTCCTTATCTCTCCCGCTACCCGCGGCAGTTGTCGGGCGGACAACGGCAACGTGTCGCGATGGGGCGAGCGATCGTGCGCGATCCTCAGGTCTTTCTGTTCGACGAGCCGCTCTCAAATCTGGACGCTCAGTTGCGCGTGCAAATGCGCGCGGAAATCAAGGAGCTGCATCAGCGCCTGAAGACCACGACCATCTATGTCACGCACGACCAGATCGAGGCCATGACGATGGCGGATCAAATCGTGGTCATGCGCGACGGCGTCGTTGAGCAGCTCGGTGCTCCGCTGGAGCTCTACGATCGGCCGGCGACCCTCTTCGTCGCGAGCTTTATCGGATCGCCCTCGATGAACTTGCTCAAGGGGGCTGTCGTCGTGAAAGGCAAGCCTATTTTCGTGACTGAAGGCGGTGCGGAGTTGCCTCTCAAATTGGCGCCGCCTAACACTGACGGACGCCCTTGCATCTACGGAATTCGGCCCGAGCATCTGGCGATCGGCTCGGACTTCAAAGCCGAGGTTTCGGTGGTCGAGCCGACCGGCTCGGAAACCCAGGTGTTCGCCAAGGTCGGAGGCCATCCGATCGTCACCGTCTTCCGTGACCGCCTATCGGCTCAGCCGGGCGAAACCCTGCTGCTCTCGCCAAACTTGGACGCGGTCCACCTGTTCGACGCCGAAAGCGGCAAGCGGCTGGAATAGCCGCCGGACGACGCTGGAGGCCACGTGCGTTACGAACTGATGCTGCCGCACCAGATTCGGACGGCCATCGACGGCAACTGGCCCGTTGTTCTGCCCTAAGAGCCGGTCCGGGAGCCTATTGAATCGTTGGAATCACTTGTGATTCAAGGAAGGCGGTGATTCGTTGGGGGGTCGCCGATGTGGACGAGCAGAGAATCGCGGACGTTAGGACCGAAGCCGGTTGCGCTATCCGAGCGATGTGACGGACGATGAATGGGCGCTGGCGGAGCCGCTCATTCCGTTGGCCAAGCGCGGTGGAAACCGGCGTCATGTCGTCGTTCGCGAGGTCGTCAACGGGCTGATGTGTATTCTGAGCGCCGGCTGTCAGTGGCGGGCGATCCCCAAGGATCTGCCGCCGCGCTCGACCTTGTATGATTATTTCGATCTGTGGAGTTGGGACGGCACGCTCGATCGCATCCATCACGCCCTCTATGTCGAGTGCCGCGAAAGGGCAGAGCGCGAGGCGAGCCCGACCGCCGCAATCGTCGACAGCCAAAGTGTGAAGAGCGCGGAAAAAGGGGGCCTGCGATTGATCCGACGGGCTACGACGCCGGCAAGAAGATCAAGGGCAAGAAGCGGCACATCCTCGTCGATACCCAGGGGCTGCTGATGCACGCCATCGTGCACGCCGCCGACGTCCAGGACCGTGACGGCGGGGCGCTGGTGATGGCGAGCCTGTTCGGCGCCTTTCCGTTCCTGATCAAGCTCTATGCCGATGGCGGCTATCCGGGGCCAGAGTTCGAGAGTGCGATGAAACGGATTCTGGCGCACGTCACAGTCGAGATCGTCAAGAGGTCGGACCAAGCCACAGGCTTCATCGCGCTGCCCAAGCGCTGGATCGTCGAACGCACCTTCGCCTGGCTCGGCCGCTGCCGACGACTGGCCAAGGACTGGGAATGCCTCAACCACAAGGCGCTCGCCTCCCTGCGCCTCGCCTCCATCCGCCTCATGCTGCGAAAGCTATCCAATCCCGCATGATGTTCTCGGACAACTCTGAGAAATTCGAGGAGACAAGTCTCCAGGAGCTCGACCGCGTGATCGACGTCAATCTGCGTGGCGCGTTCATCGCGACGCAGGCGGCGCTCAAGCACATGAACGAAGGCGGGCGCATCATTCTCATAGGCTCGTGCGTCGGCGAGCGCATGATGACGCCGGGCCTCGTTGCTTACGCGGCCACCAAAGGCGCGATCAAAATGTTCGCGCAAGGGTTGGCCAGGGAGGTGGGCGACCGTGGCGTCACGGTCAACACCCATCCGGCCAGGGCCGATCGACACCGACCTCAATCCCGCGTCCGGCGAATGGCGGTTCCGCAGAAGAAGATGACGGCGCTCGACCGTTACGGCACCGTGGATGACGTGGCGGCCCTGGTCGCCTTCGTCGCCAGTCCGGAAGCCTCCTACATCACCGGCGCAAGCCTCACGGTCGACGGCGGCACGAACGCCTGAAGCGCCGGAGCGATCTCCTAGCCAAGCCATCCTTGCAGCGCGACGCCCGCGAATAAAATCAGTCCGGCGTCGCGATTGGAGCGAAAAAGTTTCAGCGCTGTCGGCGCGTCCGCGCCTTCGACTTGGGACGCCTGCCAAGCGAGATGCGTGCAAAAGGCAAGCCAGCCGATCAGGGCGATGGCGCCCCCGCCGGCGGCTTCGATCGCGGCAAAAGCCAGCGCCGCGCTCGCGGCATAAAAAACACCGATCCCGAGCTTGACGCGCGAGCCGAACAATCGCGCGGTCGAGCGGATGCCGACAATCGCGTCGTCGCGCGCGTCCTGGAGCGCATAAATCGTGTCGTAGCCGATCGTCCATGCGAAGGCTGACGCGTAAAGCAGGATCGGCGGGAGAGCGAGGCTCGCGAAAGTTGCGCTCCAGCCCATCAGCGCGCCCCAGGAGAACGCGAGGCCGAGCGCGGCCTGCGGCCACGAGGTCACGCGCTTCATCAGCGGATAGATTGCGACGACGCCGAGCGAGGCAAGGCCAAGCCAGATCGAGAAAAGGTTGAAGCAGAGGAGCACCGAGAGGCCGACCAGCGCCTGGGCGACGAGGAACGCCGCCGCGGCGCGGATCGTCACTCGCCCCGACGGCAACGGGCGATTGCGCGTGCGCTCGACGCCTGCGTCGAGCTTGCGGTCGAGAATGTCGTTGTAGGTGCATCCGGCGCCGCGCATGGCGACCGCGCCGATCAGAAAGAGAACAAGATGCCAGAGGTTGGGGCCTCGATGGAGAGCGAGGCCCGCGAGCGCCGTCGACTCCCAGCATGGCGCGAGCAAGAGCTGCCATCCGGCGGGCCGGTCAAGCCGCGCCAGCTGAACGAAAGGAAGAGCGAAATCCGGAGTTAGCCGCAACACCAGACTTGTCGGCCGCGCATCCGGCAGGCTGGTCGCCGGCTGCGGCGCGGCGGTCAAAGAGGTCCGGTGGGCAACGGTTGAGCCTGAGGACCGGCGGCGGCGCCGCCTTGCGCCGCCTGCTCCTTCATCTTTTTCATCTGCGCCGCGACGGTGCAGGCCTTGCTCGAGAACTGCGTGTTCTTGGCGTGATGTTCCTTGAGCTGGTTGATCGCGTCGTCAGGGAACGAGCACCAGTCCTTGTTCTTCTCCATATAGGCGATCAGCGCCAATTCAGCGCGGACGAGACCCGCCGATTTGCCGCAGAACGCCTCCGGATCCAAAGGCTTACCGTGAAAGGATTTGGCGAAGTTGTTGACGATTTCCAGTTGCGTATTGCGCTCCGCGGCAAGCTTTTGCATGTCCGAGCCGCAATCGGCGTAGGCTGAGCCGGCCAATCCGGCCGTTAAAAGAAGCCCTGCCCCCCACGCGCTAAGTCGTTTCCTTGCCACCGCACAAACCTCGAGTCGCGTTGCCCCCAATTCGCCGGGACAAACCCCAAAAAAAAGGCAAAAGCACGGCTGGAAACCGCAGTCCAGGCGTGGGTGGCGTGTCAAAGCCGCCCGACGTCGCGTCTAGACCCACGCCCGGGATGCGTAATCGACACCATACCGGTCGGGCGTCGAGGCGATCGCAGCCATTCCAACCAACACCGCGTCCTCTCGGGTCACAAGCCGGGTCGGGATGCGCTTCGCAAGCTCGTCCACCGGCGCCTTGGCCTCAAAGGCCTCGCGAAACGCAGCCTCGTCGAGAAAGTCCACCACTCTTGGCAGGACGCCGCCGGAGAGCGTGACGCCGCCGGTTGCGACGAAGGTCACCGCCATGTCGCCGGCGAAGCGCGCCACGATATGCCAGTAAAGCCTCAGACTCGCCGCTTCTTCCCCTTTAGGGTCGGCCGCAGCGGCGATGGTGACGGCCGGCGGTTCGACGCGCGGATCGGGCGCGCCTTTCGCCATCATGCGCGCGCGGTGAACGCGCGCGAGCCCTGCGCCGGAAATGACGCTCTCGCTCGTGATACGGCCGTGCGCGCGTTCGAGATATGGCCAGATCTCGAATTCCTCCGGCCGGACCGGGCCAAAATCAATATGGCAGGCCTCTGATGAAACCGGCGTGAAACGTCCGTCCGCCTCGACCAGCGCGGCGATGCCGAGCCCAGTCCCCGGCCCGAGGATCACCTGAGGGCCTTCGGGCCCGAACTTCAGTGGCCCGATACGGCGCTCCCAACCTTCAGGAATTGTCGGCAACGACAGCGCCTGGGCTTCGAAATCGTTGAGCAGCAAGCCTTGGCTGAGGCCAGTTCGGCGCGCGGCTTCCGGGCCATCCATCACCCAGGGCGCGTTGGTCAGCTTGAGCGTCCGCCCCGCAACCGGCCCCGCGCCGCAGGCGATGATCGAGCGCGGCCGAGCCCCGAGCTTGGCGACCGCCGCCTCGATCGCCTCCGCCAGCCCGGGATAATCGCCCGTGTGCAAGTGGACGATGTCGCTAAGGCGGCCTCCCGGTTCGCTGACGAGCGCGAAGCGGACATTGGTGCCGCCGGTGTCGCAGACGAGCGCGGGGAAGGGGAAGGCGAAGTTGGTCATTGGAGGCCATAACGCAGAACGCAGCGGCCCCGGTCAAGCGGCAAAAAGCCAGGGATTCAATCCAAGGGACAGGCCCAAGCCTTGCAACGGCTTGTTAACTGGCTACGTAGAACATATAGAGAACAATCCGCGGATGACGCTTCAAAGTCAGCGGTTGAATCTGTCCACAAAGGACTCGAGTGCGGCGGACGAGTCTTGTTTCGCGCTGGCGTGGTTCAGCTTAATCTTCACCACGGGAATCAATCGAGGACATGGCCAAGCGCACCTATCTCGAATTCTTCGCCGGGGGCGGCATGGCGCGCGCAGGCCTTGGAGAGTCGTGGCGCTGCCTGTTCGCCAATGATTTCGATCGGATGAAAGTCGAGGCCTACGAGGCCAACTGGGGCGCGGGAGACATCAAGCATCAGGATGTTGCATCCCTTGCGCTCTCAGACCTTCCTGCCCACACGGTCGATCTCGCGTGGGCGTCCTTCCCGTGCCAGGACCTGTCACTCGCGGGGACTTATCGTGGACTCGGTCGGGAACGTGACAAGGTCACGACCCGATCCGGGACGTTCTGGCCCTTTTGGAAACTGATCCGCGGCTTGGCGCAAGATGGACGCGCCCCGCGCGCGATCGTTCTCGAAAATGTCTACGGATGTTTGACGTCGCACGAAGGAAGGGATTTCGCGGCCATTGCTTCGGCGCTGACAGACTTGGACTACCGGTTCGGAGCTGCAGTGATTGACGCTGTGCATTTCGTGCCGCAGTCGCGGCCGCGCGTCTTTTTTATAGCCTTCCGTGGGGACCAGCCCATCCCGACTCCCTTGATCGCCGAGGGTCCACAGGCAAGTTGGCATCCCCCCGCGCTTATTGAGGCATTCGGCTGTATCCCGGCGAAGGCGAAGCGAAACTGGATCTGGTGGAGGATCTCGGCGCCGTTAGCGCGAAACTCGACTTTCGCCGACCTCATCGAGGACGCGCCGACCACAGTGAAGTGGCACGCCGCCGCCCATACGAACTACATTCTAAGCCTCATGTCGCCGCTCAATCGCAAGAAGGTCGCCGGCGCAATGGCAAGCGGCCACAGAATGGTCGGCGCCGTGTATCGGCGCACCCGCCCCGACGAAAACGGGATCAAGCGCCAGCGCGCCGAGGTTCGTTTCGACGACGTGGCCGGCTGCCTTCGCACGCCGGCGGGCGGCTCATCGCGTCAAATCATCCTGGTGGTTGAAGGCAAGACCGTCAGGTCGCGTCTGCTGTCGCCGCGCGAAGCGGCGCGGCTCATGGGGTTGGACGACGATTACGGGCTTCCTGAGCGCTATAACCACGCCTATCATGTCTGTGGCGATGGCGTGTGCGTGCCCGTCGTGCGGCATATCGCAGAACACGTTCTTGAGCCTATGCTCGTGGAGCGAGAGAAGTCGGAACTCATCGCCGCGGAGTAGTACACGGCGGTCGACCTACCCTTTCGGCGCCGGGCGGTTAGTACGCTAACCAACGTGGGAGGATTTCGAGCACCTTGTCGGCCAAATATTCGAGTGGCTATTTGCCAACGACGGGGTAGAGGTAAAAGTGACAAGGGCTTCTCGTGACCGCGGCGTCGATGCCATCATGTTCGACCCAGACCCTGTCCGAGGCGGCAAGTATGTGCTCCAGGCAAAGCGCTACACTCATACTGTCGACGTTGCGGCGGTCCGCGATCTGTACGGCACGGTAATCAACGAAGGCGCTAATGGGGAATCTTGGTGACTACCGCATCATACGGCCCAGACGCCTATGAGTTTGCGAAGGACAAACCGCTTTCGCTAATTGACGGGCCAAACCTTATTGCACTCCTGAAAAAACACGGCCGAATCTATCGTATTGATCTGGAGGAGGCACGCCGTGCCAACTAGGGGTCTGGGCCGTCCCTGTCTTTGACCAGATGGGCATGGATCGGAGGCACGCCATGAGCGAAGAGTCGAAAGAGCGGGTTTATACGCCAGACGAGATCGAGGCGCGGCTCAAACGCGATCTCCCCCATTGGCGCTACGAAAACGGCTGGATCAGACGGACCTTTCGCACCTCCGGCTGGAAGGGCACGCTGATGGTGATCAACGCCGTCGGCCATTTGGCGGAGGCCGCCTGGCATCATCCCGATATCGCCGCCTCCTACGCCTGGGTCGAGGTGAAACTGCAAAACCACAGCGCCAAGGGGATCACCGACAAGGACTTCGAACTGGCTCGCAAGATCGAGGACTTCGTCTCGTGGCGTCCCGGAAAGGAGGGCGGCGCGCTGGAAGGGACGCCGACCGGCGATCAGCGCTTCGCCTATATCAAGTACGACGACAAGTGAGCTATCGGCATCGCACCCTGCGGTCCCCGGCGCCGGAGCGCCAAGTAGGCGAGAAATAACTTAATTATACTGTACAATAGCCGGGACTGACTCGTTAATCGCGCCGCAACCCATTGGAATCGCCCAAAACGGACTTGCAAGCGCCGCGCCCTCGGCTCGCCTGGAGGGCAGCGGATTCAGTCCGGCTCGCGAAGAGCCTCGATCCGCGCTGCGACGGCGTTGCGCTCTTCTCCGCTGATTGCCGCGCGCGGCTTCATGATCTGGATCTCGCCGACCACATGCGCGGGACGGGCGGACAGCACGAAGATGCGATCGGCGAGCGCAATCGCCTCGTCGACGTCGTGGGTGACGAGCACGGTGATCATGCGCGCGGCTCTCGACGAGCTTCGCCAGATCGCGCTGCAGCTGCCGGGCGAGCGGCGCATCGAGCGAAACGAACGGCTCGTCGAGCAGGAGCAGGGTGGGGCGAACGGCGAACGCGCGCGCCAGCGCCGCGCGTCGCGCGAGACCCGACCGAGAGTTCGCCCGGAAAGTGCGTGCGGTGCTCGGAGAGGCCGAGCGCGTCGAACAAGGCCGCGATCTCCGCTTCGCTCGCGCTCGGGCGCGGCGAGCCGCACATTGTCCTCGACGCTGCGCCACGGCAAAAGCCGCGGCTCCTGAAACACCATGCCCACCCGGCCATGCTCGGGCGTGTGGACGGAGCCCTCGAAATCGCGATCGAGGCCGGCGAGAATGCGCATCAGCGTCGACTTGCCGCAGCCGGACGGTCCGATCAGCGCGCCGGTCTCGCCTTCCTCGAGCGCGAACGAAAGATCGCTGAGGACCGGAACGCTCTGTCCTGAGGCGGTGCGAAAGGCTTTGCTCGCGACGCGCGCTTCAAGCCGCACGCGGTCGCCAACGTGAGACATGACGTTCAAAGGGTTGCACCATGAGCGTTTCGATGACGAGCATGATCGCCGTGAAGGGCAGCGCATAGGCGAGCAGCAGGGGCACGTCGAACAACTGGAAGGCGGTATTGATTTCGAACCCGACGCCGTTCGGCCGGCCCATCAGCTCGACCACCAGCACGATCTTCCAGACAAGCGACAGGCCCGCGCGGGTCGCCGCGGCGAAATAGGGCGCAAGCTGCGGCGCGACGACATGGGAAAGCCGCTTCGCCGGTGAGAACCCGAACACCCGCGCCATTTCATCGAGCCGCGAGTCGAGCGCGCGCACGCCCTCGCGGATGGTGACGGCGGTGACGGGCAATTTGTTGAGCGCCACCGCGCCGATCGCCGCCGCCTCGTTGAGCCCCACCCAGATATAGGCAAGCACGATGATGACGAGCGCGGGCAGGTTCAGAAGCACGATGATCCATGGGTCGGCCGCGCGATCGAAGACCGCGTTGCGCCCCATCGCGTAGCCGATCGCCGACCCGGCCGCCATCGCGAGCACGAACGCCGCCGCAACGCGGGCGAGGGTGATTCCGAGCGCCGCGAACAGCGCGCCCGACGCAGCCTCGGACTGCATGGTCGCGAACACCGCCATCGGGCCCGGAAGCAGCCGCGGATTGGCGAAATGGGCGGCGACCTGCCACAGACATATGAGCGCGATCAGCGAGATGAGACGCGTCGCCACGCTTTATTCGCTCGCAGCAGGATCGTAGAAGAGCCCGGCGTCGAGCTCCTTCGCCTTGCCGACCAGCGCCTCCCCGCCGACGTCCGCCAGCCGGCGATAGAGAACGCGCGCGTCCGCGGCCTCCTCGGCGATGGTCCGTTTCGGCACGCCTTCGAGGTAGCGCTGGCGATAGAGCGCGAGCGCCGCGTCGTCTTTCAGCCGGAGCCGCGCCTTGATCGGCGCCCAGGCGCTCGGATCTTCGGCCAGGATTTTGCGCGCCTCAGCCGCGGCGGCGAAATAGCGGCGCAGAACATCCTTGTGCGAAGTCGCAAAGGCTTCGCTGAACACGTAGCCGGTCATGGCCACCGGGCCGGTTGCGCCGAGCGCCTTCTCGACATCGGCCATCTCGATCGCGCGGCGGAAGCCGCGCCCTTCGAGATCGGCGGCGAAATTCCAGAATTCAAGCGCCGTGTCGGTCTCGCCCTGGGCGAGCTTCTCGGCGATGAGCGGCGGCGCGCCGTATGACGGCCGGGCGTCCTTCGCGAGGTCAAGCCCAGAGCCGAGCGCGACCGCCCGCAGCAAAAGCCAGCTCTTGTCGATCGGTCCGCCGGCGACGCCGATGGATCGGCCGGCGAGGTCGGCGACAGAATGGACCGGCGAATCCTTTGGCGCCATCAACGCGCCCAGCGCGGTCGAGTAGGGCGTGAACAGAAGCTTGTCTCCGAGCGCCCGTTCGCGCGCCGCCCAAAGCCAGTCGCCGACGATCATGTCGACGGCGCCGCCCACGAGCGCGATCTTGCCTGCTTCGGTCGAGGCGAGCTCGGTCGTCTCGATGTCCAGGTCTCGCGGCCCTGTCGAGCCCGCGCGCCTTGATCACCTCAATCTCCCAGGCCGCCGTCCCGGTTTTCTGGATGGCGATACGCAGCCGATCGGCGGCTTCGGCGCTGGAGGCGAGATACGCGCCCGCAGCGAAGGCGAAAGCCGCGATCAGCATGCGCTTGATCATGGGCGCTCTCTCGCCGCGCATCAGCCGCCTCGCCGCATCAGCATGCCGCGCGCTGGATCATAGGCGATCACCGCGCCGCCGAGGAACGCCGCCGTGCAGCCGGCCACCACTCCGAGCGCCAGCCAGTTGACTTGCTGATAGAAGGCGAAGCGGATGAGTTCGACCGAATAGGTGAACGGATTGAGCCGGCAGACGGTCGCGAGCCACGGGCTTCCTTCCTGCACCCGCCACAGCGGATAGAGCGCGGAAGAGGCGAAAAACATCGGGAAAATGACGAAGTTCATCACGCCGGCAAAATTCTCGAGCTGTTTGATCACCGACGACAGCAGCATGCCGAGCGCGCCAAGCATCAGGCCGGACAGCGCCAAGGCCGGCAGCACCGTCAAATAGCCCCACCAGGTCGGCGGCTCGATCTCCCAGAAATAGGCGATGACAAGAAACGCATAGACCTGCAAGATCGACACCGCGACGCCGGCGATCAGCTTCGAGGTCAGGAGAAACCAGCGCGGCGCAGGACTGACCAGCAGCATGCGCATGCTGCCCATTTCGCGGTCGTAGACCATCGAGAGCGAGGATTGCATGCCGTTGAACAGCTGGATCATCGCAATCAGTCCCGGCGTGATATAGACCTCGTAGAGAACATAGGTGTCGTAGGGCGGCATGATCGACACGCCGAGGGTCTGTCGAAATCCGGCGGCGAAAATGAACAGCCAGACCATCGGGCGGACCAGCGCGGAGATGAAGCGCTCGCGCTGCTGAAGAAAGCGCAGGCTCTCCCGCCACACGATGCCGTAGAGGCAGATCAGGCGCTGCGGCCAGCCGAACGGCCGCGCGCCGTCGAGAACGGCCTCGCTCACCGTTCGCCTCCTTCCTCGCCGCCGGTCAATGTCGTGAACGCCTCGCCGATCGAACGCGCGCCCGCCATGCGGACCACGGAGCGGGACGCATCGTCAGCGAGCACGCGGCCCTTGTGGAGCACGATCACATGATCGTCATCGCGTATCTCGTCGACGAGATGGGTCGCCCAGAGGACGCCTATTCCTTCGTCGGCGACGAGACCCCGCACGACATCGAGAATCCCGGCGCGCGCCTTGATGTCGAGCCCCGCCGTCGGCTCATCGAGCAGCAGCATGCGGGGCGAATGCAGGAGCGCCCGCGCGATCTCGACCCGCCGCATCTGACCGCCGGAAAGGAAGCGCACCTTGTCGCCTACCCGGTCGGCGAGCCCGACGCGGGCGAGCTGGCTCGCTCCTCGCGCGCGCGATTCACGCCGGCCGATGCCATGTAAAGCGCCGTGGTAGGCGAGGTTCTGCGCGACGCTGAGGTCGGGATCGAGCGTGCGCTGCTGAAACACGACGCCAAGCAGCGCGAGAGCCGCGCCGCTCTCACGCGCGACGTCGCGTCCAAAAATGCGCACAGCTCCCGACCGGCTCACATAGAGGTGGGTAATCACCGAGAACAGCGTGCTCTTGCCGGCGCCGTTCAGGCCCAGCAGCACGGTGAAGCTGGCGGGCGCGACGTCGAAGCTCACCTCATCGAGCGCGATCCGCGCTCCATAGGCGTGCGACACCTTCTCGACCGAGAGCGCGCTGACAGTCGTTGTCGGCATTACGTCGGCAATGACAGTCATTGTTTCGAGATCGCGACGCCCCAGGGAAACGAACCGACCGCAATCGATTTGATCACCTTCAGCGCGGCCACATCGATGACCGAGACGTCATTCGAAACGCCGTTGGTCGACAACAGATACTTGCCATCGGGCGTCAGCGCCAATTGCCAGACACGCTGGCCGACCAGCAAATATTTGAGCACCTTTTTGGTCGCCGCGTCGATCACCGCGACGCGATTGGCCGGCCCCGTCGCGACGAACGCCAGCTTGCCGTCGGCGCTGAAGCGAATGCCGACAGGCTGGATCTGCTCCTTCGGCGAGGCCCGGCACCTCGAAACTGATGGTGTGGGTGACGACGTGCTTGACCGGATCGATGACGCTGACCGTTCCCCCGACCTCGGACGACACCCACAGCTCCGATCCGTCCTTGTTGTACTCGGCGTAGCGGGGACGGGGAGGCACGAGAATGTTGGCTTCGATCTTCTTGTTCCGCCAGTCGATCAGGTGCGCCATGCTGGTCGTTTCGGACGTGTTGACGACGATCGACCCGTCAGGACTGACCGCCACCCCTTCAGGCTCGACACCGACCGGGAATTCGCTGACCACCTTGCGGGTCGCGACGTCGATTGCGGTCAGCAGCGCGTCGTTTTCGTTGGCGACAAAGACGAGCTTTCCATCCGGGCTCACGCGCAATTGCTCGGGATCGGGACCCGACGGGAGTTCGCCGACCTCCTTCAAGGTTTTTGTGTCGATGACCGCGATCCTGTCGTCGTCGCCGAGACATACGAACATCTCCGCGCCGTCTTTGCTCAGCGCGATGCCGCGCGGTCTTTGGCCGGTCTTGACCGTGCGCGTGACCTCGAGCTTGTCGAGGTCGATGACCGAGATCGAATTGCCCTTCTCGTTGGTGATATAGGCTGTCGCCGCCATCGCCCTGCCGAAAACGGCGCCAGGGGTCGCCAGAAGAGCCAGGGCGGCGACGCAGCACGCCATGCGTTTCATTGAAGTTTGCATTTGGTCTCCGGCCGGTCGAAGCCGAGGGTGTCGAGGGTGGACGTCTGATGCAGGAAGCCTTCCTGCGGCGAAACCGAGACCGTGCCCCGCCCGTCGGTAAGCAGGATCGGCTGACGCAGCTGCTGATTCCAGGGGCGCACGGTCAGCCCCTCCCCCTTGAACGCGCCGAGTGTGAAGTCCGGCGACAGAAGCTCGGCGTGTATCGCCTTGGGATCCGCGGATTTGGTGTGCGCGACGGCGTCGCCGATCATGCGCATGGCGACCCAGGCCTGGTTGTCGCGCTCGGTCATGCGGGCGCTTGAACAGGCGCTCGAAGCGGTTTTGCAATTGCACCGCGCCCCAGAGCTCGTGCGAGGGGTCCCAGCTCACCGGCCGCAGTCCCGCCGAGCCGACGACGGGTCTCGGAATCCAGGTGCGATAGGGCAGATAGCCGGCAAAAACATTGTTCTCATCGGCTGCGACGAGCACGTCGTAATCGGGCGCGTTTTGCGTGAAGACCGGCATCTGCCGTTGAACCTGGACGCTGCCTGAAGTCCGAGCGCCTGCCCCCGCCGGTGTCCTGAAAAGTGCTCTCTTCGACGATTTTCGCGCCGAATTTCTTTGCCGACCGCCGATAAGCCTCGCCAAGCAGTTTATCCTCCGGATGCGATCCCACCACCAGGAGCCAGCGCCTCCACTGCTTCCAGATCAGATATTGCGCGAGCCCGTCGGTCAGCATCGAGCGCGTCGGCGCGGTGTGGATGACGTTGGCGCGACAGTCCTCCTCGCGCAGGCGATCGTCGGGCGCGCCTGCATTGAAGACAAGCGCGCCAGAGGCGCGGGCCGCGTCGGCGACGGCGAGAACCTCGGCAGGGGGAAGGTCGACGATGAAAAAGCGCACGCCATCGTCGAGCATGCCCTTGAGCGCCGCGATCGGATCCTCGCCGGCGGTGAGCTTGGCGTCGACGACCGAGAAGGATTGATCGAGGAAGCGGCCGGTCGTGTTGTTGTCGTCCATCGCCATGCGCGCTCCGGCGACGAAGTCGTTCGGAGGAGGAATATCCAGGATCGAGATCGTTTCGCGAGAATGCGCTTCGTGGATGACGCCGACTTTAATCGCGAGCGGGTCTGCGGCGGCAGGCCGGACCACCGCTGTGAACAGAGCGACACCGATTACGAATAGCGCGCAAAGCGCCTGCCAACCGCGGGAGCCGGCGGAAGAGCGAGGCCGGCGCTTAAGTTTTGCTTTGATCCTGACCATTCTACGGGGAAAACCCCTTCCTCGAAGCGTTCGCTGAGGTTAAGCCTTGGCTTCATGGCCGCTTCGAGGCGGGCAACAGCGAGACACGCCCTGTGCCCGAGCGGCCCCGCGGCCCCCCGGCCTCATTTGTAGGCAAGTTTCAATGGGAAGCGGGGGTCTAGCTTTGGCACGCGTTCAGGAACCATCATATGGCAGTCGCAGAGCGTACATTAAAGCGCCCGTCCCAAGTTGCGACAGGGTGGGTCGAACGAAGTTGCAGAAAAAATAGGTTAAGTTTCTGAAATAGCGCACATAAGCCCAGAATCGCACACTCTATTCATCAGCCTCGCCAATTGCTAAAGCCACGAGCGTTCGCGCGATGGCGGCGTTGGGGTATACCCAAGATCCGGGAGGACAATGTGAAGGTGTTGAGTTTTTTGGTTGCAGGGACGGCGCTCCTTGTTTCGGTCGGCGCAGCGGCGGCGCAGGACGCCGCGGCTGGGGAGAAGGTCTTCCTCGCCAAATGCAAGGTCTGCCATATGCCTCCCGAGGCCGCGAAGAACCTTGTCGGCCCGAGCCTCGCCGGCGTGGTCGGGCGCAAGGCCGGAACGGTTTCCGGCTACCATTATTCCGACGCCAACGAGAAATCCGGCATCACCTGGGATGAACCCACCCTCAAGGAATACCTCAAGGACCCGAAGGCAAAGGTCCCAGGGACCAAGATGGTGTTTCCCGGCCTGAAGTCTGACGCACGACATCGCCAATGTCATCGCCTACCTCAAGCAGTTCGGGCCCGACGGCAAGAAAATCTGATCACGGCGACGCGGGGACTTTAGATCGCCTTCGAGATCGGCGCCCACGATTCGCCGCTCGTGCAGTGCGCTTGCGATCAGGACGCCGGAGGCGCCCACCCCCTTGAGGGCTGAGAGATCGGCCACGTCGCGGACGCCGCCCGCGGCATAGATTTCGCACCCACGAGCGATCGCTCTGATCTCAGCGAGCCGCGCGAGATCCGGGCCGCCGTCGCTGCCGACTCGGGCAAGCGTCATGACGATGACGCCGCGGGGCCAAAGCGCCGGTTCGGCCAGGATCTCGCCCGGGCCCAGAAACGCGTCGCCACGAAAATCGAGCGAGAGCACGATCCGCCTCGAGCCCCGGTGCTGCGCGATCAGCTTGCTGTCGCGTTGCGAACTCGCTGCCGATGACCGGTATCGCCAGGCCGGCGTCGATGAGCGCCTCAAGCGCGGCGAGATCCGCCGCCCCGTTGTCGACCCACATCTCCAATGTCGGAAACTCCGCGCGAATGCGGCGCAGCGCCGGGAAATTGTCTCCGTTTCCCTGGATCGCGTCGAGATCGGCGACGTAAAGCGTAGGGAACGGATAGACCGCCAAAAGGCCGCGCACGACGTCCACCGCCCCGCTGGTCGGCGAGAGCGGCGATTCGATCGGCCGGTAGGACGCGCGATCGCCCCTCCGCGCGCGGACGACCTCGCCGCCCATGAGGTCGATGACTGGGATGATCTGCAACGCGGGCCTCCAAGGCATGGGGATGGAGGATAAGGTTACACTCGTCCCTTGCCGAGCGCCGGCCCGCGACGGGACAGGGCATGGGGTACAACTTCCGGTCGAATCCCGCTGCAAGCAAATGCAAGCAAAACGGCGATAAACGCTAGTAAATTTGCTTGCATTTGCTTGCGTTTATTTTTTCGAATCGAGACTTTTCAGAGGGTTACGAGCAAAAAAATAGAAAAAATTCCCCTCGGCTTCGGTTCGCCTTGCTGGTTGCGTCCGAGGCGCCCGTCACCCGCGTCCCGCCGTTCCTTCTTCTCCGCAAGCGCTCAGCCGCGCTATCTGGACAATGCAAATCTTATAGCACGCAATTCTGATTATGTAAATAAATATTTCGGCTCTTATAGCGTTATCTGTTGATTTGGGACTTCGCGCCGCGGCGAAGCTGGCCGGGATGCCCTGAATTCGTTGAAGGCTGACGATTTGGCGGTGTAGCCGGCTTGCGAGCGGTCTCGGAGACGGCGTAGGCGATGTCGGGCGATGACGGCGGCGGGCGACTTAGTCCGCGGCGAAGGATGGCGGATGCGGCCGGGCGGCGGAAAGGCGCTGCGACCAGCGGTCTTCCGTGGCCGGTTGGCATGGCCGCGCTGGTTTTTCCGCTTTCGTGCGTGTGGGGGGCGAGTCCGACGAGGGCAGCGATCTGTTTTCCGGTCAGGCGGCCGAGCTCCGGAAGGTCGGCGACCAGCGTCGCGGCACGACCGGACCGACGCCGCGCACCCCGCGCAAAGCCTTGGCGAGGCGATCGAGCGCCCCATCGCTCGCGATGTGGCGCTCGATCGCCTCCTCGATGGCGTCAAGGCTCTGGGTCAGCGCCGCGATCACCGCCGCCAGGCTTTCCCGAATGATCGGATCGTTCGCCAGATCGGCGCGACACCGTTCCGCCTGGCGGGCGTCGACGAGCTGCCTGCGCCGGGCGGCCAGCGCCGTCAGGCGCTCATCGGCGCGGAAGGTCGCTGGCAGATCGGCGCGCCTGACCGCGTCGGCGAGATAGCGGGCGATCAGCATCGCATCGATCCGGTCGGTCTTGGCGCGCAGGCCCTGGGCCTTGCGAAAAGCCAGGATCGTGTTGGGGTGCAGCTTCACATAGCGAACGCCCGCTTCCGCGAGCGCCGAACAGAGCGGGCGCTCGTACCCCCCGGTCGGCTCCATGGCGACAGCGTTCGGCCGGGCCTGCTCGACGCAAGCCGCCAGGCCGTCCGGAGTGTTGGCGACCCGTTCGACATGCCTCGACCCGGACCGGCAAACGTCGATCCAGGTTCGAAACATCCACCCCGACAAGCCTTCGCCATCGCCTTGCATCGCGCCCCCGGACAGTCTGAGATGAGACCCTTGGTCGGCACGCCGGATTGCATACGGGCGTCGAAGCCCAGACTACCGTTCGCGTGTCAGACCGCGACGTCGGCGGGTCCGAGATGGCCACGGTCTTTCAAGGACCCCACATCGCACGATCGACGGCGTCCACATCCTCAACCAAAGACGGGCCCCTAACAATGCAATCCACGCCGAGCGCCGACAAGGCGCTCCTGCCGCTGAAACACTCAAATGTTTTCAATAAGCTACGGTCGCCCTTAATGAGCCTGGTTTTGCTGCGGCAATCCGTGGAGCCGGGCGGCCCGGCCGGATCAAATGCTGCCATCCTTAAGCGCCGGGCCAACAGATATCGCTATAAGCGCCAATATTTCGGCCTCCCTGCGCTCGCTGTCGACCGGCGGCGGCATTCGGGTGTCGCGGCCGGATTGACGAGGGAAACTGCGGCCTTTGGCGCGCCTGATGCTTCAATACGAGTGAATTTCGCTCCGAAAAGCAACGGCTTTCCCTCAAAAAGCGCCCATTGCAGGCCTTTCGCCAAAGCCCAATTCGAGGATGACCGGGGTCAATCGCGGGTCACGCTCCGGGGACGCCCGCGACGGGTCATGCGGCGGCGAAGACCTGCGCCGCCTTGTCCCTGAGCCAGCCCCACGCTTCGGCCTCTGGCGCGCCGGCCGTCTTGCCGACAATGATCTCGAGACGCGCCAGTTCGGCTTCGACCTCCGCGCGCGGCAGGAGATGCAAGCGGCTCACCAGCACCGCGCCTTCGATCACCGCCGCCTGCGCGCGATTGAACCCCAGGAAGGGCGCGTGCGACGCGTGATGCGCAACGCGGCACAGGAAGCGAGGCCTGAGCTCATGTTCCCGCACCTCGACGACCACGAGTTCGAGATGCGACAACGTCGTGGCCAATCGCGGCGCGGCGACAAGAGTGGCGGGCGTCAGCGGCCAGTCGCGACGTCCCGTGAGGCATCCGGCAAAGACGCGCACGTCATCGGTGAAGTTCGCGACCGCGAATGGCGCCTGACGCAGATTGTCGAGCGTCGTCGAGGGGTGAAACGGCGCCAGAATCCATTTCTCCCCCTCGGCGATCAGGCCCAAGGGCGCGATATGGGGCTCGCCTTGCGCATTGACGGTCGTCACGATCGCTTCGCGGATCAGCGGCATGCCATCACCGGTCGGCCGTTCGCGCGCGCAGCGTGTGGCCCGCTTCGCTGAGCCTCGTCCTGTCCTCGGCCCGCCGGTCGGTTGCGCAGCCCCAATCCAGCGGCTCGTCCTGGGCGTATCGCTTGCCAAGCTGAAAAGCGATTTCGGCCTTCGTCAACTCGGCCCCGAGATAGAAGGCGTGCGCGCCGTCGGTTTCGACTCCGAGCTTGTCGAACAAGGCAAACGCGTCCCGGGCGATGAAGTGCCCCGCTCGGTTATAGACATGAATCCCGTCCTCAGCCGCCTCGATCCGGTAGTTGTCGTCCTTCACTTGCGCAAAAGTCTCAGCGATTTCTCCGCTTGAGTAAGGAAACGGCTTCTGGTCGTGGACCTGCAACAAGGCTCTTCCATAGCCTCTGGGCAGGCTGTGGTCGGCGAGCGCAGCGTACATGATGCGGCGCGCCGCATCGTGCTCCTGGATCGTGCGGCGGGTGTGCGGGCTCACATGGACGGCAAGCACGTTGGCGATCGCGAGCTCCGAACAGATTCCGAGCAGCAACGCCGTGACGCCAACCGAATCGGCGTCGGTCAATTCGGTCAGGTTCCCGGTGCCCATCAGCATTTCGGCGTCGGGGAGGCGAGCGCGCGCCTCGCGATAGCGTGACAGCGACTTGGCAAAGCCAAAGTGGATGGGGTCGATAACCGGATCGAGGATAGGATTGAGACCCCGCTTCTGCGCGTCTTCGGCGGCGCGATAGAGCGAGGCAAGATCGCCATGCTGGGCGGGAATCAATACCGGACGCGCGCCGGTCTCTTCGGCGATGGCGAGATTGCGCTCGGTAAGGCTGAGCAGATAGTCGGCGCCGGCGAGCCCGCCCCGACGCAGCTCGTCGGGCTCAGCCGAATCGACGCTGACCGCCAATCCCCTCGCCTTCAGTTCCCGCACCGCATCTTCGAGATGGGGAAATGGCGTATCCGGCAGGCAGCCGAGATCGATCACGTCCGCGCCCTCGACGCGCAAAAGTTCGGCGCGAGCGAGAATCGCCTCGAGGCTCATTTGGGACGCATCGACGATCTCGGCGAAGATGCGCAAGGCGTGGCGCGACAAATCGAGAGGCGCGCCGGCTTTGCCGAGAAATGCCGGCAGGTCCTTCAATTCATCAGGGCCGCGCTGGAAGGGCCGCTCGAACGCCTGCGCGAGGCGGGTAAGATCGGCGCGGCAGCGGCCCGGGACGATGACGCGATCGGCATCGAGCGGACGCGGCAGCCTGCGCATGAGGATGGGCTCGGTCATCAGCGCCGCAACCTTCACGCCCACGTTGAAGATCGACCAGTCGAACGGCGTCGGTCCCAGCCCCTGCAACACCGTCTCGAGGCGGGTCTGGGCGAGGCGGCCGGTCAAGAACAGAATCCGCTCCCTCATGCCGCGATGTCGCTTCGCCGCCGCTCGATCGCGTTGCGGAGCTCGGCGATCGAGTCGACAGTCGTCACGCCGGCGAAACCTCCCAGACGCTCGCGGTTCTCGAGATCGATCGGGCGCGGATAGACCTTCACCATGCCTTTCGGCGCTTCCGTCATGAGTTCGGGCGCGGTGTCGCAGGCGAAGACAATGGTCGGGACGCGGCATTTGCCCGCCTGGGCAAACACGTTGGTGATGAAATCGTCGGAGATGCCGTAGACGAATTTGGCGACTGCGTTGGAGGTCGCGGGGGCGACGATCAGCGTGTGGTAGATTCCGTAGTAGAACTGTCCGACAGTGACCGAGCTCGCCGAGGTGTCGCGATAGATGCGCACCGACTTCGGCAGGTCGAGCTCCTGCTTGTACATGCGCAGCACCTCGTCTCCCGCCTTGCTGAGGAAGAGGTCGACCTGTTCGAGCTCATGGATCAGGGTCAGGCTTTCCTTCAGGAAATGACCGGATCCCGTGAGCGCCCATCCCCAGCGCGGCGTTTGGCGTTTGATCATTTGATTGCCGGCGGTCGTCTTCAGGTCGGGCTCACGATTTCAGGAAATATCGGGCGCCGCAACCCTTCGGCGAGTTTCGCGCTGTCGGCTGGGCCCGCGAGCCAGGCGCGAGCGCCGCTCTCTCTGAGATAAGCCGGGAACAGGGGATCCACGACGCCCCGTGCAGCGAGGCCATGAGCATCGACGGTTTCAGTTCCGAAACGGCCATGCTTGATAAGAATGAGACGGCTTGCGCCCAGCGCGCCGGCGAGCCATGCGGCAAGGCTGTCGGAAGTCAGTTCCCACGTTTCCGGGAGCCCGGCTGCCTGCGCCATCTGTTCCGGCGACCAGACCGGAACTTTCCGGTCTTCAAGAGCGCGCAAGATCGCGTCGCGCGACGCTGTCAGCCTCAAGGCGGGATTGAGACTTTGGAGTGCGAAACCGAACTGCGCCATCGCGGTCAGCGCCATGGCGTGCGCGGCGCGATCGTCGTAACCCATCGAGAGCTGAGCTGTTCGCACCGCGTCGGCAAACGGGCCGCCGCCTGGCACAATTGCGATCGATCCAGCCTCTGCCGCGATCGCCGCGAGCCAGTCCTTGATATGGGGTCCATTTGCGTGGCTGCCGCCCAACTTCACGATCGAGAGGCGCGCCGCCGGGCCAGTCGCGCCGCTCAAAGCAAACTCAGACGCCGGAGACGCGCGACGGGCTGGGCGGGCGAGCCCAGCGCTCCATCCAATCATCGGGTGAGCCTCAATGGCGCCAAGACCGCAATCCTGGCATCCCTGCCGCCTGTCTCTCGGCCGCTACCCGCGCCCGAAGCGTCCATCTAGAGGTCGAGGCGACTTGCTGTCGATGGCGACGTGCTTGACCCTCGATCGTGCTCGGATCTAGCCTCGCCTCGGACATTGGGAGGAACGGTGAGCGTCGTTGTTGGCTGGGACATCGGGGGAGCGCATTTAAAAGCGGCGCGCGTGAACCAAGGGCGCGTCGAAGCGGTAGTCCAGGCGGCGACGCCGCTTTGGCTTGGACTCGACAGTCTCGAAGTCGCATTCGACGCGCTCCGCGCCGAGCTCGGCCGCGCTGACCGTCACGTGATCACCATGACGGGCGAGCTATGCGATGCTTTTCCCTCGCGTCGAGAGGGTGTGGCCGGTCTGGCCGCGATCGCCGCGGATCATCTCGCTCCTTCAATTCCGCTGATCTATGCCGGCCGAGCCGGGTTCGTCGAGCTTGGCGAAGCCGCTTCTCACGCCGCCGACATCGCTTCGGCCAATTGGCATGCGAGCGCCGCGCTCGTCGCGCTCCGGCTTCGCGACGCGCTGTTCATCGACATCGGCTCGACGACGGCCGATCTCATTCCGATCGTCGGGGGCGAGGTCGCGGCGGTCGGCTATAGCGACGCGGAGCGGCTCGCTTCGGGCGAACTCGTCTATACCGGAATGACGCGCAGCTTCGTTATGTCCATGGCTTCCCGGGCGCCGTTTCGCGGCGCGTGGACCCCGCTGATGAACGAATATTTCGCCAGCAGCGCCGACGTTCATCGCATTCTCGGCGACTTGCCCGAGGGCGCGGACAAGATGGCGACCGCCGACGGCCGGGAGAAGACCGTTGAGGCTTCGCGGGCCCGCCTGGCCCGGATGGTCGGACGTGAGGCTGACGAGGGCGCGGATGCGGAATGGACTGGACTCGCCGCTTGGTTCGCGGAAGCGCAACTCCGTCAGATTGCCGACGCGGCGTTGCTCCGTCTGTCCCGTAACGATGTGGCGGTCGCGGCGCCGGTGGTTGCGGCGGGCGTCGGGGAAGGCCTCGCGGCGGAAGTGGCGCGGCGTCTGCGCCGGCCCTGTCTCGGATTTTCCGCGCTGATTGAGGGCCCGGCGGAAGCCGCGCATTGCGCGCCCGCAGTCGCGGTTGCACTGCTTGCCGCAAAAAGAGAAACGCTTCCGTCAAATCCGGAGTCGTTGTAGGGCAATCGGGGGCGCCGGAGAGAGTCGATCATGCGCTTGACGAGCGTGGTGTTATTTATGTTCGCGGGCGTCCATCTCGCGAGCGCTGCGGAAGTCGCCGCCGAACTCCGCCGCGGCCAATGACTATCCGACATCCGCGCGCGCCGAATATGTCTTCGCTTGCATGAAGACCAATGGCGATACGCGAGAAGCGCTCGACCAATGCTCGTGTTCGATCGATGTCATCGCTTCGCTGCTGCCCTACGACGCCTATGTGACTGCCGCGACGGTGGCGTCGATGAACCAGGCGGGCGGGCAAATCGGCTCCATGTTCCGCGGGAGCAAGATTGCGCGCGACGCGCTCGCCCGGCTGCGACGCGCTCAGGCGGAAGGCGAAATACGCTGCTTCTGATCCGCTCTGGCGCGACGTTGGAGTGCGCCGGCGGCGAACGCCGGCGCGTTCGCCCCCACACCTATGGCGATGACGTTATCGTGACAATCGCCGGGTAGCCCCTTGCGCTCAAAATTCGATCGGGATATCCTCCCGTTGGTTTCGGCTGCACGAGCGTTGGGGAACGGGAGCCCTGGCGCACTTTTCGGAGACAAGGCGAATCCCCGCGAGTATCTTGCTCGTTTCGCCCTGTCGTGACACGCTGTCGACACCATCCCATGAGACAGTCGCTGCAAGGCGCTTTGACCCGTGATGGGTTGCGGGGCGCTTCGCTATAAGTCTAACCGGGAGGAAAGAATGCGCAAACTCTTACTCGCAAGCTGCTTCGGCGCCGCCGCCTTGTTTACGGCAGGGTACGCCGTCGCGAACGACGAACTGGCGAAAATGGCCGCCGACCCGAACCAGTGGGTCATGCCGGCCGGAGACTTCGCCAACACGCGGTATTCAGAACTCAAGCAAATCAACACCGAGAACGTCCATAAGCTCGCGCCAGCCTGGACCTTCTCGACCGGCGTTTTGCGCGGCCACGAGGGCGCTCCCCTCGTTATCGGCGACACCATGTTCGTCCACGCGCCGTTCCCGAACACGGTCTTCGCTCTGGACCTCAACAACGACGGCAAGATTCTCTGGAAATATCGAGCCCAAGCAGGATCCCAACGTCATCCCGGTGATGTGCTGCGACACCGTCAACCGCGGCTTGGCCTTTGCTGACGGCAAGATCTTCCTCCACCAGGCGGACACGACCCTCGTCGCGCTCGACGCGAAGACCGGCGCGGTCGTCTGGTCGGTGAAGGACGGCGATCCCTCCAAGGGCGAGACCGGCACGGACGCCCCGCACGTGTTCAAGGACAAGGTCTATATCGGCGTGTCCGGCGGCGAGTTCGGCGTCCGCGGCTGGCTCAGCGCCTATAACATCAAGGACGGCAAGCTCGCCTGGCGCGCCTATTCGGAAGGGCCCGATTCCGGACCTCCTCGTCGACCCCGAGAAGACGACGGCGCTCGGCAAGCCGATCGGCAAGGATTCTTCCCTCAAGACCTGGCGAAGGCGATCAATGGAAGATCGGCGGCGGCGACGACATGGGGCTGGTACTCGTACGACCCCGAACTCAACCTGGTCTATCTACGGCTCGGGCAATCCCTCGACCTGGAATCCGAAGCAGCGGCCCGGCGACAACAAATGGTCGATGACCATCTGGGCGCGCGACGCTGACACCGGCATGGCGAAGTGGGTCTATCAGATGACGCCCCACGACGAGTGGGACTACGACGGCGTCAACGAGATGATCCTCACCGACCAGAAGATCGACGGCAAGGACCGCAAGCTGCTTGACGCATTTCGATCGCAACGGCTTCGGCTACACGCTCGATCGACGCGACGGCGAATTGCTCGTCGCCAGCAAGTTCGACCCGAAGGTGAACTGGGCGACCGGCATCAACATGGACAAGTCTTCGCCGGACTATGGACGGCCGATCCGCGTCAAGGCGATGTCGACGGAAGCCAATGGCGAGGACGTCAACTCCAAGGGCATCTGCCCGGCAGCCTTGGGCTCAAAGGATGAGCAGCCCGCGGCCTATTCGCCCGCAGACCGAGCTCTTCTACGTGCCGACCAACCACGTCTGCATGGATTACGAGCCGTTCAAGGTCGAGCTACACCGCGGGTCAGCCCTATGTCGGCGCGACATTGTCCGATGTATCCGCCTCAGGGCGACAGCAACATGGGCAACTTCATCGCCTGGGACGGCAAGACCGGCAAGATCGTCTGGTCGGATCCCGAGCAGTTCTCGGCTGGCGGGCGCTCTGGCGACTGCGGGCGGCGTTGTCTTCTACGGGACCCTGGAAGGCTATCTGAAGGCCGTCGACGCCAAGACCGGCAAGGAGCTCTACAAGTTCAAGACTCCTTCGGGCATCATCGGCAACGTCATGACCTACGAGCACGGCGGGCGCCAGTATGTGGCGATCCTCGTCCGGCGTCGGCGGTTGGGCGGGCATCGGCCTCGCGGCCGGCTTGACCAAGCCGACCGATGGTCTCGGCGCGGTCGGCGGTTATGCGGCGCTGTCGGACTATACCGCACTCGGCGGCACGCTCACCGTGTTCGCTCTCCCGAGCGATTGAGCGGCTGACTGGCCCCACGGGGGAATAGCCGGGGCTCGGCGCATGCAGGCAAAGCACGCGCCGGGCCCTTTCTTTTGCTCCAGTCTGCTTGAGAAACCAACGTGACGATTTCCAAACTTACGCTGAGCCTCGGGTTTGCGCTCGCCTTGGCTACGCCGCTCGTCGCGGTCGCCGACATGCCGAGCGATCCCGCTGCGGTCAGCCAAGACGAACAAGGGATGTGGACCGATAAGAACGGCGATCCGACCTATAAGGTCGAGGCGGATGGGACAGTCGACTGGAACACCTTTTCAGGCTTCCGCCGTTATAATGCCGCATGCATCGTGTGTCATGGCCCCGATGGCGCGGGATCGAGCTACGCGCCGGCGCTCGCGAATTCGCTCAAGACGATGAGCTACGCTGAGTTTTTTGGCACCGTCGTTAGCGGACGAAAGGATCTTCGGAACGGAAACGACCTCGTGATGCCGGCTTTCGCTGACAACAAGAATGTGATGTGCTATCTGAACGACATTTATGTTTATCTGCGCGCCCGCTCCACGGGAACGGTTGGCCGCGGACGGCCCGACAAACATGCTCCCAAGCCTCCGGGGTTCAGTGCTGCTGAAGACAAGTGCATGGGTCCCGATTGATGATTGCTGATTCAAGGCCGTCCGGTCGATGGCGTTTGATACAGGCTTGTCTTTTCGCGCTTGCGCTCACGTGCGTCGCCTGGTCGGTCTGGCCGGGCGTTGGGCGGGCGCAGGATGCGGAAGGCTCGATCGAACTGGTCGACCCACATGTCTTTCGGGCCTGCGCGGACCCGCGCGATCTGCCCTTACTCCAACGAGGCCGGCGAAGGTTTCGAAAACAAGATCGCCGAACTTTTCGCTCGCAAACTCGGCAAGTCGGTCGCCTACACGTTCTATCCCGACGCCACCGGCTTCATCCGCAAGACGCTGAACGATCATCGTTGCGACGTCGTCCTTGGGATTGCCCAAGGCGACGATCTCGTTCAGCCGACGAGCCCGTACTATCGAACGGGCTACGTTGCCGCGTATCGCCAGGATGGTCCCCTGAAGGGCCTGGACACGCTCAGCGATCCACGTCTTAAAACGGCGAGGATCGGGATCGTCGCGGGCACCCCGCCGGCGACCTTCCTGGCCGAAAAAGGATTGCTCGGCCAAATCAAATCCTATGCGCTGGTCGTCGATACCCGATACAATTCGCCGACCCACCAGATGATGGACGACCTCGAGCGCGGCGATATCGACGTTGCGCTGCTCTGGGGTCCGATCGCCGGCTATTACGCGACGAAGGCCAAGAGCCCGACCGCGGTCGTCCCGCTCGTGAAGGAACAGGGCGGCCCCCAAATGGTCTTCCGAATCGTCATGGGGGTGCGGCATTCCGATCAGAACTGGAAGCGCACCCTCAATAAGCTGATCTCCGAGAATCAGGACGAAATTCAAGCGATCTTGCGCTCGTACGGGGTCCCGCTGCTCGACGAAAACGACAAGCCGATCTCGCCCTGACGCCGAGCGCCCGAGCGCGTCGTTGCAAACGCTTACACGGCGCCAAGGATTTCAGCAGCGCGACTTTTGCGGCTATTCGATCGGAATCGTCCGCGTCTCAGCGGTCGCCTGTGACTCCCGGCTCTGGAGTTCCTTCCGGCCTTGGGCCTTGGACGACGGCAAGCGCGGAGCACGGCCGCGGTGTGAGGCTGCAGCGGCGCGCGGACGGCTCGGGCGCTACAAAGCCTGCTGCACCGCGCGCGCAATTTCCCCGATGCGCTGTTCGATCAGCGTCGGCGCCTCGCAGACGTAAGTGACGGTCTGGCGGCGGTCGTCGAAGACGCGGATATCCCAGAGCAGCCGATCGTGACTGTCGGCGCCGGGCGGCGCGTTGGCGTCATGGTTCTGGTCTGAAGAGTCTTGCACGGTCTCGTTCTCCGCCCGGATGCGGTCGGCCAGAGCTTTCTGCTTGCGGCCAATGCGATCGAGGCCGTTGATGATCTGGGAGCGTTGCTGCGTCAAATCCGTGAACGCCGCAGCGAAGGCGCGCAGAAGCTTGGCGTTCGCGTCTGGGCCCGCCTTTCCTTTGAATTCGGCGATCGCGGTCTCCACGTCAGCGATGGGAACGCGCCGCTGCGCCATTTGCGCCGCCAGAGCCGAGACGTCGCGTTCGTTGCGCCAGTCCTGAGAGCTGAGATCGAGCTGAGGCCCCGCCCAGATGGAGGCGAGCGAAAACGTCGGCGTCTTGATCTGCTGGCAGGGCCAGTCCGGATCGGTCTTTCCTGTATACGCGACCGCCGGCGGCGCCGGTGAGGCCACGATCGCAATCGCGAGAACGGCGCGGGCCGCAGGATGCATTTGCGTTTCCTCCCGGGCGCAATGATAAGATTGGGCTTGCGGCCAATCAAGCCGCGGAAGTTCACGGGTTGCGTCGTTTATGACACCGCTCCATCCTCGGCAAGCGCGCGCTGCTGACCGGACTTCCGGCGACCGTGGAGAAAACGGAGGCGACGCCATGACGCGCATGCTCGCCAGCGTCGCTGACGCCGCCGAGGCCGGCGTGGTCGTGCAACTTGGCGCCGACATCATCGATCTGAAGGACGCGCGGCGGGGCGCGCTCGGCGCCGTCTCGCTCGATAGTGCGCGCCAGGCGATCGCCGCGGTCGCGGGACGAAGCGAAACGAGCGCGGCGCTCGGCGATCCACCCTACGATGAAGATGAGGTGGTCGAACGCGCGCGGGCGCTGGCCGCGATGGGCGTCGATTACGTCAAGCTCGCCGTGGATGCGCCAACGCTCGATCGTCTCGGCGATTCTCTGAGCCAGACTCGCGCGCGACGTCGCCCTCGTCGGCATGATGTTCGCGGACGAAAAGCCCGATTTCGCTCTCCTCGCCAAACTCCGGGAGCTGGGCTTCAAGGGCGCGATGCTCGACACGCGCGACAAGACACGTGGCCGGCTGATCGCGCATCTCGAGGTCGTGCAGCTCAACGAATTTTGCACGCAGTGCCGCGCGCTCGAGTTGACGAGCGGCCTGGCGGGCTCGCTTGAAGCGCCTGACGTTCCGAGGCTGCTTGCTCGTGCGCCCCGATGTCCTTGGATTCCGAGGCGCTCTTTGTTACGCCCACGATCGGCAAGGCGCGATCGACCCTCATGCCGTGGCGCTCATCCGCGATCTGATCCCTCGTGAGCGGCCAGACACTGACGCTTCGCCGAAGATCGATTGGCGATTGCTGGCGCGCGGGCTCATCGGCGGACGCGACAACGAAGGCGAGCTCGACCACGTGTTCGTGCGCGACTTTGTCGTTTCCGCCCAGATCGGCGCTTATGATTTCGAGCGCGGCATCCGTCAGCGCGTCGTCTTCGACGTCGAGGTTCTCGTGCGTCGCGCCGGCGCTCATGCCGACGATATGCGTTCGATCTTCTCCTACGATGTCATTCTCGACGCCATACGGCTTGTGATCGGGCGCGGCCATGTCGATTTTGTCGAGACGCTCGCGGAAGAGGTCGCTGCGGTCCTGTTGCAGCACGCGCGGGTGCGCAGCGTTCGCGTCGGCATCCGCAAGCTCGACGTGATCGAGGGCGCGGTCGGGGTCGAAATCCGGCGCGAGCGCGCCTCGGGCTCGGCCGAGATGCGGCCGGTCGGCGTCATCGATCGAGGCGCTTAAGCAAGCCTCACGCGAGCGTGCGAGCGAGCTCGAACGCCTGACGGAAGTCGAGACGCAGAGGGCTCTTGCTCTCGGTCATCTGTTTGAACAGCCCCGACTCGGTTCGATATTTGACGTTGCCGATCGCAAGCGCGCCGACGCCGAGCGCGCCCGCGCTCGCCGAGCGGGGTTCCGTTGGCGTGCGCATCCACGCCTTCGATGCCGGAGGGGGGCACCGCGTTGACGTCGGCTGCGACCAGCAATTTCGCGAGCGCCGGCGATCTCGGCGGCGTCGAGCACGCGCACGCCCGCTTTCGCTGTGCACAGAACGACTTCCGTCGCCGCGAGAATCGCCGCCCGCTTCTCCGGAGTCGAGCCGTCGGCGACGACGATATTGACGCCGAATCTGCGGTTGACCTCGGAAGCGTGGCGAGCGGTGCGATCCGTTCCATCGCGCCCGACGAAGGTGACGGACGCCCCCTCGAGGGCGGCAATGACGCCCGAGGCGGTTCCCACCACGCCGGTCGCGCCGAAGACCGAGACGGCGGCGCCGCGAAGCGCGCGATCCTTCTTGTCCTTCAGCGTCTTTTCAACGACCGCGATCATCGCGGCGGCGGTGGTGAACGAGCCGGCAGGATCGGCGAACAGCGAAATCTCAAACGGCTTGAACAGCGCCTTGCCGGCGGCGTCGAGCATGTCGAGGGCGAGAAGCGCGTCCTTGCCGCCAATGAACACGCCGGTCCGCACCGCGTCGCGCGGCGAGCGCGAAAACATCGCGTCCTGGATGAGGTCCGTTATCTCCCCGAGCGAAACATTGGTGTAGGACGCCGTCGCGTCGTAGCCGGCGTCGATCGCCATATTGACGTCGAAGGGGCTCATATGCGCGAGCGGCGTCATCATGTGCAGGATGTTCTTGGCCATTGTTCCTCCCGAGCGATTATCGCACTGAGACGTCTTCTTCCTCACGGATCTCGGCGCCGTGATCCCGTGCGCTGCAGATCCTGATTTCCACCCCCGGTTCGCCCGCGGCCCGAGCGCGCTGCGCTAGGAATTGCGCCTGATCGGGGTCGGAGGCAAAGGCGAAGCCGGTCGGTCCCCACGAGCTTTGGCCAATCCCGCGCGCCCCGAGCGTCTTCAGTCGGGCGGCGACCCGGCCCACCGGCGCGCTGATGAAGCGACCGCCGCCCTGGACCGGAGCGAAATGGTCGCCGAGGATTTCCTGAATTCTGGCGACGCCGTCGCCGAAAGCCTCGAGATCCGCTTCGGCGGCGCCGGGCAGAATTTGCATGAGCGTGCAGCGGCAGATTTCGCTCGCCGTCGTCGGCAGGGAAACGCGGCAACCCGGCGAACGCTCGCCTTTCCGCTTCGCCATGGGCGCCTTCGACGCGCGGGTCCAAGGAGCAGAAGAACGCGCCAATCCCTCGGGAAGTTCACCCATGCGACCACCGGCGGGATCTCGGTGTTCGATCCCCGGCCAGCGTCGACGGCCAAGCCGCCGCGCTCGAACAACGCGACACCGACACCCGAACGGGCGCCGCGATCGAGCAGGCGCGCATCCTCGCGCGGGTCGGGCGGCAGTCCCGCCAACCGGCGAAACGCCGTCGCGATCGCCAGCGCCATCTGAGTGCCGGAACCCAGTCCGGCATGTGCGGGAATGGCGTTCGAGATGATGAGCGTCGTGCCGGTAGTCGAGGCCAAGGCTTTCGGCGACGCGGCGCGCGATATGCGCGCCCCGCTCGCGCTCCTCGCCCAAAACTTCGAAGCTCGGCGCCTCGCGAAGCTCAATGCGGGTCTCGAACGCGTCGATGGCGAGGCCAATCGATCCAAACCGGCGGCCGAGATCTCCGGCGAGATCGAGAAAACCCAGATGCAGGCGCGCCGTCGTCGTGACCTGAACGCCTTTCAACGCGCGCCTCTTTTCCTCGATTCATTCGCCGCCTGGGGCTTAAGCGAATTCGTCGCGACATTGCGAGACTTTGTGCGTTTTGCCAAGCGTCGCAGGCGACAGATTACGCGACGAGGGCGCGCTGGAAGCGTTGCGGCCGCTCGTTCAAAATGCCACAGTCACCTCCTGGGGCTCCGCTTGAAGACAGGTGGGCGATGATCGAGCTGATTCTGACGGTGTGCGCGCTCAATGCGCCAAGCCAGTGCGACGAACAGCGGCTGCAGTTCGTTGCGCAGGAATCGCTGATGCAGTGCATGATGCAGGCGCCGCCCTATATCGCCCAATGGTCGGACCAGCATCCGACGACGCGCGTCACGCGGTGGCGATGCGCCTTCCCTGGCGACGAGAAGACCTGATCAACGAGAGCGATCGCCGCGTTACGACGCACGGCGTTGACCGTGTCGCAGCCTGCCGCAGTGAAGGCTCGCCATGCGATTGACGAAAGGCTTGCTCGCGCTTGCGCTCGCGGTCGCGCCCGCTTTCGCCGCCGACGCCCAGGACCCAATGCGCGGCCTCGATCTGACCTCGCCGGACATGACGGCGGCCGAGATGACCCGGGCTCAGGTGGAAGCGGCGCTCAAGGCGGCGCCTGGCGGACATGGGGCCGATTTCACCGGCAAGCGCCTTTCCGGCCTCGATCTTTCCGGCCTCGACTTTTCCGGCGCAAATTTCCGCGCAGCGCGGCTCAACCACGCGAACCTTTCGCACGCCAGGTTCGACGGGGCGACCCTGGATCAGGCCTGGGCGCTTGACGTCGATCTCACCGGAGCCAGCCTCGTCAAGGCGAGCCTGTTCGCGACCCAGATGGCGGGCGCGCGTCTCGACGGCGCCAATCTCACCGGAGCGCGCGTGACCGCGGACCTGACCGGCGCGCATCTTGCGGGCGCCCAATTCGAAGACGCCAATTGCAGCGCCGACGAAAAGAACCAGTCGATGGGCCTCATGCGCGCGACGTTCAAATCCGCGGATCTCACCCACGCCGATTTCTCCCGCGCCAATCTCGCTCGCGCCGACTTGCGTTTCGCCAAGCTTTCCGGCGCCAATTTCGCCGGGGCGACATTGCGCGAGGCCGACGCAAGTGGCGCGGACCTGCGCGGCGCCCTTCTTCAAGGCGCCGACACGTCGGGCCTGGATATCGATTCCGCGCGAATCGACAGGGCGAGCGTTCCTTATCTCGCGAAAGCGATCCATCTCGACCGCGCCCACCAAGAGTGAACGCGACCGGCGGCGGGCGTGCTGGCTACCCCGGCGAGGTGAACGGCGCCGCTATTTCGCATCCTTCGGGGGCATGCGCGGCGGAACGAGCGGCGAAAAGCTGATATTCTGATTCTGCCCGTGCGCAGACTGAGGGTCGAGCGGACCGCCGGAAGAGGGATCGCCGCCGCCAGTGGTGGTGATCGTCGAGGGCGTGACCTCGCGGACGGTCGCCTCCGCCGTCCCGCCCTGGCCGTTGCCGAAGTCGGCCGTGCGGCCGCCCTGCGGCCTGCCCTCGGCGCTCGCCCGGATCGCGGCCTCTGTCCTCTCGGCCAGATGGGTGTCATAGGGCAGACGATAGGCGCGAGGCGTGCCGCTGGGAAAGTTGTCGTCGTCGAGCGCTTCGACCCACAAGTGGATGGCGCCGGGATCGCCCTCGAGCGAGTGCGGTTCAACGATCCGGGCGCTCAAGAGCTTGAATTTCGGCGGCAGAGGATCGGTCGACGACCAGCCGAGCAGGCCGCGTGTCGCAAAGAAGCTCACCACATAAAAGGCGCTTGTCATGACGATGAGGGCCGCCTTCACCGGCCAGGGAACCCTCGCGAAGACGCAGACGACGAGCAGGAGGACGCCGAGCAGGGCGTAGGCGATCGATAGCCAGATGATGGAGTCGGTAAGGCTCGTCACAGCTGCTTCATGTAACCGGTTTTCGGATCGAGATCGGCGCCGTTCTGACGCACATTGCGAAAAGTCTCCATCAACGACTTCTGCCGACGATTGACGTCGATCACCTTGCCGGCGGCGTCGAGCTTAAACCGCACCGCGGTTTTCTCGTCGCCGGTGTGATCGACGAAGACGGTGTCGTCAAAGACCACCTGCGCGGTCGGATTAAGCTTTTGCACTTTCACGGTCGCGGGCACCGGCTTGCCGGTCGTCGCGACGAAATGGCTGACATTGACGGTGTACTCGCCGGCGACGATGCCGCGAATGGTGACGATCTCCTCGCGAATCGGCGAGGCGATTTTCTTGTCGTTGACGACGATGAAGTCGTTGGCGCCCCCACGGTCGTCGCGGTCGAGCACGAGAAAGCCCGCCTCGCGGTGACGATACCACGCGATGTTGCCCGCCGGATCCTGCACGAACAGATCGAGATCGTCAGGGTGGCTGTCAGGCCAATCCATGGTGACGATGAATTCGGCTTTCGAGTCGATCTTGCCGTCCTTGGCCTCCGGCGATATCGCCAGGAGCGCGAGGAAAAAGAGAAACGAGACCACCTGCAGCGCCTTGAACAACATCACGCTGAACGGATCGAACGGCTCCTCGCGCGGGTAGAGACCGAACTCATCGATCATGCGCGCATGGCCAGATCGTGGGCGCGCTCCAAGGCGGGAACGACCCGCGTCTCGGTCAGCGTGACCGCGCGCGAGAACACCTTCGCGGTCGCATTGTCGAGCATGTAGTACTGGATCTTCAGCAGGATGGAGCCGACGAGGCCGGCGAGCGTGGTGTACATCGCCACCGCCATCCCGTCGCTCATCAGGCCCATCGAGGATTTCATCATCGACTTGTCGCTCGCGTCGAGCCCCGCGATCGGCGCCAGCATGATGATGAAGCCGATGATCGTGCCCAGAGGCCAAGCTTCATGACCGTGTCGCTGGCGAACGCGCCGAAGCCGTTGGAGCCGCGCAGGCGATCAGCGAGCGAGCGCAGCAGCAGCGTCTGATCGAGCCGCCCGCGTCCTTGGGTGCGCGCTTTCAGGCTAAGATCGCGGATGTGGTCGGCGATCAGGCCATCGGGAAGCGCGGCCGAAGGGTCGAGCGCGGCGGCGTCGGCGCTCCCCATCTCGATGCGGGCCGCGACCCGCTGTCCAGCATCGCCTTCGCGCGAAATGACGATCGTTCGCCAAAGGCAATGCAGCGACGCTCCCACGTAGATGAGGGCGATCACCGATGAGAGATAGGTGCGGTCGGAGACGACCATCAGGCGAATGAGGCCATAGCGCCACAGCAGAACAGCTGCGAAAACGGTCGCGCCGGTAAAGATGAGCCAGCGCAAAAGAGGCGCGCGATCCGCGCTCGACCAGGCCCGCTCAGGCTCCGGCGACAGGGCGACGGCGGTCATGCCAATTTCCTTCCAAAGGTCGTGCACCCCGATGAGCCAAGGATAGCGCTCGCGCCGGTGAGCGCAAGCGGCGCCACAGAGCGCGTCTAGAGGCTCGGCAGCAAAATCTCCCCTTTGCCGAGCGCGGCCAGATCGCCAGCCAGACGCCGCAGCGGCCGGCGGAAGGATCTCGCGAGCTTCGCGCTGACCTGGCCGATGTAATTGGCCAGAAGCCGCGCCGCGACCAGGTCATGTTCGCCGCAGTCGCCGAAGCTCGGCGACAAAAGGCGTCGCGCCTCGCCCAAGAAGGATGGTGCCGCGGCCCATCAGATAGCCGGGCAGATCGCCTGCTTCTCCCCCGATCGCCAAGGTGCCCGCGATCATGCGGCTGCCGGCGTAGGCGCCTGCGCGGCCTTCGATCAGAATGAAGCCGCGCCTCAGCCGGTCGCCGGCGCGCGCGCCTGCGTCGCCACGCACATGCAGGACGCCGCCGCTCATGCCGACCGTCTCGCCGCTCAACGGACCTCCGAGCCGCTCGCCCGCGTCGCCCTCGATGTCCAGCGTTCCGCCCTTCATTCCGGAGCCGGCGAACGGACCCGCGTCGCCGCGAATGGTCAATTCGCCGCCCGACATCAGGCGCCCGGCTTCGACGCCGACTTCCCCTTCGACGCGGATCGAGCCTGAGGCCATGCTCATGCCAACGCGATCGAAGCGCTCAGCTCCGCCTTCAATGACAATCGCAGCGGGATCGCCTTCGCGGATGCGGAAAACGTCTCCGGCCGTGACCCGCACGCGCGTCGTTTGCAACTCGATACGTTCGATCTCCGCGACCGTCTTGCCGGCGAGATTTTGCGCGATCAATGGCGACAGATCGAGACGCTGGGCCGGCGCCTCGCGCAGCGAAAAGGTCAAAGAACTCACGGGACGAGATCCTTGAGATGATAATGGTGCCGGCCGAGCTTGCCGCCGTAATTGCCCGCGCCGACGCGCAACGCGCCGCGCTCGGGGCCCAGTTCGATGATTGCGGCGAGCCCCGCCCGCATCGCCTCGGCGACAGCCTCGCTGGTGAGGCCGTCGATGACGATCTCGAGCACCGAGGCGATATCGGGAGCAAAGAACGCTGTCGACCGCGCCCTTCAAGGTCGGGCAATAAAGGTCGTTGGTCGAAGCGCTCGCGCCCTTGTATTTCGAGCCGACCTTCGAGCCCGAGCGCGCGATGCCGCCTGGAAACGGCATGATGACGTCCGCGACGTCGCGCATCGCCTTCACCGCCGCCTCGGTCGCGGCGAGCGTCTTTGCCGGAGTCTCGCCCATCACGATGAGATTGCCGCCGCCGACCGCCTTCTTGGTGAGAGTAGGTGGTCGATTCGCAGACGAACTCCCCGTCCATCACCGGCACGCGCCAGTATCGGCGGGCGCCGAGCCGCTTGGCGATCTGCCAGCCGTCGCCGAAGAAACGAATGGCGTCGCCAAGCTTGAGCTTGTCCTCGCCTGAGTCCAGTCCCGCGTAGCAGGCCGAGCCGGGACTGGTGAGCACGCATTGCCCGACGCGGTTTTGCAGTTGCTTCTGCAGTTCCGCGGTTGAGACCGCAAACATGAGCACGCGCACGCCAGGCCGTCCGTCCGGCGTTTGTCGCGGCGACCGGACGCTTTCGACGCTCGCCTCGCAGCCGCATCCGATCACCGAGGTGGCGAAGCCCGTCATCGTGGCGGCCGCCTGCGCCGCCCAGCGCGCGGTCGGCGCCGTGATCACGATCGCGGTCGCGCGCATGTCGAACGCTTCCGCGAACGTGTCGTCGATGACGATTCCGTTGACCGTCAGCTCCGGCATGCGACCGTCTCAAACGGTTGCGGCCGTGGGATCGCGCCCTCCGGCACGCGCATGAAGTCGGACGGCAGTCCGTAACGCGCGTCGTAATAGTCGTTCATCCGCCGCTGCATCGAGGCCTCGACATTCGTCGTCACATGCAGCGCGCGGCCATAGCGCATGCGCGTCACCTCGCCGTCGCGCACCACGAGCTCGCCGTCCTTGTAGACGCGAGCCGCCGCGCGGAACATTTGCGCGATATCTTTGCCGGGACGATAGAGCGCGACATCGGCGCGGGCGCCTGCGCCGAGATGGCCGCGATCGGTGAGGCCGAGCAGCTTGGCGGGCGCCGCACGCGTCATCGTCGCGATTTCGCTTAAAGTGTATTCGCGTGTCAGCGACGGCAGCGTCGTCACCGCCAGCGCCTCGGCCGGCAGGCGGGACGCCCATTCGGCCCGCACATCCTTGTCCATCAGCAGCGCAAAAATCTCGGGATAGGTGGTGAACGGCGCGCCATTCGGGTGATCGGTGGTGAAGAACACGCGCCACGGGTCGTCGATGAGCAGGAACAGCTCCAGGCCGACCGCGAATTGCACCGCGTTATGGAAGCCGCCGGCGCGATATTCGTAAGGCACGATGCCAAAGCCGTTCGAAGTCCCCATCGGCGATGGCGTATTTCTTCGGCCGCGCCTGACCCCGGGCGGAGAACTGGCGCAGCACGTCGGACGAGATCGTCACCGTCTGTCCGAACATCACCTGGCCCACGTCGATGGTCACGCTCTTGGCCGCGTTGACCGCTTCGGCCAGCTGAGGCGCGGCGGAGGAGAAACCCTGTGGGCCTTCCTTGCCGTAACCATAGAACTGAAGATGCGCCAGATGCAGCGGCAAGATCGTCCGCCGCGGCGATCGTCGTCAGCGCGGTTTCGAAGTTTCCGGGGAGGCCGAGATTGTTGCAGTGAACGTGCAGAGGATGAGGCACGCCGGCCTCGTGGACGGCCTGCTGCAGCGCCTTGACGATCGCCCGACTGGTCACGCCGTAATAAGGGACCACGTCATCAAATGAAAAGCTGCGGACGTTGTCCTTGAACGCCGCGACGCCGCCGGCGTTGACGACTTTGATCCCGAGCGCGCGCGTCGTTTGCATCGTCCAGGCGACGTGATCGCGGAGCGCGCCTGCTTCGCCCGAACGCAGGAGGCCGAGCACGAAATCGTCATTGCCGAGTATCGTCAGGATCGCCTTGTCGATGATCGGGGTGTCGGCGAGTTCGAGATGCGCGTGCAGGGCGTTGTGCGGCGAGATCGCCGGTTCGACCACGGTCGTGAAGCCCATTTCCGCATAGAGCCGCCCGGTCTCGAACGTCGTCCAACCGACTTTGGAGAGCGGCGTCTCGGCGGGGCGGCGCGCATGCGCGCGATGCTGTTCGGGCAGCATGAGGCGGGCGGTGTTCACGTTCGCGCCTGCGATATGCGAATGGATGTCGATGCCGCCGGCCATCGCAATAAGCCCGCTCGCGTCCACCGTTTCGTCCGCTTGGCGCGCCGTCTTGTGGGGGCGCGACGATCGTATCGTCGCGGATCCAAAGATCGCCGATTTCGTCGTGGCCGTTGGCGGGATCGACGATATGCGCGCCCTTGATGCGGGTCAGCATGGCGAAGCGCTCGCCTCTCCGAGGCAGGCGCCGATCCGCTCGAGAGCCTCGGCGACGCTGGGCGCGCTGCTGCGCGCGGAGGCGGTCGCAGCGACCAGGGTCCCGATGTCGGATGAATGCATGACCGCGTCATGATCGACGCCGGGACGTCCGACCGTGATGCGGACGTTCGGCTCCTCGGCGAATTGGGTCGTACGCTCGCACAAAGCAATGAAGTTCGCCGGCGCTCCGCCAGGCCGGCGGGGCCGCTCCGAAGGCGGAGATCCACAACACGCAATCGCTTTCCCCGGACGCGACAAGTCGCTCGGCGTCAAAACGCCAGGGATCATGGATGGGCGCGCCTGCGCCGAATCCGGTGCGCATCGGGAAGCCGGTTATCCACCCGCACGCCGCGAGAACGCCTGCGCCGTTGTCCGGGGCGGGGAGCGGCAATGTCGAGAACCGCGTGGTTTCGTTCAGGTCGCGCACAAGCCCATGCAGCATCTCGATTTCGAGCGCTCCGAGACTTTCCGCCGTCCAAACCGCGACGCCGAACCGCGCGCCCTTCAGCGTGGCTGCGAGCGCGTCGAGGACGGCCAAAGGCAATCCGGAGCGCGCGCCTCGGCCGTTCGCGATCGGGCGGTTTTTGACACGCGCGCGCAGCGCCGCAAGATTGACCGCGAGCGTTGCGCCGCGCTCCGCTCTCTTGATCTCGATATCGCCCTCGAACCCACCGAATTCTTGCGCCTATGGCTGGCGCCAGCCATACGATGCGCCGCTTGACGTCCGCGCCTTCCGGCCTGGCCGGCGGCGCCAACAGCCGCTCGTTCAAATGCGGCCAGGCTTCCGTCAAACCGTCGCCCACCAGCAGCACGACGTCGGCGCGCACGCGCGCTTCGCCCGGCGTCGTGAGCATGATTCCGGTTTCGCGCAGACAGTCGAGATCCCGCAACACTGCCGCCGAATGCATATGCTCGATGACGCCGCCAACTCGTTCGGCAAGCGCGATGGCCGCCCTCGCCCCGTCGATATCCGCGCCGAGCCCGGCAATGAGCGGCTGACGGCTTCGCGCCAAAAGCCGAGCCGCGGCGGCGGCCGCGTCGTCCAGAGACGCGGGCGCGCCGTCGATCGATGCCGCGCCCTCGGCGCTGATTGGGTCTTTCAGCGACATACGCTCCGCCCGATTGGTTCCATGTCGACCGAGGATCGACTCCGGCGATTGCGGGCAACCTCGGGAAGTCGAGACTTGACTAAACAAATCTCACGCCGGCAAGTTCAATCGCATCGCGACTGATCGCGGCTTCGCGACAAACAATAGCGCACGCCGAGGAAATGCCTAGCCCCTGCCGCCAAGTTCTCGAACTGTTGAACATCGGCGTCGGATGACGACCGTCCGGCGATCATCGTCGTGGGCTATTCGGCGCGCGCGCTCGCTTCCTCGGCCGCCCGTGCGGGATTCGCTCCGCTGTCGATTGATGTCTTTGGCGACGATGACACGCGAGCGATGAGCCTTGCCTCGGTGACGCTCGACGGCGGACTGGCGGAGGGGCTCACGCTCGACAAGGTGGCCCGCGCCGTCGAAATACTGCTCAGCGCCCATGATCCGATAGGCCTGGTCTATGGCGCCGGCTTCGAGCATCAGCCGGAAACGATCGCGGCGATCGCCCGCAGGACACGGATATTCGGCAACGAGTGCGGAAACGCTGAAGCGCGCCAAGGATCCGCTCAGCGCTCGCGCGGGTTTGCGAGGCGAATGGCGTTCGCCATCCCGCAGATCGCGTTTGCGCCGCCAGACGAGCCCGATCTCTGGCTCAGGAAGAGGCGGGGCGGCGCCGGCGGCGGCCATATCGCCATGGCGGAAGCCGCGAGCTGCGCTTCGCCCGAGTTTTATTTTCAACGTCGCGTTGCCGGAAAGAGCATTTCGGCCTTGTTTCTAGCGAGCGAAAAAAAAGCGGAAATTATTGGCCTCAGCATGCAGTGGACTGCGCCAACGCCGGCGTCGCCGTTTCGATATGGCGGCGCCGCCGGACCCGTCGACATTGGACCCAGCGCAAGCGGAAGAGATCGCTCGCTCCGTCGCCATGCGATTGCTTCGCGAACTGGATCTCGTCGGTCTCAACAGCGCCGATTTTCTGGTTTCAACCGACGCTGTCTGGCTCATAGAGATCAACCCGCGGCCGGGGGCGACGCTGGACGTGTTCGAATCGAACGAGGCCCCACTGTTTGCGCGTCACGTCGCTGCGTGCGAAGGACGTCCGACGCCGGCTTCTCCGAGCTTCGCGTTCAAAGCGGCCGAAATCGTCTACGCCCCACGCGACATTGTGGCGCCCGAGGGACGGAATTGGCCGGACTGGGCGGTCGATCGATCGCCGGCCGGAACGCGCATCGTCGCCGGCGATCCCTTCTGCACGGTGCTTGGCGCTGGCATGACCGTCGATTTGGCGCGCGCCTCAGCCAGCGAGCGGGCGCGGACAATCATCGCTCTCGTTGAGGAGACGGTTCATTGAGCGATGCGGGAAGCCATGAGCGTCAATCGACGCGCCGCCGAACTGACGGCTGCGCTACGACCGCGACGCCGCAATGCTCAATCTCGGCGTCGCCCGCGGGCCGCTCGGGGAAACCCTGATTGACGCCGGCGCACAGCGGCGCGGCGGCGTCGACGCCGGGCTGCGCATCGCGGAAATCTGTATGGGCGGGCTCGGCGCCGTGCGGCTTACCCCGGACAGCGCCACGCCGCGCTGGCCCTGGACGATCGCGGTTGCGTCCTCGCAGCCGGTCATCGCCTGTCTCGGGAGCCAATACGCCGGCTGGAGCCTGGCGCACGGGTCCGGCAAGGACGCCTTCTTCGCGCTCGGCTCCGGCCCTGCCCGGGCGCTGGCGCAAAAGGAGACGGTGTTCAAAGACATCGGCTACCGGGACGAATCCGATGTCGCCACCCTGGTCATCGAAAGCGGGCGGCCGCCGCCGCCAGAGATCGTTGAGAAGGTGACGAGCGATTGCGGGGTCAAGCCCTCGGCCCTGACGGTGATTTACGCGCCCACCCAAAGCCTGGCTGGGGCTGCCCAGGTGGTCGCGCGGGTGCTGGAAGTGGCGCTGCATAAGGCGCATGAGCTGAAATTTCCGCTCGAGCGCATCGTCGATGGCATGGGCGCCGCGCCGCTCAGTCCACCTCATCCCGACTTTGTCAGTGCGATGGGACGCACCAACGACGCGATCATCTACGGCGGACGCGCGCAGCTCTATGTCACGGGCCCGTCCGCGGATGCGAAGAGTCTCGCGGAGGCGCTTCCCAGTCGCGGGTCGCGCGATTTCGGCGCTCCGTTCGCCGAGATCTTCAGGCGCTTCAAGGGCGATTTCTACGCCATTGACCGAATGCTGTTCAGCCCCGCCGAGGTCATCGTCACCGCGATCGAAAGCGGCGAGAGCTTTCATAGCGGCGCCGTGCATCACAAATTGCTCGATGCCTCGTTCGCCTGACAGGGCGGCGGGCTTGGCCGACGGTCCGACCATCCTTGTCGTCAGCGATCAGCGCGATTGGCACGCGCGCCAGATGGAAGCGGCGTTTGCGGCCGCCGGCGCGCGCGTCGAGCGCATCGATCTTGCCGATTGTGGGTTCGACACGCGCAGCCCAAGCGGATTGTCGTTGCCGGTCCTCGGATCGCGGCTCCCCGACGCCGTGCACGTGCGCACGCTGTCGGCTGGCTCGTTCGAGGCGGTCACCAAGCGCCTGGGCGTTCTGCACGCGCTGGCGCAACTCGGCGTCGTCGTCTGGAACGATGCGCGCGCCATCGAGCGCTGCGTCGACAAGTCGATGACAAGCTTTCTGCTCGCGCGCGCCGGCGTGCCGACGCCGCCGACCTGGACGATGGAATCGGCCCAAACCGCGCGCGCCCTCGTCGAACGGGAAGCCTCGCCCGGCCCGCTTGTGCTGAAACCCCTGTTCGGCGCGCAGGGGAAGGGCCTGCGCCTGATTCGGCGCCCGGAAGACTTGCCCGGTCCGGAAGAGATCGCAGGGGTCTATTATCTGCAGCGGTTTCAATCGAACGGAGCCCAGAACTTCACCGATTATCGCCTGTTCGTCCTGCGCGGTCGCGTGATCGCCGCAATGATGCGCCGGGCCTCGACATGGATCACCAACCTCAAGCAGGGCGGCCAACCCTCGGCCGTCGCGCCGGATCCCGAGATGGAGCGCCTCGCTGTTGCGGCGGCGGAGGCGGTCGGCGCCGCTATCGCCGGAGTCGACGTCCTTGTGACCGCCGATGGCGCGCCGACCGTGCTTGAAGTCAACAGCATGCCGGCATGGAGCGGCCTGCAAAAAGTGAGCAAGCGCAACATCGCCGAGGCCATCGCGTCGGCGCTGATGGACACTTTAGCCCGTCGCCCCGCGGAACGGCGCGCTCAATGAAGAGCCTCGAAGATCGGGTGGCGGCGGCCTATATCGCGGCGTGCCTGGCCGAACTCGACGCGCCCAAACCGGGCAATGTGCATCGGTTCGCGCCCGGCCACCGGATGGAGGTCGCGGACTTCGTTCGCAGCGCCGAGGCGAGCGCCGCTTCGATCGCGGCGAGCGGCGCTCCAGTCGGAATCCGTGTCCGCGCCGCCGTCGACGCGACTCTCAAGGCGGTCGGTCAGAACACCAATCTCGGGATCGTCCTCTTATGCGCGCCGCTCGCGGCGGCGGCGGAAGTCCCGGACATAGCCCTGCGCCCTGCGCTGACGACGGCGCTCGCTCGTCTCGACCGCGCGGACGCGGAGGAGGTCTTCGCCGCCATCGCCGCCGCCAGTCCCGCCGGGCTCGGACGCGCGCCGCGGCATGACGTCAACGCCCCCGCCGTCGTGACGTTGCGCGAGGCGATGGCGGAGGCGGCGGATCGGGACCGCATCGCAAGACAATACGTCACGACTTTTGAGGACGTTTTCTCGCTCGGCTTGCCGGCGCTGGAGACGGCCCGCCGGCGGGAGAGCGATCCGCGCTGGTCGACGCTCGCCGTCTATCTGACGTTTCTCGCCGCGATGCCGGACACGCATATCCTGCGCAAGTTTGATGCGGCGACCGCCGAGGCTGTCCGTCGCGAAGCCGTGCACTGGCGCGACGCGTTTGCAGCGGCCCGCGATCCGGAAACCATCGCCGACGGGCTCATGAACTGGGACGGGGAGCTGAAATCGCGCGGGATCAACCCCGGGACGAGCGCGGATCTCACCGTCGCGACCTTGTTCGCGTCCAGTCTCCTCGCCATCCGCGGCGAGAAATACGCGGCCGCCATCTTGCCCTTGCGCGCTAACGATGCTTGAGTTGGGCTTACGGGGGCGCGCCCCCGTGACTATCCGGCCAACCGATCCCGCTTGCCGCGGGATGCTGATAACAAGGATAGCCAGTCCGCCGGCTCTTGAATGGCTGGGGGAAAATGTGGTTTGGCTTGATCTCAGGGAGGAATTGGCATGGCGAAGATTTACAAGCTTATGGTTGGCGAGTCGCTGGTCGGCGATGGCAATGAAGTCGCGCATATTGATCTGATCATTGGCCCGCGCGGCAGCGCGGCGGAGAGCGCATTCGCCAACGCGCTGGTGAACAACAAAGACGGGTTCACGTCCCTTCTCGCGGTTCTGGCGCCCAATTTGGCGGTCAAGCCCCACACGGTCTTGTTCAACAAAGTGACGATCAAAGGCGCCAAGCAGGCGGTGCAGATGTTCGGACCTGCGCAGCACGCGGTCGCCAAGGCGGTCGCGGACAGCGTCGCCGACGGAACAATTCCCGCCGCGGAAGCCGACGACGTTTTCATCTGCGTCGGCGTCTTCATCCATTGGGATGCGGCGGACGACAAGAAGATCCACGACTTCAACTATAAGGCCGTCAAGGAATCGATCGAGCGGGCGGTCAGCGGCAAGCCGACGCCGGCCGAAGTCGTCTCTCAGCGCGACTCGGCCAAGCACCCGTTCAGCCCGTAAGCCGATCGATCGTCGCGCGTCCTCAATTGGGACCCGCACGCGGAGGAATCGTTCTCCGCGTGCTTTGACTGAGGCTGAACTCAGCTCTGCGCGTCGATCGCTATGCGCATCAAGTCCATGGCCGAGCGCGCGCCCAGCTTCTGCTTGAGCTGGGTGCAGTTGTTGGCGATCGTCTTGTAGGAGACGGTGAGAAGGTCGGCGATCTGCGCCATCGTCCGCCCCGCCGCCAGGAGGCGCAGGATTTCGAGTTCGCGCGCGCTCAGATTGGAAACCGCGTCAGGACTGGGATCGGCGCGCAGAAAGGCGATTCGGCGCGCCATCTCCGGGTGCAGATAACGGCCGCCATTCGCCACCGCCTTGATCGCGTCGGCAAACAGCGCCGGATCGTCGTTCTTCGCAATATAGCCCTTGGCGCCGGCCTCAATCGCGCGCGCCGCGACGGTCGGATCGTCGTTCATGCTGAAGATGACGAGCCGCGCCTCTGGCTCACGCTCGAGGATGCGGCGCAGGAGCTCGAGCCCGGAATATCCCGGAAGATTGATGTCGACCACCCCAACATCAGGCTTATGATTGAAATAGGCGGCGAAACCGGCGGCGCCGTCCTGCGCCTCGATGACCTCGACTTCCGGCTCTCCTTCGAGAAGCGCCCGGCACCCCGAGACGATGATCGGATGGTCGTCGACGATCAGAACCCGCACCGGCAGAAGTCTCCCTGTCGAACCGCTAGCCCGCTGACCTAGCCCGCTCGCAAACGCAAAAATGCGGCCAGGGCGCCATCGCTCCGCCAGCATTGACAGGAGCCGGCGCAAAATCAACGGTGAAGGACAAAAAAGGCGTCAAAGGATGTGGCGTTCGATCTCCCTGCGCAACCGGCTTAATCTCATCTTCGCCTCGCTGTTCGCCCTCTGGCTCGTGGCCGACGCGATCCACGACGTTTGGCAGGCGAGCGGCAGAGCGCGCGCCGAAACCCAAAGCGCGATGCGGCTGACCAAGGATTTCGTCGCGACTTCCCTTGCGCTTTCGCCCGAGGCGCCCGAGCCGCAAGTGGTCAAGAACCTCGTCGCCAGTCTGCAGCATTTGCGGCACGTGCGCGCAGGGCTTGGCGATCCATCGCTTGCTTCGTCAATTCTCAGTGAGGCGAACACGGAATCCGAGGCGCCGCGTTGGTTTCGCGCCCTTGTCGGCGCGTCGGCCGAAACAGCCGTCATTCCTGTCGCGCTGAAGAATGGCGGGACGGCGTCGATCATTCTGGTCGCCGATCCTTCGGACGAGATCGATGAGGTCTGGGACGAAGCGCGGGAAAACGCGCTGGAGGGCGGATTGATGGCGCTCGCCGCAATCGGCCTGACCAGCCTCCTGGTCGGGCGCGCCGTCAGGCCCCTCGGGGTCGCCGGGGCGACGCTCTCGAAGCTTGAAGCCGGCGACTATTCCGCGCGTGCCGAGAGGCGACGGACCTCCCGAGATCCGCAACCTCAATGCGAAGATCAATTCTCTCGCGGGCGCGCTCGACGGATTGAACCGGGCCAACGACGAACTGATGGAGCGCGTCTTCGACGCCCATGACGAGCAGCGGCAACTCATAGCGCACGAGTTGCATGACGAGTTCGGACCGCATCTGTTCGCTTTGCGCGCAAGCGCGGCCGTCCTGGCCAAGACCATCGGCGACCAGCCCGCGGCGCGCGCAGCGGCAAGCGCGATCGAGGCCCAGGTCGGCGAGCTGCAAGGCCAGAACCGGCGTATTCTGGCCGATCTCAGGCCCGCCGCGCTCGAGGAGCTTGGTCTCATCGAGGCGATTGAGGCGCTTGTCGCGCATTGGCGCCGCGCCGATCCCAAGATGACGGTCACGCTTGACATAGACCCGCGCGTTGAAACTCTGGGCGAGCGCGCGAGTCTGATGGCCTATCGCTTCGTGCAAGAGGCGATGACCAACGCGTTTCGCCACGCCGGGGCCACCCGGATCGAGGCGGCGCTGAAGTTCGAGACCCGGGGCGAGGCGCCCAACCTGCGCGATCCAGCGCTCGCCGGATTTGTCATGCGCGTGGCCGACGACGGTCGTGGGCTGAACGGCGAGGCCGAGGCGGGGATGGGCCTCGCTGGCATGCGCGACCGGGTCCGGCTCATGGGCGGATCGGTCAAAATTGCGTCGCCGCATGATGGCGGAGTTGTGGTCGAAGCCCGTTTCACAACGGCTCGCTCAACTTATGCTTCGGGAAAATTTCCCGGCGATCGCAGGAATTCAACCCGGGAAAACATCTAATCATTGAAATTACTTGCGGCGCTCCGCGCCGTTATTGTGGCCCTGTCGCGGGCGGGCTCAGGAGAGGCTTTGCGTCTCACCACTCCCGGCGGGCGCGCTCGCGACTCGTTATTGCCAAGGGAATAAAGTCCAAAAGGGGGCGAAAGAATGACGACCAACCTAGCGGGACGTATCGCGACGGCTGGTGTCGCTCTCGCCCTGACGACAGCCGGCTCGCGCGCGGAGACGATCACACTCCCGACATTCGACGTGGTCGCGACGACGCCGCTCGGCGGCGGCGAGATCGACGTCGCCAGGTCTCCCTTCGCGGTCTGGCAGACCAACTCGCAAGACATTCGGAACTTCAACGACACGACGCTCCCAGGCACGCTGGCGCGGCAGGCGCCGGGGGTCACTGTCGGCAACGTTTCGGGCAACGACTTCCAGCCCGACCTCAGCTATCGTGGCTTCGACGCCACCGCTGTCACCGGCACGCCGATCGGCCTCGCTGTCTACCAGAATGGCGTGCGCATCAACGAGGCGTTCGGCGACACGGTCAATTGGGAGCTCATTCCTGAGAATGCGATCGACCGGACGGCGATCATAGCGGGAAACCCAATCTTCGGCCTCAACGCGCTTGGCGGCGCGGTCACCGTCACGATGAAGAACGGCTTCACCTGGCAGGGCTTCGACGCCGATGTTCGCGCCGGCTCATTCGGTCGCGCGCAGGAAGAACTTCAGTACGGCAAGCAGATCGGCGATTACTCGGTCTATTTGGCGGCCACTCAGATCAACGACAGCGGCTGGCGGGTCGACGGAGCGTCGCAGATCACGAACTTCTACGGCGACGTCGGCTACAAGGCGAACGGGTTTGAGTCGCACCTGCAACTCACCGCGGGCGACAGCCAGCTCGGCGCCGCCGCCTTCACCCCGCTCCAAGCAGCTGCAGACCAATTGGAACAGCATCTACACCGTTCCGCAGTTTACCGAAAACAAGATGGCGATGCTGGCCTGGACCGGCAGCTACGCCTATTCACCCACCCTGAGCTTCCAGGGCGGCGCCTATTTCCGCGGATTCAACCAGCGGCACGTCGACGGCAACGCGACCGACGTCTTTTCGTGCCCGCCCTATTCTTGCCTGGGCGACGATGACGATCCGATCCCGGTGCACGACACGTTCGGCAAACTCATTCCCGATCTCTCAAACGGCGGGACAACCGATCTGGGCGAGATTGACAAGAACTGGACCCAGTCGCGCTCGCTGGGCGCCAGCCTACAGGCGGTCGACACCGCCAAGATCTACGACCACGACAATACGCTGACTGTCGGCGCCTCGCTCGACTACGGATGGACGCGCTTCAGCGGCAACAGCCAGATGGGGATCGTTCCCTGGCTTCGTCAATAATTCGCTGCCGGTGGTCGGCCTTCCCTACATAATCGATGAGCCTGACAGCTTTCTGAACCCCATCTCGGTCCGTGCGAACAACACCTATACGGGGCTCTACGCGCTCGATACGTTCAGCGTCACGGACCGCCTGACGGTGACCGCCGGCGCGCGCTTCAACTATGCCGGGATCACTCTCGACGGCGGGGATAACGCCCTCCTCAACGGCTATTCGAGCTTCTTCCACCTCAATCCGACTGCCGGCTTCACCTACAAGCTCACCCCCGACATCAACTTCTATGCGGGCTATGCGATGTCCAATCGCGCCCCGACGCCGCTCGAACTCGGCTGCGCCGATCCCGATCACCCCTGCATCATCGACGGATTCCTAAGTTCGGACCCGCCTCTCAAGCAGGTCGTCGGTCAGACGTTCGAGCTCGGCTTCCGCGGGCAGAACGCGCTGAGGCAATTGGGTTTGGGCCCTGAATGGGGCAAGCTGCAATGGTCGGCGGGGCTTTTCCGCACGACGCTCAACAACGACATCCTGGCCCAGCAGAGCCCGGCCAGCGGATTCGGCTTTTTCCAGAATGTCGGGACGACATTGCGCCAGGGCGCGGAGCTCAGCGCCCAATGGACCGGCGACCGGTGGTCGGCCTACGCCAACTACACCTATATCGACGCGGTCTATCTCACCACCTTCCTGGAGCCCTCGCCGTATAATCCGTCGGCGATCCTTCTGTCCGACGACGACGACAGCGGCGTGATTCCGATCCACAACGGCACGCGGATCGCCGGCATTCCGAAAAATACGGTCAAGGTTGGCGTCGACTATGCCGTGACCGACAAATGGCATGTCGGCGCCGACATGGTCGCTGCGTCAGGCCAGGTCATTGTCGGCAATGAGAACGGAGCGCTTCCGCAAGCTCCGGGCTATGCGGTGTTCGGCCTGCACACCTCCTACCAGGTGGCCAAGCAGGTGCAGGTCTATGGCCTGATCCAGAATCTCTTCGATCAGAAATTTTATACCGCAGGCGCCCTTTTCGACACCGGCGCGTTTCCCAATGCGGCGCCGAACCTGACCGATCCGCGCACCTTCGGCCCGTCGCGGCCGTTCGCCGTCTATGGAGGGGTGCGGATCACGTTGTGAGGGAGCAGTCACTGCGAAAAGCCGCTGTGCAACGATCCAAGCGGCCATGGGTTTGTTCTCTTGCCTCCCGCGATCATCCCCGAGGAGCATCTCGATGAAGCTGACAACACTGAAAACGACCGCCCTTGCATCCTTGCTTGCGGCCTCTCTTCCGCCGGCGATGTTCGTGACGAGCGCTTCGCCTGCCTTCGCGGCGTCGGCGCTGCAAACCCTCGACCCCGACAAGGATGGAACCGTGGACCTCGCGGAGGCGAAGACGGCCGCGGGCGCCCTGTTCGACAAGCTCGATGGCGATCATGACGGAACCCTCGACCACAAGGAGTTGGGAGATCGCATGTCCGCGCAGGACTGGAAGATCGCCAACCCGGACAGCGACAAGACGATCAGCAAGGACGAGTACCTCGCCTTCGTCGAAGTCGCCTTCAAGCGCGCCAACCCGGACAACGATGCGACGATCGACGCCAAGGAGTTGAAGACCCCGGCCGGCCGGGCTCTCCTGCGCCTCTTGATGAACTGAGCGCGGACGGGAGGGTCGGCTGCGGCTTTTCCGGGTGGCGCTGTGCCGCCATGCGAATATGCGTGGGTTGAAACCCACGCTCTGACGCGCAATAGAGCCCTCGGGGAGCGAAACGAGGCGTTGATATGCAAGGTGCTGATCTATCCCCGCTTGGGCTTTTTCTGGGGGCGAGCCTCGTGGGGAAGGCCGTCATGGCCGTCCTGTTCCTCGCCTCGCTGTGGTGCTGGGTGCTGATCATCGAGGGCGCGGTTTCCGTGGTGCGCCTTCGCCGCGCCGTTCGTCAGGCGCGCGGCGGCGGTCCGCTGGTGAAATCGCTGACCGCCGTCGCCGCCGCGGGCGATGAGGAAGCGCGCCGCCGCATTCCGGGCGAGACGGTCGGTGAATTGCGGTCGCGCATCTCGGACGCGATGGCTCGGGCGGCGCGCGAACTCCTGACGCGCTCCGAGGGGGGCCTGCCCAATCTCGCGGTCATTTCTTCCGTGGCGCCGTTCGTCGGCCTGTTCGGCACGGTGTGGGGCATCATGTCGAGCTTCGCCGCGATCGGCCAGTCGCAGGACACGTCGCTGGCGACGGTTGCGCCCGGCATCGCGGAAGCGCTCGCAGCGACGGCTTACGGTCTGGCTGCGGCGATTCCGGCCTCGATCGGCTATAATCGCATCGGCGCGGCCTATGGCCGGCTCGGACAGGACATGGCCTCTTTCGTCGAAGAGCGGGCGCTGGCGCTGCTCGCCCGTCCATCCGAAGTCGTGCGCGATGAGGCGCCGCGGCGCCGCGCGGAGACTCCCTGATGGCGCTCAGCCCCCGCAAGCTCGGCGAAGGCCTCTATCAGCCGCTGGCCGACATCAACGTCACGCCGCTCGTCGACGTGATGCTTGTTCTGCTCATCATCTTCATGGTGACCGCGCCGATGCTGGCGACCGGCATCAAAGTCAATCTGCCCAGCGCCAAGACCGCCCAGCCGCTCGAAAACAAGCAGCCGGTCGTCGTCGTGGTCGCCAAGGACGGCTCTCTCTCGGTCGGAAAAGACCCGGTGTCGCGCGATGAGCTGGCGGCGAAGGTCAAGGCCGGGCTTGGCAACTCGAACGGAGTGGTTCAGCTGCGCGGCGACCGTGACGCGTCCTATGGCGACGTCGTGTCGGTGATGGACGAGCTTGCGGCCAACGGAATCTCCCGGATCGCCATCGTGTCCGGGCCTCGCCGCGCGGTTTCGCCGGCTCCAGCCGCGCCGGATGCGCCGAAGCCGTGACCATCGCGACGCTGGACGGGCGCGTCTTCGAGCCGCCGCCCGTCAGGCCCCCTTGGCTTCGCCCTCTCGTCATCGCCATCGTGATCGCGCTTCACGCCGCCGCGCTCTCGATCGTCTATCTTGAGCCGCCGAAGCCGCCCGAGCCGGCGGGAGAAGTGATCGTCGACATTGAGCCGGAAGCGCCGCCCGCGGCAGAACCGGCGCCGCCGGCCGACGAGCCGAAGCCGCTCGAGCAATCCGCGCCCCCGCCCGCTCAAGAGGCCGCGCCGGCTCCGACTGAGCCGCCGCCGCCGATCCCCTTGACCCCGCCCCTAACGGATCAGCCGCCCCCGCCGCCTGTGGAGGCGCAACCTCCGCTGCCCACGCCCGAACCACCGCCGCCGGTCGCCGAGCAGCCGCCGCCCCCGCCGGTCGTCGAGCAGCCGCCGCCGGTCGTCGAGCAGCCTCCGCCGCCGGTCGAGCAGCCGCCGCCCCCGGTCGCCGAGCAGCCCCCCGTCGAGGAGCCCCTTCCGCCGCCTCGGCCAGAGACGCCGCCGCCGCCGCCCGCTCCGATCGAGCTTGCGCCGCCGCCTCCCCCTCCGCCGCCTCCAAAGGCGGTTGAAGCCCCGCCGCCGAAACCTCCCCCGCCTCGGCGTGTTGAAGCGGAAACCCCAGCCGAGAGCGGCGCCGGAGCGGGCTCCCGCGCCGCGCCGCGAGCCATCCGAATCCCGGTCCGCTCCCGCTCAGGCGTCGCGCGGCGCCTCCCAGCCAGGCGCGCCCTCGAGCGCGGCGGCGAGCGCTTCCTCGCTTTCGGCCTATAGAGGCGAGGTGAGTTCCGTCATTCGTAGCCGCATGGTCTATCCGCCCGCCGCGCGCGCCCGCGGCGCGAGGGGCGTGGTCGGCGTCGCCTTCACCATCGGCGCGTCGGGCGCGGTGAGCTCCTTCGCGATCACCCGTTCTTCCGGCGACCGCGATCTCGACGCGGCGGCGCGCTCGCTCGTGCAGGGCGCGCGCTTTCCCCCGCCCCCCGGCGGTTCGGCCCATATCGCGACGAGCTTCAACTATGTCCCCCAATGAGCCCGCCAATCTCGCCTTAAGGGCGCTCGTGCTGGGCTCGGGCGCCGGCGGCGGCGTGCCGCAGTGGAACTGCGGCTGCCGGGTCTGCCGCCTCGCCTGGAGCGGCGACGGCCATGTGAAGCCGCGCACCCAGGCGGGCCTCGCCCTTACGGTCGACGGATCGAACTGGGTCCTGCTCAACGCCTCGATCGACCTGCGTCAGCAAATCCTGGCGACTCCCGCGCTGCACCCAAAGGGCCCAGGGCGCCATTCGCCGATCGGCGCTGTCGTCCTGACCAACGCCGAGGTCGATTCGGCGGCCGGCCTTCTGGCGTTGCGCGAGCGCCAGCCGCTCGTCCTGTTCGGCACTGAGGCGACGCTCGACGCGATCGGCGCCAATCGGATGTTCGACGTCGTCGACCGCGCCGTTGCGCCGCGCCGCGCCGTCGCCTTAAGCGAGCCATTCGAACCCCTGCCGGGCGTCAAGCTCGAATTGTTCGCCATTCCCGGCAAGGTCCCGCTGTGGCTCGAGGAAGGAAATGTCACGACCGACGATATCGGCGAAGGCACAGTGTGCGTCGCCGTGGAAGCGGCGGGAAAAAGACTCGTCTATGCGCCCGGTTGCGCCCATGTTACGGAGGAATTCAACGCCCGCATCGCCAATGCGGACGTGTTGTTTTTCGACGGCACTCTGTTCGCCGACGACGAAATGATCGTGGGCGGCCTTGGCGACAAAACGGGGAGGCGCATGGGCCATAGCCCCGTGTCGGGACCAGGAGGAACGCTGGAATCGCTCGCGCGCCACGCGCATGTGCGGCGCATCCTCATTCATATCAACAATTCCAATCCGATCCTCATCGAGGGATCGCCGGAAGAGGCGAAGGTGAAAGCGGCTGGCTGGGAGATCGCGTTCGACGGAATGGAGGTTTTTCCATGAACGTGCACATGGCCTCGGAACCCATGAGCCCCGATGCGCTCGAGGCGGCGCTCAGGGCCATTGGCCCGGTGCGCTATCACGACCTGCATCCGTTCCATGGCCTCCTGCACGACGGCAAGCTCAACAAGGGCCAGGTGCAGGCCTGGGCGCTCAACCGCTTCGTCTATCAGTCGGCGATCCCCCGCAAGGACGCGTCCCTCATCGCGCGCTGCGAGGATCGCGAATTGCGCCGCGAGTGGCTGCACCGGATCACCGATCACGACGGCGTCGGCGACGAGCAGGGCGGCATCGACCGCTGGCTGATCCTCACCGATGGACTGGGCCTCGACCGCGACTATGTGATCTCGCAGGAAGGCGCGCTGCCGGCGACCAAATTCGCGGTCGAGGCCTATGTGCGTTTCGTGCGCGAGCGGCCGCTGGTCGAAGCGGTGGCCTCGAGCCTGACGGAACTGTTCGCCCCCTCGCTGCACAAGCGTCGCATCGCCGGGATGCTGGCCAATTACGACTTCATCGACGAGAAGGTGATCGCCTATTTCCGCCGCCGGCTCGACCAGGCGCCGAAGGACGCTGAGTTCGCCCTCGATTACGTGAAAAGCCACGCCCGCACCGTCGAAGAGCAGCGCGGCGCCCTTGCGGCCCTGACCTTCAAGACCAATGTGTTGTGGGCGCAGCTCGACGCCCTGCATCACGCCTATGTCGATGGCGCGATTCCTCCAGGGGCCTTCCGGCCGGATTGAAGGCGATGGACGAGACGAAGTGCGATCCATGCTCAGTCGCGGCCGCATCTCCCGAGGGGCGTGCGGCTGAAACGCGATGAAGCGCGCGGGCGATGGACGCTGCTCGCGCCGGAACGGATTTTTGAGGTCGACGATACGGCCGCGACTGTGCTCGAGCTTTGCGATGGCGAGCGCGATCTCGCTCAAATCGTCGCCGAACTCGCAGCGCGCTATGCGGCGCCGCCGGCTGTGATCGAGAAGGACGTCGTCGCCATGCTCGCCGACCTCAAGGCCAAGAGAGTTCTCGAGACATGACCGCGCATACCCCGCCTCCGCCCGCCCCGCCGATCGGGCTTTTGGTCGAGCTGACGCATCGCTGCCCGCTCGGCTGTCTTTATTGCTCCAATCCCGTTGCGCTCGAGCGCCCTGGCAATGAACTTGACGGCGAGACCTGGAAGCGCGTGTTCAGCGAAGCGGCCGCGCTCGGCGCGCTGCATGTGCATCTCTCCGGCGGCGAGCCGACGGCGCGGCGCGACATTGTCGACCTCACGCGCCACGCTTCGCAAAGCGGGCTCTACACCAACCTCATCACCTCAGGCATCGGGGTGAACGAGACGCTGACCGGCGAACTGGTCGACGCCGGCCTCGACCATGCGCAGCTTTCCTTCCAGGGCGCCGACAAGGAGACCAACGACCGCCTCGGCCATTACAAGGGCTCGTGGGAGCGCAAGCGCGCCTTCGCTGCTTATGTGACCAAGGCCGGTCTGCCGCTGACCATCAACGCGGTCATCCATCGCTCGAATATTCATCAGGTCGCCGCGTTCATCGATCTTGCGGTCGAGCTTGGCGCGCGCCGGCTCGAAGTGGCGCATACGCAATATTACGGCTGGGCGCTCGCCAATCGCGCCGCGCTGATGCCGCCGAAAGCCGCAGGTCGACGAATCGATCGCGATCGTCCAGGCCGCCCGCGAGCGCCTCAAGGGCGAACTGGTCATCGACCTGGTGGTCCCCGATTATTACGCGCGCTATCCGAAGCCTTGCGCCGGCGGGTGGGGGCGGGTCGCGATCAACGTGTCGCCGACCGGCAAGGCGCTGCCGTGCCATGCCGCCGAGTCAATTCCGGGCCTCGAATTCTGGAACGTGCGCGATCATCGCTTAAGCGACATCTGGCATTCGAATCCCGCCTTCAAGGCCTTCCGCGGCACGGACTGGATGCCCGAACCCTGCCGTTCCTGCGACCGGCGCGAGATCGACTGGGGCGGGTGCCGCTGCCAGGCGCTGGCGCTGACCGGGGACGCGCGCAACACCGATCCCGCCTGCATGAAGTCGCCCGATCACGAGCGCATCGCGGCGATGGCCATGGCGGAGTCCGAATCCGGCGACGGCGTCTGCGCTGGCGGTCGTATAAAGGACAAGGTCGAGGCGTGAGCGCTCCCCTCGGCCGCCTTTGAGGAACGAGGAATTCCAGCTCAGCCGAGGGTGGCGCGACTTGTAATATCGCGGAACAGATCAACAATTGAACATTATGTTAAGATAAACATAGATGCGGAGCGCCGCAGTCGCCCAACCTCTCCCGCGCGATTTTTGAGCGGCGGAACTAAACGGGGTCGTAAGCGACTGAAAACGTTAGGGGGCGCCGGTAAAATGGCGGCTAGAGCAAGCGGCGCGAAAATCTAAACGCCGCACTTTCGCGAAATGCGGCTCCGTCTAGATGCTGCGGCAAGCGTTGATCCGTCGACACGCTCAAGCCTCTGCGCCCGGACGGCAAAGCCTGGCGCGCCCTACTGGCAGAGCGCCCGCGCGTTCGCCGTCCACTTGCCGAAACCGCTCGCGACCATGTTGCGGATGACCGAGCAGACGTAGGTTCTCTCCGCCGCCGGATTGCCGGGCCCGGCGTTGTAGCGGGCGACCGCAAGCGTCCACGAGCCTTGCTGGGCCTTCAGCGACTTGAGGAAGTTCGCGGCATATTCGACGTTGCGCGCCGGATCGAACATCTCGCTCAGAGAGCGAAAGTCGGCGCTGTGAAAGTGGTGATTGATCTGCATGCAGCCGATGTCGATGAACTTCGCGCCGCGCCCCTTCGCCTGGGCGAAGCGCGCCATCGCTTCGGCGAGACTTCGTCGAATGCACCGCCTGGCCGTCGACGTTCATGTCATAAGGGCTGAGCCCGCCTCGGCTCCCTGTCTCGGTCAGGCCGACCGAGTAGAGCACGTTGAGCGGGACGCCATGCTGCACCGAGGCGCGCGTCATCTCCCGCTCGCAAGCGAGCGATCCATCGGCGCGCGCGGCGCCGCCGCTAAAAGCTGCGATCGCGACCAGCGCCGCGCCGAGACTGCGCATCATTCGAACCGCCCCGTCCCCCCGAGCCTTGCGCCGGGCGCTGCTCGCCTCCCGCCGAGCCGCCGTCAGCGGAAGACCGATTCCCGTTCGCATTGCCATCGGTGTTGACGCCCATCTGCTTTATTGTGAGCGAGTTCGAGCGGCTGGCCGATCGCCGCCATGCGATCGGCGATCGCGTCGCGCGCGCCTTCGATCGAGCCCAGGGTCTGAGAGCTCGCGGCGCGGATGACGACAGAGAGCTTGTCGCCGGCAAGCCGCATCGTCATCGAGACATTCTCAAGCCCGCCCGGCGAAAGATCGACGTCGATCTCCCTGACCGGCCGAGCTGAGGGCGCCGAGCTGACGGCGGCCGCGCTCGCGCGTGGCGCGACGTCTGCGTTTGCGGCGCTCGTTGGCGAGGCGTCTGGCTGGAACGACGCGCCGGCTGCAAAAGGCGCCGAGAGCTGTGCGCCAAACGGACTTGTTTGCGCCGTTGGCGTCGCTCCGAACGCGGTCGGATCGGGCGGGCGACCGTCGGCCGTCTTCGCGCTCGATTCGGCTGGCTCGGCGGGCGAGGCCGGGCTCGCAGCCCCGACGACCGGGGGCGGCGCCGAGCCTTCGGGCTTTTGTCCGCTGGGCCTGGCCTCCTGCGCGGCGGCTCGCGTGAGGCTCGCGCGGTTTGATGGAGGCGCGCCCGCGCGTGGGGCGATTGGCGCTGGGGCCGTCGTGTTTGCAAGCGGCGGAACGGCGCCCGCCAAGGGTCTCGCTGGCATGGCCTCATCTGGCGCGAGGCCGGCAGCGAGGATTCTTTCGCCCTTTAGATCGTCTTGCGGCGTAAGGTTGGCTGCGGAGGCGGCGCCTTGCGCGAATGGCGCGCCGGTCGCGGGCGTGCGGCTCGCGATGACGCCTGCGAAGGTAGAGGCGCCCAGGTGAAAGGCGCGTTCGCCAATCAGGCGCCCGACGGTCGTCGCCTTGGCGCCAGCGGAAAGGGATGCGCCACTGTCCTCGGATTTCGAGGCTTTCATCGCCGGCGCGGTCAGCGAAGACGAATCGTCCGCGGCTTGCGGGCGGTCGTCCATCATCGAGGCAGCCCGCAAGGCAAACGGCAAAGACGCCAAGAGCGCGCTGTCGTTTCGCAGCAAATGATGAGCCGTCTGTCCGCGCGAAGACTCATCCTGCGGCAATTCGTTCGAGGGCGGCGCCTGTTGCTCGCCGGCCGAGGCGCCTGCTTTCGCATGCGCGCCGGGAAGCGAATCGAGCATGGCGGCGAAAGCGAAGCGATCGGCTGGCGGTTGGGGAGCTGCGCGCGGCGCGGCCGGCGCGACTGGCCCCGACGTAGGCGCGGCTGCGGGCGCGGTCATCGCGGGCCTCCCTCTTGTGGCGGCGCGAGGCTCGACGTGCGTTGAAGCGCGTCCTGCGCTTGCGCGATCGTGAGCGCGGGCCCGCTGGGCTTGTCTTTGGCGGCGTCGGGCAGAGCGACGGCGTTCTCAGTATTGAAGACGTTGAGGTCAGGAACGATCCGCAGCTCCGCCGCCACCTTTCGAGCCGCAGCCAGCAAGCTGGCGTCCGCCCGGTCCAGTTTTGACGCGGACAGAGTCTTCAAATCGGCGATCGCCGCATCGTATGCGTCCGAGAACATTCGACTGGCCGCCAGATAGAGGCGGGCGCGCATAGCCTCCGGGCTGTCGGCCTTCGAGCCTTCGAGGGCCTCGGTCGCCGCCGAAGCGGCGGCGACGAAGCGCGCGCTGATCAATCCGGACTCGGCCAGGTTGAGCAGGAACTCCCGCCGGCCATCGGGGGGCAACGTCGCCACCGCGCTCGAGAGCAGCTTGTAATTGGCCGGATCGTCGATGAGACCGAGCCGAGCGACCGCGCCCGCGAGATCGCGCAGGAAATCCGCCGCATAGAGCGAGGCGGGAAAGCGGGTCACGTACTGCCGGGTCAGAACCGCCAGGCGGCTCATGTTCTTGGCCTCCGCAAGGAGGGCGATCTCCCGCCGAAGCGCGGCCTCCTCAACCAATCCACCCGGCTCGAGCAGCCGCGCCCAATCCAGAAACTCGACCGCCGCCTTCGCATCCCGCTTCGTCTCGAGAACCGAGCGGGCGAACGCGACCTCGCCCGCAAGCCGCGCGTCGAGCGCGGTCAAATTCGTTTCCCCAAGCAGCGTGATCGCGTCGGTCTCGTGATTGGTGACATAGGCGAGCGCGCCACGCGCGAGCGACCGCTCGGACTCGATAAATGCCTCGCCTTTGAGCAGCGGCTCGACATTGGCGAGAGATCCGCCGCTCAGGATGTAGATGACGAGGGAATCCGCTTCGCGTTTGTTCTTCCAGGTTTCAGGGCTTGCGGTCGCGATCGCCGCGCCGATCGTCTTCAATTGATTGAGCTGAGCCGGGTAGGCCGCTTTGTCGCCCTGTGCGATCCTGAGCTGGATTCCTCGCAGCTCGTCGACAAGGTCGGAGACATGAGCCGAATCCGCGACCGCCACGCCAGACGCGAGGACAGTGAACGCGGCCAAAGCCAATGCAAGACCAGGGAGCGTCACGACTTTGCCTCGCGCACGAGAATCTCGATGCGGCGATTTTCCGCCGCGAGAGGATGGGATGGGTCCTTCAGATGATGGTCGGCGTAGCCCTCGACCCGCTCAAACCGCTTTTCCGGCAGGCCGCCGCGAATCAGCATGTAATAGGCCATTTGCGCGCGCGCCGAGGAGAGGCGCCAATTGTCGTAGGTCGCAGACCGGTAGGGACGGCCGTCGGTATGTCCGCGCACGACGATGGCGCCCTGCAAGTTTTGCAAACTCGCGGCGATCGCCTCCATCATGCGCAGGACACGGCGCTGCGGCTCGGCGGAGCCGATGGCGAACATGGAGAAGTTTTGCCGGTCGGTAAGGCTGATGAGGATTCCGTCCTCAGTCGCCTCGGACGTCGAGTTGCGGCCCTTGCATCGACTTCGACTCGCCCGCCAGCCGCTTATTCAAGTCGGCGAGCAAGTTGGACGCGGCTGTCCGGCGCGCTTCCGCGGGGTCGGGCGCCGGCGGACTCGCCGTTGACGGAGCAGGCGATTCCGCGCCTTGAGCTTCCGTGGCGCCTTGAGCTTGAGCGGGGCTCTGGCGCCGGCGCGGCCGCTGGCGCGATCGAGGTCGACAGGGAAACCGGTTCGTCGCTCGGCGCCGCGGCGGCTGGCGGGGCGCCCGGATTTTCAGAGACAACATTCACCGCCCGGTCGCTGCCCAGCGGACGGAAAGGATCGCGCAGCGCATCGTCGGCGCTTGGCCCCACTTCGCCGTAGCCCTTCAGCGTCGCCGAAGGATCGATGCGGGGCCCGGGCGGCGGAGCGCCGGCGATCTTGTCGAGACTGGCGCGAGGATCGCTGAACAGTTCCTGTTCCGACATCGTCGGATAGGGTTTCGCCGGATCGGGCGGCGGCGTGGTCGACGGGGCTGGCGGGCGCGCCTGGTCGTTTTGATTCGTCGGGCTCGTCGGGCCCTCGTTGGCTTTGTCCCCGGCAGTTTCACCGTGCTCCGAAGAGGGCTTTCCCGCGCTCGGCGAAGCCGTCTCCTCGCCCGGCGCATAGATTGCGTCCTTTTCCGGAACGCCGTGAATGCCTTTTTGCGCCTTGGCCGGCTCTTCGACTTTCACCGGGTTGAAGTAGCGCGCGATCAGCGTCTTGGTGTTCTTGTCGGTCGCGCTGATGATCCACAGCACGAGAAAAAAAGCCATCATCGCGGTCATGAAATCGGCGAACGCGATCTTCCACGCGCCGCCGTGATGCTCGTCCTCGTGCGCGCTATGGCGCTTGACGATGATGATTTCCGGATGGGCCTCGGTCATCGGCTGAGCTTAACCTTAAACGAGGCGAGCAAGTCGGCCCATGGGCGAAGCTCGGCGACAATCCGTGTGTCGTTGGCCTCGACGACGGTTTCCACCCCGTCATCCTCGACATATTCGACCTCGATCGGCAGGTCGGCGATTCGTTCGCGCAAGCGCTCGAGCACGCGCCCGGGTCCGCAAATCTTGATCAATCCGGGCGAATTGACCGCCGAGATACGGGCGATTGCCCTGGCCAACTCGTCGACCGCGCGCTTGACGACCTCTTGCGAGAGAAACGGCGCGAGAATGCGGGTGACGGCGGCCCCGACGTCGTCCTCGATCTTCCGGAGCCCGGACCGGATCGCGCCTTCGAGCTCCGCGCATTGGTTGAGGCGGAACTCCTCCCGCTGCGTCTCCGCCTCATCTTGCGCGGCGGCGAGTTCAGCCGCATGGCGGTCCGAAGCCTCGACCCGCCCCTCGGCAAGGCCTTCCTCGCGGCCGCGCGCGTAAGCTTCGGCGAGTTTGACCGACATGTCCTCGGCCTTGACCGGTTCGCTTGCCGGCGGGGATTGCCGGGCGAAAACCGGCTTTGGCGCCCAGGGCGTGCGTCGGGGAGCTTCCTCCCCTTGCGTTTCCGCGCCTGCATTGGCAAAGCGGCCGACGATCGGACTCGAAGCGGGTTCGCTGGTCTGCGGGCTCGCCAGGCTTCGCGGGCGAAACGGCGAGCCCGCGCGCGACGCCGGCCCCTTTTCTCCGGCTGCGCGCCCGAGGTGATCGAGGTAGTCGGCGATCGAAAGCGGTTTCATCCGTTCGCTCCTTGACGAATCCATTGTTTGAGGACCGTAGCGGCGTGGTTCTCATCGAATTCGATCATCTTCATGAGCTTGCGCTCGGGACCATTGTCGCGTCGCGCGAGCAGCGCCTTCATGAATTCGTCGTGGCCGCCCGCGTCGGTCTCGATGAGGATGCTTTCGCCGGGCTGACCGTCGCCGTCGGGCGCCCCCAATGCGGGCGTCTGGCCAGCGGACGCGCCGCGGGCGTCCGTCAACGCGGCTGCGATCGGGGGAGCGAACGCCATTCTGAGGCCGGGCCGAATCCCGAACCAGAGCAGCATCGCCGCGACCGCCACGATGGCGCCGGCGTTGAGCATCGATCCGGCCTGTCGGGCGACGATCTCGACCAGCGAAGGACCCGGCGCCGGCTCGAGGTCGCGGCTCGAAATCGACGAAATCGACAACCGAAACCTTCACCGTGTCGCCCCGCTGCCGATTGAGCCCGGCGGCCGAGCCGACGAGCTGTTCGATCTCGTGGACTTGCGCCTCGACCGCCTCGGCCGACGGCTTGCCGCCGAGCGATGCGGCGAGCGCGGCGCGATTGATCAGCACGGCCACCGAGAGATTCTGCACCACGAAGCCGGCGCTGGTGGTCTGAATCGACTTCGACGAGATCTCGTAGTTTGTCAGTTCCTCGCGCTTCTGCGTCTGGTCGTTCGACTGCTTCGATTCGCCGCCCGTCGGTTTCGGCTTGGGAAGATTGGCCTCGACGCCGGCGGGTTGCTCTCCAGCCGCGTTCTGTGAGCTCTGCTGTTCCTTGGTGACGCGCACCGACCGTTCGACACGGCTGTCGGGATTATAGATTGTCTCGTTCGTTTGCGTTTTGTCGGCGTTGAGCCTGGCGGCGACGGAGATCTGAAAGTTCTGCGCGCTGAGGTAAGGCGTCAGCGTGCGGCTGATGTTCTCGCGGATCTGCTGCGACACCTCCTTCTCGAGCCCGAGCAGGTTGTCCGGGGATTTCTCGACCGAATTGGCGCCGTAGGCGAGCAGCGTGCCGTCGACGTTGAGCACGGTCACGTCCTCGAGCTTCATTCCGGGGACCGCCGAGGCGACGAGGTGGCGGATCGCCTGCCCCATGGCGCGATCGTCGCCGCCGTCGGTGCGGATGACGACGGAGGCCGAGGAGGGCTGGCGCTCGCGGCGGAAGGACCCTTCGTCGGCGAGGACGATATGCACCCGCGCGGCCTTGACCGCCTGCATCATCTGGATCGTACGCGCAAGTTCGCCTTCGAGCGCTCTCAGGCGCGTCACGTCCTGCATGAAGGACGTCAGGCCGAGCGAGCCGAGCTTGTCGTACAGTTCGTTGCCGATCGCCCCGCCGCGCGGCAGGCCCTTCTCAGCCAGGATCATCCGCGCCGCGGCCGCCTGTCCAGCCGGGGTCAGAACGACCGTGCTCTCGGCGTTGACGTCGAAAGGGACGCCCGCCTCGCGCAACGCGGCGCCGATGGCGGCGATGTCGTCGCGGTCGAGCCCGGAATAGAGCGTCTCCATCGTCGGGCGGCTCAGATAGTAGCCGGCGAGCCCCGTCGTCGCGAAGACGGCGACGCCGATCAGCGCCAGCGCAGACAGACGCCGGACGCCCAACCCCCTCAGGTTCGCCCACAGCCGCTCGATTTGCGCCAACAGATTCGTCGCCACATCCGGGCCTGAGTGAGAACGCGTGAGCCGCCATCGTGGGCAGCGGAGCTTGCGCCGGCATTGCGCAGGCGGCTTCGCGCGCGGCCTCAGTCGGCCCAGCGAGCGATTTTTTCCGCCCGTTAACTGGCCATTAGCGGTCGGGCCTTAGTTTTCGCTTGGCCAGGGCGATGACGGGCGCGAGCGCGCTTCGCCCAGGCTCCACACGACGGTTAGGCTCCTGACGCGAGCCTAAGGGCATGCGGCCATCCCGTCGTCTCGGTGCGAGTCCGAAATGTCGCCCCATCAGCGTGAACATTTTCGACAGGAGCACACTCATGAGTTCAATCTTAAACAATCCGTCGGCCCTCAGCGCTCTGCAGGCGCTTTCGATGACCCAGCAGTCGCTCGCGACGGTCCAGAATCAAGTTTCGACCGGCCTCAAGGTTGCGACCGCCGCTGACAATTCGTCTTACTGGTCGATCGCCGCCCAGCTCACCGCCGACAGCGGCGTCGTGTCGGCCTCCAATGATGCGCTATCGCAAGGGCAGTCGCTTCTGGCGACCGCGAGCTCGGCGATCAATTCGGTCATCACGACCATCAATTCGATTCAGACCGCGTTGACGCAGGCGACCGAACCAGGCGCCCAAATCGCCGACATCAATACGTCGCTCGCTTCGCTCGGCAAGCAGCTCACCGATGCCGTAACCGCCGCTTCGTTCAATGGGTTGAACGTCCTGAACGGCAGCGTCGCGTCCCTCAACTTCGTCGCCGGCTTCAACGCCACTGCGACGGGCGGAACCATCAACACCATCGCGTTCACCACCCAGACACTCTACGGGCTCACGACCGGAGTTGGAAACACCGAGTCGACCAGCACGTCCAGCATTTCCGACGCAACGGCGATCAGCCAGGTGCAGGCTCAGTGGACCGCCTTCACCGGCAAGACGGACACCATCAGCACGACAACGCCCACGGCCACCTACGGCACGGACCTCGCCAACGAGGACACGACCAATCAGGCCTTGAGTGTCCAGCGCCAGCAGGCCGACGGGAGCTGGACCACGACGACCTACACGGCGCTCGACACCAACGGCAATTCGGTCGCCGACGGGGGGACCCCGACCTTCGCCGCCGCGGCGTCCTACCGGGTGACCACCACCACCACGACGCCGAACTCTCAGAATCTGCTCGTTCAGAACGGGACCGATCTGACCAATTTCAGCGTCACCGACGCCAGTTCAGCGAGTGCTGCGCTGAACTCCGTCGCCCAGGCTCTGTCAGCGGTCACCAACTACGCGGCGCTGATCGGCGCCACCCAGAATCGCATGACCACGGCGGCCACGTTCAACACCGCTTTGATGACCAACTACTCCGACGGCATTTCGGGCATGGTCGATGCGAACATGAACACGGCCTCGACCAGGCTGCAGGCGCTCCAGACCCAGGAGCAGCTTGGCATCCAGTCGCTGTCGATCGCCAACCAGAACGCGCAGCTCATCCTGAAGCTGTTCCAGTAACAACGGCGAGCCGGGCGGCTGGCTTCGTCTAGCCGCCCTTGGCCTTGCATTCAGGGTCAACGCCTCATCGACATTCCCTGCGCGCTGCTGGCCCGGCCCGGCAAGCCGCCCTCCAACGATGGCGCGCGGGGGATCCTAATGTTCAGCGGGAAAGCCAGCTTGCGAGCGGCGTGCGCGGCTGGCCGGTGAATGTAGGCAAGCCTGTGGGCGCTCACCTCTGTCTGAATGATATCAATCTCTTGCGGCGCCATTTCCTTCCGCTGCGCCTGGCCCTGGAGTTGAAACGCGGCTGGGTATGTGGCGAGAACTCGCAAGCGGCGATCGGTCCCTCGAGGCTGGCCCTAAGATGGTATTCCGGAAAGACTTCTTTGGGGGCAGAAGTGCGCGGCATCGTGGCGCAGAGGCGCCGCTCCCGGCTTCCTCGCCGGATGCGCAGCGAGCGATGTGGACGACCCCGAGGCCAACTCCCGAATCGTTTGCGACCAGAACCGATCGAAAGACAGGCGCTCTTCTGAGCGCACTCGGATCTCTCGCAAAACGCTTCAGCGCGACCAGGTCAAGCGCCCTATTTCTCGATGCAATAGCCGAGGAATCGCTTCGAATCGATGGGGTCGAAACCCAGCCGATGCTTGAGCTTCTTGCGCAATTTGCTGATGTGGCTCTCGATGACGTTCTCGTCGACATCCTCATCGAAGAGGCCGTAGACCGCGTTGAAGATTTGCGTCTTGCTGACCCGCCGACCACGACAGCGCAGTAGAAATTCGAGGATCCGCCGCTCACGGCGCGGAAGAGGAAAGGGCGTGCCGTTCACCTCCGGTTCCCGCCCGTCAAAATAGACCCGCAGTTCGCCGACCGTGACGTTACCCTTCTCGCCGAACACGCGTCGGTTGATCGCCCCAACCCGGGCTACGATCTCACGCACATGGACCGGCTTGCGCAGAACGTCGTCGGCGCCGGCGGCGAAGAGGCACAACGTGTCATCGAGCGAGTGACGCTCATTGAGGCAGAGAACCGGTGCGCTCGAGCGCTCGCGGATGAGTCTCGACAGCGCCTCGCGCTCGTTGCAGTCGCCGATCACGAACGCTTCGACCGCATTCATGTCCGAATCGCTGATCTTGCCGATCCATTCCCGAAATTCGGACGCTTCGATTCCCGCAGACGAAACGCCCTCGCGATCAAAACCATTGGCGTAGCCTCCAGCCACCATGTTTCGATCGTCTACGATAATATACATACTCGTGCTCCAGCCTACTGAATTGACAAGGGAACGCTTTCCGCTACGCCAACGCAGGCACGCAACACTTGGAAGACAAACGCCGTCAATTAACCATTCTGACGTTTGCTAGTTATTATGCAACAAGGACTTTGTTATTAACCGTGACAATTGATTACTGACTTTGTCGTTTTGAGACAGCTGAGATGTTCTTGACAGAAGCCTCTCTAAGACGGAAAACTACGCGGCGTTGGTTAACAAGATATGTATGAACTTAATATGATTATGTCCTACACAAATGACTAACGAAACCTTGCATCAGGGGCGACGCGCGGCCGGGAATCACGGCGACGCGGAGGCGCCAGTGTTGGTCGGGATCAAGCGACAGGACTGGCCAACGAAATCGGAGGCGGGGATTGAGCTCGGCCGTAAACTCGCCAGTCGCGGCGAGATCGCTTATTGCGTCCTTTCAGACGACAGCCGTTCGACCGACGGCCGAGGCGCCGATTTGCGCGCGCAACCTCGGGAACTTACCCGTTTGCGCTCCGCCAAACTGCTCGCCGGCGGCTGTCGTTTCCTAAGCGAAAGCCGGATCTGTGACCGGTCTCGCGACGGCCTGCGTCTTTCGCTTGCCCGTGACGTCACGCTTCCGTCCCGATTGGCGGTGCACATCGATGAAACATCCGAAGTGCGCGAGGCGACACTTGTCTGGCGACGCGGGTCGACAATCGGAGTTCAGGCTGCAGGAGACGCTCCCGGCAGACGCGATGACCGCAAGCCGAAGATCGGCGCTAAGGGAACGCTACTATGCGGTTCCGGACTGAGCCTGTTCACGCATAGCTCTTCTCCTCGACCAAGGCTGAGCCGGCGAGTGTGTTGATAGCGCGTTTGATCGCCGCGCGCGTGTCGTTTTCGCAATAGACTGATCGCGCGAGCTCGACGAAGCGCGGCCCGAAATCTCCCTCGCGCTCGCATGTGCGAAGCGCGTCTTCGATTGCCCATAGGCGCCCGTTCACAAGGGCCAGCTGATCGGTCAGGAGATCGATCGTCGCTCCCGACGCGAAATCCTCGCGCGCCAGACGCTCGAGCAGCGTCAGTTCGCGATGCACGTTGGCGAGTTTTTCAGGTTCGCCGATTCGTTCGGCCTTGATGCGCAGGATCGTGATCTTGTCGATCAGTTCGCCAAGCGAGCCTGGAGTCGAAACCATGCGCGGCCTCGCCCGCCGCTCGGCAAGCTTTGCGAGTTCGCCCGCCATGGCTTCGAACACGTCGCTCCAGACGCCGCGGCGCGTCTGACGAAAAAGGCGCATGGTGGGATACCAGGGCGAATCGGCCCGTCCGGTCAGCCAGCGCCATTCTGCGTCGCTCTTCAGCGCGACCCAAACCGGAACAGCAAGAGCCCCCGCGAGATGCGCGACCGAGGTGTCGCAGGTGACGACAAGATCGAGGCAGGTCATCGCCGCCGCCGTATCGACGAACGCGTCGGCCCCCGCGTCGAAATCGGCGCCGAGCGTCTCGACCCGCAATCGAGGGGGGTAGGTTTGCAAGCTGCTCCTCGCCCATGCCTTTCTGCAGCGAAATGAGTCTCGACGCCCGCGATCCCCGCGAGGGGCGCGAGCGCCGTGAGCGGCATGGAGCGGGCTCGGTCGGCCTCCGGATCAGAATTGCCTTGCCAAACCACGCCGATCTTGAAGCCTTCGGCGCCGATGCGCTTCAGCCACATGTCGCGTAAGCGGGGCTCGGCTCGCTAGATAGGGAACCGCCGCCGGAATGGTGTCGAGGCGCGTCCGGAATGCGCGCGGCAAGCTGCTGATCGCGATCTGCGCGTCGAAGGGCTCCCCGTCCGGCGGAGAATCGGCGAATCGCGCCTTGGCCTTCGACGACAGGAGCCGGCGCAGCCGAGGCGGACACACAAAGGTCGCATCGACGCCGACCGCGGCCATCAAAGGCAGATAGCGGAAGAACTGGATCGTATCGCCAAGGCCGTGATCGTTGAGCACCAGCACGCGCTTAGCCTCCTCTCCCGGTCCTTTCCAGGTCGGAAAGCGCGTTCCAAGCGCGTCGCTGAGCGACTTTCCTTTGAGCCATCGCGCCTCGTAGCCCTCGAGTCCATTTTCGAAGTCTCCGAGCGTCAGCATCAGGCAGCCCTTGCCCGCGACAGCCTCGCGGCTGCCGAGCGCGGCGGCCCGGTCAAACGCCGTTAGAGCCTCCGGGAAGCGGCCGAGACCCCGCAACGCCAGACCCTGACCCAATAGCGCCTTGGCCAGGCAAGGCCCCGGCTCGCTCGCCCTGAAATAGGCCTCAAACGCGTCCTCGCTGCGATCGAGCTTCAGAAGCGCGTTGCCGAGATTGATCGCGGCCTCGGGAAAATCAGGGCGCAGCTCGAGCGCGCGCTTAGCCGCTTCGACCGATTCCTCGAGGCGCCCAAGCTCGCGCAGAGCTCCCGCGCGGCTGCACCAGGCGTCCGGATCCTGGGGCGCGAGCATCGTCGCCGCTGCGAAGCTGGCGAGGGCTTCCACGAATCGGTCGGCTGCGAACAGGAGCTTGCCGAGATTGACGTGGCCGACAACCAGCGAGGCGTCGAGCTCGAGCGCGCGGCGATAGAAACGCATCGCCGACTGAGGCTGGCCGCATTCGCTCAGCATGTACCCGCCCATGCACAGAGCGTCGGCGAAATCGGGCTTGAGGCGCAGCGCCTCGTCCATGAGCCTGATCGCCTCGTCGCGACGCCGCCCGCGCCATAGCGCGACGGCTGCCGCGTAAAGCGCGTCCGGCCCGCGCTCAGCTTCGTTCGCCGCGGCGGGGATTGTCTGGAGGGCGTTAGGCATTGGGCTTGCGCGAAAGCATCCCGCAGCGTTTAGAGCGCGGCGCTTGCGCGGACCTTTCCAGGGCGAATGCCGACGGGCAGGCTCAGCCGCCCAACGTGAGCCTCGATATGCTCGACATCAGGGCGGTCGAGAAGATTGGCTGTGGCGCGCCGGTGAAATCGTTGAGCGCGCTGCCCAGCACCGAGCCGTTTGAACTGATGACGCTGGCGAGAACGGCGGCTGCGCCCGATGGGTCCGAGCTCGAATTGCCCGAATCCACCGTGAGGCCAGAGGTCGCGCCGGAGCCCGGCCCGTAGGTGTAGTCGTACATCGCCGTGAATCGTTCGGTCAGCTGGTTGAGCTTTGCCGGGTTCTGCAGGTCGGAGATGGGCATGATCTCGGAGAGAGTCTTCGGTTGCAACGTGCTTGCGACCGCCGGCGAGAGCCCCATGATCGTTGCAGCCACCTTCAGAAGATTGGGATCGGCCAAAATTCCATATTCGTTGCTGATCGTGGGCGCGACGCGCTGGAAATAGAGCGCGAGTTCGACGCCCGCGTCTTCGTCGCCCTGATCGCTCTCCAGCTGCTGTTCGACATAATCGCTCGTTGTCGTCTCCACCGCGCTGGTCGATGAAGGGAGAGTTGCGCTGCTGTCGACAAAGTTGAAAGCGGCTGCGAACGCCTTCCACCGCGAGTTCGGCAGTGTGTTGGCAAGGCTCCTCGGATTGGAGACTCCGCCTTCCAGCACCTTGTTGATGAGCCCCTTCGCGTTGATCTGGTCGCCCAGGCCATAGGCGTTGAGCGCGTAGGACAGCAGCCGGTAGTTGCCGACGAGATCACTGATCGACTTAACCGAGCCGATATTGGCCTCATAATAGGCGGTTGCGGTTTTGACCGCGGGCTCAGCCGCAGTCATCGTCTGATAGCGGGATAGGTTCTGCGATACGGCGAGAAAGGCGGTCGTCGTGCCTGTCATGGGCAATTCGCCGGGGTCGTCGGTTTGGACAGGATAGCGGCCAGCATGACGCGCCGACTCTAACCGCGAAGTCCTGCGCCTGGGTTAACCGGCATCGTGCTGCGCAGGCCGCTGCAGCGTTAACTGTCGTCGGCGCGTTGGGCCCAAGCCCGCCGCGGCGATCAGATCTCCGGCTCGCATGCTTCCGCCGGAACGTGCGGCGATCGCCTTGGCCAGCGAAGCAACGGAATCGTGGCGCATAAACTGGGCAAGAAGCGCCAGCTCGCGCTCCTCCTTGGCCTTCTGCACGCGAAGAGGCTTGGCCGCGGCGGCAGTCGGCTTGTCCACCAGTCTTCGCATGATCGGCAACCCATGAGGCGGAGATTCGCGGGATGCCGAATTGTGCCATCGTGGGAGTGGGAAATGCGTGACGAATTGTAACAAAATGCAACTATAGCGAGAGAAGCAGATGTCTATACGTCACTCTGATTGAAGATCTTCGACAAGGCTTTCGACCCAATGGCGGCTGGCGAGCGCCAAAGCCTGCGACCGCGCCAGCAGCAACAGTGTAACCTCTGGCAAAGGCGGAAGCCGCTTGTCGGCGCACGGATCAAGTCCATCCGGGGTCAGCCCTTCGATCATCGGCGTGACGCCAAGCCCGGCCGCCGCGGCGGCCGCCAGCACCGCAAAATTGGAACAGGTGCAGACGATCTCGAATCTCCGTTCCTGGGCGCGCAACGCGACAATCGCCGCGTCGTGAAATGACCATCCCTGAGGCGGCAAGACGAGCGGCAGCGGCCGATCGTTGTGTTCATCTTCAAACGTCTTGCCGAACCAGCGCAGCTGGCCACGCCATTGTTCGATCCGGCTCGGCTCGCTCTCGCCGGTCCCGACGATGAAAGCAACGTCAAGCGCGTTTTGACGAAAGGCGGCCGAAAGCGCCTGCGAGCTGTCGACGATGATCTCAAATGTCGTGGGGATCTCAGCTTCAGCGCGCAGTTCATTGAGCCGGGGCGCGAGAATGGCGGCGAATTCGCTCGGCATGCCAATCCGCATCGCGACGTTCGGATTGTTGCGGCCGAGCTCGTCCAGCATGTCGTCATGCATCCGCAGCAGGCGCTTTCCATAATCGAAGCAGACTTCCCCCACGGGCGACAATTCGAATCGCCCCCCTTTCTTGAACAGCGGCGCTTCGACGAGCTCCTCGAGCCGTTTCACCTGAAGGCTGATGGTTGGCTGCGTTCGTCCCAGTTCCTCCGCGGCGCGGGTGAAGCCTCGCGCCTCCACGACGCCGACAAAGGCTCGCAAAATGTCGATGGGGATGCCGCGCATGGAGACGCCTCCCGGAAAGGAGTCTGTTTCTATCTGTACAATGCTTCCCTTCCGCCATAACCGGCGGACATGCAACCATTCGCGTGTTGCGCCCCCAACGCTGTCGGTCGCGTAGAGACAATCTGGAGATTCGTAACCGGTACGGCTCGCATACTTGCGCAAGTGATGATTGACGTATCGGCATGCCAGTGGAAATACCGGCGGCAATATTGAAACAAAGAACGTCAAAGCCAATAATAACTTAAGAAATCACGCGGCTCCCTATTCCGATTTCCGGCGTCGAATCAAATAAAGATCTGCCTCACGTATGGTAACTCATTGACAATGGAACATGTGGCGCCTCGAATCACTTCACTGTGACGATTCGCAGGGCAGGGTAATCGAAGGCGGGCGCGATGCAGATCCATATTCTCGAAGAGGCCGGGCAGGGACTGGCCGCAATAGATAAATCCGTTCGGCGCCGCGAGCTCGAAATCCGCCGCGCCCAAGCCGTCGAGCCGATCGAGCGGCTCTACATGTTCGCGGGGTGGAGTCTCGATGAGACGACGCGAGACCTCATGAGTCCGACCGGCCGGCGGGTCGACCTCACCTCGTCTGAGTTCGACCTCTTGATGGCGTTTCTGCGCCATCCGAGCCAGCCATTGTCGCGCGCCGCCCTTCTCGGCGTGCTGCGCGGGCGCCAGTGGACGTATTTCGATCGCTCGATCGACACCATGGTCGCGCGCCTGCGCAAGAAGCTTGAGGACGGGTCCGATCGCCCTCCGCTGATTCGCTCGGTGCGGGGCGTTGGCTACGTGTTCTGCGCCGCGGTTGGAAGGCTTGGCGATCAAGACCGATCCGTCGCCGTGGCTCGACTGGGCGCCTGAGGCAAATTGCGCTTGGGGCACGACTCGAGCGGCCTCATGCCTCAAGGAAATCGCAAGGCGGGCGTCCCGGAGGCTGCTCCAGCCAGTGCGGACCTTTGATGAACTCGTTTCGTCGTTGGAGACGCCCACTTCGCGGGCTCCTCAGCGCGAGGCCGGAGGCGACTGGCTCCGTCCAACCGCGACAAGGCTTGAGAGCTTGGTCCGATTGACGCCCCGCGAAGGCGGCTCTATCCATGGCCCCCGCGTCGTATTTTCGCGAGGTCTGGCATTGCGGCGACGATGATCCGGTTTCACCGCAACGATTTGCCCGCCGAAGCCTCGTTCGGCGAGGGGGCGGCGATCGACACGGAGACGTTGGGGCTCGCCGTCGGCCGCGATCGGCTCTGCGTCGTGCAGGTGTCGCGCGGCGACGGGACCGCGGATATCGTGCAGATCGCCCCGGGCCAGACCAGCGCTCCCAATCTCCAAAGGCTGCTGGCCGATCCGGCGATCGTCAAACTGTTCCACTACGGCCGTTTCGATATGACGGTGATGCATCACGCGTTCGGCGTGATGGCCGCGCCCATCTATTGCACCAAGATCGCCTCGAAGATCGCGCGGACCTATACCGACCGGCACGGACTCAAGGATCTGACGCGCGAATTGCTGAACGTCGAGATCTCCAAGCAGCAGCAATCGTCAGATTGGGGGGCGGAGACTCTGAGCGAGGCGCAGCTCGCCTATGCCGCATCGGACGTATTGCATCTGCACGCCTTGCGCGAGAAGCTGGACGCCATGCTGAAACGCGAGGGCCGGGACGCACTCGCGCGCGCCGCCTTCGCTTATCTGCCGGATCGCGTCCGCCTCGACCTCGCGGGATTCGAGGCGATGGACGTTTTTTCGCACGGCTATCCTTGAGCGCCGCCGCGCTGGCGCGGCTCGCGCCACGCCATGTCAGGCGCCTGCAGCGACCGCCGCCTTCTGCATGGCGACGAGCTGCTTGACGCCGCCGCGCGCCAACGCCAGCATCCGGATGAGCTCTTCTTCAGAGAATGGCGCGCCCTCCGCCGACCCCTGAACTTCGACCAGACCTCCCAAGCCAGTCAGGACGAAATTGGCGTCGGTGTGGGCCGTCGAGTCCTCAGTATAGTCGAGATCGATCACCGCTTCGCCGCCGACAATGCCGCAGGATATTGCGGCGACATGATCCTTGAGCGGGCTCTCGCGCAGGATCGAGCGCTGCGCCATCCAATTCAGACAGTCGCGCAACGCGACCCATGCGCCGGTGATCGAGGCGGTGCGGGTGCCCCCGTCCGCCTGCAGCACGTCGCAATCGATGGTGATCTGCCGCTCGCCGAGGCGCGGCAGATCCACGACTGCCCGCAACGATCGGCCGATGAGGCGCTGAATCTCCTGGCTGCGGCCGGAAACCTTGCCGGCGGACAACTCGCGCCGGGTTCGGGTCAGCGTCGCGCGCGGCAGCATCGCGTATTCGGCCGTCACCCATCCGCGTCCCTGTCCGCGCAGCCACGGCGGCGGCTTGTCCTCGAGCGAGGCCGCGCATAGCACATGCGTTTCGCCGAAACGGACGAGACACGAACCTTCCGCGTAACGCGCCACGCCGCGCTCGAAGCTGACGGGGCGCATTTCATCGGCGGCGCGTTTCGACGGACGCATGGGCGGACCTCCCTCACATTATCGGCCCGATCTAGCGGCAGACGCTTCGACTGGCAAATTCGCCAGACGGCGCGGCCGTCTCCGCGTTGACCATCGGGGCCTGCGACTCTAGGGTCCCGCCAAATTCAAGGACCGTCAGCAAATCCATGGCTTTCGCCAAAGACGCAGCGCTCGATCCGGCCAAATCGTTTCAGGGCCTCATCCTGACCTTGCAGACCTTCTGGGCTGGCCATGGCTGCGTCATGCTGCAACCCTACGACATGGAGGTCGGGGCCGGCACATTTCACCCGGCGACGACGCTGCGCTCGCTTGGTCCCAAGCCCTGGAAGGCGGCCTACGTCCAGCCGTCGCGCCGGCCCAAGGACGGACGCTACGGCGAGAACCCCAACCGGCTGCAGCACTATTATCAGTATCAGGTGATCCTGAAGCCTTCGCCCGAGAACCTTCAGGAGCTCTATCTCGATTCGCTCGCCGCGATCGGCGTGGACATGGGCCTGCACGACGTGCGCTTCGTCGAGGACGATTGGGAGAGCCCGACGCTTGGCGCGTGGGGCTTGGGGTGGGAATGCTGGTGCGACGGCATGGAAGTGTCGCAATTCACCTACTTCCAGCAGGTCGCAGGTTTCGAATGCGCGCCTGTGTCGGGCGAATTGACTTACGGCCTCGAGCGGCTGGCGATGTATGTGCAGGGCGTCGAGAGCGTGTACGACCTTAACTTCAACGGCGGCGACGGCGCCGATCGCGTCTCTTACGGCGACGTCTTCATGCAGGCGGAGCAGGAATATTCCCGCTTCAACTTCGAGTACGCCAACACCGACATCTTGTTCCAGCATTTTCGGGACGCCGAAGCGGAATGTATGACGCTCTTGGAGCGCGGCGCCGCCGGCGAACGCCACCTCATGGCGCTGCCGGCCTACGATCAGTGCATCAAGGCGAGCCATGTGTTCAACTTGCTCGACGCGCGCGGCGCGATATCGGTGACCGAGCGCCAAAGCTATATCCTGAGAGTGCGCGAACTCGCCCGCGGCTGTGGCGCAGCCTGGCTCAAGACGGCCGGCGGCGGCGCGGCGTAGTCCCGGATATGCCTGACCTTCTGCTCGAATTGTTCAGCGAAGAAATCCCCGCCCGCATGCAGCGGCAGGCGGCGGAGGATCTGAAGCGCCTCGTCACAGGCGCGCTGGTCGAGCGCAATCTGCTTTACGAGGGCGCGCAGAGCTTCGTCACGCCTCGGCGCCTCACGCTGCATGTCGTCGGCTTGCCCGCGGCGCAGCCCGACTCGCGCGAGGAGCGCAAGGGCCCGCGCGTCGGCGCGCCGGAAGCGGCGATCCAGGGTTTTCTGAAGAGCGCCGGCCTCAGTCGTATTGAGGATGCGCGCGTCGAGACCGACCCGAAGAAGGGCGCCTTCTATGTCGCAGTGATCGAGAAGCCGGGCCGCGACACGAAGGATGCGATCGCCGAGATCATTCCGGCGATCATCCGCGCGTTTCCGTGGCCGAAGTCGATGCGCTGGGGCGCGGCCTCGGCGAAGCCCGAGGCGCTGCGCTGGGTGCGCCCGTTGCGCGGCGTCGTTTGCACGCTCGCGACGCAACATGACACGGCGGAGATCGTCTCGTTCGACATCGACGGGATTGCGGCTGGCGACGTGACCTGGGGCCATCGCTTCATGGCGCCTCAGTCGATTCAGGTTCGTCGCTACGACGATTACGTCGACGCGTTGCACGAAGGCCAAGGTCGTGCTCGACGCCGACCGGCGCAAGGCGATCATCCTCGCCGACGCCAAGGAGCTCGCCTTCGCTCAGGGGCTGACGCTGGTCGAGGACGAGGGTCTGCTCGAGGAAGTCGCGGGCCTGGTCGAATGGCCGGTCGTGCTGATGGGCGAGTTCGAGGCGGCGTTCCTCGACCTGCCGGCCGAAGTGATCCGCGCCACCATCCGCGCCAATCAGAAATGCTTCGTGCTTCGGGAGGCGCCCGCGTCCTCTTCCGTCATGGCCGTCCCCGGACTTGATCCGGGGATCGACCCGGCCATCCACGGGGCGCCGTCAAGCGCGAAAGCGGAGGGAGCCGCGACGCGGAACGGCGTGGATGGCCGGCACAAGGCCGGCCATGACGTGGGAGAGAGCGCGGGCAAGCTCGCCAACAAATTCATCCTCGTCTCCAACCTCGTCGCCCCCGACGACGGCGCGGCGATCGCGGCTGGCAACGGGCGCGTCGTGCGCGCGCGCCTCGCCGACGCGCGCCATTTCTGGCGGACCGATCTCGCAGCCCTGCCTGACGCCAAGGACAAGCACGCGAAGCCGCTCGACCAGCGGCTGGAGAAACTCGACACGGTCGTGTTTCACGAGAAGCTCGGCACGCAGGGCGAGCGGATCGCGCGCATCGAGGCGCTGGCGCGCGAGCTTGCGCCGAAGGTCGGCGCAGATGCTGAGCTGGCTGCGCGCGCGGCCCATCTCGCTAAGGCCGACCTTGCGACCGAGATGGTCGGCGAGTTCCCTGAGCTGCAGGGCCTCATGGGCCGCTACTACGCGACCGCTCAAGGCGAGGAGCCGAGCGTCGCCGAGGCGATCGAAGAGCACTACAAGCCGCAAGGGCCGAACGACCGCATTCCGACGGCGCCCGTCTCGATCGCGGTCGCGCTCGCCGACAAGCTCGACACGCTCGTTGGCTTCTGGGCGATCGACGAGAAGCCGACCGGCAGCAAGGACCCTTATGCGCTGCGACGCGCGGCGCTTGGCGTCATCCGCATCGTGCTGGAGAATGAGCTTCGGCTGCCGCTGAGTTCCTGCGCTTCAAGCTCGCAATGCTGCTCGATCTTGTTCGATGCATCGCGAGGAAGGTTCGCCTCGAGCAGAGGGCGACGCGGCGATCTCAGCGCAGGGAACGTCAGGAGCAGACGCTTCGAGTCGCCTGGATCGCTATCGGCTTCGCGTCGCGATGACTGGATCGGCTCAGCAGTCGGCCCGACCTCCTCGCCTTCTTCGCCGACCGCCTGAAAGTCTACCTGCGCGACAAGGGCGCGCGGCACGATCTCATCGACGCGGTGTTCGCGCTGCCGGGCCAGGATGATCTTCTCATGATCGTCCGCCGGGTCGAGGCGCTCGGAAAACTGCTCGAAACCGAGGACGGCAAGAACCTGCTGGCCGGCTATCGCCGCGCCGCCAACATTCTGCGCGCCGAAGAAAAGAAGGACGGCGCCGAGGCCTTCGCCGGCAAGCACGTTCAGACCGAGCTTGCTCCGCCGGCGGAAAGGTATCTCGCCGACGTCGTCGCCTCCGCCGGCGCGGCCGCGCGCCAGCATGCCGCCTCCGAGGATTTCGAGGGCGCGATGCGGGCGCTGGCCGCGTTACGCGCGCCGGTCGACGGGTTCTTCCTCGACGTGACGGTCAACGATCCCGACCCGGAAACACGACGGAACCGCTTGAGATTGCTCAACGAATTGCGCGAGGCGATGCACGCCGTCGCCGACTTCTCCAAGGTCGCGGGATAGACCGCTCCTTTAAGAATCCGCGCGCCACGCTTAAATGGCGGCGGGGCGCTTTTCGGGGCGCGAATAAGGAAGAGTGAGCCATGGCGCTGAGGGAAGAGAATCTCGACGGGGCCTCCGGCGGCGGCAAGCCGGCGATCAGCGACGCCCAGGCCGAGGATGCGTTCCGCACCATCCTCAGGTGGGTTGGCGAGGACGCCAATCGCGACGGCCTGATCGAGACGCCCAATCGCATGGTGCGCGCCTACCGCGAATATTTCGCCGGCTATGACGAAGACCCGCACGAGGTTCTGCACAAGACCTTCAGCGAGGTCGACGGCTATGACGAGATGATCGTCCTGCGCGGCGTCACCTTCGAGAGCCATTGCGAACACCATCTCGCGCCGATCATCGGCCGCGTGTGGGTCGGCTACATCCCCGACAAGAGGGTGGTGGGCATCTCCAAGCTCGCGCGCGTGGTCGAGATCTTCTCCAAGCGGCTGCAGATTCAGGAGCGGCTCACCGCGCAGATCGCCAATGCGGTCGAGGAAGTGCTGAAGCCCTGCGGAGTCGCAGTGGTCGTCAAGGCCGCGCACCACTGCATGATCGACCGCGGCGTCCGCAAGCGCGGCGCTGACCTCGTCACCAGCCGGATGCTCGGCGTGTTCCGCGATCAGGCGCAGACCAGGGCTGAGTTCCTGTCGCTCGTCAATTCGGACAGCCACGAATAAATCGCGGCATGATCGGCGCCTACCGCATCGAGGCTTACGTCATCGCCTCCGCCGATGGCATGCTTGCGGATGCGGCCGGCGTCCAGCCGGCGTCGCTCCAATTCGAAGCCGACCAGCGACATTTCGAGGACAGGCCTCGATCAAGCCGACGTGGTCGTGAATGGGCGCCATTCGGCCGAAGGCCATTCGAACGCGATGAGCCGGCGCCGGCTGGTCCTGACCCGACAGGTCGCTGGCGTCGCGCCGGATCCTGACAATCCCAAGGCGCGACTCTGGAATCCCGCCGGGACCTCGCTCGAGGCCGCGTGCGCGGCGCTGGGCTTGAGTTCCGGCACGGTCGCAATCATTGGCGGGCCGCAGGTCTTCACCCTGTTTCTCAAGCTCGGGTACGATTGCTTTCATCTGAGCCGCGCGGTCACAGTGCGTTTGCCGGGCGGTATGCCGGTCTTCGGCCGCGAGAAGTTTGGCGGTGACCCTGACGCGACGCTGACCGCCGCGGGCCTTAAGCCCGGCCCGACCCGGTGGCTCGACGACGGCCTCACTCTGACCGACTGGTCGCGGGCGGAGTAGGCGTCGCTCCCGCCCGGCCTGGTCGCGCTGGCCAAACGGCCCCGCGAATAAGATTGTCTATCCAGAGCCTCGTATGGCGTTATAGTGTGATCAGGACAGTAGCGCTTTGCAATGCGCTCCAACGTTGGGGAATGCGATGCAACGTCTCGCTTTGATCGCCTGCGCGTCGATCCCTTGCTTGATGAGTCGAGGCCAGTGCGGCGCCGCTGGATTCGACAGGCATAGCGACGGATTTGTCTTTCATTGAGAACTCAGGTGGCGAAGACTCTGACTTCGCTGGGTTCCCCTGCGTCCGGATATCCCGTCTCGGGGGGCGACAGCGGAACGTGGACGACAACGAGTCCATCGAGTGGAAGCCAGGGATGGACGAGCGGGTTTTTCCCCGGCCAACTGTGGCTCCTGTATCAGGCGACCGGGTCGCCGCAGTGGCTCGCGGCGGCGCGGCAATGGACCGCGCCCTTGGCCCCGCAGGCCTCGGCGCCCCGGGTTGACCCCACGGACATCGGCTTCATCATAGGGACGAGTTTCGGCAACGGATACCGACTGACCGGCGACCCGAGCTACAAAGGCGTGCTTACCACCGCAGGCCAATCCTTGGCCTCGTTCTACAATTCGAACGTCGGCGCGGTTCGCTCCTGGACTTTCGGCACATGGAAGTTTCCGGTGATCGTCGACAGCATGATGACGCTGGGGCCGTTGCAATGGGGAGCCGGCAATGGCGGCAGTCCTGCTTGGGCCGGAATGGCGCAGGCGCACGCCCAGACGGTGACCACCAACATCGTGCGCTCGGACGGCAGCACGTTCCAGCTCGCTAATTTCGACCCGACCACCGGGGCGCTCCTGAGCCAGGAGACATTCGCCGGCTATTCCGATAGCTCCACCTGGGCGCGCGGGCAGGCCTGGGCCTTGTATGGCTTCGTGCAGGCCTATCAGACGTCAGACAACCCGGCGTTCCTGAACACGGCGGAAGCCGTGGCGAACTATTTCGTCGACCAGTTGCTCGCCGACCATACCTGGATCCCTCCCTGGGATTTCGACGCGCCGGGGACGCAACCTGTGGATACTTCCGCTGCGGCCATCGCTGCGGACGGGCTCGTCATGTTGAGTACGGTTGCGGAAACAAGCGCCCTTAAGACGCAATATCTGCAGGATGCCGAGGACATCCTGGGGTCGCTCAGCATGAGCTACCTGGGCCCTTCGTCAGGCGAGTCCGTGCTGTTCGACGGCTTCCCGGGCAAGGGTGGGACGAATACTGCGCTGATCTACGGCGACTACTATTTCACCGAAGCGCTGCTGCGCTTGCAAAACGTGCTCGACGGGGAGCCCGGCTGGGTGCTGTACAGCCCGACGGTCCCCGAGCCCTCGACCTGGGCGATGATGCTCCTCGGCTTCGCTGGGCTCGGCTTCGCGGGGCGCCGCCGGGCGAGAGCGAGCCGCGCAAGGCGCAGCCGGCGCAAGGCTAGCGTAACTCAGCCCCGCCGCTCGTAGTCCACGAACGCAAAGTCTGCGTCGTCGCGCAGGCCGCGCTCGCCCCTCTCGCGCTTGATCTCGCGCCATTCGCGCGGGTCAATCGGCGGGAAGCGCGCCTCGCCTTCAGCGTCGAGCGCGACCTCGGTGATGAAAAGGCGGTGTGCGCTCGCGATCGTCTGCGCAAAGATCTCGCCCCCGCCGCCGATGACGACTTCGCCCGCGCCCATGGCGCTCGCGCGCTCCGCGGCGAGATCGAGCGCGGCGTCGAGATTGTGGGCGATGAGCACGCCCGAGGGCGCGAATGCGGGATCGCGGGTGACGACGATCGTTTCACGTCCCGGCAGCGCGCGGCCGATCGATTCGAACGTCTTCCGCCCCATCACCAGCGGCTTGCCCCAGGTCAGCGCCTTGAAGCGTTTCAGGTCGCTCGACAGCCGCCAGGGCAAACCGCCCTTCGCGCCGATAGTCCCGTTGCGCGCGACGGCAGCGACGAGGACGACGGGGACGTCCCGTCACACCGCGACCGGCGCCTTGATCGCGGGCCATGGTTCATAGCCCTCGAACGCAATCGCATCGGCGTTGAGGTCGAAGATCGAGCCGACGTCGCCGAGCTTGAGACGCGGCAAGGGACGGGGCGCGCGGGCGAGTTGCGCGCGGGCCTGGTCCTCATGATTGCGGTAGAGATGCGCGTCGCCGAACGTATGCACGAACTCTCCGGCCCTCAGCCCGCATTCGTGGGCGATCAGGTGGGTCAGCAAAGCATAGCTTGCGATGTTGAAGGGCACGCCGAGAAAGATGTCGGCCGAGCGCTGGTAGAGCTGGCACGACAGTCGACCGTCGTTCACATAGAACTGAAACAGGCAATGGCAGGGGGCAAGCTTCATCCGCTCGATCTCGGCCACGTTCCAGGCCGAGACCACGAGCCGGCGTGACTCGGGGTTGCGGCGGATCTCTTCGATCACCCAGGCGATCTGATCGTAGGTCCGCCCGTCAGGCCCCTCCCAGGCGCGCCATTGCTTGCCGTAGACGGGACCGAGATCGCCATCCGCGTCGGCCCATTCGTCCCAGATGGAGACGCCATGCGCCTTGAGATAGGCGACGTTGGTGTCGCCGCGCAGGAACCAGATCAGTTCGCGCACGATCGACTTGAGATGCAGTTTTTTCGTCGTGACGAGCGGAAAGCCATGCGCGAGATCGAAACGAAGCTGCCGGCCGAACAGGGAGCGCACGCCCGTCCCGGTGCGGTCCTTTCTGACGGCGCCGTTTTCAAGCGCCTCGCGCATGAGATCGAGATAGGCTTGCATGGCTCGCGGTCCTTACGCCTAACCGACCGCAACCTCTATACCGATTCGCTCATCCCCGCGCGCGCCGCGTTGCGCGCCGCGGCGCCAAGTTGTGGGTCAGTGCAGGCTCACCGTCTCGAGCTCGTTTTCCCAGGCGTTGGTGATCGCCGCATCCTTGGAATCGGTCAGCATGATCGGCGAACCGTCCGCGCCGAGCAGCGCGAACAAGGTCAACCCGGGACGCATTTCCGGCGCCTGGGGAAAGAGGCGGGCGACATCCTCGGAGGCGATCGTCCTCACATAGGCGAGAGACCCATCGCCAAAATGAGCGAATTCCTGCGACGTCATGTTCGGCGCCACGGTCACGACGGCTTTGCTGGTTTCGGATCTCATCGCTTTACTCCTGACTCGGCGGCTGCCTAAGCCCGTCGCCGGACGCATCTTTCAATCTCGCGCCACTATTTTGATCGTTCGCACCAGCCGCTCGGGCTGAGGACGAACGAGATCGACGGACAACAACCCTTGCGCGAGTTCGGCGCTCAAAACCTGCATCCCGTCGGCGAGAAGAAAGCCGCGCTGGAATTGCCGGGCGGCGATGCCGCGATGCAGATATTCACGCGTCTTGTCCTCCTGCTGCCGGCCGCGGATCGTGAGCTGGTTCTCCTCCACCGTGACCTCGATCTCACCCTGAGCGAAACCGGCTACGGCGAGCGTGATGCGCAATCTTTCCGGATCCCCGCCCTCGGCGGCAATCCGCTCGATATTGTAAGGCGGATATCCGTCCGTCCCCGTCTTCGAAACCTTGTCGAGCGCCCGCTCCAGGTCGTCGAAGCCAAGCAGCAAAGGCGAGGTCAGCGCCGTCACACGCACCATGTTCGAAGCCCCCTTTCAGGCGCTTCCCGGAACTTCAGGCCTTCCGATTAAGCGCCCGGTCCGGTTCTTGCCGTCAACCATCCGGACCATTCAAAGTTCCGGATCGAACCGATATAAGCCTCGCAATCCAAGCTTCAAGGCGTGGATTGCCCTAGCGAAAGTCTCCGATTCGGCGCTAGTTCCGACAATTCTGTTAAAATGCTGCGCTCGAAATCTAAACCAATCGTTTATGTTTTCGGCCGGGGGCGAGGGGTATTGACCAAGAAGCCGCTGGCGGCGAGCAGGCTCGGAACCAAGCGCCAGTGCCTGGCCTGCGGCGCCAAATATTATGATCTCGGCCGCAAGCCGCCGGTTTGTTCGCGCTGCGGGGCGACGCCTGAGCCGAAGCGCGCGGGTGAACACGCGAAAACGCAGCCCGCCGCAGACGGCGCGACACCCGGGACGCAGCATCGTTCCGTCGACGCCCCGCCTTCGCGACCGATCGGCCGCGAATGGTCGCGCGAGCAGGCGGAAGCGATCGACCAGGTCGGCCGATGGCTCAAACAAGGGGAGCCCCAGGTGTTTCGCGTCTTCGGCTACGCCGGCGTCGGCAAAACGACGCTTGCGCGGCATATCGCCGAGGGCGCGCGAGGCGAGACGGCGTTCGCCGCCTTCACCGGCAAGGCTGCGCTGGTGATGCGATCGAAGGGCTGCGCGGGCGCGACAACCATTCATGCGCTCATTTACCGGGCGAGCGAGGGCGCGGAAGGCGCGCCCAATTTCACTCTCAACGCGGATGGTCCGGCCTCGAAGGCCGGGCTTATCGTGATCGACGAATGTTCGATGGTCGACGCGGAGCTGGCGCGCGACCTCCTCTCGTTCGGCAAGCCGATCCTGGTCCTGGGCGACCCGTTCCAGCTGCCGCCCGTCAAAGGGGGCGGCTTTTTCACCGAGGGCGCGCCGGACGTCATGCTGACCCACATCCATCGGCAGGCGCAGGACAATCCGATCATTCGCCTGTCGGAAATCGTTCGCTCTGGCGGCGACCTGCGTGAGGGCGTCTACGGCGAAATCGCGCGTCATCCCGCGCGCCGCCGTCGATCCGGCTCAGGTGCTGGCCGCGGATCAGGTGCTGGTCGGGACGAACCGCACCCGCCGCGCCTACAATCAGCGGATGCGGGATCTCAAGGGTTTTCGGGAGCCGCTGCCCGTCGCCGGGGACCGCCTGGTCTGCTTGCGCAACGACCGCGCCAAGGGCCTCATCAACGGCGGGCTTATGGCGGGTCGAGGCGCTGGGCGGCGTCAAAAAGGATTTCGTCAAGATGACCTTGCGCTCGGAAGACGAGGGCGCGCGCGCGACGGTCAAGGTCTCTGTGCTGAAGGCGTTTTTCGAGGGGACGGAGGGGGAACTCAGCTTTCCTCTGAGACGGGAATTGGACGAGTTCGACTACGGCTACGCGCTCACCGTCCACAAGGCGCAGGGGTCGCAGTGGGACGATGTCATGCTGTTCGACGAGAGCTTCGCCTTCCGCGAGCACCGGGCGCGCTGGCTCTATACCGGTCTGACCAGGGCTGCGCGGAGGCTGACGGTCGTGAGGTGAGAGGCCGAGAGGCCTGGACAGCGGCGTCGCATTGCGGTTAGATTGACGTTGCGGCGCCGGAGATATTCGCATGCGGTTTCCCTTGAGCTTGAGGGCGGCGCGCGCCTGCGCCCTCGCCACACTCGTCCTCTCGTTCGGCTCCGCGCCTTCGTTTGCCCGGATGGGCGGCTCGGCCGGCGGGTCATTCGCTCACTCAGGCTTCGGAATGGGTCATGCTTACCATTTCGCGCCCCACGGGTTTAGCCGGGGCTTTCAAGCCGGCCGGTTTGGCTTCAATGGTTTCGGCGCGAACCGGTTTGATCACTTCGGCTCCAATCGCTTCGGCTTCAACCGCTTCAATCGCTTCAATCGCTTCAATCGCTTTGGCGGAAATCAGCTTTTCTTCGGCGGCGGCTGGGGTTGGGGAGGCTTCCCCGCTTCCGGGGCGTCCGAGCCCATTCTTGCCGGAGACGGCGCGCCGCTCATCATCAATATCAGCGTCGATCCAGGTCCGGGCGAGGCCTCGACTGGCGGATGCGTCATCCACACGCTCAATTACGACAACACCGGCAAATATGTGGGCGAGCGCCAAATCCCGCAGTGCTGATTGAATCGGCGCGCCAGGCGCGTGCTCGCTTTGCGCGGAGCCCCAAGCAGCGTTAGGTCCTCGGCTCCGCCGCGGAGGCGCCGCGGCGGTTTTCAGCCAGGGAGAGCACGATGGACGTCGGTTTTATCGGTCTTGGCCAAATGGGTTCGGCGATCGCGCTGAACCTCGTCAAGGCGGGACATCGCGTCGTTGTCTACAACCGCACGCGCGCCAAGGCGGAGGCGCTGGCGTCCCAGGGCGCCGAGGTCGCCGGAAGCGTGGCCGACGCGTGTCGGTGTCCCGTGCTGATCACCATGCTTGCCGACGATGCGGCGGTCGAAGCGGCCTTTTTCGGCGACGGAAACGGGCTCTCGGCGCTTGGCCAAGGCGCCGTCCACATCTCCATGAGCACGATCAGCGTGGCGCTCTCCGACCGGCTGGCCGAGGCGCACCGAAACGCGGGCCAGGCCTTTGTCGCAGCGCCCGTCTTCGGCAGGCCGGAGGCCGCGGCGGCCGCCAAGCTTTTCGTTGTGGCTGCGGGCCCCGAAGCCGAGCTTAAGCGCTGCCAGCCCCTGTTCGACGCGATCGGCCAGCGGACTTTCGTCGTTGGCGACAAACCGTCCGCCGCAAATCTCGTCAAGCTCAGCGGCAACTTCCTGCTCGCGGCGATGATCGAATGCCTGGGCGAGGCCTTCGCGCTCACCCGCAAGGGCGGAGTTGACCCGCATGCTTTTCTTGAAATCCTGACCAATACGCTGTTCTCGGCTCCCGCCTACAAGACCTATGGGACGATCATCGCCAACCAGCGCTACGAGCCGGCCGGGTTCAAGATGTCGCTCGGGCTGAAGGACATTCGCCTTGCGCTCTCGGCGGCTGACGCGCTGGCGACGCCGATGCCGGTCGCGAGCCTCGTGCACGATCACTTTCTATCCGGAGTGGCTCAAGGCGCGGGCGATTCCGACTGGTCCGCCTTGGCGCGTCTTGCTGCGACCAACGCGGGTCTCTGAGAACGCAAGGGCGCCTCGCGTTCAGGTCTGATAGGTTGCGGCATGTCGCCTGTGCCGCCCGTCGTCCCCGAACTTGACGTTGCCGATCTCGCGCGATCCATAAGCTTCTACGTCGACGGCCTTGGGTTCAGCGCCCGCTTTGAACGTCCCGAGGAGCTGTTCGCTTATCTGACGCGCGGACCCGTCCACCTGATGCTCGAACAGGCGGACGGCCCCGGACGCCGGTTTCGCACGGCTCCTCTGGAATACCCGTTCGGGAGAGGGATGAACCTTCAGATCCAGGTTCCCGACGTCGACCAAGTTCATACGCAGGCGCTGAGCGCGGGCGCCGCCATCCATATCCCGCTTGAGGAGCGCTGGTATCGACGAGGCGACGAGGAGGCGGGCCATCGGCAGTTCGTCGTCATCGACCCGGATGGCTATCTCCTTCGTTTCTTCACGAGCCTTGGCAGGCGGCAGTCTGCACGATGAGCGTCGGCCAAGTCGCCTAAGGCGGCTTTGCCCTTTCTCAGCGACGGACGCCACGGCGTTCAGTCTGGCCGCCTCGATTTGGATTGTCTTGGGGCGTCGCGGTTTTGCGGCGAAGACCCCCAATTATGGGGGTTGGATTTCCTTGGATTTCCTTGGATTCTCTCGTCCGAATCGAGACTTATCAATGGGTTACGCGAGATTTTCGGTGGAATTTTTTTCAGAGCGGTTTTCCCCCAACGTTCGCCGCGCGGAGCCGCAAACCACCGGTCTTGAAAGAAAAGCGCGGGGATTGTTCATCAGGCAAGCCTAACCTGATTTCTGGTTTTCTGCAAGGAATTGTCGACAGTTGCTGTCCTGGCGATTTCCTTCTGGCCCGGCCCCAAAGCGGGTCATCGTCGGGACCGCGATCCGTCGGGGTCTCGTTCGGAAACGGCGCCGCCCGCCCCTGCCGAACCGGACTCAAGCCTCCACGGTCGCGATGCGCAGATTGTTGGTGGCCCCTGGGGTTCCGAACGGCACGCCGGCGACTATGATGATGCGCTCGCCTGCGCCCGCGAAGCCTTCGATATAGGCGTGGCGGCAGGCCCGGTCGGCCATGTCGCGTTCGTCGCGCGCGTCGTCGGTGACAACCGGATGGACCCCCCAGACGACAGCGAGGCGCCGCGCCACCAATTCGATCGGAGTGAGCGCCAAAATGGAAGAGCGCGGCCGCTGGCGGGCGATGCGGAGGCCGGTCGAGCCTGAACTGGTCCAGGCGCAGATCACTTTCAGATCGAGCGTTTCGGCGACGTCGCGCGTCGCCTCGGCGATTGCGTCCGCGCCTGTCGCCTCGGGCGCCGCGCGCTGCGCTTCGATGATCGAGGGATAGATCTTCTCCGATTCCACCGCTTCCGCGATCCTGTTCATGGTCGCGACCGCTTCGCACGGGTGTTGGCCCGAGGCGCTCTCGGCCGACAGCATCACGGCGTCCGCGCCCTCGAACACCGCGGTCGCCACGTCCGACACTTCGGCGCGAGTCGGCACCGGCGACGAGATCATCGATTCCAGCATCTGGGTCGCCACCACCACCGGCTTGCCGAGCCGCCGCCCGAGCCGGGTCAGGCTCTTCTGGATGCCCGGAACCTCCTCGAGCGGCATTTCCACGCCAAGATCGCCGCGCGCCACCATCAGGGCGTCAGCAACGGCCATGATCTCTTCGATGCGCTGGACCGCCTGCGGCTTTTCGATCTTGGCCATCACCAGCGCCCGGCCTTTGACGATGTCCTTGACCTCGACCACGTCCTCGGGACGCTGAACGAACGAGAGCGCGATCCAATCGATGTTTTCCTCAAGCGCCGCGGCGAGATCGGAATGATCCTTGTCGGTCATGGCGGAGGTCGGAATGGTCGTGTCCGGCAGGCTCACGCCCTTCTTGTTGGAGACCCGCCCCGCGACTTCGACGACAGTGAGCACGCGCCCTCCCTCGGCCGCGGCGACCCGCAGCATCACTTTGCCGTCGTCGATGAGGAGCCGGTGCCCCTTGGCGAGCGAACTCAGGATTTCCGGATGCGGCAGATAGACGCGCGCCTGGCCGCCGGGAGTGGGGTCGCTGTCAAGGATGAAGGCCTCGCCGTGGCGAAGGTCGACGCCGCCGCCTGCGAACGCGCCGAGCCTGAGCTTCGGCCCCTGCAGGTCGACAAGGATGCCGATCGGGCGGCCGGTCTCTTCCTCGACCTCGCGGATCATCGCGACCCGCTCCCGCATCCCGTCATGCGAAGCGTGGCTCATGTTGATGCGAAAGACGTCGGCGCCGGCGGCGAACAGGGCGGCGATCGTCTTGCGGTCGGCCGAGGCGGGGCCGAGGGTGGCGATGATCTTGACGCGGCGGCGACGGGCCTGCACTGGCGTTCCTCCGACAATCGGCGGCGCTTGCCGCCATGCTTATTTTTCGCCCCGCCGCACGTGCGAACCGATTTTTTGGTTCAGGGGTTCGCCTGGTCGGTCAGCTGCACCGTCCAGCTCTTCGAATCCTTGCCGGTGTCGACTTCGAAGAACCCGGTGCGGTTGTAGCCGCGCACAAAGCAATCCTGCCGGCCGTCGATCTTGAACTCGCGATCTGACGTGCACATGAACACTTTGCCCTTCCACTCGCCGCCACGCTCGTCCATCGCGTAGAGATAATAATACTCAGCCGCCAGGGCGCCGCGCAAAAGCGTCACGCAATCGAGCGATTTGAGGTTCCACCAGCCTTCGCTGACCCAGTTTTGTCCATCGGTGTAGCCAAGCGCGACGCTGACGCGGTTATTGGTGTTGTTGCACATGCGCAGGTCCGCGCGCGCCGGGGCGGCCGCGCAAAGCGCCGTTCCGAGCGCGGAAAGCGCCAGCATTCGTCCTGCGATTCTGTTCATGTCCGTGGGTGAAAGGGGCTTTGGCGCGTCATATTCGGCGCGTGAGCGGCGCTGTCAACCTCCGTCCCGCGCGACAGGTTCTGACGAGGGGCGGCCTCGCGACTCTGCGGTCGAATTGCGAGCTAAGCCCAGGAGCGGATCATCCTCGCCTCGCCCGTCGTTTGGCGTATCAATGTTCCAACCGAAGGATGAACTCCCTGTCAAACGGTCTCGAGTCGTTCGCCTTTGTCTACATCTGGCTCTCGATCGCCTCGGCGCTGATCGTGCTCGCCGACATTTTTCTCCTTGGGCGGCGCCAGCCAATGGGGGTGATGGACGCGGTATGGCCGCTGACGATGCTCTACTGGGGACCGCTCGGCCTGCCGTTCTATTTCAGCTTCGGCCGCGCGGCGCCTTCGCAGCCCCGGATGCACGACCATGCGCATGGCGCATGGGCGTGACGCGGAGCCGCCGATGTGGCAGGCGGTCTTCAAGGGCGCGGCCCATTGCGGCGCGGGCTGCGCGCTTGGCGATTTTGCGGCCGAATGGATCGCGCTCGGTCTTGGCCTCGTCCTCATCGGCTCGGCGCTCGCGCCTCGGCTTACCTTGAGCTTTGTCCTCGCCTATGCGGCGGGGATCGCCTTCCAGTATTTCGCCATCGCGCCGATGCGGCGGCTTGAGTTTCCGGGCCGGTCTCGTCGCCGCGGTCAAGGCGGATACGTTTTCGCTTCTCGCCTATGAGATTGGCATGTTTGCCTTCATGATCTATCGCGCCCACGCATGGCCCGATATGCAGCCGACCGACTGGTCCTATTGGCTGATGATGCGATCGCCATGGTGCTCGGTTTCGCGACCACCTATCGGTCAACTGGCTCCTGATCTCCTTTGGGGTGAAGGAGAAGATGTAGTCGGCTTCTCATCGCGCCGCGGGCTCGACGGAATCGCACAAATCGTCGATGATTGGCCGATGAAGCGATTCCCTTTTGTCAGGCCTCGTCGTCGTCGCCGCGCTCAGCGCATTCGCTTCCCCGGCGCGGGCCGACTTTGCCTCTTGCGTCGGCTCGCTCAGAGCCCAGGCCGCGCACGCCGGGATTTCTGCTCAGCACGCTCGACGTCGCCTTCAACGGACTCGCGCCGGACCCGAAAGTGCTCGATCTGCAGAAGCAGCAGCCCGAGTTCAAGACGCCGGTCTGGGACTATGTCGATGGCCTCGTGGACGAGGATCGGGTCGCCGACGGCAAGGCCGCCATGGCGAGGGAGAGCGCGCGCGCTCGCGCGAGCGGAAGAGAAATACGGCGTGCCCCGCGCCATGCTGGCGGCGATCTGGGGGGTCGAGTCGAATTTCGGTCAGGAGATGGGCAAGCGCTCGCTCGTGCAGTCGCTGACGACGCTCGCCTGCATGGGCGATCGCGCCAATTATTTCCGCTCCGAACTGATGGCGACGCTCAAGATCATCGACCGCGGCGACGTGCCGCCCGAGAAGCTGAACGGATCCTGGGCGGGCGCGTTCGGGCAGACGCAGTTCATGCCCTCGACCTTCCTGCGCCTGGCGGTCGACTTCGAGGGCGACGGACGGCGCGACATCGTCGATTCCGCCCCGGACGCGCTCGCTTCGACCGCGAATTATCTCGCCAGATCAGGCTGGCGCCGAGGCCTTGCCTGGGGCTTCGAGGTCAAGCTGCCCGAGGCTATTCGGGCCCGTCGGGGCGCAAGTCCAAACACCCGATGTCGTTCTGGGCGTCGCACGGCCTGACCCGGATCGACGGGCGCCCGCTCGGGGACGGCGAAGCCGGGCTTCTCATACCCGCGGGACACGAGGGCCCGGCCTTTCTGGTGACGCGCAATTTCGACGCCGTCTATTCCTATAACGCCGCCGAATCCTACACCCTCGCCGCCTGCGTGCTCGCCGACCGCCTGAGCGGGGGCCGCGGCATCGTCACCCCCTGGCCGACCGACGATCCGCTCCTGTCGCGCCAGGGCCGGCAGGAATTGCAGGCTTTGCTCCAAAGACGCGGCTACGACATCGGCGGCGTCCCGGACGGGCACGTCGGAACCAAGAGCAAGGCCGCGATCGCCGATTTCGAGCAGAGGGCAGGGCTTGAGGTCAACGGCCGCCCTTCGGTCAAGGTGCTCGAGGCGCTGAAAAAATAGGCCCCTGCGCGCCAGCCGCGCCGCCATAGCCTCAGCCAAACTTCGCCCAAAAATCGTCCTCCTTTTTCGGCAGCGTTCGCCCGGGGACAGATCCCTGCTCCGAAATGACAGGCCGACGTTTGGAGATCATCGTGCAAAAACTTCGAACCGCTGCTCTCATCGGCGCCGCGCTCCTCGCGGCGGCCGGGCTTGCCGGCGCAAGCGCAGGCGAGCTTGCCAGGACCCACATCCTCACCATCCGCCTCCCGGATGGCTCAGTCGGGAAAATCCGCTACCTGGGCGATCGCCCGCCGCAAATCAGCTTTGGCGGAGCGCCGGCGGCGTTCTTTTCGCCCGGCTTCGACCCGGTCGGCATGGTTTCGCCCTTCGTCGCTCTCGACCGCATGTCGGCCGAAATGGACCGCGAAGCGCAGGCGATGTGGAACGAGACGGCCCGCTGGCGCGATTCGGCCCTTGGCCTCCCCGTCCCCCTTACGCTGGCTGATTCGGCCGGGCTCCCGCCGGGCGCGCGCAGCTTTTCTGTCGTCTCGGCGCTTTCCGGCGGCCACGTCTGCACCCGCAGCGTCGAAGTTTACGCCTCGCCTGAAGGCGGCCGGCCGAGGATCGTCACGCGGACATCTGGCGATTGCGGCCAAGGCCATAGCCGCTCCCTGCCCTCGGCGATCCAACCGCCTGGCAAGCCGGTCCGCGGCAGCACCCGGCCTGATCGAGGTCAAGGCCAGCCCCGATGACACGCTTGCGCCGGACGCCGCAGGCGATCGGATCGCACTCGGGCTCCGTTGACGCCGAGACCGGGGCTGCTCTTCAGGCTGTCGCGGGCGCGTAAGGTTGCGGAGGATCTCCCGCGACCAGGACCCGATGGCATGAGGCATGCATTTTCTTGAGAAAACAGAAAGACTGTGCTATAGTTTTCCAATTGCCGGTCGAACGCTCGCTTGTCCAGCGCCGCCGACGAAATGCGTGTGGCTGTCGAGCCACAGTGTGACAAGGGAAAAGATTTTTTCATTTGGATTCACTGTAACCTATTGAAAAGGCTCAATTCGGCCAAAGGAATCCAAGGAAATCCAAGCAATTTTCCTTGGTTTTCTGTGGTTTTGCTTGGACGTGTTTGGAAGCCGGACCTCGTTCGGCGGCGCGGGCGCGAAGGGGCTAAGGCTGCTTCAGCATCGCGCGGTCGACGCTCAACGGACCTCCGCCCGCGAAGGCGAAGTAGAGGAATACGAAGCAGTACAGGACCGCCACTTCCCCGTGATTGACGAGCGGGTAAAACGAACTCGGCGCGTGCGCCATGAAATAGGCGAAGGCCATTTCGCCAGAGAGGATGAACGCCACGATCCGGGTATAGGCGCCCACGAGAAACAAGGCGGCGCCGATCGTCTCGAGGATCGCCGCGAGAATCAGGAGGCCGCTCAGCGACGGGGCGGGGAAGGGGGCGGGAAAGTTGAACACTTTCGACAGCCCATGCTCGAGAAACAGAAGCCCGACGACAATGCGCAGAATGCTGAGGATATAAGGCCTCCATGTCTCCATTCTCGTGTAAAGCGCGTTCATAGCCGCCTCCCATCCTTAGCCAGGCCAAGTTCCCCGAACGTCCTCTCAGGAGGACGAATCCCATACGTTGCTGCTAACACCACAGCCGGCCTTCGACATGGGAATCTCGCCTTAGCGCCTTAGCATTTTGCGATCACATTCGCTTGATCGACGATGACGGTCGCGCTAGCAATCGTCATTCTCTGACCTGCCTCAGAGCCGCCGCGGCGGCGAAGGGCGCAAGGGCGATGGCGGCGAGCGACAGCGCGCAGAGCACCAGAAACGGACTCAGGAACGGCGCCGCGCCCCCGCTCGCGGCCGAGGCGGCCGCAACGCCGAAAATCAGCACGGGAATCGTCAGCGGCAGCACCAGAATCGCCATCAACAACCCACCGCGCCTGAGCGAGACGGTGAGCGCCGCCCCGATCGCGCCGATCATCGTCAGCGCCGGGGTTCCGGCCGCGAGCGTCGCCGCGACGAGCGCGAGCGGCAAGGGCGCCATCGCCAGCATCAGCCCGAACAGCGGACTCAGAACGACCAGCGGCAGCGCGCTCGCTGTCCAGTGCGCAGCGCACTTCACCAGCACGACAACTTCGAGTGGCGGCGACCCGTTGATGAGAAGGTCGAGCGAGCCGTCGTCGTGATCGGCCTGGAACAGCCGGTCGAGCCCCAAGAGGGTGGCGAGCAAAGCCGCGATCCACAGAATCGCCGGCCCGAGCCGCGCGAGCAGGTTGAGGTCGGGCCCGAGCGCGAACGGCATGACCGCGACCAGGATCAAGAAGAACACGACCCCGACCGACGCGCCCCCGCCGATGCGCCGCGCAATGCGCCATTCGCGGATGAACAGGGCGAGGGCTGGGGTCACCTCACGCCGCCGCTTCTGTTGTGGACCCAAGCCTCAGCTCTTGCGCGCCATCCAACCCGAGCGGCGCGTGGGCGGCGGCGACAAGGATCCCACCGCCGTTGAGGTGCGCCCGCATGATGGCGGCAAGCGCGGTTTGAGCGCCGGCGTCGAGCGCGGTCGTCGGCTCGTCGAGCAGCCAAAGCGGGCGCTCAGCGACCAGCAGGCGAGCGAGCGCCACCCGCCGCCTCTGTCCGGCCGAGAGCAGCCGCGCCGGGAAATCGATCACATGGCTCAAGCCCAGCGCCGCAAGCGCAGCGAGTTGCGTTTTCCGCGAGGAATCGCCGCCGAGCATGGCGGCGGCGAAGGCGAGGTTCTCGCCGGCGGTCAGCGCGGCCTTGATCCCATCAGCGTGGCCGAGATAATGCGCCTGTTCGCCGACCGTGCGCTCGCCGTCCCCGTCGTCCAGCGCAAAGCCGCCGGCTTCAATCGGCAGGAAGCCGGCGAGCGCCCTGAGCAGGCTCGTCTTCCCCGCCCCATTCGGGCCGGTTACGATCAGGCCCAAGCCTGCGGGCGCTTCGAACGAGAGCCCGGCGATAACCCGCCGCCCCCCGCGTTCGATGGTCAGGTCCCAGGTCCTCAGCCGCATTGCACCTCCGTCCAGGCGCGGCGCCGGCGGGGACGAGGGCTCCCCCGAGCGCCCCATCCCCGCATGCTTCTCCATCGCCCGAATCAGCTTAAAGAAACGCCAGCCCGCCATTCACCGCGATGGTCTGGCCGGTGATGAAGCCGTCGCCAATGACCATGACCGTCGCCTGAGCCACATCTTCCCCTTGCCCCATTTCCCCTTGCCCCATGCGTCCGACGGGATGCGTCCGCCCGGGACGACTTGCCGGCCTAAAACTTGCGTAAGCCCACAGTTTGCGTAGCCCGCGCAGGTCATTATATCTATAAAACCTCCCACCCCATCACGCCTCGTCCGGAGCGCCCGCAATGGCCAGCCTCGACAGCTTCAGGTGCCGCAAAACACTGACCGTCGGGGCGAAGACCTATGAGATTTACTCCCTCAAGGCGGCGGAGAAGAACGGACTCGCCGGGGTCTCGCAGCTGCCCTTCTCGCTCAAGATCGTGCTCGAAAATCTGCTGCGCAACGAAGATGGGCGCACCGTCAAGAAGGAGGACATCGAGGCGGTCGGGGCATGGATCGAGAATCGGGGCAAAAAGGAGCACGAAATCGCTTTCCGCCCGGCGCGGGTGCTGATGCAGGACTTCACCGGCGTCCCGGCGGTGGTGGATCTCGCCGCGATGCGCGACGCGATGGTCAAGCTCGGCGGCGATCCCGAGAAGATCAATCCGCTGGTTCCCGTCGACCTGGTCATCGACCATTCGGTCGTCGTCGACTATTTCGGCACGGGCAAGTCGCTCGGCCAGAACGTGGCGCGCGAGTACGAACAGAACCAGGAGCGCTATCGGTTCCTGAAATGGGGCCAGCAGGGGTTCTCCAACTTTCGCGTCGTGCCGCCCGGCACCGGCATCTGCCACCAGGTCAATCTCGAATATCTCGCGCAGACCGTCTGGACAGCGAAGGAGAAGCGGAACGGCAAGACGGTCGAAGTCGCCTTTCCCGATACGCTGGTCGGAACCGACAGCCATACGACCATGGTCAACGGCCTCGCCGTGCTCGGCTGGGGAGTGGGCGGCATCGAGGCGGAGGCCGCCATGCTCGGCCAGCCTCTGTCAATGCTGCTGCCCGAGGTGATCGGCTTCAAACTCGATGGCGAATTGCGCGAAGGCGTGACCGCCACCGATCTCGTTCTGACCGTCACCCAGATGCTGCGCAAGAAAGGCGTCGTCGGCAAATTCGTCGAGTTCTACGGCTCGGGCCTCAATGCGATGACGGTGGCCGATCGCGCGACGATCGCCAACATGGCGCCCGAATATGGGGCGACCTGCGGCCTGTTCCCCATCGACGCCCAGACGCTCGCCTATCTGAAGACCACCAGCCGCAAACCGGCGCGGCTCGCGCTGGTCGAGGCCTATGCAAAAACTCAGGGCGCTTTCCGCACGCGCTCAACGCCGGATCCGGTTTATTCCGATACGCTTGCGCTCAACCTCGGCGAGGTCACGGCCTCGCTCGCCGGACCGAAGCGGCCGCAGGATCGCGTCGTGCTGACCGAGGCCAAGGCCGGCTTCGCCGCCGCCATGACCAATGAATTCCGGCAGGGCGAGACGATCGGGGAGCGCCACAAGGTCGAGGGGACGAACTACGATCTCGGGCACGGCGACGTCGTCATCGCCGCCATCACCTCCTGCACCAACACGTCCAATCCGAGCGTCATGATGGCGGCGGGGCTTTTGGCGCGCAATGCGGTCGCCAAGGGCCTCACTGTCAAGCCGTGGGTCAAGACCTCGCTCGCGCCGGGCAGCCAGGTGGTCCAGGACTATTTCAAGGAAGCCGACCTGCAGAGGCCGCTCGACAAGCTTGGCTTCAACATCGTCGGCTTCGGCTGCACCACCTGCATCGGCAATTCCGGTCCGCTTGCGCCCGAGGTTTCGGCGACGATCGCCAAGCACGATCTGGTCGCGGCGGCGGTCCTCTCCGGCAACCGCAACTTCGAGGGCCGGGTGAACCCGGACGTGCGCGCGAACTATCTCGCTTCTCCCCCGCTGGTCGTCGCTTACGCCCTGGCTGGCTCGATGCAGGTCGATCTCACCCGCGATCCGCTCGGCGTCGACAAGCAAGGCAAGCCGGTTTACCTCGCCGACATCTGGCCGAAGACCGAGGAGATTCACAGTTACGTCGAGGCGACCATCTCGGCGAAAATGTTCAAGACCAAATATGCGAGCGTGTTCGATGGCGACGCCAACTGGCGCAAGGTCAAAGCGCCTGCGGGCCAGACCTACGCCTGGGACATCGGGTCGACCTATGTGCAGGAGCCGCCCTATTTCGAGGGACTGACCAAGACGCCGGTTCCGGTCGCCGACATCGAGAACGCACGCATCCTGGCTTTATTCCTCAATTCGATCACAACCGACCACATTTCGCCCGCGGGTTCGATCAAGGCGGCGAGTTCCGGCTGGGCGATATCTCGTCGAACATCAGGTGCGCCCCGTCGACTTCAACCAGTACGGCACTCGGCGGGGCAACCACGAGGTGATGATGCGCGGCACTTTCGCCAACATCCGCATCAAGAACCAGATGGTGAAAGACGGAACAGGCAATGTGGTCGAGGGCGGCTTCACGATTCTGCAGCCGTCGGGGGAACGTCTCCCGATCTATGACGCCGCTATGCGCTATGAGGCCGAGAAGGTTCCCCTCGTCGTGTTCGCGGGGCGCGAATATGGCACTGGCTCATCGCGCGACTGGGCGGCCAAAGGCACGAAGCTTTTGGGGGTGCGCGCGGTGATCGCGCAGAGCTTCGAGCGCATCCACCGCTCGAACCTGGTCGGCATGGGCGTGCTGCCGCTGGTGTTCGAGGAAGGAACGAGCTGGCAAACGCTTGGGCTCAAGGGCGACGAGGTCGTGACCATTTTCGGTCTCGGCGAATCCTTGAAGCCACGGCAAAAGCTGGAACTGGAGATCCGGCGCGCCGATGACAGCGTGACCATCATCCCGGTCGTCTGCCGCATCGATACGCTGGACGAGCTTGAGTATTTCCGCAACGGCGGCATTTTGTCCTATGTGCTGAGGCAGCTCGCGGCCTGAGCGCCTCAGGCCGCATTCGGCCCTTACATCCGGAAGAGGAGCGTGATCTCGCACGCGTCTCCCTTCGCGCTGCGGTCGACCCGGTCGGCGTGCAGGCCGGCGAGATAGCCGGTCAGTCCATTAACAAAGCTCTGCTCCTCCAGCATCTCGCGCTTGGGGAGAACGTCCGGCAGAGGCGGCAGATTGCCGCTGTAGCGAAGCGTCACCTTGAGATCGAAAGCGTCGCTCGCCACCTCGATGTCGATGGGGCCTCGGGCGCTCGGCGTCACGTCGTCAATCGCCGCATCGACGACGGCGCGCGCCCGGCGGGCGTCGTCGGCCCCGATCTTCCATTCCTTCGACTGTTTCTCAAAAAAGGCGTCAAAGGACGCTGGTGTAATGGGCTTAGAATCTCCGCCTAGACGCACTTGGCTGTAGCGCCACGACCCGAGCAGGAAGAGCGCGTTGAGCGGCGCCGCCACAACGACCGCCATGGAGATGATCGACCCCGTGAACGGTCGCGTCCAATCGGGCAGCGTCTGGTAGAAGTCCGAATAGAGGGGCGCCGTCAACGCCGCCAAAATCGAGAATCCGATGATGACAGAAGCGCGCAGCGTGACGGGACGGCTGATCGCAACCTGAATTCCCGCGACGAACATCAGCGAGCCATTGAAGAAGAGGGCGGCCGCCATCACCGGGCGTGGCATATTGACGATGAGGCCAGCAAATTTGGGCAGGCACGAGATGAGGATGAGCCAGGCGGCAATCGACCAGGCAAGGACACGGCTCGTGGCGCCGCTGGTCTTTTCGAGGCTGACCAGGCTCGGACTCGCGCTCATTCCGGTGCTTCCCAGGAGCCCCCCAACCAGGCACCCAAGCCCGTCGGCGCGAACTCCGGCCGCGATGTTGCCCATGTCCGGGCGCCTCCACGAGGCGTCGTTCATCTGCTGACACGTCGTCAATACGCCGATCGCCCTGAGGCCGGAGGCGAGGCCCGCGATCGCGAAAGGCCCGGCGAACGACGGCGCGAAAGTGTAGGAAATGAAGCTCGGGTCGGGAATTGCGAAAACAGGAGCAGCCGCGTAGTCGGCGAAGAAACTGGAGGGAAAAGTGTGGAGGAAGGCGGCCGCGACATATCCAACCAGCGTCCCGATCAGCGCGCAGAACAGCTTCGGCGCGCCTGTCGCCCAGATCGCGAGCCCGGTCATGGTGGCAAGCGCGATCGCCGCGGTTGTGAAAGACGCCAAAACGTGACCGCCAGACTGCGCCGCGCGCCCGAGCAAGACGCCGGCGCTGATCTTGCCCAGCTCCAGTCCGACCGCGATGATCACGACGCCGGAAACGACCGCCGGAAATAGCTTCCGCGTCCAGTTGACGAGCGAGGCGACCGCGGTCTCGCAGAGGCCGGCGAAGATGGTCATCCCGCAGACGGCGGCGATTCCAAAGGACGAGGCCGCGGCTAGACTCGAAGGCAGATAGATCGCCGAGACGACAGGGGGACAAAGATAGCCTGAGCCGACCGGTCCGAGCCGCAAGCTCTGCAAGATCGTCATGAACGCGACTGCGATCATGGCGAGACCGATCGCGCTGCGCGCCGCGTCGGGCGGCAACTTGGCCGCCTCCGTGACGAGCGCCACCATCACAAGATAGGGACAGATAACAGCCACGTGCTGAAACCCGAGCCCGATGAGGCGCGTCCATGGCGGCCGCTCATCGAGCGCGTAGATGAGTTCGCTCGGCCGTTCCATCCTGATGTCTTCCGCCCCTCCCGCGATTCTCCGCCTTCTGTCGAGCGGCTGAGAGAAGGGTAGGACAGAGGGCAAAATCCGGCAATGCCGGATTCCTCAGCGAGGGGCAGTGCTCGCCCGCCGCATCGACGCCAGTCCGTTCACTGCCCTGTCCTCGCGCCGCTGAAGGCGGAAAGCGGTCGCGCTGACGGAGAGGCGCTGACGCTTCAGCTCGTCGGACGCATCGACGCGCTGGACGAGCTTCAATATTTCCCCAACGGGGGGGCGCGATCAGCGCCAAAGGAGGGCAGGCGTCAGGAGCGGATCGCGTCGAGCTCGGGCAGCATGACGACGCTCTCCTGCTCGTTGGGGTCGGTGCGCGAAATAACGGCTGTAGCCGGCTCGATCTGGCTCATATTGTAGGGCAGGTGCGGCGTGTTGGCGGGAATGTAGACGAAGTCGCCGGCGCGGGTGACCATATGGTTTTCGAGCTTCTCTCCGTAATACATGCCCACCTCGCCGCTGAGCACGTACAGCGCCGTCTCGTGCGCCTCGTGCTTGTGCGCCTTGGCCCTGGCGCCCGGCGGGACGGTGAAAAGCTGCATATGGATGGCCGACGCGCCCGCGGTTTCGGCGGAAATCGCAGCGGCGTAGGTGAAGCCCTGCTTGCCGACGAATGGCTCGCCCGCGCGCAGGCGAACGCATGTGGCTGAACGCTCGGTCGCGCTATCCGACATGACGGCCTTTTAAGATTGCTTGGGCGCGGCTCCTCTTGATTACGATGCCGCCCCCTCAGAGGGGTGTTGCGCCCGGGAGCGAGCCATCGCGAGGCTCGCTCCAACAACAGCCTCCCTATTTCACCAGCCGGGGACCGGCGGCGCGCGGATACTCGCTCTCTTGCACGACGCCGAGCCTTCGGGCGACCTCGGTATAGGCCTCGATCATCCCGCCCAGGTCCTTGCGGAAGCGGTCCTTGTCCATCTTGTCGTTGGTCTTGACGTCCCACAGACGGCAGGAGTCGGGGCTGATCTCGTCTGCGAGCACGATCCGCATGGTCTCGCCCTCCCACAGCCGACCGGTTTCGATCTTGAAATCGACCAGCCGAATGCCGACGCCAAGGAATAGACCGGACAGAAAGTCGTTGACCCGAATCGCCAGCGCCATGATGTCGTCGATTTCCTGCGGCGCTGCCCAGCCGAACGCGGTGATGTGCTCTTCCGAGACCATCGGGTCGTTGAGCTGATCATTCTTGTAATAAAATTCGATGATCGACCGAGGCAGCTGCGTGCCCTCCTCAAGACCGAGGCGGGTGGACAGCGATCCTGCCGCGATGTTGCGCACCACGACCTCAAGCGGAATGATTTCGACCTCGCGAATCAATTGCTCGCGCATGTTGATTCGGCGAATGAAGTGCGTGGGCACGCCGATGTCGTTCAGCCGCTGGAAGACGTATTCCGAGATTCGATTGTTGAGGACGCCTTTTCCCTCGATGACCTCATGTTTCTTGGCGTTGAACGCGGTCGCGTCATCCTTGAAATACTGGATGAGAGTGCCAGGCTCCGGGCCCTCATAAAGAACCTTGGCTTTGCCTTCATAAATACGTCGGCGGCGGTTCATGCGGTGCGACCGTGGCTTGAGGAAATCCATTCGCGTGGCCTTTTCTGACGGCTATCCCGGAGAAGCCGCGATGACAGGCTTGGGATATGGGGATTCGGACCGCGAAACCCAAGCATTGGACTCGCCCGGACCCGGGGCCTGCCCCGTTTCGGCAATCTACCTGATTGCCGGCCCTGGCACAAACTTTCCGCGACTGGGGCGGGGCCAGACAAAGGTTGCAGGAGCGGCGAGTCGGCGAGGCCTTCGAATCGAAGCAAAGCAGTGGCCAGATTTGGATTGGAAGGCCGGCTGGCCTGGGTCGGATAAAATCAAATCGCCAGAGCTCCACCTTGGCTCATATGAGTATATAATAAAATATTGACCCACAAAATTAAACTATTCGAATCTAATTCTCTAAGAACGATCGATAATAGTATACAATCGGGGTGATTAAACTCGGTCAAATCATCGATACGCGCTTGATTGTTGAAATTTGTTGCGATCGCCGCTTTCGCTACGTCAGTAGCCGTCTCGCCGCCACTGCAGCTCGGCAAGGAGGCCCCGGATCGATCGCCCCATGCCGAGTTGGCAAACGTCTTCAGCCGCCCTCTCCTTCCCGGTGCGCCTATTGAGCCACCCGTCAGAAAAGAGAAGGGCCGCTCCTTGGGGGACCGGCCCTTCCATTGTCGCGCCACGCAAGCTCGCCGGCGCCCTAGAGTTCTTGCCTAGCGAGCGCTCGCTATGCGCGAAATTCCTTCGCGGGGGCAATAACCCAGGCCTCGTCGATCACGCGGGACGTAAGACAATGAGACACTGGATCACCTCCTTTCGGCTGGTTGACGACACTCGCATGTTACGGTGATTCGAGAAATTTAAAAGCAGGATTTTTTTCGCGCGGTTAAGAATTCTTTAGGTTTCGCGTTTGGAGTCCCTAAGGGCGGCCCAAACGCCACCTGCGTGCAATTAGGCGGCGCCGGCGACGGCTTCGCAGACGTTGCTGACCAGGGCGTCGACCAGCGCTTGGTCGTCGGCTTCGCCCATCACCCGGATGACCGGCTCGGTGCCCGACGGGCGGACCAGGAGTCGGCCACGGTCGCCGAGCCGGGCGGTCGCGTCCGCAATCGCCTTCGTCACCAATGGATTTTCAAGCGGCTTGCCGTCTTTGAAACGAACGCTGCGCAGCACTTGCGGCACTGGCTCGAATCGCCGGCAGACTTCGCTCGCTGGCTTGCCAAGCTTCTGCACCACCGCCAGCACTTGCATCGCCGCAACCAGACCGTCGCCGGTGGTCGAATAGTCGGACAGAACGATGTGGCCCGACTGCTCGCCCCCGACGTTGAAGCCTTTCTCGCGCATGCGCTCGATCACATAGCGATCGCCGACCGCGGTGCGCTCGAGCGTGAGGCCCAGGCTCGCCAGATGCCGCTCAAGGCCCAGGTTCGACATCACCGTGCCGACCACCCCGGGCTTGGTCAATCGGCCCTCGTCGCGCCAGCTCTCGGCGATGACCGCGATCACCTGATCGCCGTCGACCAGGCGGCCCTTCTCGTCGACCAGGATCATCCGGTCGGCGTCGCCGTCCAGCGCGATGCCAACGTCGGCGCGCATTTCGCGCACCTTGCGCGCCAAAGCCTCGGGCGCGGTCGAACCGACCTCGAGATTGATGTTGAGCCCGTTCGGCTCGACGCCGATCTTGACCACCTCGGCGCCGAGCTCCCACAACGCTTCGGGCGCGACCTTGTAACCCGCGCCATTGGCGCAATCGACAACGATGCGCAGGCCCTCGAGCGACGCTTCGCGGGAGAGCGTCCGCTTGGCGTATTCGATGTAGCGGGCGTCGACGTCGTCGATGCGCTTGGCGCGGCCGAGGTCGGGGGAGTTGGCGAGCTTCGGCGCGACGTCGCCGTCCATCAAAGCTTCGATGCGCGCCTCGACCTCGTCGGAAAGTTTGTAGCCGTCCGGCCCGAACAGCTTGATGCCGTTGTCCTCATAAGGGTTGTGGGAAGCAGAGATCATCACCCCGAGGTCGCAGCGCATGGAGCGCGTCAGCATCGCCACCGCGGGCGTCGGAACCGGTCCGAGCAGCAGGACGTCAGCGCCGACCGAGGTAAAGCCCGCGACCAGCGCATATTCGATCATGTAGCTCGAGAGCCGCGTATCCTTGCCGATCACCACCCGATGGCGATGGTCCCCCCGGCGAAACGCGAGGCCGGCCGCCTGGCCGACCTTCAGCGCCATATCCGCCGTGATCTGGCTGTTGGCCCGACCCCGAATGCCGTCGGTGCCGAAATATCTTCGCGCCATGTGACAGCTCCCCGGCGACTGACCGCCGCGATTCGAACGCTGCGTCAGCCGTTCATACCGCATATGAGCGGACAAAAGTTTCACAATTCGTTGCTAGACGTTAACTCTGCGAGGCGGCGTTGCCCGCCCCGCGCATGGCGCCTAGAGTGCTTCACCCGCGCCCACAAATTCCAGCCGCCCTATTGGGAGAACGCCGATGATCCGGACCGTCGCCACCAAGCCGTTCGCCGACCAAAGGCCAGGCACCTCGGGTCTGCGCAAGCAGGTCACGGTCTTCCAGGAGCCTCACTATCTCGAAAACTTCATTCAGTCGACTTTCAATTCGCTCGAGGGCTTTCAGGGCAAAACGCTTGTCCTCGGCGGCGACGGGCGCTTTTTCAACCGGGAGGCCATCCAGGTCGTGGTCAAGATCGCCGCGGCGAACGGCTTCGGCCGCGTTGTCGTCGGCAAAGGCGGCATTCTCTCGACTCCCGCCGTCTCGGCGCTGATCCGCGCGCTCTCCGCCTATGGCGGGATCATCTTGTCGGCGAGCCACAATCCCGGCGGCCCGCATGGGGATTTTGGCGTCAAGTACAATATCAGCGCCGGCGGACCGGCCCCGGAGACTGTCACCGAGGCGATCTTCGCCCATACCAAGACGATCTCCGACTACAGGATCTCCGACGCCGCGGACGTCGACATCGACCGCCTCGGGACCGTCAAGGTCGAGGGGACCGAGATCGAGATCATCGACCCGGTCACGCAATATCTCTCGCTGATGAAGACGCTGTTCGACTTCGACGCGATCCGCGCCTTGTTCGCGTCGGGCTTCCGCATGCGCTTCGACGCGTTGCATGCGGTGACCGGTCCTTACGCGCATGTGATCTTCGAGGACGAACTGAAAGCCGGGGTCGGCACGGTGGTCAACGGCACGCCTTTGCCCGACTTCGGCGGCCATCACCCCGATCCCAACCCGACCTACGCCAAGGACCTGTTCGACTTCATGATGTCGGCGAACGCGCCGGATTTCGGGGCCGCGTCGGACGGCGACGGCGACCGCAACATGATCTTGGGCCGCAATGCGTATGTCACGCCGTCGGATTCGCTCGCCATCCTCTGCGCCAACGCCCATTGCGCGCCGGGCTACGCCAAGGGACTTGCGGGCGTCGCGCGCTCGATGCCGACCAGCGCCGCCGCCGACCGCGTCGCCGCCAAGCTCGGCATCAAGTCGTACGAGACCCCGACGGGATGGAAGTTCTTCGGCAACCTGCTCGACGCGGGCTTGGCGACATTGTGCGGCGAGGAAAGCTTCGGCACCGGCTCGAACCACATCCGCGAGAAGGACGGCGTGTGGGCGGTGCTGTTCTGGCTCAACATCCTCGCCAAGCGCCGCATATCGGTGCTCGACCTCGTGCGCGAACATTGGCGAACTTACGGCCGCAACTATTATACGCGCCACGACTACGAGGCGATTGATCTCACCGCCGCCAAAGGCCTGATGGCGGCGCTCGCGCGACGCGACCAAGACGCTTCCCGGCAAGAGCTTCGGCGCCCACAAGGTCGAGGCGGCGGATGATTTCGCCTATCACGATCCGGTCGACGGCTCGGACACGCCCGATCAGGGCATCAGGGTCATGTTCGAAGGCGGCTCGCGCATCGTCTACCGGCTGTCGGGCACCGGAACGGTCGGGGCGACGCTGCGCGTCTATATCGAGCATTACGAGCCGCCCTCGGGCAAGCTCGGTCAGGACACGCAGGCCGCGCTCGCCGATCTCATCGCGCTTTCGCGAAGCCTGGCCGAGATCGAGAAGCGGACCGGTCGTAAGGAACCGACCGTCATCACCTGAGGCGCGGGCCCGGTGTTAGCGAGTTGCAATTGAACCTTCTCAGGGACTTGTGGCGCGATTAGCGAGTCACTTGGCCAGCCTCGGCGCGAATGCCCCGGGCGCAATTTGCGGGGCGATGCTTATTAACATATATAAAAAGTATAATAGCACATCAAGGGCCGAAGACCTCACGAGGCTCGATCGCGACGGGCGCCGTCTTTTAAGAGTTAGAGACATATAGGTTCTTCGCTATTGACCGGAAGCGGCCGTCGGTGGTTCGTATCGAGCGCGCCGCATTGCCGCCCCCTTCGCTCTGGCATAAGAGAGGCCGCCCATGGTCAATCTCGCCAATCCGACGACCTTCGTCGAGCTGACGCGCCGGGTTCTGCCCTGGCTCGCGGCGGCGACGGCCGTCCTGTTTGTCGCCGGCCTTTGGCTCTCCTTCGCCGCGCCGCCCGACTATCAGCAGGGCGAGACGGTCAAGATCATGTATCTCCACGTGCCGGCGGCCTGGATGGCGACCTTCGTTTATGGCGTCATGACGGTGGCCGCGCTCGGCACGCTGGTCTGGCGCCATCCGCTCGCTGACGCGGCGCAGAAGGCGGCGGCGCCGCTCGGCGCGGGTTTCACCTTCATCTGCCTGGTCACCGGCTCGCTGTGGGGCAAGCCGATGTGGGGAACCTATTGGGTGTGGGACGCGCGCCTGACCTCGGTGCTGGTGCTGTTCATTCTCTATCTCGGCCTCATTGCGCTCTGGCGCGCGATCGACGATCCGGGCCGCGCGGCCAAAGCGGCGGCGATCCTGACGCTCGTTGGCGCAGTCGATCTGCCGATCATCAAATTCTCGGTCGACTGGTGGAACACCTTGCACCAGCCAGCGTCGGTGTTCCGGCTCGACGGGCCGACGATCGCGCCCGAATTGCTCGTGCCGCTCATCGTCATGTCGCTCGCCTTCACCTGCCTTTTCCTGACCCTGCATGTGATGGCGATCCGCAACGAAATCCTGCGCCGACGGATCGCTCGGGTCACGATGCTCGCGGCCGTCGAGGGCGATCGGCTCGCGCCGGAATTTGCGGCGAGAGGCGCGTGATGGGCGATCCCCATATCGGTTTCATCGTTGCGGCCTATGCGGTCGCGGCCGCGACGATCGGCGCCATGATCGGCTGGGTGGTCCTGGATTTCCGTCGTTTGAACGCCCAACTGGACCAGGCGACGCGGGCGCTCGATAGCGCGCGGGGCGGCGCGAAAGGCGCCGAGCGCCGATGAGCGTCGAGGCCGAAGCCGCCAGCCCCCGGCCGGCGGCGCTGGCTCGCCTACGCGCCGCTCGTCGTCTTCATGGCGCTTGCGTGGCTTCTGTTCCAGCGGCTGGGCGCGGGCGATCCGGCCAGCATTCCCTCGGTCCTGATCGGCCAATCGGCGCCGCCGCTCAACTTGCCCGGTCTCGACGGCGCCAAGGGCCTCACGGACGCGGATCTGCGCGGCGGCCATGTCAGCGTGGTCAATGTGTTCGGCTCCTGGTGCGAGCCCTGCCATTTCGAGCATCAATATCTGATGGCGCTGGCCGGCGATCCCGAACTCAAGGCCAAGGGCGTCGCCATCTACGGCGTCGCGCAAAAGGATTCTGCCGAGAACATTCGCCGCTTCCTCGGCGCCAAAGGCGACCCTTACACCAGGGTGGGTCTCGACCAGGATAATCGCGCCGGCATCGACTGGGGCGTCTACGGCGTGCCCGAGACCTTCATCGTCAAGGGCGACGGCAAGCTGGTTTTCAAGCTCGTCGGGCCGATCACCGCCGCGACGCTCAAGAGCGAGGTCAAGCCGCAGATCCTGAAGGCGATGAACTAGACGAGATCCTCAAGTTTGCCTTGGTGACCGGAAATGGGCTCGTTTGGCATGCGTCTCGCGTGACCGGGTTCTACAGCATCGCATTCCCGGCCCTAACTTCGCCACGTAGTTTGGGTTCTTCGCGGAGTTTGGCGGCCGAATAGAGAACAAATGCCAGCGTTTCACAATGACGCAATCCCGACGGGGGTCACCGGCGGGACGCGAATGGCGACTTTCGCCCCTCCCTCAACGGCGCGCCGTATTGGCGTCTTGCCTCCTCCTGACCGTGAGCAGGCGTTTGCCAAAGCTGCGCGCCGCTCAGCGCGCGTCAGACTGTTGCGCCGGGCGATTCTGATTGGCGGGCTCGGCACGGTGGCCGCGGGGTTGATGGTCGCTTTTTTCAACCCTTTCGCCGCAAAACTAGGATCGTTGAGATTCAACGCCCTCTCGGTGGAGGGGACCAAGATCGTCATGGATCGGCCGAAGCTCGCTGGATTCCGGGGGGACGGACAGCCCTACGTTCTAACGGCCGAGCGGGCGCTGCAGGACATCAAACAGCCAACCGTGGCCCAACTGCGAAAAGTGGAGGGCGAGATCGGCATGGCTGAGGGGGAGGCGACACACTTGAGCGCTGACGAGGGCGTGTATGACAACTTGGCCGAGCACATGGAGCTGTCGGGCAACGTACGGATCAAGAATGGCCGATTTACCGTGCTATTGCGAAGCGCCAAATTCGATTTTAAGTCCGGAGTTTATGGGAGCGACGAGCGAGTCGAAATCCAGGGAAATGACGGTACGACCATATTCGCCGATCGAGGTTCCGCCATCAACCACGGCCAGGAGCTGACTTTTGAAGGTCACGTCCGAACCAACATTGTTCCGCAAGCCGACCAAGAGCCTGCGAGTGAAGTCAAAAGGACGAATCCATGACGGCGCCGTCTCGCTTTCCCGGGTGGCTGGCGGCGATAGGTGCGGCTCTGCTCTGCTCGAGCGGCGCCGGCGCGGCCGCCGAAAAGCCATCGGGCCCGAACGACTCGGCCGCGATCTTCCCTGGGACAAGCTCAAAGGAGCCGATTTCGATCGACGCCGATAAGCTCGTTTATTACGACAAGGAGCACAAGGCGATCTATTCCGGCAACGTCGTCGTCATCCAAGGCGATACGAAAATGACGTGTTCGGCCATGACTGTCTTTCTGGATCACGGGCCAACCCAAGGCGTTGGCGCTCAATCGAAGTCGGCCGCCCCCCAATCGACGAACGGCGAATCCGCCCCCACGGCGGACTCGGGCGTCAAGCACCTGGACGCTGTGGGACCTGTCACAGTCGTCTCCAAGACCCAGGTCGCCACTGGCGACAGCGGCAGCTATGACAAGGCGGAGGGCAAAGTGCGGCTCATTGGCCATGTCACCCTCAGCGACGGCCAGAACGTGACCAAGGGCGACAAGCTGACCTATGACCTCAAGAACGGCCTGGCGACCGTGGACACCAACGCCAAGTCAGGTCGGGTGCACGGACAATTCGTGCCGAAATCAGGCGCCGACGCCGCCAAACCAGACGCCGAGGTCACCAAAGCCGGGGCTGCGAAGCCTGAAATAGGAGCCGGTCATTGCCGATCTTTCGCGCGCCGCCTGATGCATTCGAAGTGAGCCGTCGCGAGTGAGCGACGACGCCGTGCGCGAGCGCGTAAGCGCCCCTCCTCGCTGGCGCAAATGGTTGCGCAGCGAGAGCAACGGACCCGCTCCCAAATCATGGGTTGCGCCTAGCGGGCAAGGCATTCTCGCCGTGCATCACCTCGGTAAGGGCTATGGCGGCCGAATGGTGGTGCAGGACGTGAGCCTCTCGGTGCGAAGGGGCGAGGCGGTCGGCTTGTTGGGGCCTAACGGGGCCGGCAAGACCACGGTCTTCTACATGATCACCGGCCTCGTCAAACCCGACAAGGGCGAGATAGAACTGGATGGCCATAACGTCACCGGCCTGCCGATGTTTCAAAGGGCGCGGCTCGGGGTCGGCTATTTGCCGCAGGAGGCTTCGATCTTCCGCGGACTCAACGTCGAGAACAATATTCGCGCGGTGCTCGAGGTCAACGAACCGAACCGCCGCGCGCGCGAGGCGATGCTGGAATCGCTGCTCGAGGAGTTTGACATCGCGCGCGTGCGCGCCGCGCCCTCAATTTCGCTGTCGGGCGGGGAACGGCGGCGGTGCGAGATCGCCCGCGCCCTCGCCGGCAAACCCTCTTTCATGCTCCTCGACGAACCTTTCGCGGGTATCGATCCGATCGCGGTCGGCGACATCCAGGATCTCGTGCGTCACCTTAAAGGGCGAGGCATCGGCGTCTTGATTACCGACCACAATGTGCGGGAGACCCTCGGGCTGATCGATCGCGCCTATATCATTCACAGCGGCCAAGTCCTGACAGAGGGTCCGCCGGACGAGATCATCGCGCACCCGGACGTGCGACGCTACTATTTGGGCGAGGACTTCCGGATGTAGAGCCAGGCCTGAGCCGGCAAAACGAGGGTTAAGCGTCATTCGTCTTCGCCGAACCGGCTCGAGACGAGAGCCGCAAGCGCATCCAACGCCTCTCGAGCTTGCGAGCCGGAGGCCGATACGGTGATGGTTGATCCCGGGCCCGCGCCGAGCGTCAGAATGCCCATGATCGAATCGCCCCCAACCGTCTCGCCGCAGCGGGTGACCTTGACGTTGGCGTCAAACCGGTCGACGCATTGCACAAATTTCGCGGTGGCGCGCGCATGCAAACCCTTTCGGTTGACAATCTGCAACTCGCGCGACAACGCCCCGGTGAATTGAGGCGGCGAGCATTCTTCTTCGGAGCTGGCCTGGTTCATTTCCCCTCCAGCACCTTGCTTGCGATGGTGATGTATTTACGGCCGGCATCTCGCGCCTCGACCACGGCGTGGTCGAGATCGGCGCTTTCGCGCATCGTCGCGAGCTTGATCAACATCGGCAGGTTGACGCCGCAAATTACCTCTACGCGTCCTCCGTCCATCACCGAGATCGCCAAATTCGATGGCGTGCCGCCGAACATGTCGGTCAGGATGACGACGCCTGCGCCATCCTGAACGCGCGCCGCCGCGCTCAAAATATCCGAGCGCCGCTGCTCCATATCGTCTTCCGGACCGATTGTTATCGTTTCGAGCCGGGACTGGGGTCCAACGACATGCTCTAACGCCGCCCGAAAACCAGTGGCAAGCTGGCCGTGGGTCACGAGGACCATTCCGATCATCAATTATCCATCACTTGATCGGCTCACCCTCCCGGCGGCGATCAGGCCGGCGGCGAAATCCCGGGGGCCCATTTTTGTGCACTGCGGCGCAATGTTCAAGCGAAATTCCTAATCGCGCCGGCTTCTCCGCCGTCAAGACGCCAGTCGCTCTTCGACCGCGAGCGCCTGATCGCAAGCGCTCAGACCGGAATCAACCGCCAGACGGGGCAGCGCCACCTCGCCGACGACGAACCCCGCGTCGTCATTGGGCATTCTCGGCCATCGATGTCCGCGTTCGCAGAGTTCGACAGCCAGCCGGACGATCGCCGCCGGCTCGTGTCGGGCCACGACCAGACCTGCCATCCGCCGCTCGATGACCCCCGCCATATTGGCCGCTCCCCAAGCGATCAGGCGGTCGCCGGCCTTGCGAACAAAAACACGGTCGTCGCCAATCAGCGCGCAAAAGGCGCCGGCAGCGGTCGCGCGCGCCATCAGCGCGAGCGCCAGAGCGCTTTTGCCTGAACCTGATGGCCCAAGGATCAACACACCGCTCTCGCCATGGATCACGGCCGTCGCATGCAGGCTTGTCCCTCCGGCCAAAGCGCCGCCAGTCATGCCGAGAACACCGGCAATTCGACGACAAAGCGCGCGCCGGCGCCGTGCCGCGTCGCCTCATCGAAATTGTCGCATTCCGCCGATGGGGTGGGAACGCGGGCCTCGGCCGGCCGGTTGCATGCCCAGATTCGACCACCATGCGCCTCGACAATCTGGCGGGAAATCGACAGTCCCAAACCTGAATTCTGACCAAATCCCTGGCTTGGCCGATCGGTATAAAATCGCTCGAAAATGCGCTCGAGCGCGTGTGGCGGGATGCCAGGCCCATCGTCGTCGACAGTAATGACAACGCGATCGACGGGCTTCTCTCCTTCCGATTCGCTCCGAGCGGACATCCGCTGGAGCGCGACACGCACGACGCCGCCGGGTTCGGAAAAAGAGCAAGCGTTGTCAATGAGATTGGTGACGACCTGAGCGAGGCGGGAATCGTGCCCAAAGACAAAATAGTCGGCGCTCGCATTCTTGCCGCGCCGGACCGGGATCGACAATTCGACCTTGGCGGCGCCGCCGCGCTGGGAATCCCGCTCCATCGACGCGACCGCGCGCAGAAGGGCGGCGACATCGACGGGATTGGCTTCGCCTCGCGCCAGCTCCGCATCGAGGCGGGAGGCGTCGGAGATGTCGCTGATCAACCGATCCAGTCGCCGCACGTCGTGTTGCATGACGGCGATAAGCCGATCGCGCGACTGACCGGTGTTCACCCTCGGCAAGGTTTCGAGCGCGCTGCGCAGCGACGTCAGCGGATTTTTGAGTTCGTGCGCGACATCGGCGGCGAAGCTCTCAATCGCGTCGAGACGACTGTAAAGCGCCTGCGTCATATCGCGCAGCGCGCGGGACAAGTGGCCGATCTCGTCCGATCGGGCGGTGAAATCGGGAATCTGCTGCCGCGACCGAATGCCCCGCCGCACGCGTTCGGCCGCGTCGGCAAGGCGTCTGACGGGTTCGGCGATCGTATTGGCGAGCGAAAGCGACAGAACCAGCATCACGACCGCAAGCACCAAAAAGAAGCGCAGCTGGGCCAAACGCGCCGAGGTGATCACGCGGTCGATGTCGCCGCCCTGAGTCGACAGTTGAAGCGCGCCGCGGGTCGCCATCATATGCTGGATCGGCACTCCGACGGACACAATCGTTTCGCCCTGGTGATTAAGGCCCACGAGCGATTGCGTCCTTCCCTGCAATGCGCCGCCGACCTCAGGCATCGTCCGGCCATTGGTCGCCCACGGGTCGTCGGCGCGCGGGGTTGTCGAGGTCATGAACAATTTGCGCAGATGGGCGACGATCCGATCCGCCAATCCGCGGCGCTCCTGCGCATCTGGCAAATCGGAGCGCACGACCGCGCCGCGGGCCGAGAACGATTGCGAGTCGAGCAGAAGCCGGCCATCGCTGTCATAAATGCGTGCGCGTGTATGGGTCGGCGTCACCAGGCGATGCAGGAAAGGTCCAACGAGCGCGGGATTGATGGAAAACTGCGTTGCATCCTCATCGCTTGGCGACGGCGACACGCTCTCGCCAGGCGCCAGTTGCAACAGCTTGTCGGGATCGATGGTGATCGAATCCGTGTCCCCCGTCGCCGAAGCCGAAACCGCGGCGGCGATGATATCGGCTTGAATCGTGAGACTCTGCACCCGAGCCTCGATCAGGTCGGCGCGAAACTGGTCGAGGAGCAGGAAACCAACCACCAGCACCACAAGGCCGCCCAAATTGAGGACGACGATGCGGCGCGTGAGCGAGGAGGAGAATCGCGCAGTCAGAAATCGCAAGGCGCTGCGCGCGCGAATGCGGAGCCAACGAAGTTTCCCCCGGCCAGCCTGTGCGGAAAGACGATGGTGAACTTGCGTTTCGGCGCTCATATCCCTCCCGGGCCGCCTAGCCTTCCTTAAAGCGGTAGCCGACGCCGTAGAGGGTCTCGATCATTTCGAAATCCGGCTCGACCACCTTGAACTTCTTGCGCAATCGCTTGATGTGGCTGTCGATGGTGCGGTCGTCGACGTAGACCTGATCATCATAAGCCGCATCCATGAGAGCATTGCGGCTCTTGACGACGCCCGGCCTCGTCGCCAGCGCCTGGAGAATAAGAAACTCCGTGACGGTCAGGGTCACCGCGGTGTTGTCCCAAGTGCAGGTATGACGCTCGGGATCCATCTTCAACCGGCCGCGTTCGAGGATCTTGGCTTCGGTCTCCTTCTGCGTCGCGGCGTCCTTGGGGTTGGAGCGGCGAAGGATCGCCTTCACCCGCTCGACCAGCAGGCGCTGGGAGAAAGGCTTACGGATGAAATCGTCGGCGCCCATCTTGAGGCCGAACAATTCGTCAATCTCCTCGTCCTTGGAGGTCAGGAAAATGACTGGCATATCCGACTTCTGCCGCAGGCGGCGCAGGAGCTCCATTCCGTCCATGCGGGGCATCTTGATGTCGAAAATGGCGAGGTCGGGCGGAGTGGCTTTGAGACCATCGAGGGCGCTCGCGCCATCGGTGTAGGTCTGCACCCGATACCCCTCAGCCTCGAGCGATAAGGAGACTGAGGTCAATATGTTACGGTCGTCGTCGACCAGTGCGATTGTGGGCATGAAACTTCCGTTTTGATCGAATGTCGCCTCTTGGGCGGGCTGGCTTAGGTCTGAAACCATTGATCGACTGAATGTGTTCCGAGAAGGGCGATCCCCTGCAGATGGGGCCCCCGCGCGAAATGTGCAAGATTACCATGACGTTGCAGGCGTTCACCAGCAATCGGACAGGACGCGCGATTGTCCGGCGCCGAGTCGGGCTCCTTGACCGCTCGACCCGGACCGGCTTGTCTCACTCCAATCCGCCCGAAGCGTCAAGGCCTCCATGGCGAACGCCCCCGCCGATCCCAACGCGGTCCATGCCGAGGCCGTCGCCGACGCCAAGCGGCTGATGCGGCTCGCCCGCACCGGCGCATTGGCGAGTCTGGAGGCGGGAGGCGCGCCGCTCACCACGCTCATCGGCGTCGCCAGCGATTTCGACGGCGCGCCCCTGTTCCTGATGTCGACGCTGTCGCGCCATACCAGGAACCTGGCCAACGACCCGCGCGCCTCCCTCCTGTTGACCGGGCGCCCTGAGCGCGGCGACCCGCTCAACCATCCGCGCGTCACCTTGGGCGGGCGGGTCGAACGATGCGCGGCGCCGCGCGCCAAGGTCCGGTATTTACAGCGCAATCCCAAGGCTGGCCTCTATGCCGGCTTCGCCGATTTCGCCCTCTACCGGCTTCGGATCGAGGACGTGCATTTCAACGGCGGCTTCGGCCGCGCCGCTCCGCTCAGCGCGGCCGAGGTTCTCGCTTCGCGCGACGGCGAGGCGGCGCTGACCGACGCCGAGGAGCGGCTCATCGCGGAGGTGAACGCGCTCGGCCAAGCCCAGCTCGCGCGGCTCGCCGGGCGCACCGCCTCCCCCCGGGGCCTGAAGCCCGGGGGCTGGCGGGCGATCGGGCTCGACGCCGAGGGCGTCGACCTTGCCGCGGGGGGCCGCGCCGCCCGCGCCCAGTTCGCTGCGCCGGCGCATGACCCGGCGGCATGGCGGGCGCGTCTCGAACAGCGGATCGCGGCCGGCTAGCGCTGGACGCGCCAATCCCGTGGCGTCTTAAGCGCCAATAAACGGCAGTAAACGCTAGTAAACGCTAGTAAAAGTGCTGGCGTTTACTAGCGTTTATTTTTTCGAATCGAGACTTTTCAATGGGTTACGCGCAATTCAAATAAAAAAATCTCTCCGCGCCTTCCCACCTCCTTCTCCGCGCTCCACCTCCTTCTCCGGGCGACCAGGACCCGGGAGGGCGAACCGATCGGCCAGCAGAAATACGTATAGCATGAATTCTGACTTTTGAAAAGAAAATGCACGCGAAATTTTTCGACCGCGAGCCGGTCGGCAAGGCGCGTGGCTCGCATCGAAGACCGCGGGCGTGGATGCCCTGCAATTTTAGGTAAAACCGGTTGTTCATCTGCTTGATGCATCATTGGTCAAGTCGAGGCGGAGAGTCCTCCGCCCGCCCGACCGATCATGAGCCAAATGACGACCCGCCGGAATTCCGTTTCGCAAAGACGGCGCGCGCGAAACCTTGTCTTCGCCGCCCTCGGTCTCGCGCTCGCCGGGCTCGCCTGGCTCGCAATCGCCTGGGCGATGCTGCGGCTCCAGGCGGCGCGCTGCCCGGCTGACACGTTCCTTTGCGCCTCAGGCCAGATTGCGACCGCGGTGCAGATCGTTCCTCTCTTTCTTCCGGCCCTTGGCGTTGGCTTCCTGATCGCGACCTGGCTCGCCGCTTCCCTGCCCGCGGGACGGATTGGCTTGCCTCAGACGGGAAGGCCGGGCGGTTCTCGCGCGGGCGATCAGGCGCAAATGCTGAAATTGAGCCTGATCCTGCTCGCGCTCGCCCTGCCGATCAGTTTTGCCGCAAGCTTTAGCCAGTTTTGCCTTGGGGGCGGAGCGATCGCCTACCGAGCCGCCCCGTGGAGCGGATTTCGAACCTACGAATGGGAAGATGTCGCCTCGGTGACGGCGACTTGCCATTATCGGCGGGGGCGCTACCAGGGATGGACGAAGCAACTCATCCTGACCCTGCGCGACGGCGCTGCTTTCGACCTCATGAGTTGGCCGTCCGCGACCGTCCGCGCCTACCCAGCCATCGCCGATGCGCTCAGAGGCCACGACTTCGCCTTCGACGCGAAAGGCGTCGCCCGGCGCTGTCCTGAACCCTATCTCGGCATCCTCACCCGCCGCCCGTGAGCGACGTCCCCGCCAGGCGCCTGACGGCGGGGAGACAGTCTTCTTCGGGCCAGCGCGCCGCGAAAGACGCTGATCCAAGTGCGGGGAACAAATAGAGTACAAGAAGCTCAGATCGCGAAATCGCTTGACATCTGAAGGGAAATGGGATGAATTCGGTGAATAGTCGGATTTTATTGGGAGGGCCTCTATGGATTTCATAGAGCAACTATTTGGCGTGTCACCAGACGGTGGCTCCGGTGCAACAGAAGATCTTGTCGTTGCAATAGTTATTGCGATAATTTGTGGTTTTGTCGCGAGACATTGGCTACGCAGAAGTGTAGCTTCCAGAGAAGCTGAAGCCATGTCGAAACGAAATCATTGATCATCTGTCCGAAATCTTAAAATCTCGTCGATCGATTTTTTCGCCCGTTGGCGCGTAGAGGCTTATACAATCGGAGACCGATCATGTCTGAAAAAGCGCATAGCGCCAAAGCTGGCGCACCCAAGCGGTCTCGCAGCGTCAGCGCCGCGTCGGCCCGCGCAGAAGCGAGCCCGCGCAGACCTTCCGACGCGCAGCTAGACGCGCGGGATTGGGCAAAGGCGGGACCCCGTCGGCTGGCAGGCCCCCCCTTGGATGATGGTGGGATAAGTCTTGCCGCGGAGGCTTTTCGGCCGGAGCAGTTGCCATCAACGACGGATCCCCGAGAGCCCTCCCGACAGCGTTCATGATCCATTGATTGCTTTCTTTGCTAGGAGTCAGGCCATGGTCGCTCTTGTTACGAATGCGGCGCTTACGGCTGGGGCGACGGCCGGATTCACCTCTACGATTGACGAGCCGACAGCCGCCGCAAATGGCAAAAAGCTGATGATGACGGGCAACTGGTTTGCCTCGACGTCCCTGAACGGCGGGGCGGCCTGGAATCACGTTGATCCTTTCACGTTATTCCCTGCGTCAGTGGGCGGCTTTTGTTGTGATCAAATAGTTTTATACAATGCTGCAAACAAGATATGGATCTGGTTGCTTCAGTACGTCTCGACGAGTTCTGGAAACAATATATTCAGACTGGCGATTTCGAAAGATGCTTCCTTCGGAAATTGGTATTATTGGGACTTCGCCCCATCGGCTCTGAATTCTTCATGGAAGACGATGTGGTTTGATTATCCAGATTTAGCATTCAGCGATAAGAATTTGTTCGTCACGACAAACAGCTTCATTGGCAACGCTTGGCAGCGGGCTTTTGTTTTTCGGTATCCGCTGGCGACTTTGGCCGCCGGAACCTCACTGGGCTACAACTGGTGGTCGACGACCAACAATGGGTCGCTGCGCCTAACTCACGGCGCGGGCGGGACGATGCACTTTGGCAGCCACAATTCGGTGAGCCAAATCAGGGTGTTCGACTGGCCCGACGCTTCCACCACTATTTCGTGGAGAGATGTGAACGTCCGCGCCTGGAGCCAAAGCGCCTATTCCTCAAGTCCGAGCGCCGGCGGGGTCAATTGGCTGGGCCGCATCGACTCCCGAATTACCGGCGCGTGCGTCGGGTCGGCTCAGATTGCGTTCATGTGGACCGCGAGCCCGGACTCCAATCATCCATTTCCCTATATCCGGGTTGTTCGCGTGAACGAAAACACAAAAGCGCTAATCGACGAGCCTGACATCTGGAGTCAAAAGGGCGCGTGGGCCTATCCCGCGGCAGCCACCAACAGCCAGGGTCAGATCGGGATTAGCGCCTTCTATGGCGGGCTGACCAACCATCATCCCGGACATGTGGTGGGCGTTCGGACGGCTTCCGCTTGGGACACCGTCCTAACAGCGACGAGCTCGAACGATCCTTCCACGCCGGCTTGGGGCGACTATCTATCGTGCGTTCGGCACAACCCCACGCTCGACCACTGGGCAGCCTCGGGGTACACAATGCAAGGAGGATCTGCACGAACGAACGTGGCCCCTCGGTATATTGAATTCAGAGCTTGAAAACTGTCTTACACGCAGCACATGGGAGGCGAGGGGCTCGAAACGCGTTGTACTCAGCCTTTGCGACCTGGTCCATTCTGACAGGATCGGTCGCATGGGCCGTAGAGGCAGCCCAAGGAGCGGATGTGGCCAAGTCTATGCAAGACACGCCTCGCATGAAGATCGTCCCTGGTCCTAAAACTGGCGCCGCGAACGCAAACGCTGGAAGCCCCAGAGGCGCGGAGTCCGAGAGTGCTCCGCGCAAGGCGCCGACCTCGGCGGAACTCGACGAACTCGAGCGCAAACTTATCGAGAGACGGCCTCCGGCCGGACCGCCGCTGTCTGCGCCAGATGTTCCGTCTACAGACTCCACTCAGGCCCCGTCATCGGAGCCAGAGCGGAAGTAGGGGCAATGCCTCGTCTGGTAAGCTGTCGGATCTTACATCACGAAGTCGGGGGCGTTGCTATTTGAGCTCCGCTCTGGAACTCAATACCGGTAGTGATCCGGCTTGAACGGGCCGGTCTGCGCGACGCCGAGATATTTCGACTGTTCGGGAGTCATTTTGGTGAGTTTGACGCCGATCTTGTCCAAATGCAGCGAGGCGACCTTCTCGTCGAGGTGCTTGGGCAGGGTGTAGACCTGCTTCTTGTATTCGCCGGGCTTGGTGAAGAGCTCGATCTGGGCCAGCGTCTGGTTGGTGAACGAGGCCGACATCACGAAGGAGGGATGACCGGTCGCGTTGCCGAGATTCACCAGCCGCCCTTCCGACAGAAGGATGATCTTCTTGCCGTCGGGGAACTCGATCTCGTCGACCTGCGGCTTGACGTTGTTCCACTTCATGTTGCGCAGCGCGCCGACCTGGATCTCCGAATCGAAGTGGCCGATGTTGCAGACGATGGCGCGGTCGTGCATCGCGCGCATATGGTCGATGGTGATGACGTCGACATTGCCGGTGGCGGTGACGAAAATGTCGGCGCGCGGCGCGGCGTCGTCCATCGTGGTGACCTCATAGCCCTCCATCGCCGCCTGGAGCGCGCAGATCGGATCGACCTCGGACACCATCACCCGGCAGCCGGCGTTGCGTAAGCTCGCGGCCGAGCCCTTGCCGACGTCGCCGAAGCCCGCGACCATCGCCACCTTGCCCGGCCATCATGACGTCGGTGCCGCGACGCACGCCGTCGACCAGCAATTCGCGGCAGCCATAGAGATTGTCGAATTTCGACTTGGTCACGCTGTCGTTGACGTTGATCGCCGGCCACAGGAGCTTGCCGTCCTTGGCCATCAGATAAAGGCGATGCACGCCCGTCGTCGTCTCTTCCGTCACGCCGCGGATCGACTCAGCGTTCTTGCCGTACCAGCCGGGATGGCTCTTCAGCCGCGCCTTGATGGCGGCGTAAAGCACTTCCTCTTCTTCGTTTGAAGCCGTGTCGAGGAATTTCACATCGCCCTTCTCGGCGCGCTGACCGAGGTGGATCAGCATGGTGGCGTCGCCGCCGTCGTCGAGGATCATGTTCGGCGCGCCGCCGTCCGCCCATTCGAAGATGCGGTGGGTATAATCCCAATAGTCCTTGAGGCCCTCGCCCTTGATCGCGAACACCGGCGTTCCGGTCGCGGCGATCGCAGCGGCGGCGTGGTCCTGAGTCGAATAGATGTTGCACGACGCCCAGCGGACATCGGCGCCGAGCGACTTCAGCGTCTCGATCAGCACCGCCGTCTGGATCGTCATATGCAGGGAGCCTGCGATGCGGGCGCCCTTGAGCGGCTGGCTCTTGGCGTATTCGGCCCGGGTCGCCATCAGGCCCGGCATCTCGGTTTCGGCGATCGCAATTTCCTTGCGGCCGTAGTCGGCAAGCTTGATGTCGGCGATGGCGTAGTCGTGAGTCTTGCTCACGAGCGTCGTGGCGGTCTTGGTCATGGGCGGCGCAGTCCTCATTCGGGTCGGCCCGTCTCTTAGCAGCGGGGCTGGAAGCGCGCAATAAACATATAAGCAAATCTTTATATCAATTTTCGGCACGCATGGGTCTCGCCGCGCCTGCGGTTATTGGTTAATCCACAGGTGTTATATGATGATAAGAGTTGCAAGGCGAAGTGAGCGTCGTTAACAACGAACCGGCGCTTCTGGCGCCAAGGACATTGCCGGAGTCGGCTCGGCGCGTGCTATGAAGCAAGCGCCCTAAGCAAGAAGCAAGCCGCGGCCATGCGCGCTGCGGCTCGGGCAAAAAGCAAACCGCGGCGAACGCGGTTTTGGTGCGGTGAGGCTGGCGGTAGGTATGGCGCTTTCGATCAAATTGGCGTTGCGGCAGGGTCAGACGATGGTTCTGACGCCGCAACTTCTGCAGGCGATCAAACTGTTGCAGATGCCGAACCTCGAGTTGACCCAGTTCATCGAGAATGAATTGGCGAGCAACCCGCTGCTCGAACGGGCGGAGGAGCGTGAGGAGGCAAGCCTCGAGCAGGCCGAGGCCGAAGGCGGAGGCTTTGCCGAAGCGCCGGTCGAAGCCGGCGATTGGGCGGCCGGGGCGCTGGAGACGGACGCAGGCCACCTTGCCGCCAGCTGGCGCCGAGGTCGAAAACACCTTCGACGCCGACCGCACAGCGCCGGCGATCCAGTCCACCCGGGCCGACGACTTGAGCGCGCAGGCCTGGACGGGGGTGGGCGCGAGCCCCGACACGGGCGAGGCGCCGGACCTCGAAGCTTATGTCGCCGAGACCCTGTCGCTTCGCGACCATCTCGAGCGCCAGGCCGCGATTCTGCTTCCCGATCCGGCCGAGCGGATCATCGGCGCGGCGCTGATCGACGCGCTGGACGAGGCCGGATATTTCATCGGCTCGATCGCCGACATCGCCGAGCGGCTCGGCGCGCGCGTCGAGCAGGTCGAGCGCGTGCTCGCGCGCATGCAAACGCTCGAGCCGACGGGGGTGTTTGCGCGCTCGCTTGGCGAGTGCCTGGCCCTGCAGCTCAAAGAGCGCGACCGCTTCGATCCGGCGATGCAGGCCTTCATCGAGAACCTGCCGGCGCTCGCCAGGCGCGACTTTCCGCTGTTGCGCCGCGCCTGCGGCGTCGACGACGAGGATCTGCGCGACATGCTGGCCGAGATCCGGCGGCTCGAGCCCAAGCCCGGTCGCGCGTTTGGCGATCCGCCGGCGGCGCCGGCGATCCCCGACGTGCATGTCACCGCGGCGCGGGATTTCGGCTGGCGGGTCGAGCTCAATACGAGGGCGTTGCCGCGCGTGCTCGTCAACGAGGTCTATGCGGCCGAGATCCGACGTGGCGCGAAGCGCGACGAGGACCGCCAATACGTCTCGACCCAATTGCAGTCGGCCAACTGGCTGACCAAGAGCCTCGAACAGCGCGCGCGCACCATCCTCAACGTGGCGAGCGAGATCGTGCGGCGTCAGGACTCCTTCCTCCTCGAGGGCGTCTCGGCCTTAAGGCCGCTCAACCTCAAGATGATCGGCGAAGCGATCGGCGTGCACGAAATCGACGGTGTCGCGCGCGACAGCGCATAAGTTCATGCAGACGCCGCGCGGCCTGTTCGAGATGAAATACTTCTTCACCGCGGCGATCGCGTCGAGCGAACCGGGACATGCCCATTCGGCTGAATCGGTGCGCCAGCGCATCCGGCAGATGATCAACGACGAGGATCCGGACGAAGTCTTGTCTGATGACGTGATCGTGGAACGTTTGCGCAAGGCGGACGTTCTTGTGGCGCGCCGCACGGTCGCCAAATATCGTGAGAGCCTGAGAATCCCTTCGTCGGTCGAAAGACGCAAAATAAAGTTGGCCTCGGCGCCCGGCCGGGTTCGCCGCCACAATTCGCTTTCGGTCGAAGCATAAGGTGATTTTGTCATTGTTATGAACCACTTATCACCACGATTGACATGCGCCGGGCAGGCTCCTAACCCTTATTGCGAATCGGCCGGCGGGGACCCGATCGAGGCGAAACGAAAGGGCGGACGGGAACGCGCAGGGGGCGGCGCGCAGGAGCAGCGGGCCGTGCGCCCCCTGCATCTGAAAGGTAAGGCCAGGGTTCGATGACCTTGAGGGTATCGGGTAAGAACCTCGACATCGGGGAAGCTTTGCGTCACCACGTCCTGGAAAAAGTCGAGACGACGGTCGCTCGCTACTTCACCGGCTCGGTCGGCGGCCACGTGGTGATGACGCGCGAAGGCTCCGGCTATCGTTCCGACTGCACCTTGCGATTGAGCTCGGGGTTGAGCCTGCACGCCGAGGGCCGAGGGCAGGAGCCTTACCATTGCTTCGACCAGGCGGCCGACAAGATCGAAAGCCGTTTGCGCCGTTACAAGACCCGCCTCAAGGGCCATACCGCCGCCTCTGCGGCGAGTGCGCGGGGCAAGGTTGAGAACTATCTTATCGAGCAGCCGTCCGAAGAAGAGGAAGAACCCTCAGGCGGCTTCGATCCCGTCGTCGTGGCGGAAGGAACAGACGATCTCAAAACCCTTTCGGTCGCCTCGGCCGTCGCCGAACTCGATCTTTCCGGCGCTCCGGTCATTGTTTTCCAGCACCCCGGCAGCGGCCGGGTGAATGTTGTCTACCGTCGCCGCGACGGCGCGATCGGCTGGCTCGATCCCCAGGCCCCTCGCGAGCCGCAGCGCGCATAACCGGGACGAACATGTCGGTATCGCAACTCCTTAGGCCTGACGCCGTGCTGGCTGCGCTGAGAGTGAACGGCAAGAAGCAGGCGCTGCAGGAGATGAGCGAGCGCGCCGCGCTGGTCTCAGGCCTGCCGGCGCGCGAGATCTTCGACGCCATCCTGCAACGCGAGCGGCTCGGCTCGACCGGGGTCGGCGACGGCGTCGCCATTCCGCACGGCAAGCTCAGCAAATGCCCGCAGATTTTCGGCGTCTTCGCCAGGCTTGACCGCGCGATCGATTTCGAGGCCCCGGACGGTCTCGCCGTCGATCTCATTTTCATGCTGATCGCCCCGGAAGCGGCGGGAGCGGACCACCTCAAGGCGCTGGCGATGAGCGCTCGCCTGTTGCGCAACGGCGGGATCGCCCCCCAGTTGCGCGCGACCAAGGATCCCGTGGCGCTTTACGCGCTTTTGACCATGGCGCCGACCTCGAATGCGGCCTGAGCGGCCGGGAGCCCAGCCCTCATGAAAGCGCGTGTGATCGTGACGTTGAAGTCGGGCGTGCTGGATCCGCAGGGCAAGGCGATCGAGGGCGCGCTCAAAGGTCTGGCGGTCGACGGCCTGACGAGCGTGCGTCAGGGCAAGGTGTTCGACATCGAGTTCGACGGCGACGACCACGCGATGGCGCGCCGGAGGCTGGGCGAAGCTTGCGAGCGTCTGCTCGCCAACACCATTGTCGAGAATTACGCCATCGAGATCGCGTGAAGCATGCGCGCGGCGATCATCCTCTTTCCCGGCGTCAATCGCGAAGGCGACGTCGCGCGCGCGCTTCGGCAGGCCACGGGCGCCGAGCCCGCGATCGTCTGGCACGCCGAGCACGAACTGCCGCCGGGCCTCGATCTGGTCGTCCTGCCGGGCGGATTCTCCTACGGCGACTATCTGCGCTGCGGGGCGATCGCGGCGAGGGCGCCGATCATGCGGGCGGTCGGCGATCACGCGGCGCGCGGCGGACTGGTGCTGGGGGTCTGCAACGGCTTCCAGATTTTGTGCGAGGCCGGCCTTTTGCCCGGGGTGTTGATGCGCAACTCCCAATTGCGCTTCGTGTGCAAGATGCAACATGTGCGGGTCGAGAACGCGCAAACTCCGTTCACCCGTCGTTACGCGCCAGGACAGGTGGTCAAATTCGCCATCGCGCATGGCGAGGGGAACTTCGTCGCCGATGATGACGCCATCCGCCGAATCGAGGCGGAGGGCCGGGTCGCGTTCCGTTATTGTGACGCTGAGGGCAAGGTCGGCGACGAGTTCGAGCCCCAACGGAGCCATGAATTCCATTGCCGGGGTGTTCAACGACCGGTTCAATGTGCTCGGTTTGATGCCGCATCCTGAAAACCTGATCGACCCCCTGGTCGGCGGCACGGATGGACGCGCGCTTTTTGCTTCGCTCGCAGCCTGAGCGGGTTTGCCGAGGACTCGGATTGTAGACGCGGTCGCTGACCGCGTCCGCCGCGCTCGACGAGCGCGGCTACAAGGGTTCGGGTGCGCCAGGTGAGGCCGTCCACAGCTCATCCCCAGGCTTTCGCAAAAAAAAGTTCAGTTCGTGTCGTTTTGTCATAGTGCGTGAACTCTTATTCGGCATTATCCGGTTGAGTAAGGATAATCCGAACGCATGACTGATTCGCTCGACAGGCTGTTCGCCGACGTCCAGGACGCCCGGGACCGAAGCCCCTCGACCTCTCGCACCGCGAAGCTATTCCGCGACGGGGTGCAGAAAATGGCCAAGAAGCTGGTCGAGGAGGCGATCGAGGTCGGGCTCGACGCGGTGCAGATGAACCGCGAATCGGTGATCCTGGAGAGCGCCGACGTCTTCTATCATCTTGCCGTGATCTGGGCCGAATGCGGCGTTTCGCCCGCCGACGTGATGGGGGAAATCGACCGTCGCGAGCGCCTCTACGGCATCGCTGAAAAACTGCCCAAGCAGGCGAGCGCGGCTCAGATCCGGCGCATGGCGCCATGGGCGGCGCGCCGAAGGGCCTCCTGATCGGCCCCGCTGCTGTTTGAGTCCGGAGATCCGCGCGCTTGGCTGGACTACAGCACGACCGGATTCTGGCCCCCGTCCATGGATAGCGTCACTCCGGTGATGTAGCCGGCCTTCGCCGAGGCGAGGAAAAGAACCGCGTCGGCGATCTCTTCGGCCGTCGCCATGCGGCCCAACGGGAGCCGCGCAACGCCGCGGCGGCGCGCTTCATCGACCGAAATGCCGGCGATCCGGGCGTCGGCGGCGAGCCCCTCCGCGACCCGGTCGGTCTCCGTCAAACTGGGACTGACGCCTACGACGCGAACGCCCTTGCCGGCGTAGGTCGCGCCGAGCCCGGCTGTGGCCAGCATCAGGGCGGCGTTGGCCGATCCGCCGGCGAGATGGCTTGACGAGGCGACCTTGCCGCCGACGCCGATGACGCTGACGATGACCCCGCTCCCGCGCTTCGCCATGCGCTTCACCATCGGATCCATGACATTGATGTAGGAGAAGAACTTGGCGTCAAAGGCTGCGCGCCACACCGCCGGGTTCAAGTCATCCGGCGGCGTTCGCTTCGCAGCGCCGGCCGAATTCACCAGGATGTCGATCGGCCCCAGCCGGTCTTCAACCGTATCGATCACTCTCTCAGCCGCGACGGCGTCGACGAGATCGGCGACGACGCCAAACGCCTCTTTGATCTTGGCGCTGGCTTTGTCGATGTTGTCGCGGGAGCGCGAACAGATGGCGATCCGCGCGCCCTCCGCCGCGAAGCCTAGCGCGCAAGCAAGCCCGATGCCCTTCGAGCCGCCGGTGACGAGCACGACCTTGCCTTTGAATCCAAGCTCCATTCGCCATTGTCCCCGTGTGTTCGTGATCCGCAATGGGTCAAAGACGAACGGCAGGATCGGCCCGGCGCGGCCCGGTCCGGCCTGTCACACGATCGTCGGCGCGCGCCTCGCCTCAGCCGAGCTTCGACCCGTTGGTCATCAAGAGAACCGAATAGAGCGAGGTCGTGCCGCAAATGTACAGGCGGTTGCGCTTCGGACCGCCGAAAGTCACATTGGCGACGATTTCCGGGATCAGGATCTTGCCGATCAGCTTCCCGTCCGGCTCGTAGCAATAGACGCCCTTGCCGGTGCTCGTCCATATCCGCCCGGCCCGGTCGACGCGGAAGCCGTCGTATAATCCGTCCTCAGGGGCAAGCTCGCAGAAAATGTCGCCCGCGCCCTTCACGCTCTTGCCGTCGGCATTGATCGCGTAGCGGCGAATTGCGCGGGGCGTACCCTCCTTGTGGGTGGCGCCGGTGTCGGCGACATAGAGCAGCTTCTCGTCGGGCGAGAAGGCGATGCCGTTCGGCCGCACCATATTGTCGATGAGCTTCGTGACCGCGCCGCTCGCCGGGTCGATGCGATAGACGTAGCAGCCATCGATCTCGGGCGTCGCCGGCTCGCCCTCGTTGTCGCCGTCGATGCCGTAGGCCGGGTCGGTGAACCAGATCGAGTCGTCCGATTTCACGACCGCGTCGTTCGGCGAGTTGAAACGCTTGCCCTCCCACTTGTCCGCCAGCACCTTGATCGAGCCGTCAAACTCGGTGCGGGTCACGCGGCGCGTCAGGTGCTCGCAGGTGACCAGCCGGCCCTGGTTGTCGACCGTGTTGCCGTTCGAATTGTTGGAGCCCTGTCGGAAAACGGACACCTGGCCCAATTCCTCGACGAAACGCATCATGCGATTATTGGGGATATCCGACCAGATGAGATAACGGCCGGCCGCGAACCAGGCCGGACCCTCGGCCCAGATCGAGCCGGTCCAATGGCGCGTCACCCGCATGTAGCCGGCGAACAGCTGCCCGAAGCGCTTGTCCAGCACAACGAGGTCCGTGCCCTCGACCTGTCCGTGATACATATCTGCTTCCCCCCGATTGCTGTGGCGGCTGTTCGGCCAAGGTTGGCGCCTTCGGCGCGCAAGGGCAAGAGCGGCGCCGCCCGCCGCCCGTCAAGGAAAAGTGACGGTCGGCATGGGAAGATCCGCACACTTAAGCGAGGGCTGAGGCTTGCGGGGCGCGCCGGCATGTTCCACATTGATGCTCATGAATCGCTCGCCAGCGCGGGGCGACGCCTCGCGGCTCATCGCCGTTCTGGGCCCGACGAATACGGGCAAGACGCATTTGGCGGTCGAGCGCATGCTGGGACATGCCTCGGGCATGATCGGCCTGCCGCTGAGGCTGCTGGCGCGCGAAATTTACGATCGCGTGGTCAAGGCGCGGGGCGCGGCCGAGGTCGCGCTGATCACCGGCGAAGAAAAGATCGTTCCGCTTCAGGCCGCGCTACTTCGTCTGCACGGTCGAGGCGATGCCGCTCGACCGCAAGGTCGAGTTTCTCGCGGTCGACGAGATCCAGCTTTGCGCCGATCCCGAGCGCGGCCACCTGTTCACCCATCGGCTCCTGCATGCGCGGGGGTCGTCCGAGACGATGCTGATGGGCGCAGCGACAGTCGCCTCGCTGATTCGCAGGCTTTGTCCTGAAGCCGAGATCCGGTTCCGCGAGCGACTGTCCGAGCTGAGCTACGCCGGCCCGAAGAAGCTGACCCGCCTGCCTCCGCGCAGCGCCGTCGTCGCTTTCTCCGCCGACGCGGTTTACGCCATCGCCGAGCTCATCCGCCGCCAGCGCGGCGGGGCGGCCGTCGTCATGGGCTCGCTCAGTCCGCGCACCCGCAACGCCCAGGTCAATCTGTTCCAGTCCGGCGAAGTCGACTTCCTGGTCGCGACCGACGCGATCGGGATGGGATTGAACATGGATGTCGACCATGTCGCCTTCGCCGGCTTGCATAAGTTCGACGGACGACGTCGGCGCGGGCTCTATTCGCAGGAGATCGCCCAGATCGCCGGGCGCGCCGGCCGATTTCGCAGGGATGGCGCGTTCGGCGTAACGGCCGATGCGCCCGATCTCGACCCGGACATCGTCGCGGCGGTCGAAGGCCATGTCTTCCCATCGGTCGTGGCCGCCGAATGGCGCAATCACCGGCTTGATTTCCAGTCGCTTCAGGGGCTGATCCGCTCGCTCGCCGAGTCGCCGCCCAACCCGGGACTGAGGCTCTCGGCGGAAGCCCAGGATGAAACGACGCTTCGCCAGCTGTCGACCGACGAAATGGTGATCCGGCGCACGCGCGACCGATCCAACCTGATGCGGCTATGGGAGATCTGCCAGACGCCCGACTTCCGCAAGACGACGCAGGACGAGCACACGCGCCTCATCGGGGCGATGTTCGAGCACCTTACCCAAGGCGACCGGCGGATGCCCGAAGACTGGATGCAAGGCCAGTTCGCAAGCCTCGACCGGACCGACGGCGACATCGACGCGCTGTCGTCTCGCCTCGCTCGGGTGCGCACCTTGGCCTATGTCGCCAATCGCGCCGACTGGCTCGCCGATCCGCAAACATGGCAGGGCCGGGCGCGGAGCCTCGAGGACCGGCTCTCCGACACGCTGCACCAATCCCTGATGCAGCGCTTTGTCGACCGGCGCACGAGCGCGCTTCTGCGCAGCTTGAGTCAGCGCGCGGGCCCGATCCTGGGCGGCATCGACGGCGAGGGGGCGGTGACGGTGGAGGGCCATTTGGTCGGCCGGCTCGCCGGCTTCCATTTCGAGCCCGAGCGTGGCGCGACCGCGCTCGAGAATCGCGCTTTGCGCGGCGCGGTCGAGCGGGTCGTCGCGCCCGAAGTCGCCCGTCGGCTTGGCGAGCTGGCGAGCGAGGACGACGAGGCGTTCGCGCTTGCGCCTGGCGGCGTGGTCGACTGGCGGGGCGAAGCGGCGGGTGAAATCGTCAGCGGCGAGCCGTTCGCGCCGCGCGTGAGACTGATCGGCGAGTTTGGCGCCGAGCCGCAACGCGAGCGCGCCGCGCGGCGCCTGGAAGCTTTCGCGGCCGCCGAGGCCACACGGCGTCTCTACGCGCTCAAGCATCTCAAGCAGGCGATCGAGGACGGGCGGCTGAGGGGGCTGGCGCGCGGCCTCGCCTACCAGCTCGTCGAGCAGTTCGGGGTTTTGGATCGTCGCGCCGCCGACGCCCGCATCAGGCTCCTGAGCCGCAACGAGCGCCGGACGCTCAAGGCGCTCGGCGTGCGCTTCGGCGCGTTCAGCCTTTATCTGCCGTCGCTTCTCGAGCCGGAAGCGCAGGTGCTCGCGCTCGCCTACGCCGAGCTCGCAAGCGCCTCATGGCGCCCGGACCCGACGACGCTCAATCCCCTGCCGCGTCCGACGCCGCGTCCCGAGGCCCTCAGCCTGCGCGGCCTGCGCGCGGTCGGGCAGCTCGCCGCGCCGATCGCCGAGCTTGAGCGGCTCGATGCGCTCGCGCGCGCCGCGTGGCCGGAGGGCGCGGGCGCGATCGACGTCACCGACGCGCTGCTCGCGGACCTCAAATGGCGGCGCGACGACGCCCATCACATTCTGCGCGCGCTTGGCTTTGCGCGCGTGCGCGAGGGCGAAGGCGCCGAGCGCGCGCTGTTTCGCCGCCGGGCGACGGCTGACCAACGGACGCTTACAGGCGGCCCCGTCGCCACCCCGTTCGCCGCGCTTGCGGCGCTTACGAAGCCGGCGGAGCGGCGAAAGCGGCGCCGCAAGCGCAGTCGCGGCCCGGCTGCCGGACGCGCCGCCTCGTGACGGAGGACGGCTCCTGACGGAAGACGCTTGCCGCATCGATGTCTGGCTGTGGCGCGCCCGCTTCTTCAAGACCAGAAGCCTCGCCGCGCGCATCGTCGAGGACGGCGGCGTGCGCCTGCTTCGCGGCCAGTCGCGCGCTCCGGTCGACAAGCCGAGCCGCCCGGTCCGCTGCGGCGACGTGCTGAGTTTTGCACAAGGGCCGAGATGGGTCGCGGTCAAGGTCGAAGCGCTCGGCGAGCGGCGCGGCCCTGCGCCAGAGGCGCGCGCGCTCTATAATGTGCTGACCGACGCCATGGGCGCCGCGACGGGCGCAGCCGCTGGCGCCGTGACAACGCCGGTTTGAGTTATTGGCGCGCCCGAGAGGATGAAACTGGGCACTCTTATGTGATTGTTTCATCTCTTGATTTATGAAGAGGCCCTTCAGTCGACCTACGTCTAATTCCGCTATGGACCGGCAGCAGAGCCGTGGCACAATCATCTAACTTGAGCGGGGCTCTGTTCGAGAGGTTTGTAATGAAATACCTACTTTCAGCCACCGCCTTCGCGCTCCTGTCACCTGCGCCCATTGCCCTCGCTGATTGCGACGGCGACAAAGCGGAAATGACTCAAGGCCACTGCCGCCACCGCTCCTATCCGTCGCTTCACCAACTATCTCGACAAAGGCGCGCCGGATCATACCGTCACCCGCGATTTCAGCCCGCCAGACCAAATCAAGGAAGTTTCAGTATCCAGGGGCGGTAAATTCGTTTCAACGGTCTTGGTCTCGGGCAAGACGGCTTGGTCCTCGGTTCAAGAGCCCGGTCAGAGCCGATCAGCCGCCGTCCGAATTTGATGGTTCGGCATTTACTGCCAGACACACTCCTATTCCGCTTGCCGCCAGCCCCGGCCACTGAGTGCAGTAACGATGGCGCTGAGATCAAACTGGTCTGGAAATCTACCGACGGGAAAGACCAAGAGCAATATACCGCCAGGGCCGACGCCAAGACCCATGTGCTTATTGCGGTTGATGGCTTCCTGAAAGACGAAAAGGGGCATATCGGGTATGAACAACACACCACTTTCTCTTCGATCCCGGCTTTCACCAACTCGCCGCAGGCGGGAGCCGTGAAATTGGATAGCGGGCCAAAATATGCAAAATTAAGTGATGTTGATCCCGCAATCCCGATGCCGCCGGATGCGGTCAAGATCAGTTATTCAAAAGGAATAAATTTGAGATTTGACACGCCGCAAAAACTATCAACGCTTGTGGATTTCTATCGCGGAAAATACAAATCAATGGGCTGGAAAGAAGAGGACGCAAGATCAAAAGACAACTACTTCGAGGCAAAATTTAGAGATGCTCAGGTGGGGTGGGTCATGTTTGAAGCAAAAGAACTTGACGAGAACCAGCTCAAGTATTTGTGGGCGGGCCGTATCCAAAGAACTGACAAACTGTTTTACGATTAAGTGAAGGCCCAATTTGGACTAAGCAAAGACGCTACGTTTTGAATTAGCTTGCGGAGACGGTGGATTGTCTGGGTGAGTTCGCGCTCCAGTTTGCGCGCTGGAGAGGATAAAATCTGGGATAAGTTAAGGGGCTGTCGCGTGCTTCCCGGCGCGATGCGAAGTGACCAATCAGTGACCAGGACTACAGAACCATCTCATCTTAAACCGAAGATGGCGCGCCCGGACGGGTTCGAACCGCCAACCCTCGGTTTCGAAGACCGATACTCTATCCAGTTGAGCTACGGGCGCTTGAAGTGCGCGCCATAGCACGAAGCGCCGGCGCGTTGGAAGCGCGATCAGGCCGGGGCTTTCTTGCCCGGGGCGCGGAAATGGACCTTCTTCTTGCCCGCCTGGTCCATTTCCTCAGGCGTCAGCAGCACGATCGCCTTGCTCGCGATCAGACCGCTCTCGTTGACGGCGAGAGAGAGGGCGGCCGCGCTCACATTGTCGGGCAGGTCGACGATGACGAAACAATCGACGTCGCCGAACGCGAAATACATCGATTCCAGCTTGCCGCCGATCTCCTCGAGATGCGTCTTGACGGCGTCCCGGCGGCCCGTGCCGCCTTCCTTTGCGAGACCAATGGCGCCTTCGGGGCTATAGCGCGCTTCGAACAGATATTTGGGCATGGCGTCCTCCCTCCAACGAGGCTCCACGCTATCTTCCCCAGATGCAGGGCGCAAATTCAGCGTTCAGCGCGCGGCGACGACAAACAGCCGCGGAAACGGCAGGAGAACGGTCCCGTCCGCCTCCGCCGGATAGGCTCTGGCGACCGCCGCCTCATAGCGCGCAAGGAAAGCTTCCCGCTCGCTCTCTCCGAGCGGGTCGAGGAAAGGGCGAAGACCGGTTCCCTTCAGCCATTCGACGACGGCATGAGCGCCGGCGAGCGGATGAAAGTAAGTCGTGCGCCAGATATCGACATGAGGCGCAAACGGGCGCAGCAGGCGGAAATACCAGCTCGGCGCGATGCCGCTCGGCGCGAGCGCTTGCGGCGTCCTTGAGCTTCGCCGCCCATGGCCCTTCGCTTGCGACCTCGCCCATCAGCCGATGCGACGGCTCGTCCAGATTGTCGGGCATTTGCACGGCGAGCGCCCCGCCCGGACCGAGTTTGGCGATCAGCGCCGGAAACAGCGTCTCGTGGTCCGGAATCCATTGCAGCACCGCGTTGGCGAGGATCACGTCGAGCGGCTCCTTCGGGCGCCATTGGCGAATGTCGGCGACCTCGAACGCGATGTCGGGAAGACGCTTTCGCGCCGCTTCGATCATGTCGGGCGACGAATCGAGGCCGACGATGCGCGCCTCCGGGTAGCGCTCGCGCAAGACCTCGGTCGAATTGCCGGGACCGCAGCCGATGTCGGCGGCGCTGAGAACTTCAGCGTTCGGAATTCGCGCCACGAGATCATGGACCGGACGCGTGCGCTCCTGTTCGAATTTGACGTACTGGGCGGCGGACCAGGTCATCGCGGGCGTTTCCGTGAGGGCGGGCCGCCTTCATGCGACGCGATCCTTGATGGCGCAAGGACGCGCCGGCCTTGCCTTCGTCGTGTTTGGGCGCCTAACCTTCGCGGCCAGCGAACAATTCCCGTCTCAAGGCGGAATGCCCATGACAATTTTGGTCCTCGGCCTCGTCATCTTTCTCGGCCTCCACTCGACCCGCATCGTCTCCGAGAGCGGTCGCGAGAGAGCGATCGCGCGGATTCGGCGAGGGCCCGTGGAAAGGGATTTATTCGGCTCTCTCGGCGATCGGCTTCGTGCTGATCGTCTGGGGATTCGCGCGAGCGCGCTATGATGCGCCCCAGCTCTGGACGCCTCCGACATGGGGCCGGCACATCACGATGCTTCTGATGCTGGTCGCGCTCATTCTGCTCGCGAGCTCTGGCTTCAAGCGAAGCCACATTGCAGTCGTCGTCCATCATCCGATGCTGTGGTCGGTGCTGTTGTGGAGCGCGGGCCACCTCATGGCCAACGGCTCGGCGGCGGATCTCGTGCTGTTCGGCGCCTTTCTCGTCTGGTCGGTCGCCGATCTCGCGGCCTGCTACGCCCGAGACAGGCGGAACGGCGTCGTCTATCCCGAGCCGCAGCTCGGCGCCACGGCCGGCGCCGTCGTGGTCGGGCTTGGTCGTTTATGCGCTGCTGATCGGCGGCCTGCACCTCTGGCTGTTTGGCGTGTCGCCGCTCGCGATGTGAGACGCCCTTCGAGCGGCCGCGCCAACGACAGAGAGGCGGTTCGCGCAAGCGAAACATTGAATTCGCTCCACGATCGGGTTCATAATGGCGTGACAGCGCCGGCGCGACGAACTTGAACATGCGCCAGGGAGGCAAACGAGAGCGATGGCCGATAAATCCAAGACCAAATCAAATGGCGGCTCCAAGGGCGACCCCAAGCGCGCGTTGCGATCCAGACAATGGTTCGACAATCCTGACAACCCGGGAATGACGGCGCTCTATCTCGAGCGCTATCTCAATTTCGGCCTGACGCCCGGCGAGCTGCGCTCCGGCAAGCCGATCATCGGCATTGCGCAGACCGGCTCCGATCTTTCGCCCTGCAATCGCCATCACCTCGAACTCGCCAAGCGCATGCGCGACGGCATCACCGCGGCCGGGGGGCTGGCGTTCGAATTTCCGGTGCACCCGATTCAGGAAACGGGCAAGCGGCCGACCGCGGCGCTCGACCGCAATCTCGCCTATCTCGGCCTCGTCGAAATCCTGATGGGCTACTTCATCGACGGCGTGGTGCTGACGACCGGCTGCGACAAGACGACGCCGGCCTGCATCATGGCGGCGGCGACGGTCAACATTCCCGCGATCGTCCTCTCCGGCGGACCGATGCTCAACGGCTGGCATCACGGCCAGCGCAGCGGCTCGGGCACCGTCGTCTGGCAGGCGCGCGCCGACCTTGCCGAAGGCAAGATCGACTACGAGGAATTCATGGAGATCGTCACCTCGTCCGCGCCGTCGGTCGGCCATTGCAACACGATGGGCACGGCCTCGACCATGAACTCGCTCGCCGAGGCGCTCGGCATGAGCCTGCCCGGCTGCGCCGCGATCCCTGCGCCCCATCGCGAGCGCGGCCAGATCGCCTATCGGACCGGCCAGCGAATCGTCGAAATGGTGTGGGAGGACCTGAAGCCGTCGGACATCCTGACGCGCGAGGCGTTCGAGAACACGATCGTCGTCAACAGCGCGATCGGCGGCTCGACCAACGCGCCGATCCACATCAACGCCATCGCCCGCCACATCGGCGTGCCGCTTTCGATTCAGGATTGGGAGACGATCGGGCACAAGGTGCCGCTGCTCGTCAACATGCAGCCGGCCGGCAAATATCTTGGCGAAGAATATCACCGCGCCGGCGGCGTTCCGGCCGTCGTCAACGAACTGATGAAGCGCAAGCTCATCCATGAGAAGGCGCTGACCGTCAACGGCAAGACGATGGGAGAAAACTGCGCCAAGATTCATTCGGACGATCCCGACGTCATCATGCCGATCGACAAGCCGTTGAAGGAGGACGCCGGCTTCGTCGTGCTGAGCGGCAATCTGTTCAACGACGCGATCATGAAGACGAGCGTGATCGACGCGGAGTTCCGCGCCCGCTTCCTCTCCAACCCGAAGGACCCGGACGCGTTCGAGGGCCGGGCGATCGTGTTCGAGGGGCCCGAGGACTATCACCACCGCATCGACGATCCGAAGCTCAAGATCGACGAGCACAGCATTCTGTTCATTCGCGGCACCGGGCCGATCGGCTATCCGGGCGGGGCGGAAGTGGTCAACATGCAGCCGCCGGCGGCGCTCCTCAAGAAAGGCGTGCATGCGCTGCCTTGCGTCGGCGACGGCCGGCAATCGGGCACCTCCGGCTCGCCGTCGATCCTCAACGCTTCGCCTGAAGCGGCGGCGGGCGGGGGATTGTCGCTGATCAAGACCGGCGACCGGGTGCGCATCGATCTCAAGAAGGGCACCGCCAACATCCTGATCTCGGACGAGGAGCTGAACGAGCGCCGCGGCAACGCTCGCCCAAAATGGCGGGTTCCCCTATCCCAAGAGCCAGACGCCATGGCAGCAGATCCAGCGCGAGATGGTGGCGCAGTTCGACGAGGGCATGGTGCTGAAGCCAGCGGTCAAATACCAGCGGCTGGCGCAGACCATGGGCGTGCCGCGGGACAACCATTGATGGGTTTGCATTGACGAGGCGGCGGACTTCGTATATACAATCTTCGTCAATTGTATAGACGAGGCCGTCATGGGCATCAGCATCCGCGATCCCGAGGTTAGCGAGCTCGCGCGCGAGCTCGCCAAGCTTCGCAAGACCAACATGACCGAGGCGATCGCTCATGCGCTGCGCAGCGAACTGAAGCGCGAGCGCGACAAGCGGCCGTTGCGCGAACGATGGCGGAGCTTGCGGCCGCGAGCGGATGAAACGGTGCCATGGCCGGCCCCAATCCGCGGGAAGTCACGAAGGAAGAGATCGACGACGCTTTGGGGCCAGTGAGTCTGTTCATCGACACGTCCGTCGTTCGTCGCGATCCTGATCGAACGAGCCGGATCGTGACGCATTCATCGATGCGATTGCGGAGCGCCGAAACACCGGGTGACATCGCCCGCCGTGCGCCTCGAAACCTGCATCGTGTCTGAGCCAGGCGCCTGGATCTATTCGCCGCGCGACGCCAGAGACGCGGTTCGACGATCTTATCTCGCAGACGCCGAGATCGAGGAAGCGCTCGATCGATGCCGCGTGTCGGCGCGCGCTGGCCGTGGAATGCTTCGAGCAATACGGAAAAGGCCGGCATCCGGCGCGGCTCAACTTCGGCGACTGTCTGTCGTACGCCTGCGCGAAGGCTCACGGCGCAGCGCTGCTGTTCAAAGGCGACGATTTCGCGCAAACTGACGTCAACGGCGCGACTTGAAGCATCTCGTCATCGACGCCGCAGCCGAAACGCAATCGCGAGACCAGCATGACGCCCCGCAGACTCTGCCCATCGGTCCCCTCGTCGACTCGCATCCCGCCAGGCGGCCGGAGCGGGTCACGCTCAAGGGGCGGTGGATCACGCTCGTCCCCCTCGACCCGCACGGCGCACGCCGAGGCGCTCTATGAAGGTTCGAACGGCGACGCGACGCGCGAAGGCGTGTGGGCCTATCTGTTCGACGGGCCTTACGCGAGCCGCGACGAATTTCGCGCCAATGTCGAGGCCAAGGCCGCCGCCGATCCGCTGTTCTTCGCCATCATCGACAACGCCTCGGGCCGGGCGGTCGGCTATCAGACCTTCCTGCGCATCGACGCCCCGAATCGCGTGATCGAGGTCGGCAACATCATGTACACGCCCGCGATGCAGCGGACGGCCGGCGCGACCGAGGCGCAATATCTGTTCGCGAAATATGTCTTCGACGAGCTCGGCTATCGCCGCTACGAATGGAAGTGCAACGCCCTCAACGCGCCCTCGCGTCGCGCCGCGGAGCGCTTCGGCTTCACCTTCGAGGGAATTTTCCGCCAGCACATGATCGTCAAGGGCCGCAACCGGGACACAGCCTGGTTTGCGATGCTCGACAGCGAGTGGCCGGCGCGCAAGGCTGCCTACGAGCGCTGGCTTGCGGCGGACAATTTCGATGATGACGGCCGTCAGAAGCTGAAGCTCTCCGACCTCATGCCGAAGGGGAATGGATGATGCCGACGATCGCAGACAAGCGCGCCCGCTTCGCCGAGCTGCATGCGGCTCCGGGCTGTTTTGTCATTCCCAATCCGTTCGACATTGGCTCGGCCAAATATCTCGCTTCGCTCGGCTTCCCGGCGCTCGCCAGCACCAGCGCCGGCATGGCCTTCGCCGCCGGAAAGGGCGATGGCGCGGTCGACCGCGCCTATACGCTGAGCCACCTCCGCGACCTCGCCGAAGCGACGGATCTGCCGCTCAACGCCGATTTCGAGGCCGGCTTCGCCCGCGACGCTGACGGCGTCCACGAGAGCGCGCGGCTTTGCGTCGGCGCCGGCGTCTCGGGATTTTCGATCGAAGACTACACCGGCAATCCCGGCGCTCCTCTCTATAGTGTGACCGAAGCGGTCGACCGGCTGCGCGCGGCGCGCGCGGCGATCAGCGCCAGCGGCGAAAAGGTCCTGCTCACTGCGCGCAGCGAGGCGATCCTGCGCCAGGCTGGCGGACTCGCCGAGGCGCTGCGGCGCCTTCCCCTTTACGCGGAAGCCGGCGCCGACGTGCTTTACGTGCCGTTGCTCAGGACGACGGAGGAAGTGGCCGAGGTCGTGCGGGTTGCGGGCAAGCTGCCGGTCAATGTGCTCGCCGGCTGGCCCGGCTTCACCAGGCATCAGCTCGAAGATCTCGGCGTCAAGCGGATCAGCGTCGGGGGAGCGCTGGCGCGCGCGGCCTGGGGCGGGTTCATGCGGGCCGCCAGGGACATTGCCGAGAACGGGCGGTTTGACGCCTTCGCCGATCTGCCGACGATGAGCGAGATCACGGGCGCGTTCGAGAGGAGCTAGACCCCCGTCGCCCGACTCGGCCCTGGAACTCGGCCCTGGAGACCCGCTCAAGGGTCGGAGCGCACTTTTCGATGCGGAACACAGTGTCGCGCTCGCCGCGCTCGATGGTCTCCAGACGGTCGCCCGTCAGGCCGACCAGATGCGGAATGTCGATCATTGCCAGCGGATCGGTGCAACGCACTTCCAGCCGATCGCCGGGCGCCAAGGATTTTAAGGCTTTGCGGACTTTAAGCGCCGGAAGAGGACATTTCAGTCCCGACAGATCCAACCTCATGGTGATGGTCATGGCTCGACATGTGCGGATCGTTCGCGGCCCGTCAATCGCGGCTCCTCGCCTTTGTTCGCGGGAGCGCGCCTTATAGTCCGCAAGCCGGCAGTGATCCACGAGCGTCCGATCCGGGGATCCCACATTAACCGCGGCGTTCGAGACAAGGGACATGGTCGATCAGAACCTCGCGGGGTCTGCTTGCCGCTCGCCAAAAGGCGACGGCGATGACTGAAGCTTCCGGCGTTCCGGGGCTGGTGCTCGCCGGCGGTCTGGCGCGGCGAATGGGCGGCGGCGACAAGCCGCTGCGCGAAATTGGCGGGCGCACGATTTTGTCCCGCGTCATATCGCGGCTCGCGCCGCAATGCGAAGGCCTGCTTCTCAGCGCCAATGGCGATCCCCTGCGCTTTGCGTCGTTTGGCCTGCCGGTCGTCGCCGATGGGGTCAAGCATTATCCAGGTCCGCTCGCCGGAATCCTGGCCGGGCTCGACTGGGCCGCAGCCCACCGGCCCAACGCGCAATGGATTCTCAGCGCTCCGGGAGACTGTCCCTTTCTGCCCCGCGACCTCGTCGTGCGATTGCGCGACGCCGTGTCCGCTCAAGACGCCGAGCTTGCCGTCGCTGCGTCGCAAGGACGATCTCATCCTGTGATCGGGCTATGGAAGGTCGCGTTGCGCGATGCATTGCGCGAGGCCCTGGTCGTCGAAGGCCTTCGCAAGGTTGACGCGTGGACCGGGCGCTACCGGCTCGCCACCGTCGCTTGGCCGGCTGAGCCGGTCGATCCGTTCTTCAACGCCAACACCGTTGAGGATCTCGCCGAGGCCGAGCGGCTCGCGGCGATTGACGACCGGCCTTGACCTTCGGGCAGCCGGAACTCGAGCCTGGTCATCCCGGCAGCAACGCTTCTCGCGCCTCAAGCAGTTTCGCGAGCTCCTGCTCCTGTTCGGCGATCCGCGCGGCATTCAAATCGTCGTTGCCGGCGCTCGAATTGGCCGTGGACTGTTCGACCAACTGCTCGAGATTCTCCCGGATCGCGGCGATTCGCTCGTCCACTTCGGTTAGCGTCAAACCCGTCTTCATCGCCGCATTCCACTCTTGTCCGCGATCCAGCTCAGATCGGACCTGGTCATTGAAGGCCGCGCGGGGAACAGGGTCAAGCCCTGTCCTGGCTCAGGACATAGGAGACGATAGGTCGGATGGATGCATGGATTGCCTGGCGAGCGGGGCGCGAAAGATCTTTCGCGCAAAATCGCCTCCAAGCACCCAATGATCGGGATTCGCCTGGCGGCGGGCCCCTCACATCTGTCTGAACCCGGTCAAGGCCCTGAAATCGGCTCGCGCCGTCGTGCTTCTTCGCCAAAATTTAACTCAATTGACCAATTCGTGATTTCCCGTTCGCCACAATGCATTGCGCCACGCCCATCTCTCGCCATAATCACGCCACGAGCGAGTTGCGCCGAACACGGGTGCGTCGCTCGGTGTTCCTTGGGGTTCTTGACGGGGGAAATCATGCGCCGCAATCTGATCCGCGCCGCCATCTGGGCGGGCCTGTTTCTGAGCGCCGGAGCGGCGCCAGGTTTCGCCAACGCCCTGGATTTGCAGTTGCAGCCGGTCGCAACGCCGATCCCCCGGGAGACCGTCCAATTCGGCGGAAGGGAAGCGCCGGGCACCATCATCGTGCGCACCGGCGAGCGCCGCCTTTACCTGGTTTTGCCGGACCATCAGGCGCTCAGGTATGGGGTCGGCGTCGGACGGCCAGGATTTACCTGGGCCGGCGTCACCCATGTCGGCTACAAGCGAGAGTGGCCGGACTGGACGCCGCCGGCGCAGATGCTGAGGCGTCGGCCGGACCTTCCTCGTCATATGCAGGGGGGACCGGACAATCCGCTTGGCGCGCGCGCCATGTATCTTGCGGGCACGCTCTATCGAATTCATGGCTCCAATGAGCCCGACACGATCGGGCACGCGGTTTCGTCCGGCTGCATCCGCATGACCAACGACGATGTCATCGACCTTTATGGGCGGGCGAGGGTTGGCGCCCGGGTCGTTGTGACGCGCTAGACTCGTGACGCGGGCTCCTAGCGGGGCCGAGCGGCGAACGCGCCCCGGCGCGGATTTCGCTCGCCAGGCAGCGCCTTTCTTTGAAGCGAGTGCGCATCTATATGTTTGAGAGATGAATGCGCACGCGCCTCCGGCCGTTCAACCGCTTGTCGATCCGTTCGGTCGCGCGATCGCCTATGTGCGAGTCTCGGTCACCGACCGGTGCGACTATCGCTGCGTCTATTGCATGTCCGAGGACATGAATTTCCTGCCCAAGCGGGACATCCTGTCGCTCGAGGAGCTCGACCGATTGTGCTCGACATTCGTCAGCCTGGGCGCGCGAAGACTTCGCATTACCGGCGGCGAACCGCTGGTCAGGCGCAATGTGATGTCGCTGTTCCATGGCCTCTCCCGGCATCTGACCGCGGGAACGCTCGATGAAGTGACGGTCACGACCAACGGCTCGCAGCTCGCGCGCTTTGCTTCCGAACTCGCCGATTGCGGGGTCAGGCGCATCAATGTCTCGCTCGATACGCTCGACCCCGCAAAAGTTTCGCCAGGTGACGCGCTGGGGCGAGTTGAGCGTCGTTCTGGCCGGAATCGACGCGGCCGCCGCCGCCGGGCTCAAAATCAAGATCAACACGGTCGCCTTGAAGGGCTTCAACGACGAGGAAGCCCTCGATCTGGTCAAATGGGCGAATGGGCGTGGTTTCGACCTGACCTTCATCGAAGTGATGCCGCTCGGGGACATGGAGCGCGACCGCGCGGATCAGTTCCTGCCCTTGACGGAGTTGCGCGCCCGCCTCGAACGCTCGCTGACCCTGATCCCGTCGACCTACGCCACGGGCGGTCCTGCGCGCTATGACGACGTCAAGGAAACCGGGGGACGCATCGGATTTATCACGCCTCTCACGCACAATTTCTGCGAAAGCTGCAATCGGGTGCGGGTCACTTGCACCGGCACGCTCTATATGTGTCTCGGCCAGGAGGATGCGGTCGATTTGCGCGAGCCGCTGCGCCGCTCCGCGTCCAACGAGCCGCTCATCGAGGCGATCCGCGGGGGAATAAAGCGCAAGCCCAAGGGTCATGATTTCGTCATCGCCCGGTCGGCGGCGCCCGCCGTTCACCGCCATATGAACGCGACCGGCGGCTGAAGGCGGTTTTTTTGTCCCGTGATCCGCTGGCGTCGAACGCTGCCCGGCGTTATATCTTCGGCGCGAAAGGCGGCGACCTTGACTCTCCGCTCCTCAGAGGACCTGCCCCATGGCTAATGCTCGTGAACGTATCGAGAAGGTGATCTCGGAAAATCCGGTTGTCCTGTTCATGAAGGGAACGCCCGAATTTCCGCAGTGCGGGTTCTCGGGCCAGGTGATCCAGATCCTGGAATACGTCGGCGCGCCGGTCGTCGGCGTGAACGTGCTTGAGGACGCCGACATTCGTCAGGGCGTCAAGGAATACGCCAATTGGCCGACCATTCCCCAGCTCTACGTCAAGGGCGAGTTCGTCGGCGGATGCGACATCGTGCGCGAAATGTTCCAGTCGGGCGAACTGACGTCGGTTTTGACGGATGCCGGCGTTCCGTTGAAGACCAGCGCCGGGGCTTGAGGCGCGCTCAAAGCGCGGGGGCGGTTCAATACGAGCGGTCGGCGAAACAACGCCCGTCAGCGGTGAGCGCTGTCCGGGGGGGATCCATGACGCATTGGCAGAGGTCGCATGGCCGGCGCTCGGGCCCGGCTGCACTGGCGGCAGCGATCCGCTTGTAGCCTAATCCTTAAGACTTAATTGCTATGTTGCGGCGCGGACGATAGCCTGACATGTCAGTGGGATCGTTCGCGCCAGATTGGTTCATGTTTATGCCTCCAACCTATCCCTACCAATTGTACGAGATGGCTCACGCCGCTCTGGCGCCGGCGCGGGCGATGTCGGACGCGACGCATTTGATGTTCAGCAATCCCTGGAACCCGCTCTCCAACACGCCTCTGGGCAAGAACATCTCGGCCGGGACGGAGCTGTTCGAGCGCCTGACGCGCCGCTACGGCAAGCCGACCTTCGGGCTTGATGACATTCACGTGGACGGAATCCTCTATCCGATCCTCGAGGAGATCGTCTGGACCAGGCCGTTCTGCAATCTCCTGCATTTCGCCCGGCCTGATTTCGCCGCCGGCGCGGTTCAGCCGAAGCTCCTGATCGTTGCGCCGATGTCGGGCCATTACGCGACCTTGCTTCGCGGCACGGTCGAGGCCTTCCTGCCCCACTACGACGTCTACATCACCGACTGGGCCGATGCGCGCATGGTGCCCCTGGCGCTGGGGCCCTTCGATCTCGACGACTACATCGTCTATTTGCGTCAGATTCTCGACTCATCTCGGACCGGGCGTGCACACGATCGGAGTTTGCCAGCCGTCGGTGCCGCTGCTCGCAGCGGCGGCGCTGATGGAGGCCGACGGCGACCCTGCAGCCCCCGCCAGCATGACCTTGATGGGCGGCCCGGTCGACACCCGCCGCAGCCCGACCGAGGTCAACAAGCTGGCCGAGAAGCGCGGCGTCGAATGGTTCCGCCGCCACTGCCTGCATACGGCGCCCTTCCCCTATCCCGGCGTCGGCCGCGAGGTCTATCCGGGCTTTCTTCAGCTCAGCGGCTTCATGGCGATGAACATCGACCGCCATGTCTCCGCCCATCTCGACATGTTCAACCACCTCGTCGCGGGCGATGACGATCCGGCCGAGAAGCATCGCGAGTTCTATGACGAGTATCTGGCGGTGATGGACCTCGCCGCCGAGTATTATATGCAGACGATCGAGACCGTGTTCGTGCGCCACGCCTTGCCGAAAGGCGAGATGACGCACCGCGGACAGTTGGTCGACCTGAAAGCGATCCGCAAGAGCGGCCTTTTGAGCGTGGAAGGCGAAAAGGACGACATTTCGGGGGTCGGCCAGACCTGCGCGGCCAACGATTTGTGCGTCAATATCCCCGAGGTCCAGAAAGCATTATCATCTGGCGAAGGGGGTCGGCCATTACGGCGTGTTCAACGGCTCCCGCTTCCGCAACGAGATCGCCCCGCGCATCCGCGAGTTCATCGGGGGCATCGAGGCCGACGGCCAACCGGTGAAGCCCGCCAAGCTCAACGGAGCGAGGCGCCCGAAGATCGCCTGAGGCGAGCGTTCCGTGAAGTATAGAGAAGGGGTGGCCATCCGTGCGACACCACATAAGTGTTGGGAGCGACGGCTAGCCCTCATGACCGAGTTTTCCGGGGCGTAGATGCGCTCTGGAACTCCGTCCCGTGCGAACTTCTGACCGGCGAGCCAGCGCCGATGCGCCAGCGTCCAGTGGCCGCCGCCGCTGTAGATCCGATTGTGCCTGCGCAGGAAGGACAGCAACTGCTGGCGCTTGCGCCGAAGATCGTCCGCCGCCGCCTCGCGAGCCCGCACAAGATCGCGCACCGCCTCGTGCGCCGGATCGGGCGCCCAGACCCCCGCCAGTTCGCCGGCCCGATGCAGACGCGCCAGCGTGACCGCGTCGCGCCGGTTTGTCTTGATCCGCTCGCCCGCTCGTTTCGGGATCAGGGCCGGAGCGACCACCAGGCAGTCGTGCCCGAGCGCCTTCACCTGGCGATAAAGCCCATATCCCGTCGGCCCGGCTTCAAAGCAGACATGCAACTGGCCGTACCGGGTCGCCAGTCTCCTGATCGTCCGCTCGATCGGCAATGGGCTGTTCTCGACATCGCCCAGGAACCGCACTTCTCCCTGCCGCCCCCCTTCCGCGATCGCCACCGCGTGCTTCCTCTTGGCGACATCGAAAGCCACGAAAACTTCGCTATGCTTCTCCATGGTCCGCCCTCCGTGCATGAGGCTCGGCTCGGTTCGCCCGAGCAACCCTCGTTCTACCTGCACGAAAAGGGCGGGCCACCGGCTAGCCCGCGAACATGACGTCTAGGCAATGTGTTATCGAAGGTTAATTTCACATAGATAACATGTCTTAGTGGCGTCCGAGGCCGATGCCGATTCCGCGCGACTTTTGAAGCGCGGAACTAAACGGGGTCCTAAGGCACTGAAAATGTTGGGGCGCGCCGGTAAAATGGCGGCTAGACCGCCGCAGCCCTTCCGGGACACGTCCTCTCAAAGCCCCGCCGGGCGTCTCAGATCGAGCGTCAGCGGAAACTCGGGATGCGGCGTTTCGGGCGCCGGTTCGTAGGCGCCGGGCGTATGGCCGCGCGGTTCGAAGCGCGCAAGGCGGCGCGCTTCCGCCTCATTGCTGTTGACCGGGAAGGTGTCGTAGCTGAGCCCGCCCGGATGGGCGACGTGATAAACGCAGCCGCCAAGCGCCCGCCCGCTCCAGCTATCGAAAATGTCGAAGACCAAAGGCGCGTGGACCGGGAATGGTCGGGTGCATCGCCGTCGCCGGCTTCCAGGCTTTGTAGCGCGCCGCGCCGACCGCGACGCCATTGGTTGCGGTCCTGGCCAAGGGGACGCGACGGCGGTTGCAGGCGACGACATAGCGCTCGGGATCGGCGGTCGTGAGCTTCACCTGCAGCCGCTCGGTCGAAGAATTGGTGTAGCGCGCCGTTCCGCCGATCGCGCCCGTTTCCCCCAGCACATGCCACGGCTCCAGCGCCTGGCGCAGTTCGAGCTGGACGCCCTCGTATTCAACCTCGCCACAGAAGGGAAAGCGGAACTCGGCCTGGGCTTCGTACCAGTCGGAGCGGAAGTCGTAGCCGTGCGCCTTGAGATCGGCGAGGACGCCGAGAAAATCCTCCCACACGAAATGGGGCAGCATGAACCGGTCGTGCAGCGAAGCGCCCCAGCGCGGCAGCGGCCCGTCCAGCGGATCGCGCCAAAGCCTTGAGAGAATCGCCCGGATCAGGAGTTGCTGAGCGAGGCTCATGCGGGCGTCCGGCGGCATCTCGAAGCTGCGGAATTCGACGAGGCCCAGGCGGCCCGTCGGCCCGTCGGGCGAATAGAGCTTGTCGATGCAGATTTCCGCCCGATGGGTGTTGCCGGTGACGTCGGTGAGCAGATTGCGCATGAGCCGGTCGAGCAGCCACGGCCGCGGCGCGGCGCCGTCTCCGGGCTTCGGGATTTGCGCGAGCGCGATCTCCAGCTCGTAAAGACTGTCGTGGCGCGCTTCGTCGATACGGGGCGCCTGGCTGGTCGGACCGATGAACAGGCCAGAGAAGAAGTAGCTCAAGCTCGGGCGCCGCAGCCAATGGATGAGGAGGCTCTTGAGCAGGTCGGGGCGCCGGAGGAACGGACTGTCGAGCGGCGCCTGGCCGCCGACGACGACATGATTGCCGCCGCCGGTTCCCGCATGCTTGCCGTCGATCATGAACTTGTCGGCGCCGAGGCGCGAAAGCCGCGCCTCCTCGTAGACAATTTCGGTGGTGGCGACGCATTCGCGCCAGCTCGACGAGGGATGGATATTGACTTCGATCACGCCGGGATCGGGCGCGACGCGAATGACGTTCATGCGCGGATCGACCGGGGGCGGGTAGCCTTCGATCTGCACCGGAAGCCCGACTTTTTCGGCGGCCGCCTCCGCGGCTGCGACCAGTTCGAGATAATCCTCGAGCCGCTCGACCGGAGGCAGGAACACGCACAAGCGCCCGTCGCGCGGCTCGACCGTCACGGCGGTGCGGACGGCGCCGTCGATATCGCCAAGGCGCTGCTCGACGCGCTCCTGGGCCGTCCCTTCCGCCGCGGCGAATGAGGCGACGCGCTGGGCGTGCTCCCGCGCATCGTGGAAATCCGGCAAGGGCCCGCGCGGCTCGGTCGGATCGGCTTCGACGACATAGGGGAAAGCGGACGGGGGAACATGAGGAAGGGCGCCCAGCGGCAGGCGGTAGCCGACGGGGCTGTCGCCCGGGACCAGATGGAGCGCGCCGCGGCGGGTCTTCCATTTCTCGCTGCGCCAGCGGACGCCGTTGGCCTTCGCCTGCCAGCGCTGGACGGGCAAAACATATCCAGAAGGCTCCGTCAGCCCGCGCGAAAAAACCTTGGCGATACGGTGGCGCTCCTCAGGATCCTTGAGCTGAGAATTCTCCGGCGAGACATTCGCCGGCAGGTTGGCCTCTTTGACCAGCCACTCGGCGGGATCCTCGTAAGCTGGCGCGATGAAATCGGAGGCAATGCCGAGTTCGGACGCCATCGCGCCAAGCAACGCCTCCGCTGTCCCCTTGCTTGCGCCGGTCTGCTGGCCCTCCGCTGCGATGCGCTCAGGGTTCTGCCAGATCGGTTTCAAGTCGCGCCGCCAGTAGAGCGAGAACGTCCAGCGCGGCAGGGATTCGCCTGGATACCATTTGCCCTGCCCGTAATGCAGGAATTCGCCCGGCGCGAACCGATCGCGCAGGCGCCGGATCAGCCGGTCGGCAAGCGCCCGTTTGGTGGGGCCGACCGCGTCTGCGTTCCACTCGCCCGCTTCGAAATCGTCGATCGAAACGAAGGTCGGCTCGCCGCCCATGGTCAGCCGGACGTCGTCGGCGACGAGTTTCTTGTCGACCTCCTCGCCGAGCGCGTCGAGCGCTTTCCAGGCGGCTTCAGAGAACGGCTTGGTGATGCGGGGATGTTCGGACACCCGCTCGACGCGCATGTCGAAATTGAAATCGACATTGGCGAAACTCGCCACGCCGGAAATGGGCGCGGCGTTGCGATAGTGAGGCGTCGCGGCCAGCGGAATGTGGCTTTCGCCGGTCAACAGTCCCGAGGTCGGATCGAGCCCGATCCAGCCGGCGCCGGGCAGATAGACCTCGGCCCAGGCATGGAGGTCGGTGAAGTCATGGTCCGTGCCGGGCGGCCCGTCGAGCGCGACGAGATCGGGCTTGAGCTGAATGAGATAGCCGGACACGAACCGGGCGGCCAAGCCCAGGCAGCGGAAGATCTGCACCAGAAGCCAGCTCGAATCGCGGCACGAGCCCGACCCGCGCTCGAACGTCTCCTCCGGGGTCTGCACCCCCGATTCCATGCGGATGAGATATTGAATTTCGCCAGCAAGGCGGCGGTTGAGATCGACCAGAAAATCGATGGTGCGCTTGGGCGTCCGATCAATCCCGGCCAGGAAGGCCTGAAGCCGGGGTCCGGCGGGCTCGGGCGTGCGGTAGATGACGAGATCGGGCGCTATGTCCTCGGGATATTCGAACGGCCATGTCTCGGCGGTCTCCTCGACGAAGAAATCAAACGGATTGTAGACCGTCATGTCGGCGACGACGTCGACCTCGATCTTCAGTTCGTTGACGAGGTCCGGGAAGACGTAGCGCGCAAGCCAGTTGCCATACGGATCCTGCTGATGGTTCACGAAATGGTTGGCGGGTGAAACCTTCAGCGAGTGCGAGATGACCCGGGTGCGGCTATGGGGCGCGGGCCTGAGCCGGATGATCTGCGGACCCAGCGACACCGGGCGGTCGTATTTATAGTGCGTGAGGTGATGGATAGCGGCTCGGATCGACATGGCTTCCGGGGGTTTGTGACGGCCTGAAGACCCTTTCACAATCTGCTGCGCCGCACAATCGGCGTGGGCTGGAGCCGACCCTTGTAGCCGCGATCGTTGATCGCGGCTGGCGCGGTCAGCGACCGCGCCCACAACGAACGGCGCTTCAAGTTGCTCGCAGAAACGCGTACTCTGACTTCAAACCAACCCCATCCGCCTGAGCAATGCCCCGAACTCACAGTCACTTACGCCGGCTCGATTCGGTGTGGATCGAACATCCAGTCTTTTTCCTCGCAGACCGTGCGGACACTCGGCGTGAGCGGATTCCTTCGCGGCGTTGGCGAGGTTAGAATTGCGCATAACTCAGATCGCCGGATTCGGACGGGACCAGCTTCTGTTGTTGCCGGAGGCGGTTGACGATTCCGTCGAGGCCGACAATCCGGTTCGGTTCATCGACGCCTTCGTTGATGGGCTGGGTCTTGCGGGCGCCGGGTTCGCGCGGGTCGAAGCGAAGGCGACGGGGAGGCCGGGCAATGCGCCCGGCGATCTCTTGAAGCTCTACATCTATGGCTATCTGAACCGGGTTCGATCGAGCCGTCGGCTGGAGCTTGAAGCCCAGCGCAATATCGAGGTCATCTGGCTGGTGGGCGGCCTCAAGCCGGACTTCAAGACGATCGCGGACTTCCGACGCGACAATCGCGCGGCGTTTCGCGGCGTTTTCCGCCAGTTCGTACTGCTGCGCCGGCGGCTCGACCTCTACGGCCGCGAACTGCTGGCGGTCGACGGAACCCGCATCAAGGCGGTCAACAACAAGGACCGCAACTTCACCCGCTCTTCGCTGCAAGCGTTCATCCGCGCCGCCGATGAGCGGTTGAACGAATACCTCGAACGGCTCGACCATGGCGACGTCGAGGACGGGGCGACAAATGGTGGTGCGCGCACGAAGACTCTCGCCGAGAAGATCGCGGCGCTCGGTGAGAAGCGCGGCCGCTACCAAGCGATGCTGGCGCAACTCGAGCGGACCGGCGAGAACCAGATCTCGCTGACCGATCCCGACAGCCGAGCCATGGCCGCGCATACCAAGGTCGCGGTCGGCTATAGCATTCAAGTGGCGGTCGACGCGAAGAACAGGCTGATCGTCGAACAGGCGGTGACCAACCAGGTCGTCGACATGGGCCTGCTGACGCAGACCGCAGAACCGGCCCGCGAGATTCTGGGCGTCGAGACGATCGCCGTCGTCGCCGATCGCGGCGACTTCAAGATCGAGGACATCGAGGCCTGCGAGAAGGCCGGCTGCATTCCGCACGTTCCCCGACCGCAACGCGGCTCCTCGGTGCGCGAAGGCTTCTTCCGCAAGGACGAGTTTCGCTACGACGTGGGGCGCGACGCCTATGTCTGCCCGGCCGGGCAGGCGCTGACGCCGATCCGCCACGGCCGGCTGCGCGATCTCGCCAAAGTCGATTACGGCAATCGACGAGCCTGTCGCGACTGCCCGATCCGCGCGCGATGCACGAACGACGTGCGCTCCGTTTCCCGTCTCGAAAACGAGGCCGTGCTCGATCGCATGGCCGAGCGCCTGAAGAAGAGGCCGGAGATTCTCGACCGTCGCCGCGAAGTCGTCGAGCATCCGTTCGGCAGCATCAAGCAGTGGATGGATCAAGGCGCCTTTCTCATGCGCGGCCTCGCCAACGTGCGCGCCGAGTTCAGCCTGACGGCGCTCGCCTACAATTTGCGCCGCGCCCTCAACCTCCTCGGCGTCGAGACGATGATCGCCGCCCTCGCAGCCTGAGGCGAGGCGATGGGGCCTAGCCCGGCCTCCCCGTCGCCTTGGCTTCGACCCGCGCGAACCCGGCGCCCGCAAGACCCAGCCCATCAACGAAGGCGTCGATGAACCGAACCGGATTGTCGGCCTCGACGGAATCGTCAACCGCCTCCGGCAACAACAGAAGCTGGTCCCGTCCGAATCCGGTGATCTGAGTTCATGCGCAATTCTAACGTCGCCAACGCCGCGAAGGAACCCGCTCACGCCGAGTTTCCGCACGGTCTGCGAGCTGTATGGGCGGCCCAAAACGGCCCGGGATGACCATCGCTTCTGCACCGGTAGCTCGGACACGTCTGCCGTCCGCATCGCCCTCGTTAACTCGTGGCGCGGCCTAGGCCCAAACACACTAGCGTAAGCGGGAGACCCCCCGGCTATGCCGGGGTGGCAGTAGCGAGATTTGACGTTTCCGGGAGTCTCATCAGCGAAGTTCCAACGTGAGCAGCCACTCACGACGAAAGGAACTCCGGCGATGGGAACGAGTACGAGAGCCTAAGCCACACGACTTGGGACTGCAAATATGCATGTTGTCTTCATCCCGAAATGTCGGCGAAAGACGTTGTAGTCAGGAGCTGCGCCGGCATCTGGGCGAAGTGTTCCGGAGGCTCTGCGCTTCAGAAGGAATCGAAGGTCGAAGAAGGGCATTTGATGCCCGATCCGATGTTCACATGCTGCTGTCGAATCCCGGCGAAATACGCGGTGTCGCAGGTGGTAGGTTTCATCAAGGGCAAGAGCGCGATCCACATGGCTCGGGTTTATGGCGAGCGCAAACGCAATTTCGTGGGGCAGCATTTCTGGGCCCGGGAACTCTTCGTCAACACGGTCGGGCGCGACGAGGAAGCCATCCGCGCCTACATCCGCAATCAAGAGAAGGAAGATCGTAGAGGCTGGAGCAGATGAACCTCTGGCGCTGACACGCCGCCTTGGGCGGCTCCAAATTCAAGGGGCCGCGTCAGCGACCCCTTCTGCCGCTTCGAGCGGCTCCAGTCCTGAAAGCCCCCGGCTTTGCCGGGGGATAGTTACCTACCAAAGGTTATAGCGGCTGACCGACGTGGGCCGAAGTCTTCGCAACCCGATGGATGTGATGGTTTCGGGCTTGGCGGTCAGCTTGCGCCATGCGTCGCAGGCCGCGTCGACAATGGCGTCGTAATTTTCGAAGACGGTGTTTGAGATCCAGTTCTGACGGAGATAGCGCCAGAGGTTCTCGACCGGGTTCAACTCCGGGGCGCGGGAAGGCAGGAAGTGGAGTGGGCCCTTTGGGGCGGACAATCGGGCAATTGGAATTGACCGTCGAGCCGGGCTTTCGAACGAAGGAAGCCCATGGCCAAGCACCGCACCCACAGCATCGAGTTCAAGCGCCAGGTCGCTCAGGAGTTCCTGGCCGGCGAGACCCTTCACGGGCTCGGCAAGCGCCATGACATCTGCCGAAACCTGATCCGGGTCTGGGTGCAGACGTACGAGGCCGGCGACTTCGATGAGGATGCCGCCGCCGCGGATCTGCTCCAGCAATACGAAGCCCGGATCGCGGCGCTCGAGCGTCTCGTCGGCAAGCAGGCTTTGGAGCTCGAGTTTCTAAAGGGGGCTGCGAAAAGCGCACCGCGGCCGAGAAGCGCGACTACGTCCGTCGTGGTCGGCCCCGGGGTCTCAGCGTCGCAGAAGGATGCCGGCTGATGGGAATCGCCCGCTCGACCTTCTACGACGAACCGACCGTCGCGCAGGACGACACCGCGATCGTCGAGGCGATCTCCGGGATCTGCGACGAGTTCGAGTTCTATGGCTGGCGGCGGGTTCGCGCCGAGCTTCGACATCGCGGATATGATCGTCAATCACAAGACGATCCGCCGGCTGATGCGCGAACATGACCTTCAGCCTCGCCGGCGGCGCCGCTATGTCGCCACAACCGACAGCGACCATGACCAGCCAATCTACCCCAATCGAACCAAGGACTTGACGATCGATGGACAGAACCAGCTCTGGGTCGCGGACATAACCTATGTCGCCGTCGTCGAAGGCTTCGCTTACGTCGCGGTCATTCTCGACGCCTGGTCGCGTCGGGCCGTCGGCTATGCGATCAGCCGCTCGATCGACGTCCGCCTGACGCTCGCCGCGCTCAACGCCGCGATCGAGCGCCGCAGGCCTCCTCCCGGCTGTGTCCACCACTCGGATCGTGGTTCGCAATACGCCGCTCAGGCCTATCGGCAAGCCTTGCTTCGCTGCGGTCTTGTCGGATCGATGGGGCGCAGAGGCAACCCTTACGACAACGCCAGGGCCGAGAGCTTCATGAAGACCCTCAAGGTCGAAGCCGTCTACCGATGGCCTACGAAACCTTCGCCGATGTCGCCCACGACCTTCCGCGGTTCATCGACGAGGCCGACAACCGGCGCCGTCTCCATTCCGCCCTGGGCCATCTCAGCCCGCAACAGTTCGAGGATCGCAACCCCCGGCCCACGGTCAAAACGGCGGCCAGATCCCTGTCCGCCCCAACGGGCCCACTCCAATTTGATGGCTTTTTTGACGCGAAGTTCGATATTCTCAAGCCAAGATGGCTCCCGACAGCCGGTCCGACGCCCGCAGCGTTGTGGCCAAAGCCGCGGCGACACGCGCCGCGCAGGCATTGGCCGAGCGGAGCTCGGTTGCGGTCGCAGTCGGGCGTAGAGATAGACGCAAGATCGCGGAGTAACCGGCGATTGATCGAGCGACTGGCTTCTCTATCCTATCTGGGCCTGCATCGGCATCGCGAGCCCAAGCCGCGGGGCGCCGAGCCGCCTCGAATTCGCTCTCTCCTCTCGATACGATCAGAGACGCGCAGCAGTCCGTGTCGTCTCGGAGCGCAGGAAGCAGCGCTTCAACTACATTCGCCATCGCGCCGAAGCCATAATAGGCGAGGCCGGGCCGCGTGGCGGCCGGACCGGCGCGCAATCGTCCTCGATTGTCTCGCTCAGCCAGACCTATTGCCTCGAGACCGGCCGCCACTACAAAGGCTGTCGACCGACGAATGCCGAGCGCCTTCGCCTGTTCCGCCACGGCCTCGGACGCCTCGCATAGACACCGCAGCAAGCGAGCCACCGCCGCGACGCCAATGGTTCATCAGCGCGCATTGGCGTCCCCGCACTGGTGTGCGCGGCCGAGCGGTTGTGGCGATGCCTTTGTAATGGACGTGAAATGAGCACGGATCATAGGACGCCCAAGGCCGCTCGCAAGGATCAGGTCGTCCGGCAGGTCCCACCGCACATGCTCGTCCGACCACAGGTCTGGCCGGACCGACCGTGTCGCATGGCCCCGGGTGACCACGATTTCGGTCGGAACGTCGATCCGGCGAGGGACGGACCGACCTCGCAACACGTCGACCAAAGCCAAAATCCGCCTCAAGCTTCAACCTACAAACGAACTTTTGCATAGCTCCGCCCTCAGCCAAATATCAGAGCTTAGCCGCAAAGATCTACGTCCCCCACGACTTTGCATGCTCGCGCCAGAGAGAGCCCGCGTTCGGCCATCATCTCGACGAGGTCTCGAGAAAACAGTTTGTACCGCAGATACCAGCGCACACAGAGAACGATGATCTCTCAGTCGAAATGACGGCCTTTGAAAAGTTCATCGACGCTTAATATGCCGATCAGATTCCTCGCAGAGTTGTTGGGCCGTCAAACATGCCTTGCTTCCGATCTTTGCACCGCAGCCCCGCCGACGACAGTCACGTGAGGGCATCGTCGGCTTCAGCGACCTCCACGTAGCGAGGGTGTTACGCCGTTGGCCAGTGAACGGGATCATGAATGGCGCCGGTCAGGAAATCGGGCCAGTCGCGTTCGAAGAAAGGCTTGTCGCCCCGGTTCAAACGCCGGATCGGACGGGCCTCGCAGACGAAGCTCCCAGCGTCAAATCGCACATGGATCTGCTCAGCTCTGTCTTCGGCTCTTTCGGACACGAAACGGACGTCTTCAAGCACGCCGATGCGGGCTTCGGGCACGCGATCGCCATTCGGAGCGCAGATTGCTCTCGCTCCCCGGCTTCCGCCGCCACGCGCAATGTAGAACGCGAGCGCAGTCAGCACCGCTTCCGACAGGAGCGCGGTCTGTCGCCACTGCAGCGCCTTCAAGGCTTCGGGCGCACCGGAAGAGGCGATGCCGTGCTGGCGAATGCTCTCGTTCAGAGCGCGCGCCGCAGCCAACGCCTGTTTCACGTCAGTCGCGTTGCAAAGCACCCCGGCGTGATCGCTCATTCGGTCCTGGATGTCCTTCCGGATCGATTTGATAGTGAGCGGACTGTCGGCCTTGAGGATGTCGAGGATGCCCGCGACCGCCTCGTCGATCAGGCCGGACTCCGACGCGCTCGAGGCCCGCATAGTGCGCCGGCCGGCCGCGTGCTCGGCGCAGCGCGCGCCGAGGACCTGGCCGGCGTTGAGCGCCGCCCCGCCCGGCCGGGTCACCCCGTGGGTTCCCGCTGCTTCGCCTACGGCGTAGCACCCCTCGAGGCTCGTCGCGCCCCAGCCATCGACAGCGAGACCGCCGTTCATGTGCTGATTGTTGACCGCGAATTCGAGCGGCTCGCGCGTGATGTCGTATTTGTAGCGCTTGTAAAGCTCGATCGAGAGGGGGTTCATCTTGCGAAGCCGGTCGAGCGGTTTCTTCGAGCAGCGCGTCGGCGTTCTGAAGGTAGGTCCGCACGTCCGGGTCGAGCCGGGCGAGATCGAATTCAGCGTCGTCCGGAACGGGAAGCGGATCGCGGTTGAAGTCCATGAACACTTTTCGTCCGGCCTGCTGTCTCCCTGACGATGGCGAGATCGACAAGGCTCGAGCCGAAATCGAGCATGCGGGTGGCATGGAACGGCCACTGGTAGCCCTTGCGAAACACGTTCGACGCCAGCTCCTGCGTCGTCCGATAATAATCGGCAAGGAAATTGCGTTCGTTCCCGCGCGCGTCGCGCGAAAAAATGTAGGGCATGGCCTGGACGTATGTTCCCGAAAGGTTCCACGGAAAATCGTCGCGCGACGTGCTGATCCCGAACTGGCTCTCGGTGAGGTTGACCGCTTCGAGTCCCGCCTCCATCGCGAGCCCGAGCGAGCCAAAGCAATGCCTGGGATAGACACTGTCGCGATAGAGCTCTCCGGGGCCTCCGGTCGCAATGACAAGCGCCTCGCTTAGGAACACGACGAGGCCCATCGGATTGGCGTCCGCGCGGCGCCTGGACGACATCGCGACCACGCCTGCGCAGCGCGCCGGGGCGCCTGGCTCGATCAGGAGGCGAACGGCGGTCGTATGGTTGAATGTCGGCACATTGAGCCGGATCGCTTCCTTCGCCAGCACCTGAACCATGAGGCGCGAGGTGCGGGGTCCGCAGCTCGTGGCGCGACCCACCTCGTCATGATCGGTCTGATAGCGCAGCACGCCCCCAAGGCGGTCCTGCGGGATCGGCAGCCCCAGGAATTGCAGGGAGGATAGCGCGCGCGGCGACCCCACCGCTTCGATATAAGCCGCGTCCTCGTTCATCGCGCCCCCCGCCCCGAGCGCGTCCGCCATGGCGCGGTAGTCGTCGCCCCGCCCTGCGCCGTTTGCGGTGTGCAGCGTCTGCTTGTCGGAGCCGGAGCAAGCGGATGTGCCGCCAAAGGCGCTCTGGGTCACGACGATGACGTCGAGGTCGCGCCGCTTCATTTCGACCGCCGCCCGCAGTCCGGCGGCGCCGCTGCCGAGCACCAGCGCTTCGCTCCGATGCACGGGAATGGAGAAGCCGCGCACGACGACGGTCTCTTTCGCCTGCCTTTCCGCCGGGAAGCGGGGCATCTCGATGTCGGTGAGGGCGTCGAGGATGTTTTGGGGAATGGTCGCGCTCAAGCCGGATCCAGAATTCGGGTTGACGGGGCGGGATAGAACAGGTATTAACTTTTAGCACGTTCCAAATCTGGCGGCAATACGATTGGTGCGCTGCACCTTTCGAGACGACAAGAAGTCAATGGGAATTGGAACGTACCAATTGGACGCGAAAGTGACCACCGAGACGCACAGGGAGACGGAGCTTCGCGAAGGGCGCGCGACGATCGTCGATGTCGCCCGGCGCGCCGGCGTCTCGAAATCGACCGTCTCGCTCGTTCTCGGCGGAAGCTCGCTCGTCGCCGAGACGACGCGCGAACGCGTTTCCGACGCCATGAACGCGCTCGGCTATATCTACCACCGCGGAGCGGCGACTCTGCGCGGCGCCAAGTCCGGCGTCATCGGCATGGTCATCAACGACCTCTCGAACCCCTTCTATGTCGAGCTCGCAATCGGCATCGAACAGGCATGCCAGGGCGGCGCCTACATCCCCTTTCTCGCCAACACCGCCGAAAATGCGATTCGTCAGCAGCAGGTCATCCGCTCGATGCGTGAGCATGGGGCGGCTGGGCTTGTGCTCGCGCCGGCGATAGGCGCGTCGGCGAGCGAACTGAAGCCCCTTCTCGCAGGGCTGCCCGTCGTGCAGGTGATGCGCCGCCTTCCGGGTTTGCGGGCGTCCCTCGTCGCGCCGGAAAACAAGGAAGGCGCGCGAAAGGCGACGGCCCATCTCCTCGCCGTTGGACACAGCCGCGTCGCCTTTGTCGGCGGCGTGTCCTCGATGCTGGTCCGGGAGGAGAGACTCGCGGGCTACAAGCTCGCCCTTGAAGAAGCCGGAATTTCGCTCGACCCCTCGCTGGTGATCGAAACGACGACCAATTATTCGGGCGGCGGCGGCGCGGTTGCGCAGTTGATCAATGTTCCCAACCCCGCGACCGCCGCTCTTTGCTTCAATGACGTTGTCGCGATCGGCCTGACGCGCGCGCTGATGGAGGCAGGCGTTTCGGTGGGGGCCGACTTCGATGTCATCGGTTTCGATGACATCGAGGAAGCCAGGCACACGCTTCCGGCCTTGAGCAGCGTCGCCGTCAATCCTCGCGATCTCGGCTCGCGCGCAGCCCAGCTCCTGATGCGCCATCTCGCGAGCGGCGACTTCGAGCCGGAGGCGGTTCTCTGTCCCACAACTTTGGCGCTTCGCAAATCCTGCCGGGCCGCGGGCCCCTATGAGCGAGAACATTGATGACGAAACTTCGCTGGGGACTGATCGGCGCAAGCACGATCGCCGCCGAGCACATGCTCGGCGCGTTCCGCGCCAATGGCGGCGAAGTGGTCGCCGTCATGAGCACGAACGCGGAGCGCGCGACAGCTTACGCGAAAAAGCACGCAATCGCGCATTCGACGACGAGCCTGAAAGAGCTGGTCGAATTCGAAGGACGTGGACGCCGTTTATGTCTCCACGACCAACGACCTGCACCGGGACCAGGTCTTTGCCGCCGCGGCGGCGGGCAAGCATGTCCTGTGCGAGAAGCCGCTCGCGTTGACGCTAAAGGACGCGCGCGCAATGGTCACGGAATGCCGCAAGCGCGGAATTGTCATGGGGACCAATCATCACCTCCGCAACGCGGCGACGCATCGCGCGATGCGGGGGGCCATCAAGGCGGGCAGGATCGGCAAGCCGCTCTTCGCGCGGGTGTTCCACTCCGTCTACCTGCCTCCCCATCTGCAAGGCTGGCGGCTCGACCGCCCTGACGCTGGCGGCGGGGTTATCCTCGACATCACGGTCCACGACGCCGACACGCTTCGATTCGTGCTCGACGACGAGCCAAAATCGGTTGTCGCCATGACGTCGAACGGCGGCATGGGGCGCGAGGGGCTCGAGGACGGCGCAATGGGCGTCATCCGCTTCTCGAACGGCGTGCTCGCCCAGTTCCACGACGGCTTCACCACCAAATATGCGACGACCGGCTTCGAGGTGCATGGAGAAGCAGGCTCGCTGATCGGCCGCGACTGCATGACGCAGGCGCCGAAGGGCGATGTCATCTTGCGCACCGCTGCCGGCGAGGAGCCGCTCAAACTCGACCACGAGAACCTGTACGCGCGTTCGATCCGCTTGTTTGAGGACGCGGTTCAAGGGCGTGGCGCTCCCTCAGCGACCGGCGAGGACGGCGTTAAGTCCTTGAGCGTCGCGATTTCGGCAGCGGCCGCGGCGCGCACGGGCGCCGAGACGCCTGTCGATCTGACGGTCTGAGGACAGCGATGGCCAAGCCGAAGGTCATTTCTGCAGCGGACGCCGCCCGTCTCATTCCTGACGGCGCGGTGGTCACTGTCTCATCTTCGTCCGCGCTTGGATGTCCTGACGCCACGCTCGCCGCGATCGGGGCCCGCTTCGACGCCGAGGGCCACCCGCGCAACATCACCACCCTGCACCCGATCGCCGCCGGGGACATGTGGGGCGTAAAGGGGATCGATCACCTCGCCAAGTCCGGATGCCTTGCGCGTGTTCTCGCCGGGTCCTATCCCTCTGGCCCATCTTCGGCCGAGCCGCCGGAGATCTGGAAGATGATCACGAGCGATGCGATCCCGGCCTACAACGTGCCGTCTGGCATCTTGTTCGACATCCATCGCGAGGCCGCGGCCAAGCGACCGGGCGTGCTGACGAAGGTCGGGATGGAAACGTTCGTCGATCCTGTCCACCAGGGCTGCGCGATGAACGCCAAGGCGGCGGCCGATCCGATCGTCGAGCGGGTTCGGTTCGCTGGCGATGAATGGCTGTTCTTTCCGCGCCATCACGCCGCAAGTCGCCATCATCCGCGCGACAACCGCCGACGAGCGCGGCAACCTTTCCTACGAGCACGAGGGCGGCATTCTCGGCCCACTCGATCAGGCGCTCGCCGTACGCAACAACGGCGGCGTTGTTATCGCGCAGGTCAAGCGCCTCGCGGCGGCGGGAACTTTGAGACCTCACGATGTCGTCGTTCCAGGAATCCTGGTCGACTACATCGTGGTCGCGCCGGATCAGCTGCAGACGACCCATACGGCCTACGAACCGGCGATTTCGGGAGAGGTCTTTCGACCGCTGTCATCGTTCGAGACGCCGAAGTTCGATATCGCCAAGGTCATCGCTCGGCGCGTCGCGCAGGAGTTGCGCGACGGAGACGCAGTCAACATAGGCTTCGGCATCTCGGCCAACGTGCCGCGGATCCTTATCGAGGAAGGCCGGCATGGCGCGGTGACCTGGGTGATCGAGCAAGGCGCCGTCGGCGGCGTGCCGTTGCTCGACTTTCAGTTCGGCTGCGCCTCCAACGCCGAGGCGATCGTCCAGTCGCCGCACCAGTTCACCTACTTCCAGGGCGGGGGCTTCGACATGTCGCTGCTTTCGTTCCTGCAGATCGATCGCGTACGGCTCGGTCAACGTCTCCAAGCTCGGCGTGCGCCCGCATGTCACCGCGGGCGCCGGCGGCTTCGTCGACATCACGGCGCGCGCCAAGAAGATCATTTTTTCCGGCTATTTCACCGCCGGCGCAAAGCTCGAGATCCATGACGGCGCGGTCAGAATCGCCAAGGAAGGCAAGGTCAAGAAGCTTGTCGAAGCGGTCGAGCAGATCTCGTTCTCCGGCCCCCGAGCCGTCGATCAGGGGCAGGAAATCGTCTACGTCACCGAACGCTGCGTGCTGCGTCTCGAGAAAGGCGGCGTCACGGTCACCGAACTCGCGCCAGGCGTCGATCTCGAGCGCGACGTCCTCTCCCAGGCCGAGTTTCCGCTGCGGGTCGCGAAAAGCATCCGCAAGATGGACCCTGCCTTGTTCCAAGCCGCGCCAATCAATCTTCAGCTTCGTCCGGCAGAGGAGAAAGCTTTGTGAGCGCCTTTGTCGATCTTCGCTTCGAAGGGTCGCTCGCTCGGCTCACGCTGAAACGCGCCGACAAGCTGAACGCGCTTGACCGGGCGATGATTGACGCCCTCGCGGACGCGGCGCGCGCAATCGACGCCTCATCCGAGACGCGGGTCGCGATCCTCTCCGGCGAGGGCAAGGCATTCTGCGCCGGAGGCGACATCGGCGCATGGGGGAGCCTCGCGCCCCTCGAGATGTGGCGCGACTGGACGCGCGCGGGCCATCGCGCCTTCGAAGCGCTTGCGCGCCTGCGTGTCCCCCTCATTGCGGCGATGACGGGACATGCCTTTGGCGGCGGCCTCGAACTGGCGGCCGTCGCCGATATTCGCATCGCCGAGAGCGGAATTAAGCTCGGCCTTCCGGAATCGGGGCTCGGCATGGCGCCGGGTTGGTCGGGCACGCAGAGGCTGGTGCGCCGCTTCGGCGCTTCGGTCGTGCGCCGCATGGCTTTGACCGGCGCCATGTTCTCGGCCGAAGAGGGCTTGGCTCTCGGCCTCGTCGACGAGGTGGCCGCCAGGGGCGAAGGGGTCGCGCGGGCAGAGGCGCTCGCATCGGATATCGCCAAGCGCGGCCCGCTCGCGGCGCAAATGATCAAGGCGATGATCAACGCCGCTGAAGGCGAGGACCGCGACGCGCCGATCGAGGGCCTGGCCGGAGCGCTCACGGCATTCACTCAAGATCTGGCGGAAGGCGTCGCCGCGTTTCGCGGCAAGCGGCCGCCAGCGTTTACCGGTCGATAGGGATCGCGGACGTTAGGGAGATTGACAATCGGGAGCCGATCAACGGTTTCTGGATCCGGCGCCGGACCGCTTCCGGCGGGAGAACGTGTAAGGAAGGGCAAGACAATGAGGTTGAGAACATTGTTGATGGGCGGACTCACCGCCCTTGGGATCTTTGGCGCCGCCGGCGGCGCCTATGCCGGCGACAACAAGGAAGTGCAGATGCTGCACTGGTGGACCTCCGGCGGCGAGGCAGCGGCGCTGAACGTCCTCAAGCAGGATCTGGCTAAGGAAGGCTACACCTGGAAGGACGTGCCGGTCGCCGGCGGCGGCGGCGAAGCCGCCATGACCACGCTGAAGGCCATGGTCGCGGCTGGCAATCCGCCGACCGCCTCGCAAATCCTCGGCTATTACGCGCTGGACTATGCCGAGGCCGGCAAACTCGGCGACATCACCTCGCTCGCCACGAAGGAAAATTGGGCGAAGGTGATTCCGACCGCGCTGCAGAAATTCACGACTTATGACGGCAAGTGGGGCGCGGTGCCCGTCAACATCCACTCCGTCAACTGGATTTGGATCAACAAGGCGGTGATGGACAAGATCGGCGGCACGGAGCCGAAGACCTTCGACGATTTCGTCGCGCTGCTCGAAAAGGCCAAGAAGGCCGGCGTCATTCCGCTGGCGCTCGGCGGTCAGCCCTGGCAGGAAGCCACCATGTTCGATTCGGTCGTCGCCTCGACCGGCGGCATCGAGTTCTACAAGAAGGCGTTCATCGATCTCGATCCGGCCGCGCTGAAGTCCGACACGATGAAGAAGTCGTTCGACAACTTAGCCAAGCTGCGCGAATTCCTCGATCCCAACTACGCGGGCCGGGATTGGAACCTCGCGACCGCCATGGTGATCAAGGGCGATGCGCTCGTGCAGGTGATGGGCGACTGGGCCAAGGGCGAGTTCCGGGCGGCCAACAAGGTCGCCGGCAAGGACTTCCTCTGCTACCGGTTCCCCGGCACCGACGGCTCGGTGATCTACAACACCGACATGTTCGCGATGTTCGACGTCTCTGCGGACCGTAAGGCGGCGCAGCTCGCGCTTGCGGACGCCACGATGAGCCCCAGCTTCCAGTCGGCGTTCAACGTCGTCAAGGGCTCTGTCCCCGCTCGTATGGATGTGCCGGACACGGCCTTCGACATCTGCGGCAAGAAGGGCATCGCCGACGTCAAGGCGGCCAACGCAGCCGGCACGTTCGTCGGCTCGATGGCGCAGAACTACGCCCAACCGCCAGCTATCGCCGGCGCCTATCACGACGTCGTCACCAAGTTTGTCCACGGCGAGATCAAGACCTCGGACGCCGCCGTGACCGAACTCGTCAAGGCGATCAACTCCGCGAAGTAACCTCGCGAATGGAGCCGAGGTCATCAATCCTGAGCTTGTGGAAGGACGACCTCGGCTACAACACCGAATGCAGCGAAGATCGCCATGACAACCACGACAGCGCCTCTAACCGCCGCCGACACAAAGTCCCGCGCTTCTCCGCGCTCCCATTTGCAGGACTGGCTGCCGCGTCTCGTGCTCGCGCCGTCGTTCCTGCTCGTTCTGGTCTTCGTCTACGGCTTCAACCTGTGGACAGTGTTCCTGTCGTTCACCAATTCCAAGGCCTTCCCGTCGACGAAACTGATCGGCTGGGCGAATTATCAGAAGCTCTGGACCTGGACCTTTGAGACAGACCCGCCGTCGAGTTGGTATACGGCGCTCGTGAACATGGGGTTGTTCGGCGGCCTTTACGTGATCTTCTGCCTTGTCCTCGGTCTGACGCTGGCGATCCTGTTGGATCAGAAGATCCGCGGCGAAGGCATATTGCGGCCGATCTATCTCTATCCGCTCGCGCTCTCTTTCATCGTCACGGGCACGGCCTGGAAGCTGTTTCTCGACCCGCGCATCGGGCTTGAAAAGGCCATGCACGACTGGGGTTGGACGAGCTTTCATTTTGACTGGGTCGTCAATCCCCGCATGATGATCTACTGCGTGGCGATCGCCGGAATCTGGCAAACCTCGGGCTTCGTGATGGCGATGTTCCTCGCGGGCTTGCGCGGCGTCGACGGCGAAATCCTGAAGGCGGCGCAGATCGACGGCGCGTCCGCTTACCAGACCTATCGGCGCATCGTGATCCCGATCATGCGGCCGGTGTTCCTTTCCGCGATCATCGTGCTCGCCCACATGGCGATCAAATCCTACGATCTCGTGCTGTCGGTCACCGGCAAGAACCCGGGCGGCGCGGCCGAACTTCCCTCGACCTTCATGTATTCCTACACGTTCACTCGCAACCAGATGGCGGTCGGCTCGACCAGCGCGGTCATCATGCTGATGACGATCGCCGCGATCATGGTTCCCTATCTCTATTCGGAACTGAGGGAGAAGGCGCGATGAGCGCGGCCGATCTCATCACCTCGGCGCCGCATCGCGAACCGGCGCGGCATTCGATGACGACGCGAATCGTCATCTATGGATTGCTGATCATCTTCGCGTTTGTCTATATCATCCCGCTTGTCGTGATGGTGATGACCTCGCTCAAGCCGCTTAGCGAAGTCACGGGCGGCAACATGTTCGCGCTGCCGCGACACCTGACCTTCCAGCCCTGGGTTCAGGCCTGGGGCAAAGCGCGCATCGGCGTCTCAGACACGCTCGGCATTTCTGGCTACTTTCTCAACTCGATCAAGATGGTCGTGCCGGCGGTCCTCATCTCGACCCTGCTCGGCGCCCTCAACGGCTACGTACTGACGAAATGGCGCTTTCCCGGCCACAAGCTCGTGTTCGGCATGATGTTGTTTGCATGTTTCATCCCGTTCCAATCGGTTATCATCCCGATGGCGGTCATCCTGGGCGCGCTCGGCCATTTCGGCAATCAGCTCGTCGACATGACCGGATTCTCCTTCGGATTCGGCAATCCGACCGAAAATCTCGTCATCGTGCATGTGGTCTATGGCCTCGGCTTCACGACGTTGTTCTTCCGCAATTATTACGAGGCCTTTCCGACCGAGCTCGTGAAGGCGGCGATGATCGACGGCGCCAGTTTCTTCCAGATCTTCCGCCGCATCCTACTGCCGAACTCCGCGCCTATCTTCATCGTAACCGTCATTTATCAGTTCACAAACATCTGGAACGACTTTCTGTTCGGCTCGACCTTCGCCGCCGGCGACGCCTCGCCCATGACGGTCGCGCTGAACAATCTCGTCAACACCTCGACGGGCGTCGTCGAATACAACGTCAACATGGCCGCGGCGATCATCGCCGCTGCGCCGACGCTGTTCGTCTACATCGTCGCCGGACGCTATTTCGTGCGCGGTCTGATGGCCGGCGCCGTGAAAGGATAGGTTTCATGGCCAATATCGAAATCATCGGGCTGCGCAAACGGTTCGGCGCGGTGGAGATCCTCAAGGGCATCGATCTGGCGCTGGAGAAGGGCGGCTTTCTTGTGCTGGTTGGCCCGTCGGGATGCGGAAAGTCGACGCTGCTCAACACCATCGCCGGCCTCGAGTCGATCACGTCAGGCGAGATCCGCATCGGCGGCAAGGCGGTCAACGATCTGCATCCGTCGAAGCGCGACATCGCGATGGTGTTCCAGTCTATGCCCTTTATCCCAACATGTCGGTTGGCGAGAACATGGCCTTCGGCATGGAGATGCGCGGCGTCCCGAAGGCCGAACGCCAGAAGGCGGTGGCTTCGGTAGCCAAAACCCTGCAGCTCGAGCATCTGCTGGAGCGTCGCCCAAGTCAGCTCTCCGGTGGACAGCGTCAGCGTGTCGCCATGGGCCGCGCGCTTGTGCGTCAGCCGAGCGTGTTCCTGTTCGATGAGCCGTTGTCCAATCTCGATGCGAAGCTGCGCGTCGACATGCGCATCGAGATCAAGCGCCTGCATCAGACGACGGGGACGACGATCGTCTATGTGACGCACGACCAGATCGAGGCGATGACGCTGGCGACCAAGATCGCGGTCCTGAAGGATGGCGAGTTGCAGCAGGTCGGGACGCCTTACGAGATTTACAATTCGCCGTCCAACCTCTTTGTCGCCGATTTTATGGGTTCGCCAGCGATAAATCTCCTTGAGGGGACGGTGGTGCGGTCGAACGGAAGCGCCGGAATTCTCCTCGGACGCACGGAGCATGATCCAATCATCCTTCCCGCGCCGGCGACAGCGGATCTGAGCAAACTCAACAATGGCGCGAAGGTTATTTTCGGGATTCGACCCGAGGCGGTGAACGATCGCGAGAGTGTCGATCGTAACGCGCGGTCCGTGGCTCCTTTCGAGGCGAAGGTAGAAATTGTCGAGCCTGCCGGATCGGATACTTTTGTTGTGACCCGGATAGCCGGCAAGGAATTGACTGCGCGAATGCGCGCCGAAACGGACGTCCGCGTTGGAGAGTCGCACGCTTTCGCCTTCAACCTCGACAAGGCCTTGCTGTTCGATCCGCAGACGTCGCGCCGGATCTGAAACAGCCGATCCATGGCCAACTCGGAAACTGTCGACGTTCTAATTGTCGGGTCGGGCATGGGCGGCGCGACGGCGGCGGCCGGCCTTGCCCCGACCGGCGCACGGATCCTCGTCCTCGAGCGTGGCGCGCGACTTCGCGACAGCGCTGATGCGCGCGACCCCCGCGCAATCTTCCAGCGCGGCGTCTTCCGCCCACACGAGACCTGGCTCGACGGCGCGGGGCAGCCCTTCAATCCAGGCAACTATTACTATGTCGGCGGCAACTCGAAGCTCTATGGCGCGGTCCTGCTCCGGTATCGGGCGCAGGACTTCGAGCCCGTTGTCTATCGCGACGGCGCAACGCCGGGCTGGCCATTTTCGTACGCGGAACTCGAGCGCTGGTACGGCCTCGCCGAGACGCTCTACAACGTTCGCGGCGCCGTCGGGTTCGACCCGACGGAGCCTGCGCATTCGGCCCTCTACCCTTTCGACCCCGTGCCGGACGAGCCGGCGATCGGCAAAGTCCGGGAACGCTTGACACGCGTCGGGCTCCACCCCTTTCCTCTGCCGCTCGGAATCGACATCGACAAATGGCTCAAGCGCGCAAAAACCCCCTGGGACGCCTTCCCCGACACCGGGACCGGCAAAATGGACGCGGAGACCTGCGGCCTCGACAAAGCCCTGACCTATCGCAACGTTGAGCTCCGCGAGAATGCTCTTGTCTATCGGTTGCTTACAGATCCAGACGGCAAACGGGTCAGGGGCGTGGACGTTTCGATTGCCGGGGAACGCAAAGCGATATCGGCTGCAATCGTTATCCTTGCGGCGGGCGCGGTCAACTCCGCCGCCCTGCTTTTAGCCTCCAGCGCAAACGGCGTCGCCAATCGCTCCGGCGCGGTCGGACGACATTTCATGAACCACAATTGCTCGGCATTGCTGGCCATCGACCCCCGTACGGTCAACAACTCGGTCTACCAGAAGACGCTCGGCGTCAACGATTTCTATTTGGATGACGGACGCGGCGGACCGCCGCTCGGCAATATTCAGCTTCTTGGTCGGCTGACTGCGCCAATCCTGAAGTCGAGCATCCCGAGAGCGCCGGAGTGGGGCCTCAATCTCATGAGCAGGCGCTCAGTCGACTGGTACGCGATGAGCGAGGACCTGCCGAACCCGGAAAGCCGCGTGACCGTGAACGGCGGGCAGATTCGGCTCGACTGGCAGCGCAGCAACTGGAGCGCGCATGAGGGACTGGTTAAGACCTTCAAAGAGCGATTGCGGGCCGCCGGCTATCCGATCGTTTTATCGAAGCCATTCGACCGGCGAACGCCGTCCCACCAGTGCGGCACCGTGCGCATCGGGTCAAACCCCGCGACCTCGCCGCTAAATCCCTATTGCCGCGCCTGGGAGCACCCGAACCTTTTTGTGGTCGACGCCTCGTTTCTCCCGACGTCAGCGGCGGTCAATCCCTCGTTGACGATCGCGGCTCAGGCGCTCCGCGTCGCCGATCATATCGCCAAAACAGACCTTCGAGGGGTTTGAGGATTCGAGGATGGCGTTCGATTACATCATTGTTGGCGGCGGTTCAGCGGGTTGCGTCCTAGCCAACCGTTTGAGCGCCGATCCGTCGATCAACGTTCTTCTCCTCGAGGCGGGCGGCTCTGACTGGAACCCCCTGTTCAGAATGCCGGCGGGCTTCGCGAAAATGACCAAAGGGCTCGCGAGCTGGGGGTGGAGCACGGTCCCGCAGAAGCATCTCAACGGCCGTGTCATCTGGTACACCCAGGCCAAGGTGATCGGGGGCGGCTCTTCGATCAACGCGCAGATCTACGCGCGCGGCAACGCGAGAGACTACGAGGCCTGGGCAATCGAGGCGGGCGCGACCGGCTGGAGCTATCGTGAGGTTCTCCCCTATTTCAAGCGCAGCGAAGACAACCAGAAGCTCCACAACGCCTATCACAGCTATGGCGGGCCGCTCGGAGTGTCGTACCCGATCAATCCGCCCCCGATCAGCTATGCATTCCTGCGCGCCGCGCAGGAACTCGGTATTCCTTTTAACGACGACTTCAACGGGGCCATCCAGGAGGGGATCGGCCACTACCAGCTTTCCACCCGGAACGCCGAACGATCGTCTGCATCGACCGCATTTGTGAAGCCGATCGAGGGCAGGAAGAATCTTACCGTCCGCCTCAATGCTCAGACACTGAAGATCGAAGTCCAAAATGGCCGCGCCATCGGGGTGATGGTCGTCGCGGGGACTGGAATCGAGAGTCTGAACGCGGACCGGGAGATCATCATCAGCTGCGGCGCGATCGGCTCGCCTCGCCTCCTCCAACTGTCTGGCGTCGGGCCCGCGGACGCCTTGAAGGCGGCCGGAGTGGACGTCGTCCATGACCTGCCGGGCGTGGGCGCGAACATGCAGGATCACCTGGATTTGTACGCGATCTCCGAATGCACGGGGGAGCACACCTACGATCGGGTCGCGCGCCCGCATCGCACGGCGTGGGCGGGTCTCCAGTATCTGGCTTTCAAGACCGGTCCCGTAACCTCCACGCTTTTTGAAACCGGCGGATTTTGGTACGCTGACAGCCAGGCGCGATCACCCGATATCCAGTTTCACCTTGGCCTCGGTTCGGGCATCGAGGCTGGCGTGGCCGCAATGAAGAATTCCAGGCGTAACCCTGAATTCAGCCTTCCTGCGTCCTCGTTCTCGCGGGACCGTGCGGATCGCCAACGCCGACCCAAAAGCGGCGCCTCTTATTGATCCCAATTACTGGGCCGATCCTTACGACCGCGAGTGCGCAATCAAGGGCTTGCGAATGGCGCGGGAAATCTTGCGTCAGCCCGCGTTGAAACCATTCGTCATGGCCGAACGAATGCCCGGCGATGATATTCTGACCGACGAGCAACTCGCCGAATACGCCTATCGCACCTGCAAGACGGACCACCATCCCGCGGGCACTTGCGCCATGGGCTCGGGCAAAAACGCCGTGGTGACGCCAGATCTCAAGGTGCGCGGTCTCCTCGGCGTCCGCGTCGTCGACGCTTCGGTCATGCCGTTCGTCCCCTCGAGCAACACCAACGCGCCGACAATCATGCTTGCGGAGAAAGCATCCGATATGATCCTTGGCAAACCCCCATTGCCTGCGGCGCCGTTATAAGGCAGCAGGCCCCTTTCCAAGAGACGAGCGTTGTGGTGGACAGAGAGGCCCGAGTTCGGGCGCGACAAATGGGTCTTTTCGGACATGCGGAGCGTTCCTGAGGAGGCTAAGATTCAGTGAGGCTGCGAGACGAGCTGGCCTGGGATTCGGGAGTGACCCAGAGCCTGGCGCGGTAAATTCGGCAGTTTGTCGGATCGTTGCCCGAACCGCGATCGATCGTGACGACGCGCGTTTGCCCTTGGCGCCGAGGATCGTGACGATTGGCGCGGCTGTGGTGCAAAGATCGGAAGCAAGGCATATTTGACTGCCCAGCAACTCTGCTGTGAATCTGATCGGTATATTAAGCGAGGATGAACTGTTCAAAGGCCGTCATTTCGACCGGGAGATCATCGTTATCTGTATGCGCTGGTATTTGGGGTACAAACTGAGTTTTCGAGACCTCGTCGAGATGATGGCGGAACGCGGGCTGTCCCTGGCGCACACCCACGATCATGCGTTGGATCCAACGCTATGTCCCGGAATTCGAAAAGCGCTGGAACCGCTTGACTAGGAGCATTTTCAGGTGTGACGGAATCGGGGGGATTCCGTTGGGCTTGCGGTCATGATTCTCTGCGCCGATCGAATCAGCGCTGGGGAGTTCTCATGGGCGTGGCTTATTCGCAGGATCTTCGGGATCGGGTGCTGGGGGCGGTGGACGGGGGCTTGAGGGTCTATTCGGCGGCGCCGCTGTTTCGGGTCAGCGTGTCGTACATTTACAAGGCGCTCGGCCGGCGGCGCTCGACCGGCGATGTGACGGCCCACAAGTCGGGCGGCGGCCCGAAGGCGAAGCTTGCGGCCTATGACGGGGCGTTGCGCGCCCAGGTGGCGCAGAAAGGCGATATCACGCTCATCGAACTGCAAGCTTGGCTTGCCGGCGATCATGCGGTGAAGGTCAGCGTCGGCTGTCTGTGGGCGCGGCTCCGCCATCTCGGGCTGACGCTCAAAAAAAGTCGCAACGCGCCGCAGAGCAGGATCGCGCCGACGTAGCGGAAGCTCGCCAGCAATGGCGGGCGCAGCAGGGCGAGTGGCAAGCGGACAATCTGGTGTTTGTCGACGAAACCGGCGCATCGACCAAGATGACCCGGCTCTACGGCCGAGCCCCGCGCGGCGAGCGCCTGGTCGCGCCGGTTCCGTGGGGCCATTGGAAGACGACGACCTTCCTCGGCGCGCTGCGGCAGGACGGTCTGGTCGCGCCTTGCGTGTTCGACGGGCCGATCAACGGCGAGACGTTCCGCGCCTGGGTCGAGCAGTTCCTCGTTCCCGAACTCAAGCCCGACGACATCGTCATCCTCGACAATCTGCCGAGCCACAAGGTCGAGGGCGTGAGCGCCGCGATCGAGAACGCCGGCGCCCGGCTGCTCTACCTGCCTTCCTACAGCCCCGATCTCAACCCGATCGAGCAGTGGTTCGCCAAACTCAAAGCCCTGCTGCGCAAAGCCGCGGCGCGAACCCTCGACGCCCTCATCCAGGCCATCGCAACCGCGCTCGAAACCTTCACTCCAGAGGAATGCGCAAACTACCTCGCAAACTCAGGATATCGACGCCCATAATGAAAATGCTTGTCTTATGACTTTTCTCGCCGGAGAGGCGAGAAGGAACCGCTGGGAGAGGGTGGCTGCCCTCTCGTCAGCGGCGAGGGACGGATCGGGATTGTTGCTGACCGTTTGACGGGTCGAGCTAGAGTGGGATCGCCCTCGTCTTTTCCTTTGGCCTGCACGGATACCCGGGGGAGAGCCCCGAATGACAAGCAGAGGCGCGGAAAAGATGAAGAACGATACCATTGGCGTCGATATCTCGAAAGACCATCTCGACGCCTATCGCCTAGCCGATGGCGCCGCCCGACGCTTCGCCAACGACAAGCGCGGTCACAAAGCGCTCATTGCATGGCTGGCGGAGACGCCCGCGAAAATTGCGTGGTATTCGAGCCGACCGGGCCTTACCATCGCGCCGTCGAGCGCGCGCTCGGCGCGTCCGGCGTTCCGTTCGCCAAGGTCAACCCGCGTCAGGCGCGCCGC
>CAWDKC010000032.1:0-48871 GCA_963802615.1 uncultured Alphaproteobacteria bacterium
GGCTATAAAGCCTTCAATTCGCTTGAGTTTTCATTGAGTTGCACCATTTGAGCGAGGGGTAAGGGAAGCGGCTATGGCGAAAATCCGGGTCGGTATCGTCGGCGTAGGCAACTGCGCGAGCAGCCTCGTTCAGGGCGTCGAGTACTATCGGCACTCGAGCACCGACCCCGGCGATCGAGCATCCCGGCCTCATGCACTACGATCTCGCGCGGATATCTCCCCCACGATCTCGAGATCGCGTGCGCGTTCGACATCGACGAACGGAAGGTCGGGCAGCCGCTCCATCGCGCGATCTTTGCGAAGCCAAACAAGGCCGTCGAGATCTGGCGCGATCTTCCGGACTTCGGCGTCACGGTCGAGATGGGACCGGTGCTGGACGGTGTGTCGGAGCACATGGCGGACTATCCGCCGGACGAGACCTTTCTGCCCTCCGATCGCCCGCCGGTCGATGTCGCGGGATCATGAAAGCGACCGGAACCGAGGTGCTGATCAGCTATCTGCCGGTCGGCAGCCAGAAGGCCGCGGAGTTCTACGCGCAGGCGTGTCTCGAAACCGGCACCAGCCTGGTCAACTGCATGCCGGTATTCCTCGTGTCGGATCAGAAATGGGGGGAGCGCTTCGCGAGCCGCGGAATCCCGGCTGTCGGCGACGACATCAAGTCGCAGCTCGGCGCGACGATCGTGCACCGCTCGTCTCGCGAAGCTCTTCGCCGATCGCGGCATCAAGCTCGATCGCACCTATCAGCTGAATACCGGCGGCAACACCGATTTCCTGAACATGCTGAATCGGAGCCGCTTGGGATCCAAGAAGATCTCCAAGACCGAGGCCGTTCAGGCGGTGCTGCCGGAGCGGCTTCCGGCGCGAGACGTGCACATCGGTCCGAGCGACTACGTGCCCGTGGCAGGGCGACAACAAGATCTGCTTCCTCCGACTGGAGGGTCGCGCGTTCGGCAACGTTCCGATGGAGCTCGAGCTTCGCCTCTCGGTTCAGGACAGCCCGAACTCGGCCGGCGTCGCGATCGATGCCATCCGCTGCTGTCGGCTTGCACGGGATCGCGGGATCGCGGGCCCGCTGCGAAGCGTGTCGGCGTATCTCATGAAGCACCCGCCGACGCAGATTACCGACGATCTCGGCTCGCGATCTCGTCGAGAAGTTCATCAGCGGAGAGATCGACCACTAGAAGGTCGCCGCCGCGGTCATGTGCCACCCTTGGCTCGCCGCGGGTGCGACCAGCTTCGTCGTCATCGCTGCTCGTTCGCGAGCTCGCACGCAGGTTGCCCCCGACGGACGGGCTCGCCACGAGCCGTGCTGCGTAGAGCGGACTTCTCGGGCTCACGCTGCGCGTCTGGTTTCGCGGTCGAATCGTCGCCCGTCGTCGAGACGCTCCTCGGCGTCGGGCTGACCGCAAATGGCGTGACGTTCTCGCAGCTCGGCGCGAGCGTCGTGTGCGGAATCGCCTACGCGCACGGCTGGATGTTCACGGCCGGCTGGATCCTGATCACCTGCGGAACGCTCGACGTCTTGGACGGCGAGATGGCACGACGTCAGGGCCAGCCGGGCCCCGCGGCGCGTTCATCGATTCCGTCGTGGACCGCTACGGCGAGAGCGCCGTCTTCGCGGGTCTGGTGGCGTTCTATCGCGACGCGTGGGTCCTCTGGGGCGTGCTCGCGGCGTGGGCGGGAGGGTTCCTCGTCAGCTACACGCGCGCCCGCGCGGAGAGCCTGGGCATCGAGTGCCGAGAGGGACTGCTGCAGCGACCGGAGCGCTACGTCATACTCGGAGGTCGCCTCGATGGTCGAGCGCGATCGTCTGGCCACCTCGCGTGCAAGCCCGAGCGGCCGACATAGTCCTGGCGCAGGGCATCTGCGTGCTGGCGATACTCGCGCAACGCGACCGCGCTCCAACGCACGCGCGCCGCGCTTCGCAGGCTCGCGTGAGCTGGAACGATGGATCGCGGGTCGTCATCGGGGGTCGTCGGAGTCTTCTTGATCCTGCTCGGTGCGGGGCTGATCCTCGACGCCGACTGGATCGTGGCGCGGCTCTCGGCCTTGATCGCGTCCGGCGCGTGGTGCCTGGATCGCGGAGCACGTCCGAACGTGGAGGAGGACGCTCGGCATGAGTCGAACGACACGCACCGCGATCGGCATCGTCATTTCGGTGGTCGCGCTCTACCTGGCGATGCCGCCACGCGCGGAGTGGGCGAACGTCGCGGCAGCGTTCGCCAACGTGCGCTACGCGTACGTGTTCCCCATCGCGCTGATCAGCGTCTACAGCATCGTCGTCCGCTGCCAGCGCTGGCGGCTCCTGCTGCGACCCGTCGGCGACATCCCGCTTCCTGCCGCTCGTGTCGGCGACCGCGATCGGCTTCCTCTGCAACATGGTCTTGCCGCTTCGCGTGGGCGAGGTCGTGCGACCGGTGCTGCTGGCGCGGCGCACCGCGACTCCGGTGAGCAGCGTGCTGGCCTCCGTGGTGCTCGAGCGCCTGCTCGACATGCTGACGATCCTCGTCTTTCTCGGCCTCGTCATGATGCCTGGTTCCCGTGTCGGACACGATTCGGCGGAGCGGCATGGTGTTCTTGCTCTTCGCCGTCCTCGCCGTCACGGCCGTCTATCGCCCTCCAGCGCCAGCATCCGCTCGCGCTCGGCGCTCGCGCGCTGGCTGCTCGCTCGACTGCCCGCCGACGATGCGCCAGCGCGCCGAGGCCGCGCTGCAGAGCTTCATCGACGGCCTGCAGGGCATCGGTGAGGGCAGCGTCCTGGTTCGCATTCTCGCGTACTCGATCTACCTCTGGAGCGTCATCGCAACGGTCTTCGGCATCGGGTTCTTCGCCTGCGATCTCCACGTCCCGCCCGTGAGCGGAGCGCTCGCGCTCGTCACGGTCGTTGCCGGTGCCGTCTCGGCACCGTCTGCCCCGGGTTCATCGGCACGTTCCAGGCGGGCTGCATCGTCGCGCTTGGGCTTGTTCGGCGTCAGCCGGGCCGATGCGGTCCCGTACGCGTTCGTCGTCTGGGCAGCGCAATGGCTCACGCAGATCGTCTTGGGGGTTGTGTTCCTGTTGCGCGAGAACATAAGCTTCCGAGACGTCAGGGCGGCGGAGGAGCCGAGCCCCTGATCCCGGAGCCTGCATGAGCCTGTCCGGAAAGACCATCCTCCTCGGCGTCACCGGCGGCATCGCCGCCTACAAGACGCCCGATCTGGTGCGCGCGCTGACCCGAGCCGGCGCCAGAGTCCAGGTCATCCTCACGCGCGCGGCCGAGGAGTTCGTCACGCCGCTCACCCTGCAGACGCTCTCCGGTCATCCCGTCGCGCGCTCGCTCTTCGATCTCACCGAGGAATCCGAGATCGGTCACATCCGTCTCGCGGAGACGGCAGACGCGCTCCTCATCGCGCCGGCGACCGCCAACGTGATCGCGAAGCTCGCCGCCGGAATGGCGGACGATCTGCTGACGACGGTCGCGCTCGCGACGCGCGCGCCGATCCTGATCTGTCCCGTCGATGAACGTCCACATGTACGAGCACCCGACGGTGCGCGCCAACCTGGCGCGGCTCCGGGACGCCGGCCGGACGATTCTCGAGCCCGACTCGGGATTTCTCGCCTGCGGCTACACCGGATCAGGCCGACTGCCCGATCCCGACGTCATCGTCGAGGAAGTCGAGGCTCTCGTCAGCGCGAAGGATCTGCTGGACGTCCGCGTCGTCGTGAGCGCCGGACCGACATGGGAAGCGCTCGATCCCATTCGTCATCTCGCGAATCGATCGTCCGGCAAGATGGGATACGCGATGGCCCGGATCGCTCGCCGCCGCGGCGCGCAGGTCACGCTGGTCAGCGGTCCGACGGCCCTCACGCCGCCCCGCGGCGTCGAGTTCGTTCCGGTGGTCAGCGCCCGCGAGATGGAACAGGCGATCGTACGCCAGCACCGCACGGCCGACGTCGTCGTCATGGCGGCCGCGGTCGGCGATTTTCGGCCGAGCGAAGTCGGCCCGCCACAAGATCAAGCGCGGGCGTGCCGATCTCCAGCTTCGCCTCGTTCCGAATCCCGACATCCTCGGGAAGCTCGGGACGCTGAGCGGATCGCGACTCCTGGTCGGTTTCGCCGCCGAAACGCGCGACCTGGTCGCCAATGCCCGTCGGAAGCTCCAGGCCAAGGGTGTCCACCTGATGGTCGCCAACGACGTGACGGCCGAGGGCGCAGGCTTCGACGTCGACACCAACATCGTGACGCTGATCGATCGCAGCGGCCGGGTCGAGCGCCTCGAGAAGATGAGCAAGGACGCGGTGGCCGACGCGATCTTCGACCGCGTCGTGGAGCTGCGCAGCAAGCCTCGTCCGGCAATTGCGACGGCGCGCCGCTCGGCTCCTAGGCCGGCGCTAGCAGCACGCGCCGCGAAGTTCACCGATTTCAACCGGACGGGTCGCCACAGACGTGCGCCTTCAGCTCGGGCACGACCTTGGCGAGGATGGCGTCCTGCAGCGACGGCGTCAGCTGCCGCTTCCGCTTCAGGAGCTGCAGGCGCTTGCGGATCTGCTCGGCGCGCTCGAGGTGATCTCGACCGGTCGGATCCAGACGCACGCAGCGCGCTTCGGCCCCATGGGTCAGCATCTCAGCGGCCGCGTCGCTGCAGAGACCGATCGTAGCGAGCCACTTCGTCCGCCGTGAGCACGATACCGCGATCGCGTGCCCAGCCGTTGCATCATCCGGCGCCACTGTTCGACACGGTGGAGCGCCATGACCGAGTTGAAGATTCGCTTGTTGGTACGGAACGAGAACAGCGTGCGCTCGACGACCCGCTCCATCAGCTCGTCGCAGTCGGGGTAGAGGCGGCTCACGACATCGCGCAAGGCGTCGCCAATCCGCGGCAGCCTGCATCGCATCGAAGCGGGCTTCCCAGTAGACGTGCTTCAGCGCGCGCGCGCGAAAGCTGATGATCAGCTGAAGCGGCACGAAGTAGTTGTGCGAGTAGGTGTCGGCCGCCAGGTGCGTCAGGTAGCCGTAGGCGAACGCGCGCTCGGAATCTGTCTCGGGCGCCCTCGAGCACCTGCCACCCGACGTTCCACGAATGGCAGTGGTAGCGGAGGTCGCGCGTGAACTTCTTCGCCTGGATGATGTCGGCGCCGACGCAGCCGTACAGATAGGTCTCGGGAAGGTGCGGAGAATTTCTTGAAGGGCCGAGGGCAGGGTGTTAAGACGCGACAGTACGCGTGGCGCCGTGGATGAGGTGGGTGACCGGTCCCCACGCCAGCGCGTCGCCGGCGCGAGCAAGATCAGCATCAGGCTGGAGAAGACGATGATCCAACCATCTCGCCGGGAAGACTACTCTCCGCTGGCCAAAGCGACAACCTAGAACCTTTTGAGGCGCCGCCCGTGCCTGACGACCAGGGAGCTATTGACGCTCGTAGGCAACGAAAGCTGCACTTGAGTGGTGGCGAGAGACGGGAATCGAGTCCATCGTTAGCGAATGGCAGATCCGACGCCGACAGATTCACGTTGCCTCTCAAGCCGATCACGCCACCAGCAGTCTCGGATCGGGCACCCGAGACAACCGCCAGCCCCGCACAAGTCGAGGAGGTGATACGACGTCGAGCAACGCGATTGCCTCCACGGAGTGGATTTCCTCACACACCCGGGCGTCCGGGCCAGTCCATCGCTTCCCGAGCTCCGCGCCGTCATCGGCGATTGTCAGCGCTGCAAGCTCGCTCCGCATCGTACTCAGATCGTCTTCGGCGTCGGCAATCCGGACGCTGATCTGGTTTTCGTCGGCGAAGCACCGGGTCGCGACGAGGATCTACAAGGTGAGCCGTTCGTCGGACGTGCCGGTCAGCTCCTGACTGAGATCATCGTGAAGGGCATGAAGCTCCGGCGGGACGACGTCTACATCGCCAACATCATCAAGTGTCGCCCGCCGCAAAATCGCAATCCCGAGCCCGACGAGATCGCAGCGTGCGAGCCGTTCCTGAAGCACCAACTCGAATTGCTCCGCCCCAAGGCGATCGTCGCGCTGGGAACGTTCGCCGCACAATGTCTGCTGAAGACACGGACGCCGATCACACGTCTTCGCGGAGCGTGGGCGCACTACCAAGGAGTTCCCACTGATGCCGACTTTTCATCCGGCCTATCTGCTGCGGAATCCGAGCGACAAACGACTTGTCTGGCGGGATATTCAGCAGGTGATGGCAGCACTCGGATTGCGGTGAACTCGGTGCGGGCCACAGCCGGACCGCCAGACTGGCCACGGCAACGCAAACTTCAAACAATCCGACTGATGAGTGTGGTCAAGCAGCGATAGTGTCCGCGTAACGCGTCAGGGAAAATGTCCGCCTCTGGCAGATGGACGTTCGATCGATCACGGCGTGATCTCGACGTGGGCGGCGTACTCAGGGTGTGGTGTTCCCCTGGTTTTCGTACAGGTCAGGCCGCTAATTTCTCGCGGATACTCCTTGGGCGTGAGATAGCCGAGGGCCGAGTGCGGGCGCTCCGCGTCGTAGCGATCGAGCCACTCGGCGATCACGCGGAAGGCGTGGTCGCGGTTCTCGAAGCGGTGCAGCCAGACGCATTCCTGCTTCAGCGTCAGGAAGAAGCGCTCGATCATGCCGTTCTGCTCGGGCGTGTAGGGCGTGATGTACTCCTGGCCGAGCCCGTAGCGACGGGCGACCGCCACGAAGGATTTGGCGCCGAAGACGAGGCCGTTGTCGCGAGCGCAGCAGCAGCGCCGGCGACGTGGCGGTGATCCGGCGAGTCGCGCAGCGCGTCCTCGAGGGCGGCGGCCGCGACGCCGGCGATCCCGGAGCGGGACAGCCGCCACCCGACGATCGTGCGATCGCAGCAGATGGGATGAGAGGGCCGCTGGTGGGCATAGTATGGAGCTCAACGGCCGGCACGAGGCCAGAAGGAGGAATTCCGATGGACGACACGACGGAGGTAATCATCGGTTTGGATATTTCGGATCGGTTCACGCATGGCTGCACGCTCGATGCGCGCGGAGTGCGTGTCGAGGAATTTCGCGTGCGCACGACTGAGAAGGCCCTGACGGAGAAACTGCAGGGCGTGCCCCGGGCGCGCGTGATTTTCGAGGCGGGTACGCACTCGCCGTGGATGAGCCGGGTCCTCACCGCCCTCGGGCATGAGGTTGTGGTGGCGCACGCGTCCCGCGTAGCGTTGATCGGCAAGGGGGATCGGAAATCCGACCGCAACGACGCGGAGCAGCTCGCCCGGCTGGGACGTATCGATCCCGGCCTCCTGTGTCCCATCGAGCATCGCTCCGAGGCTGCCCAACGAGACCTGATGCTGTTGCGGGTTCGTGATGGGTTCGTCCGAGCCCGGACGCAATTGATTAGTCAGGCTCGGGGACTCACCAAGGTCCTCGGCGCCCGGCTCCCACGGTGTAGCGCTCGCGGCTTTGCGCGACGGATGCGGGAAACACCGGCGGATCTCTTCCCGGGGTACACGGAGCTCGTGAGCGTCATCGAGATCCTCAGCGACCGGATTCGCGAAATCGATCGACAGATTGCGACGCTGGGTACGACTTCCTACCCCGTCGCGCGCGCCCTTCAGGAGGTCCCTGGCGTGGGACCCATCACGGCATTGGGCTTTGTCCTGACCATCGACAATCCCCGGCGGTTTCCCCACAGCCGGGCGGTCGGCGCGTACTTGGGGCTCCGGCCTCGCCAGCGCGATTCGGGGGATCGCCATCCCACGCTCGGGATCACCAAGGCCGGGAGCCCGTTTCTCCGGAAAACGCTCGTCCAAGCGTCGCAGCACATTCTTGGGCCGTTCGGACCAGACACCGATCTTCGGCGCTATGGGTTACGGATCGTGGCGCAAGGCGGCCGCGCCGCTAAGAAGCGTGCGGTCATCGCGGTGGCGCGGAAACTGAGTGTGCTCCTGCACCGATTGTGGATCACGGGCGAGCGCTATCAGGCCGTCGGGTACGGCATGACCGTGGCCGCTTGATTTGAGGAGGGAGTGTTTGCGCAAAACGCCCACTGCTTGTCGGCGACTGCGACTAATATTGATTGGCTACGCAGGGCCAGTTTGCTCTGCCAAAGGTCGAGCAGCAGTCTGCAGCGTCGATGTTGTCGGACCCCAGCATGCACCGATCCCATCTAAAGGATCTCTCAAGAGTGCGCATGGAAGTCTGGCGTTGTTCGCTCAGTCCGACACGAAGCGAAAGGCGGCTTGATTGAGACGGCCCTCTCATGGAAATCGATGATCGCCGTCAGGTGACACCACCCGTCCTGGCGCGTGAGAGATGCGTCGTGTCGATCGCCCAGCGCTCGTTGGGACGTCCGGCCCGCGAGATCCAGCCCTGGACGCGCGGGCGGTGTCCCTGCGGCCGCTGCCGGACTTGCCAACCGTTGAGCTTCAGAATGCGATGGATCTTCTTGCGGTTTTCGGGCACCGCAGACTGCCGGCGCACCCGGGCCACAATCATCCGCAGCCCCACGACGGGCTCGGCGTCGATGATGGTCCGGATTTGCGCCGCCGGTGCCGCGTCGATGATGGGCACCCGTGGAGCACCCGCGACGGGTGGACGGTAGTAAAACGTCGAGCGCGGCACCCCGAACCACCGACAGAGTTTCGCGATGGGCACGGCCTGTCCTTCTGCACGCATCTGGCCCTGCACCGTCAGAAGGCTTTCTCGGGTTTCCCGGTGAGGGCGTCCAGTTTTTTTCGCGCATCGAGCTCCAGGACCAGCTCGCCCACTTTCGCGCGTAGCTCGCGGAGCTCCCGTGCGTGGACCGCCTGCTCATCCTCGCTGCGCGCCTTCAGCCCGCGCTCTCCCGCTAGCAGGAACGTCTCCATCCACGACTCGACCTCCGACTTAGAAACCGCGGCCGACGAGCCGCGAGAGGAGGCGAGCCATGACGACCAGCACGATGCAACGAACGATCGGTGTGGATCTCGGCGACAAGTACAGTAACTTCTGCGAGCTCGACGAGACCGGCGCGATCCTGGAAGGAGGACGCTTTCCAACGACGGCCGCCGGATTCAAGCGGCGATTTGAGCACCTGCCGCCGACCCGCGTCGCGCTCGAGACGGGCACGCACTTCGCCGTGGGTCGCCCGGCTCTTGCTCACGTGCGGGCATGAAGTGCTCGTCGCCGATCCGCGCAAGCTGCGCCTGATCTACCAGAACGACAAGAAGAGTGATCGCGTCGATGCCGAGTCCCTGGCACGCCTGGCCCGCGTCGATCCACACCTGCTCGCCCCGATCCATCGGCGGAGTGCCGAGACCCAGCGGGATCTCGCGGCGCTGCGGGCGCGGAGCGCGCTCGTCCGGGCCCGTACCCAGCTCGTCAATCATCTCCGGGGTGCCGTGAAAGCCTTCGGCGGCCGCCTGCCGAAGTGTTCGACGCCGAGCTTTCATACCCGCGCTGTGGCCCATCTGCCCGCGGAGCTCGCGACCGCGCTGGAGCCCCTGCTGCGCATGCTCGCCGAGCTCACGACGGAGCTGCGCGCCTGGGACAAGCGGATCACGCGCGAGATGATCCCGGCCTACCCGGACACCGCGCGCCTTGCCCAGGTACCGGGCGTCGGACCGATCACGGCACTCACCTATCGGCTGACGATCGAGGATCCCCAGCGATTCGCCACGAGTCGTATCGTCGGCTCGTATCTGGGCCTCCGCCCGCGTCGCCGCGCCTCCGGGCTCCAAGACCGACAGCTCCGCATCACGAAAGGAGGGGACAGCGACCTCCGCCGACTGCTCGTCGGATGTGCCCAGTACATCCTCGGGCCGTTCGGTCCCGACTCGGATCTTCGTCGCTGGGGTTTGGCCTTGGCGATACGTGGAGGCAAAAGCGCAAAGAAACGGGCCGTCGTCGCGGTCGCCCGCAAGCTCGCCGTCTTGCTCCACCGACTGTGGGTGAGCGGTGCGCCGTACGAACCGCTACGCCGCCCGCGCCCTTCTTTGGCCGTCGCAGAATAGTCCCTTCGATCACGACTACGAGCACACGCGGATCCGGATCAATGAGCCCACGACGCGTTCACGGCGACTGTGCTGAGGTGGTTGGTCGATCGCTGGCCCGAGGCCGACGATGCCTGAGACCGCCGGGGAAATTGCAGCGCCGACAAGCGGCGGACCCCAACATGCACCGAGCCCAACGACATGGGCTGCTCACGAGTGCGAATGGAAACCTGCCGGTCCCGCTCAGCGATCCGCCACACCGGGGGCCACCACGGTGGCCGTGACGAGGAAGAGCCTTCTCATGGAAACCACCTCAAGGGAGCGACGCGGGGGCACCGCGGCTGCGTTTGCGCCGCTTGCGGGCCCGGAGTTCTTGGTGAGGCGTGGCCGGGGCGGTGGCGAGGAGCTGCGTCCCCGCATAGACGCGCCAGGTGCCGTCGAGGAGTTGGCGGACCTCGACGCGCTTGTCGGCGTAGCTGCGGCGCCGCGGCCCCGGGGGAATATCGAGGACGAGGCCCCGGCCGAGCCGCACCGTGTTGTTTCTGAGCACGGTCGCCTCGTAGCGAAAGCTGCAGAGGCGGTCGAGGTCGATGCCCGCGGCGCAGCGGCCGCCACGCGGGGGCGCGGTCCTTCGCCGCGATCGCGAAGCGCGCATTGTGTTCGGGCCGATAGCGCGTGAGGACGGCGTTGGCCTCGACGGTCGTGGCCGCCCCGGCCAGGCGGAGTTCGGAGACGAGCCGATCCTGCAGGGTGCCCCACAGCCGTTCGACGCGCCCCTTCGCCTGCGGCGAGAGCGCGTAGATGCCTCGATGCCCAAGGGCCGCGAGCGCGTGGCCGACCTGCGTCGGGTCCTGCGCGCCGCGCAGCTCCTCGGCCAGCGTCCAGTGATCGTCGTTGCGCTTCAGCGCGCCGTGCTGGTCCATGTAGATGCTCCACGGCACGCCGTGCGCGGCCACGACGGCGCGCAGCACGCGCAGATAGCCCGGCGGCGCACTCCTGCTCGACGAAGTGCGCGCCGGGCAGCAGCTCCCCGGTCGCATCGTCGATCGCCGCCACCAAGCAGAGCCACGGGCCCGCGGCCCTCGAGCCAGTCATGGCGGCTCCCGTCCCAGAGCAGCATCAGCCCGGCCTGCGCCTTGCGCTCGCGGCGCCGGCGATGCTGCCGCGGCCGCGGCGCCGCCGCACCGCCGCGACACCCGGCCGCCCGCAGCACGCGCCGCACGGTGCGCACCGACGAGCCAGCGGCGGCGTCTCCGTCGCCAGCTTCTCCGTGAAGTGGGGTCGTTGAAGTCGCGGTACTTGCGTCGCCGCAGTCGCAGGAGCGCGCTTGCGCACCGTGGCCCGCAGCTTGTTCGTCGGCACGTGCCCGCGGTTCCCGTGCCGCAGCCCGGCCGGCCCCGCCTGCTCGACCGCGCCGCCGGATGCGCCGCACCTGCCGCACCGACAGTCCCAACACCGTCGCCGCCTCCCGCATCGTCAGCTTGCCCGCCACCGAGCCGCGCCACCGCATCCCACCGCTTCCACTGCCACTCCGCCATCAGGTCCATTCCCCTTCCTGGTCACGGAGGGGGGAGGACAGAATCGCTGGCCGCTTAAGGGAGGACAGAATCGCTGGCCGTCGACACAATCCGACTGATGAGTTGACGGCCTTGAGCTTTCCGGGCTAGACGAGGCGATTCGCCCATGGATCTCGGAGTTCTGGACTATCCGCTCGATCCTGCGCTGATCGCGCAAGAGCCGCTCCCGACGAGGGACGGGAGCCGCATGCTGGTCGTCGAGCGGGCCACGGAAACGTGCACGCACGAGACCATCCAGCGGCTCGGGGATTGGCTGCGGCCCGGCGATGTCCTGGTCGTCAATGACGCCGAAGTCATGGCAGCCCGACTCCACGGAAGGCGACCGACGGGCGGTGCCATCGAGGTGCTGCTCGTCGAGCCGCTCGACGACGAGAACGGGTGGCGATGCATCTCGCGAGGCGCCGGTCGCATCTCCGCTGGCGAGTCGATTTCGTTCGGCGGCGGCCTCACGGGCACTGGGGCGCGCGCGGCGACGACGTCTTCCGGGCGATCCACCTCCATTGCGACGGCGATCTCGCCGCAACGTTGCGCGCGTCGGCGAGGTGCCGCTGCCGCCGTACATCCGGCGCCCTCACGGACCATCGTCGATGGATCGCGAGCGCTACCAGACCATGTTCGCGAAGGCACCCGGCGCCATCGCTGCCCCGACGGCCGGTCTCCATTTCACGCCCGAGCTCATGGCATCCTGGCCGGTGGCGGCGTCACGAGCGTGCTCGCTGACGCTCATCGTCGGCCCCGCGACTTTCCTTCCCGTGCGCGCGACGTCACTCGACGATCACAGCGTACCATCGGAGCGGTACACCATTCCGGCCGCGACGGCCGCCACGATCCAGGCGGCCCGCGCCGCCGGCCGCCGCGTCGTCGCCGTCGGGACCACGACCGTCCGCGCGCTCGAAAGCGCGGCGCTCGCCGACGGCACCGTGCGATCCGGCAGCGGCCGGACCGATCTCGTGATCGGCCCCGGTCATCGCTTCCAGGCGGTCGATGCCCTCGTCACCAATTTCCATCTCCCCCGATCGAGCCTGCTGGCCCTCGTGGCTGCATTCGCCGGTATCGACCTGACCCTCTCGGCCTATCGCGTCGCCACGACGGCCGGCTACCGCTTCTATAGCTACGGTGACGCGATGCTGATCTTGTGAGTCGCTTCGATCTGCTACACCAAGACGCCGGATCGGCGGCGCGGCGCGGTCGGCTGACGCTGGCCCACGGCGCAGTCGAAACGCCGGCGTTCATGCCGGTGGCAACCCACGGCAGCATCAAGGGCCTGACCCCGGTCGAGATCCGTGCGACCGGCGCCGAGATGATCCTCTCGAACGCCTACCACCTCTGGCTGCGCCCTGGCTGCGACGTGATCGAAGGGGTCGGCGGTCTCCACCGGTTCATCGGATGGGACGGCCCGATCCTCACCGATAGCGGCGGCTATCAGATCTTTTCGCTTGCAGCCCTGGCCCGCATCACCGACGACGGGGTCACGTTTCGGTCGCACATCGACGGCAGCACCCATGCACTGACCCCCGAGGATGTGATCCGAGCTCAGGAGCGGCTGGGCAGCGACGTCGCCATGATCCTCGACGAATGCCCCCCCGGTGATGCGGATCGCACGACGTCGCCGCCGCCGCCGAACGCACGGCCCAATGGGCCAAGCGGGCCATCGCCGCCCGAGCGCGGGCCGACCAAGCCGTCTTCGGGATCGTGCAAGGCGGCACCCACATGGACCTTCGCCTCGAGAGCGCGCGCACCATGGTGTCGCTCGGGTTCGACGGCTACGCCCTGGGTGGCCTCTCGGTCGGTGAACCCCGGCCCGACACCTGGCGGGTAGCGGCCGCAACTGCGCCCCATCTCCCGACCGATCAACCTCGGTACTTCATGGGTGCCGGCACCCCGGCGGACCTCGTGCAGCTCGTCGGGGCTGGCATAGATCTCTTCGATTGCGTACTACCGACCCGCCTTGCGAGAAACGGTACACTCTTCACGAGTCAGGGGTCGGTGGTGATCCGTCATGCGTGCCACGTCGCCGATCCACGCCCACTCGACGCGCAATGCGAATGCTACACCTGCACCCATTTCAGCCGGGCGTATCTGCGCCACCTGGTGATGGCCCGGGAGCCACTTGCCGTCACGCTCAACACGCTGCACAACGTCACCTTTTACGAGACCCTCATGAGACGAATGCGCGAGGCCATTGCTGCCGACCAGTTCGCCACGTTCGCGCGGAGCCGCTCGTCGCCACCTCGATTGGTAGGGAAGGGGCATCATGTCCGGAATAGCGTGGGCACAATACGGGGGCAGGGGCGCGGGACCGGGGCCATTGGTCAATCTCCTGCCCATCGCCCTGATGTTCGTCATTCTTTATTTTCTCATGATCCGGCCGCAGCAGAAGCGCGCACGCGAGCATGAGACGATGGTCCAGAACCTGAAGCGCGGAGACGACATCGTGTCGAACGGCGGTATCCACGGCCGTATTCAGGCCATCGCCGACAAGATCCTCACGGTCGAGATCGCGCCGAACGTCCGCATCCGATTGGATCGCGACCAAGTTGCAAGCGTCCTGCGTGCCTCGCGCGCCGAGGATCGTGAGAAAGACAAGGAGAAGGCATGAAGCTCGGCTATCGCGTCGCCTGGTCATCGCGCTGCTGCTGGTCAGCAGCGTCTACCTGCTCCCCGTCGTAGCGACCGCTCCCTCGTGGTGGCCGACGATCCTCCCCCGTGAGCCGCTACGGCTGGGATTGGATCTGCAGGGCGGTATTCACCTCATTCTTCAAGTCGAGGGGGACAAGGCCGTCGAGACCGCGCTCAACGGCACGATGGAGGATCTGAAGCGCGAGCCGACTGCCGCGCAGATTGCCACCAGCAAGCTCGAGCGATCGGGAGCCGGATCCATCTGCAGCTTCGGGATCCCGCAGCAAGAGCTCGCTTCTCCGACCTTCTGAAGAATCAGTTCCCGGTTCTCGTCCGTGGCCGATCCGTCCGCTCAGGCCGGCGATATGGTTCTCGGCTTCGATGACCGAGAGGCACGGCGGATTCGCGAGTTCGCGGTCGACCAGTCGATCGAGACGATTCGGAACCGCATCGATCAGTTCGGCGTCCGAGAGCCCGTGATCCAGCGTAGCGGCACCGATGGCATCCTGGTGCAGCTACCGGGGATGACAGGACCCGCAGCGCGCGAAGGATCTCATCGGCAAGACTGCGGTCCTTGAGTTCAAGTTGGTCGCACCGGCGCCGATCCCGACGAAGCCGTCGCCGGGAACCGAAGTCCTTCCGGGCGAGGAACGCGACCCCGTGAGCGGGCAGATGAAGAACAAGGTCACGTACACCCTCGAACGGAAGACCCTGATGACAGGCGAAGTCATTGCCGACGCGCGCGTGCGTCCGTCGACACAGATGGAAGGTCCCTACGTCGAGCTCGGTGCTGAATAGCCGCGGTGCCAAGCTGTTCGAAGACCTGACCGCCGCCAACGTCAATCGCCAACTCGCGATCGTGCTCGACGGTAAGGTGAAGTCGGCACCCGTCATCCGCGAGCGTATCGGCGGCGGTCGCGCTTCCATCACGGGCAATTTCGATCTCCGCGAGGCCTGGGATTTCGCCATCGTGCTCCGGGCCGGAGCACTTCCGCCCCGGTCACGCTCGCCGAGGAACGCACGGTCGGCCCCACCCTCGGTCGCGATTCGATTCAGCAGGGCATGGTGTCCTTCGCGGTTGGCGGTGCGCTCGTGGTGCTCTTCATGCTCGTCTACTACCGGGGCGCTGGATTGCTCGCGGACCTCGCCTTGTTGTTGAACGTCGTCTTCATTCTGGCGGCCCTGGCCGCCCTCGAGGCGACGGTCACGCTGCCAGGCATCGCGGGCCTGGTGCTGACGCTCGGTATGGCCGTCGACGCGAACGTGCTCATCAACGAACGCATCCGTGAAGAGCTTCGCCTCGGGAAAACTGTCATAGACGGCTCGCTCCGTGGTCCCTTTGCGCGTCAGGCTCACACGACGGCGGCGTCCGTCTTCCTCTGCCTTCGCAATCGCGATCAGCCCCTGCGTCTTCAGGGATTGCAACAGCCGGCTGAGATAGCCGGAATCGAGCCTAAAGTCTGCGGCGGAGGTCAAGGACGTCAACGCCATCGGCGCTGATTTCGAAAATGAGCCGCGCCTCCGCCAGCGGGCGGCCCCGTTGCAGGTAATCGACTTCGAGCGCGCCGACACGCTGAGTCACGAGGCGGTTGAAGCGGCGAACGCTTTGCAGCTGGCTTTCGTCCATTCTCTGACTTTAGTCAGATACCGGTCGATTTCAAGCCGCCTGCAAGGCCATCCGCCCGCCGCGAAACCCCCACTCGGCGTCTTCTCGGAAGGTCGACAAAAAGGCTCGTATGGCGTTCGCTGTCGTCCAGGCTTTCTGAGCCTTTGAGCCTCTGTCGTCATGGCCGCCGCAGGATCCTGCAAAAAGCCGCGCCCCAATTTGTGATCAGCGGCGGAGGCGGCGCAGGCGAGGAAACGATTGCGGGGCGCCTGCAAACGGCGTTAGTCTGACCCCCAGCGTAAACAGCGCGCGCCGTCCTTGCCCGTGTTTCGCATCTCGCATCGCGGTTCGCGTCCACGAGAAAAAAGCGTAAATGCCGGCGCGCGGCGCGGGAACGCGCTTCTCGCCATAACGTTGAGGGCTACGGGGCTCCTTGGTCAGGAGACTATGATGCCAAACGTGGAATATGCACTAACGTTAGGGCGCTCCGCTCCCTCCCTGGACGTCGCGCCGATGATCACCGCGCTTCGCTTCCAGCCTTCCGATTTCGAATACGCTCATGGCTGGCTCAACCATGTTCCAAGCCGCCATCGCTTCCAATTCGACCGGAAGGGACGCGTGACAATCGACGCTCCTTGTGGCTGTGCGTCTTTATCGGTAAGGCCCGAGCAGGCGGACGAACTCCAGTCGATGTTTAATGTCTGGAGGCAGAACTATTGGCAGCCTCTGGAGACGAACCGGGAGTTCTCGTCGCACTTCGAAGAGCCGAACGCTTTGATGAGGTTGTTCCGGGATATCCGCATGGCCTGGCGGCGCTTCCGCCGGCAAGCGCAACCCGTCAGAATCCCCGCCGGCGCGATTCCGTCGGCCACGCCCGCGGAATAGCCGGCGTTCGAGGGGTTTACGTCCGCGCGCCCGCGCAGGGAGCGCGGACTTCAATCCGGCTCTTCACTCGACGGGCTTCAGCGCGCGAAGCTGACCGCGTTGCCCGCGTCGACGTTGAGAATATTGCCGGTGCTCTTGGAGGAGAGATCAGAGGCGAAATAATAAACGGCCTCAGCGACATCCTCGGGATAGACAGATCGTTTCAAAAGCGAACGCTGGCGGTATACCTCTTCAAGCTCGTTTTCGCTCACTTTGTTTGACGCCGCCCGTTGCGTCCGCCATTCGCCCTGCCAAATCTTCGAGCCGCGCAGCACCGCGTCAGGATTGACCGTATTGGCGCGAATGCCGAGCGGCGCGCCTTCGAGCGCGAGACAACGCGCAAGGTGAACTTCGGCCGCCTTGGCGGCGCAATAGGCCGACGCGCCGGGCGATGCGGCGAGGGCGTTCTTCGAGGCGATGAACACGATGGCGCCGCCGAGGCCCTGATCCTTCATGATCCGATAGCCCCCTCGCGCCGATAGGAAATATCCGGTGGCGAGGATCGAGATATTGCGGTTCCAAAGCTCGAGCGAGGTGTCCTCGAACGGCGCGGCGGAGGCGATGCCCGCGTTGGCGACGAGGATGTCCAGCCCGCCAAAAGCGAGCAGCGCCTCGTGGAACGCGGCCTCGACCTTGGTCTCGTCGGTCACATCGGTTTGGACGCCGCTGACCACGTCCTTGCCGAAGCGCTTGCCGAAGTCGGCGACGGCGTTGTCGAGGCTCCGCGCGTCGATGTCGGCGAGCACGACGCACGCGCCTTCGCCCATGAGCCGAGCCGCGATCGCTTGCCCAATGCCGCCTGCACCCCCTGTCACCAACGCGACGCGGCCCGCAAGCGATTTCGGCTTCGGCATGCGTTGGAGCTTGGCTTCTTCCAGCAACCAATATTCGATATTGAACGCTTCCTGTTCCGAAAGTCCCACATACCTGCCAACGCTCGTCGAGCCACGCATCACGTTGATCGCGTTGACGTAGAATTCCGCGGCGATGCGAGCCGTCGATTTGTCCTTGGCGAAGGACAGCATGCCGATTCCGGGGACGAGATAGATGACCGCGTTGGCGTCGCGCATTGCTGGCGAATCGGCATGTTTGCAACGCTGATAATAGGCGGCGTAATCGGCCCGGTAGCCGGCAAGTGTCGTGTCGAGCGATGCGATCACCGCGTCGAGATTGCGCGACGTCGGGTCGTAAGGCAGCACAAGCGGGCGGATCTTGGTGCGCAGGAAGTGGTCTGGGCAGGACGTCCCAAGCGCAGCCAGCGACTTGAGATCGCGAGAATTGACGAACTCCAACACCGCCGGCGCGTCGGTGAAGTGGCCGATCTTGCGCTCGCTTGCAGAAATATGCTTGCGAATGGCGGGCAAGAGCTTCGCCGCGACATTGCGCCGGTCTCCCCTGGACAGCGCCTCGACGCGCGACCCACCGAAGGCTGCGCCTTGGGTCTTTGTCCCAAGCCATCGGGCGGCCTTGTTGATCGTCTCCAACGTGAGTTCGATAGCATTCCTTCGAAGTCGGCCCCCAGGTGAACAGGCCGTGGCCGCCGAGGATGACGCCCTTCATGTTCGGATTGGCTTCAGCCATCGCGCCGAGTTTGAGCCCGAGGTCGAAGCCCGGCCGCTGCCAGGGCAAAAAGCCAAGCTCCCCGCCATAGATCTCTTTCGTGAGAGCTTCGGCGTTCTCGCTCGCGGCGATCGCAATGACCGCGTCCGCATGAACGTGGTCGACATGGCGGTGCGGAACGAAGCCGTGCAGCGTGGTGTCGATCGAGGTTGCGCGCGGATTGAGATTGAACGTGCAATGGTTGTACAGCGCAACCATCTCGTCCTCGTGCTCGAGGCCGCGATAGATCGACTTGAGGCTGAGGAGCTTGTCGAGATAGAGCGTCGAGAAACCGTCGAGCTTCATCGAACCGATGTCGCCGCCGGAGCCCTTGACCCAAAGGACTTGGGTCGGCGCGCCGGTCAGCGGATCGGTTGCGGCCAGCTTGGCGGACGTGTTGCCGCCGCCGAAATTGGTGATGCGCAGGTCGCTGCCGAGCAGGTTCGATCGATAGAGCAGGAGAGCGGGATCGTCGAGGGAAGCCGCGTGCCCGTCGTCCCAGAGATCGGGCAACGGAGCGTCAAAACGAACTTGATCGCCGCCCATGAGCCGTTCCTCTTGAATGCTGTGCGATTTTCACCTCTCAATAGGCAAATGCTCGAAGAGCGTCAACGCTTCCGCGCGATTGCGCAGCTTTCATGAGCGCGTGTGATCGCGCTCGATTGACAGTCCAAGAGGCGCGTGGCACGGAAAGCGGCAACGACCAATATTGGGGGAACGGCAGGGGCTATGCGCGAAAGCGAGCGTGTCGAGATCCTCCGCAGACTGCTCGCCGAGCAGGCGTTCCTCTCAATAGGCGTTCTCACGGCGGCCACGGATGCGTCCGGCGTGACGGAGGCGGCGTGAGCGCGTCGCCGCAGACCGACGCTTCGCCCACCACGTCGTTGCTTGAGGTGCGCGGCATTGAAAAGTCATTTCCCGGCGTGCGCGCGCTCTCGGGCGTCTCGTTCGACGTGCGCCCGGGCGAGGTCCATGCCTTGTTCGGAGAGAACGGCGCCGGCAAATCGACCCTGATCAAGATCGTGTCCGGGGTCTACCAGCCCGACGTTGGCTCTATCCTTGTGAACGGGACGAAGGTCGCTTTTTCCACGCCCGACGACGCGCGCCGCGCGGGCGTCGCGACAATCTATCAAGAATTGCTGCTGTTTCCTGAGCTCAGCGTCGCCGAAAACATCTTTCTCGGCCATGCCCCGCTGGCGGGCGCGGGCCGCATCGACTGGCGGGCGATGCGCGCGGAAGCCGAGCGGCTACTCGACTCGCTCGAAATCGACGATCTTTCTGCCGATCAAATTGTCGGCGTCTTGACCGTCGGCAACCGTCAGCGCGTCGAGATCTTGCGCGCTTTGTCGCACGACGCCCGCATCCTCATCATGGACGAGCCGACCGCGGCGCTGACGGAAAGCGACGTGACGCGCTTGTTCGACGTTGTACGGCGCCTCAAGCAGCGCGGCGTCGGAATCGTCTATATCAGTCACCGCCTCGACGAGATCTTTGCGATCGCCGATCGGGTCACTGTGTTGCGCGACGGCGCCTATGTCGGTTCGCGCGCGGTCGCGGACACGAACGTCGGTGAACTGGTGCAAATGATGGTCGGACGGCGGATCGAGAGCCTCTTTCCGAAGACTGCAGCGCCAATCGGCGCGCCGGTCCTCGAAGCGCGCGATCTCGTGCGCCGGCCGCTCACCAAGGGCGTCAGCCTCACCGTGCGGTCGGGCGAGATCGTCGGCCTTGCAGGGCTCGTGGGTTCGGGCCGCAGCGAACTCGCCCAGACGCTGTTTGGGATGACGCCGAGCGAGTCCGGAGACGTTCGGCTCAACGGCGAAAGCGTGCGGATTGACTCACCCGAAACCGCACGCGCAAAAGGCATCGCCTACGTGCCTGAAGATCGCGGCACGCAGGGCCTGGTCAGGGGGATGAGCGTCCTGCACAATTTTTCGCTCGCGGCGCTTGCCTCTCTGTCTCGCGCAGGATTCATCGACCGCGCGGCGGAGCGGCGGATGGCGCAGGAGGGCGTCGCCCGATTCAGCGTCAAGACAAGTTCGGTCGACGAGATCGCGGGCCGGCTTTCCGGCGGCAATCAGCAAAAGATCGTGCTCGGCAAGTGGCTCGCCAACAATCCCAAGCTCTTGATCCTCGATGAGCCGACCCGGGGCATCGACGTCGGCGCCAAGGCCGAGATCCATCGCCTGATGAGCCAGCTCGCGGCCGAAGGCGTCGCCATTCTCATGATCTCGAGCGAGTTGCCTGAGGTTCTGGGCATGAGCGACCGCGTCCTCGTGATGCGCGAGGGCCGGCTCGTGGCCGAGTTCGATCGCGCTCAAGCGACTTCCGAGGCCGTGGGCGCAGCGATGATGGGCGGGACGTCGAGCGCGGAGAGGGCGGCGTGAGCGCGACCGCGATCGCGAGCTTCGGCAAACGCGCGCAGCGGCGTGTTTCGCCGTCTGGCGGGCCAGGAGCTTCTGCTCGCGGTCGCGATCGTCGCCCTCGCCATTGTCGTCGGCTTTATCAATCCGCGCTTCCTCGCCACCCGCAATCTCTCCGACATCCTGCTCGGCAACGCCTATATCGCGATCGCGGCCGTTGGCATGTCGATGGTGATCATCTCCGGCAACATCGATATTTCTGTCGGCGCTCTCATCGGGGTGTTGGCGACGATCAGCGGTTCGCTCGCAGTCGCGGGCGCGCCGATCATCGTGACCTGGCTCGCGCCGCTGGTCATTGGCGTCGCCATCATGGCGGCGCAGGGCGCGATCATCGCCTATCTTCGGATCCCGGCGATCGTCGTCACGCTTGGCATGCTGTCGATCCTCAAAGGCGGCCTCATCAGCGTGACCGGCGGGAAATGGATCACCGACCTGCCGCAAGACTTCCATCTCGCCGACCTCTCGCTGTTCGGCGTGCCCATGCCCGTCATCATCATGGTCCTCGCGACTGTGCTTGGCGGCGCTCTGGATGCGCAATTCGCCCAGCGGGGCGGGCAATCTATGCGACGGGCGGCAACCCCGAGGCCGCGCGCCTCTGCGGCGTCAATCCGCAGCGCACCGTGCTGATGGTGTTCGCGCTGCACGGTTTCTTCGCGGGGCTTGCTTCGCTCGTCTATGCGACGCAGCTCCGCGTGATCCAGTCGACGACCCCGCAGGGCCTTGAACTCACCATCATCACCGCCGCGGTGGTCGGCGGCGTCAGCATCCTTGGCGGCGTCGGCACGGTCGTTGGCTCGACGCTGGCCGCCATCCTCATCGCCGAGATCACGAGCGCGCTCGTGTTCATCAACGTTTCGCCCTACTGGACGGACGCTTTGCGCGGCGGCCTCATTCTCGCAACCGTCATCGCGGACATCTTGCGCCGGCAGCGCCGCGCCGCGCAGGGGTGGAAGCGATGAGCCTGGCGATCGAAACGAAGACGTTTCGCGTGCCCCGTTGGCTCAAGCGTCACGAGACGATGCTCGCGATCATCCTCCTGATCGCGCTCTTCGGCCTCGGTCTCATGAACGACCGCTTTCTCACCCTGGACAATCTCCTCAACCAGGGCCGGCTCATGACCGAGATCGGCCTGATCGCGCTGCCGATGACCTTCGTCATCATCACCGGCGGCATCGACCTTTCGGTCGGCGCGATCGTCGGCCTGTGCGCGATCATGCTCGGCTATTCGTGGAAGACCTTCGGCTTTCCGCTGCCACTGGCGATCGTCTTCTCGCTCTTTGTCGGCGCGCTGGCGGGCTTCGTTAACGGCCTCGTCATTACGCGGGTCAAAGTGCCGCCGCTCATCATGACGATCGCGACGCTCGCGCTCTATCGCGGTCTCGCCGAGGGCATAAGCCAGGCGCGTTCGGTGCGCGGCTATCCGGAATGGTTCTATTTTCTGGGCCAGGGCAGCGTCTTCGGCGTGCCGACGCAGCTTCTGGTTCTGCTCATTCTCATCGTCGTCGCGGGCGTCGTGCTCGATCGCACGACCTTTGGCCGCGCGCTCTATGCGATCGGCGCGAACGAAACGGCGGCGCGCTTCTCTGCGCTGCCGGTCGACCGGGTGAAGCTCATCGTCTACACGCTTTCCGGCCTCGCCTCGGGCCTCGCGGCCTGGGTCCTGGTCTCGCGGGTGACGACCACGCGGATGGATATGGGGATCGGCTACGAGCTCGACGTGATCGCCGCGGTCGTGCTGGGAGGAACCAGCATTTTCGGCGGCTCCGGCACCATCTGGGGCACCGTGATCGGCCTCGCGATGATCCAGCTCCTCAAGAACGGGCTGGCGTTGACGGGCGTCAAGGGGGACGCGACAATCGTCGTCATTGGGATCGCGCTCATTCTTTCGGTTTTGATCGCGAGTTCCCTTCAGCGTCGCCGCGACTGAGCGCGGCATTCGGAAGGCCAACGCCGCTGCCGGCGGCATCTAGGGAGGAGTCGGGTAATGAAAGCGAGTTTATTGACCACCACGGCGGCGGCGATGTTCGCCTTGTCGTTTGCCGCCGGCGGCGCGAGCGCCGCGGGCAAATGGGACGGCGCCGACGACCTGCCGACAAGCCCGCTCGCCTGCGACGCGAGCGGAGCGGCGGCGCCGGTTGCGGCCAAGCCTTATGACGGCGGCCAGCCGACCAATCCGCCCGACAAGGCGGGCAAGGAAATCACCCTCGTCGATGTGCCGAAGCTGATCGGCATCGGCTATTTCAACGCGACGTCCAAAGGCATGCAGGACGCGGCCAAGGAGCTCGGCAACGTCAAGGTGACGACCGACGGTCCGACGGAAGCCAAGATCGATGAGCAGATCAAGTTCATCGACAATTACATCACCCGAGGCGTCGACGGCGTGCTGTTCGCCGCCAACGACCCGGTCGCGATCGCGCCAGTGTTGAAGAAGGCTTTGTCGAAGGGCATCCACGTCGTCGGCTACGACGCCAACTCGACCCCCGACGCGCGCGAATGGTTCGTCAACCAGGCTGAGTTCAACGGCATCGGCAAGTCGATGATCGAACTCGATGGCCAAGGAGATCGGCGAGGACGGCAGTTTCGCCATTGTCACTTCGACCTTCACGACGCCCAATCAGGCCCGCTGGATCGCCGAAATGCAGGCCTATGCCGCCAAGTGTCATCCGAAAATGACGTGGCTCGAGACGGTCGAGGCGCAGGAGGACAACAATCTGTCGTTCAACCAGGCCACGACCCTCATCAACAAATACGGCGACAAGCTGAAAGGCCTGTTCGGCATGACCTCGGTGGCGACGCCGGCTTCGGCCGAAGCGGTCACCAAGGCTGGCCAATGCGGCAAGATCGCCGTCGTCGGCCTTGCGACGCCGAACGCAATGAAGCCCTATGTCAACGCTGGCTGCGTCAAGTCGGTGGTCTTGTGGAACCCGGTCGATCTCGGCTACGCCGCGACTTACGTCATGCGCGCGGTCGTCGACGGCAAGCTGAAGCCGGGCTCGACTTCGGTCGACGCGGGCAAGCTCGGCAAGCTCAATGTCGTCAACGGCAGCGAGATCCTGCTCGGGGCGCCCTTCATCTTCAACAAGGACAACGTGACCAAGTTCGACTTCTGAGGCGAAGGCGTAATTGGTCGAACCGCGATCGTCATTGCGACCCCCGGATCCGAAGTCCGGGGGAAGCAATCCAGGGACGTCGGGCGCCTGCGGTCCCTGGATCGCCGCGTCGCCTAGGGCGTCTTTTGACGCCCTAAGGCTCCTTGCGATGACGACTCCATCCAGGCGGGCGACGTCGCTCGCCAAGGCGTTCCATATGGACTGAGGTCATGGACGGCTGCGTCGCGGTCTTCGACATCGGCAAGACCAACATGAAGGTCGTCGTGTTCGACGCCGCGTGCAGCCTCGTGGCCGAGCGGTCCGCGCTCAACGCGCCGCTCGCTGCTGACGCCCAATGGCCCTATCTCAAGCTCGACACCGAGGGCGCCTGGTCCTTTCTCATCGGCGCGCTCAAGGAGCTTGGCGCGCGTTTTTCCATCGAGGCGATCTCGACCACGACGCACGGCTGCGCGGGCTTGCTCATGGGGCGCGACGGCGAAGCGCTTCCGGCGCTCGACTATGAGTTCGACGGATTCGCGCTCGTCGACGCTGACTATGACGCCGCGCGTCCCCATTACGACGAGACGCGGTCGCCCCATCTACCGCGCGGCCTCAATCTCGGGCGGCACATTTTCTATTTCGAGCGCCATTATCCGGCTCAATTCAAACAGGCGACTGCATTCCTGACCTATCCGCAATATTTCGCCTGGCGCCTGGGCGGGGCGATGGCTTCGGAAGCGACCTCGCTTGGAGCGCACACCGACCTGTGGCGCCCGAAAAAGGGCGATCTCTCGAGCATGGTCGACACGCTTGGCTGGCGGCGTCTCTTCCCGCCGAGGCGCAACGCCTGGGACACGCTCGGAACCCTCAAGCCAGAAGTGGCTGCGTCGACCGGCCTTCCCGCCGATGTGCGCGTCATCTGCGGCGCGCATGATTCGAACGCCTCCCTCGTGCCGCATCTCCTATCTAGGCGCGATCCCTTCACGGTGATCTCGACAGGGACCTGGGTCATCATCATGGCCGTGGGCGGAACGGCGCAGCTCGATCCTAAAGCCGACATGCTGGCCAATGTCGACGTGCGCGGAGAACCGGTGCCAACCGCGCGCTTCATGGGCGGCCGTGAGTACTCCGTCCTGGCTGGCGAGGCGCCGGCCGACGCGGACGAAACCGATGTCGCCGGCGTGATCGCCTCGGGCGCGCTGGCTCTGCCTGCATTCTCCGATCAGGGCGGCCCGTTCGCCTCGCGCAAAGGCGTCATCGAAGGCCCTGCGCCAACGACGCCAAAAGCGCGCGCCGCGCTCGCGACCCTCTATGCGGCGCTGATGACCGCCCATATGCTGCGCCGCCTCGAAGCGCCGGGCGACCTCATCGTCGAAGGCGGCTTCGCCCGTTCGCCGGCTTTCGCCGCGGTGCTCGCCAGGCTCATGGCCGGCCGGCGGGTGGTGGTCGCGCCGATGAGCGCTGGCGCTGCTGCGGGCGCTGCGATGCTCGCGCGTTGGGGCGAGCCGCATGGGCCGCCTCAACTTCAGCCGGTGCGCGTGTGGAATCTGCCGGGGCTCGAGGCGTATCGGGATCGGTGGGAGCGGGCGCTCTAGGCAAGCGCCCACCGGCGACGCTTTGCTTGGCGCGGCCACCCGTGCAACCTTCCCGCCGCGATCTCGTTTCACATTACCAACCAATGCGGGCCAATGGAGCGGGGGCATATGTCAGCGACATCTACGCATGGATCGGAAGAGATTTCGACCCTCGTTCCGGCGCGGCTGGAGCGCCTGCCCTGGGGCCGTTTTCACGTTCTGGTCATTGCCGCGCTGGGGATCACCTGGATCCTCGACGGGCTCGAAGTCACGCTGGCCGGTTCGGTCGCGCCTGCTTTGAAGGACAGCCCGGCGCTTCATTTCTCGGATTCCGAGGTCGGATTGGCCGGCAGCGCCTACCTTCTCGGCGCAGTCGTCGGCGCGCTGTTTTTCGGCTGGCTGACAGATCGGCTCGGACGCAAAAAACTGTTCTTCATCACCATCGTTGTCTACCTCATCGCGACCGCGCTCACTGGGCTCGCCTGGAACGGCTTCTCCTTCTTCCTGTTTCGCTTCTTCACGGGCTGCGGCATTGGCGGCGAGTATTCCGCCATCAATTCGACCATCCAGGAGCTGGTCCCGGCGCGCTACCGCGGCCAACTCGACCTGACCATCAACGGCAGTTTCTGGGTTGGCGCGGCGCTCGGCGCCGTGGTCGCGGTCGTGCTGCTCAATCCGGCGCTCATCCCTTCAGAGTGGGGATGGCGCCTTGCGTTCCTGACTGGCGCTATTCTCGGTCTCGCCGTCTTTTTCATGCGCATGTGGGTGCCAGAGAGTCCGCGTTGGCTCGCGATCCACGGGCGGGAAAAGGAGGGCGAGGCCGTCGTCGACGGAATCGAAAAGCAATTTCGCGATGAGGGCGTGGAGCTCAAGCCGGTTTCCCCCGACACGGCCCTACGCTTGCGCTCGCGGGGAAATACGCCGCTCAGCGAAGTGTTCGACACGCTGATCAACCGCCATCGCGTGCAGACCTTCGTCGGTCTCACGCTGATGGCGGCGCAGGCGTTCTTCTACAACGCCATCTTTTTCACCTACGCGCTCGTGTTGACGAAATTCTATTCGGTGAGCCCGGGCGCGGTTGGCTGGTACATCCTGCCCTTCGCGCTCAGCAATTTCCTTGGACCGGTCTTGCTCGGGCGACTGTTCGACACCCTCGGACGTCGTATCATGATCACGGCGACCTACGGCCTCTCGGGCGTGCTCATGATCGCGGTCGCCGTCGCCTTCCAGCAGGATCTCTTGTCCGCGATGGGCCAGACGATCGGGTGGATGATCGTGTTCTTCATCGCTTCCCCGGCGGCGAGCGCGGCCTATCTCACGGTCAGCGAGACGTTCCCGATCGAAATTCGCGCCATGACGATCGCGATCTTTTACGCCATCGGAACCGGCGTCGGCGGCGTCGCCGCGCCGCTGATTTTCGGCAAGCTGATCGAAAGCGGCTCGCGGCAGGGCCTCTTCAGCGGCTATGTTTTCGCCGCCCTTCTGATGTTCGCCGCCGCCGTCATCGCCTGGCTGTACGCGATCAACGCCGAACGTAAGCCGCTGGAAGAGGTCGCCGCGCCGCTTTCCGCGATGGGGTAGGGGCTGGCGCTCTATCGTAATGCGAACCGCTTTCTAGCCGCTTCGGTGGCCGGCATGAACAGTGAAACGGCCGTTCCTTCGGGATCGCGGAATTGCGCCGCACAATTGCCCCAGGGCATCATCTTTGGCTCGTGAATGACCTCGATATTGTCTTTCAGGCGTGCGAACTGCTTCCGGCACTCCCGCCACTGTCGGAACGCCGGAAGAATAGGCGAACGCTAAGCCCACGATAATTGTGCCAACGCCGAGCGTTGCGATCACCGAGTTCACTCTGAGCTTCGTCACGATGAGGCCGTTGACCAGACCGATCACGGCGCGGAGCGCAAGAACGACAGCGATTGCGATCGGAATCGGCAGCTTGTCGTGCACGACCAAGCCGGTGACTAGCACACCGTGCAGGCTCGCGGCATAGCCGATTGAGAGGTCGAGTTCGCCGACAACAACGGCGAGCGTCAGACCGCCGGCAATGATCATCGCCAGCGAAGCCTGGTTGAGGACATTGGTGAAATTGCTAAGCGTCGGAAAAGCGTCGGGCGAAAGAATTGAAAAGGCGAGGATCATGGCGCCCATGCCGATGATCGTCGCGTAACGGTCGAAAACGCCAAGACCTGTCTTTGCCGCGGGCGACAGCCGACGCGCAGAGAGCGAGCCCTCGCTCATGCGGCGCCTCGTTCATGCGCTCGGGCGTAACTCGCCGTGATGACGCGATGTCGGGTCAGGGTCTCGCCGACGAGTTCGCTCACAATCCGCCCCTCGGCCATGACAAGCACGCGATCGCAGAGATCGGGGAGCTCTTCCGGTTCGGAGGATATGATGAGAACCGCCATGCCTCCGCGCGCGAGAGCGCGGATGAGCCTATGGATTTCGGCGCGGGCGCCGACGTCGACGCCGCGCGTGGGTTCGTCCAGAATCAGCTCCTTCGGGTTCGACTGTAGCCATCGTCCGATGACGACCTTTTGCTGGTTGCCACCGCTCAGCTTACCGACAGGCGTCTCTATATTTCTCGTCTTGATCGTCAGGTCGCGGATCGTCCGCTCAGCGAGCCCCCTGCGGCGCCTGCTGCTGATCAGTGGCAGCATCCGATTGAAGACAATCGCATCGAGGTTGGCGAGCCCGATATTGAAGGCGACACTTTTCGATAGGATCAGCCCCTCGGCGCGCCGCTCTTCCGGCACAAAGCCCAGTCCTGCTTTGACAGCAGGCGGGCTCGGGGCGCGAAACGCTTGCCCTTGAGCAACATCCCGCCTTTATCGGGCCGATCAGCGCCGAACAGCAGCCGCGCGACTTCGCTCCGACCGGCTCCGACGAGCCCGCCGAGTCCGAGGACTTCGCCTTTTTTCAGATCGAAGCTGATTTCGCTGACTTTCGGCGCACGGCAAAGCCCGCATGCCGAGAGGACGATCTGACCCGTCGAGGCGGCCCCGGTATTCTTGCGATGTCCCTCTATCGCGCCGCCGACGATCGCCTCGACCAACGTCTCGCGAGTCAATCTTGCGTCAGCCAACTCGGCGACCGATTGTCCGTCCCGGAAGACCGTGACGCGCTGATAGAGCTCGAGGATCTCGTCCAGCCGATGCGACACATAGAGGACGGCCACACCCGAACCTTGCAGATCGCGAATAATGCCGAAGAGCCTTTCGCTCTCGGGCGGCGACAGCGCCGCCGTCGGTTCGTCCATGACAATGAGCCGCGCCTTGCGAACGAGCGCGCGAGTGATGTTGATCAGCCAGTTCTCTGTGGTGGAAAGCCCTTGACGCTCGCGCCTAGCGGCGCCGTCACGCCGACCCGTTTGGCGATGGGCGCAATCTCCTGCCCGATCGATAGCCAATCCACGACACCGAAACGCGTCCTCTTGGGCAAGTGGAGTTGACCCGGTTTTGTGGACACCCTTGTAGTTGATTTTGGAGGTGTCTGATGCCCCGTTACCGAACCGCTTATCCGCCGGAGTTTCGGCGGCAGCTGGTCGATCTGGTGCGATCTGGACGCACGCCTGAGGAGCTGGCGCGTGAGTTCGAGCCGACCGCACAGTCGATTTCCACTTGGGTGAAGCAAGCCGAGCGGGACGCCGGCAAGCGCTCTGACGGACCAACCAGCGTCGAGCGAGAAGAGCTGGGTCGCCTTCGACGTGAGAACCATCGCCTGCGTCAGGAGCGCGATATCCTGGCAAAGGCGGCGGCCTGGTTCGCGCGGGAGAGCAAGGCGAGCCCGAACGGGTTTACCGGTTCATGAGCGCGCACCAGGCCATGTATCCCATTCGCACAATGGCCCACGTCCTGAAGGTTTCGGCCTCGGGCTATTACGCTTGGCGGAGCCGACCGGCTTCGGCTCGGGCGACCGCCGACGCCGATCTGACGCGCCGCATCCGCACGATCCACGCCGGCTCGCATGGAACCTATGGCGCGCCGCGCGTTCATGGCCCGAGCTGAAGGCCGATGGCCTCTCGGTTGGCCGGAAGCGGGTCTCCCGGCTGATGCGAACGGCAGGGATCGCGGGCGTCAGCCGGCGCAGAAGCGCTCCGGTCACGACCCGGCAGGCGAGGGACCATCATCCCGCCAGCGACCTCGTCCGCCGCAACTTCGTGGCCGAGCGGCCGAACGAATTGTGGGTGGCCGATATCACCTTCCTGCCGACGTTGGCCGGCTTTCTCTATCTCGCGGTCGTTCTCGACGCCTGGTCGCGGCGCATCGTCGGATGGGCCTTCTCGGCTGATCTGAAAACCGGCGTCGTGCTCGACGCTCTCGACATGGCGCTCGCCGCCAGGAAGCCCGACAACGTCATCCACCATTCGGACAGAGGATCTCAATACACGTCGGTCGCCTTCGGCAACCGCTGCAAGGAGGCCGGCGTCCGTCCATCGACAGGCTCAGTCGGCGACGCCTACGACAACGCGATGTGCGAGAGTTTCTTCGCTACCCTCGAATGCGAGCTGATTGATCGCCGTCGCTTCCGATCTCACAGCGAGGCGCGAATGGCTGTCTTTGAGTTCATCGAGGGCTTCTACAATCCTTCGCGCCGACACTCGGCCCTGGGCTATCTCTCGCCCATCGAATACGAAAGGAAACATGATCGCCTGAGCAAGCCCGCCTAAGCCCAAACCCGTCCATCAAAGCGGGGCAACTTCACGCGTCCGGTGAGGCCTAGTAGCCTGAGTCAGACGAACTGAGGGTATAGGCTTGCGAGCTTGACGCGGGGGTCGGCGGTTTTGAATTGCCAATCCGCCTTGGCGTGCAGGGTGTTGCGGCGCTTTTGCCAGGCGGCGACTTCGGCGACCAGATCCGTCTTGTCGGAGATGCGGCGATCGAGGCATTGGGTCGAGAGGACGGCGAGTTCGGATTCGGCCATGTCGAGCCAGCTTCCGTGCTTGGGCGTGTAATGCCATTCGAATCGTTCGACGAGGCGGCGCGCTTCGGCGGCGGGAAAAGCTTCGTAGAGCGAGGCAGCCGTGTGCGTGCTGAGATTGTCCTGCACCAGAACGATCTTGTCGGCGCCGGGAAAATGCATGTCGGACAAATCCTCGAGCGCGTGGGCGTAATCGGTCGCCCGCGCGCCGGTCGGTGACCTTCACGCGCCGCCAGCCTTCGAGCGGCGCGAACATCATGAACAGATTAGCCACGCCATTGCGCTCGTATTCGTAGTCGTAGCGCTCCGGTTGTCCTGGCGCTCCGGTTGTCCTGGCGCTCCGGTTGTCCTGGCGCTCCGGTTGTCCTGGCGTGGCCGCGATCGGCGCGCGCCTGTCGACGATGAGTTGCTTCGAGGTTTCATCGAGGCATACGAGGGGGCGCTTGGGATCGTGCGGCCTCTGGTAGACGTCCAGCACGTCTTCCATGTTGGCGACGAAGGCGGCGCTGGCCTCGGGCGCGATCACCCATTGGGGCTTGCGATGGGGCTGGAGAATGTTTTTTTGAGCGTCCGCCCGATCGTGTTGTCACTGACGCTCCCGACGATCTGCAACTCGACGACTTTCTCCTCCAAAAGACGCAGCGTCCATCTGGCCTGGCCAGCCGGGGCCGGTCCGCAAGCCAGAGCGATCGGCTTGGCTTCCGCGGCGCCGTCGAAAATCCGGCGCGGGGCCGATTTGGGATTGTACTTGCGCGTCAGGACGGCTTCGAAGCCTTCCACGACAAGGCGCCGTCGCGTTCGCTCGATCGTCGGGATGCTGGTGTCCAGCGCCTCGGCGATCCGGCTGTCGCTCCATCCCTCGCCGGCCTCCGACACGTCCGCTTTCAGAAAGGATGCGAGCTTTCGTCAGCAAATGCGCGGCGCGCTTGCCCCTGCGGATAAAGTCGGCGAGCCGGGCGCGCTCCTCTTCGCTCAGCTTGACGACGTGCTTCTTGACGGAAACCTCTTGCCTGGCCACGAATCTTCTCCATCGCGCAATCGCCAACGCAATGATTTACACAATCCCGTCAAACTCAATGACGTGAGCCACTAGGCGCCGCGCTCGCGCAAGCAAAAGGTTGGCCCGATTGATCTTCAGAGCGCTAAGGGATGCGCTCAAAAACTTCGGAAGCCCGTCTCCGCTCCACCCGTCCTGTCAATGCGCGGTCGATTCGCGCTCCGGAAACGACTGGCGGCCGTCGGGAGGCCGGACGCCGAATGAGGCGATGACGCCCTGGCTGGTGCGCACGAGATTGGCGCTGGGGCCGTTTGTTCCGACGCTGCGGCGGCTCACGCGCGCGCCCTCGATCAAGAGAAAGAGCGTGTCGGCAAGCAGGTCCGGCTGCGAGGCGCCGGCGGCCTTACAGAGATTCGCCAGGCGCTCACGCTGACGCATCTTGAATTCCTCGATCACCCGAAGACCGGGATGACCCTGCTCGGTCAATTCGATCGCGGCGTTCGCCAGATCGCAGCCGCGCTCGTCCTCGGCGATGAATATGGCCGCCTTGTCCATAAACCCGTAAAGCTGACCACGCGGGTCCCCAGGGTTTGCGGCCTCGATGTCGGCCCAGATTTCGTCCGACTTTCGCCCTTTGTAATTCAGATATTCGAGAATAAGCTCGTCCTTGGAATCGAAATGGCGATACAGCGCCATCTTGCTGGTGCCTGCAGCCTCGGCGATTGCTTCGACGCCAACGCCTCGGATGCCCTTGCGGTGGAAGAGGTCCTGCGCGCAGTCGAAGATGCGGTCGCGAGGCTTCCCGGCCCTGGAAATTTGTACCTCCGGATCCGAACTCGATTTTTCTTTGTTCATGGTGCTTGACGAACCCGTTACCGATCGGTATCAGATAGCGATACCGACCGGTATCATCCCCCGCTTGCAGAGTCAAACTGCCGCGGTAACAGCCCGGACGCCCAGTCGAAAGGAAACCCGCCATGGCGTATCGAAGACGCCCAGACAATCGACGACCTTCTGGCGGACTCGCTCATTCAGAAGGTCATGCTCGCCGACCGCGTGGAGCCTCAGGCTTTGAGAACCCTGCTGGACGGAACCGCCCGCCGCATCGCCGATTCGCGGCGTGCGGCGACCGTGCAGGTGGGGCAGGATCTCGGCCGGCGCGGCTCGTTTCGCGGACCGCTCCTCCTGATGCGGCCCACGGCGCGCACGACGGGCGGCGAATGCGGAGCATCCCTCTGCGGCTGACCTTCGACCGGTAAAGCCGAGGCGATCCCGTGGTCGGCTTTTTCATCCAGCGTCCAATCTTCGCCTCGGCGATCGCCGCGATCCTCGTGCTCGCGGGCGCGATCTGCTTTTTTCTGCTGCCGGTCTCGCAGTTTCCGGAGATCACGCCGCCGCAGGTCGTCGTCAGCGCCAATTATCCTGGCGCCAGCGCGCAGGTCGTCGCCGACACGGTGACGACGCCGCTCGAGCAGCAGATCAACGGCGTCGAGGGCATGACCTACATGTCCTCGGCGAGTTCGAATGACGGCTCCTCGACGATCACGGTCACCTTCAAGGTCGGCTACCCGCTCAACATCGCCGCGGTCGACGTGCAGAACCGGGTGTCGCAGGCGGCGTCCTCGCTGCCCGCGATCGTCAATCAGGGCGGCGTGACGATCAAGAAGCAGAATCCGAACTTCGTCCTCATCGTCAATCTCGTCTCGCCGGACCGTTCGGTCGATTCGGTGACGCTGTCGAACTACGCCTATCTGCAGATCGTCGACCAGTTGAAGCGGCTGCCAGGCGTCGGCGACGTCCAGATGTTCGGCGAGCGCCGCTATTCGATGCGCGTCTGGCTCGATCCGGACAAGCTCGCCAATCTCGGCGTCACCGCCGTCGAGGTTCAGAACGCGATCGCCGAGCAGAACGTTCAGGTCGCCGCGGGCAAGATCGGCCAGTCGCCCGCGCCTCCCGGGACCGCCTTCGAACTGCAGGTCAACGCCCAGGGGCGGCTCAGCGATCCGGAGGAATTCCGCAACATCGTCGTCCGCGCCGACCCCGCGAGCGGCGCCGTGGTGCGCCTGCGCGACGTCGCGCGCATCGAACTCGGCGCGCTGCAATATTCGTCGTCCGCCTTCTTCGGCAAAGATCCGACGGTCGTGATGGCGATCTTCCAGATGCCGGGCTCGAACGCGCTCGACCTGCAGAAGCAGGTCAAGACGAAGATGGAGGAGCTGTCGAAGCGCTTCCCGCCGGGAATCGCCTACGCGATGCACTACGACACGACACGCTTCGTGTCGGCGGCGATGCACGACGTGGTCATCACGTTGATCGAGGCGCTGCTCCTCGTCGTGATGGTCGTCTTCATCTTCCTGCAGAGCTGGCGCACGACGATCATCCCGACGATCGCCATTCCGGTTTCGCTCATCGCGACGCTGGCGGTGATGCAGATCTTCGGCTTCTCGCTCAACATGCTGAGCCTGCTCGGCATGGTGCTGGCGATCGGCCTCGTCGTCGACGACGCGATCGTCGTGGTCGAGAATGTCGAGCGCCAGCTCGAGGCCGGCTTGCCGCCGCTTCAGGCGGCGCGAAAGGCCATGTCGGAGGTGACCGGGCCGATCATCGCCACGACGGCGGTGCTGATGGCGGTGTTCATTCCGGTCGCCTTCATTCCGGGCGTCGCGGGCCGCCTCTACAACCAGTTCGCGCTGACGGTCGCGATCTCGGTCGGGATCTCGGCCTTCAACTCGCTGACCCTCAGCCCGGCGCTCAGCGCCGCGTTTCTGCGCCACGGCCCGAAAGGACAGTTTGTTCTGTTCCGCTGGTTCAACGCCGGCTTCGATTGGCTCGCGAACTTTTATGCGCGCTGCGTGCGGCAGTTCATTCGCTTCGGCTGGGCGCTGGTCGCCGTCTTTTTCCTGTTCGTCGGCGGCGCCTACGTGCTGTCGCGGGCAATCCCGACCACCTTTCTGCCGGTCGAGGATCAGGGCTATTTCTTCGTCATCGTGCAATTGCCGGACGGAGCGTCGCTCGAGCGCACCGACGCGGTGGCGCAGAAGGTGCGCGACATCCTGCAAGCGACGCCGGGCGTTCAGATTGCCGGCTTCATCAGCGGCCTCAACTTTCTGACCAACGCCGCGCAGTCGAACTCGGCGGTCGAGTTCGCGGTTCTGAAGCCGTGGAGCGAGCGCGGGCCGGAGGAGAACGCGTCAGCGCTGGTCGCCTCGGTGCGGCCGAAGCTGCTCGCGATCCCGGACGCTTTCGCGCTGAGCTTCGATCCGCCCTCGGTGAACGGGCTTGGCACGACCGGCGGCTTCGAATTCCAGGTCGAGGATCTGGCGGGGCGCGGAGGCGCCAGCTGAGCGATGCGACCCAGGCGCTGATCGCCGAGGCGCGCAAGCAGCCCGAGCTCAACCCGCAATCGCTGTTCACCTCGTTTTCCACTTCGACGCCGCAGTTCTTCTATGACCTCGATCGGACGAAGGCGAAGCTGCTCGGCCTCAGCCTGCCGGACGTCTTCAACACGCTGCAGATCTATCTGGGCTCGCTCTATGTGAACGACTTCAACCTGTTCGGCCACACCTTCCGCGTCACGATGCAGGCCGACACAAAATCGCGCGCCTCTCCGTCCGATCTCAGCAAGCTCTACGTCCGCAACAACACCGGCGGCATGATTCCGCTGAACACGCTCGGCACCCTCAAGCCGATCATCGGGCCGGAGACCGTGCCGCACTACAACAACTACGCTTCGGCGCTGATCAACGGCGCGCCCGCGCCAGGCTTCAGCTCGAGCCAGGCGGTGGTCGCGATGCAGCGCGCGGCGGCCGAAGCGTTGCCGCGCGATTTCGGCTACGAATGGACAGGCGTCACCTTTCAGGAGCTCAAGGCCGGCTCGATCGCCACGATCGTGTTCGCGCTCGCGATCGTCTTCGTCTTCCTGATCCTCGCCGCGCAATACGAGAGCTGGTCGATGCCCTTCATGGTGCTGTCGTCCGCGCCGCTCGCGCTGTTCGGCGCGCTGGCGCGATCTATGTCCGCGGCATGCAGATCGACGTCTATTCGCAGATCGGCTTCGTCATGCTGATCGGCCTCGCGGCGAAGAACGCGATCCTGATCGTCGAGTTCGCCAAACGGCGTCGCGAGGAGGGCCTCTCCGTCGTCGAGGCCGCGATGGAGGCCGGGCGGCTGCGGCTGCGGCCGATCCTGATGACCGCTTTCGCCTTCATCTTCGGCGTGCTGCCGCTGATGTTCGCGAGCGGCGCGGGCGCCGCGAGCCGGCAGTCGATCGGCACGACCGTGTTCGGCGGCATGGTCGCGGCGACTCTGCTGACGCTGATCTTCGTGCCGGTTTTCTACGCCCTGATCGAACGCGCTCGCGAGGGACGCGAGGCGGCGAAAGCCTCGGCGCCGAGGCAGGGCGGCGCCCATCTTGCGCCCCACGCTGAAGCCGCCGAATAACGCCCGGAGCTTTTTCCATGCGCGCTTTCAAGATCTCTCTCGCTGCCCTCGTGACCATCGGCGCTGTCGCGTTCGCGGGCTTCCGCATTGCCGGCGACCGCGCGGACGGGGCGACGGAATCCGCATCCGCGCCAGCAATGATGGCGATGCCGGTCCCGGTCGTATCGGTCGTCAAAAAGACGCTGCCGATCTATCTCGATTATCCCGGGCGCATTGAATCGATCCGCAGCATCGCCTTGCAGGCGCGCGTGTCGGGTTACATCGACGCCAACCAGCTGCCGACGGCGCCGACGTCAAGAGCGGCGATCTCCTGTACCAGATCGATCCGCGCGACCTTCAGGCGGCGCTCGATCAGGCGAACGCACAGGCGCAGCGCGACCAGGCGTCGCTCGAATATGCGAAGGCCAATTTCGGGCGCGGCGAGGAACTGGTCAAAAGCGGTTTCGTGACCAAGGACGCCTACGACCAGCGGGCGAGCTCAATGCATCAGGTCGAGGCGCAGCTGGTGCTCGACCGCGCGGCGATCGACGCGGCGAAGCTCAATCTGGGCTATACGGAAATCCGCGCGCCTTTCGCCGGCAGGCTAGGGCGCAACCAGGCCGCAAAGGGCGCGCTGGTCGGTCCGGCGAGCGGGGCGCTCAATACGCTGATCGAGCTCGACCCGATCTACGTCGCCTTCAACCCGAGCGAGTCGGATCTGGTCGAGATCACGACGGCGCGGGCCGCAGGGAAAATCGACGCCGAGATCTCGCTCGCGGGGACCGATACGATCCGCAAGGGCGAACTGACCTTCCTCGACAATACCGTTGACAAGGCGACGGGAACGATCGCCGCGCGGGTCACCATCGCCAATCCAGACTTCGCACTGCTGCCTGGTCAGTACGTGCGGGTTCGGCTGCACATCAGGGACGAGCCTGACGCGTTCATGGCGCCGCAGACGGCGCTCGGCTCGAACCAGATGGGCAAATTCGTCTATGTCGTCGGCGCGGGCGACAAGGCCGAGCAGCGCCTTGTCACGCTTGGACCGACCGACGGCGAGCTTGTGAGCGTGACCAAGGGCCTGAGCGAAGGCGATCGCATCATCGTCGGCAACTTGCAGAAGATCGGCCCCGGCTCACCGGTCAAGCCCTTGCCGCAGGAACAAAAGCCATCTCCCTAGCCGGCCGCTTCCGCGTCAATCGATCGCACACGGGTGGCGGCGAGCCCTTCGAGATCGGCTTTAGCCAGCGAGCGCGCCGATCCTGAGCTTGACCGTGCGATAGGCGAGCGGCGGCGCTTGGCTTACCGTTCTATCCCAATACCCCCGCCGCGACGGCCGGCGGCGGTTCTTGCTCGGCGCGCGGGACCGGCGCCGGCTTGGGGCGCAGGCCGACCAGATGGCAGATCGCGAACACCAGATCGGCGCGGTTCATGGTGTAGAAGTGTAGCTCCTTGACGCCGTGGTCGATGAGGTCGATCACCTGTTCGGCGCAAACGGCCGCCGCGACCAGCCGTCGCGTCGCGGGATCGTCCTCAAGCCCCTCGAACCGGTCGGCGAGCCATTGCGGCACGCTTGCCCCGGTTCTCCGGGCGAAATTGGCGGTCTGCTTGAAGTTCTGCACCGGAAAGATGCCTGGCACGATCGGAACGTCGAGCCCGGCGGCCGCGGCTACGTCGAGAAAGCGGAAATAGGCCGAGTTGTCGAAAAAGAACTGGGTGATGGCGCGTGTCGCCCCGGCGTCGACTTTCTGCCTGAGGATCTCGATGTCATGCAGCAATGTCGGACTTTGCGGATGGCGCTCCGGATAGGTCCCGACCGACACCTCAAAGCCCATCTTTGCGGCGTCGGCGACGAGCTCGGCGGTCGATCGATAGCCGCCGGGAACGGTTTCGTAGGGCGCGTCGAACCCCGTCGGAGGGTCGCCGCGCAACGCCACGATGTGGCGCACGCCGGCTGAGTGATAGTCGCGAAGCGTCTCGCGAATTTCGCCACACGAAGAGCCGACGCATGTCAGATGCGCTGCGGGCTCCATCGTCGTCTCGCGCACCATGCGCTCGACCAGGGCATGGGTGCGCTCACGCGTCGAGCCGCCGGCGCCGTAAGTGACCGAAACGAAGGCTGGACTCAGCGGCTCGAGCCGAGTGGCCGCCTCCCATAAATTCGCCTCCATGTCCGCGGTCTTCGGCGGGAAAAACTCGAAAGAGACCTGAACCTGCGCCCCGGCGCGGCTCAAGGGGACCGGTTTCGCGGACATCAGGCGAACTCCACGTCACTCTTCGGAAAGGCATCGGAAATGACGCGCGGATCCTCGGCGATCCATAACCCGACGGTCAGCTTGCCGGCTTCGCCCTTGGCCGGCGGAACACGCTCGACGCGGATGCCGGTGAGACCCGCCTCGGCGAGATAGTTCTCGATCTCGTCGACCGCGAAGCCGAGGCGACGATGTGCGAACTCGTCGCGCAGGAATTCCTGGTCGTGGGCGTCGAAATCGACCACCGCGAGCCGGCCGCCCGGCGCCAAAGCCCGTCTGGCTTCGGCGAGCGCCCGGGCTGGATCGTCGAGGAAGTGCAGCACCTGATGGATGACCACGAGATCGTACGCGTCGCGTTCGACCGGCGGCGCGTAGATGTCGCCCTGGCGCAGGGAACGTGCCTCAGGCCCGCCTGATCGATGCGGGCGCGCGCCAGCGCCAGCATCGCCGCGCTCTGGTCGACGCCAACCGCGCGCGTCGCGCGCGGGGCGAGCAAGCTCGAGCATGCGGCCCGTGCCCGTGCCAAGATCGAGCAGATTGCGGAACGGCTTCGCGCCGATCATGTCGACGAGCGCGGCTTCGACCCGCTCCTCCGGCGCATGCAGCGCGCGGATCTGGTCCCAATCGGCGGCGCGCGTGGCGAAATAGGCCGACGCCTGCTTGCGGCGCGCCTCGCGCGCAATGTCGAGGCGGACGCGGTCGGCGTTCACGATCGGATCGGCCGGATCGAGACGGCGCAGCCATTCGCGCGCCAGCGCCCCGCCCGGTTCGGCGAGGCGGAAGAAGGCCCAGGCGCCCTCGCGCTGCCGCGTCGGCGAGGCCTGCCTCGACCAAGAGTCGCAGATGGCGCGAGACACGCGGCTGCGACTGGCCGAGAATGGCGACGAGCTCGCTCACGGTCAGTTCGGCGACTTCCAACAGGCAGAGGATGCGCAGCCGCGTCTCCTCGCCGGCCGCTTCGAGGCCGTGAGGAGAGCGCGAAAGGCGAGTGGGCGGCGATCCTCGTTCATCAGACATAAGCATATCTTTATGTCTATCTTCGACATTCGTCAAGTCGGCTCGCGGTTATTCCATCTGGACCTGGGAACTGGGGCGCCTCGCTACAAACTGGCGCCGGTTCGGTTCTTCCGGGCGCACGGACGGCAACGCCACGACCAGTCCCCACCATCCGCTCAAACCCGCCTGAAGGCGCTCTTCACGCGACGATTTCGCCGGTAGCGTTTGTGTCGCGGGGATCGAGGACGCGGCCTGTTGACCGCCCAACCCTCTACTCGTCGTTCGACGCGTTGAGGTCGTTCCAGCCGATATATTCGCCCTCGAGGGCCTCGCGCCGCCGGACCCCTATGTCGCCGCCGCCATCCTTGGGGATAAAGACGACGCCGGCGGTCTCGAGCGCGGCGCGAATCTTGTCGACCCCTTCGTTCGCGATGGGCTCGGGCGCGTCGGTCTCGAACGCATTGATCGCCGACACTGGCACCCCAGCCATCTCGGCCAGCTTCGCCTGCGACCAGCCGACAAGGCCGCGCGCAGCTCTGACCTGTGCCGCTTCGACCATCGCTTCAGATCATTCCGCCGCCGTCGCGGATATCGGGACGGCCGGAGGCCGTGGCGCGTCGCGAATGGTGTCGCCGAGCGTCTTGCGCGCGAGCGCGGCCTCGCCGCCGCTGGTGGCGTGATAGAGCGACAGCTGCTCGAACTCGTCCGATTTGGGCGCCTCGATCGCGAGATCGCTGTAGGTCCAGCGGTCGGGCGCCTCGAGCGTCGCCTTGAGGACTTTGCGCGTCTTCAGGAAGAAGCTCCCGTATTTCCAGGCCTTGCTGACGATCTCGAACCCGTAGCGCGGATAGAAGACGAAGCGCGATTCGATGGGCAGGCCGGCGCGGCGGTCGCGCCGGAACTTCAGGCGGAAAGCGCCGCCTTCGAGCGGATGGACGCCTTCATGGTCGATCATCAGTTTGAACCAGAGCATGGTGCTCAGGATCTGCTTCGGCCGTCCGTTCTTGATCGCCGCCGCGCGCTTGAGAGATCGTGCCGATATGGTCGAGCGTGTAAAAGGCGTTCCACGCGGCGCGGTAGGCGTCCTCCCATTCCTGGTCGCTCATTTTCGAATGATGCGAGACGCGGTGATTGAGGTCGTATTTGTTGATGTCGGGGTCCATCCAGACGCCCTTCGCGAGCATCTTCTTGTGATCCTCTGAACCCGGCAAAGGCGTGAGAAAGAAGAATTCGAGAATGTCGAGCGGCAGTTCGCGCTTGATGATCTCGATGTCGCGCAGAATCGACTCTTTCGTGTCGGCAGGGAAGCCGAGGATGTAGCCGGCGAAGGTGATGGCGCCGTGCGAGCGCCATTTCTGCAGCATCACCCGATATTCGGTGATCTTGTTCTGCCGCTTCTTGGCGGTGATGAGATTCTCGGGATTGATGTTCTCAAGCCCGATGAAAACGCGTTTGACGCCGGCTTGCGTCGCCTTCTCGATGAAGTTCTTGATCTTGTGGCAGAGCGTGTCGACCTGAATCGTAAAGCCGACGTGGATGCCTTCTTCCTTGAGCTTGATGACGCGGTCGAGCAGGATCTCCCAGTCGCTGTTGCGGGCGAAATTGTCGTCAGTGATGAAGAACCGGTCGATGCCCTGGGCATAATTGGCGCGGATGATCTGCTCGAGATCGTCTGGAGTGCGGAAGCGGCTCTTGCGCCCCTGGACGTTGATGATGGTGCAAAACGAGCACTGATAGGGGCACCCGCGTCCAAGATCGATGCTCGAATAGGTCCCGGATGTGCGCTCGACATGCTTGCGGGGCAGGATCGGCGCTGGCTCGCCGTTAAGCGATGGCAGCTTGTCCATGAAATTGTAGAGCGGCTTCAGCTCGCTGTTCCAAGCGTCGAGCAGCACTTCATCGAGCCGGTGCTCCTCGAATTCGCCGGCGAACATCGAAACGCCGAGCGCCTGCGCCTCTACGATCTCCGAGGGAAGCTCAGGCAGCATGGCGAGGCAGCCGGAGACGTGGAAGCCGCCGAGACAAACCTGATAGCCCGCCGCGCGAAACTGACGGGCGATATCGACGGCGCGGGGAAATTGGTTCGACTGCACCCCGACGATGCCGATCAGCGCCCGGCCGCCGCGGCGCTTGAGATCGCGGATGATCCGGCTCGGGAACACGCGGCGATTGGTTTCGTCGTAGGTGTCGACCTCGATCCTGACGCCAGGGCCGAGAACCTCGCGCTTGCTGGCGTCCTCGGCCAGGCTGTTCATGCAGGCGAGCGTGTTGGACGGCAGCGCCGAGCGGAACCACTGGATCGGATAGCCGTCGTCGTCATAGTGGGTCGGCTTGACGAGGACGAAGGTGAACAACGAGTTAGGCGCGCGCAAATCCGACTTGGCCTCGATGGGAGGACTCTGACGACGCGCTTATCAATTGAGTCGCCCTCAAGAAGAATCATGAGGATGGCTAGCACGGGCGGCTTATCCGAGCAAATCCCTGGCGTTCGCCATCCTCTGCTGAGGCTGATCACATGGGCGGGACGAGGCCGTCCTTGCCGACCAGAACGAAGCCGGCGACGATCGAGCCGTCCCCCTGCTTGGTCCCCCGTGCGATGATCGCGGCGCCGGGCTTGAGGTCGGTGCGGGCCCCCGGCTCGAAGGCGACGATGGGCGTCTTCGGATCGACGACGATGGTCTGCTCGCCGCCCTTGTAGGTCACGGTGAGCTTGGGGCCGGTCGTCGCGTCGACGCGCGCGGCGATATTGCCGTTGGTCATTGAGCTTTTCGGCCCAAGATCGAAGGGGCGGAAGCCCTCGCCGGTCCCCCTCATCGCCTCGGGAAAGATGTGCACTTCCATGGCCTTGAGTTCGTTCCCCTCGCCCGGCGCGGCGGCGACGCCGACGAAGGACCCGGGTTTCACGTCGGTCAGCGAAGCCGGAACCACAAGGACGAAGCGCGTTTTTGGACCGAGGTGAATCGTCTGATCCTCGCCCGAGCGGGTATGGACAGCCAAGGCCGAGCCGTCGGCGTCGATCGACTGGACGGTGGCGCGCGCGGTTGCGATCGGCGGGTTCTGGGCGAAAGCGGGCGTGACAGCGAGGACCAGCGCGGCGGCAAAAGCAATTCTGAACGAAGTCATCGAAGGTCTCCCAAAAGAGCCGAGGCATTCGATATCCGCCGCGGCGGAATCACGCGCTAAGCAATTTGCGTGTTCGTTTGGAGCCGGAGCCGATTCCTAAACGCGGGTGCAAATCAAAGATGCGTGTGGCGCCCCTAGACCTTGACCTCGTTCCCGTCCTGGCCCCAGCGGGTGTGGAAACTGCCTTGCCTGTCGAGGCGGCGATAGGTGTGGGCGCCGAAATAGTCGCGCAGGCCCTGCAGCAGGTTCGTCGGGCCCCGCGCCCGTCTCAGCCCGTCGTAATAGGCAAGCGACGAAGAGAAGGCGGGCGTCGGCACGCCGTTGGCGATCGCCAAGGCAAGCACACTTCCGCCACGCGCCCTCCGTCCTCACGACACCCTCCCGGAAATAGTCGTCGAGCAGGAGGTTGGAGAGCTTCGGGTTGCGATCGTAGGCCTCCTTGATGCGATCGAGGAAACGGGCGCGGATGATGCATCCGCCGCGCCAGATGGTCGCCATGTCGCCGAGCTTCAGATCAAACTTGAACTGCGCGGAGGCGACCGACATCTGCTCGAAGCCTTGCGCGTAGGCGACGATTTTCGAGGCGTAGAGCGCGTCGCGGATGGCGTCGATCTCGGCCTTTTCTGGCTTGCGTGTCTGCGACGTCGGGTGGGGCGTCTTCTTGTCCAGTTCCAGGCGCATCGCGCGGTTGGCGGAGAGGACGCGGGCGAAGACGGCCTCGGTGATCGCGGTCAGCGGCACGCCAAGCTCGAGCGCGTTCTGCGCCGTCCAGCGGCCGGTCCCCTTCTGCTCCGCTTCATCGACGATGACGTCGACCAGCGGCTTGCCCGTGCTGCGTCGGTCTTGCGCAGAACGGCGGCGGTGATCTCGATCAGGTAGGAGTCGAGGTCGCCCTCTTTCCAGGTCTGGAAGATATCGGCCATGGCCGGAGCGTCGAGGCCGTAGACGCTCTTCAGGAGGTCGTAGGCTTCGGCGATGAGCTGCATGTCGGCATATTCGATGCCGTTGTGCACCATCTTGACGTAATGGCCGGCGCCCTGCGGACCGATGTAGGTGCAGCACGGCGTGCCGTCGACCTGGGCGGCCATCTTGGTCAGCATCGGCGCGATGCGGTCCCAGGCTTCGCGGTCGCCGCCGGGCATCATGCTCGGACCTTCGAGCGCGCCCTCCTCGCCGCCCGAGACGCCCATGCCGACGAAGCGGATCTTGTTCCTTCGCAAGCCTCGTAGCGCCGCGCAGTGTCGGTGAACAGCGAGTTGCCGCCGTCGATGATGATGTCGCCTTCCTCGAGATGAGGCAGGAGTTCGTCGATCACCTCGTCGACCGGCTTGCCCGCCTTGACCATGATCAGAATCGGGCGAGGCTTGGCGATGCTGGCGATAAACTCCGGCAGCGCCTTGGCTGGGAAAAAACGGCCTTCCTTGCCGTGCTCGGCGATCAGCGCGTCGGTGCGCTCGTGATTGCGGTTGAAGACCGCGACGCCGAACCCCTTGTGCGCCGCGTTTCGCGCGAGATTTGCGCCCATGACGGCCAATCCCATAACGCCAATATCCGCTTTGTCAGCCATGGTTTCTCCGCGCGTTTCGGGGGCAGGTCGCCTGTCTTAGCCCCGCGGCGAAGGCCGGGCAATCCGCGGTGCAGGGGCGTACGAAAGCTCCTCATGCGACCCGCAGCGCGCGCCATGGCGTAAGGCGGTTGACGGGTCGCGCGGAAAGCGCCTTTTGTCGTCGTCAGTCTCAGGAGCGCAGACTCTTGCCACAACACCGCTGCGGACGCGCTCTGGGTTCGCGTCTATTACGAAGACACCGACTTTTCCGGCCGCGTCTATCACGCGTCCTATCTGCGCTTTCTCGAGCGCGGCCGCACCGAGTGGCTTCGGCGGCGAGGATTTGCGCATCGGGATCTCGCCGAGACCTCGGGCGTCGTGTTCGTCGTGCGCTCGCTGCAAATCGAGTTTCTCGCGCCAGCGATGATGGACGATCTCCTGATCGTCGAGACCAGCGTCGCCGCCGTGCGGGGCGCCTCGATCACGTTTCACCAACGCGTGGTGCGCGGCGACAAGGAGCTCGTCACCGCCGAGGTGCTGGTCGCGTCAATTCGCGACGGCCGCCCGGCCCGGATTCCCGCTGAGTTGCGCCGTCTCCTTCGGACGTCCTCCTGACGCGCAGCTGCGCAGAAGAGCGCTGGCGTGGATCTTCGTGCCGTCCGCCCGCGGCGAGGCCGGGCGGAAGGATTGGACATCCGCTTCGTCGTCGCCGATCTGAGCAAACGCGCCGCTCCGCGCGCTCTACGAGGAGGGTATTGCCGGCGCGGACAGGCCGAAAACCATATCAAGTCCTGGAAGACGCATCTGGTGGCGGAAGGAGACCGCCAACCAGTTTCGGCTCTTCCCGCACGACGGCGCCTACTGGCTGATGCGGGGGCTCGCGTGTGATTTTTTAGACAACAATGAAAAATTGGTATCTTATGTCTGCGGCTGGCTCGACGCGCGCGGCCAAACCGGTGGATTTGTTGGTGCGCGTCAGTCTTTCAAAATACTGGCGTATGGCGTTATGGCGAAAAATACGTACGAATTAAGTAATAAGCCGGAACTCTCACTACGCGAAGTCGCGCATCGGCCCCACGTTCGGGTTCCTCTACCCACCCATGAGGAGGCCGACCCGCGCGCGACTTCCTCCAGAATTGGATTTTCTTGCTGCAGAAGGATTTTCACCTGAGCCGTTAATCAACGCTGTAGTCTCCGCGTCTAAGGCGGTTCTACCCGGTCGACCAACTCTTGAGCGAAGGTAAATTAACCGAAGAAATCTACTATCGCGCATTGGCAAGTCATCTGGGCTGCCAATATTATTGTGGCGACCCTCCTCTTGGACGTGCTTTTGACGCAGTAAAAGCATTGCGGTGCGGCGTCGCGCCGCTCGAATGGCGAAGCCCGGGTCCCCGAATGGTCATTGCGCCGCGTGCGCGGTTCGTGGCGGGGCTCATCGAGGCGACTGCATCCGGCGCGATTCGCTCGGGTTCTTTCGTTCTGACCTCACCGCAGCGGTTTGCCAGTCTCGTGCGGGCGTACCATGGCTCTGAACTCCTTGATGTCGCCCTCGGCCGCCTGCCTGCGAGCCTCACCGCACGGGACGGTATGACGAGTCTGCAGGTCGCGGCGCTTGGGATGGTTGCGATACTGGCCTTGGTCCTTGGCGTCGCAGATTTCGACGCTTTGGCGGCCGTTTCGTCAGCAATTCTCTGGCTCATCTTTTCGGCCTCGGTCACGCTTCGATCGATGGCCGCGGTTGCCAACGGACCAGACCTTCATCCTCTGGAACTCACCGACGATGAGCTTCCCAATTATACTGTCGTGGTCGCCCTTTATCGCGAGGCGAGTGTCGTCGAGGACCTCGTTAGAGCGATCGACGCGTTCGATTACCCAAAGGGCAAACTTGATATCAAGCTGGTCGTTGAGCAGCGGGACGCCGAAACCTTAGGTCGAATCGCCGAACTGCGTTTGCCTGCCGCCTATGAGGTCGTCGTTGCGCCGTCAGGCAAGCCGCAGACAAAGCCGCGCGCTCTCAATATCGCGTTGTCCAGCGCGCGAGGAGATTTCGTCGTCGTTTACGACGCCGAGGACGCCCCAGCCCCCGACCAGTTGCGCCTTGCGGCTGCACGTTTCGCCGCGGACAAGGATCTGGATTGTCTCCAGGCTCGGCTCGCCATTCGCAATCACGGCGAATTGTGGCTGTCCAAGCTGTTTGCGATCGAGTACGCGATGCTGTTCGATGTTCTCAATCCCGGCTTGTGCGCGCTCAACTTGCCAATTCCCCTTGGCGGCAGCTCCAATCACTTTCGGGTTGGATCCCTGGTCGGAGTGGGGGCTTGGGACGAGTGGAACGTCACCGAGGATGCGGACCTCGGAATTCGTCTGTCGCGCTTTGGCTACAGGGTGAAAGCGCTGGATTCGGACACTTGGGAGGAAGCTCCGTACGAATTTGGAAATTGGTTCAGCCAGCGGGTGCGATGGCAAAAAGGCTGGATACAGACCTTGATCGTTCATTCGAGGCGACCGATCTTTTTTTGGCGTGACCTTGGACCTCGACGGGCGGTGGCCGCGACGACATTAATTGTTGGCGCCATTTTTGGGTGTTTGTTTTGGCCGGCTTTCGCGATCGGAACGATTTGGCGTGCACTGACAGTCGGGCACAGGGCGCGATTTCGCCGTGGCGGGAGCTGAGCGACGTCTTCACTTACATTCTCGCGCTGGCAGGCGTCTGGACAATCCTCCTGCCAGCAGTGATCGCAGCCAAATTCCGAGCGCTTGAAAGTCACAGCGAGCGTGCTTGTACTGCTCCCTGTATACTATATTCTGGTGACGGCGGCGACGTGGGTGGCGGTGTTCGACCAGGTCTTGCGGCCGCATTATTGGGCAAAGACCGCACACGGAAGAAGTCGACAGGGACCAAGCCCACTCGTCCGCCGAATACAAAATTCAATCTAGCTTCGCTCTAGCCGCTGACGGGGTGATTTCAGCTATCCTGAATACTCGTTCGCGAGGCAGAGCACGAACAGGAAAAAATGTCGTCGCAAGCCTTGCGTGACGCCGCCGAAGAGTCAAAGGCATGGCCGTTCGAAGAAGCGCGAAAGTTGATCGCGCGGCTTGAACGTTCAGAACGCAAAGAGGTCATCTTCGAGACCGGTTACGGCCCGTCGGGTCTGCCGCACCTGGGCACGTTCGGCGAAGTCGCGCGCACAAGCATGGTCCGGCACGCCTTTCGCGTCCTCACCGGAGACAGCGTCAAGACCAGGCTGATCGCCTTTTCTGACGATATGGACGGGTTGCGCAAGGTTCCGGACAACGTCCCCAACCGCGATTTGATACTGCCCCATCTTGGCAAGCCGCTGACCCAGGTCCCTGACCCCTTCGGCGAATATGACAGCTTCGCCGAACACAACAATGCGCGGCTGCGTGCTTTTCTTGACCAGTTCGGATTCGAATACGAATTCATGTCTTCGACCGAAACTTACAAATCGGGGCGGTTCGACGCGGCGTTGTTGCGGATGCTCGATCGTTTCGACGAGGTGCAAGCCGTCATGCTGCCCTCGCTGCGCGAGGAGCGAGCGGCGACCTATTCGCCCTTCCTTCCGATTCACCCGCGCACCGGCGTCGTCATGCAGGCGCCGGTGCTCGAGCGCTGACCTGAGCGCTGGCACGATCCTATGGCGCGATCCAGCGACTGGAGAGGAGTTTGAAACGCCCGTGACCGGCGGACATTGCAAGTTGCAGTGGAAGCCGGATTGGGCGATGCGCTGGTATGCGCTCGGGGTCGATTACGAAATGGCGGGAAAGGATCTCATCGATTCGGTCAAGCTGTCGTCTCGCATTGCGCGGGTTCTGGGGGCGGACCCGCCCGCCGGGTTCAATTACGAGCTTTTCCTCGACGAGAACGGCCAGAAGATTTCGAAAACGAAGGGCAACGGCCTGACAATTGAACAATGGCTGGCCTATGCCAGTCCGGAGAGCCTCTCTTCGTTCATGTTCCAGAAGCCGACCGCGGCGAAGCGGCTCTATTTCGACGTCATTCCGCGCACGGTTGACGACTATCAGGGATTTCTCGAGGCCTACCCGCGCCAGCCGTGGAAGGAGCGACTGGGCAATCCGGTGTGGCACATTCATGCCGGGGCGCCGCCGGAGCCTGAAATCCTGTCCCCGGACGGGGCCGGCCAAGCGACGATTTCTTTCGCCATGCTGCTCAATCTGGCTACGGTTTCCAACGACGAAAATCCGTCAGTTCTTTGGGGGTTCCTCCGCCGCCACTATCCCTCGGCGTCGCCAGAAACGCATCCTCGTCTCGACAGCCTGGTTCGCTATGCGGTCGCCTACTTTCGCGATTTCGTCGCCCCCAAGAAGCGCTACCGCGAGGCCGACGACGTCGAGCGTGGCGTACTCATGCAACTTTCATCCAAGCTGTCGCAGCTGCCGGCAAATGTGAGCGCGGACCAGATCCAGCATGCGCTCTATGACATCGCCCGGCCGATTTCGCGCTATCAGGACCACTCGGCCAAGGGAGCGACCGCCGAACGGCCTGGAGTGTCAAACGAATTTTTCAATATGATTTATGGCGTGCTTCTGGGCGAGAGTCGCGGGCCGCGCCTGGGATCGTTCATTGCGATCTACGGCTTGGATGAGACGCGCAAGCTGATCGACAGAGCCCTGGCGGGGGACTCCGGCGCGAAAGTCAAAGGACGACTTCCGCGTTGGACGCAACCGCCTCCCGGAGGCCGGAGACGCAAAACGATCGCAACCGGGAGCTCGAAGGTCGTCGTTCTTAAAGATTTGCAGACGCGGGATTTTCTCCGGCGGGTATCAGGTCTCGACAGCTCCCTTGTGGAGATAGGCCCACCGTCCCTTGATTTTGACTTAAGGTTTCGTCGACGCGCCCGCGCCGCGACTGTGCTGCTGGACGAGGGTCTCGCGCGTCTGGGGCGACCGCGCGAAGGTCCTCTGAGGCGGGGGACGGAATTTTGGCCACCCCGCGGGCGAAGCGCGAGCCCAACTCACCGGGAAAACCCAGACCTTGACAGCCGAGACCGTCCGCAGCTTCAGGCGCGACTGGAGACTCTCGCACTTGCTGGCGGGCGGGAGAAAATGCGACTATGAGGGCCAAACGGCGCAGGCGCGCCGCCCCTTCGCCATTCTACTGGCGTCTTTTTACCCTATAGGCGAACCATGCCTCCCTATCGTTCCCGCACTTCGACCCACGGCCGACACATGGCAGGGGCGCGCGGACTTCTGGCGCGCGACCGGCATGAAGGACGGCGATTTCGGCAAGCCGATCATTGCGATCGCCAACTCGTTCACGC
>CAWDKC010000033.1:0-335180 GCA_963802615.1 uncultured Alphaproteobacteria bacterium
CACCCCCGAGGACAGCACGGCGTCGATCGCGCCAGTCAGCCGATCCACGATCGCGACCAGCTCGTCGTCCGTGACCACGAAGGGCGGGCCGAGCACGATCGGGTCGCCGTTCGTGCCGTCGGCGTGGCCCGTGCCCGAGTAGAGCAGCACGCCGGCGGTCCCGGCCGCCGCGAGGATCGCCTCAGTCACGCGGTCGAGCGCGGGAATGGCGCCGTGCGTCTCGCGGTCCGCGACCAGCTCCAGCCCGATAGCAGGCCGCGTCCGCGGATCTCGCCGACGTTGGGGTCCACCGAGGCGGTCGACGAGCAGCGCCTGGAGTCGGTCGCCCTTCGCGGCGCTGGCTTCCACGAGGTGCTCATCCACCAGGATCCGGAGGACCTCGCCAGCGACTGCCGCGCCAACGGGGTGATGGGTGTAGGTGAAACCGTGGACGAAGCCCGGCGACTCCCGCGCACCGTCACGCGCCCGCCCGTGCAGCCACGAAGCCGAACGGCCAGTAGCCAGACGAGCCACCCTTGGCCGCGACGAGGAGGTCCGGGCGCGGACACCCCAATGGTCGCCACCGAACCAGCGCCCGGTGCGCCCGAATCCGGTCATGACCTCGTCGGCCATCAGCAGCACGCCATGACGTCGGCACACGTCGGTCATCGCATGCCAGTAGCCATCGGGAGGCACCACGGCTGCGAGCGTCGCGCCGACGATGGGTTCGGCGACGAACGCCGCGACGGTCCCGGGCTCGGCGGCATCGATGCTCGTCTCCAACTCGGCGGCCAGCTCGTCGGCGTCGCCGAGCGCATTGGCGCCCGGCTCGCCGGCCCGATACGGGTATGCCGCGGAGACGTGCCGGAACCGCCCGAGCCACGACTCGTACGGGCGGCGCAGCGGCTTCCGGCCGGACAGGTCCAGCGCGCCGAGCGTGTTGCCGTGATAGCTGCCCCAGCGCGCGAAGACGATCCAGCGCTCGGTCTCACCGCGGGCGAGGTGGTAGCTCCGGACGAGCTTCAGGGCGGAATTCCATGGCCTCGGAGCCGCCGGCGACGGGGTAGATCGCGGGGTCCGCCATCGGCAGGTGGGGCGCGAGGGCATCCGCGTAGCGTTCGAGCGCGTCGCTCGTGAATGCCGTCCCGTGGGCATAGGCGACGCGACCTGCCTGCTCGGCCATGACTCGCGCCACGGACTCCCGGCCGTGCCCGACCCCGACCACGACCGCGCCCCCGGCGGCGTCGAGATAGGCCTTCCCATCCGCATCCCAGATCGTGGATCCCTGGGCGCGCGCCGCGACGGGCAGGCCCGGGTCGAGCGAGCGACGGAACACGTGGCTGGTCATCGGCCCGCGAATGATAGGCCGGGCGATCGGAGCGCCCGCGGCCCGCTCCCGGTCAGCCTGTCGTCGTCTTCGTCTGCCCGGCGTTGGTGATCGAGATCTTGCCGCCCCACTGGCACATGCAGCTGCTGTCCGAGGTCAACGCGGGCTTGTTCCCGACCATCACGGTCGCCGAGCCAGGCGCCCAGGGCGCGGCGATCACCGGGCATGCACGGCTGCGGCGTGAGGACGCCGAGAGCGGCAGATGTCGCCGCCGCCACCTGCGGGTTGGACGGCGTGTGCACATCCCGAACGTCGGGATGTTGGCCGTCGGCTTGTTGTCCATGATCGTCGCGACCGGCTGATCCGCCGAGTTGACCATGGGCGTCGGCAGCACGACGAGCGAGGCGGTGCCGGGCTTGCCCATCGGGCATACGAGACTCGCACCGTTGACCACGATCTGACCCATGGCTTCCCTCCTGCCACTGAAGGATATGCGGCCGCGCGACCCGGCAGCGGGCTGCTCGAGAGTCGAGGCCGAGCATGGGTCTCGATCGTCGACTCACGAACCACGAACAGGGGCCAGCCACGTTGACCAGCCCGGATGGCGCCGGAATCGCGAAGACCGCGGAACTGACCTTGCCGGGCTCCTGGCAGCCTGGCAACGATGCAGTTGCAGCGCTCGGCGAGACCGCGCGCCCGCGCCGTCCCGCCGCTCGCCAGGCCTTGCTCGGCCGCGTTGCGCTCGGGGCGCTCCTCGCCGCGACCGGTGTGCTGTACCTGTGGGACCTCGGCGCATCGGGCTGGGCGAACGCGTATTACTCCGCCGCCGCGCTCGCCGGACTCACAGGATTGGCTCGCGTTCCTGTTCGGCTCGTTTGATGCCGGCAACGCAATCACGGTTGACAAGACGCCCGCCTCGCTGTGGGTCATGTCGCTGAGCGTGCGGGCGTTCGGCCTCAGCTCGTGGAGCATGCTGGTGCCGCAGGCGCTGATGGGCGTTGCCGACGGTGGCTCCTGTACGCCACGGTCGCCCGTGCCGCGGGTCGCCTGGCGGGACTGGTGGCGGCGGCACGTGCTCGCGCTCACGCCCGGTCGCCGCATTCATGTTCCGGTTCAACAATCCGGACTCGCTGCTCGTGCTCCTCCTGGTCGCTGCGGCCTACGCCACGACCCGATCGCTGGAGCATGCCTCGACGCGCTGGCTCGTCTTCGCCGGGGCGCTTGTCGGGTTCGCGTTCCTCGCCAAGATGCTCCAGGCATTCGTGGTCATCCCGGTCTTCACGCTGGTCTACCTGTGGGCCGCCCCCACAACCGTCCTGCGACGAATTGGCCAGGTCGGCGCGGCGGCGGTCGCCGTCGTCCTGTCAGCGGGCTGGTACATGGCACTGGTGATCCTCTGGCCGGTCGACGCCCGACCGTACATCGGAGGTTCGCAGACGAACAACATCATCGACCTCATGCTCGGCTACAACGGGCTCGGCCGGATCACCGGTGACGAGGTTGGTCGGGTTGGAGGCGGCGGACCGTTCAGCGACGGCGCGGGCCTCCTGCGCCTGTTCGATGGCGAGCTGGCGACGGAGATCGCGTGGCTGCTGCCGCTCGCGCTCATCGCGATCGTCGCCATCGTGATCGCCCGTCGCTCGGCGCCGCGGACCGACGCGGTGCGCGCCCAGGCCGTCCTGTGGGGCGGGTGGCTGCTCGTCACCGGACTCGTCTTCAGCCTGATGCAGGGCATCTTCCATGAGTACTACACCGTGGCACTCGCGCCGGCGATCGGCGCCCTGGTCGGGATCGCGGCCGGGCTGGCCTGGCGCCATCGGGCAGATCTCGGGGTGCGGATCGCGGTCGCGGCAGCGCTCGCGGGCTCGGCCGCATGGGCCGTGCACCTCCTGTCCCTGAGCCCAGCCTGGCTGCCATGGCTCGTCCCGCTCCTGCTGGGGGTCACGATCGGGGCGTTGGCCCTCGTGGTCATCGGCCCCGCCGTGAGACCGGGGCTTGAGTCCGTCGCGCTCGTTGGCGCGCTCGCCGTGCTCCTGATCGTGCCGGCGGCCGCGTCGATCGCCACCGCAGCCGAGCCGCACACCGGGGCGCTGCCGACGGCAGTGCCGCAGGCCACGGCAGGCTCCGGCCGGACTGCCTTCGGGCCGGGACGCAACGGGGGCTTTCCGACGAACGGACGTCCGCCCGGTGCTGGTTCGTTCCAGTTCCCCGGCAACGGCGGCTTCAAGGGCGGTGGCGGTGGCGGTGGCGGGATCGGCGGCCTGCTCGACGCGTCCGCCGCGAGCCCGGAGCTGGTGCCGCGCTCCAGGCCGGCGCGGCCGACTACACGTGGACAGCCGCGACGACCGGCTCGAACAACGCCGCCGGCCTCGCCCTCTCGTCCGAGACCTCGGTCATGGCAATCGGCGGCTTCAACGGCTCCGACCCGTCGCCCACGCTCCAGCGAGTTCGAGGCGTTCGTGGCGGACGGCCGCATCCACTACTACGTGGCGACGCAGGACGCCGCCGGCTTCAGCGGCACCAGGGGCGGCTCCGACACGGCCGCAGAGATCGCCGCCTGGGTCGCCTCGACCTACTACCCGACGACCATCGGCGGCGTCACCGTCTACGACCTCACGCCTGCTCGGCCCTGACCACGCCGGGCGGACTCTGCTGTTGGCAGCTCCAAGCAGCGCGAGATGAAGCGGCGGCGGCCCGGGTCGAGGGCCGCCGCCGTCTGCGCCGGGATGGGTCGGCGCTCAGACGCGTCCCCGCGGGACGGTGTGGAAGTACGTCTTGTTGAAGACGATCTTGCCGAGGTGCCACAGGGCGTTCGGCTTCGGTGGCTTCGGCGGATGCTCGTAGTCGAAGCGGAGCAGCGTGCCCTTGCCGTCTCCGACCTCGAAGAAGCACATCACCCGGCCCTCGTACGGTCAGCGTGCTTGCCCTGCCGGCTCGCGGCCCTCGATCGCGGCGGCGATGCCCTCGACGACGACGGGCGCCTCGAAGTGCGCGGTCGAGCCGGCCTTCGACAGCGGCAGGTCCGTGGCGTCGCCGAGCGCGAAGACGTTCGGACGGCCGCCGACCTGAAGCGTGTGCGGTCGGTCGGCAGCCAGCCGCCGGGCGCAGGCGCCAGGCCCGAGTCGATCAGGAACTGCTGGCCCTTGTGCGGGGGCACGAGGACGAGCAGGTCGTACGGCAGCTCCTCGCCCTCGAGGCTCAGGACGACCTTGCGCTCCGGATCGATCGCCTCGACGTTGAAGAACGTGTGGAGCTCGATGCCCTTCTTCTCGAAGATCGGCGTCGCCATCTCGGAGACACTCTCGATCGTGAACGCGCGCCCGATCGGCGAGCAGAAGTGGACCTCGCTCGTTGCCCGCAGCCCGCGCTCGCGCAGCTCGGACTCGATCAGGAATGCGACCTCGAGCGGCGCCGGCGGGCACTTGTACGGCATCGACGCGATGCCGATGACGACCCGGCCACCCTTGAACTCGTCCAGCGCCTTGCGCAGGTGCAGCGCCGCCGCTGCGCTGTAGAAGTGCTCGGCCTCCGTCTCGAAGTGCTCGATGAGTCTCGGGCATGATCCGGCAGCCGGTGGACAGCACCAGGTAGTCGTACGGGAGGACCGCGCCGCCCGCGAGGACGACCGTGCGCGCGACCTCGTCGACCCGGACCACGGTGTCGACGACCAGGTTGACCGGCGCGTCGAGCAGCGAGCGCTCGGGGCGGGCGAGCCGCTCCTCCCGTTCGCCGCCCATCGCGAGATCGTCTACTTCGTCTATTTCGGCACATCGACGCTTCTGACCCAGACGGCGGCGCTGTTCGGGCATGAGGGCTTTGTCGGCGTGCCGGCCTTCGCGGCCGGCGCGCTCGCCGTCGGCGTCATCTCCGGGGCCTATCAGGCCGAGGTGTTCCGCGCCGCCTATCTCGCCATTTCGCGGGGCGAACTCGAGGCCGCGGTCAGCGTCGGCATGAATCGGGTCCTGTTGTTCCGCCGCATCATCGCGCCGCAGGTTCTGCGTTTCGCGCTGCCTGGACTTGGCAATCTCTGGCAGGTCGCGCTCAAGGATTCCTCGCTGATCTCCGTCACCGGCCTGACCGAGCTTATGCGGATCAGCCAGGTCGGCGCCGGCTCGACCCATCGGCCCTTCGCCTTCTATCTCGGCGGCGCCGCGCTTTATCTCGTGATGACGCTGGCGACGACCCGCTTCTTCGACGTCGCCGAGGCGCGCGCCACCCGCGGCATGCGCCGGGCGACAAGTTGAGGCCGGCCGATGGACTTCGATTTCATCTCGAAAACCTTCGTCCGCCTGCTCGCCGCGCTGCCGCTCACGCTTTCCGTCTGGTTCCTGTCGGTGGTTCTGGGCGCGCTGATCGCCGCGGGCGTGACCTGGATGAGGGTGAGCGGGGTCAAACCTGTTGAATGGTTCGCGCGCGCCTATGTCCTGGTCTTTCGCGGCACGCCGCTCCTGATCCAGCTCTTCGTCGTCTATTATGGCCTGGCTTCGCTGCCGGCCGTGCGCGCGAGCTTCGCATGGGGCTTCCTGCGTTCCGCGTTCAATTGCGCGGTGCTGGCGCTCGCGCTCTGCACCGCGGCCTACCAGGCCGAAATCTTTCGCGGCGCGCTGCTTGCGATTCCGAACGGACAGGTCGAGGCGGCGCGCGCTTGCGGCATGTCGAGGCTCCTCATGTTTCGCCGGATCGTCTTTCCGATTGCGGTCAGGCACGCGCTTCCCGGCCTATTCGACCGAGATGATTTCGATGGTGAAGTCGACCGCGCTCGTCTCGCTCATCACGCTGTGGGACGTGATGAGCGTCGCGCTGAAGATCCGCAACGATACGCTCGTCACCTATCTGCCGCTCATCCTTGCCGGCGCGATCTATTTCGTCGTCAATTACATCATTGGCGCGGGCTTCCTTGCGCTCGAGCGGCGCATGTCGCCCCATCTCAGGCCCCGGCCAAGCTGAAGAAAGCGCCCATGCCCGCCGCGACCCCAGCGCTCACCGTCGACAAAATGCACAAGAGCTTCGGCCAGCTCGAAGTGCTGAAGGGAATCTCGCTCACCGCCAACGACGGCGACGTGATCTCGATCCTCGGCTCGTCCGGCTCGGGCAAGAGCACGTTTCTGCGCTGCATCAACCTGCTTGAGACGCCGGACCGGGGCGTGGTGACGGTCGCGGGCGAGACCATCAAAATGCGCCAGCGCCGCGACGGGCGGGCCGAGCCTGCGGACCGGCGTCAGGTCGATCGCATCCGCGCCGAGCTCGCCATGGTGTTCCAGGGCTTCAACCTGTGGTCGCATCTGACGGTGCTCGAAAACCTGATCGAGGCGCCGGTGCATGTGCAGAAGCGCCCGCGCGCCGAATGCGTCGAGGAAGCCCGCGCGCTGCTCGCCAAAGTCGGCATGTCCGAGCGGGAGAGCTACTATCCGGCGCATCTCTCCGGAGGTCAGCAGCAGCGGGCGGCGATCGCCCGCGCGCTCGCCATGCGCCCGAAAGTGATGCTGTTCGACGAGCCGACCTCGGCGCTCGATCCCGAGCTCGTGGGCGAAGTGCTGCGCGTGATGCGCTCGCTCGCCGAGGAAGGCCGCACTATGCTGGTCGTCACCCACGAGATGGGATTCGCCCGCGATGTGTCGACCCGGGTGATGTTCCTGCATCAGGGACTGGTCGAGGCGGAAGGGCCGCCCCAGGAGCTTTTCTCCGGCTCGACCTCCGAACGCTTTCGCCAGTTCATTTCCAAAGAGCGCGGCTGATCCCTAAAGGCGCCGAGGCGCGTCGCCGGCCAGCAAGTCCGGCGACGACGCCGAAGCCTAAGATCATCAGCACCCACGTCGCAGGCTCCGGGATGGCTATCGAAGGCGCCAGGCCGCGCCTGGGCGCCTTACGCGACGTCCGCCTGCATCGAGGACGACGCCGGCGGCCGAATCCGACGAACCCGCCAATGCCCAGGATCATCAACACCCAGGTGGCGGGCTCGGGCACGGCTGCCGCCGCCGGCCCCGCACTCACAACGAAGGCGTCGGAAGTTCCGCTCACTTCGAACGGGTCGCCGAGAAACGCGACGAAGCCCTCCTCGCCGCCGCCCGTGGTTCCCACGGCAGTCAGCTGATAGACCACGTCCAATGTGTCGCCGGGCTGAAGCGTGCCGAAATCCACCCTCGTCGAGACGGCGTCGATATCAAATCTCGGGTTGGAATCATCGCCGTTGTCCTTGAAGGAATCAAACAGGGGCAGTGTCTTGTCGTTGATGCCAAGAAACTGGACGTCAGCGAAGTTCGCGAAATGGCCGGGCTGGACGAAGGGGACCTGCTTTTCGATCGCGCGCAGTCCGAACTCGAACAGAGGACCCTTCGTGGTCGTGCCGTCGGCATGGGTGACGATGAACGCCACAGTCACTTCCGCTTCGGCGGTCTCGGTTGCGCTGACCGACGTTCGCTCCGGCGGCACGCCAATCAGCCCGACTTGCAGGGCCGGAATCTGGAGGATTGCGAACAGGTCCTGGGGCTCGGCGGTGTTATTGGCGAAGTCCTGCGTCCAGGTGGCGTGGGCGGCGAGCTGCTCGATCGCGTCCGGATTTGCCGGGTTCGGATCTCCGCCGATAAACGACGTGACGCCCACCCCTCCGGTATGGTCGAACGCCGCCAGCGCCGAAGCGAAGGCGTTCGGAATATCCCTCGAGCGGCCGGAGAGATTCTCGCCCTGGCTCGCATGGTAGAGAAACTCGGCGCGGTCGAGCGGACCAGCGTCGGGGATCGAAGTCCCATCGTCGAAGATCGTCGCGCCCGGAATGAGCGCCTCGTGCGCCGTGGCGCTCAGGTTCATTGCCCCGAAGTCGGCCTGTGAGTGCGCCGCTTGTCCCATCATGAGAAAGGGCGTGGCAAGGGCCGCGAGCAGGCATTCCTTCCGCCAACGGAGCATCCCGGCTGAAAGTGGGTTCATAGCCTTCCTCCAAATGCAGATTGCTGAGATGAAGGTCACCGCGTCTATCTATATTCACGCAATACGCGAGATATTCATATACGTGACAATAACGCGCTCAATCAGAGCTTTAATGTTGCTAACGTTAACATTAAAATGTAGATTAGTGATGCATAAATCCGGAGCGCCGGCAATGCGTAGTTTTACCTATCAAGAAGAACGGACGCCGCGCACGGGCTCGCTCTTGAGCGCAGCCTGCGTCGAAGCCGGATCCCCTGGACCGTGACTTGATTTCCGCGTTCTGCAGGCGTTTATGAGCCCGGCGCATGCCTCGCCTGTTCACCGGACTCGAACTGCCGGAGGCCGTCGCGGACCAGCTTGCGCTTTTGCGCGGCGGGATTGTGGGCGCGCGCTGGATCGAACCCGAGAATTACCACATTACGCTTCGATTCATCGGCGACGTGGACGGCACCGCCGCGCGCGACATCACCGAGACCCTCGGCGACATCCGACGGCCGAAGGCGCTCGTTCGCTTCGAGGGACTGAGCTGGTTCGGCGGCGACAAGCCGCGCGCGATCGTGGCCAAGGTGAAGCCGGAGCCGGCGCTGATGGATCTGCAGGCCGAACAGGAACGGCGCCTGAGGCGGATCGGGCTTGAGCCCGAGACCCGCAAATATACGCCCCACGTGACGCTGGCGCGGCTGCGCGGCGTCCGCCAGGCGGCGGTCGCAGACTATCTCGCCTCGCGCGGCGCGCTGGTCGCCGACCCGTTCACCGCCGAGCGCTTCGTGCTCTATTCGGCCCGCGAGGGGTCGGGCGGGCGGACCCTATGTCGTCGAGGCGGCTTATCCGCTGGACTAGCCTCATCGATGGAGCCTGTATAACATACTGCAAATGTTTAATAGGTCCGGCGACAGCGGGCGCGTCTTCTCTCAAACGCGCCCATTTTTAAGGGCGGAACTAAACGGGGTCGTAACGCACTGAAAACATTAGGGGGCGCCGGTAAAATGGCGGCTAGGCCCAGGCGCGCCGCCCACGCCCGCCAGCCAAGGCTCCTCCCTCGGCCCCGCAGGCGGCCCGTTTCCTCGAGGGGCCGAAGGCTTTAGAGGGCCCCTCATGTCTCTCTCGATCGACGTCTCCCGGCGGCGCGTGCGCCTCGACCCGCGCGACCCCGATTTCTTCGAACGATCCCTATCCAGCCTATGCCGCGATCCGCGAAGCCGCGCCGGCGTTCTTCTGGGAGGACTATGGCTTCTGGTGTTTCGCGCGTTTCGCCGACGTCTCGGCGCTGATGCGCGATCGCCGCTTCGGCCGGACGATCGTCGAGCGCCCGCGCCATGCAAAGCCGCATCTCGCGGCGTTCGACGCGCTCGAGCGCCATTCGATGCTCGAGCTCGAGCCGCCCGAGCACACAAGGCTGCGCAACCTCGTCAATCGCGCCTTCGTCTCGCGCCGGATCGAACGGCTCGCGCCGCAGATCGAAGGGCTGGCGCACGAGCGGATCGACGCGTTCTCTTCGAGGCGCTCAGCTGACCTTGTCGCCGAGTTCGCCAACCCCATTCCGGTCGCAATGATCGCCGACCTGCTCGGCGTCCCGAGTGAGATGGGCGCCCAGCTCGCCGACTGGTCGCATCGCATGGTCGCCATGTATCAGTTCGGAGCGACGCGCGCGGCCGAGGAGCGCGCGGCCGAGGCGGCGCGCGCTTTCGCCGATTATGTGCGCGGCTTCGCCCGCGCGCGGCGCGGCGACCTTGGCGACGATCTCGTCAGTCAGCTTCTCATCGCAGAGAGCGATGGCGGCAAATTGAGCGAGGACGAGCTGGTCGCAACGGTGATCCTGCTCCTGAACGCCGGTCATGAAGCAACGGTCCAGGCGATCGGCAATGGCGTGAAGGCCCTGCTCGAGCAGAAGGTCGACCCGCGCGCCGCATTCGCCAACGAAAGCGCAACCGCGGCGACGGTCGAAGACTTGCTGCGGCTCGACCCGCCCCTCCATCTCTTTGCCCGCTATGCGCTGGAGGATGTCGAGTTCGCCGGCGTGCGATTGCGCAAGAATGCGAAGATCGGGCTCTTGCTCGGCGCGGCCAACCGGGACCCTGAGCGCTTTCCCAACCCCGACCTCTTTGATCCCAGTCGGACGCCGAACCCGCATGTGAGTTTCGGCGCCGGCATTCATTTCTGCGTCGGCGCGCCGCTGGCGCGGCTCGAACTTGCCGTTGCGCTGCCAATTCTGTTCGCTCGGCTGCCGGGCTTGCGCTTGGCCGGCGCCCCGGGCTATCGCGACGCATTCCATTTTCACGGGCTTGCGGCGCTGAGAGTCGAATGGATGTAAGATCGATGCTTTCGACCTCGCGGAGCGCGGCGAAAAGCCCGTCCGTCAACTGGTCATCGCTGCCTCAAGACCGTTCCCCTGGCCCGTCGAGCGACGGGCGTCCTTCCGGACGCCCTATGGCGAGCGGTGTCGATAGTGCGCGGCCCACATCCGGCATGCTGCGCCGGCATCGTCGATTTTTCGCCGTCGTTGCTTTCCTCTTGTTGGTGACGCCGCTCGTGGTCGGGCTGGTCAAACCGGACAGTCCGGAATTGATCTACCGGGAAGGGCGAAGGCTGGCGGCCGCGCCCGCGCCGCCCGACGGTCTTGCGGGCATGGCCGCGCTACCGGGCCAGATCGACGCCTACCTGAGGGATCACTTCGGCTTTCGGCATATGCTGATCCAATTGCACAAGGATCTGACCAGGCCGATGCTCGGTTTCGGCGGCGGCCGTGAAGTGCTGATCGGCCGGGACGGCCGGATGTTCTATCTAGGCGGCGACATGGTGCGACAGAGCGCGGGTCTCGTCTACAGAGACCAAAAGGTTGCAGACTCGGCGAGCCTGCTCGCGGGGATGCGCGACAGGTTGGGCAGACGAGGGATCGGCTTTTTTGTCGCTGTCCTTCCGAGCACGTCGTCTATCTACGAGGCCGATCTTCCGGTCTGGGCGCAAAGTCACGGCAGGAAGACAGAGTATGATCTCTTCTTGCAAGACCTCGCGGAGCACGGGATCAAGACGGTCGATCTGCGGCCCACACTGAGGAAAGCGGCCTCAGAAGGCAGAGCCTATCTGTTGCATGATTCTGCACTGGACCGCGCGGGGCGCCATCGCCGGCTTCAATGCGGTCATCGAAGCGGATTCCCACTCGGACTGGCGGGTTGATCCAGCGACCGCGCTCGGGCCGCCTCAAGAGCGCAAGGGGGGCGACCTCGCCCGCTTGCTCGGTGATGAGGACGAAGTGACCGAGACGGCTCAGCCGCTCGCCCTGCCTGTCGTGGGCAAACAGGAAATCCTGTCGCAGGATGTCATGCCTGCTTATATGATCACGACCGGGAAGCCCGGCCCGACGATCCTCGTGGTCGGCGATTCGTTCACCGCCAGTTTCTTCCCGCCGATGCTCGCCCAGCATGTCGGACGAGCGATTTGGGTGCACTACGGTACGCACGGGTGCAGCTTCGACTGGTCGCTGATCGACAAGTACCACCCTGACGAGGTTTGGTGGGCGCCGGTTGAGCGCGCTCTCATCTGCGAGTCGTCCGCCGACCCAGGAGCGCGGGCCGAACTGCGATGATTGGCAAAACCTCCGCCCCGACCGGCCCCAGGCGGCAGCTTCCCCGCGGCGCTGGCGTTTTGCTATTTCCCACTTCCGAACCGCCAAGACAGCGAATAGAGGTCTGGCTTGTGACTTCAAGCTCATGCCGACGGACCTGGCGCTGCGCCGGCAGCGGCTGGGGTCGCCTGTCGACCTGATACGGCATGATGCATCGATATCGCCGCTATGTCGCGCTCCTCGCGTTCGGGCTTCTCGCGACGCCGCTGGTCGTTGGAATCGTCAAGCCGGACAGTCCCGCTTCTGTCCTCAAGGAAGGCCGCACCCTTGCGCCAGCGCCGAAGGCGCCGTCAGGCGCCGGCGACTGGTTGAGGCTTCCGAAGCAGGTCGACGCTTATCTGCGAGACCATTTCGGTTTGCGACAGACGCTGATCACGGCGCATCGGGAACTGACCAAACCGATGCTCGGCTTCGGCAACGACGCGGTGCTGGTCGGACGCGACGGGCGCATGTTTTATCTGGGCGAGAACGCAGTGCGGCAGAGCGCCGGACTTCTCGTCCGCGACCGGGGGGTCGTCGACACCGTGGACTTCCTGGCGGCTATGAAGAGCGATCTCGAGCGGCGCGGGATCCGCTTCCTCGTCGCGTCGCCCCCGAACGCCGCAACCGTCTACCAGGACGACTTGCCGGATTGGGCGCGGAACACGGGCAAGCGGACCGAGTATGATCTTTTTGTCGAAGGGCTTGCAGCCAAGGGCGTCAAGACCGTCGACCTGAGGCCGGTCATGGCCGCGGCCAAGGCCGAAGGGCCGATTTATTACCGCCACGACAGCCACTGGGCTCCGCGAGGGGCGCTTGCCGCCTTCAACGCGATCGTGGAGGCGGACGGCCATCCCGACTGGCGGCTCGATCAGGCCTCGGTCCTCGCCCCCCTTGCGACGCGCCAGGGGGGCGATCTGGCGCGCATGCTCGGCGTTCAGGACAGCGTGAAGGAGGAGATCGAGGCGCTGAAGCTCCCGGCGGGCGAGAAAGAGCCGCTGACGGCGATCCCGTGGGAGGACTATGTTCAATCCTCCGGCAAGCCTGGCCCGACCGTCATGATCATTGGCAATTCGTTCACCACCATCGATTTCGCGCACATGCTCCTGCAACATGTCGGACGCCTCGTGTGGATCGACCACCAGCACTGCCGCTTCGACCGGAAGGCGATCGACCGTTTTCATCCCGACGAGGTCTGGTGGATGCCGAACGAGCGGTTCCTCATCTGCGATCCAGGCGTGGAGCCGCTCGGTTTCACCGAGTGATCATGGAGCAAGAGACGTCCGACGCCCGCATTCGCAGCCTGCTCGTCCTCGGCGGCGCGCGTTCCGGAAAGAGCGCCTATGCGCAGGGGGTTGCCGAGGCTCATGGACCCGACCGGCTCTATCTGGCCACCGCGGCGGCGGGAGATGAGGAAATGGCGGCGCGGATCGCCCGCCACCAGGCAGACCGGGGCGAGGGATGGACGACGCTGGAGGAACCACTCGAAATCGCTCCGGCCCTCCTGAAGGGAGCGCGGGCGGGCAGGGTGGTGGTTGTCGATTGCCTGACCCTCTGGCTCAGCAATCTCATGCTGGCGGGGCGCGATCCTGGACCTGCGGTGAGGGCTCTCGCCGACGCCATGGCTAAGCTCGCCGGCCCAGCGATCCTGGTTTCCAACGAAGTTGGCATGGGGTTGGTGCCAGACCACAAGCTCGGCCGCGAGTTTCGCGACTGGCAGGGTCGGGCGAACCGGGAAATCGGCGCCGCCTGTGACGCGGTGATCTTCGTCGCCGCCGGGCTCCCGCTCCAGTTGAAGCCGGCTGCAACCCCGAGCGTGCAATTGGGCTGAAGCACCGCATTTTCCTCAACAAAACTCTGGCGACTCAGGGCTGGCCTGGACTAGGATTCCCGCCCGAGGAAGGAGATTGCCGGCTGCGCGGGGCGCCGGCTTCACTTCAAGAGATTCGGGCTGGGGATTTGGCGGGATGCTGCGTCTTTTCCAACGCCAGCCGCCGGAGCAGGCGGCGCATTTCGACATCGCCCATGACGGCGAGACTTATCGCGTCGCGTTGAAGCGAGTCGCGACGTCGCGACGCTTCACGCTGAGGGTTCGCACGGCGACGCGCGACGTGGTGCTGACCATGCCGTCGCGCGCATCGCTCAAAGCGGCGCGCGAATTTGTCGAGCGCCACGCGGCATGGATCGGCACGCGCATCGCGCGTCTGCCGGCGCCGGTTGCGTTCGAGCCGCGCGCGGTGACGCCGTTCCGCGGCGTCGATCATCGTATTGTGCACAGGCCCGGCGAGCGCGGCGGGGTCTGGCTCGAATTCGAGCGAGCGCGGACCGCTCATCTGCGTTTCGGGCGAGCGCCCGCATGTGGCGCGCCGCGTCACCGACTTCCTCAAGCGCGAGGCGCGCAAGGATCTCGAGGCTGCGGTCGCGCGGCACTCGAGGCAGCTCGGCGTCAAGCCGCGCCGCATGGTGCTGCGCGATACGGTGAGCCGCTGGGGCTCGTGCTCATCGACCGGCGGGCTCAATTTCTCCTGGCGCCTGATTCTCGCGCCGCCGTTCGTGCTCGATTATCTCGCCGCGCATGAGGTCGCGCATATCGTGCACATGAACCATTCGCCCCTATTCTGGAAGCTTGCGCGCCGGCTGCACCCCGGAACCGACCGCGCCGAAATCTGGCTCAAGGTCCATGGCTCGAGCCTGCATCGCTTCGGCGCGACGTGGGAGTGATCCCCCCGACGGCTTTACAGCATCCTTTCCACCGCCTCGAACATGAGTTGCAAATCCTGCGGACGTGATAGCCGGTGATCGCCGTCCTTCACCAGCGTCAGCGTCGCCGGGTCGCCGCCGAAGCGCTGCATCAGCGCGAGCGCATGCGAAAACGGCACGTCTTCGTCCCGCATGCCTTGCAGCACCGCGGTTGGCGCGCCGGTGCGAATCATGCCGCCGAGCAGAAGGTGCTTGCGTCCGTCATCGATCAGTCGCCGGGTGAAGCAATCGGGTTCGCTCGAATAGGCGGAGGGCCTTCGCCACACGCCCTCATCCATGATCGCACGCCGCGCCTCGTCCGAGGCCTTGGCCCAGATGAGCGCTTCGGTGAAGTCGACCGCAGGCGCGATGAGAACGAGGCCCTTGACGCGCTCCCTCTCGCCGGCCTCGCTGAGCGCTCGGGCGGCGAGCAACGCCAGATATCCGCCCATGGACGAACCGACCACAATTTGCGGTCCCTCGCTTTCGGCCCGCAACAGCGTCAGCGTCTCCTCGAGCCAGCGGGAGATCGTCCCATCCTCGAGCCGGCCGCCCGATCGCCCATGGCCGGAATAGTCGAACCTGAGCAGGCCTAGACCGCGCCGCTCGGCCTCCGCGTCGAGCGCGCTCGCCTTGGTCGAGTCCATGTCGGAGCGATAACCGCTCAGCCAAACAAGGCCTGGACCTCCGTCGCGAACTGGCGCACGGCGACGAAAGGCGATACGCCGTTGATTCGGGGCGTTTCCGACGATGAAGACCTGCGGCTGTCCGTCCGGCACATTGAGCTCGCTTCTTATGACGCTGCCTGCGGACCGCGCCGGTATGAACATCGGTGTGGGCGCGCAGGGCGAAGCGGACTTGGCTGAGCCTTCGACGCGAGTCAACCGCTCGCCCGTCACGTTCTCGCGTTCAATGGGCGGCCCGCTGTGAGCGTCGACGCGCTTTCCCCCTTCCGGCGCGGCGCGAGCGCGCCGCTCGCCGGCCGTACGATCCTCCAGATCGTCCCGCCGCTCGCCGCGGGCGGCGACGAACGTGCGACGCTCGCCGTCGACCGCGGCGCTCGCGGAGACCGGCGCGCGGGCGCTGGTGGCGACCGATTCGCACGGGCTGGCCGGCGAACTGCAGGCGATCGGCGGCCTCTTCGTCCGCTTCCCGGCGGCGACCAAGAACCCGCTCGCAATGGCGTTCAACATTCGCCGCCTGCAGCGCATCATCGCCTCGGAGCGCGTCGACCTTGTCCACGTGCGCTCGCGCTGGGCGGCCTGGGCGGCGGTCAAGGTCTGCCGCAAGGCAAAGCGCCCGCTCGTCACCTCGCTTCCGGGCGACGGCGGGCGCACCGTCCGCGCACCAGCTTCGAGACCGCTGTCGCCGAGGGCGATACGGTCATCGCGTCGTCCGAATTCGCCGCAGGGCGCGCGGAAAGCCTCTTTCCCACGCTGCCCAAGCGCCTCAGGATCGTGCGAGCGGGAATGGATCTCTCCAAACTTCAGCCGGAACGGGTGAGCGGGCGCCGCGTGTCTGACGTTCGCACGAGCTGGGGCGTCGCGGCGCATGAGCGGGTCGTTCTGATGCCGGCGCGACTGGCGTCGGGCCGGGGCCAGCAGACGCTCATCGAAGCAGCGGCCCTCATCAAGGGCCACGGCCTTGACGACGTTCGTTTCGTGATCGCGGGCGAAGCGGAGAAGCCCGTGTTCGCGCGCGAGCTTGACGCGCTCATAATCAAGTGCGGACGTCCAGCCCATGCTTGTCCGTGTCGGCGCCGCGGCCGATCCGCCCGCGGCGTTTGTCGGCGCGGCCTGCGTCGTCTTTCCGGCCACCGACGCCGACGGGGTGACGCGCACGTCGATCGAGGCGGCCGCGATGGGGGCGCTCACTATCATTTCCGACGTCGGATCGGCGCGCGAGATTGTCGCTGCGCCGCCGCACGCCGATTCCGAGGCTCGCACCGGATGGCTCGTTCCGCCTCGCGAACCGGCCGCGCTTGCCGAGGCGATCCATGCTGCGCTTTCGCTCGGCGCCTCGGCGCGCGAGGCCGTCCGGCGCCGCTCGCGGGCGAAGATCGCCGAAGCCTACTCGCTTGAGCGCATGACGCGCGACACGCTCGGCGTCTACGCCGAGGCGCTGGAGCGATGACAGAGGACGGCGTAGCCGGGTTTAACTCGGCGCCGCTTCCGGCGTTTGCACGTGCTCGGGGCGAATGCCGATTCCGATCAACCGCGCCGGAATGCGGCGCAGAACCGGAAAGACGCCGAACAGCTTCAAGAACGCCGGCGGCTTCGGCCGCTCGTGGGCTTGCAAAACCGGGCTGATGACTCTGCGCTGAATGGTGAGCTGCAGCCCCTGCGTGAAGCGCATCGGCAGGGTGCGTCGTTCTTCGATGGCCTGAAGATCCGCGTCCGTCACCTTGCCCGCGCGAAGCGGTCCGGCGAGCCGGTTGGCGGCGGCGACCGCGTCCTGCACCGCCATGTTGATGCCCACGCCGCCGATCGGCGACATCGCGTGCGCCGCATCGCCGATGCAGATGAGCCCCGGCCGCCACCATTTCTCGCAGCCGATCGACCGTGACGCTGAGCAGCTTGACGTCGTCCCAGGTTTTCAGTTCGCCGACGCGGTCGGACAGGAACGGCGACATCTCGACAACGCGCTTGCGCGGAACGCTTCGAGGCCTTCCGACTTCACGCGCTCGATCCCGCCTTTCGGGATGACATAGGCGCATTGCCAGTAGTCGCCGCGATCGAACATGACCATCAGCCGGCCGGCTTCGATATGGCCGAACGTGTCCGCGCTGTCGCTCGTCCTTGCGCGACAGGCGAAACCACAGCACATCCATCGGCGCGCCGTAGTCGTCGCTCTCGAAGCCCGCTTTCTCGCGCACAGTCGAATGGCGTCCGTCGCAGCCGACGACCAGGTCGGCGCGGATCGTGAGCGCGCCGTCCGGCGTCGTTGGCGATCAAGCCGACGACGCGCCCGTTCTCCTCGATCAGGTCGGTCGCCTCGGCCTGCATGCGCAGGTCGAACGTTGGGTAGCGCTTGCCGTGCTCGGCGAGGAAGTTGAGGAAGTCCCATTGCGGCATCAGCGCAACGAATTTGCAGTGCGTCGGCAGATGGCGAAAATCGACCACCTCGAACGTGTTCGGCGCCGATCTGCGCGGACAGCGTTTCGACTTCCTGATGCGGCAGCTTCAGGAACTCGTCGATCAGGCCGAGTTCGAACATCAGCTCGAGCGTCGAGGGATGAACCGTGTCGCCGCGGAAATCGCGGAAGAAATCGGCGTGCTTCTCCAGCACCACGACATGAACGCCGGCGCGCGCCAGCAGGAATCCGAGCATCATCCCGGCGGGGCCGCCGCCGGCGATGCAGCACTGAGTGGTGATCGTTGAGTTGGCCATCTCTGCTCGGCTCCGCCGGGCAAAGCATCGCCCGCGCTCACGGATCATAGAAAACGCGGAGATTAAAGCTCGGTTCCGCTCAGGAGCGGGCGGTTTGAAGCGATGTTTGGCGGTTTCGGCTCGAGCCGCGCAATCTGCGGCTCGAGCCGGTTCTCGCTAGTTCTTGATGAACGCGCCGCTGCGCAAATCGCTCAGCGCCTGACGGATCTCGGTCCTGCGTGTTCATCACGATCGGCCCGTGCCAGGCGATCGGCTCGCGCAAGGGCCGGCCGGAGACGAGAAGGAAGCGCACGCCCTCGTCGCCCGCCTGGACGACGACCTCGTCGCCCGCGCCGAACACGACGAGCGAGCGGTTGCCGACCTTGTCGCGCACCAGCACTTCCTCGCCGTCGACCTCCGCTTCGCGCAGCACGCCGAACGGTTCGGACGAGTTGGCGAAGGTGGCCGAGCCCTCGAAGATATAGGCGAAGGCCTGGCGGAAATCCTCGACCTTGAGGCGCTTCTTCTTGCCCGCCGGCACGGTCACGTCGAGATAGCGCGGCTCGGCGGCGACGCCGTCGACCGGGCCCGCCTTGCCCCAGAACTCGCCGCAGATGACGCGCACGCGCGTGCCGTCGTCGTCGATCACCTCGGGGATCGCGCTTGCGGGAACGTCCTGGTAGCGCGGCTTCGTCATCTTGAGATGCGCCGGCAGGTTCGCCCACAGCTGGAAGCCGTGCATGCGGCCCTTGGCGTCGCCGGTCGGCATTTCCTGATGCATGATGCCGCTGCCGGCGGTCATCCACTGGACGTCGCCCGAGCCGAGCTTGCCGCGATTGCCGAGGCTGTCGCCGTGATCGACCTCGCCCGCCAGCACATAGGTGATCGTCTCGATGCCGCGATGCGGATGCCAGGGAAAGCCGGCGAGATAGTCCTCGGGCCGATCGCCGCGGAAATCATCCATCATCAGGAACGGATCGAAATCGGACGTGTCGCCGAAGCCGAAGGCGCGGCGCAGCTTGACGCCCGGCCCCCTCCATGGTCGGAACGGACTGGCTGACGCGCTTGACGGGACGAATGGACATGTGAAGCCCTCCTGGTCGAACTGGAGATTGGCTTCCGAAATACTGCGGCTCATCCAGTTTTGAGACTGAAAGAATTTGCCGATTCTTTGGTCGGAAGCCCCTGCTGACGGCGAAGATAGGTATAGAAGATAGTCACCGCAAGTCTATCGAAAGAAGCGATGGCATCTATCGGTCGCGCTGAACGCTCGGCCTCCCCGGCCGTCCGCCGACGATCGTCGACGCGGCCGCGCCGGCCGCCGCGGCGCGCTCGAGCGCGAGGCTGAATGTCCGCGCCGTCGAGGCGCGCGGCGAGAAAGCCGGCGACGAAGGCGTCGCCCGCGCCGGTCGTGTCGACCGCCTCGATCTTCGGCGCATTGACGCGCCAGCGCGTCGCTCGCCTCGGCCGCCTCGGCGCCGGCCGCGCCGCGCTTGACGACGACCAGCGGGTAGTGCGCCGCAAGTCGCGCGCATTGGGTTTCGGGATCGTCCGAGCCGGCGAGAACCGCGGCTTCCTCTTCGTTGGGGAACAGGATTGACGCGCCTCGCGTCCATGCGAGAAAATTGTCCGCCCCGACCTCGCGCAGGAATTCCGCCGACGCCGGATCGACGCTGACGGGCTTGTCTCCCGCGCGCCGCATCACGTCGAGAACCGCCGCGCGCGGGGAGGGGGCGAAGAACGAATAGCCGGAGAGATGGATGTGAGCAGCGCCGTCGATCAGCGCGTCGGGAATGTCGCGGCCTCGAGCGCGTCGTTGGCGCCGCGGTCGGTGAGGAAGCTGCGCTCGCCGTCCGGGTCGATGAGCGCGATCAGCCGCCCGGTCTCATGGGTTCGGGATCGCCGACGAGATGCGGCGTGACGCCCGATCGCCTTGAAGCGCGCCGTTTCGCTTTCGACGTCGGCTGCGCCGACGCGGGCGACGAAGTCGACCCTCACGCCGAAGGAGGCGAGCCACGCCGCCTGATTGGCCGCCGAGCCGCCGGGCTGAACCGTGATCGACGCGCGCCGGTCCGAGCCGCGCGCGAGCGGTCCTTCCGGCCGCACGATGACGTCGGTCATCACGTCGCCGATGACGAGGATGCGACGGGGCGCGCGATCATGGCGGCGCGACGGGCGCGCGGATAGCTGGGACCGGCGTCACCCCAGCAATTTCACGAAATTGCGCCTGCGGCCGAAGCGCTCCTTGAGGGTTGCGACATAGGCCGTCTGTTCGGCGGCGGCGCGCAGGCGGCCCATGCGGGCGATGAGGCCGGCCGCCTCCTCGTAAGCGCGATTGCCGCCCCCGTTCGCGAGCTCGTCGACGCGCTGCGCATAGACCTCGAGAGCCTCGCGCGGATGGTCCGCCTCGCTTTCGCGCGCGAGGCGCTTCCTTGACCGCCCGCGAGACGCGGTGCTTTCGCGTCATCGCCCAGGCCATGTCGAATTGCTTCTCGTGCATCAGAATCTTGACGCCAAGATCGGCGGGATGGCCGAACGAGAGCCCGGTCTCGGCCGCGGCGCAGCGCTCAATCAGCGCGAGCGCCTGGTCGCGAGCCGCCTCGCCGCCCGCCTCGCGCCAGCGCAGGATAGACGTTGAAGTCCGGCGCGCGCTCGAAAGTGCGCTTGAGAACGGCTTCGGCTTCGCCGCGACGATCCGCCTTCATGAGAAGGTCGGCGGCGAAGAGGACGAGGCGCGCGTCCGAAGGGCCGTCCTCGAACGTCCATAGGCCTTCCTCGGCCCAGCGCAGCGCCTCGTTCGCGCCCTTGTGCTTGAGGCAGAACTCGGCGAGCTCAAAGTATTTCCAGGGCGACGACAGGTCCTTGGCGCGCAGCGCGATGCGCGCCTCGATATCGCCGTCGCGCTCGGCGAAGCGGTCGAGAATTCCCGAGAGGCCGTGATAGTCGCCTTCGGCCTTCTGCTCGGCTGCGCCCGCTCAGCGGCGGCAGCTTCTCCCATGCTTCGGTCGCGAGCCGGCGATATTCGGCCAATCCGGCCTCGCCGAGAACGTCGGCGTAGAGCCAGGCCGCGCCGTCGAACGTTCCGTAGCCGTCTCCGGTCTCGCGCTCGAAGAGGTCGCGGGCGAGCGCGACCGGGTCCGGCCGGGCGCCGCGGGCGGCGCGGATGTGGATGTCCCGCGCGCGCTCGAGCAGGTCGCCGCATTCGCCGTTGGAATCGTCGATCGATTCGATGGCGCTCTCGATCCGGTCGATCGCATGCTCGGCCAGCTTGAGGACCAGGCGGTCGTGCCTGGAGTCCAGAGCCTCGAGGGCGTCGAGCGCCTCATCGACACCGCCGGCCCAGCCGCCGGCCTCGCCATATTCGACATAGCCGCGCGTCGCCGTCGCCTGGTCGATCGCCTTGCCGAGGCGCGCCGCCAGCGTCTTGTCGTCGGCGCCGTCGGCGGCCGAGGCGATCTCGAGCTTGCGGAACAGGGCCGGATCGCGCTCGGCGAGCTCGACGATCATCGCGACGAGAACTCCGTTCGACTTATCCTCGAGGTGGGCGCGGATGCGCGCGAGCGCGCCGGCGCTTTCCGGTTCGCAGGCCGTGATCGATCTCGTTCGCGGCCAGCGCGGTCGCCACCATGTGCTTGCAGAAGCCATAGTCGTCGAAGGCGGGACAGGTGCACTCGCCCTTGATCGTCTCGCCCGCGCCGAGGAGATTGACGCGGTAGTCCTCCGTTCCGGCGACTTGCGCCAGCACGCGCCTGGGTTCGATGGCGAGGATCTCGACGCGCCCCTCGCGATGGTAGGCTTCGCCGCGGGCGAAGGCGTTTCCCGCGAGCCGCTTCAAAGCCGCGATGTCGAAGCGGAGGAGGTTTTCGGCCGTCATGTCGCAGCGCGTCTTCCTGTATCGGCCTCCCGCGCGCACTTCGCCAAGCCTCGGGCAGCGCCGGCGAGTGGCGTGATTCGCCGATACGCGACGATAGCACCGGACAGCGGCGCGGCGAACGATGAAAGCGCAAGCAATTGGCTCGCGCTACTCTCCCGCGGCGGCCGCCAACGCCTGAACGACGGCGATATTCGGCACAAGATTGTCCGGGAAACCGTGCCGGTCTTTCAGGTACTCAGGGCTGTTGTAGGAGATCCACACCTTGCCTTGCGCATCTTCCGCGACCAGAATTTTCAGCGGCAGGTCGATGGCTGCGCTTGGAGCCGCCAGCATCAGGGGCGTGCCGGCCTTTGGATTGCCGAAGATCAGGAGCTTGGTGGGCGGCATTTTCATGCCCGCCTTTTCGGCTTCGCCACTGTGGTCGACCAGCGCGAACAGCGTCACCCCTTTGGATTTGAGAATGGTCTTGAGCTTGTCGACCGTCTCGTCCACGGAGTGATGGCTCGGAATTTTGACAATTCCTTCTTCTTTCTGCATCGGCCAGAGCCTCCGACGTCAACGGAATGAAAAGCGCGAACATCGGGGAGGGCCAATGTTTCATCGCCCCTCCCCGCCGCGTCGCACGCCAACAATCGAGCTTAATGGGAACCCGCAATGAGGGACAAGCAAAACGTCTCGAACGATGAAGCCGCGGTGCGGGATTTGATCGAAGCGTGGGCGGATTCCGTGCGGCGGAAGGACTTCCCTGGAATCCTGCGCAACCATGCCGCCGATTTCGTGATGTTCGATGTCCCCCCGCCGTTCAAAAGCGTAGGGCTCGACGCTTACAGGAAGAGCTGGGACCTGTTCTTTTCCTGGTCGAGCGATCCGGTCCGCTTTGACATTCGAGAGATGGACGTGACGGCCGGCGCCGATGTCGCCTTTGCTTTCGCCAGCATGCGCTGCGAGGGGCAGGGACCTGACGGACAGTTCGAGGCGCTCGATTTTCGTCTGACAATGGGCCTCAAGAAAGTTGGCGGGCGGTGGTCGATCGCCCACGAACATCACTCGGTCCCGGCCACGGATTGAGGCGAGGCTGAGGAATCGCAGGTCTAGCGAGCTTCGCTGGCACGCGCGATAGCAGGCTGATCCAACAGAGTTAGGCCTTCTCAAACTGATCCGAGCCGCGAGATCAGCCCTTCCGCCGATCGCCCTCCGTGTCACTCCAAGGCCAGTCGCCTTTTTCGCCGGATGAAAGGCGAGTGGACCGGGGCCCCGGGAACGATGCGGCCGTCCGGCCCCCATTCCTCCATGCGGTTGAAGGGGACCGGTTCCCGCTCCGAGAATCGCGGCAGGGTCGCGCCAAAGTTGGCGACGACCGCCTTCAGCCGCTCCTCGATCGCGCTCGGGTCGGAGTAGCGCAGTCCGGCTTCGACCCCGTAGGCGACGTAGGGCGTAAGGATCTCGTACCCCACAAACGCCAGCGTGAAGTTCACCGGCCACAGCAACAGATCGATGTCGCCGCTGCGGCCATCGTGCTCGTAGGTGTTGCGGTCGGTGCCGACTGTCACCGACACCATTGCGTGCTTGCCGGCGAAGCGGCCGTTCTCGAAGCGCTTCTTGCTCGTGTAGACGGCGCCATAGGCAAGCACTCGGTCGAACCAGCCTTTCAGCATGGCTGGCGGCAGGTGCCACCACATCGGATATTGCAAGACAAGCAGGTCTGCGCGGTCCATCAGCGACAGCTCATCCGCCACCACTTCCGGCAGGGCGCCGGTTTCCGAGGCGTGGCGCTGTTCTACCTGTGTGTCGAAGCGCGTCGCGTCCGCTCGCGCGAAATAGTGCTCCGGGCGTTCGCAGGGATCAAAACCCATCGCGTAGAGGTCAGACACAGAAACGGTCCAACCTTCCGCCTCCAATGCCGCCGACCCTGCGTGGACCAGGTGCGCGTTGAAAGACTGCGGTTCCGGGTGCGCGAGGACGAAGTGAGCGTGCATTAAAAGGCCTTTGCACTTGCGCCAACGAAGACCGCCCTCACAGTTTCGCCAGCTCCACCGCCGCCTGCGCGGCGAGGATGGCGTTGTTCCTGATCAGGGCGATATTGGCGTTCAGGCTTTGCCCGCCGGTAAGCTCGACCACGCGCTTCAGGAGGAACGGCGTCGCCTCCTTCTTGCCGACGCCTTGCGCTTTTGCCTCGGCGACAGCTTCGGCGATGCGCTCTTCGATCATTGCCTGCTCCATCGCGTGATCATGAGGAATTGGATTGGCGATCAGGAGCCCGCCGGGGCCCATCTCGCGCTGTAAGCGGATCATGCGGGCGAGATCGTGGAGCCCGTCGCAGCGATGCTCGAGCTTGAAGCCGGAGGAGCGAGAGAAGAAGGCGGGGAACTCGTCGGTTCGGTAGCCGACAACGGCGACCCCCTGGGTCTCCAGGAACTCGAGCGTCTTCCCGATGTCGAGGATGGATTTCGCGCCGGCGCACACCACCGCAACGCGAGTGCGGGAAAGCTCGATGAGATCGGCGGAGACGTCGAATGTCTCCTCCGCGCCGCGGTGCACGCCGCCGATGCCGCCGGTGGCGAAGATTTCGATGCCCGCGAGCTCAGCGATAAACATCGTCGCCGCGACCGTCGTGCCCGCCGAGCCTCTGCGGGCGGCGACCAGCGCCAGATCGCGCCGCGAAGCCTTCACCACGCCGCCGCTCAGCTGGCCGAGCTGTTCGATCTCCTCGTTCGAAAGACCCACGCTCAAACGGCCGTCAATGACCGCGATCGTCGCCGGGATTGCGCCCATCTCGCGCACCGCATCCTCGACGGACCGCGCCGTCTCGACGTTGCGCGGGTAGGGCATGCCATGGGTGATGATCGTCGATTCGAGCGCGACGATCGGTCTTCGGGCCGAGCGCGCCTCGGCGACCTCAGGGGAAAAATCAATAAGATCCGCGGCGCTCATAGCTCGTCACTTTCGTCGCGGGCAGCCGCGATCGGCCGCTCCGACGTTATCGGCAACCTCCATTGATGATCAATGGGGCCAATTGGCCCCGGAAAACCGCCCGGCGCTTCGGGCCGCTTGCGGTCCAGCGGATTCACGCTACGTTCGCTGCTGACAGCGCGGATGAGTCCCGAGTCGATGGACGACAAGCCCGACACCATCCCGGCCCAGCCGGACCTCGCGCCTCGATCCGCCACGCTCGGGTCGAGAACGCCGAGCGCGCCGATGCGATCGCGGACGTGCGCGAGCTCGAAATCGCCCGTCTCAAAGCGCTTGAGAGCGCGCTGCAGCCGGTTATCGACCAGGCGCCCCAAGGCGTCGATCTGTTCGATATGGCGCTGACGCAGGGCGAGCATCCGCGCCTCTTCCTCGACATGATCGCGTTTGTCGACATGGCGCATGACAAGCGCACCTATCGATTTTTTCAGGACACGCGCCAGGGCCGCGTGCTGATGGCCGAAAGCCAGTCGGCCGAAACGATTGTCGCTGCGGTCTCCGATTATGTCGCGCGCCGTCTGGTTGAGCGCGAACGGGCGCTTACCGCAGGCCCGCGCGTGGCTGAGGAGCCACGTCCACAACCCGCAGAAGCGAACGGGCCAATGGCCTGGCCGATCGCCCGGCCGCGCCCCCGCGCTTTGCCCTTTCCCGCTCCTGGCGCGAGCGATCCTCTTCCCGTCGCTGAACAGCCGAGAGCGCGACCCAAGCGCGGGATCATTCGGCGGCTCGGCGATGCGCTGAGCCTGTTTCTGATGCTTCTGGGGTCGATCACGCTCGCGCTTCTGCTCGGGCTTGGCGCCGACTGGGTCTGGACGACGCGCCTGCGCGAGCTTTGGACTCACTGGATCGGCGCGCCGCCGTTCTGAATTGTAAGCGCGGGCTTGATTCCGTTCCCCCATCGCATGACAATCGCATTTCGTCCGATCACCGGCCCCCTGCTTCAAGGCCGACGGAAAATCATGAGCAACGCCTTTTTCTACGATCTTCTGGCCTCGATCGCCGATCGGGGCCGCTCCATGCTCAAGGTCAATTCTTGGCCAAAGGATGCCGATACCCGCGTCGAACAGTTGGTCGAGGACTGCCGCGCTTTGGTCGAGGGGCGGGGCGAGGCGTCGGGGGTCGCGCTCGCCGCCGAAGTCATTGGGCGCTATCGCGCGCTTGATCCTGGCGATCATGCGGCGTTCTTCAGCGCGCTCGCCGACGAGTTCGGGGCCGATCGCGAGCGGGTGCGGGACGCTGTCGCCAAGTTTGCGTCGGATGGCGACGAAGCACGGCTGAGCGAAATCCACTATGCCTCCGAGCCGCGTCGTCACGAGCTGTTCCGGCGGATCAATCGCGCGCCGGGCGGCACCGCCGCGCTGGTCACGATGCGCGCGGATTTGCTCCAGCTCGTGAAGCAGAACCCGTCGCTCGCCATTGTCGATCGCGATTTTCTGCATCTGTTCGGTTCCTGGTTCAATCGCGGCTTTCTGGTGCTGCGCCGCATCGACTGGTCCTCGCCGGCGGCGCTTCTTGAAAGGATCATCCGCTACGAGGCGGTGCATGAAATTGGCGACTGGGACGAACTCAGGCGGCGCATCGATCCCGCCGACCGGCGATGCTACGCGTTCTTCCATCCGAGGCTGGTTGACGAGCCGCTGATCTTCGTCGAGGTCGCGCTGACGCTCAGCCCCCCGGCGGCGATCGCGCCGTTGCTTGCGGAGAAGCGCGCGCATGTCGCGCCGGACAAGGCGCGCGTGGCCGCGTTCTATTCGATCTCCAATTGCCAACAGGGCCTTGCTGGCGTCAATTTCGGCAACTTCCTCATCAAGCAGGTGGTCGAGGAGATCCGCCGCGAGCTGCCGGCGATCGAGACTTTCGTCACCCTGTCGCCGGTCCCGGGCTTCCGCGCGTGGCTCGAGACGAGCGAGGATCCGGGCATCGTGTCGATGAAAAGCGCCGCGCTTCAATTGGCGGCCGAGGACCACTGGCCAACGGCGCCCGGCGTCGCGCCGCGGCTGCGCGCCCTCATCGAGCCTTTGGCCGCCTACTACTTTCTGAAGGCGCGCCGGCCCGATGGCCGGGTCCCGGACCCGGTCGCCCGCTTTCATCTCGGCAACGGCGCGCGCCTCGAGCGCATCGATTGGGAGGGCGACCTGTCGCTGAAGGGGCTCGCCGAGTCCTTCGGCATCATGGTCAATTATCTCTACAACCTCGACGAGATCGAGCGCAATCACGAGGCCTTCGTCAACCGCGGCCAGATCGCCGCTTCGGCCGCGGTGAAGAAGCTTCTTCCGACCGCGCCCTCGCGCCTGCGCGCGGCTTTGCCGGGCGCTTTGGCGTCGAACGCGTGAGCGCGTTGCTTGGCGCAGGTCGCCGCTGATTTCTGCAACCTTCGCAGCCAACGCTATCGGTGGACGAGAACGAACGCGCCCCAGCCAATCAAGGCGACCCCGGTGAGTTGGGCGACGCGGGGACCGATTGGAAACAGCTTCTCGATCAGCACCAGAAGCGCCAGTCCTGCGATCCAAAGCAGATTCATGAGGCCGCCCACGAACAAGAGCCCCATCAGCATCCAGCAGCACCCGAGGCAGAACGCCCCATGCCACGCGCCGGCGCGCATCGGACCGAGAGGACCCTGCCGCCAATATCGGGTGAGAAACTCCAATGGCGACCGGCAATGTCGCAGGCACGCCTGCTTCCAAGGCGTCAGTTGATAGACGCCAGCGGCGAACAACAGAAAGGCCGCGAGGACAACGCTCCCGCTGGCCATGTTCTCGGAAAGCAATCCGGCCCGGTCGAGACCCCATTGAAGTCCGGTCGCGATCAGGCTGAACGCGGCCCAAGCCGCGACATAGCCAAACGCGAACTCTCCGCTCGCGCGCTTGGCGTGAAGCCCGCCCCGTTGCTTCGTTAGCGCAATCACCAGCAGAATAGCGGGCGCAGCGCTGGGCAGCATCATCGCCGCCATCATGATGATCCACATGAGGAAGATCATCGCCGCATATTGGATCGTCCACGGCGGCGCCATCAGCATGATCTGGCCGCCGCCCATGTCCATCTCGTCCATCTTGAGCCCGGCGCCCATCAGCAGCCAGATCCACGAAAGCACGATCACCGCCACGAGCCCGGCGAGAACGAGCGTCCGGTCATGGCGAAGGAGAGCGCTGAGCATGACTAGGCGGACCGCCTAGTTCAAGCGCCCTTTATGACTGAGATGGAGGTGGGCGAACAGCCCCCAGCTGTCCTTGAGGTCGATCGCGAGCGGCCCGCTTACCTGCGACGTACCGCTCGCGATCTCCCCGAGCCGGTATTCGAAGCTGTGCGGGAAGTCGATCCGAACGCGGTGCTCCGCGCCAGTGACGGGATTGCGGATCGGCTCGCCCTTCGACGAGACCACTCCGGGGACCTCCAACCGCGCGGTGCGTTTGTCGACGTCGACCTCAAGCTCGATCTTCGCGTAAACCGGCGGCAATTTGGTCGGGCTCATCGCGCCGAAAACCCACCACATGGTGGCCATGTCTTCGGTTTCCTGACCGGTGAGGATTTTCGCCAGCGCGTCTCGCTGTCGCGGGTCGGCGCGCTCGTCGATCACCACTCGCATTGTCCCTTTGCCTTCGTGGATCGGGCCGGGCCACATGCCCATCGTCACGGCTCGCAGACCATCAAGCTTCACACCGCCAAAATGGCCCTGTTCAATCTGGAATGCCGCGACGTACTTGCAATCGCCATGGGTGGGAAGCGCGTTGAACTGGCACGGGCACCCGTAGGAACAGTTGCAGTTGGCGAACTCGGTCGCTTTGACTTCCCATTCAACGGATACCGTCATGCGGCCCTCCCTCTCATATCTGCCGGAACTTGTTAACATCAATCTTTGTCAGGCTGGTGGACTGAATCAGACATTTTCGCGCACTCGGAATGCGCGAGGGCCCTTGCGAGACAGGATTGAGCCGCCAAGCCAAGTCGGCAATGGGGAGAGCTACCTATCGTTTGACGCTGCGCCCAAAAAACAGCGAAATCTGGCGTTGATTAGTCGCTGTCCCGGCCAAGCTCGTTCCGAGCGTCAGTCAAAAACGCGTTGAGCTGGTTTCGTCGACCCGTGTCGTCTCCTCGGTTTGATATCCGAACTTGCTTCGCTGTCGAAAGCAGGGCCGTAGCGCGACGCCCGGAGCGATTCGCGTTCCCGACTGCAAAGATGGAGGAATAACGGATTTCGTGAATTGCCGAGTGACTGAAAAGGCGCCCGGTGCAATCGTTCTCTGCAAACGTTCCCATCGGCCCAAGATCGCTCGCGGAATACTACTCCTTCTGGGACGACCGGACGACGCAGCAGGAAACCGCCAAGGCGCTTGCCGCGAATCCCGATGTCGACGGCATCTGGGCGTACCCCATACGAGTTCATCTGCAAAGCCTGGACCGCGGAACCACAAAGATCCAATATCAGCCCGCGCCAGCAAATGCCGGGACTATACAGCTCTAGCCGCCGAGCTGGCTGCGGATTGTCTCCCCGCCGCGCTGGATGGTCAGGTCCCAAAGCCGCGCCCGCTCCGCGCAAGCTTTCTCCAGATCGCGCGTCGTGGCGATCTTCTGGCCGTTGACCGAGACGACGACGTCTCCTTTTTGCACGCCGACTTGCGCTGCGGTCGAATTGTCGCCGACCGCCGCAACCACAACGCCCTGAGAAGCGCCTCCTTCGAGCGACAGCTCCTCGGCGACCGCCGGCGACATGTTCATGACCTCCGCCCCCTCGAACGGCGAACGGCTGCGGATGGTCAACGCATCGCGAGGCGGGATTTCCGGCGCGGCGGCAAGTTTGAGCGGCAGGGTCGAGCGCGCGCCCGCTGCGCAGGATCGATAGCCGGGCCGAGCCGCCGAGGGGCTTGACTGCGAGCCGAAAGCCGACGCCCTCGGCGTCATCGACGCTTTGGTCGTCGACCGCGGTGATGAGGTCGCCGCGCTTGAGACCCGCCTCGGCCGCGGGACCGACGGAAGCGACTGTCACGACCAGCGCGCCTGTCGCGCGGTCGATGCCAAGATTGTCGGCGATATCCTTGGTCAAACTCTGCAGCGTGGCGCCCAGCCACGGCCGCTTGACGGTTGCGCCGCCATGGAGCGCCGCGGCGACCACACTTTTCACCATATTGACGGGAATGGCGAAACCGATCCCGATGCTGCCGCCGGAGCGGGAGTAGATCGCTGAGTTGATGCCGACCAGCTTGCCGTCGAGATCGACCAGAGCGCCGCCCGAGTTGCCGGGGTTGATGGCGGCGTCCGTTTGGATGAAGAAGCCATAGTCGCTGATCCCGACCTGCGTACGCGCGAGCGCCGAAACGATGCCTTGGGTCACCGTTTGCCCGACGCCGAACGGATCGCCCACGGCGATGACCAAATCGCCGACTTCGAGCGCGTCCGAATCCCCCAGTTCAAGCACTGGAAAATCTCTGCCGCCCTTCAGCCGAAGCACGGCTAGGTCAGTGCGTGGGTCGCGCAGCACAATTTCCGCTTCGAATTCGCGCCTGTCCGAGAGCGCGACCTTCACCTGGGTTGCGCCCTCGATCACGTGATAGTTGGTGACGACGAGACCCGAGGGGTCGACGATCACTCCGGATCCAAGCGCTTTCGACACTCTGGACTCGTCGCCGCCGCCGAAGAACCGGCGGAAGATCGGATCGTCGAACAGGGGATTGCGCGCCGCCGTCTCGACCCGCGAGGCGTAGACGTTGACGACCGCGGGCGTGACCTTCTTCACCACCGGCGCGAAGGAGAGGCGCACCTGGCCTGGATTCTGCGGCGGGACTTTCGACGCCGTGTCGGCGAACGCGGCTCCCCATATGAGGACGAAAGTGAAAACGAGCGCCAAGCGTCTCAAACCGAACCTCCGATTTTTCCTGCGGCCGCTCATATAGGCGGGCCGACACGCGCTGCAAAGAATCGGCGACCCGCATTAGCGACCCGACCTGACCACCTGGCGAGGTGGGCGTAGGCCTCAGCGAGGGGCATGTTGGTCGGCAGAAGGAGCCTACACGATGCCGGACAAATCCGCGTCTTCCCTCTTGTTCGCTCTGTCGACCGAGCTCGCCGCTCTCATCCGCGACGTCGCGCCGAGCCTCGTCTCCATCCGATCCAGCGGCACGCAATCAAGCGGTTTGGTCTGGCGCTCGAGGCTCATCGTCACGGCAGAGGACGACGCTCGCCGACGAGGGCGATTTCTCAATTGTCGCTCATGACGGCGTCTCGAGCCCCGCTCACATCGTCGGCCGCGATCCGTCGACCGACGTCGCCCTAATGCGGATCGAGCGGACCGATCTGCCGAACGCTCCGCCTGCTGCAGTAGCGCTGGCCGCGGGGGCGCTGGCCGTCGTCACCGGCGCACGCGAAGACGCAACGAGCGCGGCGCTGGGCGTCGTCTCGTTCGTCGGTCCGCAGTGGCGAAGCCTGCGTGGCGGCGTCATCGACGCGCGCATCGAACTCGACGCGGCGCTCGCTTCCTCGAGCGAAGGCGCCCTGGCGCTCGACGCCTCGGGCCGAGCCTTGGGCATGGCCGTTTTTGGCCCTCGACGGCGCACGCTCGTCATTCCGATGGCGACGATCGACCGTGTCGCCGGAACCCTGGCGACAAAGGGCTGGATCGCGCGCGGCTATCTCGGCCTCGGCTTGCAGCCGGTCAAGCTCGATGATGGCGGGACCGGGGCGATGGCGATCAGCGTCGACGCCAAGGGGCCGGGCGGAGCGGCGGGCGTCCGCCAGGGCGACATTCTCGTCGCATGGAACGGCGAGCCGATCCGCGGCGTTCCTCAGCTTGTGCGCGCGCTTGGACCCGACAGTGTCGGCGCCAGCCTCAGGTTAACGCTGCGCCGAGGCGGCGAGCCAATCGAGACGACGCTGACGATCGGCGAACGGCCCGAAAGCCAATGACCAGTGAGCCGCCGGTCGTGGTGGTCGCGATCGAGATCGGCGAGCCGGAGCTTGCCGATCGGCTGACAGCGCTTCTGGCCGATGTTCCCGGGCTCAGACTCGCGACGCCCGGCGAGCCCGCCGACGTGGCGCTTGTCATCCCGGGCGAACCCGAGCTTGGGCCTGACGTCGCTTTAACGCCGCGCGAACTCGCCGTGCTTGCGCTCATCGCCGAAGGGGCGTCGAACAAGGCGATCGCGCGCCGCCTGGCGATCTCGATCCACACGGTCAAGTTTCACATCGCCTCGCTGCTCGACAAACTCGACGCGCAGGGGCGGGCCGAGGCCGTGGCGCAAGGAGCGCGGCTCGGGGCGATCCGGCTTTAGACGAACGTTCACCCCTGGCAGAGGGCCCCGAGGGACTGCGGCGCCTCGCCATTTCCAGAGTCCGAATTGAGCCTTTTCAATCGGTTGCGGCGCCAATTCCGAGTCGCTCGGCGCCGGGGGCTCAAGCGCCAGCGGGGCTCGCGCCGGCGGCGCAAACTGCCGATGGTCCGCGCGCGACGCGGCCTCGCGGGGCGCGAATCCGTGATAGCGGTCGAGCTCTCGCACGATCTTGACCACCCGGTCGACCGCCTCGAAGTTCGTCCCGGAAACTGGGTTGTGCATCGCGGTATAGGACACCAGCAGCGCCTCGTTGAGGCGGCTGATCTGCAGCGCGAGATACTCGGCCGGCGGCTGGGGCGCGCGCGTTGCGAGAATCTCCCGCACGAGATTGCGCATCCGCTTGAGCGAGACGCCCTGCTCGGCGGCGATCTCGGCGATGGACGCTCCGGCGTTCAGGAGGAACATGATCCGCCGCTCGCGGTCCATCCTGCTCCTGCGAGACTTGCGGCGGGCGGCGGTCGACCGGTCGCGGTGGGCAGGCGTCGGCTGCTGAGCTTCGGGCGTATTGGGCACGGAATTTCCTCAATGCATTCCTTCTGAAATTTCCTCAATTCATTCCTTCTGAAAAAGAGTAACAGCAGATTCTGATAACCGCAAGAAAATGTTCAATTTTCTGACATTATTGTGCCAAGTCAAAGTGTTGAGGGCCGGCGGAGGACACGGCGCTTGACGCGGCTAAGTCGTCGCGGGAGCGATAAGGTCCGCCGCGGACGGCCTCATGACCGACGCGCGCGACAGGCAGAATCCGAGCCGTGCCCCGCTGCCGTTGCGTGAGATCATGCGGACCCATAAGGGCGGTCCGCGGCTCTGTCAGCCCTCGTTCGCTGCCTCGCCGGGCCGGAATCCTTGCCCTTGCCCTTGCCCTTGCCCTTGCCCTTGCCCTTGCCCTTGCCCTTGCCCTTGCCCTCGACATCGCGATCAACGAATTCGATCACCGCCATGGCGGTGTTGTCACCGGGGCGAAATCCCGCCTTCATGATGCGCGTATAGCCGCCGTTGCGATCCTTGTAGCGGGGGCCGAGCACGTCGATCAGCTTCTTGACCAGATCGGCGTCGCGCAAACGGGAAATCGCAATCCGGCGCGCGTGCAAGTCGCCGCGCTTGCACAGCGTCACCAGCTTCTTGACCACCGGGCGAAGGTCCTTGGCCTTCGGCAGAGTGGTGGTGATCTGCTCGTGCTTGATGAGCGCCTGCGCCATGTTGGCGAACATCGCCTGGCGATGCTCGGCGGTGCGACTGAAGCGCACGCTGGTCATTTTGGCGACGATCGACCGCGTCGCCGATCTGCTGGCGACAAAGGGCAGGATCGCGCGTGTTTCTCTCGGCCTTGGCCTGCAACCAGTGAAGCTCGACGACTGCGGGACCGGGGGCGCCGGATGCCCGCCCCGGCGTTATCCCGATCGTACCGGCCAATTCGTGTCTAAGACCTCCAAAATATCAGGACCATACATATGTCTACTAACCTTTTTCTTTTTTAGTTGATCGTAATTCTTTAGTTTCTGCATGTCCTCGTCTATGGGATTGGTATTATATATACAATTCCATCCTTTCTCCCATTGCTCCTTCTTCCACTTGGCCATATCTACTTTGTCTTTGATCTCCTCCTTATAAGTCTGCCATCTGTAATCTTTTTCTGGTCTCTCCGGACCGCCAATCGCTACAACCAGGGAAATCCGGCTGAGATCATCCGGGTGCCTCTTGGCGATGTACTTTAGAATCCAACTCAAATTGATCGCACCACCCGAAAATCCATAGAACGCATGGATATCATCCTCTGCCTTGTTCTTCTCGTCTTCGGTATATATTTCCGCTGGATCTTTTTTTTCGTTATAACCATCATACTTTAGCCCGAGAAACCGCTTCATAACCTCTTTAGCTTGTTTGCTATGGGCGCTTTGGTTGTTTCCAGCTATGTCCAGCACGCTCGGCACATACTGTCTTTTCGTCGCGAAAGCTTTTGCCGCACGTTGGTGTAAGGCTCCGTTATCTCCGTAATCGTGTGCGTCTCCGTCTTCGTCCTCATATGTCCCTCCATTGCCGGGCAGAATCAACATTTTGCCGTTTCCCATTGAAGTCTCCTTCAGCGAAGGCCAATTCTGTTTTGCCTTAAAATTGTCACCACCGCGCTATGCGCGCATCAGCGGGTCGCGATCAATGGTCGTGACCCAGATGGATATATCGCAGTGGCGTACGAAATTCCAGAAGTCGCGGCAATTTCAATGCGCGGAAGCGCGGACAGCCTGAACAAGCCCAGCCATCACGACAGGGCGTCTCAAAGGCGCAGCCGAAAAAGGCTAACATTATATGAGCTTCTCGACGGACCTCGGGAAGCGGGCGGAGTTGTCGCGCCCCTGTCTTCTTGACGAGGGGCGCAAGTCCAGCCCGATCAGCCCTCGGCGGCCTCGGCGTCGGGCCGGAGTCTTTGCCCTTCGCCTCAACGTCGCGATCGACGAATTCGATCACCGCCATGGCGGCGTTGTCGCCGGGGCGAAATCCGGCCTTCATGATCCGCGTATATCCGCCGTTGCGATCCTTGTAGCGGGGGCCGAGCACGTCGATCAGCTTCTTGACCAGATCGGCGTCGCGCAAGCGGGAAATCGCGAGCCGCCGCGCGTGCAAGTCGCCGCGCTTGCACAGCGTCACCAGCTTCTCGACCACCGGGCGAAGGTCCTTGGCCTTCGGCAGGGTGGTCGTGATCTGCTCGTGCTTGATGAGCGCCTGCGCCATGTTGGCGAACATCGCCTGGCGATGCTCGGCGGTGCGACTGAAGCGCCGTTTGGCGTGTCCGTGATACATTTGGCTGCTCCTGTTCGGGTCTCTCGGCCGCCGTGCCAAGGAACGGCCGCTCTTTTTTGTTTTTCCTCTCGCCTAATGCGAGAGGAGGACGTTCAGTAGTGCTCCTCGAACCGCTTGGCGCAGATCCTCGATGTTCTCCGGCGGCCAGCCCGTCACCTCCATGCCGAGGTGAAGGCCCATCTGCGCCAGCACTTCCTTGATCTCGTTGAGCGACTTTCGGCCAAAGTTCGGCGTCCGCAACATCTCGCCTTCGGTCTTCTGGATGAGATCGCCGATGTAGGTGATGTTGTCGTTCTTGAGGCAGTTGGCGGAGCGGACGGAAAGCTCGAGCTCGTCGACCTTCTTGAGCAGCGCCGGGTTGAAGGCGAGCTCGGGAATCGCGTGCTGGGCCTCCTCGCGGCGCGGCTCCTCGAAGTTGACGAACACCGCGAGCTGGTCCTGCAGGATGCGGGCGGCGTAGGCGAGCGCGTCCTCGGGCGACATCGCGCCGTTGGTCTCGATCGTCATCGTCAGCTTGTCCTTGTCGAGGTCCTGACCCTCGCGCGTGGCCTCCACGCGGTAGGAGACCTTCTTCACCGGCGAGAACATGCTGTCGATCGGCAAGAGCCCAATGGGCGCATCTTCCGCCCGATTGCGGTCGGCCGGCACGTAGCCCTTGCCGGCCATCACCGTGAATTCGATCCGCAAGTCCGCGCCCTCGTCGAGCGTGCAGATGACGAGGTTCGGGTTGAGGATCTGGATGTCGCCGGTCGTTTGGATGTCGCCGGCGGTGACCGCTCCCGGGCCGCGGCGCTTGAGCACCAGGCGCTTGACGCCGTCGCCCTGCATCTTGACCGCAATGTCCTTGACGTTGAGCACGATGTCGACGACGTCCTCGCGCACGCCCGGGATGGACGAGAATTCGTGCAGCACGCCGTCGATATGAATTCGAGGTGATCGCTGCGCCCTGCAGCGACGACAGCAGCACCCGGCGCAGCGAATTGCCGAGCGTCTGACCGAAGCCGCGCTCGAGCGGCTCGGCGACGACCGTCGCCACCCTTCGCGACGCCTCGCTCAGAACGATATCGAGCTTCTTCGGCTTGATGAGTTCTTGCCAGTTCTTCTGGATCACGGGGCTTAGCCTTCTCTTTCGACTATAAGCGGACTAAATCGAGCGTTGGTCGATGACGCTCTCAACCGCAAAGCGCGCCCTGAAATCGGTCGGCGCGCGAAACTTGTCTAGACGCGGCGACGCTTGCGCGGACGGCAGCCGTTGTGCGGGATCGGCGTGACGTCGCGAATTGAGGTCACGTTGAAGCCAGCCGCCTGAATCGCTCGCAACGCCGATTCGCGGCCCGAACCCGGACCCGAAACCTCGACCTCGAGCGTCCGCATGCCATGTTCAGAGGCTTTCTTCACGGCGTCCTCGGCCGCCATCTGGGCCGCGAACGGGGTCGATTTGCGCGAGCCCTTGAAGCCCATGGTGCCGGCGGAGGACCACGAGATCGTGTTGCCCTGCGCGTCGGTGATGGTGATCATCGTGTTGTTGAACGTCGAATTCACATGGGCGACGCCCGACACGATGTTCTTACGCTCGCGCCGGCGGACATGGGTCGCATCTTTTGCCATTGGGACTATCCTTCAATCACGCTTCGCAGCAAGCGCGTGCTAATCCGGAATTCGTTGAAACGATGCGGCAATCACTTCTTCTTGCCGGCGATGGGTTTCGCCTTGCCCTTGCGGGTGCGGGCGTTGGTGTGGGTGCGCTGACCGCGCACCGGCAACTGCTTGCGGTGGCGCAGACCCCGATAGGCGCCCAGATCCATCAGTCGCTTGATGTTGATCGAAACATCGCGGCGAAGGTCGCCTTCGACCATATAGTCGCGGTCGATCGTTTCACGAATCTGCATGACTTCGGCATCCGTGAGCTGGGAGACCCGCCGCTCGGCTGGGATGTGCACCTTCTCGACAATCTCTTCGGCCTTCTTCGGCCCGATGCCGTGGATGTACTGAAGCGCGATGATCACGCGCTTGTTGGTGGGAATATTAACGCCTGCAATGCGAGCCATTCACCCATCTCCATTTCGGCGACGCCTCGACCAAGAGTCGAGAGCCGCGGGAACCGTCTCGACGTCCGGTGGAGGCCGGCCCTTGTCGAGAATCCCGAATGAACGCAAAAAGTCCCATGCGCTCGGAGATGGCGCCGGGACCCAGAAACGACTTCGGGATCACGCGCATGTAGAGCGTTATTGGGGCTTGTCAAGGGAAAAGTGCAGTTCCGGCAGGCGCGGGGCGCAGCAATGTCGTTGGCGGCGGGCGCGGCGCTCCCGGCGAGACCGGTCCCCAAGGCATCGCCAGAGATCAGACGGCAGGCTTTTCGATGGGCCGTCCGCTCGTTGTCCCCTCGCAATATCGCCCAATTCCCTCTATAGCCGCCCCAAGTAGACGGAAATCACTGGCGACGGCGCTCCGCTCGCCTCCAAAGGAGTCTCCCTGATGACAACCATTTTTTCCGCGCGCTCGCGCACGGCCGGCCGCGTTCGCGCTCGGGCTTGGCGCTGCTCTCTGTTTCGCTGGCTCGGCCCTGGCCGACCCAAAGGTGCTGGCCAAGGTCGATGGCCAGCCGATCACCGACGAGGACGTCGCCGACGCGATGACCGACATCGGCCCCGGCCTGCCGCAGAAGCTTGAAGGCGCGGCGCGGCAGAAGTACGTTCTCGACTATCTCATCGACCTCAAGCTCGCAGCGAAAAAGGCCGAGGCCGACAAGCTGACCTCGACGCCAGAGTTCGAGCGCAAGATGGCCTATTATCACGAGAAGTTGGCGATGGAGCAGCTGCTCGGCTCGGTCGGCAAGGCCGCCGCGACCGAGGAAGCGGAGCGGAAGGCCTATGACGCGGCCGCCAAGGCTGAGCCGCCGCAACAGGAGATCCACGCCCGCCACATCCTGCTGCCGACCGAGGAGGAGGCGAAAAAGGCGCTGGCGCGAGTCAAGGGCGGCGAGGACTTCGCCAAGGTCGCGACCGAGCTCTCCAAGGATCCATCCGGCAACGGCGGCGATCTCGGCTGGTTCACCAAGGACCGCATGGTGCCGGAATTCTCCAACGCCGCCTTCAAGCTGAAGAAGGGCGAAATCTCCGAGCCGGTGAAGACGCAGTTCGGCTGGCACATCATTCAGGTCGAGGACACGCGCACCAAGAGCTTCCCGCCGTTCGAGCAAGTCAAGGAGCAGGCCGCCCGCTACGTCTCGCAAAAGGCGGAGCAGGACGCCATCCTCCAGCTCCACAACGCGGCCAAGATCGAGCTGTTCGACGCCGACGGCAAGCCGCTGCCGCAGGCGACCGAGGCTCCGAGCGACGCAAGCAAGACGCCCCCCGCCGGCGCCGAAAAGCCGAAGACGCCCTGACTTCGGATTGAGCCCACGCGAGAGCAGGCTGGCCTCATCTCTTTTCTGCTCCGGAAACGCTCATGGCCGCTCCCGCCCCACTCTCGCCGCTGGCGCCCAAGACCTACCCCGCCCTGCCGCCGATCGCCGGCGTCCGCTTTGCGACAATCGCGGCCGGGGTGCGCTATTCGGGGCGAACCGACGTCATGATGGCTTTGTTCGACCGACCGGCGGCGGTTGCGGGCGTGTTCACACGCTCGAAGTGCCCCTCGGCGCCCGTCGATTGGTGCCGCGCGCATCTCGATGGCGGCAAGGCGCGCGCGCTGATCGTCAATTCCGGCAACGCCAACGCCTTCACCGGCGGCGTCGGCGCAGCCGCGGTCGCCCATGTCGCTGAGGCCGCCGCCAAGGCGGTCGGCGCAGCCCCAAACGAGATCTTCATGGCCTCGACCGGCGTTATCGGCGAGCCGCTCGACGGCGCCGGATCACCGCGGGTGATCGACGCGCTCGTCGCCGACGCGCGCGAGGATGGGCTCCTCGCCGCCGCCAAGGCGATCATGACCACCGACACCTATCCGAAGATCGCGACCGCCCGCGTCAAGCTCGGCGACGGCGAAGTCGTCATCAACGGGATCGCCAAGGGCGCGGGCATGATCGCGCCGGACATGGCGACGATGCTCGCCTATGTGTTCACGGACGCAGCCATGGCGCCTGGGGCCCTGCAGGCGATGCTGTCGAAATCGGTCGAGCGGTCGTTCAATGCGATCACCGTCGACAGCGACACCTCGACCTCGGACACGCTGATGCTGTTCGCGACCGGCGCGGCGCAAGAAGCGCGCCGCACATCGAGGACGCCGCCGATCCGCGCGCCGCCGAGTTTCGCCGCGCGCTCGACAAGCTTCTGCGCAATCTCGCGCAGCAGGTGGTGCGCGACGGCGAAGGGGCGCGCAAGTTCATTACCGTGAAGGTCGAAGGCGCCGCCACGCGCAAGGGCGCCAAGCGCATCGCGCTCTCGATCGCCAATTCGCCCCTGGTCAAGACCGCCTGCGCGGGCGAAGACGCCAATTGGGGTCGCGTCGTCATGGCGGTGGGCAAGGCGGGCGAGAAGGCCGAGCGCGACAAGCTCGATATCTACTTCGGCAAGACCCGCGTCGCCCACCAGGGCCTGCGCGATCCTGGCTATGACGAAGCGACGACTTCGGCTTATATGAAGCGGGATTCGATCGAGATCACCGCCGATCTCGGCATCGGCCGCGGACGCGCGACGGTGTGGACCTGCGACCTCACGAAGGACTATGTCGCGATCAACGGCGACTATCGTTCGTGAGGCGGGACTCCTTGGCGCCCCCTCGTCCTGAGGAGCGACGCCTAAGGCGTCGTGTCTCGAAGGACGCTCCGGCTCGCAACTCCGGCGCCTCGCGCTGGACAATCCTTCGAGACGCGATGCTCCGCATCGCTCCTCAGGATGAGGCGGAGCGCTGCGCCGACATTCCGCTGCGAGGCGGATCGTGAGGCTCTTGCTCGTCGTCGCGGCGGCGCTGATCGACGCCGACGGACGAGTGTTGCTCGCACAACGGCCCAAAGGCAAGGCGCTCGCGGGCCTGTGGGAGTTCCCCGGCGGAAAGGTGGACATCGGCGAAGGGCCGGAGGACGCGCTGATCCGCGAACTTAAGGAAGAGCTTGGCATTAGCGTCAAAGCCGACTGCCTCGCGCCGCTGACCTTCGCCAGCCATGCATACGAGGATTTCCATTTGCTGATGCCGCTTTACGTCTGCCGACGCTGGGTGGGCTTTGTTCAGCCCCTCGACGGGCAGGCATTGAAATGGGTGCGGCCTAAGGACCTACGGGCTTATCCGATGCCGCCGGCAGACGCGCCGCTGATCCCGCATCTGGAGGAGCTGCTGGGGTAGCGGTTGGTTGAGCGATCGATCAGGACCGTCTGACGACCTTATCGCGCTCAGCAGCGGTTGGTTGAGCGATCGATCAGGACCTTTGACGACCGTATCGCGCTCAGCCGCCAAGAGAGCTTCGGCCGCCCCGACGGCGGGGGCCGGTCGACCCGATTTGGATTTCTTGGGATATAGGTAGGGCGCGCGCGCAATCGGAGCGAGTTGACTTGCTAACCCTTGAACTAATGCCTGGTCCTCTCGACCGCGCAAAACGCGGTTCGCAAGACGGAGCAGCATCGCCAATTCGCCACCCGCCTTGCCCGCGAGCTCCTGGTAGTCATCAGGAAACTCATTCGCAAATCGCTCATCGAGAACGTTGTCCAAAAGGACGCCGCCGAGATACAACGAACTGCGCACGCGTCGCATAATCGTTCAGGCGAGCGACACTCGAAAATCCTAGATTCAGGACCGCTTAGAGGTTGATTGCTCGCCTTAGATACTTTCCTTTCTTCGCAACCAAATCGAATCCTAGAGCGCTCATGCTGTTGGCGACAGATACTATGTCAATTTCGTCCGCGGGTCCTGAAGAATTTGATATAATGTTTGTAGCAGCATACTGCCACACTGCATCGTCATCGTCGGCCGATAGTCCACCTGCGATCCGACCAATTTCCTCGGATTTTTCAACAAAAACCTTAAGGTTTATAGCGCCCAGCGCGTTTAGGCGCCGCAAAACTCGGCAGCGCGATCGTTGGCAGCGAAAACCTTAGCTTCCTCACCGGCCTTCGTCATTGAACGTCACCTCCAATATAGGCTTTCTGGGCAGGCATTTTGCTCCAGCAAGGACCTGTAGTCTACCATACAATATTGAGACTTCATAGGGAGAACAGTAATTAACACTGATCTGGATGGATATTTTGATGGACGGCCTGCGCCAGCCTGGCCGACCTCGTTCGGGCGGCTGAGCGCTAGCGAGCGTCTCGGCCCTAAGAATCTCTGAGCCGCGCCTACGGCCAGGCCGTCCAGGCCTTGTATTCGTCGTCGGATACGGACGGCAGTTTCTTTATGAAAGCGACGATCGACCAGATGTCCTGATCGGACGCGCCGGCCAGGCCGAAACTCGGCATGCCTGTAAATTTGATGCCGTTCTTGATCGCCCAGAACAGCTGCGGGGCGGTGCGCTCTTTCGCCATCACCTTGAGATCGGCGGGGATCGGCTTCAGCCCTTCGGACCATTTGGCCCAATTGGCGTCCGGCGGCCCTCCGTGACAATTGACGCAGCCGATCGTCGAATAAATGCGAGCGCCGGCTTTGATTGTCTCGGGATCGTCGAGGTTGGCCGGCGGCGTTTCGGTTCCATGCGCGACGACCGAGGCCCCTCTCGCGCTCGCCAGCGCCCAGTCGACGATCGCCGGATTGTTCTCGCTCTGGGCGACATTGTAGAAGCCGCCGAAGAAATAGATCGCAACGCCGAGAGCGGCGATGATCGCGAGCGCGCCAATAAGAGCGAGGAACCGCATAGTGGAGTCTCCGCGCCGAGCATCAGCCGGCGCGGGGCCGCGGGTCAAGCCCCGAACGGACGAGGGGTTCGCCGAAGGCGCCTCTATCGAGGTCGCGAGGCAAAGCGTCCGATCGCAACCGCCGCTTAATCCTTCCTGCGCATAGACTGATCCCATGCCGAAGTCCGCCGACTTGAGCCAACTCGCCGCATTCCCCGCCGCGCCCGACCTCACTGCAACGGCGATCGCGTGGCTTCGCCATCTCGCCCACGAGCGCCGCCTGTCGGCGCGCACGATCGAGGCCTATGGCCGCGACGCGCGGCAGTTTCTCGCCTTCCTAGGGGAGCGCTTCGGCGCGCCGCCGGGAATTGGCGATTTCATCGACTGCGCCCCGGGCGATCTGCGCGCCTTTCTCGCCCACCGGCGCGCCGAAGGGGTCGAGGGCCGCTCGCTGCAGCGCGCGCTCTCGGCGCTTAAATCGCTCGCTCGCCACATCGCGCGCGAAAGCGGACAGACAGCCGCTGCGCTAGGCGCTATCCGTGCGCCCAAGGCCGCGCGGCGCCTCCCCCGACCCTTGAGCGCGCACGACGCCAAAGCCATGACCACGACAGGCTTGCGGGACGGCGAGGCGCGCGAACCCTGGGTGTTGGCGCGCGACGCCGCGGTGCTGGCGCTCTGCTACGGCGCGGGCCTGCGCATCTCGGAGGCGCTCTCGATCCGACGCGCCGACGCGCCGGTCGGCGAAACGGACGCCGTCACGATCGTCGGCAAAGGCCAGAAGTCGCGCTCAGCGCCGATCATCCCGCCGGTGCGCAAGGCGGTCGAGGATTATCTGTCGCTTTGCCCTTTTTCTCTCAAGCCCGCCGGCCCGTTGTTCATCGGCGCGAAAGGCGGGCCTCTGTCGCCGCGCATCGTGCAATTGGCGATGGCGCGGATGCGCGGCGCGCTCGGCCTGCCCGAGACCGCGACGCCGCACGCGCTCCGCCATTCGTTCGCCACCCATCTTCTGGCTCGGGGAGGCGACTTGCGCACGATCCAGGACCTGCTCGGCCACGCTTCGCTGTCGACGACGCAGGTCTATACCGGCGTCGACAGCGCGCGCCTGCTCGCGGCGTACCGTTCCGCCCACCCCAGGGCCTGAGGCGCGCGTCCTTCTCTCGACGACCTTGAGGCGCGGGCTCTCTAGGTGAACGACCGCATCCCTGCATCCGCATTGCGCATTGATGCGCGCGCTCTTTCGCGAAAAACCGGTTTCCACTTTTTGCCACGATTTTCTCGATTGGCGCATTCACCCTGCTCGAAGTCCAGTTCGACCTGCAGCGCCTCCTGGGTCGGGAAGTAGCGATAGGCGGTTGCGCGCGAGACGCGCGCGGCGTCCGCGGCCTCGGCCACAGTCGGAACTCCGTTCTCGGCGCGAAGCGCCTCGGCCGCATCGACGATAGCCGCGCGCGTCCTCGCTTTCTGGTTGGCCCGGCCTGTCTCTTAGACTCTTTGTCATGCTTCCGTTAGACAAATCCAATAATTAGACTTATCTCATTTCTGGGAGGATCACGCAATGGAACTGTCCCGCGCGGAGATGGACAGGGTTGTTGACGACCATTTCCGGTTTGAGGCTACTGACGATATCGATGGGGTAATGGCCAGCTTCGCAGAGAGCGAACTGAGGCACGAAATCATACCCTCCCCGGTAGGCCTGCTCCATGAAAAGCAAGCAATGGCCGACTACTATAAAATGTTGTTCTCCTGCGCCAAAGGCGACAAGGTGACGAATATTCGCCGGCTCTATGGTGAGGATTTTCTCGTCGATGAGACGCTCTGGGAAGGCGAACAGAAGGATGGCGAGCCCTTCCTGCTGCCCGGCAAAAGCGGCCGAATGAGCGTCCGGATCCTCCATATCTTCACCTTTCGCGACGGCAAGATCGCGTCTGAGCAGGCATGGCTTGATCTGGCCGCGATCCAGCGCCAGCTCGCCTGAGTTTTGCGTCGGACCTTGAAAGGCTCGCTTTCCGCTTAACCAGCCTTACCCGCGGCCGCGGCACAGGACACTGCAGCGCCGGGCGGAAGTGGCGCGTATCGACGCAGCGGCGCGCGAGCTAAGAAGGCGGCGCAATCTTCGCGAGGGTCAAAATCCATGTCGGGCAAGCGCATCGTATTCACCGGCGGAACCGGCAAGGCCGGCCGTCACGCCGTTCCGCATCTCGTCGCTCACGGCTATTCCGTCCTCAATGTCGATCTGAAGCCGCTCGACCTCAAGGGCGTGCCGACCCTGATCGCCGACCTCACCGACAGCGGGCAGGCGTTCAACGCGCTGACCACCCACGCGACCTTCGCCGGCTTCAACGAGGGCCACGCCGCCCGCCCGCCCGACGCGGTCGTGCATTTCGCCGCCATTCCGCGCGTGCTGATCGAACCCGACAACGTCACCTTCACGACCAATGTCACCAGCACCTACAACGTCATCGAGGCGGCGATGAAGCTCGGCGTGCGCAAGGTCATCATCGCCTCGAGCGAGACCACCTATGGCGTCTGCTTCGCGGAAGGGGACAAGGACTTCCACTCGTTTCCGCTGGAGGAGGACTACGACGTCGATCCGATGGATTCCTACGGCCTGTCCAAAGTCTGCAACGAGAAGACCGCCCGCGCCTTCGCCATGCGCTACAAGGCCGACATCTACGCGCTCAGGATCGGCAATGTGATCGAGCCGCATGAATATGGGCCCTTCAAGGACTATGCAGCCAACCCGCCTTTGCGCAAGCGCAACGCCTGGAGCTACATCGACGCGCGCGATCTCGGCGAGATCGTGCGCCTGTGCCTGGAAAAGGACGGACTCGGCTTCCAGGTGTTCAACGCGACCAACGACACGATCACGCTCAATGAGCCGACCGCAAAGGCGCTGGCGAAGCTCTGTCCCAACACGCCGATAACCCGGACGATGGGCGAGTTCGAGGCGCCGTTGTCGAACCGCAAGATCCGCGAAGTGCTCGGCTTCAAGGAGGCGCACGACTGGCGAAAACTTGTGAGCGGTTGAATTGGGCGCTGCGCCGAGGCCTCGGACTTCCGCCGCGTTTTGATCCGTCCTCGCGCGGCATCCGCCCCTGCGTCAAGCGTCTCCCCTCAGGTCCTGTCGCGGCAGCGTTCTCGGGACCGGAGCGTCCGACACGGGTCCGGCGTCGGCTTAGTGGATCAGAAGCCGAAGAATTCGCGCCGCAGCGCGTCTTCGTAAAGGCGCTTGCGATAATCGGCTTCGTTGTGCAGCTTGTGCTCGCGGAAATGGGCGGCCTCCCATTCGTCGAGCTCTGCGATATTGTGGTTGCCGGAGGCCAGCGCCTCCTCCTCGCGGATCGCCGTGACCCAATTTTCCACGGCCGCCTTATAGGCCGCCTGCAATTGGTCGAGTTCCTGTTGAAGATCGGCTGAAATGTCGGCCATTGGCTTCCCCCTGCTTTCGCTTATCGCCGCTTCATGAACAAAAGACGACAGACGAGCTCTCGGGGACTCAATCGGAAGCGGTGACGGGGATCTTCTGGCAGGCCTCACATGCGCAAAGAGGAAAAGCGGTATCCTTGGCGCCAACTGAACCGGATATGCCCAGACCTAAATGCAGGCTTTGATGCCTCGCCTCACGGGCGTGGCGGCGTCCGAGGCGGCGTCAGAAGGGGTGGTACTGGAACATCCAGGTCTCGGTCACCGTCTCGCCGCCGGATTTGAGGAACGCACGCAGTTCAACCGGGTCGGTCCCGTCGACGATGAGGTCGAATTGCGCCCGCCAGTGGCCGGCGACACCGTCAGGAACCGCTTCGATGAGCTGGTAGGGCCCGAAAGCTTCCGCGCGAGGTCGAGAGGACGAGTTCGGGCTTGACGCCGAAGGCGAGGTCGCGCAGCGGGCCTCCCAGGAACTCGACCATGAACTTCCTCACTCCCTTCGGACGTGGCAGGCCGGGTTGGCCGCCACGTCCGAGGCGCGTCGCCCAGACCGATGCGAGCTTGCTCGGATAAGGTTCGCTGGCGAGCCAGTGCAGGCGGTAGTTGAGATTGAGCTCGGCGCCCGCAGGAATCGGCTCCGCCGGCACCCACATCGCGACAACGTTGTCATGGATCTCATCGTCGGTCGGGATTTCGCACAGCTGAATCGACCCCTTGCCCCAACCTTCGCCGCCTGGGCCTGGCAGCGGCTCGACCCACAGGCTCGGGCGCCGGTCATAGAAGACGCCGTCAAGGTAGTGGTCGAAGACCCGGTCGCGCTGGAGAAGGCCGAAACCGCGTGGGTTGTTGTCGGAGAAGGCCGAGACCATGATGCGGGGGGGATTGTTGAGCGGGCGCCATAGCCGCTCTCCATTGCCCGACCACATCGCCAGGCCATCCGAATCGTGGACCTCGGGGCGCCAGTCGATCGCAGTCTCCTTCTTGGTCTCGGAAAACCAGTACATCGAAGTGAGCGGCGCGATGCCGAAACGCGAAACCTGGGCGCGGGTGAACAGCGCCGCCTGGATGTCCATCACCACGCCCTTCGTGCGGGTCATGAGGAACCGGAACGCGCCGACGATCGAGGGCCCCTCCATCAAAGCGTAGAGCGTGATCGAGTCGCCAACGCCAGGCTCGATGTAAAAGTCGGTGAAGTCGGGAAACTCCTCCGGCCGGTCGGCGACCGCAACGTCAAGCGCGATCCCTCGCGACGACAGGCCATATTGCCGCGAGCTCGCCGATCGAGCGGAAATAGGCGGCGCCGAGGAAGGCGACCCAGTCGTTCTTATGCCAATCCAGCGCTCCATCGCGCGCTTCTTGAATACGCAAGCCGGCGAAGCCGACCCCTTTTGGCAGATCGTGCGCTGGCGAATTGGCTGGCATGTTGAAATAGGACTGGTCGTAGACGATCTGGCGCGATGTATCGCCATCGACGACATGCATTCTGACGGCCTTTTGGAAAAAGAGACCGAGGTGGAAGAATGTCACCGGAAATCGGCCGGGTCCGTTGGCGAATAACGCATAGTCGTCGCGGTAGCGGATTTTTCCCCACTCTTCGTAATTGATCTTCTGCAGCACCTCTTGCGCCGGACGAGCGGGGGGCGCGTAGGGCGCATGGGCTTTGTCGCGCGCCCGCGTCCTGAAAAGATCATAAGTGAACGGGACCGGGGAATCGAATTGCAATCCGTCCGACTCGGCCCCCAGCGCTTCGGCAAGCGGATTCATCGCTGCTGCAGACGCAGCCGCGGCTTTGAGCAGCGTGCGGCGATCTATGCTGTCAAACATCAGGACCTCTTCGATCGGACGCTCTGCTTACGTGATTCTTCTTAGGAGAATCCACCTTGGCGGTTTTCTCGGCTCACAGACGCACAAAAGTGAGGTACACAGACCCCCGGCCCTCAGTCCGCGCCTTGGCCTCATAGCGTGTCGGGCGCCATTGTGGCCAGGGTCGGCGCCAATCGTCGGCTCGAGTCGCGGCCCAGCGGAAATGCGGCGAAGCGAGAAAACGCGTCAGAGTCCAGCCGGCGTAGTCGTCTATGTCAGTGGCGAAGCGCAACTCAGCGCCGCTGAGCATCACACGGGCCATCGCCTCGATCATGCCTGCGGCGACCACACGCCGCTTGTGATGGCGTCGTTTTGGCCAGGGATCGGGGTAGAGCATGAAAACGCGCGAAAAGAATGCGTCGGGAGCCGCCTCGATAAGGGATTGAGCATCGCCCCGCCGCAGGCGCACGTTGGAGAGTTGCTCACGCTTGATCCCGGCAAGCGCCGCGACGACGCCGTTGAGAAACGGCTCGCAGCCGACGATTCCAACATCGGGGTTGGCCCGGGCTTGCTCAATAAGATGCTCGCCTGCGCCGAACCCGATCTCCAGCCACACTTCGCGCGGCGGCGCGGCGAATCCGCGCCCTGCCGCCAGCGCCTCCGGCGCAATCGAAAACAGCGGCAGCGCTTCGGCGAGCAGACGCTCCTGCCCCACGCGAAGCGCCTTGCCGGAGCTGCGTCCATAGAGCCTGCGAACCGGCGCCGGCTCGCCGCGTCCGCCATTCGCAGTCATCAGCCTCGCAATGCTGCGCCGCCGGTCAGGCGAGAGCGCGCAGCGTGTCCGCGAGATCGATCTTTTCCCATGAAAAGCCGCCGTCCGCTTCCGGCGCGCGACCGAAATGACCAAAAGCCGACGTTCGGGCGAAGATCGGACGGTTCAATCTCAGGTGCTCGCGAATTCCGCGCGGGGTCAGGTTCATGACATCCATCAGCGCCGTCTCCAGTTTCGCCTCGTCGATGCGCCCCGTCTCGTGCAGGTTGGCGTAGATCGACAGCGGGCGCGCCACCCCGATGGCGTAGGAAAGCTGGATCGTGCATCGGTCGGCGAGGCCGGCTGCGACCACATTCTTGGCCAGATAACGCGCCGCATACGCCGCGGAGCGGTCCACCTTAGTCGGGTCCTTGCCGGAAAAGGCGCCGCCGCCGTGCGGCGCCGCGCCGCCGTAAGTATCGACAATGATCTTTCGGCCGGTCAGGCCGCAATCGCCGTCAGGGCCGCCAATAAAGAATTTCCCAGTCGGATTGACGTGCCAGACTGTCTTCGGCGTGATCCAGCCCTCTGGCAGCGCCGCCTTGACATACGGGCGCACGAGGTCGGCGACTTCCTCGGACGTGAGCGATTCGACCAGGTGCTGATGCGAGACCACAATTTGCGTCGCCTCGACCGGTTTGCCATTTTGATAACGAACGGTCACTTGGCTTTTGGCGTCGGGGCCTAAGGTCTTTTCGGCGCCGGAATGGCGCGCATTCGAGATCCTTTTCAGGATCTCGTGGGCGTAATAGAGCGGAGCCGGCATCAATTCCGGCGTTTCGCGGCAAGCGTAGCCGAACATGATGCCCTGGTCGCCCGCCCCTTCGTCCTTGTTGCCGCCAGCGTCGACGCCTTGGGCAATGTCCGCTGATTGCGCGTGCAACAGCACTTCGACCTTGGCGTTGCGCCAGTGAAAGCCGTCCTGCTCGTAGCCGATTTCCTTGATCGCATTGCGGACCGTCGCCTCCATGTCTTCGGGGGAGATTTTCGGCCCGCGAACCTCGCCAGCGATGATGACGCGGTTGGTCGTGGCTAGAGTTTCGCAGGCGACGCGAATTTGATAAGGATCGAGGTTCGCTTTTGCGCCCTCGCGGAAGAATAGATCGACAATCTCATCGGAGATTCGATCGCAAACCTTGTCAGGATGCCCCTCAGACACGGATTCACTGGTGAACTCGTAATTTTGACGGGCCATATGGACAATCTCCTGCTGGCGTCTTCCGCCACGACTTTGCAGCCCAAGGGTTGTCTATGGGCGCGCAGACGCCGCTTTTGACAGCGACCGTTCGGTCCGTCAAGCCGTTTTGGCCAGTTTGTTCGATTTATCGAACGGGTGGGTCTTCGAGGCCCGCGTCGTCCGGCGACGCCAAGGCGATGACCAAATCGACAATACGCCGTCGAACTTTGGGGTCGCGGACCCGCAAAAACGCACGGTTGAGCTGAAGACCCTCAGTCGAGGCGAGAAAGTCGACAACATAGGACTGCGACGATTCTTCAGCGAAGCCTGGTTCTGCTGAATCCGCCGGAGCGCCTTCAAAGAAATAGCCCGGCGATACTTCAAGCACGCGGGCGGTATGCTGAAGACGACTGGCGCTGATGCGGTTGGAGCCTTTTTCGTACTTCTGGACCTGCTGGAACGTCACCCCGAGAAGCTCGCCGAGCTTGCTCTGGCTCATGCCGAGCATCGTCCGCCGCATTCGCAGTCGCGCGCCGACATAGACGTCGACGATGTTGGAAATCTTGGACATCATCACAAGCTCATGCCCCATAGCCATCACAGCGCTCGCGTAGGGAATCACTGACCTAAGGGAAATGAGATAGCGGACACTCGGATAGCGCGCAAGGGAGCAATTTTACAATCGGCGGTCTTCGTTACGACCGACGCTTCCCGATGAGCGCCGCGGCAAAAAAGGCCAATCCGATCAGCAGCGCCCCGACGGACCCCAAGCGGGATTGCAACGTGGGCGCGAGCGCCTTGGGCAATTCGGCGTCCAGAACGCCTTCCGCGCCAAGCGGAGCGACCGCGATTTCACGCCCAAAACCGTCGAGAACCGCCGAGATTCCCGAATTGGCGTCGCGCACCAGCGGCGCGCCCAGTTCGATCGCGCGCAACCGACTTTGCGCAAAATGCTGATAGGGGCCAGGCGTCAGACCGAACCAGGCGTCGTCGGTGACGTTCAGGAGCCAGGTCGGACGCTTCGCGCCGGACAGGAGCGTCCCGAGCTCGATGGGAAAGATCGCCTCGTAACAGATGAGCGGCATCGCGTCCGGCAGACCAGGAACACGGAGAATGCGCCGGCCCGAGCCCGCTTCGAACCCGCCCGGGATGTCGACCAGTTGCGTGATATGCGCCCGCTCCATGAGGTTCGCGAACGGCATATATTCGCCGAACGGCACCAGATGCTGCTTGTCGTAGCGCTGCGCCGACAACCCGTCACGGGTGACGATCTCGATCGAATTGTAGTAGCGGGGCGGGCTTCCGTCCTCGCGGCGCGCCGCGCCAGTGATCAAAGTCGCGCCGGACCCAAGAAAATCGACGATCTCGGAAAGCGCCTGCGGGTCGCGCGACAGAATGAACGGGAAGGCCGACTCGGGCCAGATCAGATGGGTGACGTCTCGAACCCCGGATCGATCCGGCGAGGTCGCCCGTTCCGACAGGTCGAGATAGCGACGCAGGATCGCCTGCTTGGTCTGAGGGGAGAATGTCGCATCGTCCTGGCCGACGTTGGGCTGGATCAGGCGCAGTTTCACGCCGGGGAGCGTGGCGCTGGCCGGCGCCATCAGCCGGACCTCGCCAAAGAGCGGCCATGACAACCAACGCAAGAGCCGCGACGATAGTCGGCGCCAGGTTGAGCCGGCTTTCGCTCACCCGCCACAGCGTCGCTGGCGTGGCGAAGATCGCGATCGTCAGGAAGGTGAGGCCGTGCAGGCCGACGAGCGAGGCGGTCTGGGCAAGCGCAAGGTTGACGCCGAGCGCCATGCCGAGATCGTTCCAGGGAAAGCCGGTGAACAGGAGGCCGCGCGCCCACTCGGCGACTCCGAGCCCGAAGGCGAGAGCGAAAATGCGCCACGGTCCCGGCGACCACAGGAGACGCGCAAGCGCAAATCCAGCGGCCGGAAAGACGGCCAGCGCCGCCGGCAGCGCCACGACCGCCAGCGGCAGCGCCCAGGCGAATTTGTCGGCCTCGACCAGAAGGGCCGAGCCGACCCACCAGAGGCCGGCGAGAAAATAGCCGAAGCCCATCCACCAGCCGGCGCCGAATGCGGCGCTCAAAGACCGCCTGGACCCACGATCCTGCGCCCCGTCGATCAGCCAGACGGCGATGGTCAGCGGAACGGCGATCAGGGGAAACAGGGACAGGGGCGGCAGCGCCAGCGCCCCGAGCGCTCCCGAGACGAAGGCGATGGCGCGTCTGCGCCAGCCCCAGGACAGGATGATTCCCTCGATCAGCGAGGCCGGACCGTTGGCCTGAGGCAGGATCATGGAATCGGCAACGCTCAAGGAGTGGCCTTTCCTTATCGGTCGAATCGCCATGGCCGACCATAGCCCGAACGCCGGCTCACTCAGCAAGCGAATCGGGCGAATGTTCCGCGCGCCACAGTGAGGCGCGAGGCTTGAGCGTGGCCGCCCATCAGGCGCGGCGCGCCTTCGGCGAGCCGGCCAGGCCAACCGGCGCAAGTAAGCGCAAGTATCCGCAACTAAGCGCAAATAAACGAAAATAAAAATGCTTTCTTTTGCTTACGTTTATTTTTGCGGATTCAAGCTTTTCAATGGCTTACCGGGGATTCAAATTAAAAAATCCGGAGCTCGGCTGAGCCTCGGCAGAGCGACGTCTCGAGCGCGCCAGCCTCGCCCGATGAAATCGGGCGAACCCTCAGGCTCCGCCCCCTCCCCCTGCCCCTCGGCCTCGCCCGGCTCGTCGTCGGGAATTGCGCCGGCCTCCTTCAGGCGCTCGTGCACCGCCGCCGCGAAGGCCTCGTCGATGCCGAAGTTCTCGGCCATGCGGTTGATCTTGTCCAAGAGCTTCTTGCGCGCTTCGTCGTCATAGACCTGGTTGGCGCTGGCGACTTTCTGGTAGCGGTCGAGCCGGTCGAGCACTTTCAGATAGGGCGTGATGGCGGTCACGTCGCCGGCGGCGACCGCTTCAGCCGCGAGCCGCATCACCGAGGCGAGGCGCTCGAGTTGCAGCTTGGCGTGGTCGGCGCCGCTGTCGACGGCGCGCTGCTTCAGCTCCTTGGCGACGATCTGCCGGATGCGGGTGATGGTCACGCCTTCCCCGCTGGCGATCTCCTCATAGGTCCAGCCCTCGCGCAGCCGGGCGAAAATGCGCCGCCGCCGGAACATCATGCCATGCGCCCCCAACCGCCGGCGCCGTATGGGAGCTTCTTCCTAATCAGCCTCTTTGCCCCGCAAGCGAGCGCCTCTGTCATCGGAAGGCGGAGAGTACTGCAGTTAGAGAATGATGAAATGTTCGCAAAAAACGAAAAAACTAGGGTGTGTTGGCAAGTTTCACCATTCAACTCTCCTCAAAGCGGCTTCAGCCGCCATAATCGACCTCGAACAATCTCCGCTCAGCGCCCGAAGACCGCTCTACCAACTACAACATCGAGTTTATATCGAAAACCCCGCGAGAATAGCGGAGTGAATTCTGTCAGAAATTCGTAGAGATCGGTGTTGGCGTGCTCCAGATTCTCGATCGACCCCTCGGCGATCCGGTTCGAGCCGGATTTTCGCCGCCACGCGCCGTCCGCTTTTTCAAGCCAGCTGACGCTGAACCAATCAAGTTGGGCGGCTTGCTTCCATGGCCCGCCGGCCACTCTGACTTTGGCCGTCTCCGTGGCGGCATGGCCGGGCTTGTCCCGGCTAACCACGGATTGCCACAGCAAAGACGGCCAGCTCGCAGGCAGCAACCAGAGCCTCATTGAAGCCGATTTGAGTGTTGCGCGAGCGGCGAGGAGCGCCTTGTCGGCGCTCAGCGTGGATGGCCGGACCCAGCTTCGCCGTGCGGGAGAGCAGTTCCAGTCGCAGGTGCGCGATGGAGTAGGCGAAAGTCCCAGGGCAAGCGCGATCTGGTCGTCCCGAGGTGAACAGCAGCGACAGCAACCCCACCGCCTGGTCCTGGCTCACGCCGGCGAACAGGGAGTGGAGCGTCTTGCGCCGATCGATCATCTGCTCGGGCGTCACCACCGGGCGCCTCAGCTGGACTTCGATATCGACGACGGGATCGCCCGTGCAGAGCCTCGACACACAAGACTTAAGCGTACACCTCCCCACCGCGTCTCACCTGACATCCGGCAGATGGCAGCCGTGGCGACGCCGAAAATTTGCTGCAGAATTGCGCCTCTGTGCAAGTCCCGGCATTGTTCCGGCGGGTCGCCCGCGCGGCTTCCCGCAGTCGCGGCCAGCCGAGGGGTCGAGCCGGTTTTCAAGCGATCCGGCGCAAAGCGAAGAGCGCGGACTTCAACCTCGACCTGACCGGGGACTCGTCATGATTGCGCTCCGCGCAATTATCGCGGCGGTCATCACGCTGAGGCCCGGCCATGATTCCGGGGCTCGAGAAGGCGCTGAACACTCATCGCGGACGCCGCGCGTAACTGCGCCCGGGTTATGGCGACAAGAATTGCCCGGCTCGCCCGATTGACGCCACTTGCATTTGCAACCCTCCATTTGCAAACATCGCGCCGTCCGACGTCCGAATTTGCGGCGCGGAGCGGCCAACCCCTTCATTGACGGAGGATGCTCGTGTCTCAGCCCGAACACGTCGACGTTCTCATTCTCGGCAGCGGCGGCGGGGGCAAGCTCGACCGCCTGGCATATGGCAAGCTCGGGGCGGCGGACCGCGGTCGTCGAGCGCAGATGGATCGGCGGCTCCTGCCCCAATGTCGCGTGCCTGCCGAGCAAGAATGAGATCCGCAGCGCCGAGATCGCGCATATGGCGCGCAACGCGGCTGAGTTCGGGACGATGACCGGCCCGGTCAAGGTCGACATGGGCAGGGTTCGTCAACGCAAGCGCGACATGGTCGCAGGCGATGGTGGACGCGCACTTGCGCAACTACAAGGCAAGCGGCGCCGAATTGATCATGGGCGAAGGGCGCTTCGTCGCGCCGAAGACGCTCGAAGTGAGCCTGAATGACGGAGGAACGCGCACGCTTGTCGGCGCCCAGGTGTTCGTCGAATGTGGGAACGCGCGCAGCCGTTCCCGACGTTCCCGGCCTCAAGGCCGCCCATCCGATGACTCATATCGAAGCGCTCGAGCTCGACGTCCTGCCGCCCCATCTGATCGTGATCGGCGGCGGCTATGCCGGCCTTGAACTGGCGCAGGCCTATCGCCGTTTCGGAGCCGAGGTGACGATCGTCGAGGGCGGGCCGCAGGTGATGGCGAGAGAGGACGCCGACGCCTCGCAGGAAATCCGGCGCATTCTCGCGAACGAAGGCGTGCAGATTCATGCTCCCGCCGAGCTTATCAAGGTGAGCGGCCAGTCCGGAGCCGGCGTCAGCGTCGCCCTGCGCTTGAAGTCCGGCGAGCGAACCATCGAAGGCAGCCACATCCTCGTCGCAGCCGGGCGCATTCCGAACACCGCAGGCATCGGGCTCGACAAGGCCGGCGTCGAACTCACCGACCGCGGCTTTGTCAAAGTCAACGAGCGGCTGGAGACGAGCGCGCCGGACGTCTGGGCGCTCGGCGACTGCGCCGGCAGTCCGCTGTTCACCCACATATCCGAGGACGACTTCCGCATCGTTCGCGACAATCTGGCCGGGGGAAAGCGCAGCACGCGCGACAGGCTCGTTCCCTATTGCATGTTCACCGACCCGCCGCTGGCGCATGTGGGCTTGAGCGAACGCGACGCGGAGCGTCAGGGCGTGAAAACGCGCATCGCCAGGCTGCCGATGAAGGCTGTGCTGAGGGCGCAGGCGACCGGCGAGACCGAAGGCTTCATGAAGGCGCTGGTCGGAGCGGATGACGACCGCATTCTCGGCTTCACCATGATCGGCGCCCAGGCCGGAGAAGTGATGGCCGTCGTGCACACCGCGATGATGGCGGACTTGCCCTACACGAAACTCCGGGAAGCCGACTTCGCCCATCCGACCATGGCCGAGGGACTGGGCTTCCTGTTCTCGAACACGCCGGCTCGGGCGGCGCAATGAGGGCGATCAGCGCTCAGCCTTGAGCCGGTGGCGATGAGCGGCCTGCTTGGCGCGATTGCCGCACACCGCCATGCTGCACCACCGTCTCCCTTGCCTGCGGGTCCGGTCGGCGAAGATCAGCGTGCAGCGTGATCCCGCGGCTCGCCGACCGCTTCCACATCGTCGCTCCCGATCTGCCCGGGCTTCGGCGGCTCCGATATGCCGGACAAGGGCGCCACGTTCGACCGCGATCGTCGAGGCGATCGACCGCTTCACCGAGATCATCGGCTTCGACCGCTACGCGGTGTACGTGTTCGACTACGGCGCGCCGACCGGGTTCCGGCTCGCGGTCAAGCATCCGGAGCGGATCACCGCGATCATCTCGCAGCAACGGCAACGCCTATGACATGACGGTCGAACTGAGCGACGGCGAACTTCGATCCGGGCCAATCGGGCAAGACGCTTCGGCCGCGAACCGCGAGGCGCTGCGCGCCTTCCTCAAGCCGGAGACGACCGTGTGGCAATATACCCACGGCGTTCCCGACCCGACGCTTGTTTCGCCGGACGGCTATACGTGACAATTTCTATATGTCGCGGCCCGGCGCGGCCGACGTGCAACTCGACCTGATGGGCGATTACAAGAGCAATGTCGCGCTCTATCCCGACCTTCCAGCGCTATTTTCGCACCCATAAGCCGCCGCTCCTGGCGCGCATGGGGCAAGAACGATCCGTTCTTCCTGCCGCCGGGCGCCGAGGCGTTCAAGCGCGACATTCCGAACGCGACTGTGCGCTTCTTCGACACCGGACATTTCGCGCTCGAGACGCATGCGGCGGAGATCGCGGCCGCGATCCGCGACTTCCTTCCCGGCTGAAGTTCGCCTCAGGGGAGACGCCGGAATGGAGACGTCAGTCGCGAGCGTCACCTGGGCGAGCAAAGTCATTGGCCGGTCGACAGGCATGCGCCTTGCGCCCGCATTGGACGCCGCTGCAGAACCGTCGGCCGAAGAGGCGACGGCGAACCTCGCTAAGGAAGCAGGCATCCGCGCTACGGCGCGCCGGAGGAGATCGCCCGAGCTGCTTTGGTCGTGGCGCTGTTGGGCGCCCTCATCTGCGGACTGTGGGCGGGAATCAGTTTGTCAGTCGTCCTGCGCCCACCCGAACGCGGGGTTATGGATTCGCCATATTGAGCCGCTAACGCCGCTCGCGATCTACAATTTCGCCGACCTCGCCAGGTAGCGGCAAAGGAGCGAAATGGCTCCCCTGGCGAATGGTTGAGCCCGATGCCGGCGCTCTACCCCGTTCGTCGGGCGTCGCCTCGGGGGTCGGCGCCGGCGAGATCCGGCTTCCCGGCCTGGGCGGCGAGCGGCCGGATTTTCACCCGCTTGATCCGTCGCGGGTCGGCGTCGAGCACTTCATATTCGAATTCCCCTGGTCCGAGGAGAATTTCGCCGCGGTCGGGAACGCGACCCGCCGCCGCGGTGACAAGCCCGCCGATCGTGTCCACCTCCTCCGCCTCGGGAAGCGAAGAGAAATCGAAGCCGGCCGCCTCGGAGACAGCGTCGAGGGAAGCGCGCGCCTCGGCGATCCATCCCCCGTCCCCTGACGCGTGAAGCTCCGGCGTCTCGTCCTCGTCATGCTCGTCTTCGATGTCGCCGACGATCGACTCCATCACGTCCTCGATCGACACCAGTCCGTCGGTCCCGCCATATTCGTCGATGACCAGCGCCATATGGGTGCGCGACGCCTGCATCTTGAGCAAGAGATCGAGCGCCGGCATGGACGGAGGCGCGTAGAGAACGGGCCTCAGGATTTGCGCCGCCGAAAGAGGCATGTCGAGCCCCGGCTGGCCCTCGCCGTTCGAGGGCGCGTCATGCCGCGCTTTCATCAGCCCGAAGCGCGGATCGGAGGCGAGGAAAACGACAAAGTCGCGGATGTGGATCATGCCGCGCGGATCGTCGAGCGTCTCGTCATAGACCGGCAGGCGCGAATGGCCGGCGGTGCGAAAGCAATCCAGCACTTCGCTTAACGGGGTGTCGAGCGAAAGCGCGATGACGTCGGCGCGCGGCACCATCACGTCCTCGACCCGAACATCATGAAGCGCCAGCACGTTCTTGAGGATGGCGCGCTCTTGCGGGGTGAACTCCTCGCTCGCGCTCTCTTCGATCGCGTCCTCGATATCGTCGCGCGCCGAAGCGGGCGCCAATCCGAACAAAGCCCGCACCCGCTCGAACAGGCCCGAGCTCTGTTCACGAGATGCGCTGCCAGACGGCGTTTCAGCCGGTGCGACTTCATTCGTCACGGTCATCCGCCAACAACTTCGCGCGCATAAGGGTCGGCCGCCCCGAGCCGCGCCAGAATTCTTGTTTCAAGCCCCTCCATGCGCTGCGCCTCCGCGTCAGTCTGATGATCGTAGCCGATGAGGTGCAAAAATCCATGGGCAAGGAGGTGGCGATAGTGGTCGGCGAGGGGTACGCCAAGGTCCTCGGCCTCGCGGGCGAGCGTCTCGTAGGCCAGCGCGATGTCGCCGAGCGTCGATTGCATCCGCCGGCGGATCGCGCCGGCGCGCGACGGGAACGGCAAGGCGACGCCGAGGGGAACGAAAGCACGTTGGTCGGCTTGTCGATCCCGCGCCAGCGCAGGTTGAGCGCGCGCAAGGCGGCGTCGTCGGCAAGGCACAGGCTCACTTCGCCATCGCCTTCGGGGCCAGCCCCGCTTTCCGCCGCCGCGGCGGCGATCGTCTCGCGCGCGATGGCGCGCGCCCGAGGCAATCCGCGCCACAGCGGCGAGGACACGCTGATGTCGAGCGAAACCTTCATTTGGCCGGGGTCGGCTGCCCCTCTCTGGCCGCGCTTTCATAGGCCTCCACGATCTGGCGCACGAGATCATGGCGGACCACATCGACATGGGTGAAGCGGACATGGCCGATGCGCGGGTTCCCCTTGAGAAGCCCGATCGCGTCGCCTAGCCCTGACTTCTGCCCAGGCGCGAGGTCGATCTGGCTTGGATCGCCGTTGACCATCATCCGCGAACCCTCGCCGAGGCGGGTGAGAAACATCTTCATCTGCATCGCGGTCGCGTTCTGCGCTTCGTCCAGAAGGACGGCGGCCTTGGATAGGGTTCGGCCGCGCATGAAAGCGAGCGGCGCGATCTCGATCATGCCCGTCTGGAGGCCACGCTCGACCATCCGCCCGTCCATGAAGTCATAAAGCGCATCATAGATCGGACGCAGATAGGGATCGACCTTGTCGCGCATGTCGCCAGGCAGGAAGCCGAGGCGCTCGCCGGCCTCGACCGCCGGGCGCGACAGCACAAGCCGTTCGACCAGGCCTTGTTCGAGCAGCGACACCGCGTGTCCGACCGCAAGCCAGGTCTTGCCGGTGCCGGCGGGTCCCTCGGCGAACACCAGCTCATATTTGCGCAGGTGCGCCAAATATTCGTCCTGCGCCGCGCTGCGGGCCCGCACAACGCCGCGGCGGCGCGTCTTGACGACGCTGAAACTGTCCTTGGGCGCCTCTTCGCCCGGGAACAGAAGGCCTTGATAGGCGCTTTCGGCGATGACGCCCTCGACATCGGCTTCGCTTGCCGGCTGGCCCAGCTTGACGCGTTCGTAAAGCATCTCGAACACGCGCCGGGCCTGCTCGCTGGCCTCGCGCGGGCCCTTGATGACGATCTGGTTCCCGTTGGCGTAGGCCGACACGCCGAGACCGCGCTCGATGCGCGCGATGTTCTGGTCGTAATGGCCAAAGACCTTGGAGGCGGCGGCGTTATCGGGGAAAGCGATAGCGATTTCGGCAGGTTTGGATTCGCGAAGCGTCGGATTGATGACCGGAGGGGCGGCGGCGATACGCGTTGGCGACGTGTCCTGCGGCTTCAAATTTGTGCTCTCCGTTGTGTCCGGTTCAGGTTCAGACTCATCCCTCACGCCAGTAAGACCTCGATTTACGACGCTGGCGCGACAATGCGGCCATGCAGCGAACGCGGCTCGGCGGCGATCATTTCGACTTCCATCAGTTCGCCGATCAGCGATTGCGGCCCATCGGCGAACACGGATTGCATGGTGGGCGACCGTCCGAGGACCTGGCCCTCGCGCCGGCCTGGCTTCTCGAACAAAACCTCGAGGCGCTGTCCCACGCTTGCCCGGTTGAAGGTCTGCCTCTGCGCCTCGATCAGCTCCTGAAGCGCCGCGAGCCGCCGAGCCTTGGTCGCTTCGTCAACCTGGCCCGACATCTCGGCGGCGGGCGTGCCTGGCCGGGGGGAATATTTGAAGGCGTAGGCCGAGGCGAACCCGACCGCGGACACGAGCGCGAGCGTGTGGTCGAAATCGGCGTCGGTTTCGCCGGGATAGCCGACGATGAAGTCCGAAGAAAAGGCGATGTCGTGGCGCGCGGCGCGCACGCGCGCCACGACGTCGAGATAGTCGGCGACGCGATGGCGCCGGTTCATCGACTTCAGGATCTTGTCGGAGCCGGACTGGACCGGCAGATGAAGATAAGGCGCGAGAGCCGGAACGTCGCGATGAGCCTGGATGAGATCCTCGCTCATGTCGTTGGGATGCGAGGTCATATAACGCACGCGGCGAATCCCGGGCGTGAGCGCGGCGGCGCGGATCAAACCGGCAAGCCCGATCGCTCGGCCGCGAGCGTCGAGCCCGTGATAGGCGTTGACGTTCTGGCCGAGCAGGGTGACTTCCCGCACGCCCGCGCCGGCGAGACGCGCGATCTCGTCGAGAACGGCGGCGAGGGGGCGCGAGGCCTCGGCGCCGCGCGTGTAAGGCACGACGCAGAACGAGCAGAACTTGTCGCAGCCCTCCTGCACGGTGACGAAGGCGGAGGCGCCGCGCCGACGAATGGCGTCCGCCGTCGGAGCCGGCAGTCGAGAGAATTTGTCCTCTGCCGGAAATTCAGTGTCCACGATTCCAGGGCGGACGCGCGCCTCGCGCAGGAGCTCTGGCAAGCGATGATAGCTCTGCGGGCCGACGACGACATCGACCGCCGGCTGGCGGCGCAGGATTTCCGCCCCCTCGGCCTGGGCGACGCAGCCCGCGACAACCAGCATCATCCGCCGGCCTTCGCGCCCGCGGTCCTCCTTCAGCTCGCGCAGCTTGCCAAGCTCGGAGTAGATTTTCTGCGAGGCGCGTTCGCGGATGTGGCAGGTGTTGAGAACGATGAGATCGGCGTCCTCGACCCCGATCGCCTCGCGGTACCCAGCCTCGGCGGCGAGGTCGCCCATGCGCTCGGAATCGTAGACGTTCATCTGGCATCCGAATGACTTGATGAACGCCCGTGGGTGCGATTCCCGTGAGGGACTTGCCATCCCATCCGCGTCTTCAAGCACAATCGATTCGGACAATTAGGGGCTCCGGAAGGGTCCAACCCCAATGTAGGCGCTTTCCGGTCGCGGGGAAATAGCCGGCGAGCGAGATCCCGTTGCTCGAAGATTCGGTGATGGTGGATTTGCGGCGCAACTTCCCTAGTCTTACTGTGTCATATGCATAGTAAGACTAGGCGTGGGTACCGGGTCCTACGCCTTAGCGAGCCAACTCGGCCCAGGAGCGGCGCCCACTGCTGCCTCGTGGATTACGTTGGTCCCGTTCATTTCCCAGATATCGGCTTGGCCACTGCTCATGTTCTGCCACAGGATGTCGGAGTGGCCGTCGCCGTTGAAGTCGCTTGTTCCGATCACTTTCCAACTCGGCCCAAGGTTGGCGCCCACATCTGCCTCGTTGATTACCTTCGCCCCGTTCATTTCCCAGATCGAGGCCTGACCGTCCGTGTTCTGCCACAGGATGTCGGAATGCCCGTCGTCGTTGAAGTCGCCTGTTCCGACTGCTTTCCAGCTCGGCCCAGGGTTGGCGCCCACATTTGCCCCGCCGATTACGTGGGTCCCGTTCAATTCCCAGATCGCGGTCAGACCGCTCGTGTTCTGCCACAGGATGTCGGAATGACCATCGCCGTTGAAGTCGCCTGTTCCGATTGCTTTCCAGCTCGGCCCAGGGTTGGCGCCCACATTTGCCTCGTTGATTACGTTGGTCCCGTTTAATTCCCAGATCGCGGCCTGACCGTTCGTGTTCTGCCACAGGATGTCGGAATGTCCGTCGTCGTTGAAGTCGCCTGTTCCGATTGCTTTCCAGCTCGGCCCAGGGTTGGCGCCCACATTTGCCGCGCCGATTACGTTGGTCCCGTTCAATTCCCAGATCGCGGCCTGACCGTTCGTGTTCTGCCACAGGATGTCTGAGTGGCCGTCGTCGTTGAAGTCGCCCTCTCCGATTGTTTTCCAACTTGGCCCAGGGTTGCCGCCCACGTTTGCCTCGCCGATTATGTTCGTCCCATTCATTTCCCAGATCGCGGCCTGACCGTTCGTGTTCTGCCACAGGATGTCGGCGATGACCGGAGCGGCGGGCGGAACCGCAGTGGGCAGCACCGTCACGCTGAGCGCGCTCGATTTTGCGCTCGTTCCCGCCGCAGTCGTATCGGTGGCGGTGAATGCGTAGGCGCCACCCGACAGGACCGCGGTCGTGATGCTCCAGGCGCCGGTGCTGCTCGCAGTCGCGGCGCCCAGAGCCGGGCCGCCACCCGACACCGTCACTGTCGCGCCATTCGGCGCGGTTCCTGTCAGGGTCACGGAATCATTGGAATTGACTACGCCCTTGCTGATGACCGGAGCGGCGGGGGGAACCGCAGTGGGCAGCACCGTCACGCTGAGCGCGCTCGATTTTGCGCTCGTTCCCGCCGAAGTCGTATCGGTGGCGGTGAATGCGTAGGCGCCACCCGACAGGACCGCGGTCGTGATGCTCCAGGCGCCGGTGCTGCTCGCAGTCGCGGCGCCCAGAGCCGGGCCGCCATCCGACACCGTCACCGTCGCGCCATTCGGCGCGGTTCCGGTCAGGGTCACGGAATCATCGGAATTGACTACGCCCTTGCTGATGACCGGAGCGGCGGGGGGAACCGGAGTGGGAGCTGGATTGCTCGTATTGTTGTTCGTAACGCTGTTATTATTGGACTGGATTATGAAAATTGCGCTGTAGGTCTGAGCCTGAGTGTTTTGTGTGTTGTTTCCGTAGATCGTATTTCCGGTGATGGTTGCGTTGGCCGTCTTGAATGAACTCGATGCCGGGGCCGCCGTTGCCGGTGACGGTGTTGTTTTGGACAAGGACGCCGCCCGTGTAACCGGGATTGGTGTCGAGGATGATGCCTTCGCCATCGGTGATGACGCCGGCCCCAATGGTCGGAACCAATTGAGCATTGTTGTAGACGAGGTTGCCGCTGATGATGACGTGCGGACCAGAATTGGTGTCCAGGTTTGCCGAAGTCGATAGTGAGATGCCGCTATTGCCGTAGGCCGCCCAGTTTGCGTTGTTATGGACGACATTGTTCAAGATCTGTACGTAGTCGGCTCCTTCTGTATAGATGCCGCCGCCGGGCTCGTTATAGACCGTATTGCTCTCGATTGTGATGTGGTTCGGCAGCGGAACGCTGCTGCTTGGGTTAATCCCGATGCCGTTCCCGTCGAGATACGCGTTTCCACCGCTGTACCCAGCCAACGCCGACTGCAAATTGTAGTTAGCCGCATCGCCAACGACGGTAAACCCCTTAACGACGATGTATGACGCCTTTATATTGATGGCTTGCCAGCCCCCGGAGCTGTCGATGACAGGCGTCTGCCCCGGGGCCGCCTCGAAGGTGATCGGCGCGCTCGCCGTGCCGCTGGTCGTAATGTCCAGAGCATCTCCGTAACCTGGCGCAACATAAGTACCATTCATCACTTGTACAGTGTCACCGGGCTTCACCAGGTTTGCAGCCGCCTGGAGGCTAGCCAAGGGAGTGCTCGCCGATGTGCCGGAGTTGTTATTGCTACCGATCTGAGAGCTCACGTAGTACGTGGTCATCTGTTATTCTCCCTAGTGACAAGCACGCTGGCGGGCGCCGTCCTGATGGCATCGCTTAGCGTTGACTACCGAAAATTTCTGAACTGTCAATATCACTTCTCGCATTGTAGTGAACTACACGGGCTATTAGCGAAGAATGTTATCCATATATAGGCTGTGCGTCCATGGCGAGACGTGCTGAACTAGCGCCCTATTTGAGCATACTGTCAATATTGTGGTGACGGAAACCGGCAGATTTGACTACATAGATTTGCTGACCGGTGGGACGGACGTAGGGCCGCCGGGCGCCGCTTATCAGGCTGTTGAAAAGCCCTCTGCGCGGGGTCGAAACTGAACACAGCGGAATCCGACAGAGGTCCAGAACGGAATCGCACCGCGGCGAAAATGCGTTTTTCAACAGCCTGCCAGGCGTCTTGCCGAATTTCTGACCTCGTAGACGAATGCTGCAAGGAAGCATAAAAGAGAAGAGGTTCACGAGCCGCGGAGCTTTGGGGGAGAAGAGTGCGCCTGGCCCAATGGGTACAATCCAACCGGGTTCTAGCCGGCCTAGGTGTGCTTTTTTTGATAATACTTGTTGCAATTGCAATATCGTTGGTGCTTCCGAGTGATGAATTGATGATTCCAGGCGAGGCACAAGATAGTTTCGAGAACTCGTTAGGAATAGCTGTTCGGCGTAGCATGGGCAGTTTTCTGTGGTGGTATAGGAGTAATGTCGTACTACAGTTCACGCTCATAGCGGCGTCACTGTTAGCCACTGTAACGGCCGCATTGACCACGTCAGAAAATGCTAATATACTAAAGAAGTACTCAATTGTTTTCACCGCAGTAACAGCAACGTTGGCAACTGCTCAACAAACGTTTCACGTTAGAGAAAATATTAATTCCTTTATTTCATCTACGTCCAGCTTGGAACTTCTGGTATATGATTATGTGCTTCAGCGGGCGAAATTGAGTAAAGAAGGACGGTCTGATGGATCGCCCGAAAAATTAGAGTTACAAAAGCAAATAACACAGAAATACACTGCTATTGAAGCCGATAGGATGCGGGCTTGGGCAAGCATAGGCGAACAGACCGTAAAAGGGGGCGGGCGCGGCTCAGGCGAATAGCGCGCCGAAACCGCAGCCCCGTGAGGGCGGACCAAAGCGATGAAAAGGCCGGGCGCGGCGGATGAAGGTCGGCAAGCCGCAGCGTCACTGCCGCTGGCGGCAGCCTATTCGTGGCCACGAGCCGTCGCTCACCCGAGCGACTTGCGCATCACGATTGCGGTGGCGCGGGTTCCGTCGGCGCGGCGATAATAGCCAGAGCGCTGCCCGACTTTGACGAACCCGAAGCGCTCATACAAGGCCAAAGCCGGCGCGTTGTCCTCGGCGACCTCGAGGAACATCGCCTTTGCCCCCGCATTCGCGGCCTGACGCAGGTTCCCGCTGAGAAGCGCCCGCCCCACCCCCCTGCCCTGGTGCGCGGAATCGACGGCGATGGTCAGGATCTCCGCTTCGTCCGCCGCCAGACGCGACAAGACGAAGCCGAGCAAGCGGCCGCTGACCGGATCGAGCGCCGCGGCGCCGACGGTCGAGGAGCTGGCGATGAGCGTCGCCATCTCCTCCGGCGACCACGGATGGGCGAAGCCCTGGCCATGCAGGCGGGCGCAGGCCTGCGCCCGGTCCGGCCGAAGAAGGCGGATGACGGGCGGGGGAGATCGGCTGAGGCCGAAGATCATGGGTGTGATCAGCCGCTCAGGCCGGCGCCCTGGCGATGGGCTCAGCCGCATTTGGCCGCGCGTCCGGCGGCTTCACGTAGACGGGGCGGGCGGGGCTGGTCGAAGGATCGACGGCGAGACCAACGCGAGCGAGAGCGACAATGTCGGGCGCAACTCTCGCGACGTCGAGGTCATAAGGAAGGCCGGCGCGCTGGGCTTCGCTGGCGACAAGCGCGGCGGCGTCGCCGGCGAACCAGGCCGGCCCGGCGCCAATCGCGCGCACGCATTCGCGGGGGGTATCGCAACGCGGCGGCCCCAGCGGACGGCCGGTCGCCTCGAACAGCTGAAAATAGACCGAGCCGTGGCGAGCGTCGATCACAGCCGCGATGATTCCGGTCCGGGGCTCGCTCAACAGCGGCGCGGCGAAGGCGGCGAGAGTCGAGACGCCGACCACGGGAATCGCGAGCGCCATCCCCATCGCCCGCGCCATGGCGAGGCCGATGCGGATGCCGGTGAAGGAGCCTGGACCCATCGCGACCGCGATGCGGGCGAGCGAGGGAAAGCCGCCGTCAACGCCACGCATGGCCTCCTCGACCATCGGGGCCAAAGCATCGGCGTGGCCCCGCGCCATCGGCCGGCTCATCACCGCCAGCGGCTCAGCCCGGCCGCTTTCGACGACCGCGACCGACGCTGCTCCACAGGACGTGTCGATCGCCAGAATACGCATGTCTAAACCGCCTTGAAGGCCCGCTATCGCGTGATGAGCGTTCCCGCGCCATAGTCGGTCAGGAGTTCGATCAGCACCGCATGGGGGACCTTGCCGTCCAGGATCACGACGCCTTCGACGCCTCTCTCCAGCGCGTAGATGCAGGTCTCGACTTTGGGGATCATGCCGCCGGTGATCGTGCCGTCGGCGATGAGCGCGCGAATGTCGTCGATCCGCAATTCCTTGATGAGACCCTTGTTCTTGTCGAGCACGCCGGGAACGTCGGTCAGGAACAGGAGGCGCTTGGCTCCGAGCGCGCCGGCGACGGCGCCGGCGAACGTGTCGGCGTTGATGTTGTAGGTCTGCCCGTCGGCGCCTTGCGCGATCGGCGCCAGGACCGGGATCAGCTCCCGGCCGAGAATCTGCTCGAGCACGGTCACATCCACTGTGTCGGGCTCGCCGACAAAGCCGAGATCGACGACGTCCTCGCCCGGAGCGTACGCGCGGTGGACCTTGCGCGCGGTGACCATGGCGCCGTCCTTGCCGCAGAGGCCGACCGCGCGCCCGCGCTCGGCGTTGATCGAGCCGACGATCTGCTTGTTGATCGATCCGGCCAGCACCATTTCGACGATTTCCATCGTCGGCTTGTCGGTGACCCTCAAGCCGCCTGAGAATTGCAACTCGATGCCGAGCTTCTTCAGCATCGCGCCGATCTGCGGTCCGCCCCCGTGCACGACCACCGGATTGATGCCGGACTGCTCCAGAAGCACCATGTCCTTGGCGAAGTCGCGCGCCTTCCCCTCGTCGCCCATCGCATGGCCGCCATACTTCACCACGACGATCGCGTCGTCGTAGCGCAGCATGTGCGGCAGCGCCTGCATCAGAATTTCGGACTGCTGCTGGGGAGTGGGGTTGAGGGGCTCGGGCAAGTGGGGCTCCCAGGGCGGGTGATCCGCTTCTAGCCGCTAGCGCCTGGAAGCTCAAACAGTTTGGCGATTAGGGGAAGGGTCCAAATTATTGGATTTGACCGCGTTTCTCCCGCCGCCGATACTCTCTTTCGAACTCGGTTCCGTGCGGAGGTGGACCGCACGTCTAAGGGAGAGAGAGCGATGAGGTTTTCAGGAATTCTGGCGCTATCAGGATTGATCGCGCTTGCCGGCTCCGGCCCGGCTTTCGCAGGCGATCCGGAAAGTTGCAAGACTGTCAGGTTTTCCGATGTCGGCTGGACGGACATCACCGCGACGACGGCGATCGCCAACGAAATCCTGAAGGGTCTCGGCTACACGCCCAAGATCACGGTCCTCTCGGTTCCCGTGACCTACGCTTCGATGAAGAACAAGGACATCGACGTGTTCCTCGGCAATTGGCAGCCGTCGATGGAAAACGATCGCAAGCCTTATGTCGCGGACAAGTCGGTCATCGTGACCGGCGCCAATCTGCCCGTTGGCGCAAAATACACGCTCGCCGTTCCGCAATACACCTATGATAAGGGCCTCAAGGATTTCGGCGACATCGAGAAATTCAAGGATTCGCTGAAAGGCAAAATCTTCGGCATTGAGCCCGGCAACGACGGCAATCGCCTGGTCCTCGATCTCATCAAAGGCGACAAGTTCGGCCTGAAAAACTTCCAGTTGGTCGAATCGAGCGAGCAAGGGATGCTGTCTGAAGTGCAGCGAGCGACCAGTCACAAGGAAGATGTCGTCTTCCTCGGCTGGGCGCCCCACCCGATGAACGTCAATTTCAAGATCCAATATCTGACCGGCGGCGATGACAGCTTCGGCCCGAATTTCGGCGGCGCGGTTGTCTACACCAACGAGCGCGCCGGCTGGGCCGAGGAATGCCCGAACGCGGCCAAGCTGATCAAGAACCTCATCTTCACCGTCGATATCGAGAATACGGTGATGAACAAGATCCTCACCGACGGCGACGAGGGGCCGAAGGCAGCCCAGGAGTGGCTGAAGACCAATCCGCCGCAACTCACCGCCTGGCTCGACGGCGTCACGACGTTCGACGGCAAGCCGGGCCTCGAGGCGGTCAAGAAGAGCCTCGGTCTGTAACTGTAGCGATCGACTCCTGAGCGAGCCCTTTCCGTCCGCGCCGACGCGCGGACGGTCGCCCTCAAGGCGCGCTGGTATTCTTGGTTGGAGGGACGGCGTTGGAGAGTTGGTTCACCGAGCCCAAAGTGCCGCTCGGACGTTGGGTTAAGATCGGGATCACGTGGCTGCAGGACAATGCAGCCGGATTCTTCGACGCGGTGACGGCGGTGATCGACTTTCTGGTCGACGGCTTCACCGCGATCCTGCTGCACATCCCGTTTCTCGTCATCGTTTTCGCGCTCGCGGCGCTCGCCTATTGGATGCACCGGTCCTGGCGCCTGGCGGCCTTCGTGATCGTCGCGTTCATCGCCATCGCCAATCTCGGCTATTGGCAAGCGACGGTGGAGACGATCTCGCTGGTCGGGTTCGCGACCATCGTGAGCGTGCTGATCGGCGTGCCGCTCGGCATCGCCTCGGCCCATCGGCCATGGCTCTACGCCATGCTGCGGCCGGTGCTCGACCTGATGCAGACGCTTCCGACCTTCGTCTACCTGATTCCGACCCTGGTGCTGTTTCATCTGGGTTCAGCGCCAGGTCTGATCTCGACCGTCATTTTCTCCATCGCCGCGCCGGTCCGCCTGACCTATCTCGGCATCGTCTCGGCGCCGACGCCGCTGAAAGAGGCAGGCGAGGCCTTCGGGGCCACGAAGCAGCAGTTGTTGTGGAAAGTGGAGCTGCCTTACGCGCTGCCGACGATCATGGCTGGCGTCACCCAGTGCATCATGCTGAGCCTGTCGATGGTTGTCATCGCGGCTCTCGTCGGCGCGGCGGGACTCGGCGTGCCGGTGGTGCGCGCGCTCGGAACCGTCAACATCCCGATGGGCATCGAGGCTGGCGTGTCGATCGTGCTTTTGGCGATCGTGCTCGATCGCGTCTTCCGCAACCCCGAGCGAAGAGGAAGCGCGTAAGATGTCAGCGGTCGTTTTCGAGAACGTCGATATCGTGTTCGGCGACAAGCAGGCCGAAGCGCTCGCGATGGTCGATCGCGGCGCAACGCGCGACGAGATCCTCAAATCGACCGGCGTCGTTCTTGGCGCAGCCGGCGTCACGCTTTCCATCGAGCCGAGCGAAATCTGCGTCCTGATGGGCCTCTCGGGATCGGGCAAGTCGACAATCCTGCGCGCCGTCAATGGCCTCAATAAAGTGGCGCGGGGCAAGGTGCTGGTCCGTCATGGCGACGGAGCCATCGACGTCGCCCATTGCAGCGCGGGCGAACTCAGGATGCTGCGCACCAGCCGCATCGCCATGGTGTTCCAGCAATTCGCGCTTTTGCCGTGGCGCACGGTCAAGGAGAACGTCGGCTTCGGGCTCGAACTTCGGCGCATGCCGAAGGATGAGATGGATAAAATTGTCGCCGACAAGCTCGCCATGGTTGGCCTCACGCAATGGGCCGGCAAATTCGGCCATGAACTGTCGGGCGGCATGCAGCAGCGCGTGGGTCTGGCGCGCGCCTTCGCCACCGACGCCGACATTCTTCTGATGGATGAGCCGTTCTCGGCGCTCGATCCCTTGATCCGCGACAAGCTGCAGGACGAATTGCTGCTCTTGCAGAAGGACCTGAAGAAGACGATCATTTTCGTCAGCCACGATCTCGATGAAGCGCTGAAGATCGGCAACCGGATCGCGATCCTCGAGGGCGGGCGGATCGTTCAGTGCGGGACGGCGGAGGACATTCTTTTGCGCCCCGCAGACGCCTATGTCGCGGAATTCGTCAAGCACATGAATCCGCTCAACGTGTTGCGCGGCGGCTCGCTGATGACGCCCGCGGCCTCGCTGCGCCGGAGCGAGAACGAAGTGATGCTCGATCGGGACGGCCGCGTCCGGGTGCAACTCGACCCGGAGGGCAAGCCGGTCGGCGTGACCCTCGATGGGAACGCCGGCGCTATGGCGATCGCAGACCGCGTCACCGGCGAGGTCGCCGCACGGGCCGAGGACGTTGATATCGTCGTCGCGCCGCTCGACCTGAGGATGCGCTCGGCGATCGCGCTGCGCAGTCTATCGGGCAATCCGATCGTGCTGGTCGACGACCTCGGCCGGATGGCCGGCTTGTGCGGCGACGACGAGATCTACCGCGCGCTGCTCCAGCAGCGCCGGGCGGCGGGGGAAGCTTGAGGGGCCGCGCCCCAAGGCGCTAGTCGACGCCGGGGAGCCAACCCTCGGCGAGCGCCTCGATCGGTCGACCAGGGCCATTCATTCGGAAACGCCTCTCCCGAAAGGCCCAGTGTCCGTCATTGCCATCACGCGAGCGTCCGACCACACGGCCGCTCGCCATTTCGGTTCTGATCAGGGTCGTCTGAAGGCTGGGCGTTTCATCAAGCGCAAGCGCGATGCGTTTCCGCTGCTCGTTGATTGTGCTCTGCCAGCTTCGGCTGCGCCGGTCAGGCTGAGCTTGCCATTTCAACACATGCGCCATGAGAACGGCCATGCGGCTGGCAAGTTCGCGCTTCTCGGTTTTCCCCACGTCTTCAATCTCGTCGGCGATATGTTCGAGGTCGAGTTTGGAAAATTGGCCGGAGCGCAAGAGCGCCGCCTGCTCCTGCGCCCATAAAACGACGTCCTCATCGTAGCTGTTGGCGCCCATCGCTCACCTTCCAGAGCGAGACTATCCGAATATTTGGGCCACCGCATCTCTTTGGTCTCTCGTGGTTGAGGAGGACAAAGGAACGAGCCTTCGGACCGTCCGACGTCAGGCCCGCAACGCCGCGTTCTTCGGGTCATAGGGACTGTCGGGGATGACAATCGCGTGTCGCGTCTCGCCCAGGATGCGCACGTCGACCTCGTCCCCAACATGCGAGAACTCGGGCTTCACCATTGCCAGCGCCAGCGATTTGTCCGTGCGCCAGCCGTAGCCGCCGGAGGTCGTGCGCCCGATCATCGCGCCGTTCTTCATCACCGGCTCGGAACCGCGCGCGTCCGCGTCGGTCACGCCCTGGACCTCGAGCGTGACCAGCTTGTTCTCGAACCCCTTGTCCCTCCAGGCGACGAGCGCGTCGCGCCCGAGAAACGGACCTTTATCGAGATCGACGAATCTCTGGAGGTCCGATTCGAGCGCCGCATATTCGATCGACAATTCGCGCCCAACGAGCTTGTAGGACTTTTCCAGTCGCAGCGAATCCATGGCGCGGATCCCGAAGGGCTTGACGCCAAACGGCGCGCCCGCCGCCATCAGGGCGTCGAAGATGGCAGTTCTGCATTTCAATCGGGTGATGCAGCTCGTAGCCAAGCTCGCCGACGAAATTGACCCGCATGGCGATGACGCCCGCGGCCTTGATCGATAGGCGCCGCGCGGTCAGCCACGGGAACGCCGCGTTGGAGACGTCGATGTCGGCGACCTTGGCCAGCACTTCACGCGAGCGCGGGCCAGCGAGCACGAGCACGCCGCGCTGCGTCGTCACCTTATCGATGCGCACGCTGTTGTCGGCTGGCAAGAGTTTCTCCAGCACGTCGAAATCATGCGTTTCGAGCGCTCCGGCGGAGATGAGATAGAATCGCTCCGGCCCGATGCGGGTCAGCGTGAATTCGGCGCGAACGCCGCCGCGCGCGGTGAGAAGATAGCTTAAGGTGACGCGGCCGATCGCCTTTGGCGCCCGGTTGGTGAGGATGGAATTGAGCCAGCTCTCCGCCCCGGGACCTGAAACCTCGCATTTGGCGAAGGCCGACATGTCCATGAGGCCGACGTTCTCGTGCACGTTTCGGCACTCGTCGCCGACGAATTGGAAATAGTTCGAGCGCCGGAAGCTCCATTTCTCGCGCGGCCTCTCGCCTGTGACCAACGGCGGGATGGTTCTCGTTGAGGAGAACATCCGGCTTGGCGAGATCCGCCTCGCTCAAGCCATAGCCTTTGGGCGCGAAAAAGTTCGGCCGCTCCCAGCCGTAGACGGAGCCGAACACGGCGCCGAGCTCCTTCATGCGCTCGTAGCAGGGCGTCTGGCGCAGCGGGCGCGCCGCCGTGCGCTCCTCGTCCGGGTAATGCACGGTGAAGACCTTGGCGTAGGCTTCCTCGTTCTTCTCGATGAGATAGCCCGTGTCGGCGTAGGGACCGAAGCGGCGCGGATCGACGCCGAGCATGTCGATGGTCGGCTCGCCTTCGACGATCCATTCGGCGAGCTGCCAGCCGGCGCCGCCGGCCGCGGTCACGCCGAACGAGTGGCCTTCGTTGAGCCAGAAATTTCTGACCCCCGGCGCCGGGCCGACGATCGGCGAGCCGTCAGGCGTGTAGGCGATGGCGCCGTTGTAGACCTTCTTGACGCCGACCTCGCCGAAGGCGGGCACGCGCGCGATCGCGGTTTCGATGTGAGGGCGCGAGACGATCGAGATCCTCGGGAAAGAGCTCGTATTCGCTGTCCGACGACGGCCCGTCGACATAGCAGGCCGGCGCGCCTTTTTCGTACGGCCCGAGCAGCAGGCCGCCCGCTTCCTCGCGCATGTACCAGGAGGAATCCGACTTCGCGCAAAACCCCCATTTCCGGCAGGCCCTGCGCCTTGCGCTTGACGATCTCGGGATGGGCTTCGGTCACGATATATTGGTGCTCGACCGGGATCACCGGCACGTTGATTCCGACCATCCGCCCGGTTTGGCGGGCGAAATTGCCGGTCGCCGAAACGACATGCTCGCAAGTGACGTCGCCCTTGTCGGTTGAGACTTTCCATTCGCCGCTCGGCAGCCGCTCGATGGCGGTGACGGTCGTGTGGCGGTTGATCTCGGCGCCGCGGTCGCGCGCGCCGCGCGCCAGCGACTGCGTCAGATCGGCGGGCTGGATGTAGCCGTCCTCGGGATGCTGGATCGCGCCGATGATCCCGTCGATATCGCAGAGCGGCCAGATGTCCTTGACTTCGCTCGGGCTCAAGAACTTGACCTTGACCCCGATCGTCGCCGCGACGCCGGCGTAATAATTGTATTCGTCCATCCGGTCGCGGGTGCGCGCGAGGCGGATGTTCGACACCTGGCGCAGGCCGGGGTCGAGCCCGGTCTCCTGCTCGAGCGTCTGGTAGAGCGCGACCGAGTATTTATGGATTTGCCCGACCGAATAGCTCAGGTTGAACAGCGGCAGGAGACCCGCCGCATGCCAGGTCGAGCCCGAGGTCAGCTCCTTGCGCTCGATGAGAACGCTGTCGGTCCAGCCCTTCCTGGCGAGATGATAGAGCGTCGAGACGCCGACCACGCCCCCGCCGATCACCACCGCCCGCGCATGCGTTCTCATCGAGTACCCTCAGAGTTTGGCTGTTGGCGTTTGGCGCTCCACCCGACCTCATCCGGAGGCGTCGCGCAAAGCGCGGCGTCTCGAAGGATGATCCAGAACGCAGCGCCGTTCGTGCGTCCTTCGAGACGCGTCGCCTCACGGCGCCGCTCCTCAGGACGAGGGCGTGGTCAAGGCCACCCAAGTCAATAATTCGCGTCCGGCATCGACGCCTTGCGCTTGTCGATGAACGCTCGGATCGCCTCGTCCTTGGCTGGGTCGAGCGGCGGGGCCTCGTATTCGGCCAGCATCGACTTCCATAAGGCGTTGGCGCGGGTCGCGGCGTCCTTGGAGCCTTCCTCCCGCCATTGCTCGACCGAATTGTTGTCCGCGATATTGGAGCGATAGAAGGCGGTCTCGAAATTCGCCTGGGTGTGGGCGCAGCCCAGGAAATGCCCGCCCGGCTCGACTTGATGAAACGCCTCCATCGCCTGGCCGTTGTCAGAAAAGTCGACGCCCTTGGCGAGCACGTGCATCGCGCCAAGCTGATCGAAGTCGAGCACGAACTTCTCATACGACGCCGTGAGGCCGCCCTCGAGCCAGCCCGCGGCGTGCAGCACGAAATTGGCGCCCGCGAGCACCGTCGGCAGCAGCGTCTGCGCGCTCTCGTAGGCCGCCTGCGCGTCGGGAACCTTCGAGGCGCAGAGCGAGCCGCCGGTGCGGAACGGCATGTTCATGCGCCGCGCGAGCTGGCCTGCGCCGAAGATCGCCAGCGCCGCCTCGGGCGTGCCGAAGGTCGGCGCGCCGGATTGCATCGACAGCGTCGAGACGAAGGTTCCGAACACCACCGGCGCGCCGGGACGGGTGAGCTGGCAGAACGCGGTCCCCGCCATGCACCTCGGCCAGCACCTGGGTCAGCGTGCCGGCGACCGTCACCGGGCTCATCGCGCCGGACAGGATGAAGGGCGTGATGATGCAGGCCTGGTTGGAGCGCGCGTAAACCTCCGCCGCGCCGAGCATGCTCGAATCCCAGACCAGCGGAGAATTGGCGTTGATGAGGCTGGTCAGCACCGTGTTGTCACGCACGAAGTCCTCGCCGAACAAAAGCTCGCAGATGCGCACGCTGTCCTCGGCGCGCTCGGGCTTGGTCACCGAGCCCATGAACGGCTTGTCGGAATATTTGAGATGGGCGTACACCATCTCGAAGTGCCGCTTGTTGACCGGCAGATCGACCGGCTCGCACACCGTGCCGCCGGAATGGTGGATATAGGGGCTCAGATACGCGAGCTTGACGAAATTCTGGAAGTCTTCGAGCGTGCCGTAGCGGCGGCCCTTGTCGAGGTCGTGGACGAACGGGGAGCCGTAATTGGGCGCAAACACCATCGCATCGCCGCCGATCGTGCACGTTGCGCTCGGGATTGCGCGCGTGCTGCACATATTGCGACGGCGTGGTGGCGCACAGCCGCCTCGCCAGGCCGCGCGGAAAGCGCACCCGCTCGCCCTTGATGTCGCAGCCCGCGCCGCGAAAGAGTTCGAGCGCGCGGGGAAACTCGCGAAACTCGACGCCGATTTCCTGAAGCAGCGTCTCGGCGTTGCGCTCGATCGTCGCCAGCCCCTCCTCGCTGACAAGTTCGGTCAGCGGAATCTTGCGGGTGATGTAGGGGATGGAGGCGAGCGAGGCTTTCGCGCGCGCGCTTCGGCGCGCCTCGCGGCCACGGCGCGGCTCTCTGGCGGCAGCCGGCGCGGTGTCAGTCATGGCGTCTCCTCGATGCGGTCACGCGCGGTGTTCATGTTAGCAACCCTGCGCCAAGGCGTTGGAGAACTGAACCCTCAAAATTCCGTTGCAGGCATCAAGTGCGGCAAAGCGAACACTCTACCACTCGACGAACCGAGACGAGCCGCAACTCCGTAAGCTATCGTCCGTGCCAGGGGTTCAGAAGCAGAGCGCCGCTGGACTGGAAGTCCTTGGTGTTGCGCGTGACCAAAGTGAGATCGCGGTTGAGCGCAGTCGCGGCGATCAGCATGTCAATGACAGGAGGGTTTCCAGCCGCCGACAATTCACCCCAACGCAAGGCTGTCGCTGTATCGATGGGCAAAATTCGGTCCGCGAAGTTCGTCGCAATGCCCTCGACCCAAATCGCGAGCGCACTAGACGCCGTCGGGTCGGTGCGTCTCTTTAATGCAACGCCTTTGCGCAGTTCTCCCAGCGTCAAAACGCTCAAGAACAGTCCCTCAGCGCCGGCGGCGGACAAGAACGCAATCACGCCGGCGTCGGGGCTAGACCGGCGCGTCTCCGAGATAACATTCGTGTCGAGGAGATACCCCGTCACCGCAATTCAAAGCTCAACGGCGCGGCCCACATCTTGAGTACGCTCGATCGTGAAGTCATCGACCTTCGGACCCTGCAAGAGGTAAGATTTGAAATCCGGGCGATGCGTTGCAAGGACGCGATAGTCTTCAATCGACAGCACGACGGCTCGCTCCTTGCCGTGCCGAGTGATCATCTGAGGCCCTTCGACACGAGCACGCTCGATCACTTCGCTCAGCCGAACTCTTAGCGTCTTGGACCTGCCATGTCGCCATGCGAGACTACCTTCTGTCCTGTCTGACTAGAATAGCGGCAATCTGGTTGAAACGCAACCTTGTCGGGCGACGCCAGCCTACCTTTGCTTCGTCTCCCAGTCCGGCGCGACATAATAGGGCGCGTTCGAGGCAGGCAGAGGATCGAGGCCGCGGATCATGTCCGCCGCCTTCTCAGCCAGCATGATCGTCGGCGCATTGAGATTGCCGTTGGTGATCGAGGGCATGATCGACGAATTGACGACACGCAGCGCCTCGACGCCGATCACCCGGGTTTCCGGATCGACGACCGCGAAAGGGTCTGCGGGCGATCCCATCTTGCAGGTGCAGGAGGGGTGGTACGCGGTATCGACGTGGTCGCGTACGAAGGCGTCGATCGCCTCGTCGCTGACGCATTCCGCCCCGGGCTGAATTTCGCGCCCCCGATAGGGATCGAAGGCGGGTTGCGCGAAGATCTCGCGCGTCAGCCGCACGCAAGCGCGCGTCTCGATCCAATCCTCGGGATGGCTCATGTAGTTGAACTGGATCCGCGGCGATTCGGCCGGATCGGGAGATTTCAACCGCACCGAGCCCCGGCTCTTCGACCGCATCGGTCCGACATGCGCCTGGAAGCCGTGCTCGCGCGCCAGAACCGACCCGTCATAGGCGACGGCCATTGGCAGAAAATGGAACTGGATGTCGGGATAGCGAACGCCGGCGCGCGAGCGGACAAAGCCGCCGACCTCGAAATGATTCGAGGCACCGAGGCCACGCCCGCGCATGAGCCATTCGGCGCCGATCAGCGCGCGCCGGAAGAGACCGGTATGCGAAAAGAGCGTGATCGGTTGCCTGGAGGCGACCTGAAAAGTGAATTCGAGATGGTCCTGCAGGTTTTCGCCGACGCCCGGCCGGTCGGCGACGACGTCGATCCCCAACGAGCGCAATTCCGCCGGCGGCCCCACGCCCGACAGTTTCAACAATTGCGGCGAATTGATCGGGCCGCCGCAAAGTATGACCTCGCGCCGCGCCCTTGCCGTGTGCTCGCGCCCATGGCGCCGGTAGCGCACGCCGACCGCGCGCCTTCCGTCGAAGGCGATCTGGGTCGTGAGCGCATGGGTGACCACCTCGAGGTTGGAGCGTTTCATCGCCGGCCTGAGATAAGCGTTGGCCGTTGACCAGCGCACGCCGTCCCTCACCGTCATGCCGAGCGGGCCAAACCCCTCCTGCCGCTCGCCGTTGAGATCGGCGCTGACCGCATAGCCCGCCTGCCGGCCGGCCTCGATGAAGGCGTCGTAGAGAGGGTTCCGTTTATGCCCATGCGTCGTCGTCAGCGGTCCGGCGTCGCCGCGATAGGCGTCGACGGGTCCACGAAAGCTCTCCGCCCGGCGAAAGTAGGGCAGCACGTTTCTATAGCCCCAGCCTTTCGCGCCCTCCTCCTCCCAGCGCTCGAAATCCAGCGGGTGCCCGCGCACATAGACCATGCCGTTGATCGAGGACGAGCCGCCGAGAACCTTGCCGCGCGGACAGGCGATGCGCCGTCCGCCAAGATGCGGTTCCGGCTCGCTCAGGTAGCCCCAATTGTAGGTCTTGGAGTTCATCGGGATCGACAGCGCCGCCGGCATCTGGATGAAGATGGAACGGTCGGAGCCGCCGTATTCAAGCAGGAGCACGCTCGAGCGGCCGTCCTCGGTCAGCCGATCAGCGAGCACGCAGCCCGCCGAACCGGCGCCGACGATGATGTGATCGAAAGTGTCGTCATCCATTCGAGAGGAAGCTCGCTCGGCCTATCGGCGCGAGATTCTGATTATGCCCCGGCGGTGGGGGATGCGGTACAATCTTTCCGCATTGAACGCTCAATGGAAAGATTGCGAATTGCGAGCGGTGACGGCTCGCCAATCTCAAGCGAGAGCGGAGCGACCTACGGCGCCGTCCGCTCGCTGCTTTTGAGATGTCTCGCAACGAACGCCATTCGCATCAGGTGGGCAATGTTGCGCGCTTGCATCTTCTGAATCACGGCGGCCCTGTGATGTTCCGCCGTCCTCGAGCTGATGCGCAACTGGTGGGCGATGAGCTTGGTCGGCAACCCCTCCAGCAAAAGGGCGAGCACCTCGCGCTCGCGCTGTGTCAGCAGCGCTTGCCGAGCCTTGTATCCCTTCATTTCGAGTGGGGGATAGTCAGCCTCGTCGCTGCGCGTCAAGGCTTCCTCGACAGTGGCCAGCAGCGCCTCGGCGTCAAACGGCTTCTGGACAAAATGGAAGGCCCCGGCCTTCATCGCCAGGACGGCCGTCGGCACGTCGCCATACGCGGTTATCATAATGACCGTCGAATCTGTGGTCGCAGCGACGATACGCCTCAGAAGTTCGATGCCGCTCATGCCGGGAAGCTGGTTGTCAAGGAGAATGCAAGCGGGATCCTTCAGGGGATTTGAGGTCAGGTAATCTTCAGCCGAGCCATAGGTTTTCGACTTGATCTGGGCGGTCGACAGCAGCAAGGTCAGCGCATCGCGAACCATGGCTTCATCATCGACGATGTGCACGCAACGTTCATGCAGCATTGTGTTCGCATCCATTGGTCGGCAACTCGACCACAAATCGCGCGCCCCCTGTTGTGATCGGCTCCCACCAGAGGCGGCCTGCGTGCCTCTGAACGATCCGTCGACTTAAGTGCAAGCCAAGGCCCATGCCTCGCGGCTTGGTGGTCTGATAGGCGTCAAAAATGTTGTCCGCGAGTTCCGGAGCCACTCCCCTGCCGTTGTCCTCGACCCGGAGGGTGATTGCGGCGCCTGTCGCGGCGACGCGCACGGCCACGCGCCCGCGGGCGTCCGACCGCTCTGCGGCGGCGTCGATCGCATTGGCGACGAGATTGATGAGAACCTGCTCAATCTGGACCCCGTCCGCCTTTACCGGAGGGACGAGACCGATGCTTTCAACCTCGACCTGAACGCCGCGCCCGGCTGCTTCCTCCCGACAAAGCTCGCAGATCCTCTCGGCAAGCGCGGACACATCGAGCGCCTGCAAGTTCAAATTGCCGTTTGAGACGAAATCCCGAATGCGCTCCAGAACCTCGCGAGCTCGCTGAGCCTCCGCCTCCGCCTTGATCAGCGCATCCATGACTGGCTCGCTCCCAGGGCCCGCCTGGAGCAATCGCCGTGCGGCATGCAGGTAGGTCGCCACGGTCGACAGCGGCTGGCTGACTTCGTGAGCAAGCGCCATGCCCATCGCCCCAGCCCGGGCATTGGACACCAGCCCGGCCAACTCCCTCTTTTGTTCGCGCAAGCGCAGCGCTGCGTCCTGGCGCTCCGTCGTGACCGCCCCAAGCAGCAAACCAGTGATCGAAAGCACCAGCATAAGCAATTGGAGTATGGCGAAGTCCGTCGTGTTGTAACCGACAAACGCGGTCAGAACGGCAAGGGTCAATTGGATCGTCACCAGCGCAAGCGCGACGCCCGCGTATCCTTCCCGCATCGCCACCCAGATCACAGGCAAAAACAGCAGATTAAATAGGTAGTATAGTTTGTCGCCGACACCCACCAGCGCAGCGAACCCAAGACCTATGCCCAATACGAAGATGACAATTGTGAACGACGTATAGCTAGTCCAGCGCCACGGCGGCGATGAATATGTGAAAGCGGCTGTCATCGCGGGAATAATCGTCACAATCCCGAGCGCGCTGCCGATCCAGAAATGGAGCATCGCGACAAAGACCTTATCCGACGACAACCCGCCGCCCAAATACAACACCCCGCAATATATAACCGCCGATAAAGCCGCTCCTGCCGGGATGAGAAGCAGGAACGCCACCACGTCAGGCAATCTGAACCGCCTGATATCGAATTTCAGCGTATTCTTCAGAACCAAAGCAAGACCAACGTAGACAATGGTCAGACACAGCTCCGCGGTCATAGTCACGCCGATGCTGCGATGAACCCCAGCGATCGACAAGTCGACCAGAACCGCAGCCAGGAAAACAAATGGCGCAAAAGCGACGTTCTCGATAAGCAGCGCCAGACTCAAACCATCGTCGGGGCTCCACAACGTAATTCCGAGGCGATCGAATTCATGCCACTCTGTCAGAAGGTTAAGCGCCAAATAGATGGCGACGAATGCGGCGGCGATCGCCCAAAACCTGGAGCCGCCCACGGCCGAGCCGCTCCACGCCCTGTGCGGCTGGAGCGGCATGTCATGCGAATTCATGAGGGCCATTTCATCCCCGCGCTGCAGATGAATGATATGGCGCTTTGTTTCTAATTCAAGCCCGTTTGATGTAGGTAGTTTTACCAATCGCCGCCCCTTTTCAACCTCGGTGTATTGTAGCCCATCGAGCGGGTCCAGCCGTTGGCGGCCGGTCCGCGGCCGATGACGCCGAGCGCACCCCTGGACCGCACAGCGCTCGGCGTCTTGGCCCTCGCTTGGCGCTCACGGCCTCGTCGACGCCGGTTGACCAATCCCGTCCCTTTCGGCGAAGTCCGCCAAACGGATTGATTCGGAGACCGCGACATGGCCGAAAGACTGCGCGTCGCCTTGCTGTTCGGCGGCCGCTCTGCCGAGCACGACGTGTCCGTCATCTCCGCCGGCAACGTGTTCCGGGCGCTCGACCCGGCCCGCTATGACACGATTCCGATCGGCATAACCCGGAGCGGCGCCTGGCTCCTGTGCTCCCTCAAAGGCGGCGTGTTTCCGGGCGCCGTTCCCGAGAGTGGACCGCGCGTCGTCCTTGTTCCAGGCGCCGCCGGGCGCCTCGCCATCCTTTCGGAGACGGATGCGGCCGCGCCCGACTTGTCGCGTGCGGTCGACGTTGTGTTCCCGGTTCTGCATGGCCCCTTCGGCGAGGATGGCACGATCCAGGGCGTCGCGGAAATTGCGGGCGTGCCCTATGTCGGGTCCGGCGTCCTCGGCTCGGCCGCTGCAATGGACAAGGATGTCGCCAAACGCCTGATGCGCGACGGCGGCCTGCCGATTGCGCGCTTCTTAAGTTTCGTGCAGAGCGGAGACAGCCGGCCTTCGATGCGGTCGTCGCCGAACTTGGCCGTCCGGTGTTCGTCAAGCCGGCGCGCCTTGGCTCGTCGGTCGGCATCAGCAAGGCGGGGACGCGAGAGGAGTTCGCCAAGGCGATCGCCGAAGCGTTCCGGCATGACCGCAAGATTCTGGTTGAGGAATATGTCCGCGGCCGCGAGATCGAGTGTGGCGTTCTCGAAGGCGAGGACGGTTCGCTTACGGCTTCTCCGCCTGGCGAGATCGTGCCAAGCAACCGCCACGGCTTCTACACTTACGAGGCCAAATATCTCGACGAAGAGGGCGCGGCGATCAAGGTCCCCGCTGACCTCGCCCCCGGCGTCAGCGACACGGTTCGCAAGCTGTCGCTACAAGCCTTCGGCGCGCTCGGCTGCGAGAGCATGGCCCGCGTCGACTTTTTTCTGCGCGAGGACGGCAGTCTCATCGTCAATGAGGTGAACACCCTGCCCGGCTTCACCAACATCAGCATGTATCCGAAGGTCATGGAGGCGCTCGGGATCAGCTATTCCGAGCTGGTCGACCGCCTCATCCGTCATGCGCTGGCGCGGGCAGGCTTGGCGCGGAAAAGGCGGAAGCGCGGATGTCGGCTTGATCGCGCTCTCGCTTGGGATTTGAACCTCAAGACCGCGGCCCTTCTCGGAGGACGTGACTGATGACCGAGAGCCTGGCCCAATTGTCGAAGGGCGCGTTGAACGATCTTGCCGGCGTGTTCGCCGCTATGCCGGAAGACGCGCTCGACGGCCTGATCGAGGCCATCGTCGCAGCGAAGCGCATCGTCGTGTTCGGGCTTGGGCGCGAAGGTTTGCAGATGCGCGGCTTCGCCATGCGCCTGTTTCACATGGGGCGGGACGTTGCGGTCTGGGGCGACATGACCACGCCGGCTTTGGGCGCGGGCGACCTGTTCATCGCCTCCGCGGGGCCGGGCGATCTTGCGACCGCGCAAACGCTGGTCGAGGTCGCGCGCAAAGGCGGCGCGCGCACCGCGCTGGTCACTGCACAACCGGCGGGCCGGCTCGCGAAGCAAGTCGATGTCGTCACGGTCATTCCCGCCCAGACGATGGCGAACGATCAGGGCGGCAAGCTCTCCGTCCTGCCGATGGGCTCGCTGTTCGAGACCGCGCAGATGATCGCTTTCGAACTCGTGATCCTCAAACTGCGACCGCGCTTCAACGAAACATCGGAGACGATGCGCGCGCGGCACACCAATCTGGAGTAATCGCTCTCGCGGGTTTGCAAAGGACTGTGCTTCACCGCGCATCATTTGCGACCACAATCTCTCGCGATTGCAGCCACAATTCCTTTTTAAGCCTTGAGGGTCAGACCACGACCGGATAGGCGCCCATGGCGATTCGCGCTCTCGACTTGATGGGTAAGGTTGCGTTCAGATTCGTCCACGAGCTGCTGCCGGTCGCGCTGGCAAGCGTGATTGGCGCGCTTCTGGTCAATCACTATGGTCGTCAGCCGGCCTCCGCCCCGATAGTCGTTCAGGCGCAGCCGGTGGCCTCGGACAATGCGATCGCCCAATCGCTGCGCGAGGATCATGAGCTAATCGCGAGCCTTATGAAGCGCGATCAGGATAGGGAGATCGACGACAGGCGTTCGGAAAGTCTCCGTTCGGAGAGCCTCGGCGCGCAGGTCGCATCGGTCGCCCCGCCCCCCATTTTCGTCGCGGATCCGCCGTTGCCCGAGCCGCGACCGGCGGCGCCGCAGAAGGCGGCTGCCCGGCTCGCGCCAAAAGCCGCGGCCATGAAAAAGTCCGCGCCGACGGAGCCGCCGGCGCCTCAACCGGATCCTCCCGCGATTGCGTCGGAGACAGCGCTGCTTTCCGACTCCTCGCCGCGCCCAACTCAGTTTGAGTTCGAGCCAAGAGCGCGGCCGATGATCCGCTTCGCCGGCGCCGTGCGCGAGTGGGTCGCGGACGTCGCTCAGGCGCCTGGCCGCGTAGCGTTCGTGCCCCGCTTGCCTGATTGGCCTTCGGCGACGTCGCTCATTCGGCCGCTGGCCTTCTTCCGACAGAACTAAGCCCGAAGCCGCTAACCCGCTTCGTTCCAGGCGTTCACGAACGTCTCGGCTGAACGCCGGACCTCATCGACGCTCGAGCCGGGCTTATAGAGCGCCGAGCCAATGCCGAAGCCGGTCGCGCCGGCGCGCCGGTAGGGACCCATACGCTCCGGCGTCACGCCGCCGACCGGATAGAGTTGCGTCTCCTTCGGCAAGACAGCGCGCCACGCCTTCACGACCTCCGGGCCGAGGGCTTCGCCCGGAAAGAGCTTCAGCCCCGACGCGCCTGCCTTGAGCGCCGCAAACGCCTCAGTCATCGTGGCGACGCCCGGCACGGCGACGAGCCCGAGCTTCGCCGCCCGCTCGATCACCGCTGGATCGAGGTTGGGCGCAACCACGAGTTTGGCCCCCGCTTCCGCTGCCTCATCGACCTGACCTGGTTCAAGCACCGTGCCGGCGCCGACCAGAACCTTGTCGCCGAACAGCCGCGCGATGAGTTCGATGCTCGCCAAGGGGTCGGGCGAGTTGAGCGGCACTTCGATGGCGCCGAAACCCGATTCGACAATCACCGCAGCGATCGAATCCGCTTCGTCCGGCGTGACGCCGCGCAGGATGGCCACAAGCGGCGTGGGCGCGAGCTTGAACGTCACAAGAGACCTCCGTCGCGAGCGGTGCGAAAAAGCCCGCGCGCCGCGGCGCGCTGCGGCGCCGCGCGCGCGGAAACGCCGAGCGCCTCGAACGCGGCGAGATAGCGCTCGACCAGCGCCGCGGCCCCCGCGACATGCGGCTCCACGCCGGGGAACAGCCTACGCCCCTCGCCGATTTCCGCCCCGATGAGGAGGCCGGAGAGATATTCGCCCGAATCGTCCTCGGCGAGGGCGCCCATGAGCGGCAGCGAGCGCGCGCCGAACAGGAGGCCGAGAAGCCCCGACTTGCTTTCGCAAGCCGCCGCCGCGGCGCCGCGACGAACGCCGAGCGCGAAGGCTTCTCCCGGACTCTTCGCCGGCGCGGCCCTGGCGAAGGCGCCGGCGACCGTGTGGTCCCGCAACGCTGCGAACACTTCGCCGGTGACGAAGGTCTTGAATGCGACAATGCGATCGCCATCGACCTTCGCCCATTTCGAATGCGAGCCCGGCAACACGGTCAACCGGGCGCCCGCATCGGCTATGCCAAAGATTTCCGTTTCCTCGCCGCGCATCACATCCGGCTGACCGGCTTCATCGACATAGGAGAGCCCTGCCGCGAGCGCGACGCGCCGGCCGTCGGCGTCGACCTGCGTCAGATGCGCCGCGACCTCACGCGGGCCAGCCGGGCACTTGACGTAAGGAGCCTCACGCCATCCGTGCCGGCTGCCGACCATGCCCGAGGCGATGACCGGCAGAGACGGGTGCGCCAGGAGCCAGCGACCAACGAGGCGCTTGAGCGTCGCTGGATACATGCCTGCCGCGACGCTCCCGATCCCGTCGGCCGAGGCGACGTCATCAAGAACCTCGCCATCCCGCGACATGAGATAGGCGCGAAAGCTCGACGATCCCCAGTCGATGGCGATGAGCGCAGGCGACATACGCGAGATTGACGCACGCGCCGAAGGCGGGGTCAATGCAATGCATAGTTCCCGCCAAGGAAAAGCGATCGGAGTGTCGGCGACACGCCGCCGCAATGATTGACAATCCGACGCGTCGCCTTCTATTCGCGGACGAGAGCAGGCTGGTTGGGGGACGTCAAATAGAATGAACCGTCGTGAGTTTGGCCGCATAGCGGTCGCGGCCGCCGCACTGCCGTTTACCCCGGCGCTCGCCCAGCAAGTCGATAAATACGCTGAACAACTCACCAACGGGGAGTTCAACTGGTATCCCGACCGCTCGACGACCGGCCCAGTCATCGCCATCGTCTCGCTCCCCGATCAGCGGGTTTATGTCTATCGCGACGGCGTGCGCATCGCCGCCTCGACCTGCTCGACCGGCAAACCCGGGCACGCAACGCCGACCGGCGTGTTCAAGATCCTGCAAAAGGACAAGAACCACCATTCGTCGACCTACAACAATGCGCCCATGCCTTACATGAACCGGCTCACCTGGTCGGGCGTTGCGCTGCATGCGGGACAATTGCCCGGTTACCCAGCGTCGCACGGATGCGTGCGCCTGCCGAAGGCATTTGCCGAACTCCTGTTCGGCGTCACCAAACTCGGCATGACGGTGGTCATTGCAGACGACACGTCGCAGCCCGAAGAGGTGACCCATCCGGGTATGGTGCTGGGCGAATACGCCGCGCGGGAGTTCAACGCCGTCGACACCGCCGTCAAGGCGACCGAATATTCTGAAGGGCATGAGCGTGCGCCACAATCGCCGAGCGTCGTCATCAGCAGCGCCGACAAGTCGATTCAAGTGTTCGACAACGGTGCGCTCGCGGCTTCCGGCAAGGTCGAGATTCAGAATCCGCAGCAGCCTCTCGGCGAGCGCGTGTTCACGTTGAGCGGCGCAGACGACCAGTCTGGCCTCCTGACGTGGCAGGCCGCCAAGGTCGGAGATTCGGCAAAGACGACTGGCGAAGACAATGGCGCGGCTCTGCGTCGGATCAAGGCCGACCTGCCGGCGCGCGAAGCCGTCCGCAAGCGGCTCAAATTCGGCATGACGATCGTCACCACCGACCAACTGGCGGGCGCCAAGACCCGATCGGGCGACGGGTTCGTCGTGCTGGATTCGCAGAGCTGAGGCAGGATCGTTTCGACCCCATAACGCTCGGTGGCCACGACTGTGGTCAGACCAGTCGAATGGATCCCGGATATCCGGCGACCGTCGGATCGGACGTTAGAAGCGTGAATCCTTCGACGATGGCTTGAGCAACGAGCATGCGGTCGAACGGGTCCTTGTGAATCGGCGGCAGACCCGCCAGCGCCGCCGCATGGGCGCCGGTCACAGCGAGTTCGGCATAACCATTGTCGAAAAGACTTCGGCGCAGGACACCGGCGTCGATGCGAAAATCGGCGCGGCCGAGACCCGTCTTGATCGCGATTTCCCAGATGCTGAGGGCGCTGAACACCATATCGTTGTCCGGGCTTTCGATAAGAGAGCTGGCCGCACGGGACAGCCTCTCGGGCTCGACTGCACCCCAAAGCAAAATGTGGGTGTCGAGCAGGAACCTCATTCTTCGCCGTTGAACAGCTTCTCGATTTCCTCCTGGTGCATCGTGTCGAAATCATCCGGCACGGTGACAGCGCCCCGCATGAAGCCCAATCGCCGCGGCGCCGTCGGCGCATCGACGGGAACGACTTTGACCAGCGGCTTTCCCGCCTTCGCGATAATAAACGGCTCGCCCTTCGCTGCGGCTTCAACGAGCCGGGAGAGGTGGGTTTTCGCCTCGTGAATATTGAAGCTTTTCATAAGCCGATCTTAACTTAGTTCACTAGACTTAGTTCAACGATCGCTGCGCGTCAAGACTCGACGGCGATCGCACCGAGGCGGGAACCGCTTCGCTTCGCTCATCGCGCCGCGCTCTGTTCCTGCTCGCGCAGCCGGAAGCGCTGGATCTTGCCGGTCGCGGTCTTCGGCAGTTCGGCGATGAAGGCGATGGCGCGTGGATATTTATAGGGCGCGAGTCGGTCCTTGACGAAGCGCTGAAGCTCGGCCTCGTCCGCCGAGGCGCCCTCCTTCAAGACGACGAACGCCTTGGACTTGACGAGGCCGTCGCCGTCGGGCGCGCCGATCACCGCGGCTTCCAGGACAGAGGGGTGCTGCATCAGCGTCGCCTCGACCTCGAAGGGGCTCACCCATATGCCGCCGACCTTCAGCATGTCGTCGGCGCGGCCGGAATAGGTGTAAGAGCCGTCGGCGTTGCGCACGTACTTGTCGCCGCTCCTGGTCCAGCGGCCCTCGAAGGTCTCGCGCGACTTCAGGCGATTGCCCCAGTACATCAGCGCCGCCGAGGGCCCGTGGATGTAGAGGTCGCCCGGCTCTCCGTCTGCGATCGGCCGTCCGTCGTCGCCGCGCAGTTCGATGTCGTAGCCCGGCACCGGCCAGCCGGTCGAGCCGTAGCGCACCTTGTCGGGGCGGTTGGAGATGAAGATGTGCAGCATCTCGGTCGAACCGATGCCGTCGACGATGTCGACGCCGAAATGACGCTTGAATCGCTCGCCAAGCTCGGCCGGCAGCGCTTCACCTGCCGAGGAGGCAAGTCTCAGCGCCACGTCCTCGCGCTTCGGCAGCCGGTTCGAAGCGAGCATGCCGGCGAAGCCGGTCGGCGCGCCGAAGAAGACGGTTGGTTTGACGCCGCCGACGCCGCCCAGCCAGCGCTTGAACACCGCCTCGGGCGTCGGGCGCTCGGCCATGAGCAGCGCTGTCGCGCCGACCGCGAGCGGAAAGGTCAGCGCGTTGCCGAGCCCATAGGCGAAGAAGAGCTTGGCGGCGGAAAAGCAGACGTCGCTCTCGTTGAGACCCAGGATCGCCTTGCCGTAAAGCTCGGTCGTCCAATACGGATTGGCATGCGAATGCACCGTGCCTTTCGGCCGCCCTGTCGAGCCCGACGAATAGAGCCAGAACGCGGGATCGTCGGCGCCTGTGCGCGCGGCCTTCATCAACGGCGCCGCGCGTGAGAAAAAGTCCTCGAACGCGATTTCGCCGAAGTCGAGAGGCTGCGCCGGGCGCGACACGACGACGGTGTGGACCTCGTGATCCGATTTGGCGAGCGCGGCTTTCAGCGCTGGCTTGACTGCGCCGCTCACCAGCGCGACCTGAGCGCGCGAATGCTCCAGCATGTAGGCGAGATCATCGGCGGTGAGCAGCGTGTTGACAGCGACCGGCGTGACGCCCGCCAGCATGGCGCCGAGGAAGACGACCGGCCAGTCGGCGCAATCCTGCATCAGGATGAGGACGCGCTCCTCGCGCTTGACGCCCCTCTCCTTGAGCGCAGCGGCGAACCGTCGGACACGCTCGTCGAGTTCCCCGTAGGTCACCATGCCGACGTCGTCGATGAACGCCGTCTTGGCGGGGCGCTCGGCATTGGCCTCAAGCAGATGCGCCGCGAAGTTGAACGCCTCCGGCGGCGGTTCAACGGAGCTCACGTTCATCAGCGCCTCCCCGGGCCAAGGGAGCCACAGAAGGCTTGCCCACCTCGGCTTGATGCAATATTATGCTTATTGTTGTCTTAGGGGCGGGCTCGAACCTTGTCAAACACGTCGCCGTCTTCGCCCGCTACGGCCGGGCTCGCCGCCCCTCGGACCGCGGGGAAGAGCGCGCCCGCCGATCCCACCCCCGGGGCGGCCGAGACGGAGGCGGCCAAGGAGCCCTTTTTGGCCGCGCTCGGCGAGCGCGCGAAAGCCTTGCGAACGCGCCGGGGTTTGACACGCAAGGCGCTGGCCCGCGCAACCGGCGTTTCGGAGCGGCACTTGGCCAATCTTGAATATGGCGTCGGCAACGCCTCGATCCTCGTTCTCTTGCAGGTGGCTCAGGCGCTGCAATGCTCGCTCGCCGAACTTGTGGGCGATGTCACCACGCAGTCGCCGGAATGGCTCCTCATGCGCGAGATGCTCGCCGACCGCGACGAGGCGACGCTTCGGCGGGTGCGGCTGGCGGCTCTCGAGCTGATGGGCGGCGCTTCACCGCCCATCAACGAGACGCCCGTCCGCTCGTCGCGGATTGCGCTGATCGGGCTCCGCGGCGCGGGGAAATCAACGCTGGGCCGCATGCTGGCGGAGGATCTCGACTTTCCGTTCGTCGAGCTCAGCCGCGAGATTGAGAAGCTCGCCGGCTGCAGCATCAGCGAGATTCTCGGGCTTTACGGCCAGACCGCCTATCGTCGCTATGAGCGCCGCGCGCTCGAGGAGGCGATCGAGGCCTATCCCGAGGCGGTCATCGCCACGGCGGGCGGGCTGGTCAGCGACCTCGTCAGCTTCAACCTTCTGCTGCGCCACTGCACGACCGTTTGGCTGACGGCCGATCCCGAAGACCATATGAGCCGCGTCATGGCTCAGGGCGACTTGAGGCCCATGGCCGCGAGCCGGGAGGCGATGGACGACTTGAAGTCGATCCTTGCCGGTCGTGCGGCGTTCTATTCGAAGGCCGATATGCGCGTCGACACCAGCGCTCAGCCGTTGGCGGAAACGTTTCAGATCTTGCGGGCTCAGGCCTGCGAGGCCATTGGCCTTTCGATCGAATGATTCAGCGGTAAGCCGGCTTGTCTGCAGACTCGATAGCGCACTATGATGCATTTCTTGGATGCATGTCTTGCAATAAATTGCCTATGAACGGGAACGCCATGGACCGGGTCGACTATCAAACCGAGCCGTCCCGCTACAAGCACTGGAAGCTCAAGTTCGACGGGCCGGTGGCGACGCTGCTTGCCGACTTCGACGAGAACGCCGGCTTGCGTCCCGGCTACAAGCTCAAGCTCAACAGCTATGACCTCGGCGTCGATATCGAGCTCAACGACGCTGTCAACCGCATCCGCTTCGAGCGCCCGGACGTGCGCGTCGTGGTCATCACGAGCGCCCGCGAGCGCGTGTTCTGCTCGGGCGCCAACATTTTCATGCTCGGCGTCTCGAGCCATGCGTGGAAGGTCAACTTCTGCAAGTTCACCAACGAGACCCGCAACGGCCTCGAGGACTCGTCGCGATACGACGGCTTGAAGTTCCTCGCCGCTGTCAATGGCTCATGCGCCGGCGGCGGCTACGAGCTCGCCTTGGCCTGCGACGAGATCATCCTGATCGACGACCGTTCGAGCGCCGTCAGCCTGCCCGAAGTGCCGTTGCTTGGCGTCCTGCCGGGGACCGGCGGTCTCACCCGGCTGACCGACAAGCGCCACGTCCGCCATGACCTCGCGGACGTCTTCTGCACCTTGAGCGAGGGCGTGCGCGGCGAGAAGGCTGTGGCCTGGCGTCTGGTCGACGCGATCGCCAAGCCGGCGCAGTTTCAGGCCAAGGTGCAGGAGCGCGCTCTGGCGCTCGCCGCAAGCAGCGACCGCCCTTCATCGGCGAAGGGCGTCGCGCTCACGCCGATCGAGCGAGACATCGAGACCGACGCCCTCATCTATTCGCACGTCGAGGTGACGATCGACCGAGGCGCGCGCGCCGCCACTTTCGTGATCAAGGGGCCGAGCGGCGCTCAGCCGCAGGACGTCGCGGCGATCGAGGCCAAGGGCGCGAACTGGTATCCGCTGGCGCTCGCCCGCGAGCTCGAGGACGCGATCTTGTCGATGCGCACCAACGAGCCCGACATCGGCGTGTGGCTGATGAAGACCGAGGGCGACCTTGACGCGGTTCTCGCTATGGACGAGACGCTCCGCACACTGAGAGAGCATTGGCCGGTGCGCGAAACCATCGGCTATCTGCGCCGCACTTTGAGCCGGTTCGACGTCACTTCGCGCAGTCTGTTCGCGCTCGTCGACGAGGGCTCCTGCTTCGCCGGCACGCTGCTCGAGGTCGCGCTCGCCTGCGACCGGATCTACCATCTCGCCGGCGGCGAAGGAGCGCGCGCCCAGGATCGCGCTCAGCGCAGCGAACTTCGGCGATTACCCGATGGCGAGCGGCCAGAGCCGCCTCGGGCGGCGCTTCTACGACGAGAGGCCGGCGCTCGAGCCGCTCAAAGCCAAGATCGGCCAGCCGCTCGACGCCGAAGCCGCGTTCGCCTTCGGCCTCGCCACCAGCATTCCCGACGACATCGACTGGGCGGACGAGATCCGCATCGCGGTCGAGGAACGCGCATCGATGAGCCCGGACGCCTTGACCGCGATGGAGGCGAACCTGCGCTTCGACGGTCCCGAGACTCTCGCCACGCGCGTCTTCGGCCGCCTCACCGCCTGGCAGAACTGGATCTTCCAGCGTCCGAACGCAGTCGGCGAGAAGGGCGCGCTCAAGGTCTACGGCAAGGGCGAAAAGGCCGCGTTCGACTGGAACCGGGTGTGATGGAGAGCGTCCGAAGCCGCGGTCATCAGGCAGCACCTGATCGACCCCGAAATCTGCATCCGTTGCAACACCTGCGAGTCGACCTGCCCGGTCGGCGCGATCACCCATGACGCCCGCAACTATGTGGTCGACGCGAGCATCTGCAATCTCTGCATGGCCTGCGTTCCCCCCTGCCCGACCGGCAGCATCGACAATTGGCGCTCAATGCCGCGCGCAAAGGCCTACAGCACCGAGGCGCAGTTCGGCTGGGATGCTTTGCCGGCGGAACTGAGCGCGCAAGAACTGGGCGACGCTGGCGCGTCTTTAGAAGACGCTTGCCGCGGAGCCGTCCCCGGAAGCCGTGTCTCAGCGGAGCGAACGAGGAAGCCGCGTTCGATGTCGGCGCCTATGCAGCCGTGATCCCACCGTGGTCGGCCGCGAAGTCCTTACGCCAATCTCTACGGCCCGAAGGCGGCGACGCGATCGGTAACCGCGTCGGTTGTCGGCAACGTGCGGGTGACGGATGCAGGCAAGGACTACGATACCCATCACATCGTGCTCGATTTCGGCGCGATGCCGTTTCCGGTGCTCGAAGGGCAGTCGATCGGGATCCTTCCTCCCGGCGTCGGTGCAGACGGACGAGCGCATCACCCGCGGCAATATTCGGTCGCGAGCCCGCGCAACGGCGAACGGCCGGGTTATAACAACGTCTCGCTCACCGTGAAGCGGGTGTTGGAGGATCACCAGGGCCGCCCGACGCGCGGAATCGTCAGCAACTATCTCTGCGACCTCGACGTCGGCGACAAAGTCGAGGTGACCGGGCCGTTCGGCCTGAGCTTCCTGATGCCCAACCATCCGAAGAGCGCGATCGTGATGATCTGCACCGGCACCGGAAGCGCGCCGATGCGAGCGATGACCGAGTGGCGGCGCCGCTTGCGCAAGTCGGGCAAATTCGAGGGCGGCAAGCTGATGCTGTTCTTCGGCGCCCGCACCAAGGAGGAGCTGCCGTATTTCGGGCCGCTCGGCAATCTGCCGAAGGACTTCATCGACATCAACTTCGCCTTCAGCCGCACGGCCAATCAGCCCAAGCGCTACGTGCAGGACCTGATGCGCGAGCGGGCGGCCGATCTCGCGCCGCTGATCGCCGATCCGGACGCCTATTTCTACGTCTGCGGCCTCAAGGCGATGGAGGAAGGCGTGGTGCTCGCGTTGCGCGAGATTGCTTTGCAGGCCGGCCTCGATTGGGAGACCCATGGGCCGGCGCTCAAGCGCCACGGACGGCTGCATCTGGAAACCTACTAGTCGAACGTTTCGAACAGGAGACACTCATGAGCGCTGAAGACATCGTTAGCGACGCCGCCGGCGCCATCTCCGCCGACCGTTTCGTCGAGATCAGCTACGACGATGTCATTCCCAACAATGTCGCTCTCGGCTCCGACAAGCAGCTTCAGCGCGCGCTCGAAGGCTGGCGGCCGAAATATCTCGACTGGTGGACGCGGCATGGGCCCGGTCGGCTTCCAGCAGTCGGAGGTCTATCTGCGCACCGCCGTCGGCGTCGATCCGGCCGGCTGGGCGAAGTTCGGCTATGTGAAGATGCCGACCTATCGCTGGGGCATTCTGCTCGCGCCCAAGGTCGAGGGGCGCACGATTCCGTTCGGCCGCCACAAGGGCGAGCCGGCGTGGCAGGAAGTGCCCGGCGAGCACCGGGCGCTGCTGCGCCGGCTCATCGTCGTGCAGGGCGACACGGAGCCCGCTTCGGTCGAGCAGCAGCGCTATCTCGGCGCAACGGCGCCGAGCCTCTACGACATGCGCAACCTCTTCCAGGTCAATGTCGAGGAGGGCCGCCACCTCTGGGCGATGGTCTATCTGCTGGTCAAATATTTCGGCAAGGACGGCCGCGAGGAGGCGCAGGCGCTGCTCGAGCGCCAGAGCGGACAGATGGACAATCCGCGCATCCTCGGCGCCTTCAACGAACAGACGCCCGACTGGCTGTCGTTCTTCATGTTCACCTTCTTCACCGACCGCGACGGAAAGATGCAGCTCGCGGCGCTCGCCGAAAGCGGCTTCGATCCGCTCTCGCGCACCTGCCGGTTCATGCTGACCGAAGAGGCCCATCACATGTTCGTCGGCGAGACCGGCGTGCAGCGGACGATCGAGGCGACCTGCGCGGCGATGGTCAAAGCCGGCATCAAGGATCCCAATGACGTCGAGGCGGTGCGCAAGCTCGGCGTCGTCGACCTGCCGCTCCTGCAACGCAAGCTGAACTTCCACGCGTCGGTCACGCGCGACCTGTTCGGCAGCGAAATCTCCAGCAACGCCGCCGAGGTGTTCGGCGCCGGGCATCAAGGGTCGCTTCAACGAGGCGAACCTCAAGGGCGACGATCACGTTCTGCAGGACGCGACCTATCCCGTCACCCGCGTCGTCGACGGCAAGCTCGTCGTGGAAGAGGCGCCGGCGTTGCGCGCGCTCAACGCGCGGCTGCTCGACGACTTCATCGTCGATTGCCAGGGCGGGATCGACCGCTGGAACAAGTCGGTCGAAAAGGCCGGAATCGACTTCAAGTTCGTCCAGCCGCACAAGGGCTTCAATCGCAGGATCGGCGAGTTCGGGGGCAAGCGCATCAGCCCGACCGGCGAAGTCCTCGACGCAAGATCAGTGGAACGCAAAGAGCGGCGACTGGCTGCCCAACGAAGACGACATGGCCTTCATCGTTTCGCTGATGAAGCCGTGCCACGAGCCGGGCAAATATGCGAGCTGGATCGCCCCGCCGCGCGTCGGCGTCAACAGCCAGCCGGGCGATTTCGAATATGTGAAGATCGCCTGAGGGCGCGCGCGGCTACGCGAGGCCTTCACTCCTGAGCGCGCGCTGGACCGCAGGGCGCTCCGCCATTCGGTCGCGGTGGTCGAGCACACGGGCATAGGCGGCGGGATCGACGCCGTCGACTTCCATCCAGCGCGCGATCGTGAAGAGATAAGGGTCGGCGACCGTGTAGGCGTCGCCCATCGCCCACGGACCGCGGAACATCTTGCGCTCGATCAGGTCGAAGCAGGCGCCGACGGATTGCGGGACCTTCTTCTTCATCGCCTCGTGCGCCGCCGGGTCGTCCGCCCAGCGGTATCCGCGGGCGCGGTGAGCGTGCGCGACATGCACTGTCGAGCAGAGATAGCTCATGAACGATTGCAGCTTCAGCGAAGGCGAACGGATCGTCGAGCGGCGCGAGCTGAGCCTGCGGATGGCTCTGCGCGATATAGGCGAGAATGGCCGGCGTTTCGGTCAGCACGCCGCGCTCGGTCGCGAGCGACGGCACACGGCCCTTCGGGTTGATCTTGAGATAGTCCGGCTTCGTCTGTTCGGCCGCGCCGAAGTCGACCCATCGCGTCTCGTACGTGGCGCCCGCCTCTTCGAGCGCGATATGCGAGGCAAGCGCGCAGGTGTTGGTGGCGTAATAGAACGTGAGCATGGAACGCTCCGGGCGTCGGGCGACGCGTACGCGCCCCGCTCTATAACGCCACGATCAGTCCGCGTTGTTCAAGCTCCTTGACGACGCGATCGGCGAGCGCCTCGGGCGATCGCTTCGGCGGAATTGAGGATAAGCTCCGGCGCTTCGGGCGCTTCGTAGGGCTGGTCGACGCCGGTGAAGTTCTTGATCTCGCCGGCCAGCGCGCGCTTGTACAGGCCCTTGGGATCGCGGGCGATCGCGGTTGAGAGCGGCGCATCGACGAAGATCTCCAGAAACTCGCCCCGCCGCCGCGGTGTCGCGGACCAGACGCCGCTCCGCCCGGAACGGCGAAATGAACGAGCACAGCACGATGAGCCCGGCGTCGGTCATCAATCTCGCCACTTCGCCGACGCGGCGGATGTTCTCGACCCGGTCGGCGGCGGTGAAGCCCAGATCCTTGTTGAGGCCGTGACGGACGTTGTCGCCGTCGAGCAGCGCGGTATGCACGCCGCGCGCGTGAAGCTTGGCCTCGACCAGGTTCGCGATCGTGGATTTCCCCGCGCCCGAGAGGCCGGTGAACCAGAGGATCGCGGGCTTCTGATGTTTGAGCGCCGCATGCGCCTCGCGATCAATGGTCGCCCCATGCCGATGCACGTTGGTCGCGCGCCTCAGCCCATGCGCGATCATGCCCGCGGCCGCAGTCTCGTTGGTGGCGCGATCGATCAGGATGAAGCCGCCGGTATCGCGATTGTCGGCATAGGGATCGAAGGCGACCGGCATGGTCGTCGCGATGTTGCAGAAGCCGACTTCGTTGAGATCGAGCTCTTTCGCCGCCAGCTTGTCGAAGCTGTTGACGTCGAGACGGTGCTTGAGGTCGGTCACCGAAGCAGGGGTTGTCCGCCCGCCAATCTTGAGCAGATAGGAACGACCCGGCAGCATCGGCTCGGCGCTCATCCACAAAAGATGCGCCGTGAACTGATCGGCGACCTCCGGGCGAGCGCCCGGATTCGACAGCACGTCGCCCCGCGCGATGTCGATCTCGTCGGCCAGCGTCAGCGTGACGGCGTCGCCGGCTTCCGCGGCCTCGACCTCGCGGTCGCCGACCAACAGGCTCACGACCGTGCTCTCACGGCCGGAATCCGCGGCGACCACGCGATCGCCTCGCGCAATGCGCCCGCTCGGGATCGTGCCCGCGAAGCCACGAAAATCCAGGTGCGGGCGATTGACCCATTGCACCGGCAAGCGAAAGGGCGCGTTTCTGCGATCCTCTTCGACTTCGACGCGCTCCAGATAGTCCAAGAGATGCGGGCCCGAATACCAGGGCGTGCGTGGACTCAAGGCCGACACGTTGTCGCCGTGGCGGGCCGAGATCGGCGCCGCGATCAACGAGCGGAAGCCCAACGTCTCGGCGAATTTCCGATAGTCGGCTTCAATCCGGCGAAAGACGCTTTCGCTGAAATCGACGAGATCGATCTTGTTGACCGCCAGCACGACGTGGCGCACGCCAAGCAGCGAAACGATGATCGAATGGCGATGCGTCTGCGTCAGCAGCCCTTTGCGCGCGTCGACCAGCACGATCGCGAGATCGGCGTTGGACGCGCCCGTCGCCATGTTGCGGGTGAATTGCTCGTGACCGGGCGTGTCGGCGACGATGAACGAGCGCTTTTCGGTTGCGAAATAACGATAGGCGACGTCGATGGTGATGCCCTGCTCGCGTTCGGCCTCGAGCCCGTCGACCAGGAGCGCGTAATCGACATCCTCGCCGGTGGTGCCGAACTTCTTCGAGTCGCGCTTGAGCGTCGAGAGCTGGTCGTCGAAGATCAGCTTTTTCTCGTACAGCATCCGTCCGATCAGCGTGGACTTGCCGTCGTCGACCGAGCCGCAGGTCAGGAGACGAAGGGTCGGGAGGCGCCGCCGGATCGACCGCGACATTCATCAGAAGTACCCCTCGCGCTTCTTCTTTTCCATCGAGGAGGCTTCGTCCGAGTCGATCAAGCGTCCCTGCCGCTCGGAGGTGGTGGCCTTGCGCATTTCCGCGATGATGTCGCGAAGCGTGTCGGCTTCCGACTCGATCGCCCCGGTCAGCGGATAGCAGCCAAGCGTGCGGAATCGGACGCGCCGCATTTCTGGCTGTTCGCCGGGCTTGAGCGGCAGCCGTTCGTCGTCGACCATGATGAGCGCGCCGGAGCGCTCAACGACGGGACGAAGTTTCGAGAAATAGAGCGGCACGACCGGAATCTCTTCCGCCAGCACGTATTCCCACACGTCGAGCTCGGTCCAGTTGGAGAGCGGGAAGACGCGCATCGATTCGCCTTCGCGGATGCGGGTGTTGAACAGCCGCCAGAGTTCCGGCCGCTGGTTGCGCGGGTCCCAGGCATGGGCGGCCGAGCGAAACGAGAAGATGCGCTCTTTCGCCCGGCTCTTCTCCTCGTCGCGGCGCGCGCCGCCAAATGCGGCGTCGAAGCGGCCCTCGTCGAGCGCCTGCCTCAGCGATTCGGTCTTCATCACTTGCGTATGGAGCTGCGAACCCGAAGCGATAGGGGAAATACCGCGCTTAACGCCGTCCTGGTTGATGTGGACGATCAGATCGAGGCCGAGCCGCCGCGCCGTCTCGTCACGGAAGGCGATCATCTCGCGGAACTTCCAGGTGGTGTCGACATGCAGCAGCGGAAACGGCGGCTTGGCCGGATAGAAGGCCTTCATCGCCACATGCAGCATGACGCTCGAATCCTTGCCGATCGAATACAGCATCACCGGATTGCGCATCTCGGCGACAACTTCCCGCATGATGTGAATGGACTCGGCCTCCAGCCGCTTGAGATGGGCTGGCAATACGCTCGGCATCTAGAATTCCCTTGATAAGGCGCGGTACATAAGCGGCCTCAGAGCCGAAGGCAATGATTTAAGCTATATGCTTAAGTTGTTATTAGGTACATGCACATCTAGTTTGTATTTCATCACTGCGGGCGCGGATTCGACTCTCGACCGGTCGGCGACCATCGGTAGCGCCGCGTTCGGCAAGCCGTCGAAAGGAAAATCCGCGCATGACCAATCCAATGATCATGGCGCCGTCAATTCTGTCGGCCGATTTCGCCAAGCTCGGCGAGGAGGTGCGCGCCGTCGCCGCGGCGGGCGCGGACTGGATTCATCTTGACGTGATGGACGGGCATTTCGTGCCCAACATCACCTTTGGGCCCCCTGTCGTCGCGGCGCTGAGGCCCCTGACCGACAAGCCGTTCGACTGCCACCTGATGATCGAGCCCTGCGATCCTTATCTCGAAGCTTTCGCCAAGGCGGGCGCCGATCACATCACGGTCCACGCCGAGGCGACGCGGCATCTCGACCGCTCGCTGCAGGAGATCCGATCGCTCGGCAAGAAGGCGGGCGTGGCGATCAATCCCGCAACGCCCGAGAGCGCGATCGAATATGTGCTCGACCGGCTCGACTTGATCCTGGTCATGACCGTCAATCCCGGCTTCGGCGGCCAGGCGTTCATTCCCGCCATGCTCGACAAGATCGCGCGGGTGAAGCGCATGATCGGGGAGCGCAAGATTGACATCGAAGTCGACGGCGGGGTCGCGCCGGAGACCGCGCCGCTGCTGGCGCGCGCCGGGGCAAATGTCTTTGTCGCCGGCTCCAAGGTGTTCGAGGGCGATCCGAAGGCCTACGCCGACAACATTCAGGCGATCCGCGCGGCGGCTTGAGGCGCGGTTTGTGGCCGTCAGTCACGTCAGGGCAGATGACAACGCGCCGCGGCGGCTAAATGTGAATCGCCCGCTTCGCCACCGCCATCGCCGCCTCCTTGACCGCTTCCGACATCGTCGGATGCGCGTGGCAAGTGCGAGCAAGGTCCTCCGCCGAGCCGCCGAACTCCATCAGAACCGCGATTTCATGGATCATCTCACCCGCGCCAAACCCCACAATGTGCCCTCCAAGCAGGCGATCGGTCGCGGAATCGGCGAGGATTTTCACGAAACCCTCGGTGTGACGCATCGCCCGCGCACGCCCGTTGGCGGTGAACGGGAATTTGCCGACGGCGTACGTCACACCCTCGGCCTTTAACTCTTCCTCGGTCTTGCCGACCGAGGCGACCTCCGGGCTCGTATAGACGACGCTGGGAATGACGCCGTAATTGACGTGGCCCGCCTGCCCCGCGAGCAGTTCGGCGACCGCCACGCCCTCGTCCTCAGCCTTGTGGGCGAGCATCGGTCCGCGGATGACGTCGCCGATCGCAAAGACGCCCGGAACATTGGTGGCGAAATGCGCGTCGACGACGACCTGCCCGCGCTCCGTCTTGACGCCGAGCGCCTCCAAACCCAGGCCTTCGGTGAACGGGCGCCGGCCGACGGAGACAAGCACGACGTCGGCGTCGAGCGTCTTGGCTTCGCCGCCGGCTGACGGTTCAATCGTCGCCTGGACGCCCGCTCCCGCCGCCTCGACCTTGGCCAGCTTGTGGCCGAGATGAAAGGCAAAGCCCTGCTTCTCCAGCGTGCGCTGCATGAACTTGGACACCTCGGCGTCCATGCCCGTCAGGACATGGTCGAGGAACTCCACCACCGTCGACCTCGGAACCCAGCCGCCGCCAGACCGAGCCGAGTTCGAGGCCGATGACGCCGGCGCCGACGACGATCAGCGTCTTCGGCGGAGCGGGCAGGCTCAAGGCGCCCGTCGAGGAGACGATCGTCTTCTCGTTGATCTCGACGCCCGGCAGCCGCGCGACATCCGAACCGGTGGCGATGACGATCGCCTTGGTCTCGAGCGTGCTTTCCTTGCCGTCGGCGCCCTTGACGGTCACGCGCCCCGGAGCCGCGATGGCGCCCGCGCCGCTCACCCAGTCGATCTTGTTCTTCTTGAACAGGTAGGCGACGCCGTTGACGTTGGCGGCGACGGTCGCGTCCTTATGCTTCATCATCGCTGGGAGATCGAGCTTCGGCGGAGAAACAACGACGCCAAGCGGCGCAAGACCGTGCCCTGCCTCGTCGAACATTTCGGACGCGTACAGAAGCGCCTTGGATGGAATGCAGCCAATGTTGAGGCAGGTTCCGCCAAGCGTCTTCATCTTCTCGACGACGGCGACCTTCATGCCGAGCTGCGCCGCGCGTATGGCGCAGACGTAACCGCCCGGGCCCGAGCCGATCACGATCAGGTCATAAGTCATGGTTTCGCTCGCATTGTGTCGGACGCGGCCGCACTCAGGCCAGACGCACCGAGAGACCGCGACGAGACGCCCGTTTTGCGAGCGTCTTGTCGAAGGTGACAAAAATCTCTCTGTCGGTCAGCTGGGCGACATGCAGCGCATCCGCAAAGTCCAGGCCAGACTGCGCCAACGTGATCGCCCTGCGCAGCACGAGCGGCTCGGCTACCGAGACATTCGGCAGGCCGAACAGACTTTCGAACGCCGACAGAACGTCGTCACGCGGCAATTCGTACGCGTCCCGCAGGACCCACTCCGTTTCGAGAACGACCGTGAGCGAAAGCGACACAGGATTATTTTCGATGATGTGGACAGCTCTCGCGAACTCATCTCCGCCGTCGCCGGTGACATAACGAATCACGATATTGGTATCAATCGCGAGCATGGCGGCGTTTCGCTGCGGCTCTCAGCGCCGCGTCAATTTGCCGCTGCGTCAGCGATCTGCTCCGGCCTGCGAGGCAACCGCGAACCTTGTCGAAGCTGGTCGGAACGAAAGGCCGTTCCAGTTGGCGCAGCAAAACCCCGTCGGCGGTCGAACTCGACGGTCAGCCGCGCTCCCGGAGCCCATTGCTTTTCGTCGCGTATCGCCTTGGGCAGGATCACCTGCCCCTTGGTCGAAACAATCGTCGTGGAGGTTTTCCCCCGAGACATCGACCGGCCCGCTCCCTGTAAGACGCATGTAAGATATGAACCCCCGACGCTTACCGCAAGCCCCGGCGGATCACAGCGCGAGCCGGCCCAGCATCATGACGAGGCCGACGATCGAAATCCCCCACACCAATGTCCGTACATAGATAATGCCGAAGACGTAAATCGGAAGGTAGACGATGCGCGCCAGGATCCAGATCGTGGCGCCGATCGCGCCCGCGCCCCCTGTTCGCTGAGTGGCGATAAGCGCGAGCGCGACGGCGACGAACGGCGTGAAGTTTTCAAGATAATTCGCCAGCGCCCGGCATGCGCGGGCATACGACACTCCGCGCGGCTTGGGAGGCTCGTCGCGCGAGCTCAAGAGGTAGCTGGACGGCATCTGGGCGTTGCCGAAGCCCGCCTGAACAAGGACATGGACAAGCCACAGCGCCACGCTCAGTTCGAGACATGTCAGCTCGCTCATGATCCCCGCTCCACTGGGCCCGAACCCGCGCTTACGAGTCCATTTTGAGTGTTTTCAAAAGCTTGCGGCGCGTTTTGCGAGTCGCATCCCTCCCCGGCCCATCAGTCCGATCACGCCCATGGCTTTAACGCGAGGCGGGTCTGAGCTTTCTGAAAAACAATACCATACGCCAGCCCGATTGGCAAGAAATTGTTGATATTTTTTCGAGGGTCCTGGCCGAAAGCAGACGCGGGAGCGCCCGCCCCAGCTCGCCAACCGGCCCTCGTTCGAGAAGGTCGCCGCTTCAGAGGTCCAGCACGAGCCGCGCCGGGTCCTCGAGCGCCTCCTTGACGCGGACCAGGAAGGTCACCGCCTCCCGGCCGTCGACGATGCGATGATCGTAGCTCAAAGCGAGATACATCATCGGCCGGATTTCGACCTTGCCGCCGACCGCGATCGGCCGATCCTGAATCTTGTGCATGCCCAGAATGCCCGATTGCGGCGCATTGAGAATCGGCGTCGACATCAGCGAGCCATAGATGCCGCCGTTGGTGATGGTGAAGGTTCCGCCCTGCAATTCCTCGAGCGTGAGCTGGCTGTCGCGGGCGCGTTTTCCCAAGCCGGCGATCGTCTTCTCGATCTCGGCGAGCGACAGCTTGTCGGCGTCGCGCACCACCGGCACGATGAGGCCCTTGTCGGTGCCGACGGCGATGCCGATGTGGTAGTAGTTCTTGTAGACAAGGTCCGCGCCGTCGATTTCGGCGTTGACGGCGGGAATCTCCTTCAGCGCCTGAACGCAGGCTTTGACGAAAAAGCCCATGAAGCCAAGCTTGGCGCCATGCTTTTTCTCGAACGCGTCCTTGTAGCGAGCGCGCAACGCCATCACTTCGCTCATGTCGACTTCGTTGAAGGTCGTGAGCATCGCCGCGGTGTTTTGCGCGTCCTTGAGGCGTCGCGCGATGGTCTGACGCAATTTCGTCATGCGCACCCGCTCTTCGCGGGCGCCGTCATCGGGCGCCGTCGTGCGCGCTAGAGGCATGGGAGCTGGAGCGGGGCCCGGAATGGGCGCGGGGGGTTGCACGGGCGCAGGCGCGGCGACCGGCGGGGACGCGCGCGCCGCGGCGACAGCGGCGATCACGTCGCTCTTCAGCACCTGGCCGCGCTTGCCGCTGCCGGCGACCGAAGCGAGATCGATCTTGTCCTCGGCAGCCATCTTGGCCGCAGCCGGCGCAGGCGGCATCGCGGCCGAGGCGACGGGCGCAGGCGCGGCCTTGGCCGCCGGAGCTTGAGCCGCCGCTTCGGCCGGCGCCGCCGCTCCGCCCGAGAGCTGCCCCAGCAGCGCGCCGATCGCCACCGTCTGACCGGTCTCGGCGGCGATCTCGCTCAAGACCCCCGAGCTCGGCGCATTGACCTCGAGCGTCACCTTGTCGGTTTCCAGCTCCACCAGCGGCTCGTCGGCTTGCACGGCCTCGCCAGCCTTCTTGAACCATTTGCCGACGGTTGCTTCGCTGATCGACTCGCCCAGCGTTGGAACCCGAATTTCAGTCGCCATTTCAATCGCGCCACGCGGCGCCCTTCTTTATCCCTTAGGGAGTCACCGAGGTAATGGGCGCAAGCGGCTGGCTGGGGCGCACCGCGATCGCCGCCATCACGCGGTTTTCATAGGCGAAGCCGCGTCCGGCCGCGATGACCGGATCGGCGCCCTGCATCGCCTCGAGCGCGGCTTCGGACGGGGCTTCGATGATCGCAATTCCGTAGCCGCCGGCGGGATCGGCGACCGGGCCCATCGCCACGACCACCCCGGTTTCGACGCGGGGGGTCCAATATTCGCGATGCGCGCGCATCAGGAGGAGTTCGTCAGCGCTCATGTCTGCGATGAACGTCGCGCGCGGCGGCTTCAGTTTGCATAAGTAGTGGGGCATGTCGAACCGGCTTCGCTCAGGCCAGGCATTCGTCGAGGAGGGTCTTGAGCTGGGCCAGATGTTTCGACATGAGCCCGGTCGCGGTCGCCGCCGACGCCGGGCGTCCGGCATAGCGGACGCGCTTGGACTTGGCGCCGAGCTGACCCAACACCCATTCCAGGAACGGCTCAACGAAGCTCCAGGCGCCCATATTCTTGGGCTCCTCCTGACACCAAACGATTTCGGCGTTCTTGAAGCGCGAAAGCTCCCTCAAGAGCGCCTTGGCAGGGAACGGATAGAGCTGCTCGACGCGCAAAAGGTAGACGTCATCGACGCCGCGCTTTTCGCGCTCCTCGTAGAGGTCGTAGTAGACCTTACCGGAGCAGATGACGACGCGGCGGATCTTTTCGTCCCTGGCGAGGGTGATCTTCTCGCCCTTGTGGGTCTCCGCGTGATCCCATAGCAGCCGGTGGAAACTCGTGTCCGGGCCAAAGGCCGCGAGGTTCGACACTGCGCGCTTGTTGCGCAGCATCGACTTCGGCGTCATCAGAATGAGCGGCTTGCGGAACTCGCGCTTGAGCTGGCGGCGCAGCACATGGAAGAAATTCGCCGGCGTGGTGCAGGAGACGACCTGCATGTTGTCCTCGGCGCAGAGCTGCAGATAGCGCTCGAGGCGGGCGGAGGAATGTTCCGGCCCCTGGCCCTCATAGCCGTGCGGCAGCAGGCAGACGAGACCAGACATCCGCAGCCATTTCTTCTCGCCCGCCGAGATGAACTGGTCGAACACCACTTGCGCGCCATTGGCGAAGTCGCCGAATTGCGCCTCCCATAGAACGAGCGCGTTCGGCTCGGCGAGCGAATAGCCGTATTCGAAGCCGAGCACCGCCTCTTCCGACAGCATCGAATTGATGACTTCGTAGCGCGCCTGGCCGTCGCGAATGTGATTGAGCGGGACGTAGCGCGCTTCCGTCTCCTGATCGATCAGCACCGAATGGCGCTGCGAGAAGGTGCCGCGCTCGCTGTCCTGGCCCGACAGGCGGACTGGAATGCCGTCGTCCAGCAGCGTGGCGAAGGCGAGCGCCTCCGCGGTCGACCAGTCGATCCCGTCGCCGTTGCAAATCGCCGCGCGGCGGTTCTCGAGGAAGCGCGAAATGGTTTTGTGAACGTTGAAGCCGTCGGGCGCCGCAGTGATGCGCTCGCCGATGAGGCGAAGCCGCTCGAGCTCGACACCGGTCTTGCCTCGGCGCTCGTCGTCGGAGATGTCGCGAGTTCGCCTTGAAGCCCGCCCAGCGCCCGTCGAGCCAGTCGGCCTTGTTGGCCGAATAGGACTGGCCGGCCTCGAATTCCGCTTCCAGCCGCTGACGCCAATCCGCACGAATCTTGTCGACCTCGCCCTGGGTCACGACGCCTTCGGCGATGAGCTTCGTGGCGTAGATCTGAAGCGTGGTCGGGTGCGAGCGGATGAGCCGGTACATGATCGGCTGGGTGAAGGAGGGCTCGTCGCCTTCATTGTGGCCAAACCGCCGGTAGCAGAACATGTCGATGACCACGGGTTTATGGAACTTCTGCCGGTATTCGGTCGCGACCTTGGCGCAGAAGACGACAGCCTCCGGGTCATCGCCGTTGACATGGAAGATCGGCGCCTCGACCAGCTTGGCGACGTCGGATGGATAGGGCGAGGAACGAGAATAGCGCGGGTAGGTGGTAAAGCCGATCTGGTTGTTGACGATGAAATGCAGCGAGCCGCCGGTCCGGTGGCCGCGCAGGCCCGAGAGGCCGAAGCATTCGGCCACCACGCCCTGTCCGGCGAAAGCGGCGTCGCCGTGGATCAGGAGCGGCAGCGCCTTCGTGCGCTCGATGACGTCGTGAAGCTGATCCTGCTTGGCGCGGACCTTGCCGAGAACTACGGGATCGACGATCTCGAGATGCGACGGATTGGCGGTGAGCGAGAGATGAACGCTGTTGCCGTCGAATTCGCGGTCCGAGGACGCGCCGAGGTGATATTTGACGTCGCCGGAGCCGTCGACTTGATCGGGCGAATCCGAGCCGCCCTTGAATTCGTGGAAAATGACGCGGTGCGGCTTGCCCATCACCTGGGAGAGCACGTTGAGCCGTCCGCGATGGGCCATGCCGAGAGCGATCTCCTTCAAGCCAAGCTGGCCGCCGCGCTTGATGATCTGCTCGAGCGCCGGAATCATCGCTTCCGCCCCGTCGAGGCCAAAGCGCTTCGCGCCGGTATATTTGACGTCGAAGAAATTCTCGAACCCCTCGGCCTCGATCAGCTTGCCAAGGATCGCGCGCTTGCCCTCCCGGGTGAACTGGATTTCCTTGTCGGGCCCCTCGACGCGCTCCTGAATCCACGCCTTCTCCGCCGGATCGGAAATATGGACGAATTCGAAGCCGATCGTGCCGCAATAGGTTCGCCGCAGGATCGCGAGCATTTCGCGCACGGTCGAATATTCGAGCCCGAGCACGTGATCGATGAAGATCCGGCGGTCGTAGTCCGAACTCCTGAAATCCGTAGGTCGAGGGATGGAGCTCCTCGTGGTCCCTCTGCGGCTCGAGACCGAGGGGATCGAGATTGGCGTACAGATGGCCTCGCATGCGGTAGGCGCGGATCATCATCAGCGCACGCACGGAATCGCGGGTCGCCCGGCGGATCTCGTCCTCGCTCGGCGCCGCCTTCGGCCCGGCTTCCGCGGCCTTGGCGCGCAGCTTGTCGGCGACCGCCTGTTCCGTCGCCGGCCAATCGCCGTCCAGCGCGCTGATCAGATCGCCTTTTGCCGTCGGCGGCCAATTGGGCTTGCGCCACGACGCTCCCCGCGCGGTCTTGACCACGCTCGCGGGATCATCGCCGAGCGCGTCGAAGAATTCGCGCCAGCCGGGTTCGACCGAGAGCGGGTCTTTCTCGTATTGCGCCTGCAAGGCCTCGATATAGGCGCTGTTGGCGCCATACAGGAACGAGGTTTGCAGCAGCGCTTGATTGACGTCCTGACGAGCCACCGAGCGGACTCCCTTATTTGCCGTGCAACAGATCGACCAATGTCTTGCCGAGCCGGGCTGGAGAGGGCGAGACGCGGACGCCCGCCTCCTCCATCGCCGCGATCTTGTCCTCGGCGCCGCCCTTGCCGCCGGAGATGATCGCGCCGGCATGCCCCATGCGCCGTCCTGAGGGCGCCGTGCGTCCGGCGATGAAGCCGACGACGGGTTTTTTCGCGGCCGCGCTTGGCTTCATCCTTCAGAAACCCGGCCGCGTCCTCCTCGGCCTGGCCGCCGATTTCCCCGATCATCACGATCGACTGGGTCTTGGAATCGGCCATAAACATGGCGAGCACATCGACGAATTCCAAGCCCTTGATCGGGTCGCCGCCGATGCCCACCGCCGTCGTTTGCCCGAGACCCTCGCGCGTCGTCTGGAACACCGCCTCGTAGGTCAGCGTGCCGGAACGCGACACGACGCCAACACTGCCGCGCGCAAAAATGTTGCCCGGCATGATGCCGATCTTGCATTCGCCCGCCGTCATGACGCCGGGGCAATTGGGGCCGATCAGGGTCGATTTCGAGCCCTGCAGCGCCCGCTTGACCCGCGCCATGTCGAGCACCGGAATGCCCTCGGTGATGCAGACGATGAGCGGCGTCTCGGCGTCGATCGCCTCGCAGATCGCGTCCGCCGCGCCGGCCGGCGGCACATAGATCACGCTGGCGTCGGCCCCGGTTTTCTCCCGCGCTTCGGCAACCGTTTCAAACACCGGCAGCCCGAGATGGATCGAGCCGCCCTTGCCCGGCGAGACGCCGCCGACGAGCCTGGTGCCATAAGCCATCGCCTGCTCGGAATGGAAGGTGCCATTCTTCCCGGTGAAGCCCTGGGTGATGACCTTGGTGTCGGCATTGACGAGGATCGACATAAGACGCTTTCGGCCGTTGGCGGTTCAATTCGATCGGAACGGATTTTCGCAGCGAACGGAGCCATAAGTCTGGCCGTGGTTGAGGTCTTCGGTGAGCAGGGTCTCAGCGCCAAATCGCTGCGCTGCGGCGACGATTTGGCTATCCCAGTAGCGCAGTTGATACCGCCGTTGCACGATCAGCGCTGAACTCGACGACCTCGCGATCCACTTCGACAAGCGGGAAACGGAAGAGCCACTCCACCCATTCCGCCACCTCGTCAACCGTCAGCGGACGCGGCATCTTCCGCGCCTTCTGAACGTTGTCGACGAACTCTCCGATGACTTGAGTCGAGATGCCGACATCCGCGCTCGCGACGATTTCTCGGGCGCGGCGAAATTTCGGCGGATGCGCCTCCCGCCCCGTGGCTGCGTAGATGAGAACGTTCGTGTCGAGGAAGACCTTACCGCTCATGGGTTTCCTCGCGATCGAACTTCCAATCGGGCGCCATGCGGCCCTTGGAGGTATCCATCAGCCGCAGAAGCTGCTTTCGAGCCTCCGCAAGCCTTTCATCACGGCCGGCGAGGTCAGCCAGAAATTCACGGACGAGGGCGTTAACGGTGGTTTTCTTCTCCGCCGCGACGATACGGACCCTGTCGAGCACCTCATCGTCGATTGCGAGCGTGATATTTTTCATGTGAGCCTCCGGTCCACAGTATATGTGTAACTGCGTATCGGATTCCAACCCTTTCTCCTGGAACTCTAAAGCCGGTCGAGTTCACGAACGGTCAACGCGCTTGTCGCGCTCCCCGTATTGAGCGTCGTGCTCGGCTCGAACATCAAAACCACCGGCTCCGGGGAGAGCGACCGGGGCCGGTGTTCCACGCCTCGGGGCACGACGACAAAATCACCTTCGCCCATTTCCGCAACGCCATCGCGAAAGTCGATCGCGATCCGTCCGCGCAGCACGAAGAAGGCCTCGTCCTCGCGCTCGTGCGCGTGCCAATCGAACGCGGCGCCGAATTTCGCCACCTTGACTTGGGCCTCGTTGACATCGCCGACGATGAACGGATGAAAGACTTGCCTGACCTTCCGGTCGACCGCCTCGAGAATGTTGATCTTGGATGGGGGCATCGGCCCTACTCCCTCGTTGCGATCTGCGCTTAAACTCAGGCTGCGGCCCGCACGGCGCTCACGATCTTGTGCGCGGCGTCGTCGAGGTCGTCGGCCGCAATCACGTTGAGGCCGGAGTCGCGGAGGATTTTCTTGCCGAGGTCCACGTTGGTGCCTTCGAGACGCACCACCAGCGGAACCTTGAGGCCCACTTCCTTCACCGCGGCGATGACGCCCTCGGCGATGATGTCGCAGCGCATGATGCCGCCGAAAATGTTGACGAGAATGCCTTTCACGTTCGGATCGGCGGTGATGATCTTGAACGCTGCGGCGACTTTGTCCTTGGAGGCGCCGCCGCCGACGTCGAGAAAGTTCGCCGGACTTTCCCCATAGAGCTTGATGATGTCCATCGTCGCCATGGCGAGCCCGGCCCCATTGACCATGCAGCCGATCGAGCCCTCGAGCGTGACGTAATTGAGCTCGTGCTTGGAGGCCTCGATCTCCTTGGCGTCCTCTTCGCTCTCGTCGCGCAAGGCCGCGATGTCGGGATGCCGGTAGAGCGCGTTGTCGTCGAACGACAGCTTGGCGTCGAGCACCCGCAATTGGCCGTTCGACAGGACGACCAGCGGATTGATCTCCAGCATCGACATGTCCTTGGCCAGGAAGGCGGCATAGAGCTTGGCGACAAGGCTCTCCATTTGCTTGGCCAGGTCGCCGGTCAGCCCCAGCGCGCGGGCGGCGGCGCGGCCATGATGGGGCATAACCCCGGTCGCCGGATCGACGGCGAAGGTGTGGATCCTTTCCGGCGTATTGTGAGCAACATCCTCGATGTTGACCCCGCCCTCGGTCGAGAGGACGAACGACACCCGGCTCGTCTGCCGGTCGACGAGCGCCGAAAGATAGAGCTCCCTGTCAATTGTGGCGCCGTCCTCGATGTACAGGCGGCTGACTTGCTTGCCGCTGGGGCCCGTCTGCGCCGTGACCAGCGTCGCGCCCAGCATCTGGGTTGCAAACGCCTTGACCTCCTCGACCGAGCGGGCGAGCCGCACGCCGCCTTTGTCGCCGGCCGAGGCCTCCTTGAAGCGGCCCTTGCCTCGCCCGCCGGCGTGGATCTGGGTCTTCACCACCCAAATCGGCCCGGGGAGCTTCTTCGCCGCCTCGAAAGCCTCGTCTGAGGAAAAAGCAGGAAAGCCCGACGCGATCGGGACGCCGAACGCCCTCAGCACCGCCTTGGCCTGATATTCGTGGATGTTCATGGCGGCGAAAACCTCATGAGAAACGACGGCCCCCGAGCGGCGGGGGCGCGCGGCGCGATTACGCCGCGAGCGCCGGATTGATCGCCTTGCAGGCCTCCATCAGGGCGTGGACGGAGGCGACCGACTTGGCGAACATCACTTTTTCGCTCTCATCGAACGCAATCTCGATGATGCGCTCGACCCCGTTCGCGCCGATCACCACCGGGACCCCGACATAGGCGTCCTTGACGCCGTATTGGCCAGTCAAGTGCGCCGCGCAGGGCAGCACGCGGCGCTGATCCTTGAGGTACGATTCCGCCATCGCGATCGCTGAAGCCGCCGGGGCATAGAAAGCCGAGCCCGTTTTGAGCAAATTGACGATCTCGCCTCCCCCTTTGCGGGTGCGCTCGACGATGGCGTCGAGCTTGGCCTGCGTCGTCCAGCCCATCTTGACGAGATCAGGCAGCGGAATGCCCGCGACTGTCGAATAACGAACCGAAGGAACCATCTCGTCGCCGTGGCCGCCGAGCACGAAGGCGGTCACGTCCTCGACCGAAACCTGCAATTCGTCCGCGAGAAAATAGCGAAAGCGCGCCGAATCGAGCACACCCGCCATGCCGACGACCTTCTTGGTCGGCAGACCGCAAAATTTCTGCAGCGCCCACACCATGGCGTCGAGCGGGTTGGTGATGCAGATGACGAACGCCTCCGGCGCGTGCGTCTTGATCCCAGCCGCGACCGCGTCCATGACCTTGAGATTGATGCCGATCAGATCGTCGCGGCTCATGCCGGGCTTGCGGGGCACGCCGGCGGTGACAATGACGACGTCGGCGCCGGCGATCGCGGAATAGTCGCTCGCGCCGACCAGTCGCGCGTTGACGCTCTCAACCGGGGTCGATTCGGCCAGATCCAGCGCCTTGCCCTGCGGCACTCCGTCGATGATGTCGAACAGGACGATGTCGCCGAGCTCTTTCAACGCCGCCAGGAACGCCAACGTCCCGCCAATCTGTCCGGCCCCGATCAAAGCAATCTTCTTACGCGCCATCGGATTTTTTCTTCCATGGTTCGAGGCCGCCGCGCGTCTTCCTCGCTTACGGTCTCATCGGCTTCGCCGGTGCTATCGCCCTATCGACGCACGCGATCAAGCCGAACTTTTGGCGAAGGGGTGAAAAAGGACCGCGGGCCTAATCGGCGCCAATCAAATTCACGTAGTTTTCCAAGACCATGCCCTGCTCCCGGAATGGTGGACGGTCGGTTCAGTCGCATGACACGTGACGTTTTTTGTCGTTTGTCGCGCCTTCCGCCTCTGCTTTTGCCAGATGCTTGACGTTCTTTTCCTGGCGCCGGGGCGCCCCGAGGCGAGCGTTGTGATCTCCACCCCCTGCCCTCAATACACGTAGCGCCCGAACAGGCTCGCCGTCAGATCCACAAGCAGGAGCGCGCTTTTCGCGCGCTCGTCGAGGAACGGATTGAGCTCGACGAGATCGAGCGAGGGCGAAAGGCCGGATTCGTACAAGAGCTCCATGACAAGATGCGCCTCGCGGTAGGTCGCTCCGCCCGGGACCGCGGTGCCGACGCCGGGCGCAATCGCCGGATCGAGAAAGTCGACGTCCAGACTGACATGCAAAAGGCCGTTGCGGGCTTTAACCCGATCGATGATGCGCCGGATCGAGACGGCGAAGCCGTCTTCGTCCAGCCTGCGCATATCGACCACGTCGACGCCACGGTCGTGCAACAGCCGCCGTTCGCCCGCATCGATCGACCGGATGCCGAACAGATGCAGCCGCCCGGGGTCGACGGAGCCGTGCGGCTCGTCGCCGAACACGCCCTCCAAACCGGGTTCGCGGCACAGCATCGCAAGCGACATGCCGTGCATGTTGCCGGACGGCGAGGTCAGCGGCGTGTTGAAGTCCGAATGGGCGTCGAGCCACAGGACGAACAGCTCGCGCCCGCCCTCGGCCGCGTGGCGGGCAAGGCCGCCGATCGAGCCCATCGCGATGCTGTGATCGCCGCCGAGCACGATCGGCGTCCGCCCGGAGCGGGCGATCGCATAGGTCTCGCGCGCCAGCAGTCGCGCCCAGGCCGCGACTTCGCCGAACCGATGCGCCCTGCCTTCGGGCGCGGCCGCATCGGACCAAGGGAGGCGGGGGGCTGAGGTCGCCCCGGTCCTCGACGTCGTGGCCGAGGTCGCGCAACGGTTTGGCGATATCCGCGGCGCGCAGCATGGCCGGCCCCATCGCCGCGCCGGGCACGTTCGTCCCCGCTTCGACCGGCGCGCCGAGAAGGGTGATGGCGCGGGGAAGCGGCTGGGCTGCGTCCCTTGCTCGGTTGCCTTCGGCGCTTGCTTCCCGGCTCAAGATCTCCCCCTTCGCGGGCCGAAGCGGCTCCGTCTTACAGGATTCGGGCGTCGGCCGGAAATTGCTTCAAACACACCCTCGGCGGCCGCCATCGCGAGCGCCTGCTGCATGGCTCTAGCCGCCATTTTACCGGCGCGCCCTCATGTTTTCAGTGGGTTATGACCCCGTTTAGTTCCGTCCTTCATTTTCATCCATATTTACTTGTCGATTTCTGTTCAATTGTCGACCTCGAACGCTCCATAGACGGCGACGCGCCCTTTTGCGCTTTTTGTCGCCCGCGAAAAACTTGACAAGCGCGATAGCCTGGACCCATGGATGCGCGCCATGACGCCCGCGTGTCCCCTTATCCGGATTTGCATCATTAGCCGCTAGCTTTGAAGCTGGCTGGTTCGCGTCTCCTTATTTCATCAAAGCCATCGAGAAGCGATCATCCGGCCAGACCCGGGCGACGCCTGTCTGTCGTTCGGCCTTAACGAGATGACGCCGCCGAGACTCGCCGATGAAGCCGCCGCCCCAACCTCAAGAGAAGACGCCTGCGGAGGCGAAGCCGGCGGGCTTGCGTCTCTACAACACCTTGACCCGCGGCAAGGAGGAGTTCTTCCCGATCGACCCCAGCGCGGTGCGGCTCTATGTGTGCGGCCCCACGGTCTACGATTTCGCCCATATCGGCAACGCCCGGCCGGTCATCGTGTTCGACGTGCTGTTCCGGCTCCTGCGCCATCTCTACGGCGAGAGCCATGTGATCTACACCCGCAACATCACCGACGTCGACGACAAGATCAACGCGCGCGCCGCGCGCGACTACCCGGATCTGCCGCTCAACGAGGCGATCGCCAAAGTGACGGAGGCGACCGAGCGCCAGTTTCACGAGGATGTCGCCGCGCTCGGCTGCTTGCCGCCGACCCACGAGCCGCGCGCCACCCAATATATCGACGCGATGCGGGTGATGATCGAGCGGCTGATCGCCCGGGGCGTCGCTTATGTCGCCGAGGATCACGTGCTGTTCTCGCCGAACGCGATGGACGCGCTTGCCTGGGCGCCGCGCTACGGGACGCTCGCCCATCGCTCGCTCGACGAGATGCTGGCCGGCGCGCGGGTCGACGTCGCGCCTTACAAGCGCGATTCGATGGACTTCGTCTTGTGGAAGCCGTCGAAGCCCAACGAGCCGGGCTGGCCAAGCCCAGCCGGCATCGCCCCGCCGGGCCGCCCTGGCTGGCATATCGAGTGCTCGGCGATGTCGATGGCGACGCTGCTCGAGCCATTCGGCGGCGGTCTTTCCTGCGACGACCCGAGCCGCAACATTTTCGACATTCACGGCGGCGGGATCGATCTCGTCTTTCCCCATCACGAGAACGAGATCGCGCAATCCTGCTGCGCCTTCGGCTCGCAGCCGCATGGCCAATATCTGGATGCATAACGGCTTCCTGCAGGTCGAAGGCGAGAAGATGTCGAAGAGCCTCGGCAATTTCGTCACCATCCACGAACTCCTGCGCACGACCAGGTTCGGCGGCCGCAAGTGGTCCGGCGAGGTTTTACGGCTCGCGATGTTGCGCACGCATTACCGCCAGCCGATCGACTGGACGGTGAAAGCGCTGGAAGAGGCGGAAGCGACGCTCGACCGCTGGTATGACGCGGTCGGCGACGTCGAACCGGCGGGCGACATTGCGACAGCTGTGCTCGACGCATTGGCGATGATCTCAACACGCCGGCCGCTTTGTCGGAGCTTCATCGCTCGACTTCAGAGGACGCAGCTCTCGGCACGACCGTCATCGCGAGGAGGCCGAAGGCCGACGCGGCGATCCAGCGGAGCCGGCGGAGCCCTCCATCCCTGGATTGCTTCGCTTCGCTCGCAATGACGGCGATGGTTCGGCCAAATCGGAGCGCGCTCAAGCGACGCATCTCAAGAGCAGCGCCAATCTGCTCGGCCTCCTGCAGCAAACGCGATCCCACCGTCAGGCGATGGCGCTGAGCGACGCGAAGATCGACGCCGCGCGAGATCGACGCGATCATCGCCGAACGCTCTGCCGCGCGCGCGGCACGGAACTGGGCCGAGTCCGACCGGTTGCGCGACCATCTCGCTGCGCTCGGCGTCGCCATCAAGGACAACAAGGATGGCGCGACGACCTGGGAGATCAAGCGATGAGCGCCGTTGCGCTGCGCCCCTATATCCCGGCCGACGCGAAGAGGTGCGCCGAGATCTTTCGCGCCAGCATCGAGGAGCTGGCGGCCGAAGATTATAGCGACGAGCAGCGCGAGGCCTGGGCGGCGAAGGCCGACGACGAACAGGCCTTCGGCGCTCGGCTCGCAGAGGCCTTGACCTTGCTCGCAATGATCGACGGCGCAATCGCCGGCTTCGCCAGCCTCAAAGGCGCCGACGAGATCGACATGCTGTTCGTCGAGCCCGAATTCGCCCGCCAGGGCGTCGGCCGAACCCTGGTCGACGCCCTCACAAGACTGGCGCAGGCGCGCGGCGCGAAGAGCCTCACCACCGAGGCGAGCGATGTCGCGAAACCGCTGTTCGAGCGCCAGGGCTTCACCGCGCAGAAGCGCAATCTCGTGCGCATCGGCGACGAGTGGCTCGCCAACACCACGATGACCAAGACCATCACTCGTGGCGCGGCAGGACGCTCCGACGCCTCGCGACCGCGACATCTGAGATAGCGAGCCGCCATGGCGTTCAGAAGACCAGACGCCTCTATCTGTTCGACACGACGATGCGCGACGGCGCGCTGACCACCGGCGTCGACTTCTCGCTCGACGACAAGCGCCGCATCGCCGCCATGCTCGACCGGCTCGGTATCGACTATGTCGAGGGCGGCTATCCGGGCGCGAACCCGCTCGACACGGAATTCTTCAAAAAGAAGCCCACCAGAAGCGCCCGCTTCTGCGCCTTCGGCATGACCAAGCGGCCGGGCCGCTCGGCCGCCAACGATCCGGGCCTTGCCGGCCTCCTCGCCGCCGACGCCGACGCAATCGTCTATGTCGCCAAGTCGTGGGATTATCACGTCCATGTCGCGCTCGGCTGCACGCTCGACGAGAATCTCGAGGCCATCGCCGACAGCGTGAAGGCGGCGGTCGCCGCGGGCCGCGAAGCGATGGTCGATTGCGAGCATTTCTTCGACGGCTACAAGGCCAACCCGAACTACGCGCTCGCCTGCGCCCGCGCCACGATCGACGCCGGCGCGCGCTGGGCGGTGCTGTGCGACACCAATGGCGGAACGCTGCCCGACGAGGTCGAACGCATCGTGGCTGAGGTCGCGCGCGTCATCCCCGGCGACAAACTCGGCATCCATGCCCATAACGACACCGGCAACGCGGTCGCCAATTCGCTCGCCGCCGTCCGCGCCGGCGCGCGGCAGGTGCAGGGCACGCTGAATGGGCTTGGCGAGCGCTGCGGCAACGCCAATCTCGTGACACTCATCCCCACATTGGCCTTGAAGCCGGAGCTTGCGGAGCGTTTCGAGACCGGCGTGACGGCCGAGGCGTTGCGCGAGATCACCCACGTTTCGCGCGCCTTCGACGAACTGCTCAACCGCGCGCCGAACCGCCATGCGCCCTATGTCGGGGCGTCGGCCTTCGCCACCAAGGCCGGCATTCACGCCTCCGCCCTCGCCAAGGACCCCCGCACTTACGAGCATATTTCGCCCGAGAGCGTCGGCAACGCGCGCGCCGTACTGATCTCGGATCAGGCGGGACGCTCGAATCTTTTGTCCGAGCTCGCCCGGCTGGGCGTCGAGGCCAAGGCCGACGATCCGCGCCTTTCGCGTTTGCTGGACGAGGTCAAGGCGCGCGAGGCGCAGGGCTACGCTTACGAAGCCGCTGACGCCTCGTTCGAGCTTCTGGCGCGCGGCGTGCTCGGCGGCGTGCCGGAATATTTCGCCGTCGACAGCTTTCATGTCGGCGTCGAGCGCAAACTGGTCGCGCCCGGAATCACCTATTCGGCTTCGCAGGCGGTGGTGAAGATCCGCATCGGCGATGAGCGGCTCATTTCCGCCGCCGAAGGCAACGGCCCGGTCAACGCGCTCGATCTCGCCTTGCGCAAGGACCTCGGCGTCTATCAGAAATATATCGAGGACCTCGAATTGCGCGATTATCGCGTGCGCGTCTTCCAGGGCGGCACCGATGCGGTGACGCGCGTCCTGATCGAGTTCGGCGACGGCAACGGCGACACATGGTCGACAGTCGGGGTGTCGGGCAACATCATCGACGCCTCGTTCCAGGCGCTGGTCGACGCGATCACCTACCGGCTGCTCAAGGTCGGCGTCGCGGCGCAGTGAGGTGAATCAGCTCACGCGCGACCATGCGCCGACTTCAGAACGTCCAACGACCACGCTGTCGAGCCTCTCCACCTCCGAGATCATCTGGCTTCCGAACGTCGCGGGATCGAACTCGCCGCGCGCGATGACCCCTTGTTCCTCCATCACCGGCGCCAGAGTATTCGCCAATTCGGCGATCATGTGGATGTAGGCGACGCGCTCGGAGGGCCCTTGGATCAGCGCTCTGAGCGCCATCGACGGCGCGGAGAGCCCAGCGCGGACAAACACCGACCGTAGATGGTGGCCCATCTGTGGATTGGTCCCGACCTTCTCGAACGTGCGGACAATCCAATCGTGACACTGCTGATAGATTGGCGCCACAGGGTGTGAACGGACCCCGTTCCAATCGGTTTCGTGAAACACGACGACGCCGCCCGGCCGCACGAGCCTTGCTGCGCTTTTCACCATCGCCGCAGGATCCGGATTGAACATGAGAACGTATCGGCCGACGGCGGCGTCAAATTTCTCGGCGAACTCCAGCCGATCCAAATCTCCGTGATGAAACGACATGTTGCGCTTTCCGAGCGCGTTGACGCGAGCCTGAGCGGCGGCCACGGCGGCCGGGGCAATATCGACGCCCACGACCTCGCCCGCTTCGCCGACCAGGTCGGCCGCAACCAACGCAGCGTCGCCCCCGCCGCTGCCGACATCGAGCACCCTCATGCCCTGCTCGATACCGGCGTCCCGATAATATTGTCGCGTAAAGGGATCGATGAGTTCGGCCTGGAGCCTCAGGCGTTTCAATTCGCGGTCGGAATGTCCCAGTTCGTACTCGTATGCGCGCGCAGCTTTCCTTTGCCTCACCATAGCGCTCCCCCGATTTACGGGCTGTCACAATGCGCTCAAATGACGCGAAAAACCATGCCGAAACCGGCGCAATGACCCAAGGCTGTTTAAGGTTGGCGGCGCGGCGCAGTAGGGGCGTGTTTTCGCGCGCGGCGTTGCTGTCGCGCCGTGATTAACGCTTTATAAACCAGCATGTCCGCAAGTCGGCGGAGAAGTTCTCGACTTCGACAATCACCGGAACAATGCGAAAAAGCCGGCGTTTTTGAACTCAAGAAACGGCTTAACTGGAGGAACTTGATGCGACTTGTTTCCGTGGCCTCGATGGCCGCCCTCACGACATTTCTGGCGGGCTCAGCGAACGCGATGCCGGCCCCCGCCCCCTACCATGGCGATTTCAGCGATCGTGCTGGCCGCTGGGGGATGCGGACTGGGGTTTCATCGCAACGTCTACGGCGGGTGCCTGCCGAATGGATACGGATATCGCGGCCCGGTCGTCGTCGCTCCAGGATTTTACGGCGGCGGCTACGGCTATCACGGCGGTTACTACCATGGAGGCGGAGCCTACTATCACCGCGGCGGCTACTACCACGGCGGGGGCTATTATCATGGTAGGGGCTGGCACGGAGGAGGGTACCACGGGTACCACGGCGGTGTTTACCGCAGGTAATCGTCGACCTGCTCAAAGCCTGAGGCTGCGACCCAAAACGAGGCGGAGACGCTCGCCGAGCCTGTCGGTCAGATGTCTGTGAACAGCCGCGACGGCGAGCCCTAACAGCGCGTTAAGAGCTGGACTTGCATGGTCGGCCGCGCAACGAATTGGCGCCAGCAAAACAGACGCATCGCACATGGCGCACGGCGGCCTCCTGGTCCTGATCATTTTCGTCCTCCTGCTCTGCGCCTCGGGCTTGGGGATGTATTTGCATGACCGGCTGGGAGAGCAGCATCGAACAAGCGAGACGAAGGACCACGTCCGGCTGATCGTCTCGATCCTCGTCACCTTCACGGCTTTGGTGCTGAGCCTCATGCTCTCGGAGGTGAAGGGCACGTTCGACACGTTCGACGCGCGGCTGCGCTCTTTCGCAGGCGACATCTCCAATCTCGACATCCATCTGCGGGAATACGGACCCGACGCTGAGCCAATCCGAGCGGCGATAAGGAAATACGTGGCTGCGGCGATCGCCGACAGCTGGCGCGACGAGCCCGCCCCATCCGGTGATTTTCCGCGCTTTGACGGTCCGACGGCCGTCGAGCGACCGGCGCTCGGCGCTCTTCTCATCCAGGCTGACGCCGCGATTCACAAGCTGGACCCGCCTGACCATTTCCACCAGCGTTTGACAGAGTCCTTGTCAAATCAGATCGACGAGGTGTTGCGCGCCCGGCGTCAACTGCTCGAGACGTCGCACGACACGATCTCGTGGCCGCTGATGGTGGCGATGTGCGCGTGGCTGGCGGTGGTTTTCGGAGTTTTTGGCCTGCTCTCGCCGCGCAACGCGGTTGTCTATCTGTCGATTGTGACCTGCGCGATCTGCGTCGCCTCGGCCATCTTCCTGATCGACGATTTCGATTCTCCGATCGGCGGGCTCCTAAGCGCGCCGAGCGATTCCATGCGCGCGACCCTCGAGCGCCTCGACGCGCCCTAAAAAAGCCTGCCGCTTTTTTTTCGCGCGTCGCGGGAATAAACCGCACACCCCCTGAGTCCCCTCTTTGAACGGCGCTTCTCGCCGAAGAAGGGGAAACTCAAATGTCAAACGACGACGAAAGCGGACTCGACCGGCGGCAAACTCTGAAATGCATGCTGTGGGCCGGAACCGGCGTGGTGTGGACGGTTGCGGGCGGCGTGCCCTCGTCCCGGCTGATCGGCTCGGCGAAAGCCGCGGAGAACGGCTTTTCCTTCGTTCAGATCTCCGACAGCCACGTCGGCTTCGCCAAGCCCGCCAATCCCGATGCGCGCGTCACGCTGAGCGCCGCGATCGACAAGATTCTGGCAATGCCGGACAAGCCCGCATTCATCATCCATACCGGCGACATCAGCCACACGGCGAAGGCGAACGAATTCGACGACGCCCAGCAAATGATCGGCCGCGCCAGGCTCGACATCCACTACGCGCCTGGCGAACACGACATTCTCGACCCCAAGACGCGAGACATCTATCTCGAGCGCTTCGGCAAGGGCGCGACGGGCGGGGGCTGGTATGCCTTCGATCAGGGCGGCGTGCATTTCGTCTCGCTCAACAATGTCGTCGACCTCAAGAAGAACGGCCTCGGCTCGCTCGGCGCGGCGCAGCTCGCGTGGCTGGAAGACGATCTCAAGGGCAAATCCGCTTCGACGCCCATCGTCATCTTCTCCCACATCCCGCTCTGGATGATCGCGCCCGAATGGGGTTGGGGCACCGAGGATTCAGCGCAGGCGCTTGGGCTTCTCTCGCGCTTCGGCTCGGTCACCGTGCTCAACGGCCACATCCATCAGTTGATGCAGAAGGTCGAGGGGAACGTCACGTTCCACACCGCGCGCTCGACCGCCTTCCCGCAGCCGGCGCCGGGAACAGCGCCTGCGCCAGGACCGAAGCTCGTGCCTGCGGGCGAATTGCGCAAATGGCTCGGCGTCCGCGAGGTCGTCTATGCGCCCACGCCAACCAACCTTGCGGTCACCGATTCCGATCTTGCCTGAGACGCATTCCAATGAGCCCGTCGCGTTTGCCCGAACCCCTCTCCCGCGATGCCTGTCGAGAGACAGGCGTGCTCCCACCGCGCCCGTCGCGGGAGAGGGACTTTTCGACCGATCTTCGCGCGCGAACTCGCGCCGAAGCTACAGACGCCGGCTCCTCTGACGCGCATCTCCGCAGGAGAGAGAAATACCTTGCAGCCGTGATGCTCGCGGGCGCAATTTCGGCGGCGCTCGCGCAGACCGCATGGGCCGGCGGGCTGACCGGCGACGCCGCTCGCGGCGAGACGCTCTACGAGGCCTGCCAGGATTGTCACTCGCTCGACAAGAATGACGTCGGGCCGCGCCATCGCGGCGTATTCGGGCGCAAGGCCGCCTCGCTGCCCGATTACGACTATTCCGACGCGCTCAAATCAGCCAATATCGTGTGGAACGAGGAGACGCTCGACAGGTGGCTGACCGATCCGCAGGCTGTCGCGCCGGGCGCCAAAATGTTCTTCCACCTCGACAACCCGCAGGACCGGGCCGATGTGATCGCCTACCTCAAGGAGCGCGCCAAATAGGCCATGCGCCCGCGGGATGCGCGGCTTGAACAGTTCACTCGCCGAGCAGCGTTTTCGCGAAATCGTGCCGCCCCTGCTCGATGATGCTTACTCGCTTGCCAAATGGCTGTCGCAAAACCCGACCGACGCCGAGGACATCGTGCAGGACGCTGCTTTGCGCGCGCTTCAGGCTCTCTCCACCGTCTCGGTCGATCGACCGAAACCCTGGTTCCTCGCCATCGTTCGCAACGCCGCCATGACCTTCATGGCTCGCAATCGACGCAAGACCGTGGCTTACGCCGGCGACATGGCGGACCTCGACGCGCTCGATTTGCGCCAGGGCGACGACGCGGCGCCCAATCCCGAACAGGAGCTGATCGCGTTTCAGGATGGCGAGCGCTTGCGCGAGGCGATCGCCGCCCTCCCCTCGCCCTTTCTGGAAACGCTGGTGATGCGCGACATCAACGGCCTCTCTTATCGCGAGATCGCCGAAGCGACCGAGACGCCGGTCGGCACGGTGATGTCGCGGCTGGCGCGCGCCCGCGCCATGCTCGCCAAGACGTTGAGGTCCGAGCCATGACCGACCGCGACGCCAACGAGCGGCTGCTGAGGCTCAACGCCGCGCTCGACGGCGAGCTCGACGCCATGGGTTCGCTCGCGTTCGAGCGCGAGCTGCGCGACGATCCGGCGTTCGCCGCCGAGTATCGGCGCCTCACGACGCTCCGTGACGCGGTCCGCCGTCATGCGCCCCGTGATGCGGCCCCGCAAGCCTTGGCCGACCGCATCGCGGCGCTGACGGCGTCCGCTCCACCGGTTCCCGCGCCTCAGGCGGCCACGAGTCCGACCGCGACGGTCAATGCGTTCCGCCGCCGCGCGTGGCTCGACAGGCGCGCGCTGGCGATGGCCGCTTCGTTCGCCGTCCTCGGCTTTGCGCTTGGCGCCGGGCTCACGTCGCTGCGCACGCCGGCGGGCTCTCCCGACGTCGCGCAGCATCTGGTCTCGGATTTTGCCCGCGCGGAAATCGCCGGCCAACCCTTTGACGTCGCCTCCTCCGACCGGCACACGGTCAAGCCCTGGCTCGCCAACCGCACAACGGTGAGCGGAACCATCGTCGATCTCGCGCCGGAGGGTTTTCCGCTGGTGGGCGGACGCGTGACCATCGTGGACAGGGTCCCGACGCCGACGCTCGTTTACCGACACAACGAGCACGTTGTCGCGCTGACCGAGCTGCCGCTCGACGCCAAGGGCGCCGCGCGGGACAGGCGCAATCGAAACGATCGACGGCTACCACGTCGCCCGCTGGGCGGGTGCGAACCTCGCCTATGTCGCCGTTTCCGACGCGGACGAGAAGGCGCTCGGCGAATTCGTCGAGGCGTTCCGGCGTGGGGGCGGCCCGGCGACCGAGCCGACGCGGCCATGAGCCACTCGTAGCCGCCGCCCGAAACCCACCCAGCCAACCTCGTTCCGTAGGCGAAGGCCAGTGCGCCTCCGCCAACTTGAGCTTGGCTGGCCGAAATTTAATTGCAGCAAAAACTTTTGCGGAAACCTGGAATAAATCGCGCTTGATCGAGGTCTCCTGAGCAAGACGATCGGGACGCAAACGTCGATCGTCGAGGACGTCGAAGATGCGGAAATAAAGACACTCTGCAGACGACGTCGATGACTCGACAGGAGATCAAAATGTGCGTTTCATTCCGGGTCCCAATGGCCCTCGGTTTGCTTCTGGCCATCCCGTTGTTCGCCCTTCCCGCGCACGGCGCCCCGCTTACGAAACAGGACACAAGCCGGCGCAGCGCCGCGTCGCCGACTTCGCCGAGACGACCGCGTATGTGAGCCCGGTGACGCCAATCGCGCAGGCGCCGGAAACCGACGGCCTCAGCCGCAAGGACGAGGAATGCAACTTCGGCTGCATCGACCATTGATGGGCGAAGCCGAGCCTTGGCGCCCGCCCGCTCGCTCGGCGAATTCGCCAAGGCTTTCCGGGGCGGGGCCGGCCGGGCGAGCGAGCCGACGCCCCTGAGCCGCTCGTCGCCGCCGATCGAGCGAGCGCCGCGGGCGCGTGCGTCGCCTTGGGGGGAGCGCTCCGATCCGTCGAGGGCGGCGAAGGCGAAAAAAAGCACCGCATTTTCTGGACAAAATCGAAAGTTGGTGCTATACATCTTTCTATTCGTGGAATCCAACCTTCGCCGGGGAGCCGCCGGTCGGCCAAAGGGATGGGAAGGGACCTCGGAGACAGTTCGCTTCAAAGGTTGAGACCGGGATAGAATTTTTTTACTCCAAACGCTCGCAACCCATTGAAAAGTCTCGATCGGAAAAAATAAACGCTAGTAAACGCTAGCACTTTTACTAGCGTTTACTGGCGCTTATAGGCGTTTAAGAGCGTTTATTGAGGCCTGTTTGCGGGGGCGGCGGGCTCATGATGACGGCCGCCGTCCGAGCCGGAAAGTGAGATAGAAGGGCGCGGTCGGACACGGGCGCCGCGAGGAAATGTCCGCCGACGAGGCCCTCGCCATCGCGGCAAAAGCCAGCCCGGAAACTGTCGCCGAGAACGATCCGGACGATCCGAACGGACGGAAGGTCGGCGACACGGTGCGCATCGCGCCCGATGACTATGGCAGGGTCGAAGTCGGCGGGGAGATCGTATCCCTCTCGGCGCAGCATATCGCCATTCGCCGCGTCGACGAACGCGTCGGCGAGATCGTGGTCCATTTCCCGCGCGCGGGTTTTCTCGTTCTTGAGGGCTGAAGGTTCATGCGTCTTGCCGGGACGGTCGGGCGCGGCTAGAGGGCGCGGGATGCGTCCCTCCGCGCTCGATCCCTTGTTCGCGCCCGCGAGCGCCTTGGCCGGAATCGGGCCGAAGAACGCGAAACTGTTCGACCGGCTGCTCGACCGGCGTGAGGGCGCGCGGGTGGTCGACGTCCTCTTCCACCTGCCGCAGGCGACCGTCGACCGGCGCGCGCGGCCCAAGATCCGCGACGCAATTCCCGACACGATCGTCACCATCGAGGCCAGGGTGACCGAGCATCGCGGGCCGCCGAACGCGCGCTCCCGGGCGCCGTTCAAGGTGCTGGTCGAAGACGATACCGGGGACGTCGAGCTGGTCTTCTTCCTCGCCAATCATGACTGGGTGCGGTCGCGGCTGCCGGTCGGGGCCACCCGCTGGATTTCCGGCAAACTCGAGCTCTGGGACGGCCGGCGCCAGATGGTTCATCCCGACCGGGTGATGACAGCGGAGGAACTCGATCGACTGCCCTCGGTCGAGCCGGTCTACGGGCTGACCGACGGGCTCTACCAGCGCACGGTCTCGCGCGCCGCGGAGGGCGCGCTCAAGCGCCTGCCGCCGATGCCGGAATGGGTCAGCGAGAAGACCCTGAGCGATCTGAAATTGCCGAGCTTCACGCAAGCGCTCGGCGCGATGCACCGGCCCAGCTCGCCCGGGGACATCGACCCGGCCGGACCGGCCATGACGCGGCTCGCCTATGACGAACTCCTCGCCAACCAGCTCGCGCTCCTGCTCATGCGGGCGCGCCTGCGCGTCATTCCCGGCCGCGCGCACCGGGCTGAAGGCGCTTTGGCGCGGCGCCTCGAAGCCGCCCTGCCCTTTTCTCTGACCCCCGCGCAACGCCAGGCGGTCGACGACATCCGCGCCGATCTCAGAGCCGAAAAGCGCATGCTGAGGCTGCTGCAGGGCGACGTTGGATCGGGCAAGACCGTCGTTGCGCTCCTGGCGATGGCGGAGGTGGTCGAAGCAGGCAGACAGGCGGCGATGATGGCGCCGACCGAATTCTCGCCCGCCAGCACTACGATCGTATGGCGCCGCTGGCGGCGAGCGTCGGCCTGCGCATTGCGCTGTTGACCGGCCGCGACAAGGCGGCAGCCCGCCGCGCTTCCCTCGCGGCATTGGCGGAGGGGACAATCGACATTGCGGTCGGCACCCATGCGCTGTTCCAGGAAGAGGTCGCCTTCGCCGATCTCGGGCTCGCGGTGGTCGACGAGCAGCATCGGTTCGGCGTCCGCCAACGGCTGGCGCTCGCCTCCAAGGGCGAGGCGGTCGACCTCCTGGTGATGACCGCGACGCCGATCCCGCGATCGCTCGTGCTTGCCTATTTCGGCGACATGGATGTCTCCGCGCTGCGCGAGAAGCCGCCGGGGCGCCAGCCGATCGACACGCGCGTGTTGCCGATCGAACGGCTTGACGAGGTTGTCGCTCGCCTGTCGCAGGCGCTCGCCTCCGGCGCGCGCGCCTACTGGATTTGTCCGTTGGTGGAGGAGAGCGAGACGCTCGACGTCGCCGCGGCCGAAGAGCGAGCGCAAGCGCTCAGCGCCATCTTCGGCGACGCCGTTGGCCTCGCGCACGGCAAGATGGCCGGCCCCGAGCGGGATGCGGCAATGGACCGCTTCCAGCGCGGAGCCACGACCATCCTGGTCGCGACCACGGTGGTCGAGGTTGGCGTCGACGTGCCGGAGGCGACGATCATGATCGTCGAGCACGCCGAACGCTTCGGGCTCGCGCAACTGCACCAATTGCGCGGGCGCGTCGGCCGCGGCGCGATCCGCTCGGCCTGTCTGCATGCTTTACAGGGGACCGCTCGGCGAAGCGGCGCGGGCGCGGCTCGAGATCTTGCGCGAGACCGAGGACGGTTTCCGCATCGCCGAGGAGGATCTGAAGCTGCGCGGCGAGGGCGACGTGCTCGGCGCCCGGCAGGCCGGCGCGCCCGGCTTTCGTTTCGCCCGGCTCGACATCCATGGCGGCCTTCTGGCGCGGGCGCGGGCGGAGGCTGAAGCCGCGCTCAAGCGCGACGAGCGGCTCGCGGGCGACGCGAACCGCGGCCTGAGGCTGTTGCTCTATCTGTTCGAGCGCGACGAAGCCGCGCGGCTGATCGAGGCGGGATGAACGGACGTTAAGAAATTGCGGCCGCCGATCGAGCCGGGATGAACAACCATTCAGGAAAGGCCGGCTTTGCGATCAAATCAACGCGAGATGCGCTTTCGATCTCGCAGTTTTGAATGGCGGCGAAGATGCGCGCTCGCTATACGGCGATTCCAACGGCGCGAACGCATCCGCGGGCAGGCGCCGCCAAAATCTTCTCCCGTCTGTCCGGAACCGATCATCGAGTGGCGCCGTTTTTGCGCCGAGGCGTGCTGAAATGAACGCAACCCGCATCCGCGATATCGACTTCTGGCGCGGCGCCGTGCTGATCGCGATCCTGATCGATCACATTCCCGGCAATCCGCTCGAAAATTGGACTCCGAGGAACTTCGGCCTCTCTGACAGCGCCGAGGCGTTCGTCTTCCTGTCCGGTTTGTCGGTCGGGCTTATCTATATGCCGAGAGCATCCAAATACGGCATCGAGCTGGTCGCCGGCGGCTGTCTCAAGCGCGCGCTCAAGCTTTACGGCGTCCATATCGCGCTGACATTGGCGGCGCTCATGGTGTTCGCCGCGGCTTACTGGATGAGCGGCGTTTCGGACCTGATCCAGGCGCACGGACGGTCTTCCGTCTTCGGCTCGCCCGGCAATGGACTTTTGGGACTTGCCCTCCTCAGCCATCAGCTGGGCTATTTCAATATCCTGCCTTTATATGTGGTGCTGATGCTGTGGGCGCCTGTCGCGCTCGCGCTCGCGCTGCGCGGCCCTTTCCTGGCTTTGATCGTGTCGGTCGGTCTCTACGCGGCCGCGCGCACCTTCGGCGTTAACCTCCCGAACTGGCCGGAGCCCGGCGGGTGGTTCTTCAATCCGATCGCCTGGCAGCTCGTGTTCACGCTCGGACTCGTGTCGGCGATTCTGTGGCGCAACGGTCTCCCGCGGCCCGCTCCCTGGCTGGTCGTGCTGAGCGCCGCGACGGTGGTCGGCGCCGCGCTGATCGTGACCAACGAAGGCGGCCTGGCGCCTGGGCTCCGCGACACGGCGACGGCGCATCTCGATGTCGCCAAGCAGGATCTCGGATTGGCCCGCCTGATCCATTTCCTCGCACTGGCTTATTTGATCGCGATGGCGACAGTGTTCGGGCGATTCCTTGCGCCAGTGGTGCGCGGCGCCTTCGGCAATGCCGTTCAAAGCCTTGGCCGCAACAGTCTGCCAGTCTTCGCCGCCGGTTCGTTCCTGAGCGCCTGCGGCCAAGCGGCGCTCGCCGCCGCTTCCCCGCACGCCTCCGCAGGGATTGAACGGTTTGCCGGACTCGCGTACACGATTGTGTCAATCGCCGCCCTGTTTGCTATCGCCTACTGGATCGAGTGCAGAAAAGACCGCCACATCGCCGCACGTTCCGTTCCGCAGCCAGCGCGTTGGCGCGGGTGGCGGGAGGTTGCTGCATCCTATTCGCCCTGACTTCCGCTCGCGCCGAGACTGTTTCGTGCCCGAGCGAGACCGCCGCGTTTGAGCCCAACGGCGGGGCCTTTGCCTTCCCGAAGGTGAGGGTCGGGTTTCCGCTTGACATTCTGGCGATCGGCTCGTCTTCGACCGAGGGGATTGGCGCGACTTCGCCCGCGAACGCCTACCCCGCCAAGCTCGAAGAGGAACTTGAAAAGCTAACGGGCGCTGACTTCGACGTTAAGAACGCAGGGGTCGGCGGCGAACTCGCGGCGAAGACCCTTGATCGGCTGAAAGCCGCGCTGAAGTCCGGCTGGGCGCGGCTGGTCATCTGGCAGGTCGGCACCAACGACGCGATCGTCGGCGTCGACGAAGCGCGGTTCCGCGCCACTGTGAATGCAGGCATCATCGCAGCACGCGGGGCGGGCGTTCCCATGGTGCTCATTGGCCCGCAATTCACCCTGAAGACTCCCGACCCGGTCCGATACGAGCGGTTCGTTAAGATGGTCGACGATATCGGCGCCGCAGACCGCGTGCCGGTGCTGAGCCGATACGCGATGATGAAAAGCTGGAGCGCCAAAGGGGCCAAAGCGCTGGGCCTGCTGCTGTCGGGCGATGGCCTGCACATGAGCGACCTCGGCTACCGATGCCTGGCGCATGCCCTTGCCGAGGCGATCGAAGGCGCAGCCGAAGCGAAGCTTTAGGCGGCCTCTCACTCTGGACGGGAAAGATCGGGCTCAACGGCCGCGGGGGACAGCGATGCAGCGGCGTGTTTGGCGGCATGGAACGGTGTCGGCCGTTGGTTTCGGCTGCATGAGTTTCGGTGGGTTTTACGGACCGACCAACGAAGCCGAAATCCATGCGGGCGCTGGCGCGGGCGCTCGATCTCGGCGTCGATTTCTGGGACACGGCGAATGTCTATGGCGATGGCCTTTGCGAGCAGGTTATCGGCAAGTTTCTGGCCGAAGATAAAGGCCGCCGTCGCCGAGTGACGCTTGCGACCAAGTTCGCCATTCGCCGGCGCGAGGACGGCTCGCGGTTCTTCGACAATGGCGCGGCCCATATCCGCGAGGCCCTCGACGGCTCGCGGAAGCGGCTCGGCGTCGACCACATTGATCTCTATTATGTGCATCGCGTCGACAAATCGATCCCGATCGAAGACACGGTCGGGGAATTGGCGCGCCTCGTCAAAGCGGGCGCGATCGGCGCGATCGGCCTTTCGGAAGTCTCGCCCGACACGCTAAGGCGAGCTCACGAAGTCCATCCGATCGCCGCCGTCCAGTCGGAATATTCGCTCTGGACGCGCAATCCCGAACTTGGCCTCATTCAGGCTTGTGCGGAATTGGGCGCGCTTCTGGTGGCTTTCTCGCCGCTTGCGCGCGGCTATTTGAGCGGCCTCTTGCAGAACGTCGAGAGCTTCGGCGAAAAGGATTTTCGCCATTCCAATCCGCGCTTTCAGGGCGTCAACTGGCGGCGCAATCGCGACCGGCTCGAGGCGTTTCTCGTTCTCGCCCAGTCATTGGGACTGAAACCAGCAACTCTGGCCATCGCCTGGACGCTCGCCAAAGCGCCCCATGTCGTGCCGATCCCCGGCTCCCGAACGGCCGCCCATCTCCAGGAATGCGCTACGGCGGCGGAGGTCGATTTCACCGACGCCCAACTCGCGGAGATTGAGCGCGCGCTGCCAGTCGGATTTGCCGCTGGCGAGCGCTATTCCGAGCAACAATGGATAGGAATCCAGAAATACTGAAATCCGTCGGACGGCCGCGCAGCAATTCTGAGTGGAGAAGGCCCTAGTAGCCGCCACCCTGCGCTCTTCGGCCATTGGCGCGCGTGAACCTTGTGCGCGGGCGCGCCAATGATCTCGCCGGAGGCTCCTTCGCAATCTCCTCAGCACCCGGTCGCATGCGCTCACCGCCCCATGCAGGCGTCGGCGAGCCGCTTGAGTTCGCGCCGGCGCCCGGGGGCGAGCGTCGCCAGCCGGTCGGCGTCGCCGGAGCGGACGACAGCGTCGGCGACGCACCGGCAGCCGGTTTCGCACTCGGGCGCCGCGCGTCCTTCGGCCATGCAGGCGTGTTGGCAGGAGGCGAGAAAGCCGGTCATGTCCGGCTTCGGCGCAAGCGGCCCCCAGGCGGTCAGCGCCGCAAGCAGACCGATCAGGATCGGCTGATGCACGAGGTAGATCGGCAGGCTGTGCCGGCCAGCGAAGCTGATCGCGCGCGCCGCCGCCGACTTGGCTCGCCAACGGTCCGGCCGCTTCAGCCGCGTCAGGACGCCTGGCAAGCGCGTGAGGCCGAGGCCGAGAAAGACAACCCCCGCCCATGGCAGGAGAGGACGCCAGTCGAGCGTATTCGGCAGCGCCTCGCCAAGCCCGAGCCACAAAAGCCAGGGCGGATCGAACAGAGTCGAGCGACCGAAGAACGGCGCTGCGATCGCCGCGACGCCGATTGCGAGACTGGCCCACGCTGGCGCGGTCACGAACGGCCCGGCGAGGAGGCTTGCAACCGCGATGCAATGCAGAATGCCGAAGGTGATCGGTTCGCTGGGCGCGAAGGCGAAGCTGCCTGCAGTCACCAGCGCCGCAGCGCCGGCGACGATTGCGAGGCGGCGCCAGAAGGCTCGAAGGTTGAGCCCGTTACGATGCGCAAGCGCCAGCGACACGCCGACCAGGGCAAGGAATACGCTCGCCACCGTATGGGACAAAAGCCGCATCTGCGGCGTGAACGGCAGCAGGGGCGGGGCAAGCCGGAAGTCGGCGAGGTCCCAGCCGAAGTGGTAGATGGCCATGCCGACGAGCGCCAGACCGCGCGCGCAATCGATGGCGTCGACGCGGCCCAAGCGCTCGCCCGCGCTGTCGTCCCCGCCCGCTGCGGCGTTCACAGCGCCGCGGCTTCGAACAAGGCCTCGTCGAGAATGAACGCGCCCTCGTATTCGACCGGGCCGGTCATCAGCACATGGTCGTCGGCGGCGCGCCATTCGATGATCAGGTCGCCGCCCGGCAAACGCACCGTCCCTTTGCGGTCCATGAGCCCAAGGCGCGCCGCCGCGACCACAGTCGCGCAGGCGGCCGAGCCGCAGGCGAGCGTCAATCCGACCCCGCGCTCCCACACCCGCGCCTCGACGTCATCGCGGTCAAGAACCTGAGCGAAAGTGACATTGGCCTTTTGCGGAAACATCGGATCAACCTCGATCCTCGGACCGAGGTCCGCCGCGTCGATGCGGCTCAGGTCGGGGACAAAAAACACCGCATGCGGGTTGCCCATATTGACCACGGACGCGGCCCCCAGCTCCGCCGAAACTTCGCCGTCGGGCCACAATTTCACCCGCCGCGTGTCGGGCGCCGCATGCTGAAGCGGAATGGCCTCCCAATCGAGTCGCGGCGCGCCCATGTCGACCCGGTAGGACCAGGGTCCGAGTCGCTCGCACGCAATCACGCCGGCCTCGGTCTCGATGTTGACGGCGCTGACCCCGAGCTCGCGGCACAAAAGATCGGCGACGCAACGCGTGCCGTTGCCGCACGCGCCGGCCAGCGTGCCGTCGTTGTTATAGATGAGCACGTCGGCCGCGGTTCCCTGGATCTTTGGATCGCCCAAGACCATCATCTGATCGTAGCCGAGGCCTGGCGCGCGATGGATAGCGCGCGCGTCTCCCGCCGTCGGGCGGGCGCTTGAGCCCCGCATGTCAAGCACGAGGATCGCGTTGCCGGCGCCGTTCATGCGCGCAATCGTGCGGCCGGCGAGCGGATGGCGGGAGATCAAACCCCTAGTCTCCTTTGGCCGTTCGGGCGGCCTCGCTCCCGCGCAGGCGGGCCGACCTGTCGATCGCCCGCGCGCCGAGCCGCGTCACGGCGGCGCGCAACTCGTCATCGACGATCGGCGAGGCGGCGGCGCTCGCGGCGGCTTCTGCTGCGTCCGAGGGAACCGGCGCGGGGCGGCGCTTCTCCTTGAGCGGAGGCAGCGGGCCTTGCCGGAACGCGATCTTGTCGACGCATCGCCAGCCGAGATGCGCGTTCACCCGAGCCACGATCACAGAGGCGCTGTGCTGCGCCTCGAGCGCGAACGCGCCCTCGACCCTGAGCACCAGCGTCGCGGGAACACTCGGCGCGTCGGGATTGCGTTTGGCCGCTCGAGGCGGCCATTGCAGCTCGATCGGCCGGGCGTGACGCGCAAGCGTTTCCCCGACAATGGCTGGCCAAGCGGCGATCAGGCTTGTTTCGCCCAAGCCGCGCGCGGCCAGCGCCTCGGCGATCAGCCCAGGGGTGAATTCAGCCAACGGCTTGGCGCCGCCTCGCGCGCGCTTCATCATCGCCTCGGCGCGGAAAGTGAGAATTTGGGGAATGAGGTCGATGGCATGAGCGCCAATGTAGGCGCGCTAGCGTCCGAGGCAAAGCGAAAGGCGATCGTCGCCCGGACGCTTGCGTGGTGGGAGCGGCGCCGCCGCACGCTCGCCTGGCGGGCGGAACCTGGAGAAACTCCCGATCCCTACCGGGTCTGGCTCTCCGAAGTGCTGCTGCAGCAGACGACGGCGCAGGCGGCGACGCCCTATTATCAGACCTTCATTGCGAAATGGCCGCGGGTCGAGGACCTGGCCGCCGCCCCGACCGAAGAGGTCATGAGCGCGTTCGCGGGTCTCGGCTATTATTCGCGGGCCCGGAACCTGCACGCCTGCGCCAAGGAAATCGCTCGTCGGGGCGGGACATTTCCGAGCGAGGAAGCGAGCTTGCGCGCGCTTCCCGGTGTCGGCGCCTATACGGCGGCCGCAATCGCGGCGATCGCCTTTGGTCGCCAGACCGCGCCCGTCGATGGCAACATCGCCCGTATTCTGGCGCGGCTCCTTGCTGTGGAAAAGCCGATCGCCCGCGCACGAAGCGAACTGGCCGCGGCGGCGCGCGCGCTGGCGCCAAGCCGGAGGGCGGGCGATTTCGCGCAGGCGCTGATGGATATCGGCGCAACCCTCTGCCGGCCCCGCAATCCTGCTTGCGACTCCTGTCCGCTCGCCGCCGATTGCGCGGCGTTCCACGCCGGAGCCCCGGAGGCCTATCCCCGGCCCGCCCAGGCGAAGGCGAGACCGCGCCGGCAGGGCGCGGTTTTCTTCGCCCGCCGTTCCGACGGGGCGTTTCTCGCTCGCCGCCGCCCGCCGACTGGTCTTCTCGCCTCGACTCTTGAGCTGCCCGGCACGCCGTGGACCACGGGAGGCCCAGGCGAAGCGGTTCAGGGCGCCGCTCCGGTCATCGCGCACTGGCGTCGACTGCCCGGCGAAGTCGAACAGGTCTTCACCCATTTCGCGCTGAGGCTCACCGTCTACGCCTCGGAGTTCGAAGGCCGCGCCCCAGCAGGCTGTTCCTGGGTCGGTTCTGACGCGGTCGGCGCGGCGGGATTCTCCGCGATGATGCGCAAGGCGGTCGAGCACGCCCTGAGGCAAACGTGACGAGCGCAAATCGATTGTTATAGATAGGTCAGGACGTCGCCGCTAATCTCGGCAAAGCGTTCAGCTGACCGGAGCTTAATTTTGACGCGTAAAACCAGTGCTTATTCATGGCGCCCCTGATTGCGCCGGCCGCGTTCCGTCTGCCGTCCGACGAGACGCTGCGCGCTCGCTTTGGCCATATCACGACCTGGGTGTTCGACCTGGACAACACCCTTTATCCTGCGGATAGCGGCATTTGGCCCAGAATCGACGAACGGATCACGCTGTTTCTGATCGAGCTTTTCGGCATAGACGGCCAGTCGGCTCGCGCCCTGCACAAGCACTACTATTCTCGCCACGGCACGACATTATCCGGACTGGTCCAAGAGCACGTCGATCTGGCTGAGCGGTTTCTGGAGTTCGTCCACGATATCGACCGGTCCGAGCTTAAGCCTGACCCACTGCTTGCGCGCGAAATCGGGAGATTGCCGGGGCGCAAGCTGATCTTCACCAACGGGTCGCGCAGCCACGCGATTCTCACCGCGAGGCAGCTGGGCCTCGACGGGCTGTTTGAGGACGCCTTCGACATCGTCGCCGCGGGGCTTACGCCAAAGCCCGCGGAGGGCGCCTATGACGTCTTTTTCGAGCGCTGCGGGGTCAACCCGCGAGAGGCGGCAATGTTTGAGGACGTGACGAGGAACCTCGCAGTGCCTAAGGCAAAGGGCATGACGACAACCTTAGTGACGACCAAAGCCGGAGGCTTTGACCATCGCGAAGCGCACGACCAGGCGATTTCGGATGCGGCCAGCGTCGCGGATTTCGTGACCGACGATCTCTCGGAATTCCTCGCGCGGCTCAACGCCCAGCTAACGAACTAAAGCTCCGAACAAAGTTCCGCCGCAAACCAGCACTTAAGGACCGTCCAATGTCGCGATTGAGTTGGCTATTGTCGCACCCAGAGTTTCGCAAGAACCCCGCCCGAGTCTCGAGCAGCGTAGTGTCCTGGGAGATCCACAAGTTGCTTTCCCGGAATATGTCACTCGAGTTGGATGGACTCAAATTGACCGCTCGCCCGATCGACGGAAACGGGCGCCTGATCTGTTATTTCGGGACAAAATTCGATACAATCTTCGACTTCCTTAAAAGTTTTTTGCAGAAGGGAATGGTTTATGTAGATGTTGGAGCGAATATCGGCTCGCATGCCATCAACGCCGGGCGACTGGTCGGCGACGGTGGCTCCGTGTTCGCTTTTGAGGCCGATCCCGACACATATCATCTTCTGTCCGATAACATTAAGGCAAACGGCTTACGGAACATTGTATTGAGGCAGACTTGCGTCTCTGACCAAGTCGGCACTTTGTCATTTTACAAGCATAGAGATAGCGCCAAAAGCTCAATTGTAGACCGGGGCGAGAAGCTTTCTGTAACTCTTCCGTCCGACACATTGGACAATTTGATCCCCGCGAATACGAGAATCGACGTTCTGAAAGTGGATGTGGAGGGGGCGGAGTTAAGCGTATTGAGAGGCGCGCGTGCGATCTTTAAGGATCAACGGCGGCCGTCCGTCGTGATCATTGAGGTTTTCGATGTGCGCGATAACAAAGACAAAAGCGAAGGGATCCGAGATGTTCTCGAAGGTTATGGCTATAGCTTTTATCTGTTCAACGGCGAGAACCTCACTCCATTTTCAGGGAGTGCGCTGAACGCCTATGCGTTGCATGCTTCGGCGGTCCCGCAGGTGCTCGCGAAGTTTTGACTTCGTTGAGTGACCCTCATCGGATTCAGTCGAGGCCTCATCAGAAAAAAGACCGCCGCGAAAGTAACGCCCAGGGTGATCGGTAAATTAGTTAGAGCAGATCGCGATCGGGTTCGATAGTCGCGGCAAGGCTTTACCCAAAATACGGCATTCAGTCTCGATGAAACGGGTTGGCGACCGCACCGTCACGGACGAGCAGAAGTAAGGACAAGAATGGCCGTACCGACCGGGAATCGTTTCCCAGTATTTCGAGTCGCTTCGACTGCGGTCGCAGAGGCGAGACTTGCCGTCCGTGCAGCGCCGAACGTCCTTCGCCACCTTGTGCCGATTGTCGCTTGGTCAGTCGCATCCATAGCTCTGGGCCTCATTGTCGGCCTCGCGGCAGTTATTCTGCCCCCGCTCGGCGCCCTTGGAATAGTCGCAGCCGCCGGGGTGGTCCTGCTCTGGGTGATGCCGGATCTGCCTCTTGTGGCCCCGGGCGTCATTCGCAAGGCGTTCTTCGTCATGCTGATCGCCGATCTTTCCGTTCCCTTTTATTATATGGTTCAGTTCCCGGACTTGCCTTGGATCTCCATCCGCCGCCTCGCCACCTTCGCGCTCATCGGGCCATTTCTTATCGCCATTGCAGCATCATCGGACGTCCGACGGCATATTACTGAGCGTCTTCGCCCCTCGCTGCCCCTTTTTATCTGCGCGGCCGGATACCTTGTTGTGGCGGCGCTATCAATTTTCACGTCTACGCTCCCCACGGAATCCTTCTCGGGAATAACCGACGCTGTCCTATCGTGGTACGTGCCGTTCTTCGCGATGATTTATATCGCTAGAGGTAATGACGATGTCGTATTCATATTAAAGATCATTTGCGTCTGCGCCTTATTCAATACAGCGGCGGGATTCGTGGAGTTTCGCCTCCAGCATCGATTCTTCGTAGATATTTTTCCGAGGGGTATGCTAGCGACTCTCATCGAGAATAACCCCACGCTCCAAAACCTTCTGCCGTCTCCTGGCGACTTCAGGAATGGTTTATTTCGAGCATCGTCGACTTTCGTTACTCCGCTTTCTTTCGGAGAGTTCGAGATCGTTGCCATTCCAATTGGTCTATTTTTTGCTGTGCATCGAGAGAATTTATTTGAGAGGGCGCTCGGCTGGGCAGTCGTATTCGGCGGATTTCTTGGAATTTATGTCTCGGGGTCGCGGGGCGGATGGGTCGGAGTCATCGTGTCCCTGACTGTATTCGTCGCCATCTGGTCGCTTCGCAAAACGATGGAAAGTAAGGCCAGTCTAGCCCCTGCAATTGGTGGTTTGGTCGGCTCCATTGGGTTTGCCGCTGTTATTCTGTTGATCACTGGCTCGCACACCGTGCACGATATGGTGCTAGGGGGCGCCGCGCAGGCGGGCAGCACGGAGGCGCGATACAATCAGTGGATTGCCGCAATTCCGTTCGTTAAGTCAAATCCGATCACCGGGCACGGTTTCGGGCTGGGCGGTTACCTGATCCAAAGCTCAATTGACAGTTACGTGCTGTCGCTCCTCACCGAGACGGGGATCACCGGACTTGTGTTCTTCGCCGGGTTGCTCCTGATTCCGATTTGGTACGGCGTGCGGAGCTATCTCTCCGACACGTCGGAAGCTGGCGCGGCGGCCGGCGCGGTGGCCTGTAGCTTCGTCGCGTTCACCGCCAACCGACTTGTCCTGTCGCAGAAGGAAAATCAAATGCTGATCTTTTCTCTGCTCGCGATCGTCGTTATCCTGAATTACGAGCATGCTCGGAAACGAGTTCCAGAGCGGCTAAGCCATAAACCAATAGACAAGCGCACGTCGACCGGACGAGGCGCCGCCTATGGGAACCGTCGCGAGGCCCAGGCGGCGCGCGTAGCGAACCTGATCCTGGCGATGTTGATTTTGTTTTTCCTGTTCACTTGCGTGCATATGTTCAGCCACTGGCTTTAGCGGTCTGGAGCGCGCACTGCTAAAGGCGGCGCTGAAGCTGGCGGCCGATACGCGACAGTTGCGATATCTCTTGCATAAGCTCCGGCCGATGACATCGCTCGCGAGCGCGTGCCGGGCCCTTGTCGGTCTGGGTGGTCTGTTCACGGTCGGCGGGTCGCCAAAACAGTTTTGTTTGCCGCCGGTGACGCAAGCGCGCCCGGTTCGGCTGCGCCGGGCGATCGCGGATGCCCCTGGCAATGGACCGCTTATTTGCCCAAATTGTCGCCGAGCGAGCCGGCGGTCGACACCGCGAAGACTTTCTCGAAGGACGGTTGGGACCGTCCGGTTCGTCTCGACGATCAAGCCGGAGGACGTGTTTCGACCGCGGGATCGGGGGAACGATCCGCTCGAGAAGACATGAATACGGTGAGCCGGTCGGCTGCGCCCCGCAGCACGGCGCGAATTGGCATGGCCTGTTCAGGGCCGGCCCCAAGCGCAGCCGCGAAGGTGGCGAGCTTCGCCTGACCCTGGATCTCGAGTGCAATCGCTCTGGCGCGCAAGATCACTCGTCCAGTGAGCGTGAGACGCGGCTCTCCCGCGTTCGCGGCTTGGATCGGAGCGACGAGCTGCCGGGCCGCCGGGTCCATCGCGTCGGCGAGCCCATCGGCGCCAGGAAACCAGGACGCGGTGTGTCCGTCGTCGCCCATTCCAAGCACTACGACGTCGGCAGGCATCGGCAAATTGGCGATGCGCGCGCTTGCCGCGGCGAGCTCCTGGTCAGGGGGCAAGCGGACATCCGCAAGCGGAGTAAAGCTCGCTGCTTCCGCGCGATTGCGCAGCAGTCTCTCGCGCACCAGTCGGGCGTTGGAGCGCGGACTGTCATCGGGGACGCGCCGCTCGTCGGCAAGAGTAATTCTAACCCGTGACCATTCGAGGTCGAGATTCGAAAGCCGGTCGAAGAATTGAGCCGGCGACTTGCCGCCGGAAACGATGAGCAACGCGACCCCTCGCGCCGCGACGCCTTCGCGCAGATGCTCCGCGGTCCACTCGGCCAGCCCCTGAGCCAGCTCTTCGCCATCGGCAAATTCGCGACGCTGGAAGTCTTTTCCCATCATTCGTATTCCTCGTTCCAGGTCCGGCCGTCACGCTCGATCAAGGCGACGGACGCGTTGGGCCCCCATGTCCCGGCGGCATAAGGACGCGGCGGTTCGCCCGACAGCGCCCAGGCGTTGCGAATGGGATCGATGAATCTCCAGGCCGCTTCGACTTCATCGCGTCGCATGAACAGAGCGGCGTTGCCGCGTAACGCATCCATGAGCAGGCGCTCATAGGCGTCGGCCGGGGCGACGCCGAAGGCTTCGGCGAAGCTCATGTCGAGCGGCACATGTTGCAGCCGCATGTCGCCAGGGCCTGGCTCCTTCACCATCATCCACAGCTTGATCCCCTCGTCGGGCTGCACCCGCACGACGAGACGATTGGCGGGTATGCCGTCGGGATGCATCGCGAATATGACGTGCGGCAAGCGACGAAATCCGACGACGATTTCCGAGAAGCGCTGCGGCAGCCGCTTGCCCGTCCGGAGATAGAACGGGACGCCGGCCCATCGCCAGTTCGCGACGCCAAGTTTGAGAGCGACGAAGGTTTCCGTGTCGCTGTACTCCTTGCCGATATCTTGTAGATATCCGGGAACCGGCCCGCCATCGGCAAAGCCGGCGCGATATTGGCCGCGCACGGTGAGCGTTGACGCATTGGTCTCGTCGATCGGCTGCAACGCCTTCAGCACCTTCAGTTTTTCATCTCGCAGGGAATCCGCCTCAAGTGAATTTGGCGGCTCCATCGCGACGAGGCAAAGCAGCTGCATGATGTGATTCTGGACCATGTCGCGCATGGCGCCAGCTTCTTCGTAGTAGTCGCCTCGCCCCTCGACGCCGAGCGTTTCCGCGACGGTGATCTGCACATGATCAATGTGCGCGCTGTTCCACAGCGGCTCCAACAGAATGTTGGCGAAGCGCAACGCCATGAGATTCTGCACCGATTCCTTGCCGAGATAGTGATCGATCCGGAAAATGTTACTCTCCAGGAAGACGGATCCGATCACATCGTTGATGGCTGCGGCGCTCTCACCGTCTCGGCCGATCGGCTTCTCTACAATGATGCGCGAACGTGGAGTTACCAGCCCCTCGGCGCCAAGACGCTTCGCCAATGGACCGAAGAGGTCAGGACCGGTCGCGAGATAGAAAGCGTGGATGCGATCATCGGCGCCAAGCAAGGCCTTTAGGTCTCCCCATCCCCCCTCCCCCGTTGCGTCGGCGGCGATAAAATCGAGCCGCGAGAGAAATCGCTCCGCTGCCGCGCTCGAACCATTGTCGATGACGTTGTACTTCATCAACGTGGCCTTGACCGAGGCGCGAAACGCCTCGCGATCAAGGTGACGGCGTGACACTCCGATAATCCGGGTGGGCTCGGAGAACTGATTGCCGCATTCGCGTCGAAAGAGCGCCGGGTAGAGCTTGCGATGAGCCAGATCGCCGGTGCCGCCGAACACAACGAGATCGAAGGGCTCGACTTTGACAATACGCTTGGCCATAGCGCCTCTGTTCGGTCGTGGATAAAACGGTGGGGTGTGGGGCGATTTCTGAACCCGCCGTCGAAAGACTACCGACGAACACGCTCTGAGCCAAGTTCGCGCGATGCGCCCTTCCCTCGCCTTAACTCGCCTGCCTCATCGCTTCCTTGAACAAGACTTCTCGATCGCGAGCGAACTGCCTGATCAGCGGCAACGCCGCGCCTCCGATCGAGCTCGCGTCGGCCCCGATCGAGCCGGAGACGATGTCGACGTCACTTAAGCCGCGCCGGTCGAGACCGGCGAACACCTGAGCCGTGCGGGCGGTGAGACGCTCGCGCACCGTCGCTGGAAGAGCGCCGTCGATCACGATTGCCTCGAAGTCGATGACGGAGATCGCCGCGACTGTCGCGTAAGCCAGAGCTGATGCGGCCTCTTCAATCCAGTCGTCGAGCTGAGGGCCGAATTCGCCCCATGCTTCAGGGTTTGTGTAAATCGAAGACGCGTCGATTCCTGCCGCCTCCACTCGACGCGCGAGTTGATAAATTGACGCGCGCGCCATCAGTTGTGGAGCGACGCCGCCATAGTCCTTCATCATGATCGGCATTGATCCGAGCGCCGCCGCGTTGCCCGTGCGCCCCAGACGCAGCGCGCCGTCGAGCACCAGCCCGCCACCCAGAAACTCGCCGATGAAGAAATAGAGGAAGTCGCGATAGCGCCAGCACCGGCCAAAGAAGAACTCCGCCGCGCAGGCGGCTGTCGTGTCATTGCATAGAGTCGTCGGATAAGGAGAGACAGCCGCGATTTCGCGTTCCGCGTCGAAGTCGCGCCAGGCGTTCATCGCGCCCTGTGGCGCGCCAATTTCGGATTCCCAGCTCCACAACTGGAACGGCGCTGCGACGCCAAGGCCCGCGATCCTCGGCTTCTGCGAGGCGGTAAGTGAACTGGATAGCGACGGAAGCGACTCGCCGACGAAATCGAGGATCGTCATTGGCGTGGGAAACGCGTAGGCTCGGCAAGTGCGCTGCCGAATGGCGCCGCGAAAGTCGATCAGCACCAGATCGGAGCCGCGCCGCCCGATCTTGAGCCCGAACGAAAAGGCGCCTTCGGGATCGATCGACATAGGGATTGTCGGCTGCCCAACTCGGCCGCGGAGCGGGGCCTCCCGCTTCAAGAGTCCTTCTGCTTGCAGCCGGTTCATGATTGCGGACGTCGATTGTACCGACAGTCCCGTCAATCGCGCGACTTCAATCTTGGACAATGGACCGAAGCGGCGTACGAGCGAGAGCAACAAACGCTCATTATAGAGACGCACGCCCGCCTGATCCGCGCCGCCGACATTCATCCGGGGAATGACAACAACCGGCGAAGTTAACGCGCCGCCCTCGCACCCGCTCGCCGCATGCCCATGCGGGTCGTCATGCGCCTCCTTCATCCTCCGCCTCTGCATTGTCGTAAACGACTTCCGTCGCATCATTGTGCCGCATACGGCGTCTGTCAAGGATAATTCAATCGGATGTAGTTATCCTTGACTCTTGGCCAAAAGTCTGCCCTATGGAACTACGACGGCGCGAAACGGTCACGGGCGGCAAGGACATCGCGTCCAGTCACCTGGGGCCGCGATAATCGACGTCGACGTATCGACTCATCGGGAGGAAACCTGTGTCCAAGATTTCTGGATTGTTCACGTCCGTCACGGCGGCGGCGCTGTCTCTCGCCCTTATGGGCGGGCCGGCCCATGCCGGCGATATCGTCGGGCTCGTCACGAAAACCAACACCAATCCCTTCTTCGTCAAAATGAAAGAAGGCTTCGACGCCAAGGCCAAGGAGCTCGGCCTGACGCCTCAAGCGTACGCCGGCAAGTTCGACGGCGACAACGATGGCGAGGTGAGGGCGATCGAGCAGCTCATCGCGGCCGGCGCCAAGGGCATTCTGCTCGTGCCCAGCGATTCGACGGCGATCGTGCCGACGGTCGAAAAGGCCCGCAAGGCCGGCGTTCTCGTCATTACGCTCGACACTCCGCTCGACCCGATCACGGCGGCTGACGCCAACTTCGCGACCGACAATTTCAAGGCCGGTCAGCTGATCGGGCAGTGGGCCAAGGGCACGCTCGGCGATAAGGCCTCTAGCGCCAAGATCGCCACCCTCGACCTCACCGCCCAACGAGCCGACGGTCGACTATCTGCGTCACAACGGCTTCCTCGACGGCTTCGGCATCACGGTGAAGGATCAAGAAGCACTACGCCACCGAGCGACAGCCCACAAATCGTTGGGTCGGACGTGACCAAGGGCGCGACTGAAGGCGGCCGTCAGGCGATGGAGAACATCCTTCAGAAGGCCGACCACATCGACCTCGTCTATGCAATCAACGAGCCGGCCGCTTATGGCGGCTATGCGGCCCTCAAAGCCGCCGGCAAGGAGAAGGACGTGCTGTTCGTCGCCGTGGACGGCGGCTGCCAGGGCGTCAAATGGGTCAAGGAGGGCATTCTCGGCGCGCACCTCGCAGCAATATCCGCTGTTGATGGCGGCCGATGGCGTCGAAGCCGTCGCCGAGTACATCAAGTCGGGCAAGAAGCCGACGAGCATAGACACTGGCGAGAAGCTGGTTACCGACAAGCCGGTTGCGGGGGTTCCTTCGATCACCTCCGACGAAGCCATGAAGATCTGCTGGGGTTGATTTCCCCCAGCGTTCGGAGCTTAATCCTCTGAAATAAAAAAGGATCCGCCGGGTTCCTGCCCACGGCGGATCCACAAAACAAGAGGCGACCGGAAACGAACGAGGAAGCGATGAGCGAAGCGACTGGCCGTCCCGCGCCCCAGGAGTTCGAGAAAGTTCTAGCCAGCGCGACGGCGACGGTCGCTTCCTTCGATGAAGAGCGTCTCACCGCCCTCCAGCGTACCCAGCGTTTCCTCCACGCCTACCCGACGGTCGTGCCCTTCGTCGTGCTGTTGCTCGGCGTGCTTTTGGGCGTCATCGTCAATCCTTCGCGGTTCACCGCGGCCAGCAATTTCTCGACCATACTCACCCAGGTGATGGTCATCGGCATTGTCGGCGTCGGCCAGACCCTGGTGATCCTGACGGCGGGCATCGATCTCTCGATCGGCGTCATCATGGTCATTTCGTCGGTGGTGATGGGACGCCTGGCCGTCTACGCCGGCGTTCCGACGTTTATCGCCTTTCCGATCGGCCTCCTGGTCGGCGCCGCCTTCGGCTATCTCAATGGAGTTTTGGTGACGCGGCTCAAGATGCCGCCGTTCATCGTCACGCTCGGCACGCTCAGCATCATCGGGGCGCTCAACACGTATTATTCGCAGAGCGAAACCATCGGCATGCAGGACATCCAGGAGAAGGCCTGGTTCCTGCAGATCATGGGCAATCAGATCCAAATTGGCGGCGCCCGCATCATGTGGGGCACGTTCCTGATGCTCGCGGTCGCGGCCGTCGTCTGGTACGTCCTCAACCGCACCGCCTACGGCCGCCACATCTACGCCACGGGCGACGACCTGGAGGCTGCCCGCCTCGCGGGCATCAATACCGATCGCATTCTGCTCAGCGTGTACGTGCTCGCGGGCCTTATCGCGGCGATCGCCGGCTGGGCGCTGATCGGTCGCGTCGGCGCCATCAGCCCGACCGCCGGCGAGAACGCCAACCTCGACAGCATCACGGCTGTGGTCATCGGCGGGACCAGTCTGTTCGGAGGCCGGGGCTCGATCATCGGAACGCTCATCGGCGCCCTGATCGTCGGCGTCTTCCGCTCCGCCGTCTCTCTCGCCGGGCTGGACGTGCTTTGGCAGGAGTTCGCTATCGGCGTCCTGATCATCGTCGCGGTCGCGCTCGACCAGTGGATCCGGAGGGTGTCGAAATGAGCGTCGAACCGGTCCTTCTGGGTCGCGGCCTGGTCAAGCGTTATGGGCGCGTGACCGCGCTCGACCACGCCGACTTCGAGCTTTATCCCGGCGAGATCCTGGCGGTCATCGGCGACAATGGCGCCGGCAAGTCGACGCTGATCAAGGCCCTTTGCGGCGCGGTCATTCCCGACTCGGGCGAGATTCGGCTGGGTGGAGACGTCGTTCACTTCACCTCGCCGATCGCGGCGCGCGAAGCGGGCATCGAGACGGTGTATCAGACGCTGGCTCTCTCGCCGGCGCTGTCGATCGCCGACAATATGTTCCTCGGCCGGGAGCCGCGGGCGCCTGGCGTCATGGGACAATGGTTCCGCGCGACCGATCGCGCCCGCATGGCGAAATTCGCGCGGGAGAAACTGAACGAGCTTGGCCTGATGACGATCCAGAACATCCATCAGCCCGTCGAAACCTTGTCCGGCGGCCAGCGCCAGGGCGTGGCGGTGGCGCGCGCCGCGGCCTTCGCCAAGCGCGTGGTGATCATGGACGAGCCGACCGCCGCGCTCGGCGTCAAGGAATCGCGCCGCGTGCTCGAGCTGATCCTCGACGTCAAGAAGCGCGGGCTGCCGATCATCCTGATCTCGCACAACATGCCCCACGTGTTCGAAGTCGCCGACCGTATTCACATCCACCGCCTCGGCCGCCGGTTGACGGTCGTGGACCCGAAAAAGGTGACGATGTCGGACGCGGTTGCGATGATGACCGGCGCCATGGCGCCGCCGGTCGAAGCCGAAGCGGCCTGACGCGAGCTTCCCGCGTGCGATGACGCTCGGCGCGCCGGCGCAGACGCTGGTCACGAAACCGCGATTTGCGTAAACGGGCCGCACGCGGTTGAATAGCCGGCCGCGCCACCGACGCGGCGCTTTCCAAAAAGGAAACGACGTTTCATGCGCTATCGACCGCTTGGCCGTACGGGCCAATATGTCTCGGAAATCTGTCTCGGGGCGATGACCTTCGACGGCGGCGCGCGGATTCTGGCGCGCCATCGGGACGCTCGATCAGGCCGCCTCCACCAAGCTCGTCGGCCGCGCGCTCGAAGCGGGCGTCAATTTCATCGATACGGCCAACGTCTATTCCGAGGGCCAGTCCGAGGTTCAGGTCGGCCAGGCGCTTGCGCGATCTTGGCGTCAAGCGCGAGGACGTCATCATCGCAACCAAAGTTCGCAGCCGCATGGGGCCGGGTCCGAATTCCGTCGGCCTCTCGCGCGGCCATATCATGGATCAGATCGCCGCCAGCCTGAAGCGGCTCGGGCTCGATCATGTGGATCTCTATCAGATCCACGGATTCGACCCCGTAACGCCGCTCGAGGAGACCTTGCGCGCGCTCGACGATTGCGTGAGCCGCGGTCTCGTCACCACGATCGGCTGCTCGAACCTCGCCGCCTGGCAGATCATGAAGGCGATCGGCATTTCCGACAAAAGCGGGTTCGCGCGCTTCGAGACGGTGCAGGCCTATTACTCGATCGCCGGGCGCGACCTCGAGCGCGAGATCGTGCCGGTGGTCGAGGATCAGGGCCTCGGCGTGATGGTGTGGAGCCCGCTCGCCGGTGGATTTCTCTCGGGCAAATACACGCGCGACAAGCGCGGCGACAACGATTCTCGCCGCACGGTGTTTGATTTCCCGCCGGTCGACAAGGAGCGCGCTTACGACATCATCGACGTCATGGCGCCGATCGCCAAGGCGCACGGCTCCTCGGTGGCGCGCGTCGCGCTCGCCTGGCTTCTGCAGCGCAAGGGCGTGATGAGCGTCATCATCGGCGCGAAGTCGATCGAGCAGCTCGATGACAACCTCGCCGCGGCCGAACTTGAGCTCACGCCGGAAGAGATCGCGAAACTGGACGAAGCGAGCGCGCTCAAGCCCGAATATCCGGGCTGGATGCTGGCGCGGCAGGCCGACGGCCGCGCGCCCGCAGCGAAGACATAGGCATTTCCGCCGCCCGCGACCGGGCGACGATCTCATCAGGAGGGGAAGCCGTTGCGCAAGGTGAAATGGGGCGTGATCGGCGTCGCCAAGATCGCGACCGAAAAGGTCATCCCGGCGATGCAGCAGGGCAAGGTCTCGGAAATCGCAGCGATCGCCTCGCGCGATCCCGGCAAAGCGCGGGCCGCCGCGCAGAGGCTCGGCATTCCGCGCTCGTATGGGTCCTATGAAGAGTTGCTGGCCGATCCCGAGATCGAGGCGATCTACAATCCCCTGCCCAACGAAGGGCATGTGCCTTGGACGCTGAAAGCGCTCGCCGCCGGCAAGCACGTCTTGTGCGAGAAGCCGATCGCGCTTGACGCAGAAGAAGCGCGCCCGCTGATCGACGCGCGCAACCGCTCCGGCAAACTGGTCGCCGAGGCCTTCATGGTGCGTTTCCACCCGCAATGGCGCCGCGCGCGCGAGCTTGCGCGGGACGGGTCGATCGGGGAAACGCGCGCGATCCAGACCTTCTTCTCCTACCGGCTGCTCGACCCCGACAATGTGCGCAATCGGCCGCCCGGCGGCGGCGGGCTTTACGACATCGGCTGCTACGCCATTCTCACCGCGCGATACATTTTCGGCGCCGAGCCGACACGGGTCGTGGCCACGATCGACTGGTGCCCGAACTTCAAGACCGACCGCCTGGCCAGCGCCCTTCTCGAGTTCCCCGGCGGGCGCCATCTGACCTTCAGCGTCGGGACGCAATTGTCGGCGCACCAGCGGGTGACGATCGTCGGCGATTCCGGGCGGATCGAGGTCATGATCCCGTTCAACGCGCCCTCTGACCAGCCGACCGAGATCGCCATCGACACCGGCGCCGATCTCGTCGGCGGCGGTCGCCGGGTCGAGCAATTCCCCATCTGCGATCAGTACATGCTGCAGGGCGACGCGTTCTCCCGCGCGATCGTGGACGGCGCGCCGCTCGAGTTCGGCATCGAGGACGCGATCGCCAACATGGGCGTCATCGACGCCCTGTTCCGCTCCGCCAAGAGCGGGGCGTGGGAGAAGCCCTAAGCGCCAATAAACGCCAGTAAACGCTAATAAACGCTAGTAAAAGTGCTAGCGTTTACTAGCGTTTATTTTTTCAAATCGTGATTTTTCAATGGGTTACAGCCGTTTGGAATAAAAAATTCTCTTGCCTGTCACAAGCGCCTCAAAAGCCACAATCACGCCGTTGATCCAACCCTTGCTGCTGACGCGGGTTCGATCCGACGAATGAATCTTATAGCATGGTTTCAGGTTTTCGAAAAGCAAATGTTTGTTATTTCTGCTCACCTGGCTCAAAATAAGGGGTTTCCGTGGCCCGCCCGTGTCCCGTGCGAGGATGGGACATGGGACATAAACTTAGTCAGATCGTGTCTATTAAGCGCCTATCGCGCGAGATAGGCGCTCGCGTCGGCGAGCTCGGGACGAGCGGTGTCGGCCTTGCTGCCGAGCACAGCGAGCTGCCGAAAAAAGAGCATTGCTTCGGTATGGTCGCCCGCGGCGTCGGCCGCCTTGGCGGCGCCGTAGACACTGCGGAACCGGTTGGGGGCGCTGGCGAGCGAGCGTTTGTACTCGGCCAAGGCGGCGCCCGGCTGTCCGAGTTCGAGAAGGAGATCACCCAGGAGCTCACGCAGTGGCACGATACTGCCGGGCGTCACAGGATGCTTGTTCATCGCGTCTTCGAGATCGGCGGCGGCGCGGAGCTCTCGCACCGCCTCGTCGTGCCGGCCTTCGGCCTGCGCCAGCATCGCGGCCGCGGCCCGGCGCTGCGCCTCCACCTGGTCGGACCAATATTTGTTCTTGGCTTCGAGCAGCGCGTCACGGGTGGCCGCGAGCTTGTCGATCTCGGTCTTGGCGCCGGCGACGTCGCCGGTGCGCGCATCCCCCAAGGCGCGCGCGAACGTGATCATCGCCGTGGTCCAGGGAAACTTGTCCCAGGCAATGGCTGCAGGCGGCAATTCGAGTTTCGCCGCCTCCGCCCAGTTTCGCCGCTCGACCGCGTAACGTGCCGGGATGGCGGCCAGGGCGTAGGTGGCGGGCAGACTGTCCGGCGTCGCCTTCTTGAACGCCAAAATCTCGTCGACCACCGCCCGCGCCTGCTGATCCTCTGCACCCTGGAGATAGGCGTAGATTAGATAATCCATAGCGTGCAGCGACTGGTCCCAGGCCACGCCCTCGCCGAACTCCGCCTTAGCGTATGCTTGACCCGCCGCAGCGGAACGGAGGTTCACGGCGATTGATTCCTGCCACAAGCCGAGCCGAGTGAAGATGTGCGACGGCATGTGCAGAGCATGCGGCACCGAGGGCGCGATCTTTGCGTAGCGGCGTGCCGCTGCCAGGCCGGCCTCGGCGAGCGGCGGCGCGTCGTCGCTGTGAATGAGGTAGTGCGCCACGCCTGGATGGTTTGGTTGCTCGGCGAAGATCGGCTCGAGTATCGCCGCCGCTTTCTTCTGATTGGCGTAGGTCTTGTCGGTCGGGAGCGCGGTCGCATTCAGCGCAAGCGCGTAGAAGATGGCCGCCTCCCGGTCCTCGGGGTAATGCTGATGGAGGCTCGCCATCGCGTGCTCGTAGGCGAGGGCGCGGGCGCCGTGGGCAAGCGAGTCGCTGTTGCGGTAAAAGGTGGCGATCGCCGCGATATAATCGCGTTCGCGTTCGCTCTTGGCGCCGACGGCCTCGGCCCTGGCAACGGCCGCAGCGCCCGCCTTGAGTGCGGCCGGCGGCGGCGGATACCACAGTGGGTACCAATGGCTCATTGCGACGCCCCACCAGGCCATCGCGCAGGCAGGATCGGCCTCGGCGACGCCGGTAAAGGCCTTGACTGCCTCCTCGTACCACATGGAATGCAGAATTGCGACGGCACGGTCAAAGCGCTTCTGCGCATCGCTATTGCAGGAGATGGGAAAATGCACCTCGCCGAGCTTCTCGCCGGCGGCCTGCAACTGCACGGCGCCCGGTTTTTCCGTCGCTGCGCCCCGATCAGGTTGAGCGGCGCCCGCCGAGGCGCTGAGCAACATCGCAAACATCGCCGCGATGCCGAATGATGCGGCCTTCGTCGTCATGGCCAACCTCCCAAGAATCGGTCGCTTCGTGGGTAGTCAACGATTGCGGAAACGTCGACCTTTGGCTTGCGGGTCAAAACGTCGCCCACGTTGGTCTCTCTCAAAAACGGACGTTTTTAACAGGGCATGGCACCGACATCCGCCAGATTGCTGCGGGTTAAGGCCCAGCCTGCGACCATTTCGCGCTTCTGGCAAGCCTGGACCGTCCGCCTCGTCGCCGCCAGCTCGTAGACGAAGCGCGCCGAAGCCGCGTCGAACGTTCGGAAAGCCAAATCGTCCGCAATCAAAGCCCACGTCTCCCGTAGGTTTTGGCGAACGCATGACACCGAACGCTTCACGCTGTCGAAGTGACTGGCGGCGGCCGCAGCGCACCGGATCGTCCGACGACAGCACCGTGACGGCGCTGGTCAGGCGAATGCGTTTGGTGCGCGCAGCCGCCGCGGCCAGCGCCACCGCCGGCGCCGACACCGCGTAATCGGGCCGATGATGTTCGCCGAGGCCGAACACATCGAGGCCGACCCGGTCGGCAAGCTCGATCTGCTCCAGAACGTCGGCGAAGCTCTTGTCGACATCGACCGGCTCGCCGGTCGCGGGATCGCGCCGGGTCTCGACGAAGGTGTAGGCGCCGAACTGCATGAGGGGTCCTCTCGATCAATCCCAAAATCGACGCGATGGGCAAAAGCAGCCATCGTGAGTTGGACCCTACAAAAAGAACTTCGCTCAATTCAATACAGACGTTGTGTTTCGTTCCGCTCGACCAGTGATTGCAAAACTCCGAAGAGTTTTTGGAGTTGGTCAGCTCTCCGGCATCTTTCATCGCTTGAGCGTATGAGGGTAAGCCGTCTACCGGCGCCCATCGATCCGGCTCCCACATCCCTGACCGGATCATCGACTTCCCGCAGTGGAAGAAAGCCTCCTGAACATGCACGATCATTGCGAGATCGGGCGCCTTTCCGTTGACCGTCATCGCTCCGAGCAAGTCTGGGTCTTTTGCAAGCGAGGCCGTCCCACTCATGCGAACAACCTCACGTCGCTTCGGAACGATGAACAGGAGACCAACACTGGGGTTTTCAAGGACGTTGAGAAATGTGTCCCCGCGGTGGTTTCCGAGCCGGTCGGGGATCGCCAGCGTATGTTTGTCAAGAACCTTTACAAAACCTGCGGGATCGCCTTTCGGCGAGATATCCATTGACCCTGCCGCATTGATGCTTGAAATGACGATAAAGGGGCATCGCTCGATCCACTTCGCGCAGTGCTCATCTATGTGATCGATCACCTTGGCGATTTGACTTGGATGGGCCGGCCCGAGGATCGCCTTTACCTCGGCGGCAGTCGTGATTGGGGCCTTCGGCCGATACATAGTTTCATCCCTCCACTGTTGGCCTCGATTGCGCGCGCTTCCCGGTGCGGGAGACGCGATGTTAGCATGAGAAGGAACAGTGAGGGTCGCCCGTGAGCAAGCCGCCCATCAGCATGTCCCGCAGGGCGCGTTCTATGGCTGGCCCTGGTACTATCTCGGCGATCATCAGGACCCGCGCCACAAGGGCGAACGGGCCGATCTTGCGAACGCCATCACGACGCCCGACGTTCTCATTCAGGCGCATTCGGCGCCGCTCGGCATCGCCTTCTATGCGGCGGATCAGTTTCCCTCCGAGTACAAAGGCGACGCCTTCGTCACGCTGCACGGCTCATGGAATCGCGCCAAGCGGACCGGCTACAAAGTCGTGCGCCTCGTGATGAAGGATGGCAAGCCGACCGGCGTATACGAGGATTTTCTGGTCGGCTTCGTCGGCGATGACAAGAGCGTGTGGGGTCGTCCGGTCGGTGTCGCGGTGACGCATGACGGTTCGCTGCTCGTCAGCGATGACGGCGGCGGCTCGATCTGGCGGGTGTCCTATAAGGGCGAGTGAGGCTTCGCTCAGCCCGCAAGCGCACGCTCGATGCTGAGCCCGATCGAGAGCAGGCGATCGTCGTCGCCTCCCGGCGCAAGGAACTGGACGCCGGTGGGCAGGCCTGCCGCGTCCGTTCCGGACGGCAGCGCCAGGCCGCACATCCGCAACAGGTTGCCGAGAAATGTGTAATGGATGGCGCGCAGGTTGGTGACGCGGAACAGTTCGTCGTCGCGCTTCAAGCGGAGCCAAGCGCCGGCGCCGTCATGGGCGTCGCCGGCAACACCAGCAAAGCTCCCTTCAGCTCGTCGACCAGGGCCGCGATCAGTTCCTCACGGCCGCGCTGCAAGTTGGTCGCGTCACGCTCGCTGACCCGCCCGCCCATGGCTCGCTTCACCACGCGCTGATCCATGCGCCTGGCGTCGGCGGACTCAAAGATCGCGCGATGTTCGGCATAGGCCTCGATCGCGACGAGGGAGCCGAACTGGGCGGAGAGCGCGCGCATTGCGCCGATCTCGGGGATTGGCCTCGACGTGACTTTGGCGCCGGCCGCGGCCAGCCGTTTCATGGTGGTTTCGAGATTGGCCGCGACCGCTGGCTCTGCGTCGTCGATCCCGCTCTTGTCGGGCGCGACGAATTCGACCCCGCCGAGATCGAGCGGGCGCACGGGCGTGGTCGACTGGCCGCGCAGCGCCATGTCGATCAGCACGCAATCCTCGACGCTGTGCGCCAGCGGGCCGATCGTGTCGAGGGTGCGCGAGAGCGGAAATACGCCCTGCTTGTCGATTCGCCCCTCGCTGGTCTTGAACCCGACAATGCCGCAGAAGCTGGCCGGCGCGCGGATCGAACCGCCGGTGTCGCTGCCGATCGCGCAAGGCGCAAGACCGCCGGCGACCGCGACGGCCGCGCCTGACGAGGATCCTCCCGCGATACGAGGCGTCGCCGGATCGCGGGGATTTCTCGGCGTCCCGAAATGCGGGTTGAGCCCGAGCGCCGAGAAGGCGAATTCCGAGAGATTGGTCTTGCCCAGGGCCACGAGGCCGGCCGCGGACAGGTTCGTGACGATCGGGGCGTCCTTCGCTTTCGGCGGCGCCTCAGCATGGAGCGCGGAGCCTGCGGTGGTGCGCTCGCCCGCCATGTCGACAAGATCCTTCCAGGCGATCGGAACGCCATCGAGCGGGCCTGCCGCGCGTCCCTCGCGATGGCGCTTGCGGCTCGCCGCCGCTTCGTCGAGGGCGCGCTTGCGCGTGACGAGAATGAACGATGGATTGTCGCGGTCGCGCTCGATGCGATCCAAAAAGAATTCCGCCACCTCGACCGGATCGAGGCCGCCCTTGGCGATGCGCCGCCCGATTTCCGCGGCGGACTGCTTGTCCAGGTTGTCGATCATGGTGCGAGAGGTCTCCGTTCGGGCGAGCCTACCGCGAGAGCGCGTCCCGGCAAACCATGAAGTGGGCCATTTCGCGGGTCATCGACCTTGCAAACACAGGCGGCCCTCGGCGATTGCGCTGTGATATGATGGGCTCGGGTCGATCGCGCACGCCCATGGCGCTCGAGCCCGCGGCGGTCGGGTGGCGACGATCGCCCTTGTCGTATGAGGCGAGCGGATGCACAGCTAAGATCGACAGGATCGCGCTCGCCGGCGCGCCGGCGGAATGCAATGGCGGGATCTCCGCCGAACGTCACGGAGGTGACCGGGACGCGATCTCGAATCTTGCCGCGCGGCTCCGGCCAGCGCGATTTCGCGGCGCCGAGCGCCTCGAGCCGGCGTCTTGCATATTCATTCGAAAGGACGATGCGCACGCGCGTGCCGCCGATGACTCAGGCGGGCAGGCTCCTGGCGCATCGTCGCGCCAAAGCTTGGCGGGATGCGAGCCGGACGGCAAAGTCCGCCTCCTCTATCGGCGCATTTTACGCATACGACGAACGCGAGACCTCGTTTCGCCGCCGCCGTGAATTGCCGGACGGCTCTGCTGTCTTGGTCTTCCATCTGGGCGGGAAGCTCCTCGTAGAGCATCCGAAGGACACGCGGCAGGAATTCCGCGAAGGTCAGGGATTCTTCAGCGGAGCGAGCGCGACCTATGCGGTGACAGAGACGGACGGCGCGCAGGCGGGCGCACAAATCAAGTTCAGCCTCCTGGGAGCGCGGCTGTTTATGGGCTGTCCGCTGGAGGAGTTTGGCGACGCGCTGATCGACGCGTCGCAGGCCTTTGGTCGACCGGCGACGGAGCTCAGAGATCGGCTGGCTGAGACGCGCTCGCTGAGCCAGAAGGTCGAGATGCTCGCGCAGGCCGCAAGGCTGAAGCTCGGTTCCCAGCCCGAAATTTCGTCCGGACTCGCCCTCGCGGTCCAGCGCCTTCACCGCGCCGACGTTCGGATCGCGGACGTCGCCCGCGAGATCGGAATGAGCCGCGAGCGCTTTTCGAAGGCTTTCCGCCGGGAGTTCGGCCTGTCGCCGAAAGCCTACGCGCGCGTCCGGCGCTTCGCTCGCACGCTCCATGTCCGGCGACGAGAGCCGTCCTTAACCGGCGCAGCGCTCGCCGCTCATTGCGGATACGTCGACCAGGCCCACATGATTCACGACTTCCAGGAATTTTCCGGCGCCGCGCCCTCGGCGCTGTGGCGGCAGGAACTGCCCGACGCTGGCGGCTTCGCCGACTGAGCGAAACGTCACATTTCTACAAGACCGCCGGCGAGAGAGGCGCCTATTGATTGAGCGAGTTGGCACAAACGATGGAGAGCGAACGATGTCGATCACCCCGAGACCGCCGCAGATCATCCCTTATCTTTTTTATCAGGACGCCGGCGCCGGGCTCGATTTTCTCTGCCGCGCCTTCGGCTTCAAGGAAGAGATGCGTCACGGGACGCCGAGCGGCGGCATACACGGGGAAGCCTCGTTTCAAGGCCAGCTCGTGATGTTGGGCCAGGGCGGCGGCGCGCACAGCCTGAAGACGCCAAAGGACGTCGGCGCTGCGACGATGGGCGTGTTCATCTATCTCGATGACGTCGACAAGCACTATGAAGCAGCAAAGGCGGCGGGCGCCGAGATCGTCCATCCGCCGAAGGATGCGCCATACGGGCGAAACTACTGGGCCAACGATCCCGAGGGCCATCCCTGGTTTTTCACCCAGCCGCCGAAGGCGGGCTAGGCGCCGGCCCTTCTGACGCTGCGCGACGAGGCCAGGATCGCGAGCGGCGCGCCGAGTTGCGAACGCCCGTCAGACGGTCACCGGACCTCGCGACCCGCGGAGCCGCCCTGGTCGTCATCGCGCCGTCGCCAAGCGCGTGATCGTGATAGAAGCAATTCGACGACCGGCGGATCCTCCGCCCCACCTGATGGGTCTGATCGGAGCATCTGGCAACCTTGCGGCTTATGTCGGCCCTGCGTCAGGATTGGTTTCTCGGCTTCAGCTGGGCCACCGCGCTCGCCTTCCTGCTCGGCGGCGGCGCCCTGCTCGCAGGGCTCGGCAATCCGGCCTGGCTCGCCATAATCTTCGTATGGCTCTTCGCTGCGGTGCTGGGTTCGGCGCTCGCGGTCGTCCGTCACGCGGAACATTTGGCCGAGCGCCTCGGCGAACCCTATGGGACGTTGCTGCTGACCTTGTCGGTCACCTTCGTCGAAGTGTCCAGCATCGCCGCCGTCATGCTCCACGGCGCGAACAATCCGAGCCTGGCGCGCGACACCCTGCTCGCCGTCGTGATGATCATCCTCAACGGCATGGTCGGCATGTCGTTGCTCCTCGGCGCCTGGCGCCATCGCGAACAGCAATACAATCTTCAGGGCGCCAACGCCTATCTCGCCGTGATCATCCCCCTGGTCGTGCTCACCCTGATCCTGCCGGATTTCACCCAGACCACGATAGGTCCGACCCTGTCCCACGCCCAGGAGACGCTTCTCGCGCTGGTTGGGCTCGGCCTGTACGCCACGTTTCTGACCATGCAGACCGGTCGGCATCGCGGCTTTTTCGCCCTGGCCAACGAGCCCGACGACGGCGTGAGCTCCGTCGCCGCGCGCCGCGCCAAGCCGCTTTCGCGCCCGCGCCCTGCGCTCAGCCATGCGGCTTTGCTGATCGCTTACCTTTTGCCGGTGGTCTTTCTCGCTGAGCAATTCGCCCATCCCGTTGATTACCTGATCGAGACGTTGCGGGCCCCGGCGGCGCTTGGCGGCTTGATCATTGCGGTCTTGGTCGCGACCCCCGAGGCGATCGGCGCTGTCCGCGCGGCGCTCGCCAACCATCTGCAGCGATCGGTCAACATCTTCCTGGGTTCGGTGCTCGCCACCATCGGGCTGACGGTGCCCGCGATCATTCTGGTCAGCCGATTGACCGGGCATGAGATCGTGCTCGGGGTCGAGCACACGGATATGGTGATGATCCTGCTGACCCTGTTTCTGTGCGTCGTGACCTTCGGCAGCGGCCGAACCAACGTGATTCAGGGCGCTGTCCATGTCGTGCTGTTCCTGGTCTATCTGGCGCTGATCGTTCAGGGGTGAGGCCGGCGACGGGTCAGCGCCAAAAAGGCGTGCGGGCGGCGCCATCGACGATGACGCCTACGGCTTCCCCCATCCTCCTCCGGTCGGGGTGACGATCTCGATCGCTTCGCCCGCTTCGACGCTGGTCTCGGCGCAGCCGGGCAGGATCTCGATGGCGCCGTCGTTGCGGCGGACGGAGTTGCGGCCGAGTTCGCCTTCGCTCCCGCCCATCGCGCCGGGATTGGCGACGGCGCGATGGCCGCTGAGGATCGCCGCCTGCATCGGCCTCAAAAAGCGGATGCGCCTCAGCGTGCCGTCGCCCGCGCGCCATTGGCCCTTGCCGCCGGAGCCGCGGCGGATGTGGAAATCCTCAAGCACCACCGGAAAGCGGCTCTCCAGCACTTCCGGGTCGGTGAGACGCGAGTTGGTCATGTGCGTATGGACGGCGCTCGCGCCGTCGAAGCCGGGGCCGGCGGGCGCGCCGGAGCAGATCGTCTCGTAATATTGATAGGTGTCGTCGCCGAAGGTGAGATTGTTCATCGTCGCCTGCGCCGAGCCGAGCGCTCCAAGCGCGGCGAACAGCGTGTCCGTCACCGCCTGCGACACCTCGACATTGCCCGCCACCACCGCGGCTGGATATTTCGGCGACAGCATCGAGCCTTCGGGCACGATGATGCGGATCGGCCTCAGGCAGCCGGCGTTCATCGGGATGTCGTCGTCGACCATGACCCGAAACACATAGAGGATCGCGGCGCGCGTCACCGGCTCGGGCGCGTTGAAGTTCGTCGGCTGCTGCGGCGACGTGCCGGTGAAATCGACCGTCGCCTCGCGCTTCTCCTTGTCGACGCTGATCCTGACCTTGATGATTGCGCCCTGGTCGGAGACGCTCTCCGCCTCGCCGTCGGCGAGCGTGTCGAGCACGCGGCGCACGCTTTCGTCGGCGTTGTCCTGAACGTGGCCCATATAGGCCTCGACCACGTCGAAGCGAAAACATCTCGACCATGCGCTTGAGCTCCCGCACGCCCTTTTCGCATGGCGGCGATCTGCGCCTTGAGGTCGTTGACGTTCTGCAGCGGATTGCGCGCCGGATAGGGGCCGCTCTTGAGCAGCGCATAGAGTTCGCGCTCGCGGAAGCGGCCGCGGTCGACGAGCAGAAAATTGTCGATATAGACGCCCTCCTCGTGGATCGAGGTCGCGAGCGGCGACATCGATCCCGGCGCCGTTCCGCCGATATCGGCGTGATGGCCGCGCGAGGCGGTCCAGAACAGGATCGTCTCGCCGCGCTCGTCGAACACCGGCGTGCAGACGGTGATGTCGGGCAGATGGGTGCCGCCGTTGTAAGGGGCGTTGAGCGCGAACACGTCGCCCGGGCGGATGCGCCCCTCGTTGTCGCGGATGATCGACTCGACCGAGCGATCCATCGAGCCCAGATGCACCGGCATGTGCGGCGCGTTGGCGACAAGGCGTCCCTCGCGGTCGAACAAGGCGCAGGAGAAGTCGAGCCGCTCCTTGATGTTGACCGAATAGGCGGTGTTCTGCAGCGTCACGCCCATCTGCTCGGCGATCGACATGAAGAGATGGTTGAAGATCTCGAGCATGACCGGGTCGGCCTTGGAGCCGATCGCCTCGCGCCGCGCCATGGGCTCGACGCGGGTCATCAGCACATGGTTTTTCGCCGTGATCGCCGCGCGCCAGCCCTGTTCGACGACGATCGTCTGATGCGGCTCGATGATGAGCGCCGGCCCGTCGACTTCGGCGCCGACGGCAAGCGCCTCGCGCAAAAAGACATTCGCCTTGCGCCAGCCCCCATGCGAAAAGAAGCGCGTCGCGCGGGCGGGTCGGCAGCCGCGACCGCTGGCGCGGCCGACGCGGTCAGCGACCGCGTCTACAGGCTCCGCTCGGCGAGCCGCGCCGCGCCGCCGACCGCCTCGGCCGACACCGCTTCGATGGCGATCGCCTTGTCGCGATCGATGAAGCCGAAGCGGCTTTTGTGCGCGCTCTCGAACGCGCGCCGCATCGCCGCCGGCGTCGACAGCGGAACCTCGATCGTCGTGTCGGAGCCCGAATAGCGCAGCTGCGCGCGGCGATGGACCTTGATCGCCTCGCGCGCGACCCCCTGCCCCTCGACCTCGGCGACCGCCGCGCTCGGCGAGCTCGATCCGCGATGGCTGCGACGCGAACAAGCGCGTCGATGCGAAGCGGCTCGTCGACCCCTTGCGCGCGCTGGGCGGCGATGTCGGCGAGCCCCATGCCATAGGCCGAGAGCAGCGACGACAACGGATGGATGAGCACGGTCGAAATCGCCAGCGCGTCGGCGACGTCGCAGGCGTGCTGGCCGCCCGCGCCGCCGAAGCAATTGAGCGCATAGCGCGTGACGTCGTAGCCGCGCGCGACCGAAATCGTCTTGATCGCCTCGGCCATCTTCGCGACCGCAATGGCGAGAAATCCGTCGGCGACCGCCTCCGGCTCCCGCCCGTCGCCGATGTCGCGCGCCAGACGCCGCGAAACGCTCGCGCACGACTTCGTCGTCGAGCGGCTCGTCGCCGCGAGGGCCGAACACTTTCGGGAACAGATCGGGGATGAGCTTGCCGGTCATCAGGTTGGCGTCGGTGACGGTGAGCGGACCGCCGCGGCGATAAGCCGCCGGGCCGGGATCGGCGCCGGCGGAAGCGGGGCCGACGCGAAAGCGCGCGCCGTCGAAGGAGAGGATCGAGCCGCCTCCCGCCGCGACGGTGTGGATCTTCATCATCGGCGCGCGCATGCGCACGCCCGCGACTTCGGTCTCGAAGGCGCGCTCGAACTGCCCATCGAAATGGGCGACGTCGGTCGAGGTGCCGCCCATGTCGAAGCCGATGATGCGCTTGAACCCGGCGCTGATCCCGGTGCGCGCCATCGCCACCACGCCCCCGGCGGGGCCCGACAGGATCGCGTCCTTGCCGGCGAACAGATCCGCCGAAGTGAGGCCGCCCGACGACATCATGAACATGACGCGCGCGCCGGTGCGCTCAAGGTCGAGATCGCGCGACACCTGGCCGACATAGCGCGCGAGAATGGGCGAGAGGTAAGCGTCGACCACGGTCGTGTCGCCGCGCGAAACGAGCTTGATGAGCGCCGAGGCGACATGGCTTTCGGAGACTTGCCTGAAGCCGAGCGTCGCGCGCGATCTGCGCGACGATGCGCTCATGCGCCGGATAGCGATAGGCGTGCATGAACACGATCGCGACGGCGTCGTAGCCTTGAGCCCGCGCGTCGGCGAGCGCGGCGCGCACGCGCTCAGGATCCGGCGCCGCCTCGACCGCGCCGTCGGCGCGCACGCGCTCGTCGATCTCGACGACGCCGGAATAGAGCTGCTCGGGCTTTATGATGTTGCGCGCGAAGATGCGCGGGCGCGCCTGATAGCCGATCTCGAGCGCGTCGCGAAAGCCGCGCGTGGTCACGAGCAGCGTGCGCTCGCCGCGCCGCTCGAGCAGCGCGTTGGTGGCGACCGTCGTTCCCATCTTGACGGCGCCGATTGCGCCGGCCGGAATCGGCTCGCCCGAAGCGAGGCCCAGGAGACGGCGGATCGCCTCGACCGCGGCGTCCGCATAGGCCGGGCTCTCGGACAGAAGCTTCATCGGATGCAGCCGCCCGCGCGGGTCGCGGCCGATCACGTCGGTGAACGTGCCGCCGCGATCGACCCAGAAGTCCCAGGCTCCGGCGGCTTGTCTTTGGACGAGCCGCGCTTCGCGTTCACGTTTGATTGATCTCCACTTCGGGCTCTCTCTTTGCCGCGAGCCCGCGGATGGTCCTATCATCGAGGCAAACCAAACGTGAAACGAGGGGATCTGCGGACATGGAAACCGTGAAGTTTGGCAAAACCGGCATGCAGGTGTCGAAGCTCTGTCTCGGCTGCATGACCTATGGCTCGACGAAATGGCGCGACTGGGTGCTGGAGGAAGAGGCCTCGCGCCCGTTCATCCGCGAGGCGCTGGAGAAGGGCATCAATTTTTTCGACACGGCGGATGTCTATTCGCAAGGCGCGAGCGAGGAAATCGTCGGCCGCGCGCTCAAGGAATACGCCAAGCGGCCCGAGGTGGTGATCGCGACCAAGGTGCATGGCGCGATGGGTCCGGGCGCCAACGCCAAGGGCCTGTCGCGCAAGCATATCATGGAGGCGATCGACGCTTCGCTGAGGCGCCTCGGCACGGATTACGTCGATCTCTACCAGATCCACCGCTTCGATCCGCTGACCCCGATGGAGGAGACGCTGGAAGCGCTGAACGACGTCGTGCGCGCCGGCAAGGCGCTCTATATCGGCGCTTCGTCGATGTACGCCTGGCAGTTCGCGCGCATGCTCGACATCGCGCGCGCCAAGGGGCACGCCGAGTTCGTCTCGATGCAGAACTACTACAACCTCGTCTATCGCGAGGAAGAGCGCGAGATGATGCCGCTCTGCGCGAACGACGGCATCGCGGTCATTCCCTGGTCGCCGATGGCGCGCGGCTATCTCGCGGGCTCCGGAGTCGGCGCCAACGCTTCGACCATGCGCGGCCGCACCGATCCGTTCAGCGTGACCCTGGGGCTAGGTTCGCGGCAGGACGAGGCGATCCGCAAGCGCGTGGTCGAGACAGCGGAAAAGCTGAACACGAAGCCGGCGGTGGTCGCGCTCGCCTGGGTGTTGTCCAAGCCGTTCGTCACCGCGCCGATCATCGGCGCGTCGAAGCCGCATCACCTCGCCGACGCCGTCGCGGCGACCGAGCTCAAGCTCGACGCGCGCACCATCGCCAAGCTCGAGGAGCCGTATAGCACGCAAGCCGGTGGCCGGCCACGGCTAGCGGATGGCCGCGCTCCTGCTTATCTACGGGCGCAATGACTCGAAGCCTTCGAGGAGGCCCTAATGACTCAAGCAGGAACCAAGGATCATCCGATCACGATCGAGCCGATCCATGAACGGGTGCGGGTGATCTGGCATGGGCGCACGATCGGCGACAGCAAAAGCGCGTTGGAGCTGCGCGAGGCGAATTATCCGCCGGTCGTCTACGTGCCGCGCGCCGACATGGACATGAGCGCGCTCGAGCGCACGGCCCGCGTCACGACTTGCCCCTACAAGGGCGAAGCGAATTATTATTCGATCACCGACGGCAAGGCTCGCGACGACAACGCGGTCTGGACCTACGAGCTGCCGAAGGCGGAGGTCGGCGAGATCGGGTCCCACCTCGCATTTTATCCCGACAAGGTGGAGATCACGCGCGGCGGATGAGCGCCATTCCGCGCCGGTTGAAGACGGCTCAGCCCTGACGCGGTTCGATCTGGGTGCCGCCAACACGGCGGTCGCGCCAAGCGAACCGCGCCGGCGCTGTGCATTGCGCGCGCATTGATCTACAATGGTCCCGACATCGGTTGGGATAGGGAACAACAACAATGCTGTTCGATGGCGGATTCACGTTCGGCAATTTCATCGCCGACGCCTTCACCATATTCATGTTCATATTGTGGTTCTGGCTGCTGATCGTCGTGTCGGGCGATCTCTTCCGCCGGCATGACGTGTCCGGCCTCGCCAAGGTGCTCTGGGTGATCGCGTTCGTCCTGTTCTCCTACATCGGCGTGTTCGCCTATCTTCTCACGCAGGGACGGGGCATGGCGGAGCGCAACAAGGCGCAAGCCAGCGAGGCCCGGGAGGAGTTGCGCCACATCGTCGGCTTCAGCGCCGCGGACGAGATCGTGAAGCTCGACAAGCTGAAGGCGGCGGGCTCGATCACCGAGCAGGAATACGGGCGCCTGAGGGCCAAGCTGGTCCAATAGCGGCTCGGCGGCGGATGCTCGTCCGGCGCAGATCGCGATCGACAGATTTGTTCGAACGAACGACCCTCGTATTCAAGGCGGCTGCGCAAGCGAGCCGGCGCATAAGGGAGGGCGGCGATGTGCGTCAATTGCGAAAGCGACGGGATCGGCCGGCGGGATTTGATGAAGTTCGGCGCAGCGGCGGCGATCGCGCTCGGGCTTGGAGGCGCGTCGCCTGCGGCGCGGGCGGCGGAAGGCGCGCCGACCGCGCTCTCCCCCGGCGAAGCGCTCGCCGCGCTCAAGGCGGGCAATGAGCGCTTATGTGAGCCATCCCGAGCTTTGCAGCGTCGATCTCGCGGCAGAGCCGCAGCGCCGTCGCCGGCGCATCAGGCGCCCTGGGCGACGATCGTCTCCTGCGCCGACAGCCGCGTGCCGCCGGAGCTCATTTTCGGCGGCCATGGCGTCGGCGAACTGTTCGTCGCTCGCGACGCCGGCAATCTCGTTGACGTCGAGACCCTCGGCACCATCGAATATGGCGCCGCCGTCCTCGGCTCTCCGCTCATCGTCATCCTCGCCCACTACCGCCTGCGGCGCGGTGAAAGCCGCCTGCGACGTGGTGACCAAGAACGCAACCTATCCTGGCGTCATCGGCCGGATGATCGAGCCGATCGTGCCGGCGGCGCTTGCGGTGCGCAACGACCCCGGCGATTTCGCCAACAACGCCGCCAAGGAGAGCGCGAAGCGGACCGCGGCGACAGCTTGCCGAGCTGTAAGCACGATCGTCGCCGATCTGGTCGGCGCGGGAAAGGTGAAGATCGTCGCGGCGATCTATGACCTGCAAACCGGAATCGTCACTTATCTCGACTAGCGGCGCCGTACCGGGCGTGAGGCGCGGCCTTGCGCGGCCGGACCTCTCGTCACAACCGCGTCCGCTCCAGCAAGCCCGCCCTCTGGAATGCGCTGAGGGCGCGCTCGACCTCCTGGCGCGCGATCTCGGCAAGTTCGCCCTGTTCGGCGACAGGAACGCCGTTGCGGGAGAAGTGCAGACCGCCCGCCGCGACGCGCTCCAGCAATGCATTGACCAGGGCGTCGCGATCCCGTGTTCCGTCGATGAGCGGCAGCAGGACGCGCTCGCTGTCGTTCAGGGCATAAGACTCGTGGGTCAAAGTGGCGACGACATTTTCGCCGGCGAGGACGTCGATCCGGCAAAGCCGGGGAGCGCATGGCCGCGCCTCGATCGCGGACGCTGCGCGGATCGGATCGACCCGGGCGTCAATCACTCCGCCCGTCAAGGTCATGAACAAGAGGCGCGCGATCATGCCGCGAGCCTCTCGCGCGCTCTCCGGGCTCGATGGGTTACACGCCTGGACGAGGTCGTCCAGCGTAACACTGGCTGGATAAGCGGCGCTCAGCGCTTCGAGAGCGGCCCGGGCCGAAGGGGTGCTGACCGCCAGCTTGCGATTGTCGCGTCCGAGAAATGTCCACACGTTCGGCGATGACGACGCCTCGTCCAGAACCAGCCGACCGAGGAAGTTCAAGTCTTCGACGCGGCTGCTATCGAGCTCGCGCGACACATTTGGCGCGACCGCTTCATGGACGAGCAGCGAGCGGCGGAATTCGCGCCCGATGAGAACGTCGATCATCTGCTCTGTGGGCATGAGAGCCCCGCCGCAGGTCTCGCTCAAGAGCCGGCGAACTTCCGGTTCGAAGTTTTCCGGAAGCGTCATCCACAGATCGAGATCGCCGAGATAGGCGAGGCCGGCTCGCGCCGCTTCCTCGACGAACTCGCCGAAGGTCTGCGGCTCGTTGTTGTCTTCCAGATATTCGTGCGCAAGATAGAAATCAGGCTGCGCATCGAGCCTGGCGGCCAGTAAGCGAAGGTTCGATCCGTACACGTCTTTCTCGCCCTTCCACCCGCGCAAGAGAGCAAGCACCGCCCGTGCGCCCGCGACTTTCGAGGCGAGATCGGGAAGGTGGAGCACAGACGTCCGCAAGACGTCGCGCAACGCTTGCTTGAGACGCCAGCCTGGCAGCACGTTGTAGCTGACATAGGCAATGCCTTCCGGCGCAAGGCTCGCCGCGATCAGGCTCTGGATCATGGCGCGAACTTCGATCGGCGTCCAAGAGTAAACGCCGTGACAAAGAACGTAGTCGAACTTGTTTTGACCAGGGGAGAAATCGACGAGGTCGCCGCGTATGAGCTCGATGTTCGCGAGCCCGAGTCTGTCGATGCGCGCCAATCCGGACGCGACGTGCGCCTGGGATACGTCGATGCCGACGAATCGCGCATCGGGATATTCCGCTGCAAGCGGGATGAGGCTCCCACCCGAACCGCAACCGATCTCCAGGACGCGGGCGCTCATCGGCGGCGGCGGCAGAAGACCGAGCAAACGCGCGATCATGGCGATGCGCGCCGGATGATTTCGTCTGTGTGGCTGCGAAACGTATGGCATCTCGTCGTAGCGCGCGCCTATACGCGCATTGGCCGCCGCCACGGCTGCGGTTCCGTCGTCGATGCGATCGTCCGTCACGCTCGCCTCCACCCAAAGCGCCACGCTCGCGGCTGTCGCCGGATTGACATCTCTCGAACAGAGTCTCGCCGAGCCGGACCCTCGTTCGACTTCAAGCGCACCTTATCTCAATGAACAGAAGATGCGCCCTTGGGACTCGGGCCCGGGGAATCGCGCGCCGACCACCAGGCCTACGACGAAGACGCCCGCGGACGCCTGCGTGCGCTGAGCTTCGCTCTCGCAGGCCTCGCCGATCCGACGGCCGCTTCCGGCGTTCCGCACCGCAGTGCGATCGCTGCAGCGCGGCGCCAATTCAGCCGCCCCGCGCAGCGGCGTTCATCGAGTGTTAATCGCTCCCCATATCTGTTGGCCCGTTGACGCCATGGGCCGTACTAGCGCAGTCGCCGCCGCTGCACTAATCTACCGATCGGCCACGAACGTCGGGACAATGGTCATGGCTGGCCGCGTCTTGGGGAGCCGACGAGATGGATATGATTGCGGCGGTGGCCGCGAAGAAACTTGGCAAGTTTCTCGCGAAAGACTTCCGCGAGATTTTTGGCTCGACGCAAAACGACGAAGCCGAGCGCCTGGGCGCGCTCGCCCGAACCACGATCGAATGCATCGCCCGAAGCGACGCGCTCTACCACACCTACGAGCACACCATGCTTGTCTCCATGGTCGGCCGCGACATCTTGCGCGGACGGACCCTGGCGCACACGGTCCAGCCCGAGGATTACATCCACCTCATCGTCGCCTGCCTGTTGCACGACATCGGCTTCGTCCGCGGCGTCCTGAGCGGCGACACCAAGACCGAGTTCGTCATCGACAAGAACGGGCGAACGGTCACGCTGCCGCGCGGCGCGTCGGACGCCTCGCTTGCCGCCTACCATGTCGATCGATCGAAGTTGTTCGTTTACGAGCGGCTCGGGAAATCGACGACGATCGACCCCGCCCGCATCGCCGCCGCGATCGAGCTCACCCGCTTTCCGCCGAGCGCGAACTCAGAGCCGGATCAAATTGGACTCGAACCGAGGCTGGTCCAGGCCGCCGATCTGATCGGGCAGCTCGGGGATCCCCTGTATCCGAGGAAGGCCAATGCGCTCTTCTACGAGTTCGAGGAGCTCGGCAGCAATCGGCAGTTCGGTTACGCGTCTCCCGCCGACCTGGTCGAGAAGTTTCCGGCGTTTTACTGGAACACCGTGTCGGCGCATCTCGAGGAGGGGATGAAGTATCTCAGCCTGACCGCCTCCGGTCGCCAGTGGATCGCCAACCTGCATAATCACATTTTCAGCGCCGAGCACTTCAATTGGCTGATGGGCCCGCAGATCTGAGCGCTCGCCAGTTTCTTGCCCGCCCTGATTCCGCTCGCAGCGGGGTTTTCCTGTCGCGGCCGACCTATCCCGCCCCCGTGAGCCGCAGGATCACCGCGACGACGTCGCCCGTGACGGCGGCGACGAATCGCCACAGGATGTTGAGGTCAAGCCCTGTTTGGGCGCCCAGGACCGGCAGGATCAGCAGCGCCGCGATGAGAATGAGCATGCCGTAGGGCTCGAGTGCGGCGAGAGCCCGTGACGGCCCGTCCGGCAGAAGCCCGACAAGAATCCGGCCCCCGTCGAGCGGGGGAACCGGCAGGAGATTGAACACCGCGAGCAGCACGTTGATGATGAGCGCGTTGTTGAGGTTTTCCCCGACCCAATTCGCCGCCCCAGCCGGCAGGACCGGCGCGAGATGAAAGAGAAGGGCGCTCAAAACCGCGAGCGCCAGATTCATTCCCGGCCCGGCGGCGGCGACAAAGGCCGAAATCGAGTTTCGGGCGGCGCAGCGCGCGGAAGTTCACCGGCACTGGCTTCGCGTAACCGAACAGAAACGGCGCGTGCGTGATCATCAGCAGCGCGGGCAGCAGAATCGTGCCGAACGGGTCGATGTGCTTCAGCGGATTGAAGGTCACCCGGCCCTGGCGCCACGCCGTATCGTCCCCGAACAGGCGCGCGACGAAGCCGTGCGCGGCTTCATGAAAGGTGATCGCGACGATGAGCGGAACGATCCAGGTCGAGACCTCGTAGAGCGTCAGAGCGAATCGTGAGGGCATCAGTCGTGACCGCCGGGATTTTTTGCGCCAATTCCGCTCCTGACGATGCGCCCCCCTTCCGCTTCGGGCATCGCGAGTCTATCGCTCCGACGAAGGCCTTCGATCCCGCGCCGACTCGAGCGCGACGCTAAGCGCGCGTCGGAGCGCATGCATCTGATCCAGAAGATGCAGGACCACGCCCAGTCCCTCGTCGTTCACGCCCATCTTGTCCTTGAGGTCGCGGATCAGGTTGGCGCGCGCCAGATCCATGTCGGTGAAGGCCGGCGCGTCGGCGCCGCCGCCGGGGATAACCCACTCCTCCTTGATCCAGACCGAAAGCGTTCGTTGGTCGAGCCGCGCGCGCTCCAGAAATTCCCGCTCCGTGAACATGGCTCACATCTCCTTGCGCGGATCGTAAGCTCCCGCCGGCTTCCAGTCGGCCAGGAAGGTCTCGAGCTCGGGCTCGGGCTCGCTCGGCATCATCACTTTGAGCTTGACCAGTTCGTCGCCTGCGCGCCCCCGCGTCTTCACGCCCTTGCCCCGAAGGCGCAGCATATCGCCGGTGTTCGACCGCTTCGGGATTTTGAGCATGACGCTTCCCGTCGTCGTCGGGGTTCTCACTTCCGCCCCCAGCGCCGCCTCCTTCACCGTGACAGGCAAATCGAGCAGGATGTCGTCGCCGTCGCGGGTGAAATAGCGGTGCGGCCGCCACGATCTGCACCAGCGCGTCGCCCGGCGGGCCCTCGCCCGGGCTCGGCGCGCCCTTAGCCCGCAGCCTGAGCGTCTGCCCGTCCTCGACGCCTGGGGGAATGGTCACGTTCAACGTCCCCCCTTGCGGCAATGTGATCGTCTTGGTCGCGCCGTTCACGGCGTCGAGGAAGTCGACCGGCAGTTCGTAATGCAGGTCCGCGCCGGGCCGCCGCCGGGCCTGCTCGGCGCTGCGGCGCAAGAGTTCCGCGAACAGATCGTCGCCCTGGGCAAAGTCTCCATAGGCCCCCGCGCCCTCGTAAGGGTGGCCGCTCCCGGCCGCGTAGTCGCGATAGTAGCGGGCGTTGGGCGGCGCCTTCTCCGCCCCCGAGGCGTCGATCTCGCCGGCGTCGAAACGCCGCCGCTTCTCCGGATCGGAAAGGAGATCGTTGGCCCCGCTGACCTCCTTGAACCGCTCCTCGGCCTGGCTGTCGCCCGGATTGAGGTCCGGGTGCAGCTTTTTCGCCAGCTTTCGGTAGGCGCTGCGGATCTCGTCGGCCGAAGCGGTCTTGGCGACGCCGAGGGTTTCGTAAGGGTCTTTCATGCGCGGGTCCGAGGACGAAAACCGACGGACAGAGCCTTAGCAGAGGTTGCGGCCCGGCCTCCAGCAGGACGTGTCGTCTACGCCGGCGAGTGTGGGGAACCAAGCGCCGCAAGCCCCGACGCCGCACTCCCGAGGCCGCGCCGTCCCATCGGTTTCAGCGCGGGAAAGCGAACAGGTCTATAGTCGGCGCTTATGCCGGGTCACTCGATCCTTCGCCTGTTCCTGTCCCGCACCGTCGGGGGATCCCTCGTCGGCGTCGCCTCCACCGGGATCCTGTACGGATTGCCGGCGACCGGTGCGCTGGCTGGGGCCCTGTGCGCGGCGAGCCTCACCGCGCTTGAATTCTTCGTGCTGAGACGGAACTCCGGCGGCCTCATCCGCCCGCTGCCGTTTCTCGCCTATTTCGCGCTGCGTTCGGCCCTCTACGTCGGCGTCATCGTGCTTAGTGATCGCAGCCATCAATGTGGCGGCGGGGGCTGGGCTTGCCGGAGTTCGGCCCTTCGACCTCATCGTTTCGCTCGTGTTGTCGGTCGCCGTCATTCTCTTCCTCAGCGTCAACGACCTGCTAGGCCCCGGCGTCCTGTTCGCTTTCGCCGCCGGGCGCTACCACAACCCCCGGATCGAGGAGCGCGCGCTCCTCTTCATCGACATGCGCGCCTCGACGGCGATCGCCGAGAGGCTTGGCGAACTCAGCTATCTGAGGCTCCTCAACCGTTTCGTCGGCGACGTCTCCTTGGCGATCGCAGAAACTGGCGGCGAGATTCACAAATATGTCGGCGACGAGGTGATCGCGACCTGGCGCCTGAAGCCCGCCGAAATCCTCCGGCCTGCGTCCGCGCCGTGTTCGCCGCCCACGACCGGATCGCCGCGCAAGGCCTCTCTTACGAGCGCGACTTCGGCGTCGTTCCCGACTTTCGCGCGAGCCTCCATTGCGGCCCGGTCGCGGTCGGCGAGCTCGGGACCCTGAGGAGAGAGATCGCGCTGATCGGCGACACGATGAACACCGCGGCCCGCATTCTGGAAGCGTGCCGCTTGACCAGCCATCGGACGCTTGCCTCCGCGACTTCTCATCGAGCGTCTGGGCGCGCTGCCCCCCGGCGTCGCGCGGGAGAGGCTCGGGGAGTTTCCCGTCCGCGGCAAGGAGCGCCCGCTCGAACTTGAGGCGCTGGAAGCGTGGCCGGCGAAACCCGGCAAGGACGCCATTCGCGGCGGAGGTCCCCTTCGAAGCGGCGCGCTGAGGGGTCGCGCCGCGAAAACCGACCAAACAGGCGACGAGCCCCGAGGTTTCGTGCGCGGGGTCAGGCGGTCTCGCTGTGGCGCCAGTGATATCACGAGAATTCTGGATTGGTGGGATCTCGATTGCGAAATCGCGGAATTGTGTTCCAGGAGGCGCGGCGCGATGATTGACTTGTGACTAGAACAGAGCAAAAACGAGGCAGATGATCTTAGGCAATTTATCGCCGCAGCGTCCAGATGAGGTTGCGGCCACAACGGAGAAAACCATGTCGGGCACGATCATCAACCTCATCATCCAGCTGATTGCCGGCGCGATCGGCGGCAACGCGGTCGGCGCGGCGGCGAAAAACGTGAATCTCGGAACCGCGGGCAACACCATCGCTGGCGCTCTGGGCGGCGCGGCTGGCGGGTCGCTCCTGACCTCGCTCATCCCAATGCTGGCCGGCGGGGCGGGCGGCATGGATATTGGCGCGATCGTCGGCCAACTGGTCGGCGGCGGCGTGTCCGGCGCGATCGTCTCGGCGATCGTCGGCATGGTCATGAACAGCATGAAGAGCGCCTGAGGGCTCGTCCTCGCGTCCTGGCGAAATCCTGTTGTCCAGCCTGGTTCATTGAGGCTAGAATTGCGGGCGCGCCCGAAAAGGGCGCCCTTTTTCAACCAACCAGAGCGCCGCTGGCGTCAGGAGCCTCGAGTTCATGGGACTGATCAGTTTCGTCAAAAGCGCCGGCGAAAAGCTCTTCGGCGCCAGTGAGGCGAAAGCGGCGACGGTCGACACGCTGCAGAAGGAGCTGGAGAAGCATGGCCTCGACACGTCGAACGTGAAGATCGCGGTCGACGGCGACAAGGTGCATGTGACGGGCAGCGCCCCGAACACCGAACAAGCGGAGAAGATCGCCATCGCGCTCGGCAACACCGTCGGCGTGCAGACGGTGCAGAACGACATCAAGCCGGCCGCCCCTGCGCCGGAATCGAAGTTCTACACGGTCAAGAGCGGCGACACCCTGTGGGCGATTTCCGAGAGGGAATACGGCAAGGGCGCCGGCGGGAAATACGACGTCATCTTCCAGGCCAACCGGCCGATGCTGACCCACCCCGACAAGATCTATCCCGGCCAGGTCCTGCGCATCCCGCCGCTGAAGTGAAGTTAGGCTCGCTGGATCTCGGCGAAACCGCGCGCGGCGTCTTTCAGCCCGCGCCGGGGCCGACAAGGGTCCTCACTTCGCGTCCAGCCCGTAGAGCGTGTGCAGCGTTCGCACCGCGAGCTCGGTATAGGCGTCGTCGATCAGCATCGAGAACTTGATCTCCGACGTGGTGATGGCGCGGATGTTGACGCCCTTCTCGGCCAACGCCTTGAAGGCGCGCGCGGCGACGCCGGAATGCGAGCGCATGCCGACCCCGATCGCCGAGATCTTCACCACGTCCTGCGCGCCGTGCAGCTTGCCGTAGCCGATCTTCGCTCGCCGCTTCTCGAGCAGCTTGACGGCGCGCTCGTACTCGGCCGCCGGCACGGTGAAGGTGATGTCGGTCGTCGTCGCGTCGCCCGAAACGACCTGGATGATCATGTCGACGTTGATGTTGGCCTCGGCCAGCGGCACGAAGATCGCTGCGGCGACCCCGGGCTTGTCGGCGACGTCACGCAGAGTGATCTGCGCCTCGTCGCGCGAGAAGGCGATGCCGGTGACGACCTCCTGCTCCATGATCTCCTCCTCGTCGCAGATGAGCGTGCCAAGCCTGGGGCGCGCGGGATCGTCAAATGACGAGCGCACATAGAGCCTGACCTTGTTCACCATCGCCAGTTCGACCGAGCGCACCTGCAGCACTTTGGCGCCGAGCGAAGCCATTTCCAGCATTTCCTCGAACGACACTTTGGCGAGCCGGCGGGCCTTCGGCACGACGCGCGGGTCGGACGTGTAGACGCCGTCGACGTCGGTATAGATGTCGCAACGCTCGGCCGAGATCGCCGCCGCAAGCGCGACCGCGGACGTGTCCGAGCCGCCGCGCCCCAGCGTCGTCACGCGATTGGTCGCCTTATGCACGCCCTGGAAGCCGGCGACGACCGCGATCTCGCCCGCCTGAAACCCCTCGCCAAGCCGCGTTCCGTCGATGCCGGCGATGCGGGCCGAGCCATGCGCGTCGTCGGTCACGAGCGGGATCTGCCATCCGGCCCACGAGCGCGCCTTGAGCCCCATGTCGTTGAGCACCAGCGCCAGCAGTCCAGCCGTCACCAGTTCGCCCGAGGCGACGACGGAATCGTATTCGGGGTTGTCGAAGTGGGAGCCTGCTTCCCTGCACCAGGCGACGAGCTCGTTGGTCTTGCCCGCCATCGCCGAGACGACGACCGCGACCTCCGCGCCGGCGTCGATCTCCCGTTTCACATGCGCGGCGACGTTGCGGATGCGTGGAAGGTCGGCGACCGAGGTGCCGCCGAATTTCATCACCAGACGCGGCATGGATCTCTTTAAGCCTTGGGGGAGACGCGCCAAGCTCGCGCGATGCGTGGAGGCGGCCTATAAAGGCGCGCGCCGGGTGGGTCAACGCGTGAGGCCGCCCAGGCGAAGGGCTAGCGGGAAAGGTCGCGATGTCAGCCAGGCCGTCGCCGAGCATCAAGTCCGATGAGGTCGCGCGCTTCGAGGCGCTGGGCGATGCGTGGTGGGACCCGGACGGGCCGATGGCGCCCCTCCATCGCGTGAACCCGGTCCGGCTCGCCTGGGCGCGCGACCTGATCGTCCGGCATTTCAAGCTCGAAACGCCGATCGGCGCGCCGCTCGCCGGAATCGACCTCCTCGACGTCGGCTGCGGGGCCGGACTGTTCGCCGAGCCGTTGGCGCGGCTTGGCGCCAATGTCATCGGCGTCGATCCGGCCCCCGCCGCGATTCAAACCGCCCGCGCTCACGCCGAGGAGACCGGCGCGCAGGCTCGCCTATCGCGTGGGCTCGGTCGAGGAGCTGGCGGAAGAGCCGCGGCTTTTCGATGTCGTGAGCGCGATGGAGGTGATCGAGCACGCAGCCGATCCGAAGCGCTTCGTCGCCACGGCCGCTTCGCTGGTCAAGCCCGGCGGGCTTTTGCTCGTCTCGACCCTCAACCGCACCTTGAGGAGCTTCGCCCTCGCCATCGTCGGCGCCGAATATGTCCTGCGCTGGCTCGAGCCTGGAACGCACGCCTGGGAGCAATTCGTGACGCCGCTCGAGCTCACCGGCTTCGCCCGCGCCGCGGGCTTGAGGCGCCTGAGCCTGCGCGGCATGGTCTACGATCCGTTCCGGCGCGACTGGCGCCTGTCGTCCGATACGGGGGTGAACTATCTGTTCGCCGCGACGAAGGCGGGGGTTTAGGGTCAGAGGCATCGCCTTCATGGGAGCGGCCAATGTTTAGTATCGACGTGAAGCGGTCATAGCAGATCACACCGCTTTAGGTCCCAGTTGAAGGGGTCCGGCCATTCGCCCTTCGCTCGCCGAACGATGGGGTTCTAGATCAAGAGGATCTGTCCCACGCCCAGACTTCAACTCGCCGTCGCGCGAAACCGACTCGGCGGAACTCCCGTCCATCGCCGGAACGCGCGCGTGAAGGTGGCCTGATCGGAATAGCCGAGATCGCTCGCGATAGCCGCGATTGTGAGGTTTCGCTCCTTAAGCCGCTTGAGCGTTTCGCTCCGCCGTACATCGGCCAGCAAGTCTGAAAAGCTCGCGCCCTCTTCCTTCAGCTGGCGCTGAAAGGTGCGCGCGCTCATTCCCGCCGCGGCGACCACGCGCTTCATGTTCAGCGCCTCGTCATTTTCGACCATCAAGTTCAGGAAGGCTTTCACCGAATCCGAGAAGGTCTCACCGCCGCGCAGCGAAGCCCCGCTGTCGAGCGCTCGGGGATTGAGGCGATCTCTTGCCACCTTGCTAAAGGCGCGCTCCATGACCCGGTCCTCGATCAGCGACCGTAATCCCGCGTGATTCCGCTTCGATCACGCGGTCGCCGAACCAGCGCCGAAGGTGCTCCACCTTGTGCACGGGATGCGGAGGAATTTCGATCCTCGCAAATCGAGGCGGAGGACTGCCCGCCATGCCGAGTATGCGATCGATCATGGCCGCGGCGTATTGCAGGAGCGTGTGCTTCGTCTCGGGGTCGAGCTTCAGGGCGAAGAACTCCCGCACGACATAGTGGCCGGCCTTCTTCTCGAACGACACCTGCTCGTGCGAGCAATAGTACGGCAGCGCGGCCACGATCCTTGCGAGCGCTTCCCCCGGCGTTCGCGCGCCAAGAGCGACCCTTCCAAGCATTGCGACTTCAAGGCTGCTCGTGCTGTGAAACAATTCGGCACGGAAGGTCAGGCCCGTGTTCCCGCGCCGCGTTCCGAAGCAGAGCGGCCGACGCGCGTCAAAGGTATCGGACGGAACGGATGGGTGATCGGGCTCAGCGACAGGTCGACCTCCGCGAGCGCGCGTTCGACCGAGACGCCTTCGCCGGCGAGCCAGTGCAAAGTCGGCAGCAGGGCAAAACCACGGATCAAGGGAATCGCGGCAGGCATCGCACTATCCGACCCAGGTATTTCAGGCGGCATCAAGCCGCACGGATATTTTGGCGTCAAATGCCAAGCCGACGTTCCAACTTGTGCGTAGACCGCCTGGAGGAATGCGTACGTAGCACCGTTCGTCAGGAAATGCTCTTCGGTCGGCATGAATCCGTCGAGCTCGCATTTGTGTCGGGGATGGGGAGACGACCGATGAACTCAGGAGAGGCGTCTTCGGCGACACTTTGGATGCGCGCCGCATCGGGCCTCGAAGTCCTGACCGGGGTCGGGCTCATCGTCGCGCCGTCGTTGTTGGCGCGCCTTCTCTTCGGTTCGGACCTGAACGCCGCGGGAGAGGCGACCGGCCGCATCGCCGGACTTGTCATGGTCTGTCTCGCCGTCGGCTGCTGGCCGCGCGCCGCCGGGGCCGAGGCTCAGGCGCTCGCGCCGCTGCTCGCGCTGAGCGTGCTGGCGGCGCTCTATCTCATTGTCGTCGGCTTCGGCGAGCGCGAACGGTCGGCGTGCTGCTTTGGCCTGCCGCGGCGGCCCACGCGGTTCTCGCGATTCTGCTGACGCGGGCCTGGATGAAAGCGCGCTCGGCGGAATGACGAAAGGCCGCGAGGCGGAAGGGACTTTGGCAAGATTCCGGAGCGGCTCGGCGGGTCGGGCGCCCCGGAAGGGTTGGAAAGGACCAGTGAAAATGAAAAAAGCGATGCTCTTCGGTTTTGTGGCGGCGCTGTCCACGAGCGGCGCGGCGTTGGCCGATCCCGTCGACCTTTCGGCCTATGTCGACGCCAACGGCTTTATCGACGTGACCGCGCTGACCTGCGCGCAACTCGCCAACACCTATCAGGGGGACGCCAACGAGCTGATGTCCTGGTACAGCGGCTGGTACAACGGCCTCGATCACAAGCACTACATGGACTACAAGAAAGGCCGCGAACTCGAGCATCTCGTCATCGAATATTGCAAGCAGCACCAGGACGAGAAGATCATTCACGCCATCGCCGTGAACCTGCAGGACATGCGCGTCGAAGGCATGATGCAAGAGAAGTGAGGGGGGTTGCCATGAAAAAACTGCTTTTATCGACGGCGCTTTGCATTGCAGCGCCGATCTGCTCGGCGACCGCGGCGAGCGCGCAGCAAACCGTGACCTTTCTGTGCGCGGCGCCGACCGGACACGTATGCCAGTTCGCCGTGCAGACCGGCGGCTCTCAGATGGATTTCGCTTTGCCCTCGGGCGAGCGAAAGGAGGTGCCGGGCGTCACGCCGCACGCCGACAAATACTGTGTCTGCGACCCGGGGCCGGTTACGCCCGACTGCAAGGCGCCTCGGCTTGATCATTGGTGCCTGGGCTCCTGGCTCGATGTCGATACAGGGCTGAACTCCGAGAATGAAATCGCGAACGATCGTTTTGCGGCCGACCTCGAAAGGCGGGACGGTTGGAGTCTCCCGGGCCTCACCACGAACGAACTGACGCCCGGCGCGAATGCGAGGGCGATGCAGAGCACAAAGGGGAGGAACGGACATGGGATCAAGCTGGGCAAAGCGGTTGGGCGCGGGGCTTTTGTTCATGCTGGCGGCGGGCGCGGCCGCGCCTGCGACGGCGCAGGAGCGGCTGGAGCAGGATTTCGGGATCATCAAAGCCTGCGCCGGCGATGTCTGGCGCCTCTGCTCGGACGTTCTGCCCGACGTCGGACGCATGAAAGCGTGCATGCAGGACAAGATGGGCCAGCTTCCCAAGGCTTGTCTCGACAAGCTTCTCGACGCCATGGCCGGTTCGTCATTCAAGGTCTGCAAGGACCAGACTTATGCGCTTTGCGCCGCGGCCCGCTGCAACGTGTATGACGGGGTCGCCTACTGCCAGTGCGAGGAGAAGCACGGCGACAGCATCAGCCTGCCGTTTCCGATGGGCAAGGGCGAGGACGTCTGCGCGGTCAACGCCGCCGGCGCCGACAACAAATACATGGTCAGCACCTACAGCCTTCCCGAGCAGGTCGCCTCGCCGCAGGGCGGCGGCGGAGTCTACACCTGCGAGGGCGGAAAGTCCGGCGGGGCCTACGCCCAATGCGACGGGGGCTTATGCTTCCGAAGCACCGAGGAGACGACGTTCCCGGGCTTCGACAAGCCTGTGCCGAAGGGACAGATCATCTGTTCCTGCCCCATCACCGACGCCAGCTCCGGCAGCGCCCAGGGCTATCAGATCCTGGGCCCGTACCCTTGCGACAAGTCGTTCTTCAAATATTGCAAGAGCGAGGTCGCCAACGGCAAAACGGGTTCGACGATCTATGTCGGCGCCCCGATCGGGACGGCTGCGGCTCTGACCGCCCTGCTCACCGGCAAGCCGACCCCGCCGCTCAACGAGTGCGGGTCCGAGTAAGCCGCGCCCTGTGGGTTTAAGGCCTCCGACCGGGGTGGAGGCGAATCGAGCCGACAACGCAGCCGGCCTCGCCTCCGCTCGCCGTCGGGGAATGGCCGGTGTTTGCGCCAAGCCGACCTTGGGTGAAATTTGCTGTCGATCTGCTCTGCCTCGAAGCTGTCCAGCCCATTGAGCTCTGCCCTAGCCCGAGCTGCCCCTGGATGGGGGCGGCTCGGCGTAAACGGCAAAGGCGACAATTGATTGCAGAAAATCAGAAAGTAGGTTAGGCTTGCTCGATGAACCCTTCTGCGCTTCCGCATAGCCTCGCCGGCGGCCTTCCGTTCCGCCGCTTCGAACGCTCCAAGGGGCAAAAGGGCCAGGAAAAATTTTTCAGCGAAAATCCCGTGTAACCCATTGATAAGTCTCGTTTCGCACGAGAGAATCCAAGGAAATCCAAGGAAATCCAACCCCCGGAATCGGGGGTTTTCAAAGGAAAACAGCGACAGTCCAAGACATTCCAAACAGACCCGCCCCGCCGCCGGAAGGGACGCCGGTCCGGCTCGATCCCTGGGCCAGGCGGCTCCGCCCCGGCGTCACTTCCCGGCGCATTCTTTCTCCAGCCGATCCATGGCCGCGCTGAAACCGGTGAGCGAATAGGTGTCGATCGACTGGTGGCCTCTGAGCGAGGCCGCCTTGATCAGCAATTTCGCGCCCTTGCGCATTTCGGTGATCAGCGCGCTCTCTTTCGCGGCGTTCTTGACCCAGAGGTTTTCCCCCTTCGGAAGCATCTCGAACGCCGAGGCTTCGTCGACCAATGCGACCGGGGCCGGCGCGACAGGCGTCTTGGATTTGGCCCCTGACTTGGCCGGCTTCTCGTCAGCCTTATGTTGAGTCGTCCGTTCCGGACGAGACGTCGAAGCCCATGATGAAGGACACTTCGTTGCGCACCCCTTCCGCCGGACGATCGGAGATGAACGCATAGCCCGGATCGCGGGCAAGGCCCGCGGGTTCGCGCGATTTCGGCTGGGCGAGGGTGTAGCAGAGGCGTCCCTTGCCGACTTCGCCGACAAACACGTTCCAATCGCCGAAACTCGCCACCAGCGACGGCTTGGACGCCTCCTCCTTCGCGCCCGATTTGGCCGCGGGCTTGGCGGACTTGGCGTGCTTGGTCGCGGCGACTGCGGGCGGGAGGAATGCGTTCGCGGCGCAAAAAGCCGCGGCGACGAGCCCAATGGCGCGAAGGGACGAAGGGACAAGACGCGTCATCACAACAATCCTTTGAACCGGGCTTTGGGCCTCATGGCCATGCCCGGGCGGTGGGCTTCCCTGCCGTCCGATCGGGGCAAAATTCCGGCCTTTCGCCTTGCCCGCCGGCGCAGGGGCTGCAATCCTGCATTTGGTTACTGAAAAATGAGTAAAATTAGGAGCCCCCTGATGAAAGCGCTGATCTGTCCGTCGCTTGGCCCCGCCGAAAACCTGGCTGTGATGGAGGTCGAGGCGCCCAAGGCGGGCGATGGCGAGGTCCTGGTCGAGAATCGCCTATGCGGGGCTCAACTTCTTCGACACGCTGATCATCGAGGGCAAATACCAGGTGAGGGCGAAGCCGCCCTTCTCGCCCGGCGGCGAGTTCTCCGGCCATGTGGCCGCGCTCGGACCAGGCGCGCAAGGCTTCAAGGTCGGCGACCGGGTCATGGGCGTGTGCTCCTATGGGGCGGCCGCAGAGGAGATCGCGCTCTCCACGACCCGGCTGGCGAAAATCCCCGACGGCCTCGCCCTCGACAAGGCCGCGGGCCTTTCGGTCACCTACGGCACATCCCTGCATGCGCTGAAACAGCGGGCCGAGATGAAGGCCGGCGAGACCCTTTTCGTGCTTGGCGCTTCGGGGGGCGTCGGGCTCGCGGCGGTCGAGATCGGCAAGGCGATGGGCGCTCGCGTGATCGCGGGCGCGTCGTCTGAGGAAAAGCTGGCGTTCGCCCGCCGCTACGGCGCGTCCGAGACCATCAACACGGCCAGTGACGATATGCGCGCGCGCCTCAAGGAGATCGCGCCCAAGGGCGTCGATGTTGTCTACGATCCGGTCGGGGGCCCCCTCACCGAAGCCGCCCTGCGCTCGCTCGCCTGGAAAGGGCGACTTCTGGTGATTGGCTTCGCGTCGGGCGAGATTCCGCGACCCCCGCTCAACATTCCCCTGCTCAAGGGATGCGACATCCGCGGCGTCTATTGGGGCGAATTCACCGCCCGCGAACCGGAAGCGAATCGCGAGAACCTGGCTCAACTGATGGACTGGGCGAAATCCGGCGTTTTGAGCGTTCATGTCCATGCGACATATCCGCTGGCGGATTACCGGAAGGCGTTTGAGGCGATCGCGAAGCGCCAGACGCTCGGCAAGACCCTGCTCAGTCTCGGCGCGGCAGCGGCGGTTTAAGCGCGTTGAAATGTAGGTGCAGCGCACAATATAGGGCGAGGCGAGGGATGAAGCGCCAAGGACCAATTGGCGGGAACTACGATGGACGAATCGAGATCATCGCAGGTCGAAATCCGGCGGCTCTGGCCGTCGGACAAAGAGGCGTTTCGCCATCATCTGGTCAGCCTTGACCCGCGCAGCCGGCATTTGCGTTTCGGCGGCGGCATGTCGGATGACTTTCTTGTTCACTACGCCGAAAACTGCTTCGGCAAGGGCGACCTCGTCTACGGGGCGTTTGTCGACGGCAAAATGGTCGGCGCGGCGGAATTGCGCTCCAATCAGGCGATCTGGAGCGAGCAGGCGCCATTCGGACGCCACATCCATGCCGAGGCGGCGTTTTCGGTCGACGCGAGCTATCGCCGCCGCGGCATCGGCGAGACGCTGTTCAAGCGCATCCTGCGCGCGGCCGCCAACCACGGCGTCGAGACGATCGAGATCGTCTGCCTGCCCGAAAACGTCGGCATGCAGACCCTGGCGAGGAAATTCAAGGCGCAGTTCGCCTTCGAGGAGAACGTGCTCACCGGCCGCCTCACGGCGCGCCGGCCGACCGCGTTGTCGCTGATGCGCGAGGCCTCGGGCGACGCGCTCGACTTTGGCGCCGCGCTGTTCGACGCCCACTGGCGGGCGGTGGCGGAAGCGCCGAAAAAGGACGCGTAACACCCGCGCCGCGGCAAGCCTCCGCCTGAGCGCCAGGCCTCAGTGCCCAGGGAAGGTGACCAGGCTGCGCACGGGCACGCTCAGGGCCTCGAGCTTGGCCGCCCCGCCAAGGTCGGGCAGGTCGATGACAAAACAGGCGGCGACCACCTCGGCGCCCATCTGACGCAGGAGCTTGACCGCGCCTTCCGCCGTTCCCCCGGTCGCGATCAGATCATCGACCAGGATCACCCGTTCCCCTTTGGCGACCGCGTCCTCGTGCATCTCCATGTGATCGAGCCCATATTCGAGCGAATAGGGGATGGAGACCGTGGCGTGCGGCAGCTTGCCCTTCTTGCGGATCGGCACGAAGCCGGCCGACAATTGATGCGCGACGGCGCCGCCGAGTATGAACCCGCGCGCCTCGACGCCGGCGACCTTGTCGATCTTCCGGCCCGCCCATGGCTGGACCAGTTCGTCGACCGCGCGGCGAAAGGCTTTCGCATCGCCTAAGAGCGTCGTGATGTCGCGAAACAGGATGCCCTTTTTCGGGTAGTCGCGGATCGTCCGGATGGTCTCGGCGAGAAGCATGGGAAAGCTCAGTGCGGGGGCGAGGCTCCTTCCATATCGCATTCGTGGCCGAAAGCCATCAAAGCCGCCGTTCCGGCGCGCGGGGCGCGGCCGCGCCTGGTCCCGCAGCGACCAAGGCCGGGCGAATAGCCGCCAATAAACGTCAGTAAGTGCTAGTAAACGCTAGTAAATTAGCTAGCGTTTACTAGCGTTTATTTTTTCGAATCGTGACTTTTCAATGGGTTACGGCCAGTTGGAGTAAAAAAATCCAGAGCCCGCCTCGCCGCCCGCATCAAGCGCCTCCGGCGCGCTCGCCTCTCCCGTAAGTCCAGGCATGCCCTCGGAATCCGCCTCCCGCCCTTCGGCCTCGCCCGGCTCATCGTCGGAAATGTACCCGGTATTCTTCAAGTGCGCCTTCACCGCCGCTTCAAACTCAGCGTTGACGCCGAGGTTGTCGGCGAGACGGTTGATCTTGTCCAAGAGCTTCTTGCGCGCTTCGTCGTCATAGACCTGGTTGGCGCTGGCGACCGTCTGATAGCGGTCGAGCCGGTCAAGCGCCTTCAGGTAGGGCGAGATGGCCGAGAGGTCGCCCGAGGCGATCCCCTGGGCCCCGAGCTGCACCGCCGGAGCGAGGCGATCCAGTTGCAGCTTCGCATGCTCGGCCCCGCTGTCGACCCCACGTTGCTGCAGCACCTGCGAGACGATCTGCCGGATGCGCGAAACGCTCACGCGCTCCTCGGCTGCGATCTCGTCATAGGTGAAGCCTTCGCGAAGCTGGGCGAAGATGCGTCTTCGCCGAAACATCATGCCATGCGCGCCCAACCGCCGGCGCCGGACGGGCGCCTTCTGTTCAACCATCCAAATTTCTCCTGTGCGACCTGATATGAGGGAAACCAAGACATATTAGCAAAACTTCTGCCAAACACAAGAAAATTGTCGTGGAGAGTTCGATTTTATTGAAAAAATTCAATAATATCATGATATTAAAGGAAGAGAACGCTCACGTCGAAAAGGGCTACCGACGGCTTAAACGCGTCGCTCTAGTGGTTCAAATCAAACGCTTGGCGCCAACAGGCGAAGGGCGAAGCGCCGGTCATCTCTGCACCTGATTTCTGCGGCGCCTAACCCGTTGATTTTGTTCGTGCCGATTTTCCGTGCAGAAGATTGTCGGCGGGCCGGACGCAGTTTAGCCGGCGACCCGGTCATACCGCGAATATTTGCGTTCGCCCCTCAAGCAGCTTTTTCAAATTTTCGCCTTCTTCGCGCATGTGCACTTTGACGGCGTCAAATTCGCGTCTATTCAGCCATGCAGTCATGGGGCCAACTCGAAGCTGAATTTCTTGTGTCACAATAATTCCCGTTTTCTCCTCCGTAACTCTGAACGTAATGCGTGGTAGAAAAAATCTGAAGATGGGGTGTGCGGCAAACTCGACCATCGAGTTCGGCTCAACTCTGGTGAACGCAACAGTTTTCTTGAGAAATTTTCCACCAATCCGCTCCGCTATAAAAAAGCGAACACCCGGTGTCAATGCAGGAGCGTCAAGCCAGCGAAACTCAATATGGTCTGGATGGAAAGCTAAGTAATTGGCCTTCATTTCCAAGAAGAAAGCAAAGACGTCAGCAGGCGCTGCCCGTATCAAGGGGGATGTCTCGCTTAAGATCATGACACACCCCTCCTTCGGAAGAGGGTGGCTTGTCCCGGGCGACATCGGCCCGCACGGCCGCCAATGCACGTTCTAAAGCAAGAAAGCGGGCAAATTGCAAAAGTCGCGTCTAATATGGTTCTGCCCATATTAGACGCTGTCGGTGTGCAAAATCCCAATTGATTGTGCGAAGGCTCCCCCGTCAGCGCACGCCCCGCAAATTTCGGGTCGTGGGCTTTCGCGCGGTCAGCTAGAAATATGTCCCCGGCCATTTCGGCTCAAAATCGGGGGGCTAGTTGCGAGATCGGCGCGAGCTAGAATTGACCTAAACCCCCTCATCCGCGCCGCGCCCTGTTACGCAACCCCGTTGCTATGTTATGTGTCCCTTCTTCGGAGGGAGAGATGACCCAGACGCGCCGTCTTGCGGCTATCATGGCCGTCGACGTCGTTGGTTACTCCCGCCTGATGGGCGAGGACGAGGCGGGCACGGCGCAGGCCGTGCGGGAGAACCACGACGCGGCGCAACGAGTGGCCGCCGGTTTCGCGGGGCGCATCGTCAAGACGATGGGCGATGGGCTATTGCTTGAGTTCCCCTCGGTTGTCGCCGCGGTTGAGTGCGGGATCGCAATTCAGAAGATGATGCTAGAACGCAACGTGGATATTTCCGAATCCAAACGTATCGTCTACCGGATCGGCGTCAATCTCGGTGATGTTCTGATCGACGGCGACGATATTCTTGGCGACGGAGTGAACATCGCGGCCAAGCTTGAAGGAATCTGCGTTCCGGGCGAGATAATCATTTCCGGGACCGCGTTCGAGCACACAGAAAATAAGATCGAGGCGGAATTCGTCGACTTGGGGGAAAAATCGCTCAAGAATATCGCGCGTCCCATTAGGGCTTACGCGGTTAGGCTCGGATCGGCGCGCGCCGCATCCGCGCCGGGAGGGTCCGAAAGAAGCCCGGGGCCGCCACGGCTCTCGATCGTAGTTCTGCCGTTCGACAATCTAAGCGGCGGCCCGGAACAGGAATATTTTGTCGACGGCTTGGTGGATAGCCTTACGACCGACCTTTCCCGGATTGGCGGCACGTTTGTGATCGCGCGAAGCACAGCTTTCACCTACAAGGGGAAAGCCGCCAATCTGCTTCAGATCGGCCGCGAATTGAACGTTCGCTATGTCCTCGAAGGCAGCGTTCAGCGCGGCGGAGAACGTTTGCGCGTGAACGTGCAACTCATCGACGCTGAAGGCGGTCAGCATCTCTGGGCGGAACGGTTCGATAAGCCCATTGTCGATCTTTTCGAGATGCAGGACGAAATCGTCGCGAGGCTATCGGGCGCGCTGAAGACAGAACTCGTCACCGCTGAGGGCCATCGCGCGGAGCGGACTTTGGCCCCCAGTTCGGTGGATTTGCACTTTCGAGCCTTAGCCCTGCTCCATCGGAATATAACGCCGGATAGCGTGGCTCGGGCGCGTGAGTTCTCCGATCAGGCGCTCGCCGCTGATCCCGGCAACATCGAGGCCCTCGTCACCTCGGCCAATGCGGACGCAATCGCCGGCACAGGGCTATATGCATCCGACCCTCTCGCGGCCCTAGCGGCTGCAAAGTCGAAGCTGACGAAAGCGTTGTACCTGGCTCCAAATCATGCGCGCGCCCATTTGCTGCAAGGGTTTATTCGGATCTCGACCAAACGCGCCGCCGAAGGAATCGCCGAGTGTGAGTATGCGCTATCGTTGAATAGAAACTTCGCCATGGCCCACGCCCTTATTGGATTGGGAAAGACATTCATCGGTCGTCCCGAGGAGGCGGAGGCGCATATCCTCGAAGCTTTGCGTCTAAGTCCACGCGATAGCTTTGCTCAGATTTGGATGTCGTATGCGGCCACAGCGAAGAGCCAACTCGGGCTTTGGGAAGAGACAATCGCGTGGGCTCGACGGGCCATCGAAGCCAACCGCAACTTCTTTCAACCGCATTGCGAACTTGCGTTGGGGTTGGCGCGACTGGGTCAACTCGAAGAAGCCCGTTCCGCGATGAAGGCGGGCTTGGCGATCATGCCGAACTTCACCATTTCCCGCGCGCGAGTCGCCTGGGCCGCGAGAAGCGACAATCCGATCTTTTTGGCGAGGCTTGAGCCGCTGTTAGAGGCGCTGGGCATGATCGGCGTCCCAGAATAGCCGCAGCGGCCGATTGGGCGTCGCAACCGGGACTAGGGGCGGTCCTACCGGCTGATCACCCGCGAACTATAGCGTCGCGTAAAGTCGGCTCTCCGCCCATTGAGGTCGCTCGCGGCTCGCGGCTCTCGAAAAGGAAGGTTTTTGAGAAGGGGGCGGCTCGCCGTCGAACTTCCGAAAGCGCCTCTCAAAACTTATTCTCGATTCCTGCTTCTCAAAAGGTCGCGGACCCGCGACTTTTGAGGGGTGCAGTTTCCGCACGGTCTGCTTGAATTTTGCACCACCGCGACTTCCGCTCGGCGTCGGTTCGGGCTGTCGGCGCCAAGCGTAAGATTTGCACCGCTAGCAACCTTATGCTGAGCAGCCGCGCAAGGAAGATCGCCCTTTCTCGGTCATGCGCCAGCGCCGACCGGCGGGGCCTCCCGTCCGACCATCGCCATGTGCTGCGGCGCGTAGCGTTCGCCCTCGACCTCGATCCGCGAGGCTGCGTCGCCAATGGCGCGGAGATCGCCTTTCGTCAGTTCGATCTCGGCGGCGCCGATATTCTCCTCGAGCCGGTGGAGCTTGGTGGTGCCAGGGATCGGGACGATCGAGGGCCGCTGGGCGAGAAGCCACGCCAGCGCAATCTGAGCCGGCGTCTTGCCCTTCTCGTCGCCGACCCGCTTCAGGAGATCAACAAATTCCAGGTTTTTCTTCATCGCCTCCGGCTGGAAGCGCGGGACGCTCTTGCGGAAATCGCCCTCGCCCAGGTCGGCGGCTTTGCTGATTGCGCCGGTCAGGAAACCCTTGCCCAAAGGGCTGTAGGGCACGAAGCCGATGCCGAGCTCATCGCAGGCCTGAAGAATGCCGTTGGTCTCGGGCGCGCGCCACCACAGCGAATATTCGTTCTGCAGCGCCGTTACAGGCAACACCGCATGGGCGCGACGGAGCGTCTGGACGCCGGGCTCCGACAGGCCGAAGTGCTTCACCTTGCCCTGCGCGATGAGGTCCTTGACGGTCCCGGCGACGTCCTCGATCGGCACGTTCGGATCGACCCGGTGCTGGTAGAGGAGGTCGATGGTTTCGACGCCGAGCCGCTTGAGCGATCCCTCGACGGCCTTCCGGATGCGATCGGGGCGGCTGTTGACGCCTCGATTGTCTCCGGTCTCGAAATCAATGTCGAAGCCGAACTTGGTGGCGATGACAACCTTGTCCCGGAACGGCCGCAACGCTTCGCCGACGACGTCTTCGTTGGTGAAGGGGCCGTAGACTTCGGCCGTGTCGAAGAAAGTCACGCCGCGGTCCACCGCAGCGCGGATAAGCGCCACGCCCTCATCCTTGGATAGCTTCGTGGCGTAGCTGAAGCTGATCCCCATGCAGCCGAGACCAATGGCCGAAACTTTGAGGCCGCTGCGGCCGAGTTCACGCGTTTTCATTTCGTGCTCCTTTCGATTGTGTCGGTTCCTGTGCGGCGGCGAAGACCTCACGGGCGATTGCGATGGCGGTGCTGGCGGTCGGCCAGCCCGAGTAGAAGGCGAGGTGCGTGATCATCTCGATGATCTCGTCGCGGGTCACGCCATTCTCGAGCGCCTTCCCGAGGTGGAACTTGAGCTCGTTGCTCCGATAGAGAGCGATCAGGCTGGCGACGGTGATGAGGCTGCGGTCGCGCGGGCTGAGCTGAGGCCTTCGCCACACGTCGTCGAACAGGATGGTGTCGCTGATCTCCGTGAGGCGCGGCGCGATGTCGCCCCAGGGAGCGCGCATCGGGGTTTTCACGTCCGCCATGGCGTCATTCCTTTTCGTGGAGACCATCATCTAGCTGTTGGGCGCCTTTGTGATTAGAGCCTATAATCGGCATGAACCTTTGAATGCCGCTCAACAATGCCTCGCCAGACCATCAACGCCCTGCTCGCCTTCCGGGCCGTGGCCCAGGAGCGGAGTTTTACTCGCGCCGCGGCGCAGATCGGCGTCTCGCCGTCGGCGCTCAGCCATACGATCCGGGCGCTGGAGGAACGGCTCGGACTTCGACTGCTGACGCGCACCACCCGCAGCGTTGTTCCGTCGGAAGCGGGCGACCATTTGCTCGGCGCCATCGGTCCGCATTTCGACGGGATCGAAGCGGAGCTCGCCGCACTCAGCGAGCTGCGCGACAAGCCCGCTGGCTCACTCCGCATCACGACAGGCATCCACGCAGCTCAGGCCATCGTCTGGCCCGCGCTCGCCAGACTGTTGTCCGTCTATCCTGACATTCAAGTGGAGATCAGCGTCCACTCGGGATTCATCGATATCGTCGAGGAGCGGTTCGATGCGGGCGTGCGGCTCGGGGAGACCATTGCGCAAGATATGGTCGCGGTGCGGATCGGTCCGGACATGCGCATGGCGGCCGTCGCTTCGCCCGCCTATTTCTCCACCCGCAAGCCCCTCCGGACGCCGCGCGACCTCGCCGGGCACAATTGCATCAACCTGCGCTTTCCCACCCGCGGAGGGCTCTACGCTTGGGAATTTGAAAGGGCCGGGCGGGCGCTCAATGTCCGGCTTGAAGGGCAGCTGATCGTCAATGAAATCGCCCTTGCGCTGCAGGCGGCTCTCGACGGCTTGGGTATCGCCTATCTACCCGAGGACTACGTGCGGGCGGACATCGAAGCCGGACGCCTGACGCGCGTGCTCGAATCCTGGTGCCCGCCCTTCCCGGGCTATCATCTCTATTACCCGAGCCGCCGTCATCAATCGCCGGCCTTCACGCTTCTGGTGGAGGCGCTGCGCTACCGCGCTTAGCGCACACGGCGCCGCGACGGCATCGACACCCTTGTCGCCATGATGTAAGCGCTCTTTACATGAGCTGGAGGAAGGACAGGCCCGGCGAGTCCGATCCGCCGCGCGGCTATCATCACGGCAATTTGCGTGAGGCGCTGATCCGTGCGGCGCTGGAGCTGATCGCGACCAAGGGGACGGCCGGATTCACGTTCGCGGAAGCCGCCCGCTTTGCCGGGGTGAGCCCGGCGGCGCCCTATCGGCATTTTCGCGACCGCGACGAGCTGATGGCGAGTGTGGCTTTGCGCGGCTTCGAGCAGTTCGAGGCGGCGCTGGCGCGCGGCTGGGACGGCGGACGCCCCGACGCCTTCACGGCGCTGGATCGGCTCGGCAAGGCCTATCTCGGCTTCGCCCGCTCCGAGCCGGCGTTCTACGCGGCAATGTTCGAGGCCGGCGTTCCGGCCGGCGCCAACCCGCCGCTGCGGGAGGCGGGCGACCGCGCTTTCGCCGTGTTGCGCAGCGCCGCCGAGGCGATCTGCGGCGCAATGCCCCTGGCCGGGCGCCCGCCCGCCCTGATGGTCGCGCTGCATATCTGGACGATGGCGCATGGCGTCGCTTCTTTGTTCGGACGCGCCGACGGCGCGCAACGCGCGCTGCCGATGTCTGCAGCGGAACTCCTGGAGGCGCAGGTGCTGGTCTATTTGCGCGGGCTTGGCGTCAATGCGGCGCGGCCGTGAGCGCGCGGCTCGCCCGGCGGAATCGCGGTCTCAACCCACACGAGGGACTTGACAGCCGCCCTCCCTTCGAAGTAAATGTTCATTACATTCACACGAGAGGGCGCCATGCCTATCATTCTTACGGTCCTGGGATTCCTGTGGTGGTGGCCGATCGGCCTCGTGCTCCTCGGCCTCTTTCTCGGACGGGGAAGGTTCGGGTCCTGGCGTCACCTCTCTTATGCTGGAGATGCGCCGATGTTTAACGGGGATCACCGCCGCGATCGCTGGGAGCGCAAGATGACCCGCTTGCAGGATAAAATGGAGATGGTGCGCGCCAAGGCGGACCGCTTCAGAGGCGCCGGCGAATGGTTCGGACCCGCGACCAGCGGCAACCGCGCCTTCGACGACTATCGCGCGGAGACGTTGAAGCGCCTCGAAGAGGAGCAGCAGGAGTTCAAGGATTTCCTTGCCCGGCTGCGCTTCGCCAGGGATCGCTCCGAGTTCGATCAGTTCATGGCCGCGCGGCGCGGCGGGCCCGTGGAGCCGAATTCGCAAGGCGAGCCGCCCGTTCAACCGCACGGCTGACGTTCGGCCTCGCGCCACAAATCTCGCAGCGGGGCGCCCATTCCCGGAATGGGCGCCCCGTTTGCGCGTCAAGGCGGCGGAACGAGGCTTCACAGATCGAGCACGATGTCGGCGCGCGGCCGGCTGCAGCAGATCAGGAGATTCCCCTCTCCCGGCGGCTCGAGCGGATCGGGGAGATAGTCGACTGCGCCCGCGATAAGTCCGGTTTCGCAAGTGTGACAGACGCCGGTGCGACAGGCCCAGCGCACCGGCGCATCGCAGGCCTCGGCCAGTTCGAGCAGGCTCTGAAACGCGGAATCCCAGCGCACGGCCAGATTGCTTCTGGCGAAGGACACCATCGGCCCTGTCCCGGCGGGCCGGTCGGGCGGATGGGGCTGGCGCGGCGGAGCGGCGGCGACGCCCGGGGTCAGCGCCGGATCGGCGCCGAAATTCTCGCTGTGCAGTCGTGCGGCCGGGACGCCCCAGTCCATCAGATCGGCGGTCAGGCCGCTCATGAACGCGGCCGGTCCGCACAGATAAAAATCCGCCTCGCGAGGGACGCCGAGCGCCTTGAGGACGCGGACATCCAAGCGCCCAGGGCCATCGAAATCGACCGCCGGCCGGTCCGTGGGGCCGGGCGCGCTGTAACGGATGTGGCTATGGCCTCCGGGCAGCGATTTGAGAAGCCCCTGCGCTTCCGCGGCGAACGCATGCTCGGCGCCGATTGCGGGCGCCATGAATCCACCAGACTTCCCTTCGCGAGCCGCTTGCGGCCAAGGCGTGCAGCATGGCGAGCACCGGAGTGAGGCCGATGCCGGCGCTGAGCAGCAGCACGGGTCCGTCGCCCTGCTTGAGCGTGAAAGCGCCCCGCGGCGCGCTGGCGTCGATGACATCGCCGACCTTGAGCCCTGTCTCGACATAGGCCCCGGCCGCGCCGTTCGGCTCGCGCTTGATGCTGAGGCGCCAACGCTGCTCGCTCGGTTCGCCCGACAGCGAGTAGCTGCGCAGCAGGGCCGGCGCCTCGGGCGCGGGCCTCAATCGCAGGACGACAAACTGCCCAGGCATCGCCGCGGCAAGCGGCAAGCCATCGCTCGCTTCGAGCGCGAGCGAGGTCACGTTCATGCTCTCGCGCCGCTTGTCGGCGACCCGCAGCGGGCGGAACCCGGCCCATGCCGGCGCAGGCCGAGGCCCAGCCGCCAATCCGGGATTGCGCGGCCGTCGAACCGCCGGTGCGTTCGTGCTCGAGCAAGGTTTCGAACGAGGAGCGCCAGCCGGCGCTCAACGCCGGAATGCGCAAGGCCCGCTCAAGCGCGCTTTTGTCGCGCCCGGGCAGATACAACAGGGCATCGGTCTCGGCGACGGTCATGCGTTCGGGACCGGCCAAGACCTTGACGATCGCGTCGCCAGCCTCGACCTCGCCCTCTTCGAGGACGCGGAAGTAAAAGCCCGGCCGGTGATGCGCGACGACCAGCGCGGGCATTTGCGGGTTGTTCATCCGGATGCCGAGGCGATAGCAGGTCACCCGCGGCTGCGTCACCTCGAACAGCGCGCCGCCGATCCGGTAATGATCGCCGATGCACACCTGCGCGTCGGGCAAGCCGTCGACCGTGAAATTCTCGCCGAACTGGCCGTGAACGAAGTCCTTGCGGCCAAGCTGAGCTTGCCAATAATTGTAGGACTCAATCTGATAAACGAAGACCGCGCGATGCTCGCCGCCATGGCCTTTGAGATCGCCCTGGCCATCCCCGTCGATGTTGAGCCGCCGCGCCATGCGACGGCCCTGCACGGGCGCTTTCCAGACGCCGGTGTGGACAGTTCTGCCTTGCCACGGGATGTCGCGCGGGAGACCGACATTGACCGAAAGCAAGCGCGCCATTTTTGCCTCCTACCTGACCTCGGGAGCGTCGCTGTGACGGCGTCCTAGCAGAAGCCGGCGCCTGCGTCCGCCGGCTGGCGCCGGTTATTGCGGTGAGCGCGGCGGGGTCGCGGTCCCGGTTGTCGGCGACCTTGAATTCAGGTTAAATTATCGGGACCGTAGTGGTTTTTCGCGGCTTCGAGTGAGGTTGGCAATCCGGCAGGGCGCGATCCGATGCGAAAGGCGAGATGATGACGCGATGGAGAGCAACGCTTGGCGCAATAGTCGCCCTCGCGATGGGGTTAGCGTTCAACGGATCCTCGTCCGAGGCTGGAACCGTCCTGAGTTTCGACGACGTGCCGCCGGGGACCCTCACCGTCTTCTCGCCCTATCTGAGCCAGGGATTCACCTTGGTCAGCACCAGCGGCGGCTGGGTTTTCAATAGCCCCGATACTGGCAATGGCTCTCCGCAAGCGATCGGAAACAATCCCTTCTATGCCGGGGAGAATGCGCTGGCGGCGTTTTCGCCGGCAACCCTCACCTTGACGCAAACCGATGGGGCGCCGTTCTCGCTGCTGTCGATCGACTTGGCGCGGAATTTCGCGTTTGATCCAGCCCCGACGGTCACGTTTACCGGGACGCTCGCCGGTGGTGGAACGGTCAGCGAGACTTTCAGCGTCACGACTCCGCCCGGCGTCCCCGGTTCCTTTCAAACGTTCAGTTTTGCGGGATTCACCGATCTTGTTTCGGTGAGCTGGGACCAGCCCGATCCTTCAGAGGGACTGAATCAGTTCAGCGACATCCGCCTTTCCACGGCGATTCCGGAGCCGTCGCCGCTGATCCTGGTCAGCGTCGGGGCCTTGGGTTGCTCGCTTTTGGTCTTGATTCGGCGCCGCCGGAATTCAGCTGATTTCCACGCCCTGGGCGCCTGAACGCTTACCTGTCTCAAGGGATCCGAACCTACTGCGAAGGCGCGGCGCCGCGCGGACCGAGCGAGCGTTCATTGATTCGCGCCGGGCGCGACCCTGGAACTACGCGGGTCCAAGGGGGCTGTGGCCGCGCCGCGAGCAGCGCCAGGAAAAAATAGATCGGCGCGCCGACGCCAGCCAGCGCCAGCGCCGCCCACATGACCTCGTCGATGCCGAAGTTCCCGGCCATGCGGTGGATTTTCTCCATGAGCTTCTTGCGCGCTTCGCGCGGGAGCGTTGCCGCTCATGCGGGCTTTGTCTTGCCCGCGCCTCTGGCCGGCGATAGGCCATCCTTGCAATGGCCGGCGCAATAAGAGCAGCCTTTGCCGGGCTTCAGCCAGCAATAGGCGAAATCCCCGTTCCTCGGATCGCGGAGGACCATCGGTGAAATCAGAGGCGAAAATCTGGGCCCTGTCGCGCCGGAAGAGGAACGAGGCTGGCTCGGCCGCCCAGGTCGAGCCTCGCTGGCCGCTGGTGCTTGCGATCTTCACGGTCTTGGTGCTGTTCTCGCTGATGCCGGAGCGCTCGAGGCTTTTACCGAGCTGGTCTGGTTTCGCCATCGGCATTGCGCTTGTTCTGCTGATCATTGGCGTGCGGCTCGGCGGCGATCGCCCGCGTTGGCTGCGCGTCGAGCGCGCGGCGATGCTCGTGGTGGCGACAGCCTTGCTCACCATGACTCTCGTAGTCATAGCTTTCCTGGTCATGGAGATCATGTACCAGCCGACGAAATACGCCGGCGAGGAACTGCTGACCGCGGGAATAGAAGCCTGGGTCACCAACGTGCTGGCGTTCTCCATCGTTTACTGGGACCTCGATCGCGGCGGTCCCGAAAATCGTTTGAGCCACTCCGCCACGCTGCCAGACTGGCTCTTCCCGCAAGCGGGAGTTCCGAATGACGTCGCGCCTGGCTGGCGACCGACCTATGTCGACTATCTGTTTCTCGCCTTCTCAACCGCGACAGCGTTCAGCACAACCGACGTCATGCCGCTTACGGCTCGAGCCAAATTGCTGATGATGCTCGAGAGCTGCATTTCGCTCGCAACGCTCGCCATCGTCGCCTCGCGCGCGATCAACACCCTCGGCAGCTGAGGGGGATGGGCGCCGATGAACGGCGACAGATGTTCATGCTCTCGCGCCGCTTGTCTGCGACCCGCAGCGCGCGGAGCCCGGCCCATGCCGGCGCAGGCCAGCGGCGGCTGGTTTTCAATAGCCCCGATACTGGCAACGGCTCTCCGGTTTGGCGCAAAAGATACTTGCAGGCCACTGGGATCACCGAGTCGGTGTAGCCGGATTGTTTCCGACCGTTTGCGCGTGAACAGCCCCTTCCACCTTTATAACGACCCAGTCGCCAGAAATTGCGAAGTGAGGCCAAGCTCGAGTCTGCCAGACTGGGACAGGTTTTGCTTCGGGCTCCGGGACACCGGCTCGAATTCTCGACAGTGTGGGAGGATACAAATGATAGAATCCTTTCTGACCCGAACTTCCACGATTATCGCAATCAACGTCACAATGATCGCCTGTTTGATTGGTCCAAATAACGTCGCCGCACATGGGGCGAACGAAATCGCTCTGAAAAAGAAAGTCACACAATATTTCCACGGTGCGGCGGCAAGCGCGATTCGTTTTGTTGACCTGAACGGCGATGGCACACCAGAGGCAATCGTTGAGTTCGACGACCCCGAGGACTGCGGGTCTCACGGTTGCAGCGTATCCGTGCTCGACCTCCGGGGTCCAACTGCGAAAAGCATAGGAGATTTCATATCTTTTTCTTTGGAGCCGCTATCAAGCCGAACCCGGGGGTGGCGTGACATTTCCGTCTATGGGGTCAGGTTTCGCTTTAATGGACGAGCTTACGACAAGTCAGGCGATTCCGCGGTTGATGTGAGCGGTCCGAAGCTCTCACCGAACGCGATCGTACTCCCGGCGGCCCTTGCGGCGGACCCCTCCGATCCCGCGAGCGTCGTCTCCGACGTCGTTAAACTCGACGGCGCGGGCGAAGGTGAGCCTTTCCGTTCCGACGAATTTATCGGGCGCTACTTCACTACGCAGTTCAAGGCGTCATGGGACCATGCGATGGCTCAGCCGGGAGACGTCCTCGATGGTGATCCGGTCACCGGCAGTCAGGCGCTGAAATCGGTAAAACTCCAAGCGACCCAAACAACGGTCACAACCCCGGGCACGGCGCTTGTCGTTGCGAAACTCGCCGTCACGCCGCGCGGAGGCAAGCCCTACCCGCAATCCGTGACCTTCACCGTAAAGCGCGATGGATCGACGTGGAAAATCGACGATATCAGCGGTCCCGCGGATGGGAGCTTACGAGGATACTTCAAGAAGGACTACGGCCAATGATCGTCGGTCGCGCTCGCCGCGATCCGAAGCGTGCGGCGGCGTCGCAACCGAGCCTGCTGCAGAGATTGCTTACCGAGATCCGACCAAGTCGCCAGCGAAGTGGCGGACGAACTAGGAATCTGGCGCAAAAACAATCACATAGAGGCCCGTTTCACGGCCCTTTGTCGGCTTTGGTCCCTTCGTCGCGATCGCGAAGGGACCCCTTACGGATTTGCGCCCGGCGAGACCGCCGACCCGGCCTCGCCAGAGGGCGTGGCGGCGCGCGCCGCGAAAAGCACGAGGAGAAAATAGATCGGCGCGCCGATCCCGGCCATGACCAGAAACCAGTTCGATCGGCCAAACAGCGCAAGCAGGATCACGAGATAGATGAAATCGCGGCGCGAGGCGGAATCGAGGAGCCGCGTCAGCGGGCGCCCGGGCGCGTCCGACACCGAGGTGAACAGGGTGTCGGCGCCGTCCTTGCCGCGCATCAGCCGCCAATAGACGAAGCCGGCCGAGCCCAAGGTCCCGAGCACGGCTCCGGCGCCGAGCGCCAGCGGCCAGAGGGAGCCCGCGGACACGCTCCAGCCGACGCCCATGCAGCCGAAAATGACGGTGTGAACGACATTGTCGCCCCAGAAGTCGAGAACGCCGCCCCATCGCGACTGCTGGAATTTGAGCCGCGCCAGCTCGCCGTCGCAGCCGTCGAGGATCGAATGCGCCAGAAACAGAAGCGCCCCGATGGTTTGCAGAACCGGGCGCGCGGACAGGAAGAACGGCCCGCCGCAAATCCCGACCGCAATGGAGATCAGGCTCATCTGATTGGGCGTGATCGCGGTTCCCGCCAGGCGACGCGAGATCTGAGCGAGATCGGCCGCTCGACATGGCGGGCCATGAACCCGTCGGTGTCCTTGACCAGCGCGCGCAGGAGACGCCGTTCGGCGACGGCGACGTCGGCGCGCGTCTCGACAAGCATCGGAGCGATGTCGGCCGAAAGGGGCGCTGGCGGGCCAAACCGGCGGGCGAGCCGGCCCTCGACAGCGGCCAGGTCCTGGGCGCCGCCGTCCAAACCAAGCGCATCCATTGCAGCGAGCGCCGACGCGGCGGCGAGCACAACAATTCGGTTCGGGATCCTCCCCCAGGCGGCCGGCTCGATCCGCGTCGACGCCAGCCGTTCGAGCCAATCGGTTTCCGCGAGGATGGCGGCGGGGGCGATGATCACGGGCGCTGGAGTCTCGCCAGCGCCGCGGCGAGCTCACGCCAATCGGCGATGGCGGCGCCGGCGCCTGACGTCGTGGAGCCCTCTAGCGCCGAGAAGAAAGACCTGCCCATAGCCGGCCCGGCGCGCCGCCAGCGCCGCCCGCTGGATGAGGCTCAGCCCGAGGATGATCGGAGCGCCATCCGGCCCGCGGGCGACGTCCGCCGCTCCGGGCGAGGCCGCGGACGCGGCGAGAAGAATGAGAATTGGCGCTTCAGGCATGGGTTGAGGACGTCCCCCTGGCGACGCCCGGCGCTCCACCTCGGCGACAAAAAGCTGATAGACAATTCAAGGCCGCGATCGTAGTCCTGCGCGCCTCTTCCGCTTGAACCCGCGCCCGGACAGGGGAACTTAGGCCATTTCAGCTTCGCTTATCGTCGCCGCGCTTCTCGGCTTCCTGCTCGTCGTCTTTCTGATCATCCACAGCGGCGCCGCCGAGGTCGCCTCCGCCATGCTGGCGATGGGCTGGTGGCTCGCGCCAATCACGCTCTATCACCTCTTGCCCTTGTATTGTGATTCCGCCTCCTGGCGGCAGCTGTTTCCGGCTGCGAACCGCCCGGGCCGCCGCAGCTTTTTCTGGATGCGCTGGATCCGCGAATCCGTCAGCACCTTGTTGCCGGTCGCGGGCGTCGGCGGCGACGTCGTCGGCGCCCGGCTTGCGCATCAGCGCGGCGTTTCCGGCGCGCAAGCCACCGCCACCATGGTGGTCGACATCACGATCGGCACGGCGACCCAGCTCGTCTTTGTCATCGCCGGCGTGGCGCTGCTCGCCGCCGGGAAGTCCCACGACGCGGCCGCGGTCGTTTGGGGGGTGATGATCGGCGTCGCCTTGTTCGCGACGGCGATCGGACTGTTCGTCCGGATCCAGCACAACAGCATGTTCGCCATATTGATCGGATGGGCTCACCGGCTGGCGCCGAAGAGTTGGATGTCCGGCTTCACCGGTCGCGCGGAAGCGATCGACCAAGCGATCGTCGCAACCTATGGCCGCCGTTCCGCCCTCGCCTATTCCAGCCTGCTGCGGCTCATCGGATGGACCCTCGGCACGGGCGAGGTCTGGATGGCGACGCGCGTCCTCGGCAAGCCCCTGAGCCTGATCGATTCGTTCATCCTGGAAAGCCTCAGCAGCGGCGTCCGCGGCGCGGCGTTCATGGTGCCAGGGGCGTTAGGCGCGCAGGAGGGCGGCATGGTCCTGTTCGGAGCGCTGCTCGGACTGCCTGCGGACCTGGCGCTGGCGGTTTCGCTCGCCAAACGCGTTCGCGAGCTGGCGCTGGGCCTGCCGGGCCTGGCGGCCTGGCAATGGGTGGAAGGGCGCCGGCTGCTCGCTCGCGGACAGGGCGACGCGAGCTCGACCTCGTAAGGACGTCTACTGCGGCGGCGGGATCGCATAAGCGGGCGATCCTCCGCCTGGGCCCATGGTGGCCGGCGATTCGACCTGTGGAGGCAGACCGAGCGCCTCGCGCAATTGCGCCCGGCGGGTCTGATAGTAGCTCGAGCGCAAGGAACTGTAGAAGTCGACCGACGAACTCTCAGCCTGTTTCCACTGGCCGAGACGGGAGACGGCGGACAAGGCGCCGGTCGCGACCGACCACGGCCAGCCAAAGAAAATCCCGCCCGCAACCCACCCGACGGGATCGCCGACCGTATCCACCACGCCGCCGATCGAATCACGTTGCGTCGAGGGACCGAAATAAGGGCTCACCACATAGCTGCCCGATGGGACGCCCCAGACAAACATGGTCTGGCCGAAATCGCCGCTCTGCTGCGGCAATCCCCCTTGCGCGGCGACGTCGAACAGGCCGCCCAGGCCGAAAGTGGTGTTGAAGATGATGCGGCCGATCGTAATGCCGGCGGCGTTGAAGCGCCCCTGGAGGATATTATTGCCGAGGATGCGCGGCTCTTTCAGGTTCGAATCCAGATCCTGGAAGTCGGTCCCGAATCGCCCCTGGCACCGACTTAACGACCGTCGCCGCGGGGTCGATCACGACCTGATTGACGTGAAGCACGCCGCGATTCCACTGTTCATGGGGATCGTCGATCGGCATCGACGCGTCGCGCGGGATCCCCGCGCATGCGCTGACGAGGCCCGCCAGACCCAGCACGCTCAGCCGTCCAATCCAGCGTCCAACGCGATGCATGCGTTGAGGATTCCTTTTCGATGCTCCGCGCAACGCCGAGAGTTTCCCCACAGGTCCGCGAAGGACTTGCTCAGGGATCCTGCTGCTCCGGTTCCGAGAGTTCAGACCCTAGCCCCGACTCAAGCTAGCAGAGCCATGCGGCGGCGACTATCACCCTTTTGCCACAGTACGGCCATTTGTACTTGAGTCGCCTTAATCACTCGTCGTGATGGGATTTGCTCTGCGTCGCCAACAGGGCGGGCTGGAAAAGCACCGCCGCGGAGAGCGTCGTCACGAGCGACAGCGCCATCAGCTTGCCCATGCTCGAGGTGCCCGGGTGATGCGAAAACCACAGGCTGCCAAAGGCGGTGGCGGTCGTGCAGGCGCTGAAGAAAACCGCCCGCGTCAGGCTCGACTGCAAGAAATTATGCTCTCCCGCCCGCCACGCCATGACGTAGTAGATCTTGAACGCGACGCCCACGCCAAGCAACAGCGGCAGCGCAATGATGTTGGCGAAATTCAGCTTGAGTCCGATCGCCACGCAAATCTCGAGCGTGAAGAGAATGGCGACCAGCAAAGGCACGAGCGTCAGCGCGACGTCCTGCCAGCGCCGCAGCGCCACAAACAGGATCAGCGCGATCGACAACAGCGACCAGAGGGCGGCCTGAAGAAACGCTTTGACGATTGTGCGCGCCGCCTCGACGATGAAGACCGGCGCGCCGCTCGCCTGAGGCGCGACCTTGCGCACCGCATCGACGAAGCGGTGCAGGACGGCATTGTCGGCGCCATCCCCGCTCGGCCGCACTTCGATCCTGACCTCGCCGTCAGGTGCGACCCAGTCGCTTTTGAGCGAGGCCGGCAGGGTGTCGATCGTCACATGCTCGGCCTTGAAGAGCTCGCGCACCTGGCGAAGCATCGTCATGAGCGGCGTAACCAGCACGCGCTCCGCCTCCTCCCGGGTCGCGGGCGACGCCTTCGCCAGAGCGCTCAGCGCGCTCGCCAGGCGACGCGCCTGCGCCGCCGCGGGCGTGTCCAGGCTGCCGACGGTGGTCGAAAGATCGGCCGCCGTCTTGTCGATCGCCTCGAGGGTCTCCGCCGGCGTCGGCGCGGGGTCGATGGGATCGGGATTGAGCGTATTGGCGAAGAAGAAGTTGGCGTCGTCGATGATCGCCAGCTTCTCGTCCTGATCCTTGGGCACGAAGCTTTCCAGCGTCCGGACTTTGGCGACCTCCGGCAGTTGCTTGAGCTTCTCCGCCATCGCCGAAGCCTCGGCAAGATTGGGCTCCAGAATATCGATGGTGGTGGGGCTCGTATTCGGATCGCGCATCAGATCGAGCAGGGTCGAGACCGAACTCGACATGTTTTGAGCGCAGGTTGAGCGGATTGAAGTCGAAGCTCAGGCCCCTGAGCAAAGGCAGGCCAAGCACGACGGCGGCCAGGGTCAGGCCGACCACCCAGTTGCGCTGGCGATCGAGAAAATGGTCGAGCGGCGCAAGCCAGGCCCACCCGACCGGCGCCGCCTCGCCGGCTGGTTTGAGCACGGCGAGCAGCGCCGGAAGCAGGGTGACCGTGGTCAGGAACGCGATGATCATGCCGGTTCCGGCGATCAGTCCAAGCTCGGACAGGCCAACATAGGCGGTCGGCAGGAACGAGTAGAAAGCCGCCGCAATCGAGGCCGCCGCGAGCAGAAGCGGGCGCGCCACCCCGAGTCCGGTCGTTTCGAGAGCCTCGAGGAGGTCGCGGTCCGCGAACCGCTCGGCGCGGTATCGGACGCTGAACTGGATGCCGAAATCGACGCCAAGGCCGATGAACAGCACGGCGAAGGCGACGGAGATGAGGTTCAGCGCTCCGACCATCGCCAAACCGGCAGCGGCGGTGAAGCTCAAGCCGACCGCGAGATTGACGAGGACGGCGACGATGATCCGGGCCTGCTTGAGAGCCAGCCACAGGATCAGGAGAACAATGACAAGGGTCACCGCGCCATTGAGCGCCGCCCCGTCGGCGATGGTGGCGAATTCCTGGTCCGATAGGGGCACCGAGCCGGTGAGGCGCACCGTGACGCCCCTGTCCGGCGTCAGGCCGAGTTTGGCGATCGCCGCCCGGACGGCCTTGGTCGCCTCGCCTCCGGGCTGCAGATCGCCGTAATTGAGGACGGCCTGGATGTTGACGAACCGCCGGAGATCCGAGGGCTCCGGCGCTTTGCCGGAGAGCAGTTTGCGCCAGGAGAAGGCGGGATGCTTGCCCGCTTCGACCTCATCGAGAGCATCGCTGATCGCGGCAAGCGCGGGCTTCAGATCTTCGAGCGTGGTTTTTTTGAGCCGAACGCCTTCGAGCGACTGCGAGATTGCGCCGAGAATCCCGCGCAGCGTCGGATCGAGCGCGAGCGTTCCGAGGAAAGGCTCCGCCTTGATCAACTGGTCCATGTTCTGACGCAGGTCGTCGACGCTGAGGAACAGGATTCCGTTGCGGGCGAAGAACTCGCCGCCGTCCGGCCGGCTGACATTGCGGATCACATTGGTCTGAGGCGCCAGCGCCTTGACCAGCGCGTCAGCCGCCTCGTCGGCCGCTTCCGGCGTCGTCGCATCGATCACCGCGAGGATCAGGTCGGTCCGCTGCGGGAACAGGTGATTGAGCTTGATCTCCTGCTGGCGCCAAGGGAGCGAGCTCGACAAGAGCGTGCCGCTGTCGGTGTTGATGGCGATGTGGCGCTTGACATAGGCTCCCGCGAGAACCGCCGCGATGAGAAAGGCGGCAATGACCACCCACGCATGGCGGGTCGACAGGCGCACAACCCGCGCGATCGCAGCGATGACTGGAGTGCTGTCCGTTTTGACCATGAGATCGGGGTGGAGGGCATGGTTCGCGACCGGTTGTCAACCGGGACGCGGCGCAAGACGCCGCGCGTCCTAAGCGTGGCCTGCCTTCTTGGCGATTTGGCGGAAGCCCGGCCTTACGCGTCGGCGAGGCGGATGTGTTCAGAGCCCATCGTGATCCGCACGCTCACGTCTTGCCGAAGGTTTCGTCGAAGGCGTAGCCGGTTCCCCGCACGGTTCGGATCGGATCGCGCTCGCGGCCTCGCGACAGCGCCTTGCGCAGGCGCCCGACATGGACGTCGACCGTGCGCTCGTCGATCTCCGCCGACTGGCCCCACACGCCGTCCAGGAGTTGCGCGCGCGAGAACACCCGGCCGGGCTTCTCCAGGAGATATTCGAGGAGCCTGAACTCGGTCGGACCGAGATGGATGTCGCGCATGCCGCGCCGCACGCGGCGCGTCTCCCGGTCGAGATCGAGATCGCCGGCATAGAGACGCTCGGCGATCCGCTCTGGCCGGCTGCGTCGCAGAAGCGCGCGCACCCGCGCCATCAGTTCGGGCACCGAAAAGGGCTTGACCACATAATCGTCGGCGCCGACCGATAGACCCCGGACTCGTTCGGCTTCTTCGCCGCGCGCGGTGACCATGATCACCGGAAGGGTGCGGGTCGATTCGCGCGCCCGCAAGCGCCGGCAGATTTCGAGACCCGAGACGCCAGGCAGCATCCAGTCGAGGATCACGAGGTCGGGCGCGTTTTCGGCGAGGCGCAGCTCGGCCTCGTCGCCGCGCTCGACATTCTCGACCACATAGCCTTCCGCCTCGAGATTGTAGCCGAGCAGCAAAGACAGGTCTGCTTCGTCCTCGACGATCAGAATGCGCGGCGCGGAGGCGGACCCAGGACGGGCGATGTCCTTGCGCGTCTGATTCATTTGACCGCCCCTTGGGCGTCGGCCTCGATATCCGTCTCCTGCCGGCCGTGCGGCCGCTCGATCGGCAGGGTCGAACCGGTCACCAGATAGACCACGGTTTCGGCGATGTTGGTGGCGTGATCGCCGATCCGCTCGATGTTCTTCGAGCAAAACAGAAGATGAGCGGAGAAGGTGATGTTGCGCGGATCCTCCATCATATGCGTCAAGAGATCGCGGAACACCAAGTCTTCAAGCGCGTCCAGGTCCGCGTCCCGCTCCCAGACATTGAGCGCCCGCTCGACATCGCGCTGGGCGTAAGCGTCGAGCACGTCCTTCATCAGTTCGGTCGCGAATTCGTTCATGTGCTTGATGCCGACGATCGCCCGGGGCGCCCGGCCCTCCATGCCGATCTTGAGTGAGCGCTTGGCGATGTTCTTGGCCAGATCCCCGACCCGCTCGAGATCGCCCGCGACCCGAATGGCGCCGATGATCTCGCGCAAGTCGATCGCCACCGGCTGCCGGCGCGCGATCGTCATCGTCGCCTGCTCCTCGATCTCGCGCTGCAGCAGGTCGAGGCGGGGATCGGTCTCCACCACCTGATGGGCCAGCACGGTGTCGGCGGACGCCAGCGCGTCGACCGCGTCAATCACCATCTTCTCGGCGAGGCCTCCCATCTCGGCGATCCGCCGCTCGAGCAGGTCGAGGTCCTTGTCGTAGGCTCTAACGGTGTGTTGATCCGCCACGAGCGATTCCTTCCTTCAGCCGAAGCGGCCAGTGACATAATCCTGCGTGCGCTTGTCGCGCGGCGAGGTGAAGACCGTGTTGGTCTCGTCGAATTCGACCATCTCGCCCAGATACATGAAGGCGGTGTAGCGCGACACCCGCGCCGCCTGCTGCATGTTGTGGGTGACGATCGCGATCGTGTAATCGCCGGACAATTCGTCGATCAGTTCCTCGATCTTGGCGGTCGAGATCGGATCGAGCGCGGACGCCGGCTCGTCGAACAGAATCACTTCCGGGCTGATCGCCACGGTGCGGGCGATGCACAGGCGCTGCTGCTGGCCTCCCGACAGGCTGAGCCCGCTCGCGTTCAGCTTGTCCTTGACCTCGTTCCACAGCGCGCCTCGACGCAGCGCCGTTTCGACCCGCGCGTCCATCTCCGACTTCGGAATCTTCTCATAAAGACGGATGCCAAAGGCGATGTTGTCATAGATCGTCATCGGAAACGGCGTCGGCTTCTGGAACACCATGCCGACGCGCGAACGCAAAAGATTGAGGTCGAGATCGGGCGAGAGGATGTTCTCCCCATCGAGCATCACCTCGCCCTCGGCGCGCTGCCCGGGATAAAGGTCATACATGCGGTTGAGCACCCGCAGCAGCGTCGACTTGCCGCAGCCCGAAGGCCCGATGAACGCCGTCACCTGACCCGAAAACAGGTTCAGGTTCACGCCTTTCAGCGCATGCGTCTGCCCATAATAAAAATTGAGGTTGCGCACGACCACCTTGTCCGTCTCGGCGCCCGGCGCCCTGCCCGCCCTCTGGGCCTGCACGTTGCTCATGCTCAAAGCCTCTCGGGACCTACTTCTGCTCGACCGAAGCGGACAAAAACCCGCGCCAATATGCTTAGCGCCAAAACCGCAAAGGTCAGGATAAGCGCGCCTGTCCACGCGAGCTTTTGTTGTTCGGCATAGGGGCTGCGAGCGAATTCGTAAATGATGAGCGGCAGCGCCGACATCGGCCCGCGAGGATCGGCGGCGAACAGCGAATTGCCTAGCGCGGTGAAGATGAGCGGCGCCGTCTCGCCGGTCATGCGCGCGATCGCGAGAAGCACGCCGGTGATCAGGCCGGACATGACGGCCCGGTAGGCGACGTGCCGGATGACCAGCGACCGCGGCATGCCGAGCGCCGAGGCCGCCTCGCGCAGAGTGTTCGGCACAAGGTTCAGCATGTCTTCGGTGGTGCGGACCATGATCGGCGCGCCGAGCATTGCGAGCGCGACGGCGCCCGCAAGGGCGGAAAAATGCCCGACCGGCGCCACCAACAGCTGGTAGACGAATAGGCCGACGACAATCGAGGGCGCGCTCAACAAAATGTCATTGATGAAGCGCACGACCGAGGCGAGCCGCGAGTTTGCGCCATATTCGGCCAGATACGTGCCCGCCAGAATGCCAATTGGCGCGCCGAGGGCCAAGCCGATACCGGTCATGATCACGCTGCCGACGATTGAGTTGAGGAGGCCCCCGACCACCCCCGGCGGCGCGGTGTTTTTGGTGAAAACGTCGAGCGACAATCCGCCAACGCCGTTCCACAAGAGCGTCCCCAGAATGATCGCCAGCATGCTCAGGCCCAGGGCCGTCGCGGCGTAAGCGAGCAATGTCCAGATGCTGTTGCGCGTCTTGCGCCTGGAATAGGAAGCAGCGGCCATTGACTCTACGCCTTCAACGCCATGCGGGCCAACATCCAGCGCGCGGCCGCGAGAACCAAAAATGTGATGACGAACAGGATGAAGCCGAGCGCCAGCAGCGATGAGGTGAACAGTCCCGGATCGGCGTCGGCGAACTGGTTGGCGATCATTGCCGAGATGGTTGTGCCCTGGGCCAGAATCGAGGACTGAATCTTGGTGGCGTTGCCAATGACGAAGGTCACCGCCATCGTCTCGCCGAGCGCGCGCCCGAGCGCCAGCATCACGCCGCCAATCACGCCGACCCGGGTATAGGGAATGACAATGTTGCCGACGACCTCGAAGGTGGTCGCTCCGACGCCGTAGGCGGCCTCCTTGAGCACGGGGGGAACCGTGTCGAAGACGTCCCGCGACACCGCGGTGATGAAGGGCAGGATCATCAACGCGAGCACGAGGCCCGCGGTCAGCACGCCATAGCCGAACGGGGGCCCCTGAAAGAGAAAGCCGATCCCGGGGACGTTGCCGAGGGTGCTGATGAGGAAGGGCTGGATATAGCCCTGCATCACCGGCCGGAAATAATAGACGCCCCAGACGCCGTAGATGATCGAGGGTATGCCCGCGAGGAGCTCGATCGCGACGCCGATCGGCCGCCGCAGGGGCAGCCAGCAGATCTCCGTCAGGAAGACGGCGATGCCAAGCCCGACCGGAACGGCGATCAGCATTGCAATCAACGATGTGACAAGCGTTCCGTAGATCGCGGTCGCCGCGCCGAATTTCTCTTTCGGCGGGCTCCACGCGTCAGAAAAAAGAAAGCCGACGCCGAATTCGCGGAACGCCGGCCAGGCGCCAATGAACAACGCGACCACAACGCCAAGGAGGAGCACCAGAACCAGAACCGCCGCGCCGAGCGTCAGCAGGCGGAAGCTGTTGTCCGAGAGCTTGAGCCGACCGAGCGCGCGAGAGCGGTCGATCGGCGAGCTGTGGGCGGCGCTGGAGCCTTGCAGTGCGGTTGCGGTCATCGCGGGTCTTCAGCCTTGCCTTGCTTCGGAAGCTCGGGGGGCGGGAAGGCGCCCTCGCGGACGCGTCCCCCGCCGCCCGTCGAGTGGCGCTTATTGCTTGATGTCGGCCGCCCACATCTTCTCGACCAGCGCCACGACGCTGTCGGGCATCGGGATGTAGTCGAGGCCCTCGGCCATCTTGTCGCCCTTCTCATAAGCCCACTTGAAGAAGTCGATTGCGTCTTTCGCGGCGGCCTTGTTCGGCGGATCCTTGGGCAAGAGGATGAATGTGGCGGCCGTCATCGGCCACGACTTGTCGCCCGGCTGATTGGCCAGGATGAGGTAGAAGCCCGGCGCATGGTCCCAGTCGGCGTTGGCCGCCGCGGCCTGGAACGCCTCCATCGTCGGGGCGACCACCTTGCCCGCCTTGTTGGCCATGCTGGCGAAGGTCAGCTTGTTCTGCTCGGCGTAGGCGAACTCGACATAGCCGATCGCGCCCTGGGTCGTGGCGACGTTGTTGGCGATGCCGTCGTTGCCCTTGGCGCCGATGCCGCCTGGCCAGTCAACCGTCGTCGCCACCCCGACCTTCGATTTCCAGTCCGGCGAGACTTCGCCGAGATAGTAGGTGAAGTTGAAGGTCGTGCCCGAGCCGTCGGCGCGATGGATCGGCACAATCGGCAGGTCGGGCAGCGCCAGCTTGGGATTGAGCGCCTTGAGCGCCGGGTCGTTCCATTTGGTGATCGCGCCGAGATAGATCTGCGCCAGGGTCGGGCCGTCGATGACGATGTCGCCCGGCTTCACGCCGGGCAGATTGACGACCGCGACGATGCCGCCCATCACCATCGGCCATTGCGCGAGCCCGGCCTTTTCGAGCTCCGCCGGCTCCAACGGCGCGTCCGTCGCGCCGAACGTCACGGTTCTCGCCTTGATTTGCTTGATGCCCGCGCCCGATCCAATCGACTGGTAGTTGAGCCCGTTGCCTGTGTCCTTCTTATAAGCGTCGGCCCATTTTGCATAGATTGGAAATGGAAAAGTCGCCCCGGCTCCGGAAATATCGGCGGCTTGGGCAACAGTGGCCGTTGCGGCGCCGACAGCGAACGCAACTGCACGAATGAAATGGGTCAGTCTCATTGAACGCCTCTCAAGCGCTAGCGGTGATCGAGTTCGGCCGCGGCGACGGGCGCGCGACGGCCTCGCTTTTAGGCCCGCTCAATATGTCTATTGCGACAGAGAGACGACAGTTTTACGACAGTGACGTTCGGCCTTGGGGATGGCGGTCGCCGCGCTCACGGGGAGCGGAGCGTCATTTCCGCGTCCGGGCTCCCGCGGTTCTGGGGTTGACCTCCCGCCCGCGCTGCTCGACGGGTGGCGTGGCCACGCCTTGCTGATAGTCCTCGACCTCGGTCGCGTAAGGCTGGCGGCCGTCTCGATCGCGGTCGCCCGGCGGGTTGGGCAGAGGGCCAGAGCGTGGCGGGGAGGTTCGCCTGGGCATCGTCATGGCTCCTTGTCCCCGAGATCGCTCCCGGGCCCACTCCAAGCTTGGTTGCGCCAAACCAGGGTTCAATGCGCGCGTCCGAACATCTCGCGCAATTTTTCCTTCGCAGCTTCGAGGGTGCGCTTCCGTTCGCCCGGCAGGTTTCGTCCGGCGCGATTGATGTAAAAAGTCAACATCGACATCGCTGACCGGAAAGCGCTGCTTTTGCGTCGATCGCTCGAACTCGGCCGAGCGCTTGAGCGACGCTGCGATTTGCCCGGCGGTTTTCTTTTCGAACACCTTCGGTTCCAGATCGAGCGCATCCGAATGCGCGGTCACATCCCCCGACCATCGGCTTTTTCGCTGGGTTCTTGGCATCGCCCGGTCCTTTGTCGCGGCGCTGATCGTCCCTAACTCACATCTGCCCAGGAGGGTTCCGCGGGCGCTCGGTGACCGACCGGCGAGCTCAGCCGATATTCGAATGATGTCCGCCGCATCCCCCAGACGGACACGCGCCTCTTCGATAACGTGCAGATGATGGGTGAACACGATCGTCTGAATGCGGTCGCCGATCGCCGCAAGCGCTTCGAGACCGGCGCCGGTGCGGGGTTCGTCGAAACTCGCGAAAATGTCGTCGCCGATGAACGGCGGCGCCTCGGCGCGGGCGGCGTAGTCCTCGATATACGCAAGTCGTAACGCCAAATAGAGCTGGTCGCGCGCACCTTCGCTCAAATGCGCCACCGGCGCCCTCTCCCCATTGGCCCGGCAAGCTTCAAGCCTGGCCTCGTCATCGTCTTGGAAACTCTGATCGAGCCCGGCGAAGGCGCCGCCGGTCAAGATTGCGAACGCCTCGCCGGCGCGCGTCATCAATGGGTCGCGCCGCGCGGCGCGGTGATCCTCGAGCGCGCCGCCGAGCAGTGCGGAAGCCGCCTTCAACACCGCCCAACGCCGGGCGGCCTCGACGAGTTCGGCTTCCGCGTTGCGGCGCTGCTGCAGCGCGGTCTCGGCGCCGATCCCGCTCTCGAATTCCTCCCGCTTCCGCTGAAGCCGGTCGCGTTCCGCGTAGCGGTCCTTTTCCTGCTGGCCGAGGTCTTCGTCCCGGCGCTCCAGCTCCGTCAGACTTGCCGCGGCGGCGTCCGGATCGAACGCTTTCATCTCCTCGATCAGCCGCGCCTCGTCGACCCCGTCGGCGAGATCGGCGAGACGAAGCCGCTGCTGGCGGAGCGCCTCGGCAAGCTGGGAACGCTCGGCCTCCCGCGCCAGCAAGGCGACAGCATCGGAGCCAGGGGGCAGGCGCCCTGCTTGCGCCGCCATTGCCTCCTTGGCCTTGCCAAGGCGAGCGCGCGCCTCGTCGAGCGCTCGCCTGGCCGTCTCCCTCAGCTCGGCCGCGCCGTGGCGCTGTGTTTGAGCCGCCCGCGCCGCAACAAGACGCTCGTTCAAAAGGCGCGCGGCCGCCTCCGCCGGCAGGTCGGCAGCCGCCGGAGCGCAGCGGATAACGAGCGCACGCGCTTCGGTCTCAAAGTCACTCATGTTTCGCTGGATGCCGACGACGCGGCGCAGCCCTTTGCGGTGGTTTTCACCGTCATCGGACGCCTTGTCCCAGACTTGCAGGGCCGCCTCGGCGCCGTCGAGCGACGAGCGCGCTTCAAGACCGAGAGCGACGGCCGTCTCGACCCAACGACGACGCCAATCCTCCAGGAGTGCGCGGGCGGCGGCGTCTTCGGCTTTCGCTTCTCCGAGACGCCGGCGGCCTTCAGTCAGTCGCATCTCCAGCTCGCGTGATTTCTCCCACGCGCGACTGACGTCTTCCAGACGTCGCTCAAAGCGTTCGGCCAGCCGGATGCAATCGAGACCCTCGATTTCACTCAATCCAGCCTCGAGACCGAGGGCGCGCAGCACCGGCTCGATGCGCGCCAGCTCGGCTTCCTTTGCTTCAAGCTCGATATTCCGCGCAGCGAGCTTGTCGCGCGTCTTCATGAGCTGTTCGATGCGGCCAGACCATTCCTGCATCCGTACTGGCGGGCGTGGACTGATGCAGACCGGTCTCCAAAGCTCCCGCCATGTCTGCTCCGCTTCTCCGAGCGAGGCTGCCGCGCGCGCTTCGGCGGCTTGCGCCAAAGCATATCGGCGCGTCTGTTCGTCGAGCCGCTGGGTCTCCAGTCCATGCTTGGCCAGACGCGCAGCGTCTTCAACCGCGTCATCCGTCAGACGATCGGCCTCCTCGTTCAGGCGCTCGAATTCGGCGACGTCAGTGACGAGCGAGGCCTGCGGCAGAGCGTGCGCCCCAAAGATCGCGGCGCGCAGCGGTCGCCACGCCCTCGCGCGGCGCGCCCGCGCCTCCGCAATGCGGTCGGCTGTAGCGAGGGGACGGCCCGCCGCCAGCTGGGCGAGGTGTCCGGTCGTGTCGTCGATCTCCTTTTCCACCGCTTGCCGCATCCTTGCGGCCTCACGCACCGCGGCCGAGGCCGCCTCGAGCGCGTCGGCGAATTGAGCAAGATCTTCGGGCCGGGGCATCGGCAGCCCGGCGAGCGCTTCGAGGTCGGCGACCGGCGGGTCGAGCCTCGCGGCGGCGCCGGCGAGTTCAAACATCTCCTTCGTCTGCGCGATGACGATTGTCAGCAACCCTGCGGGCCAGTTCGGAGATCTTGCCGAGAGCGGCATATTTCTCGCGCAACGGCGCGGGATCGAGGTGTACGCCTTCTCCGTCTCGGGCGATGCGAGCCTCGTCGTGGGATTTCTGCGCCTGGGCGAGTTGAGCGGCCTTCGCCCTTGCCGAGCCTTCTGCGTCGCGCCCCTCCTTGATCAGCTTGCGCGCCTCCGACTTCCTGGCCTCGGTCGGCCGCGCTGTGTCGAGCGAGCCAAGCCCAGGCAAACCCAGCGATCGGACATGATGCTCAAGCCCCGCAAGGAAGCCGTCGGCCTCGCGTTGGACGGCTGGGAGATCGCGCTTTGCGTCTTTGTAGCCGCCGCTCCTCTGAAACAGCTCCTCGATGGAAGCAGCATCGGAAAGCACCGCCTCGTCAACCTCGATGCTCGCAAGATCCCGCGCAAGGCGCTCGTCCTCGACCCGCGCCCGCTCCGCGCTTTCACCCGCGAGGCGCAAATCATCGAGCGCCGCTTGCAAGCCCTGCATCATGCCGGGCGCGAAGACGGGCATGTCGCCGAAGGACGCCAGCGCCTCCTCCGTCTCCCGGATCGGGTTGAGAAGCGGCGCCGTACGCTTGAGCCTTCTGAGGCGCGCCTGCTCGATCTCGCCGGCCCGTCGCTCCGCGCGGAGCCGCTCCAGCTCTCGGCTGAGCTCTTCGATATCGTTGTTGAGCTTTATCCATGAATCGCTGCGAAGTTCCTTTTCGCGAATGGCCGCGCGTGCAGAATTGAAGCGCTCGAGCGCCTGGTAGAAACGGCGGTCTTTGCTAGCGCGCGCAGCGAACACCCCATCCGCTTCGCCTTCTAGCGAGCGACGCAGTTCGGCGAGACCCCGCAGGCCGGACGCGGCCGCCAACAGGCTGGCGCCGACGTCGCCGTCCGCCTGCAACATTTCCTCGCCGCCGGCTCGCAGCTTCGCCGCGTCCAGTCCGAACGACTGCTCGAACACTTCCCGGCTAAGCCCGCCAAGAAAGGGGGCCAGCGCATCGTCGGGCAGCGGGGCGCCAGAAGCGTCCAAGAGCGTCGTCTTGCGACCCTTGCGCCGCCGGACAGTCAGGGACCGGCCGCTGGTCGACACGATCTCTGCGCCGACCCGCGAGTGATCGAGGAAGCGGGCCGCTAACGGCGTTCGCTCCGGCACGCCGAACAGCAGGGCGCCAACAGCGGCGAGCGCGGTCGATTTGCCCGCTTCGTTCGGCCCATAGACGACATGCAGCCGGGCGTCGGGCCGGAATGCGATCCGCAAGTCCGCGAAGGCGCCGAACTTCTCCAGCTCGAGGCTGAGAAGCCGCATGGCTCGTCAGATCTCCGCCGAGCGGCCCAGCGCCAGCGCGCGAGCTTCGGTCAGAATGGAGTCGAGGTCCAGCGCCGCGCTCGTGTCTTCCGCCATGCCGCCGGGCAGCTTGTCCCTGACGGTCTTGATCAGCTCGTCCAGACGCGCGCGCAACGCGGCGTCCGCCTCGCATTTCTCAAGCGCCACGGCCAAATCGATTTCCGCCAGCGCCGCCTCGCGCGCCGGGCGCTGCGGCTCCGTCGTGTCCATCCGCAGCCGTTCGAGCCATATATCGTCGCCGCACCGCTGCGCCGCCGCCTCGACCTCATCGCGCAGGCGCTCCCGATCTGCGATGAACCGCGCATGCAGGCTCGTCGCCCCGGTCAAGATGACCCGCAATGCAAGAAGGCGTCCCGCCGCCGCCTCGGCATGCGGGCGCACTTCCGCCTCGACCGCGCGAAGCAGGGTGGTCTCGTCATCGTGCGGCGAGGCGTCAACGAAGACCTCCGCCCAGCGCGCGGTGTCCGTCACGACGCGCCGCACCTGCGATACAACTCCGTCTGCAACGTCGACAATGACCGCCCCCCTTTCTCCGCATTCTCTGATACTGCGGCCCTGGAGGTTGCCGGGATAGACGATCCACGGATCGCGCGAGACGATTTCGTAGGCGTGGACGTGGCCGAGCGCCCAATAGTCATAACCGCGCGCTGCGAGGTCGGCGACCGTGCAAGGCGCGTAGTTTTCATGGCCCGAGCGCCCGCAAGCGGTGTGCAGGACGCCGATGTTGAACCAGCCGGCAACGGGTTCTGGATAGTCGACGGCGTAATTCTCAATCACCTCACGGTGCGGAAAGCCGCGTCCGTGCAGCGCGACGCGCAAATCCTTGATGCGGTGGCTCTCCGGCCGCCTTGTCGAAAACTCAAAAACGCTCTCCGACCAAGTGAGGGATTTGGTGACGAGGCTTTCGGCGTCATGATTGCCGCGCAGGAGGAAGGTTGGAACGCCGCGGTTCGAGAGACGAGCCAGTTGCCGGTTCAGGAAAAGGGCGATCGAAGCGTCCTTCCACTCCCCGTCAAAAACGTCGCCGGCAATCACCACAAACGAAACGCCCTCCTCCAACGCCTTGGTGACGAGGTCTTCGAAGGCGCTTCGGCTCGCCCTGGCGAAGCGCGCGGCGACTTCGTCGTCCTTCTGTGCAAGGCCGAGGAAAGGGCTGCCGAGATGAAGATCGGCGGCGTGCAGGAAGCGGAAGTTCATTTGACAGCTGCGACAAAGGCTTTTCGCGTCGCCCCGCCAATCGGACCGGCGCGTTCAGGATCGCGCGGCGCCAGGGTCGCCAGCGACGAACCAGGGTGGACGTCGGCGGTGCGAACGAATCGGAAGGCCATAGCCTTCGGAGCTAGACTCCGAACTGGGCAAAGTCACGCGTAGCGCCCTGATCGCGGTGGATAAGGCGCCCTTGTCGCTGCCGGCGCGTTCGGGCATAGACCCACGACTGAAGCGGCGGGCGGCGGCCCTCGCTACCGGAGCAGGACCTGGACTTGTTGGATACCCAGCGGAGCGGCGTGGCGCGCGACCGAATCGAAAACGAAAAGCTGGTTCGCCTCAGTCGATCGCTGCATGCAGTCTGGCGAGACGCCGTTCGGACGCCATGGCGGAATTTTCGCCGCAAATTGCGTAACGCGCTGCCTGCGTCCACCGCGGGAGTTCCAGTCGCCCTTGACGAAGCGACGGATCTGACGCTCGTCCCCTATGAAGGGAGATTGCCGCCTCCGCTCGCGCGATGCGAGGTCGTCGCGCCGTGCCAATACCGGACCCGAACGCACCCGCTCAGCGTCATTCCGACCAACGCCGAGGGCGTCCACTATCTCGATCACACCGTCCATGCGCCGGCGATGACGCTCGAGCATCTCGTCGATCAATACTGGTTTCCGGCGTTCGGCCTGCTCATTTCGCCAGAAGGCCGCGTGTGGCGCCACTCGTTCCTGGTCCCCTATCGGGAGGGTTACCTGTCGTCGATCAAGGCGATCGTCGACCGGCCGCTGGCGGACGGCGCGCATGAGCGCCGGCTCCATCTCGAACGGCTCGCCCGCGCGCCTCGTATCGCCGGCGAGCACTTGCTGATCTCAGGCTCGGACAAGCACAATTACGGCCATTATCTGCACGATATCGCGCCGCTGATCGATCTCGGCGCGAGGATGGGCGTTCCGATGCTGACCTGGAGCCTGAAGCCGTGGCAGCGCGCTCTGATCGCCCGGCTCGAGGTCCCGCAGGGTCTTATCCGCGAGATCAGGCCGAGACCGGTCTTCCTCCAACATGCGATCACCTCGAACAGGTTCACGCGGCCTCAGCAGCCAGAACGCGCATCCGCAAAACCGCGAAGCGTTCGGGCGCATTCTCGCCAATGTGCGAAAGCATGGCGCTCCGATGAGCACGCCGCCGCGCGTGCTCATCTGCCGCAGCCCGTCAAACAGCCGAAACCTCACCAATCGGGCGGCGATGATCGAGGCGCTCAAAGCCTTGCGCTTCGTTGCGATCCAGCCGGACAAGCTCAAGTTCGACGAACAGGCGCTTCTGTTCGCTCAGGCGGAGATCATCGTGTGCGAGTTCGGCGCCGCCTTGTCGAACGCGTACTTCTGCCCGCCAAAAACAAAGATCGTCGAGATTATCGCCGAAGGCCAGCACGATCCGTGGTCCGCGCATTTCTGTGCGATGCTCGGGCTCGAGCACGTCGTCCTGTTCCAGCGCCAGTCCGACGAGGTCCTGGCCAGCATGCCTCGGCATGTGAAGGACTCCACCTTCTCCTACGCGGTCGACGTGCCGAGGCTGGTCGAGACGGTCAAGGCGTTGCTTTAAAGCGGCTGCGGGCAGCCCGGCGCGCAGACTTCGTTCCCGGAACGAAGGCCGCGTCTCACGCATTGAAAGGCGGAATTGCAGCGGGGCGGCTCGGCTATGCAGGTCAAATATCGATCTTTCACGCCAGGGCTCAATCCGCGGCGCACCAAGCTCGAAGTCCCCGGCTGGGGCGGCGATCGCCAGCCGCGAAAAGACGGGTCGATGGAGCAGGCCTGGCACTGCCTGCCGTTTTCGGAAGGCGCTCGTTACGGAATCGAGGTGTTCTACCCGTATGAAAACGAACTGCGCGTGAGCATGAACGCGGGCAAGCTTGCGCTTGAGGGCGAGTTCGGCCCCCCGCCCGAAGGACATGGCGGCGAATGGCCGCCGTTCCGCGCCTTCGGCGATCTCTATTACACTTACCAGCTGTCGCTCGATCTCAAGGTCGAGGAAGGTTGGGCGGTGCGCACGGAGCCGCACCCGCGCTTCTACACCGATCCCACGGATACGACCCCGATCGCCGTCCCGGCGCTCATCCGCCGGTGGTGGCCGATGATCTTTTTCCTGGTGTTCAAATCCCCGCCCGAGGGCAAGACCCATATTTTCCGGCCAGGCGAGCCATTCGCGCAAATCCTCGTCGTGCCCGAGGAAGCAGCTTCGACCTCGTCCCGATGTCCGATGAAGAGGCGGCCGAGCGCGAGCTGCAATCGCGCCGCATCTATCAGAGCCGGGCCACCCTATCCGCCGGAACGGAATGGACCTCGGCGACGAACACGGTTTTCGACGGCACATACCGCCATATTCTCGGCGCAGCGAGCGAAAGGGCTAAGCAGCGCCGGCCTTAGACGCGATCGCACATCTCGGACGCTTGCCGAGATCTGGACCACTCCGGTTATGGGCGCTTCAGTAATAGTGATGATGCCAATGAGGGCGCCACCAATGATGGTGGTGGTGATGGTGGTGGTGATGATGGTGGTGATGATGGTGATGATAGTGGTGGTGGTGATGATGATAGTATTGAGCCAGAACCAGCGGTCGTTCCGTGCTCCCCTCGTCTTGCGATCCGCTCGGATTCAGCCCTCAAGATATTGGTCGCGTTGGGAATCGGATCCAGCAGTTCTGCAAACGAGCGCGCCGGAGCCACGCTGTCCACTCCTCCGACAGCGAGTGACGCCGCCTCGGCTGGGCAGCCCAGAAGCGCAAGGGCGGAAGCCCCGGTCAAAAGACCGATCATTGTCTTGTCCAAGCTTGTCCTCCTGTCGCCAGTGAGCGCCTGAACGCAAAACGGATAAACCCGGCGGATTGTTCCGCCTGCGAGCCTACTCGCGCGCCACGCGCGCCGACACGGACGGCGGCTTGAGCTTCTCGTCGGCGAAGCGCTGGCGATAGACGCCCAGGTTCTCGCTGACCCTTTCGACATAGTCGCGCGTCTCGTCGAAGGGAATGCGCTCGATCCAGTCAACGAGATCGACCGCTCCGTCACGCGGATCGCCATGCGCGGCGATCCATTGCGCGACCCGACCCGGGCCCGCGTTATAGGCGGCGAAGGCGAGTTCGCGTGAGCCGCGTTGGTCTTCGATCAATTGACCGAGAAGCGCCGCGCCGAGCTGGGTGTTGAAAGCGGGGTCGACAATCAGGCGAGCGGGGTCGAACTCGACGCCGGCGCGCCGCGCCGTCACGACCGCGGTCGACGGCAACATCTGCATGAGACCCTTCGCGCCTGCCCCCGACGACGCATGCCAGGTGAATTCGCTCTCCTGTCGCGCGACCGCATAGACGGTCGGCAGGTCTGCGGAGCGGGGGAGCGGCACGAAGGCCGGCATGCCGACGGCCGGAAACGCCATCGCTTCGAGCGGATGGCCTTGCATGACGGCGATCTTGGCGAATTGAACCTGGGTCCCGACGTCGTCCCGCTGCTTCACCACTTCCGCCATTGCGGCAAGCTGCGACTCGTCGCGCCATTGCCGGGCGGCGTCGAAGGCGAGCGCTGCCGCAAGATCGTCAAGCCCGTCGGCATAGAGCGCCTGGACCGCGCGGACCGCTTCGTCACGCCGATCGCCCTCGGCCGCCACTGCCGGTTCGTGGAAGGCGAGACGGGTCTCACCGACACGTTGCGCAGCGAGTTGTCCGTAATAGGCGATCGGCACGCTGGCGGCGCGCAGGTAGAAGCGCTTGGCCGCCTCGGAATCGCCCATAGCCTCGGCGGCTCGCCCTTGCCAATAGGCGGCCCGGGCGACGGACAAGGGATTTTCGGCGGCCTCGGCGGCCAGCGCAAAGCGCTTCGCGGCCGATGGCGCATCGTCCAGGAAGCGCAAGGCGATCCAGCCGGCGTGGAAGGCGGCGTCGACCTGAGCCTCGGACGTATCGGGCCGTACGGTCTGGTCGCAGACTTCAAACGCAAGTCGCGGCTCGTCGAGGTCGAGCAGCGCGCGGGCGACCATCTTCCGCTCGCTCCACCATCGATCCGGATTGACGAGCGCGGCGCGATCGTGCGGCGCGAGGCTCAGCAAGACCGCCGCCTCGTAGACGCGCCCGGCGCGCCGCGCGTACTGGATCCTGGAGAAGAGGAGTCCGGGGTCGTTGCGCAGCGCGGTCGGAACCGCCTTGATGAGCCCCGGGCTCATGGGCGCGCGAGCCGCCCCGATGCGCGCCTGTGCGAGCGCCAGGACATCGGGGCCGGCAAGCGCCGCGGCGCGAGCGCCGGCGCTGAGGTAGTTCGCGTAAATTAGGCGGTCGGCCCGATACGCGTGGTCGGCCTTGGTGAGCGAAGCGCCGAATTCGCGCAGGATGACGCTCTCGGTCAGGGTGTCGAAACTGCCGTCGCGCCATAGCGCGCGGATGATTTGCGACGCCTCCTCAGGCCGGCCCATCGCCTCAGCCGCGCGCGCCGCGGCGATCTTGCCCGCGCTCGATTCCGGCGGCCCGGCAGCGAAAAATGCGGCGGTCGTCGCCGGCGCCTGCGGATGCGCGGCAAGGTCGGCTTCCTGCTGCTCGCGAATCCAGCCGCGGCTCGGCCAGTCCGGATGAGCCTCGAGGAAGGCGGCGAGCGGCGCGAAGGCTGGGTGTGGGTCAGCGCGCAAAGACGCCCATTCGAGCGCCGATCGCTCGGCTGGGTCAGTGGCGGAGGCGGCCAGCGCCGCGAGGCCCGCGACATCGCCTTTCTTGTACAGGACTACGGCCTGAGAACTGAGCGGCGGCGACGGCGCGGCCAGGTCTGCCGCAGGGGCGGATAGCTCTGGGCCCGGCGCCGGCGCAGATGGCTCCGGAGTCGCCGCAGTCACCGGCGGCGCGGTCGCGGAGGACGCGCCAGGCTCGGGCGCCGCGCCCTCAAGGTTGGCGTCGGCCAAACGGACCTCAACGTCCTTGTCGCTCGCCGCGGCCTCGGCCGATGGCGCGGGAACGCTGGCAGGTTCAGCGCCCGACAAGGGAAGCCAGGCCCTCTCCAATCGCCGTCCGCGCAGCGCTCGCCGATTGCGCCGGCCTCGTGAGGCTTGCGGTTTCGGTCGGCGGGACGTCGGAGCGCGAACCGGAGGCGCGATCGAGGGCCGCGACTTCGGGCGCCGGGGAGCGCCCTTCAGGCGTCCACGCAACCAGGCAAGCGGCGCCGGCAAGGGCCAGAAGCGGGCCGAATCGCAAGATCGTCATGGGTCCAGTCCTCTTGAACGAGGATGGACCGATCCTGGTGACCAAGATCTAAACGATGGCGTTCGTCGCTGAACCCCTTTCGCCTGCGGCGCGTCGGGGCTATGTGTCCCCATCAATCGATTGGACGCGAGACGAGCCGAGCGGGAGCCCATGCAAAAGCGAGCGAAGTTTCACGGATCGATGACGGCGCTGGTCACCCCGTTCAAGGATGGCAAGATCGACGAGCCCGCCTATCGCGCGCTGATCGATTGGCAGATCACCTCCGGCTCGCACGGCCTGGTGCCGGTCGGAACGACCGGCGAGAGTCCGACGCTCACCCACGAGGAGCACCGCAGCGCCGTCGACATCTGCATCGACGAAACGCGCGGCCGGGTTCCGGTCATCGCCGGCGCGGGCTCCAACAACACCGCCGAGGCGATCGAGCTTGCGCGCCACGCCGAGCGAAGCGGCGCGGACGCCGTTCTGGTCGTCACGCCCTATTACAACAAGCCGACGCAGGAAGGGCTCTATCAGCACTTCAAGGCCGTCAACGACGCAATCGGGCTTCCGATCATCATTTACAACATCCCCCCGCGCAGCGTCGTCGACATGTCGGTCGAGACGATGAAGCGGCTGTCCGAACTCACCAACATCGTCGGCGTCAAGGACGCGACCGGCGACGTCGGACGCGTATCGCGCCAACGGCACGCGATGGGATCGGACTTTATCCAACTTTCTGGCGAAGACATGACGGCGCTGGCGGCAATGGCCGCGGGCGGGCACGGCTGCATTTCGGTGAGCGCGAATGTCGCGCCGGGGCTCTGCGCAGAGTTGATGGAGGCGACCTTCAAGGACGACTGGGGCCACGCGCTGAAGATTCAGGACCGTCTGACCCCCCTGCACGCCGCAATCTTCGCCGAACCGGGGGTCAACGGGACCAAATACGCGCTCAGCGTGCTCGGCCGGATTCAGGCCGACACCCGCCTGCCCCTGGTTCAGGTCGGCCCGGCGACCGAAGCGCTGATCCGCCGCGCCTTGGTCCACGCAGGCCTGCTCAACGCCTGAGGACCAGACCGTGGCGGCCGAAAAGGAAAAACCGAACTTCAAGGTCGTCGCCGACAACCGCCGCGCGCGCTACGACTACGAGATCGGCGAGACGTTCGAAGCCGGCCTGATGCTGACCGGAACGGAGGTCAAATCGCTGAGGACCGGCAAGGCGACCGTCGCCGAGAGCTACGCCGCCGTCGACCGCAGCGGCGAACTCATCCTCTACAACGCCAACATCCCCGAATACCTGCAGGCCAACCGGTTCAATCACGAGCCCAAGCGTCCGCGCAAACTGCTGTTGCACGCCAAGGAGATCGCCAAGCTGGCGAAGGGCGTCGAGCGCGAAGGCATGACCATCGTTGCGCTGCGCATCTATTTCAACGCCAAAGGCCGGGCCAAGATCGCCATCGCGCTCGGGCGCGGCAAGAAACTGCACGACAAGCGCGAGACCGAGAAAGTGCGCGACTGGAACCGCGACAAGTCGCGGTTGATGCGCGAACGGGGCTAGCCAATGTCCGCCGAGGCGCTTCTCGCCCAGGATTTTGGCGCCTTCCCGGACCTGATCCGCGCCACGCGCGCGAGCGCCCGGACCACGCGGCGCTCATCGAGGGCGACGCGATCCTGACCTACCGCGAGCTTGCGGCGCTCATGGATCGCATCGCTTTTGCCCTGCAGCGCGACGGCGTCGGCGCCGGCGAAGCGGTGGCGATCTGCGCGCGGGCCTCGATCCCCTACGCCGCCGTCTTCTGCGGCGTTCTCGCAGCCGGAGCCGCGGTCGCGCCGCTGGCGCCGTCCTCAACGGCCGCCGCCCTTGCGATGATGATCAAGGACTGCTCCGCCAAAATCCTTTTCCTCGACCGGGAGACGGGGGAAGCGCTGGAAAGCGTCGGGGGCGCAGGAGGCGCGACGCCGGTCGCCCTCGATGACAGCGCCGCGGGCACGTCGCTTTCGCGCTGGCTCGGGCCTGAGGGCGCGAAGCCCGTTTCCGTCGGGTTTCGCCCCGACTGGCCGTTCAACATCATCTACTCGTCGGGCACGACAGGCGCGCCCAAGGGCATCGTTCAGCCCCATATGATGCGTTGGCGGCAGTTCACTCGTGTTTCATACAGAGATGCGGTGACGCTCGTCTCGACGCCCGCTCTATTCGAACACCACCCTGGTCGTCTTCATACCGACTTTGGCGCATGGGGGAACGGCGGTTTTGTTGCCGAAATTCGACGCCGGCGAGTTCCTTCGCCTCTCCGAGAGGCGCCGCGTGACCCACGCCATGCTGGTCCCGGTCCAATATCGCCGGATCATGGAGCGCCCGGATTTCGGCGGCTACGACCTGTCGAGCTACGTGATGAAGTTCTCGACCAGCGCCCCTTTTTCCGCCGCGCTGAAGGCGGACGTCCTCAGCCGCTGGCCCGGCGGCCTCGTCGAATATCTACGGCATGACCGAAGGCGGCGGCTCGACAATGCTCGTCGCCCATGAGTTCCCGCACAAGCTGCACACCGTCGGCCAGCCGATGCAGGGCCACGACATTCGCCTGATCGACGAGACGGGCCACGAAGTCGCCCAGGGAGACGTCGGCGAGGTGGTCGGCAGTTCCGGCGCGATCATGACCGGATATCACAATCAGCCGGAGAAGACGCGCAACGCCGAGTGGCGCGACGCGGAAGGGCGGCGCTTCATCCGGACCGGCGACATCGGGCGCTTCGACGAGGACGGTTTTCTGATCCTCTTGGACCGGAGCAAGGACATCATCATCTCGGGCGGCTTCAACATCTATCCTTCCGACATCGAGGCCGAGCTCGCGCGCCACGAGGACGTTGTCGAGGCCGCGGTCGTCGGGGTTCGCCTCGGAGCGGTGGGGCGAAACGCCGATCGGCTTCGTTACGCTCCGCAACGGCGCAAGCGTCGATGGGCGGGCGCTGATGGAGTGGGTCAACGCCCGCCTCGGCAAGACCCAGCGTCTTTCCGAACTGACGATCGTCGACAGCCTGCCGCGCAGCGCCATCGGCAAGATTCTCAAGCGCGAATTGCGCGATCTGTCACCGTCAGCCGGCGGGGTCCGGCTAAGCGCGACGCCACACGGGCGAGGCGCCTTGCCGCCCCCTACCCGGCTGCGACGCGCGCTCGGCTCACGCCGCCGCCTTCAGCGCCTGGTCGAGGTCGGCGAGAATGTCGTCGATATGCTCGATGCCGATCGACAGGCGCACGTAGTCGTCCGTCACGCCGGTCGCCTGCTGCTCCTCCGGGGTCAGCTGCGAATGCGTGGTGGTCGCCGGATGGATGGCGAGCGAGCGCGCGTCGCCGATATTGGCGACGTGATAGAGGAGTTGGAGCGCGTTGATGAACTTGCGCCCCGCCTCCGCGCCGCCCTTGATCTCGAACCCGACCAGGCCGCCCATCCCGCCCTTGAGATATTTTTCGGCCCGCCGCTTGGCTTCGCCTTTCTGAACCGACGGATGGATCACGCTCGTGACCGCAGGCTGCTTGCCGAGCCAGGCCGCAACCGCGGAGGTGTTGGCCGAGTGGCGCTCGATGCGCAGCGGCAGCGTCTCCACGCCCTGGAGCGTGAGGAAGGCGTTGAACGGCGACATGCAGGAGCCAAGGTCGCGCAGCAGCGTCGTGCGGGCCTTGAGGATATAGGCGATCGGCCCGAGCGGCTTCGCCGCTTCGCTCCACACCGCGCCGTGGTAGCTCGGATCGGGCGTGTTGAGCGTGGGCTGGCGTTCCTTGTGCTCGTCCCATGGGAAATTGCCGCCGTCGACGATGAGGCCGCCGATCGAGGTGCCGTGGCCGCCCAGATATTTGGTCGACGAATAGACGACGATCGCCGCGCCGTGCTCGAACGGGCGGGTCAGGATCGGCGCGGCGGTGTTGTCCATGATCAGCGGAATGCCGAGCGGCCGGCCGATCGCCGCCACCTCCGCGATCGGGAAGGCGATCAGCTTCGGATTGGGCAGCGTCTCGGCGTAATAGGCGCGGGTGCGCGCGTCGGTCGCCTTGCGGAAGTTTTCAGGATCGGCCGGATCGACGAAGCGGACCTCGATCCCCTGGTCCTTCATCGTGTTGGCGAACAGGTTCCAGGTGCCCCCGTAAAGGTCGGTCGAGGCGACGAAGTTGTCGCCCGCCCGCGCCAGGTTCTGGATCGAAAAGGCCGAGGCCGCCTGGCCGCTGGCGAGCGACAGCGCCGCCGCGCCGCCTTCGAGCGCCGCGACGCGCTTTTCGAGCACGTCGTTGGTCGGGTTCATGATGCGGGTGTAGATATTGCCGAGCTCCTTGAGCGCGAACAGATTGGCCGCGTGCTCGGCGCTCTGGAACTGATACGAGGTGGTCTGGTAGATCGGCACCGCGACCGCGCCCGTCGCCGGATCGGCGCGCCAGCCCGCGTGAAGCGCCAGAGTTTCGACTTTGTGAGACATGGTTTCTTCCCTGCTGTTGTCGCGTGCGTCGCCAGTTTTCGGAAGCCCGATGCGACGGTGAGGGCCATTCTATATTACGACTATAGTCAGATGATTATATTTTAACCGATATAAATTAGGTGGAATGCGTCTATAGCGACTCCCTGACCGCTCCGCAAGGCGACGCCTGTCCGTCAAGAAAGGACAGAGCGATCTGGCGACCGCGCGGACAATTCCGCCGGTCGTTCTTGTCAGGCTATGGCCGAAGCGCTCGCGGGTTAGGTTTACGACAGGGATCACAATTCCTTTGACATTCTATAACTCAATGAGTTATAGTTACCTGTGGGAGGCGATTTGACGCGGATATACAAATTGAAGGGTTTTGCGCGGTTTCAGCGCAAGGAACGGATTAGCGACGCGGCTCTTCGCAAGACCATAGGCAGCGCCGAGGCGGGGCTTGTGGACGCCGACCTCGGGGGCGGTTTGGTCAAGCAGCGCTTGGCGCGAGCCGGACGGGAAAGAGCGGCGGCTACCGGACAGTGATCGCCTTCCGGCGCGGCGATCGGGCGGTGTTTCTGTACGGCTTCGCCAAGAATGAGCAAAGCAACATCGACCCCGAAGAACTGGACGAATTTCGGCGTCTTGCGCGGGGGTTCTTCGAACTGACCGCGCAGCAGATTGGAGCGCTGATGGCGGAGAACGAACTGATGGAGGTGAAGGATGACGAAGGCGCTTAAGGCGAATGCGAAACCTCGCGCCAAATCGCGCATGCGCAGCGAGATCGTTGAGGCCATGCGCGGGTTACACAAAGTCGGCGCGGTAAGCGACGGGGAGCTGGAAAAGACGACGCTACGCATGCTGGGCAGGGACGCGCTGCCAAAGGTCGAGGCGATGTCTCCGGCTGAAATCGCCGCCGTGCGTCAGCGCGCCGGCATCAGCCAAGCGGTTCTTGCCGGATTTATGAACGTCGCTGTGAACACCGTGAGCCAGTGGGAGCGTGGCGAGCGCCAACCGACCGGGGCGGCGCTGAAGCTCCTGCACGTCGTCAAGCAAAATGGCCTCGACGCGCTGCGTTGATCTGTGCCCGTAGGTTTGGCCAAAAGTGAAAACGCTCAGACAGCTATCGATGGGGGGCTTTTCGTTAGGACAGGCTTTTTGAGGGGTTTTACGTTTTTGCGGCTTCGTTTCCGCTATTGTTCGGATACCGCGCGTAGTGGGTGACGTGAAGCTCATTCAAAATATCGATATCTGCCGCGACGCGCGGATCGTCGGAAAGCCCATAGTGAAGCGCTAATCTAGGCCGAGCGTCCGGAGCCTTGGCCTCTCGCGAGGACCACGGCGCCGCGCGGCCGCATGAAATTCACTCCGACTTCTGTATTGTCGAGGCGCGAATCGCAGGCCGCCGCATCGCGCGGCCAAGGCGAAGCGAGGCCTCAGGCGAAGGGATGGCCAAATGAGCGCGCGCCATGAACCGGCTGACCGTCTGCACAAATTTCACCTGCCGCACGCCCATCTCGATTCCGCCTTCGGAAACGACTGGTTCGGACGAAAAGCGGAGGATTTCGCGCGCTTCTTCGGCACGCCCACGTTCCTGATCGGGCAAACGCTCATCGTCGCGCTGTGGATCTGGGTCAATTCCGCCGGCTGGACCCAGTTCGACGTCTATCCGTTCATTCTGCTCAACCTCGCCTTCTCGACCCAGGCCGCCTATGCCGCGCCCCTGATTCTGCTGGCCCAGACCCGTCAGGCCGACCGCGACAAGGTGACGAGCCTCGCCGACGCCCAGCATCGCGAAGAGCTCCACGAGGTCAGCGAGCAGCGGCAGACGCAAATGCGCGAGCAGGCCAGCATGCTGGTCGAAATGGTGCAGCAGAACACGGCCCTTACCGAGCGCGTGGAAACCCTGCTCAAGCAGAACACCGAACTCACTCAAACCGTGAGCACCCTGGTCGAAAGGATCGACACGATGATGTGCGACGTCCATGCGCGGATGACGCCGGCGCGGGCGCGGCTGAGCGGCGCGGCCGTCCGCCAAACCGTCTACTTGTCGATGAACTGAATCGTTTGCTCGAGCGCGGCGGGCGAAACCTTGAACAGGCCGGTATAGGGCATGCCGAGTTCGAGGATGAGAAGGATCGCAAATGCGATCGACAGCGCTCCAAACGTCAGCGCCGCGGTGACCAGGGTGTTGCTTGGGCGTACAGCCCCATGCCGAAAAAGAGCGCCGCCGTCCAAAAGACCAGGATCGCGATCAGAAACCACGACACCGGGGCGCTCGCGATCTGCAGGGAGATCAGGAGCCGCGATTGTTCGACCATGCTGGCGTATTGGTTGGCGGTCGCCAGCGCCGCCTTCTGCGCCTCCGTTTTGGGCTGAAGCGTCGCCAGATAGTCGCTGATCGCCTGCGCGCCGGCCAGGGGCGGGCCGACCGTCAGCATGGCGGGATCGACGGTCCCGCCGCCCCAGATCGACCTCATAGGCTTTCACGATTCCCGCTTTGAGCTGCGTCTCGCATCGGCTTGGTCTCGGGCCCGAACTGGGCGAGCGCCTGATCGAACCTCAGGACCTGGGCGGAGAAATTCTCCAGGTTCGTCCGTTGAGCCGAAAAATAGCCCCAGCTCACGCCGATCAGCGTTCCCAGGACCAGCGCGAGAAGAAGACTGACCAGCCCCGAAATCTGGCCTACGACGGCTTTCGTCTCGCCCGTCTTGTGCTGCGCCAGCAATCGTGTCTGCAAAGCGAGCCCGGCATAGCCCGCGACCATGAACAGGACGAAAATCAGTACGCAGATAAGAAGAACGCTCAACCGATTAGCCCCCGCCCGCGATTCTGCCCGCGGGCGGCCGTAGCTGACCCGTTGCGGAATTTCAAGCAAGATCGAGCAGGCGCAGTGGAAAGGCCGGTTTCGAACTCGAGCGCGCGACCGCGTTGCAGCGCGGCCATTCGCGTATCGAGTGAGAAACAGTTTACATGCAGTCTATGAATGTTTTACATGAAATATGTATATTATCTTATTGATATTACATATTATTTCTCATGAGTAAGACTTTGATCGCCGGCGGCCGCCACGGGTTCGGCCTCGGTCGTGACATTGCGGAATAGCAGGGCAAGACGGGCCAGTTCCTCGCAGGCCAAGACCTCACTTGTGTGAGGGACAGAAAAATGAGCCTAAGCGCCTGAAAGGATTGAGTCGCGTCCAGAATTGCACGCCTGCCGAAACGACACCGCAGGCTCCCGTTTTCACGTGAAACCCGCCGGCTCGACCTGACGCCGACATTGCCAACAATTCATCGGCGCGCAAGCCCGCCGCCCTTCTAATGGCGCGGTCGGTCTGCTAGTGCGCGTTCTCCTTTTTTGCCGCCCGGTCAGGGTCCTGCACAATGCGCATGTTGAGCCTCGCCGCTTTCGCCGTTCTCGCCCTCGCCGTCGGCGCCTACGACGAACGACGCGATGATGATCGTGATCGGCGTCGCTTCGGCGGTCGGGGCGATCGCGTCGCTGCCGCGCTGGAGCCTTTCGACCTTTCTCACCATTCTGGCCGACCTGTTCGCCGTCGAGACGGTCCTGTTCGGATTGGCCGACATCGTCTCGCTGCTCGGCTACTGGCCGGAGGCCTATGCGGCCTATTCTCTTCCGCGCTATCTGCCGCTCGCGACTGCGCTGTTTGGCGTCGCCATCTTCGGCATTTCGCACTTTCCCTTCGTGCGCAGGATGATGGCGCTCACCGATCCGTTCTTCGAGGCGCGGACGCCGATCTCGATCCGGCCATTTCCGCTGCCGCCGATGACGCTGCCCCAAAGCCTCTATGCCCGCATCAACATCTTCTTCCTGATTCTCATCAACCAGTTTCAGGTCGCGCTCGGCGTGCGGCTCAATTTCTTCTACCGGGCGTTCGGCAACGCCATTCAGGTTCCGGACGCGGTCCACGCCGGCGAATTCTGGACCCAGCTGCTCTGGGTCTTTGTTCCCCTGGTCACGATTTCAATTCTGGCGTTCCTCGTCGAGTTTTACGTCGCGCTCAATTTCGTCCTGCAATGGCGCCGCTGGATGACCGCGTCCTACACCTCGCGCTGGCTCCTGCATTCGATGCATTACAAGCTCGCGCTCAGCGCCACCGACGCCGACGACCCGCATCAACACGTTGGCGGGCGCCCCCGGCCAGCGAATCCCGACCGACAATCCGGACCAGCGCATCTCGGAGGACATCGGCGGGTTCATCAGCGGCGCTGGCGGCGTCGGCGCCTACCAGAACGCCGGCATCTACAATTACACCATTCAGGCGATGACCACCGCGACCAATCTGGTGGCGTTTTCGATCATCCTGTGGGGAATCTCGCGCAACATGGACCTGTCGCTGTTCGGGATTCCCATTCCTGGCTTTCTGTTCTGGGTCGCCATCCTCTACGCCTTCTTCGCCACCGGCATGATGCATCTGATCGGCCGCTCGCTGTCGCGGCTGATGTTCCGCCAGCAGGCGGTCGAAGCGGACTTCCGCTTCGATCTCGCGCGCATCCGCGAATTCAGCGAGCAGATCGCCCTGCTTAAAGGCGAGCAGCGGGAGATCGACCGGGCCAACGGGGTGTTCGCCAACGTCTTCGCCACGGTCCAGCGCATCATTCGCGTGCGCACCTGGCTCAACGCCTTCCTGCAATTCTATACCCAGATCACCGCGATCATTCCCTACGTGGTGGTCGCGCCGTTCTACTTTGTGGTGAAGAAGGTCGATTTCGGGACGTTCAACCAGGCGGCCGACGCCTTCGGCAACGTCAACACCGCCATGAACTTCTTCGTCAATCAGTATACGGGTCTCGCCAGCTTCAGCGCGACCATCCAGCGCCTGACCTCGTTCGAGGAAGCCTTCGCCCGCGCGCGGGCGGAAGAGAAGCGAACTCCGCGTCTAACGTCGGAACCGTCGCAGGCCCCCACCCTGTCGCTGAACGACGTCGATCTCGCCTTGCCCGACGGCCGCAAACTGGCTCATGTCGCCGACCTGGTGCTGGTCCCCCAGGAATCGACGCTGTTCGTCGGGCCCTCGGGCGTCGGCAAATCGACGCTTTTTCGCGCCATCGCGGGCCTGTGGCCGTATGGTTCGGGCGAAATCCGCCAGCCGGCCTACGCCAAGCTCATGCTCTTGCCGCAGCGGCCCTATATCCCGATCGGGCCGTTGCGTGAGGCGCTCGCCTATCCAGCCGCAAGCACGAATTTCTCCGATCAGAAGCTGATGGAGACGCTGGTCAAGGTCGGCCTTCCCGCGCTCGCGAATCGTCTCGACGAAAGCGAGAATTGGCAGATGCGGCTGTCGGGCGGCGAACAGCAGCGGCTCGCGGTCGCGCGCGCGCTGCTGTCCGAGCCGGACTGGCTGTTCCTCGACGAATCAACCGACTTCGCTCGACGAGAAGAGCGAGGCCAATCTCTATCGCGCGATCGTGGAAACTCTGCCTCGCACGACGATCGTCTCGATTGGCCATCAGTCGACGATCAATCAGTTCCACAAGCGCCGAATCGCCTTCGAACCGCACGAGGGAGCCCCGGCCACGGTCAGCGCCGAGCCGGAGCCTGCGACGTGATTGAGGACCAGGCTTAAAGCGAGCGGGCGAGTCGCAGCGCGCCGCGCGGCCCCTTGATCACGAGATCGCCGTTCACCAAGTCCCACGCCGGGTTGCCGAGCAACGCGGACAGGAAGCCCAGTTCGAGCTGCATGACGTCCTTGGGGCACTGCTTCTTTGGTTAGCGCATAGGGACCAATGGCGAGATGCTGGTCCTTGACCGGATACATCGTCGCCGACCACGAATTGCAGCCCGTGAAGCCTGAGCCGCGCAGCGTCCCGTCGATCTTCAGGCTGATGTCCAAATCGGAGGGCACAGGCTTGCCGTTAAGCTCGCGAAGCGACCAGGTCTGGTCGAGCGGAAAGTTCTTCTGCAGCGGAGGCAGGGGCTTCGGGGTGTCATCCTCATCGCTTTTCGGCGCCCGGCCGCGTAAACCATGGTGGCGAAACACAGGCTTACGGCGACGGCAGCCACGACTGAGATGGATTTCAACATGTGAGTTGGACCTCGATATCCGGAGGCGACGGCCTCTCGTTCAAGAAATTCCCTGGCGCTCGGCGACGCCCCGGCAATGGCTCCTCTGACCCCAGAGCTAGCATTTTTTGTGGCGAAGGCTCCAGCTTGCCCCTTGAAATTGCGCCGTCCAACCAAAAATTATTGCTCTGAGGCCAAGGGCTTCAAGCGGCAGGCGCAGCCAATGTCTGGGGCGCAAGCCGTCATATCGCTCAACACAGAGGATGTGGTCCATGTCGAATTACGATCTTTCACCGTTCTACCGTTCCACCGTCGGCTTCGATCGTCTCTTCTCGATGCTCGACAGGGTCGCTGGCGGCGAGCAGAACGCGCCCACCTACCCCCCTTACAACATCGAGCGCACCGGCGAGAACGCCTACCGCATCACAATCGCGGCGGCCGGGTTCGCCGAGGACGAATTGTCGGTCGAGACCCGCGAGAGCACGCTGACGGTGCGCGGGTCCAAGGAAACCGCCCAGAAGGACGAGAAGCGCGACTTGCTCTACCAGGGCATCGCCGCCCGCGCCTTCGAGCGCCGCTTCCAGCTTGCCGACCATGTCGTCGTGACGGGCGCCGCCAGCGAGAACGGTCTCTTGCACATCGACCTTGTTCGCGAGGTTCCCGAAGCGCAGAAGCCGCGGACGATTGCGATCAACAAGGGCGCCAAGACCATCCAAAGCGTCAAATCGCCTTCCGCCCAGGCCGCTTGAGCCAAGCAGAGCCAGCAGGAAATTGGGGCGTCCCGGCGGGGCGCCCCTTTCCTTTAGTCTATTGGAAGAAGGCGGGGGGAACGATGCTCACCTTCGCCTTGTCACCCGCTTCGGTTGGCAAGCCTTGAGTCGCGCGGGTGCAGAGGAAGAGGGCGCGTTGGCGCACTCGGTCGAAGCGGAGTTGGCCGTTTGCGCTCGCCTCGGCGCCACTGGGCCGGCCGGCCCGTCGATGATGAGTTGCTGATGGCCGGCAGGGCCGGCGCTCACGTAGGCGAGGTAGATCCCTGGCTGGGTCCCCACTGCCGGCCCGGGACGGGAAAACGCTCAAGGACTTGTCCGCTTCTGGCGTCGATGATGAGCCGCTGATGGCCGTCAGGGCCGGCGCTCACGTAGGCGAGGTAGACCCCTGGCCCGCGCATAAGCGGCGCCGTCACCACATATCCCTGCGCCTCGAGACTTCGTTCGACGTCGCCGGGAACCAGCGCCCCCCAAGGCGGCGCCCATTTGGCAGGGGGAATGAAAGCGATGGCGATGAACGCGCCGAGCGCCGCACCCTCCAAGCAACGGCCGAGCGCTCTGTTCAATTTGATCATAGTGCTGATCGCTCCAGAGTGTTCTCCAAGGCGATCCTGAGGCGCCGAATGCGGCGCGGTTACGGCGCCGCCACGGCAGAGTCCGTGACATCGGCGCAAATGCTTAAAAGCCGATCAATTTCGCTTGATTCGGTTTCGAAGGACGCCACCAACCTGACCAGCGTTTCGCCATTTCGAGGGGCGTGCTCCGGCGCGAGCGATCGGGTGCTCCACTCGTGGAACACCGCCCCAGCGGCCCGCCATCGCTCGACCATGGCTTTCGGCGCCACGACAAAGACTTCGTTGGCCTCCGTCGGCCACGCGAGGCGAACGCCTGGCGTCCCTGCAAGGCCGCGAGCGAGCCGACGCGCCGAGGCGTTGGCTCGTTCGGCCAGCCGCAACCACAGTCCGTCAGTGAGGTAGGCCTCCATTTGCGCGCCAAGGAAGCGCCCCTTGGACAAGGTCTGCCCGCCGCGCTTGCGCTGAAAGGCGAAATTCGCCGCGCGAGCAGCATCGAAAAACACGACGGCTTCGCAAGCCAGCGCGCCATTCTTGGTCGCGCCAAGCGTCAGAATGTCGACCCCGGCGCGCCACGTCATATCGGCCGGGGTCGCCTTGGCTGAAATGAGCGCGTTGGCGAAGCGCGCCCCGTCCATATGCACACTGATCCCGTTGCGATGAGCGATCGAACTGAGCTCCGCGAGCTCGCTCACGCGGTAGATCGTCCCTGCTTCAGTCGCCTGGGACACCGACAACGCGCCCGGCTGCGCCGACTTCACCAGCCCGCGCGGAAACCTCTCTAAGGTCTCCCGCAGGCCGTCGGGGGTGATCTTGCCGCCCTCCCCTGTGATTCCGACCAGCTTCGCCCCGGCGGTGAACAACTCCGGGGCCCCACATTCATCGTCGTGAATATGCGCTTCCTCGTGGCAGAAAACCGCATCCCAGGGGTTGACGAGCGCGCAAAGCGCGAGAGCGTTCGCCGCCGTGCCGGTCGCCACAAAAAAAGCGGCCACCGTCGTCTCAAATACCTCGCTGAGAAGCGTTTGCGCCCGCGCACTGTAGTCATCCGCGCCATAGGCGGCCGCGTAGACCCGCGACGACGCCACGACCGCGTCCAAAATCTGCGGCGCTACCCCTGCGCCGTTGTCGCTGCCGAAGTTCATGCTTGCTCCGTTCGATTTGAGGAGACAATCTGCGTCAGGTTTCGCCGCCCTGGCAATTCGCTCTCGCACGGAGGCGAACGGGCAAAAAATTATGTCGAACCGCTTGTGTCCGCGATCCGTTTCTGTCATGGTCGAGAAATAGGACAGCTGTGCTGACCATTTTTTGCGCGGTGAAGCTGAGGCTTCGGCGCCAACAGAAGAGCAGGGCTCGAGCGTTGTCGGATCGAACGACAAAGACGGATCGAAAAAAATCCGACGCGTGACGCCCTTGAGCTGCGCGCCAGCAGCCGCCTTTGTTCGCGATACGCCTAAAAATCTGTGATACGGTCGCACTAAGTCCGCGACCCGGGGAGCGGAGACATGAACGCCACAACTCGAGCGACGTTCCATGAGTCGCGCGGCGACATCGCGAAGGCCAATCCGGGCCGCGACCCGCTGACGCCGCCGGCGCAAGCCCTTTACGATCCCTCCAACGAGCACAATTCCTGCGGCGTCGGCTTCGTGGCCGACATGAAAAATCGCAAGTCGCACGACATCCTCGAAAAGGGCCTGCAAATTCTGCTGAACCTCGACCACCGCGGGGCGGTGGGCGCGGATCCCTCGCTCGGCGACGGCTGTGGCGTGCTGACCCAAATCCCGCACGCATTCTTCGCGCCCGAATGCGCCAAGTTGGGCTTCGAGCTGCCAAAGCAGGGCCATTATGCGATCGGCCAGTTCTTCATGCCGCGGCAGGCCGACGCGCGCCGGCAGGTGCGGGAAATCGTTGAGGAGGTCGTCGCGGCTGAAGGCCTGAACATACTCGGCTGGCGCGATGTGCCGGTCGATAATTCCGTCCTTGGCGAACGCGTGAAGGCGGTCGAGCCGGTGATGCAGCAAATTTTCATCGGGCGCCCGGCCGAACTGGCGAGCGAGGATGATTTCGAGCGCCGACTATATATCATCCGCAAGGTTGTCTCCAATCGTGTGTTCGCAATTGGGACGCTGGAGATCCTGGAGTACTACCCCGTCTCGATGTCCTGCCGAACCATTGTCTACAAAGGCATGGTGCTGGTGCGGCAGCTTGCGCCCTACTACCGCGACCTGTTGGACCCGCGTTACGAAACCGCCCTGGCGCTTGTCCATCAACGGTTCGCGACCAACACGTTTCCGTCCTGGCGTCTTGCGCACCCTTATCGGTTGGTCGCGCACAACGGGGAAATCAACACGCTGCGGGGCAACGTCAACTGGATGGCGGCGCGCCAGGCGAGCGTCAACTCGGAACTCTTCGGCGCCGATATCTCGAAGCTGTGGCCGATATCCTATGAGGGCCAGTCGGACACTGCCTGCTTCGACAATGCGCTCGAGTTTCTTGTTCAAGGCGGCTACTCGCTCAGTCACGCGATGATGACGCTTGATTCCGGAGGCCTGGGCCGGCAATCCGCTGATGGACGAGGAGCGCCGCGCTTTCTACGAATATCACGCCGCACTGATGGAGCCGTGGGACGGCCCGGCGGCGGTCGCGTTCACGGACGGGCGCCAGATCGGCGCGACGCTTGATCGTAACGGCCTCAGGCCCGCCCGCTATTTCGTCACCGACGACGACCTGGTCGTTCTGGCGTCGGAGATGGGCGTGCTGCCGGTGCCCGAAGAGACCATCGTCACCAAGTGGCGCTTGCAGCCCGGAAAGATGCTGCTGGTCGATCTCGAGCAGCATCGCATCGTCTCGGACGCGGAAATCAAGCAGACGCTGTCGCGCGCCCAGCCCTACAGCGCTTGGCTTCGCGAAGGCCAGATCGTGCTCGAGGACCTCAACCCTGTCGAGCCGCGATCGTTGCGCACTGATGTGCCGCTGCTCGATCGCCAGCAGGCTTTCGGCTACACCCAGGAAGATCTGACGATCCTGCTCGCGCCGATGGCGTCCACCGGCCAGGAAGCGGTCGGCTCGATGGGCACGGACACGCCGATTTCGGCGCTGTCGTCGAAATCGAAGCTGCTCTACACCTACTTCAAACAGAACTTCGCTCAAGTCACCAACCCGCCGATCGACCCGATCCGCGAAGAGCTCGTGATGAGCCTCGTTTCCTTCATCGGACCGCGGCCCAATCTGTTCGACCTTGACGGCGCTGCCAGGCGGAAGCGCCTCGAGGTGCGCCAGCCGATCCTGACCAACGAGGACCTCGAGAAGATCCGCAGCATCGGTCATCTGGAAGATTCGTTCGACACCAGAACCCTCGACATCACCTATCCGGTGAAGAAGGGCGCAGCCGGCATGAGTGAAGCGCTCAGGCGGCTTTGCGAACGCGCAGAATCGGCGGTCCATGGCCGCTATAACATCATTATCCTTTCGGACCGCATGGTCGGTCCGGATCGAATCCCAATTCCGGCCCTTTTGGCGACCGCAGCCGTCCACCATCATCTCATCCGCAAAGGCCTGCGCACCTCTGTTGGCCTGGTCGTGGAAACAGGCGAGGCGCGCGAGATCCATCACTTCGCCTGTCTCGCGGGCTACGGCGCTGAAGCGATCAATCCTTACCTCGCCTTCGAGACTTTGACGGCGATGACGAAGGATTTGCCGGAGCCGATCAGCGGCTATGAGGCGGTCAAGCGCTTCATCAAGTCGGTCGACAAGGGCCTGCTCAAGGTCATGTCGAAAATGGGCATTTCGACATACCAATCCTATTGCGGCGCGCAGATTTTCGACGCCGTGGGCCTCTCGCGCGCGTTCGTTGAGCGAATTCTTCTTCGGCACCGCGACCTCGATCGAGGGCGCGGGCCTGGCCGAAATCGCGCAGGAGACGCAGCGCCGCCATGCGGATGCGTTCGGCAATTCTCCGGTCCTGAGCACGGCGCTCGAAGTCGGCGGCGAATACGCCTATCGGGTGCGCGGAGAGACCCACAGTTGGACGCCAGAGACGGTGTCGCTGCTGCAGCATGCCGTTCGCGGCAACGCTCGCGAACGCTATCGATTCCTTCGCCAAATTGCTCAACGAACAAGGCGCGCAGCTGCTGACGATCCGCGGGCTCTTCCGTATCAAGACCGCGGAGGATGACGGACGGGCCCCGGTTCCGCTCGACGAGGTTGAGCCGGCCGTTTCGATCGTCAAGCGTTTTGCGACGGGGGCGATGTCGTATGGTTCGATCTCGCGCGAGGCGCATACCACACTCGCCATCGCGATGAACCGAATTGGCGGCAGGTCAAACACCGGCGAGGGCGGTGAAGAGTCCGATCGCTACAAGCGGATGGCCAATGGCAACTCGATGCGCAGCGCCATCAAGCAGGTCGCCTCTGGCCGCTTCGGGGTGACCGCGGAATATCTGGTCAACTCCGACATGATGCAAATTAAAATGGCGCAAGGCGCAAAGCCTGGCGAAGGCGGACAATTGCCGGGCCATAAGGTCGACGCAGTGATCGCCAAGGTGCGTCACTCCACTCAGGGCGTGGGCCTCATATCGCCGCCGCCGCACCATGACATTTATTCGATCGAAGACTTGAAGCAGCTCGTCTACGATCTGAAAAACGTCAATCCGCAGGCCCAGGTTTCGGTCAAACTGGTGTCCGAAATCGGTGTCGGCACGGTCGCGGCGGGAGTCGCAAAGTGCAAAGCGGACCACGTCACGATCTCGGGCTTCGAGGGTGGCACCGGAGCTTCGCCGCTGACCTCCATCAAGCATGCTGGAAGCCCGTGGGAGATCGGTCTCGCTGAGACTCATCAAACGCTGGTGATGAACGGGCTGAGATCGCGGATCGCCGTGCAGGTCGACGGCGGCGTGCGCACAGGTCGCGATGTCGTGATCGGCGCGCTTCTGGGCGCAGACGAGTTCGGCTTCGCCACCGCTCCACTGATCGCGGCCGGCTGCATCATGATGCGCAAATGCCATCTGAACACTTGCCCGGTCGGGGTCGCGACACAAGACCCGGTTCTGCGCAAGCGCTTCGTTGGCAAGCCCGAGCACGTGATCAACTATTTCTTCTTCGTCGCCGAAGACGTCCGCGAATTGATGGCCAAACTTGGCTACCGAACGTTCGACGAAATGGTTGGCCAGCGGCAGATGCTGGACCGGGACAGGCTCAATGAGCACGCCAAGGCGCAAGGGCTCGACTTTTCGAACCTCTTCTTCAAGCCAACGTCCTGGCCGGAAGACACCATTTATCGAAGCGTTGCTCAGGACCACGGACTTGAGAACGTACTCGACCGACGCCTCATCGTGGATACGAAGGAGGCGATCGAACGGGGCAAACACGTGCGTCTCGACCTTTCCATTCGCAACTCCGATCGTTCGACCGGGGCGATGTTGTCGGGCGTCATCGCCAGGCGATACGGCCATACCGGCCTGCGTGACGAGGCGATTCATATCAAGTTCAAGGGAGCAGCTGGTCAGAGTTTTGGGGCCTTCCTCGCCAAAGGCGTGACCCTCGAGCTCGAGGGAGAAGCTAACGACTATGTCGGCAAAGGCTTGTCGGGCGGGCGCATCGTCGTCTACCCGCCGGTGGAAGCGACGAAACTGACGCCCGAAGTCATCGATCATCGTCGGAAATACCGTTCTGTACGGCGCGATCGCCGGCGAATGCTATTTTCGCGGTGTGGCGGGCGAGCGGTTCGGAGTGCGCAATTCCGGCGCCATCGCGGTTGTCGAGGGCACTGGCGACCACGGCTGCGAATATATGACTGGCGGGATCGTCGTGGTCATCGGCGAGACAGGACGCAACTTCGCCGCGGGCATGTCGGGCGGCATCGCCTACGTTCTCGACGAGGCCGGAACCTTTGCCGAACGCTGCAATCTGGCGATGGTGGAGCTCAATCCAGTCGCTGCGGAGGAAGAGGTGATGCAGCGTTATCTGCATTCTGGCGGCGATCTCGAGCACCACGGCAGAGTCGATGTGATGGGCGATATGAGCCGGTTCGACGCCGAGCGGCTGCATCAGTTGATCGTCAACCACGCGCGTTACACAGGCTCGAGCCGCGCGCGGCACATCCTGGAGAATTGGGAGACGTATCTGCCCAAATTCCGCAAGGTGATGCCGGTCGAGTATCGACGCGCGCTGGCTGAGCTCGCGGCGCAAAGCGGACCCCGGATGCTGGTCGCTGGAGAGTAAGGCGACGGCCGAAAGCTTCGCTTAGGACCGTCAGACTGCGAGCTTGTGATGCGCGGCCGACTCGGGTTGCGCCGCCACCAGCGGCGGAGCACGGTGGCCTCGGCAAAGTTCTTGCAAGGTAAAGTAGGCGCGGTATTGAGCCGGGCCGTGATAACGGGAGCGGCGAGGCGGCTCTAGGGTAGCGAGATGGGCAAGGTCACGGGGTTCTTGGAGATCGATCGTGCGGACCGGCGCTATGCGCCGGCCTCCGATCGAATTCGCCACTATCGCGAATTCATGCTGCCGTTGAGCGAGGAGGCGACGCGCAATCAGGCGTCGCGGTGCATGAATTGCGGCATCCCCTATTGTCACATCGGCTGTCCGGTCAACAACCAGATCCCCGACTGGAACGACCTCGCCTACCGCGGCGACTGGGCCGAAGCCGCGCGCAACCTGCTCTCGACCAACAACTTCCCTGAATTCACCGGCCGCGTTTGTCCCGCGCCCTGCGAGGCCTCCTGCACGCTCAACATCCAGGACTCGCCGGTGACCATCAAGACCATCGAATGCGCGATCATCGACCGCGCCTTCGAGGAAGGATGGGTGAAGCCGGAGCCCGCCGACCGCAAGACCGGCAAGAAAGTCGCCGTCATCGGGTCGGGTCCGGCAGGTCTCGCTTGCGCCCAGCAGCTCGGGCGCGCCGGCCATCAAGTTCACGTCTATGAGAAGAACGCCAAGGCGGGCGGTCTGCTGCGCTATGGCATTCCAGACTTCAAGATGGAGAAGCGCCACGTCGACCGCCGCATCGAGCAGATGGAGGCCGAAGGCGTCGTCTTTCACTATAACGCCCATGTCGGCAATACGATCAGCGCCGGGGCGATTGTCGACGGCCATGACGCCGTCGCGCTCGCTGGCGGCGCCGAGACATCGCGTGATTTGCCTATTCCAGGGCGCGATCTCGCCGGCGTTCACTTTGCGATGGACTTTCTGCCGCAGCAGAACCGGCGCGTGTCCGGCGAACAGGTCGGCACAAATGAGCCGATCCTGGCCGGCGCCAAGCATGTTGTGGTGATCGGCGGCGGCGACACGGGTTCCGACTGCATTGGCACGTCAATCCGCCAGGGGGCCCTTAGGGTCACCCAGCTCGAGATCATGCCGATGCCGCCCAAGACCGAGGACAAGCTCCTTACCTGGCCAAATTGGCCTCTCAAGCTGCGCACCTCATCAAGCCACGAGGAGGGGGCCGAGCGCGATTTTGCGGTGACGACGCTCGCCTTCGAAGGCGAGAACGGCGTCGTGACCGGTCTCAAATGCGCGCGCGTCGATGAGAAGTTCAAGCCAATCGAGGGCAGTGAATTCACGTTGAAGGCTGACCTCGTGCTGCTGGCGATGGGCTTCGTTTCGCCGGTCAAGGAGGGCATGCTGACGGAGCTCGGCGTGGCGCTGAACCCGCGAGGCAACGTCGACGCCGACACCAACCGCTATGCCTCCTCCCGCGCCAAGGTCTTTGCTTGCGGGGATATGCGGCGCGGCCAATCGAGTGGTCTGGGCGATCCGCGAAGCGCCAATGCGGCGGCGCGATCGACGAGGCCCTAATGGGCTCGACGGTCCTGCCGAGGTAGCTGCAGACTAAGGCGCTTTACCTTAAGGAATATCGGCGACGTCATCGCGTACCCGAGCGCAGCGGGGATCTTGGCGACCCTGGAGAAAGCGCCGCTAGGGCGGCCCTGGATCGCCGCTCCGCTCTGTGCGACTTCCTCGAGACCGCGAAGCGGCCGTTACGCCTCAGGCTGGAATGCGGTCGTCGTTGGGCGACGGCTCGCGCAGCACGTACCCGCGGCCCCAGACTGTCTCGATGTAGTTGCGGCCGCTCGACGCCGTCGCCAGTTTCTTGCGCAATTTGCAGATGAAAACGTCGATGATCTTGAGTTCCGGCTCATCCATGCCGCCATAGAGGTGGTTGAGAAACATCTCCTTGGTCAGCGTTGTGCCCTTGCGCAGCGAGAGCAGTTCCAGCATTTGATACTCTTTGCCGGTCAGATGCACCCGGGCTCCGTCGACTTCGACCGTCTTCTGGTCGAGGTTGACGGTGAGGTCGCCGGTGATGATGACCGACTGCGCGTGTCCTTTTGAACGACGCACGATGGCGTGGATCCGGGCGACGAGTTCGTCCTTGTGGAACGGCTTGGTGAGGTAGTCGTCGGCGCCGTGGCCAAGTCCTTTGACCTTGTCCTCGATGCCGGCCATCCCGGACAGGATCAGAATAGGCGTCTTTATCTTGGTGACCCGAAGCGAGCGCAGCACCTCGTAGCCGGACATGTCAGGCAGGTTGAGGTCGAGCAAAATGATGTCGTAATCATAGAGCTTGCCGAGGTCGATGCCCTCCTCGCCGAGATCGGTGACATAGACGTTGAAGTTCTCCGACTTCAACATCAATTCAATGCTCTGTGCGGTCGCCGTATCGTCTTCGATCAAAAGTACCCGCATGTTAGGCTCCCCGCCTCGCCCGTCGCTTCATGACCGCGGTTATGTACGTCGCGCTCGCGCCCAAGCCTCGCTGAAGCGATCTCGGGCCGATTCGAATTGAACACTGACCGCCATTGGTTAACAAACCCTGATTCATTTGCGCAAGTCCCCTGACCGCACGCCCAGTGATATTAGTAACAATTTGATAAGAAATAGTATTTCACAATAGTACAAATTAACGCATCACATCAACAAACAGACCTAAGAGATTCTTTGGACTCGAGGTTCGGCTGTCGGGTTGAAAGGTCAGGTCGCGCCGGGGATGTCAGGGAGACGATTGTCCGGTCCTTTCACGCCGCGCCCGACCCGATTGTTAACGAACCGCGTAAATGAATTGCTAACGTCCGAAACCACATGCGCCTTTCGCCGCTTGTCCCGAAGCGAATATCCGCTTCGGCGGTCAAGCCGACGGCGCTCGGCCGTCCCATGACGTAAGAAAGGGGAAACCTTCGTCATGCATCGTCCGGCCGTCTCGTAGTGGTGACCAGAGGATCGTGACAATCCTCACGTGTTGGATTTGAAGGAGTGCGCCGGAATGAAGTCGCGGGACACGCTTATTCGCCTGAAGCGCTTTCAACTTGAAGAGAAGCGCCGCCGCGTTGGGCAGATTGAGATGATGCTCGCCGAGTTCACGCGCATGATCGGCGACCTTGATCGCGAGATCGCCAACGAAGAGAAGCGCGCCGGAATCGCCGACCCCGCCCATTTCGCCTATCCGACCTACGCCAGGGCGACGTCGGTCAGGCGCGACAATCTCAAGAGCTCGATCGCCGAGCTTCTGGGCCAGATCGAAGAGGCCAAGGCCGCGCAGGAGGAAGCCGAGGCCGAACTCCTCAAATTCGAGTCGCTGGACGTGCGTGACAAAACCAACGATCGCCTGGCCGAAGCCGTGGCGCGAGCCTGACGCAGCCCCGTCATCGATACGGCGGAGCCTTGCACGTCCGCCATTCCTGCTGCGCGAGTCCCCGGCTCCGTCCCGCCTCGTCGCGCGCTTTCCATCCTCCCGTTCGCGTTGCGGCTCGAAGGCCGATGATCTAAGTCTGTCCCGATACCAGCGATCTGCTGTCGTTCCGGGGAGACTCCGAGCAAACGCATGTCGCGCCGCAAGTCGACGGTCTCGGGGGAAGTTTGATGCGGATAGCCGCGCCGGCGGAAACAGACCAGGGGGAAATGCGCGTCGCGGCGACCCCGGAGACGGTTAAGAAGTTCGTCGGACTAGGCGCGGAAGTCACGGTCGAACATGGCGCGGGCGCCCAAGCCGGATTTCCAGACGCTGAATATCAGACCGCGGGCGCACAGATCGTCTCGGCCGAGGAAGCGCTCGGCGCCGATCTGGTGCTGAAGGTTCGCCGGCCGGGCGCGGGTGAAATTTCTCGTCTCAAGCCCGGCGCGGTGATCATCGCGACGATGGATCCCTACGGCCATGGCGAGGCTATCGACGCCATGGCCAGGGCGGGAGTCTCCGCCTTCGCCATGGAGCTTCTGCCGCGCATAACCCGCGCCCAGTCGATGGACGTGCTGTCGAGCCAGGCGAACCTGGCCGGCTATCGCGCGGTGATCGACGCCGCGGCCGAATACGGCCGGGCCTTGCCGATGATGATGACCCCCGCCGGCACTGTCCCGGCCACGCGGCTGTTCGTCATGGGCGTCGGCGTCGCCGGCCTTCAGGCGATCGCGACCGGCCGGCGGCTCGGCGCAGTGGTCACGGCGACCGACGTGCGCCCGGCGACCAAGGAGCAGGTCGAATCCCTCGGAGCGAAATTCATCGCTGTCGAAGACGAGGAGTTCAAGCAGGCCGAAACCGCGGGCGGCTATGCGAAGGAAATGTCGGACGCCTACAAGGCGAAGCAGGCCGAGCTCATCGCCTCGCATATCGCCAAACAGGATATCGTCGTCACCACTGCGCTGATCCCCGGCCGCCCGGCGCCGCGTCTCGTCAGCGCCGACATGGTCAAGTCGATGCGCGCAGGCTCGGTCATCGTCGATCTTGCCGTCGAGCGCGGGGGAAATTGCGAGCTCTCGAGGCTCGACGAACTGGCGTTCAGCGACAACGGGGTCAAGATCGTCGGCTATTCCAACGTCACCCGGATCCCATCCTCCGCCTCGGCGCTCTATGCACGCAACCTTTACGCCTTCGCTGAAACGCTGATCGACAAGGCGAACAAGTCGCTGGCCATCAACTGGGACGATGAGCTGGTGAAGGCGACGTGCCTCACCCGTGACGGCGCGATTGTTCACCCAAACTTCATGCCGCAATAGACGCGAGCGCGCCCTCAGCGCCGGAGAGCACGATGGACAACCTTGACGACGCGATTGAAAAACTCCGAGCCGCCGCGGACAGCGCGCGGCATGCGGCGCAGGCTGCGCAAGCCTACAGCGACCAGCTCGCCGCGGCGGGCCACGCGGCCAGTGGCGGCGCGATTGATCCGTTCGTGTTCCGGCTGGCGATTTTCGCCCTCGCGGTCTTCGTCGGCTATTACGTCGTCTGGTCGGTGACGCCGGCGCTCCATACGCCGCTCATGTCCGAGACCAACGCCATTTCCTCGGTCATCGTTGTCGGCGCCCTCCTGTCTGTCGGGGTCGCGGCTGTCGACAGCGGATCGGGATTTGCGCGGCTGGTCGGCTTTATCGCGCTCATCCTCGCGTCGATAAACATTTTCGGCGGTTTCCTGGTCACCGAGCGCATGCTGGCGATGTACAAGAAGAAGGGCTGAGGCCGCATGAACGCCAATCTCGCCGCCCTGCTCTATCTCGTCTCTGGCATCCTCTTCATCCTCGCGCTGCGCGGGCTCTCCTCGCCGGCCACGTCCCGCCAGGGCAACCGCTTCGGCATGATCGGCATGGGCGTCGCGGTCCTGACGACGCTTGCGGTTCGGCCGCCGTCGAGCGCGTTCTCCTGGCTCTTGATCATTCTCGGCGTCGCCATTGGCGGGGGCATCGGCGCATGGCGCGCGCGCACCATCGCGATGACCGCGATGCCGCAGCTGGTTGCGATGTTCCATTCGCTCGTCGGCCTGGCCGCGGTGCTGGTCGCCGCCGGAGCGTTTTATGCGCCCGAGGCCTTCGGCATCGAAGCAGGCGGCGCCATCCATCCCGGCAGCATCATCGAGATGTCGCTCGGGCTCGCGATCGGCGCAATCACCTTCACCGGCTCGATCATCGCTTTCCTGAAGCTCGACGGACGGATGTCCGGCGCGCCGATCCTTTTGCCGCAACGCCACCTCATCAACGGCGGCCTCGGCGTCGCGCTCGTACTCTTGATTGTTCTCTTCTACGCCACGCAGTCGGCGGCGTTCTTCTGGCTCATCACGCTCGTCTCGCTTGCGCTCGGCGTCCTGCTCATCGTTCCGATCGGCGGCGCGGACATGCCGGTCGTCATCTCGATGCTCAATTCCTATTCCGGCTGGGCGGCCGCGGGCATCGGCTTCACGCTCGGCAATCTGGCGCTCATCATCACCGGCGCGCTGGTCGGCTCGTCGGGCGCGATCCTGTCCTACATCATGTGCAAGGGCATGAACCGGTCTTTCATATCGGTCATCCTCGGCGGCTGGGGCGGCGAGGTCGCGGGCCCGGCCGCCGGCAAGGAAACCCGCCCGGTCAAGCAGGGCTCGGCCGAAGACGCGGCGTTCATGATGAAGAACGCGTCGAAAGTGATCATCGTTCCCGGCTATGGCATGGCGGTCGCGCAGGCGCAGCACTCGCTGCGCGAGATGGCGGACATGCTCAAGAAGAACGGCGTCGAGGTCAAATATGCGATCCATCCGGTCGCAGGCCGCATGCCGGGTCACATGAACGTGCTGCTTGCCGAAGCCAATGTCCCTTACGACGAAGTGTTCGAGCTCGAGGACATCAACAGCGAGTTCCCGCAGGCCGACGTCGCTTACGTCATCGGCGCCAACGACGTCACCAATCCCGCCGCCAAGACCGATCCGAAGTCGCCCATCTATGGCATGCCGATTCTCGACGTCGACAAGGCGAAGACGGTTTTGTTCGTCAAACGCGGGATGGGCTCGGGATACGCGGGCGTCGAGAACGAACTGTTCTTTCGCGACAACACGCTGATGCTGTTCGGCGACGCGAAGAAGATGACCGACGCGATCGTGAAGGCCCTCCAGCACTGAGCGCAGCGCGGGGGTCCGGCCTGTGCTGATCGCGGTCGCAGCCTGCGTCGCGCTCTACGCCTTGGCGTTCGTCGGGCTTTTTTTCGGCCAACGGAAAATCCTGTTTCGCTGCGACGCCGCCGAAGTCGATCCGGCGACCCTCGGCCTCAAGGCGCAGGTTGTTCGTCTGAAGACCGAGGATGGCGAGAACCTGGTCGCCTGGAGCATTCCGCCGGCGCCGGGCCGGCCCTTGATCCTCTATTTTCATGGCAACGCCGGCGGCCTCGACCTGCGGGTCGAGCGCTTTCGCGCCATGGCCAAGGCGGGCATGGGGGTCATGGCGATCGAATATCGCGGCTATGCCAGCTCGACCGGCTCGCCAAGCGAACAGGGGCTCAAGCTCGATGGCGAAGCGGCTTATGCAGCCGCGATCGCCAGCGGCGTCGCGCCGGAGCGCATCGTCGCTCTCGGCGAGTCGCTTGGATCGGGGGTTGCTGTCGCGCTCGCCGCGCGCCACCAGCTTGGCGCGCTCGTGCTCGACTCGCCCTATTCCTCGATCGCCGACGTCGCGGCGGCCGCCTACTGGTTCGTCCCGGTTCGCGCCTTGCTTCGCGATCCGTTCCGCAACGACCTGCTGATCGGCTCGGTCACGGCGCCGACGCTGATCGTGCACGGGACCAAGGATGGCGTCGTGCCCATCCGCTTCGGCGAGAAACTGTTCGCCCTCGCCAATCCGCCGAAAGACTTCTGGCGCGTCGAGGGGGCCGGCCATCTGGCGATGGGCGAGCGGCTCGCCGACACTCTGGACTGGATCGCGAGCAGGGTTCCATCGGCGTGAAGCAGCAGCCGGGCTTCCACAACCTCGGCGCGAGTTCAGCGACGGGCAAGCACAAATAAACGCGCATAAACGCCACTAAACGCGCATAAACGCTAGTAAAAGTGCTGACGTTTACTAGCGTTTATTTTTCCAAATCTGGACTTTTCAACGGGTTACGCCCAATTCAAATAAAAAAATTTCCCTCGCTTGCGGAACTCGCGCGCCGGTTGTGGTTGAGCCAGTCTGTCAAACAGCCACGGGGCCGCTCCTCGCCCGGCCGAGCCTGAGTGCGAGAGCGGATTCATCAATGACGAACATTATGCAATAAGTTTCTGATTTTGTCAAGATAAAAGTCGGCGCTTAGCGTCAGGAATTGATCATCAGGCAAGGATATGGCTAGCCAGCAGGCGGTCCTCTAGGCGTCATGGCCGGGCTTGTCCCGGCCACCCGCGGGGTTCGGCGCATCGAACGTCCGTAGGCGAGCATGAAGGCTAGTGGCTCGCTTCAACGATTTCGAAAGGAATTAGCGATTCCTTAATCCATCGCAATTCGAGCGATGGAGGAGATTATGGCGGCGAAGACGCCTTCGGTGAAGCGATATGTGGTGCGGCTGAGCGCGGAAGAACGTCGGCAGCTTGAGGCTATGATCCGCAAGGGTAAGAGCGCTGCGCAGCGGCTTCTGAAGGCGCGCATCCTGTTGAAGGCCGACGTCTCGGACGACGGCGAAGGCTGGAGCGACAGCCGGATCATCGAGGCCCTGGAGACCAGCGTTTCGATGGTCTATCGGGTGCGCAAGCAATTGGTGGAAGAAGGGCTCGAGGCCGTCTTGAGCCGCAAGGCCCCGGCTGCGCCCGCCGTGCCGCGGATTTTCGACGGCGAGAAGGAGGCCCGGCTGATCGCTCTGGCCTGCTCCAAGCCGCCCGAGGGCTATGCGCGCTGGAGCCTTCGCCTGCTGGAGAGCAAGGTGGTGGAGTTCGGCATCGTCGAGGCCGCCAGCGACTCGACGATCCAGCGCGTGCTCAAAAAAACGCTCTCCAGCCGCACCGCCGCAAATACTGGGTCATTCCGCCCAAGGCCAGCGGCGCGTTCGTAGCGGCGATGGAGGACGTGCTGTCGGTTTACACGCGCCCGCGCGACCCGGATCGCCCGGTGGTTTGTCTGGACGAGACTTCCAAGCAACTCGTCGCCGAAACGCGCGCGCCGGTCGCGATGCGGCCGGGGCTTCCGGCCCGCGTCGATTACGAATACGCCCGCAACGGGGTGGCCAACCTGTTCATGATGTTCGCGCCGCTCGAAGGCTGGCGCCACGTCAAGGTCTGAACGCTCTGTCTGTTGACCTTTGCAGGTTGCCGACGACGCCGATGGCTGCCGCGCCTTTTGGGTGGCGCGCGCCTAGATAGCCGGGTCAAGCCGGAGTCGTCCGAGGTTGACAGTCTGCTTCCAGCGGAAGAACATTCCTGATTTGAGCGGCGTTTGTAGGCGCGGATGTCTTCGCGCGTCGCGCCCGGCGTGTCGGACGCAGGTCACCAGCGGCAGCCGCGCCGTCGAGCCGCGCCCACCAGGAGAAGTCGTAGTAACCGAGGTCGAAGACGTAGGTGGCGCCGGGGTCGATCGGCATCGGTTTGGCGGCGGTGATGTCATTGACGTTGGCGGCCGTCACTGCGTGATAGACCGGGCGGCCGAGGTCCGGATCGTAGATGACATGCGCCTTGGCGCCGAAGACCTCGCTGGAAAAGCGAGCCGATTGCGCGCCGGCGCCGGCAAGATGCAGGCTGGTCGAGTTCGATCAGGCGCACCGCATCGCCCATCTTGCGGCGCAAGCCGCGCGGCGACGTGGCCAGCATGCGCTCGAACAGCTTTGAAAAGACGCGGGGATCGCGGCTACGATTGGCGTCGGCGAAGGTGGAGCGCTTCGGCGCCTTGGCGCCCACATGGTAGAGCCGCGCCTGATGGCTCGCCATCACGGCTTCGACTTCGCGCAGCGATGAGGCGCCGCCGAGCTGGGCGAACAGCAGCACAAGGAACGATTGCCAATGACCAACAGATGACGACCCCCTCGGACGGATTTGCGTCGACCCTCCGCCTCCGCTATCACCCCGCGCTTTCGCCCTGCACCGGCTCGATCATGTCTGCGGCGCCGCAATCTCTCAGAGTGACGGCCGCCGATCGCTCGCTCAGGCGCGAGCTTGGCGCGACGCTTGCGCTCGGTTGGCCGATCATCCTCGCCAATCTCGCGATCACTGCGATGACCGCGACCGACTTCATGATGCTCGGGCGGCTTTCCCCGCACGCGCTCGCTGCGGGATCGCTCGGATTCTTCGTCTATCAGCCGCTGTTTCTCTTCGGCCTCGGGGTCGTCGGAGCGCTGTCGCCGATCGCCGCCGCCAGGATCGGCGCGGGTCATGGGCGGGACCCGCTACGGCGCGCGACGCATCAAGCGCTTATTTTTGCAGTCGTCTACGCCGTTATCGTGTGGATTGCGCTCGCCGGCGCGGTCCCGTTCCTGCTCGCGATCGGCGAGCCCGGGGACGTCGCGCACGACGCCGGAATCTATCTCAGAGGATTCCAATGGAGCCTCGCGCCAAGCCTCGTGTACACCGCAGCCCGCGCCGCGTTTTCGGCGCTCGAGCGTCCTCGCCCTGCGCTGATCGCCGGACTTGTGGCGGTGGCGTTCAACGCCCTCGCCAATTACGCGCTGATCTTCGGCAAGCTCGGCATGCCGGCGCTCGGGATCATCGGCTCCGGCTTCGCCACGACGCTGTCGCAGACGCTCATGTGCGCGCTTCTGCTCGCCACGTCGCTGATCGATCCGCGCATGCGCTCGTTAAGGCTCTTTGCGCTGCCCTGGCGCCTCGTCGGAACGGAGCTCGCGGCGCTCTGGCGGCTTGGTCTGCCGATCGGCGCGATGATCGTGGCCGAAGTCGGCGTCTTCGCCGCCGCGACGCTGGCCATGGGCCGGTTCGGCGCCCGGGCGATCGAGGCGCACACGATCGCGCTGCAGATCGCCTCGCTCGCCTTCATGGTTCCGCTCGGCCTCGGCCAGGCGGCGACGGTCAGGGTCGGCCTCGCCTATGGCGCGGGCGACGCCCGCGCGATCGCGCACTCGGGGTGGTCGGCGTTCGGCCTCACCACATTGTTCGCCGTCTTTTCCGCAGCCGCGATGATCGGCGCGCCTCGCCTCATGATCGCGCCTTTCATCGACCTCGATGCGCCGGCGAATGCGGATACGATCGCGCTGGCGATCGCGCTGATCAGGATCGCCGCCCTGTTCCAGATCGTTGACGCGAGCCAGGTGGCGCTCGCCAACATGTTGCGCGGTCTGCATGATTCGCGCACGCCGCTCGTCATTGCGCTCCTCGGCTATTGGGCGATCGGCGCGCCGGTCGGCGTGGCCTTGGGATTTGCGACGCCGCTGGGTCCGGTCGGCGTATGGATTGGACTTGCGACCGGTCTCGCCGCTGTCGCAATCCTGCTGGCGTTCCGCTGGGTTGGCAAGGAGCGCCGAGGCTTCGCGGTTTGACCCTGCGTCGCGTCCAGGCACAATGTCCCGGGGCGCGCATACGACCGAAGGGAGGTTGACTCCATGTCCGAGCTCACCGAGCCCCTGGTCATCGACGTCGACACCGGCATCGACGATGCGTTCGCGCTCCTCTACGCCTGCGCGCATGACGAGACGCAAATCCTTGGCGTCTCCACGGTGGTCGGCAACGTTTCCCTCGCCGCCGCGACGCGCAACACGCGGGCGGTTCTGGCGCTTGCGGGGCGCCCCGATGTCCCTGTCTGGCCGGGCGCGGCGACGGCGATCGCCAACGCGGTCAGGGATGCGAGCGAGATTCACGGCCAGAGCGGCCTCGGCCATGCGGTCTTGCCTGAGCCCGAAGAGCTGTCGGACGCGCTGCATGCAGCGGATTCGATCATCGGCGCGGCGCGCTCGCATTCCGGGCGCCTCATCCTATGCGCGACGGGGCCCTTGACGAATATCGCGCTCGCGGTGATGCGCGAGCCCGAATTGCCGCGCCTCGTCAAGCGGTTCGTCATCATGGGCGGCGCCTATTCCGAGCCGGGCAATGTGACGCCCGCGGCCGAATTCAACATCTGGCACGATCCTGAGGCGGCGCGCATCGTCTTTCGCGCCTTCGGCGGCGTGGGCGCGGCGCCGGTGATCGCAATCGGCCTCGACGTCACCCGCAAGACGATCATCGACGAGAGCGACGTCGCGGCGATCGCCTCGCGCATCGCCGACAAGCCGCATGGGGCCAAGTTGACCCGCTTCCTCGAGGATGCGTCGCGCTTCTATTTCGAACGGATGGAGAAAATGCTGGGCAAGCGCATCTTCACCATGCACGACCCGCTGGCGATCGCCGTGGCGCTCGATCCGAGGCTGGTCGAGACGCGCCGCGCGGCGGTCGATGTCGAAACCACAGGGCGCCTGACGACTGGCGCGACGATCGTCGACTGGCGCGGCCAATGGGGCCGCCTCGCCAACACCGAAGTCGCCGTCGCCGTCGACGCCGACCGCTTCCGCCGCCTGTTCTTCGACGCTATGGCGCGCCTGGCTGACGGCGGGACACGGGACAGGGCTTAGGGCCAACCTGTCGCGGGAGTTTTGCGCGGCGCACGAACCGGCGCGTGACCTTTCAAGGACTGAGAATTCGAATGCGCCGAGCAAGGCCTCGGCGCTTGCGTTTTCGCCCAGCTTTGTTCTATCTTTGTTCTGATCGGGTTCCGAGCGATCATCCGGCCCGAAGATGGGGTCCCTAGTCTGTCCGTTCGCACGCACGAGGAGCGGCGCTCCTTGATCCGGCTTGAACCGCGGTTCGCCGAACTCGCGGCGATGACAAATTTTTCTTTCCTGCGCGGAGCCTCGCATCCTGAGGAAATGGTCGCGCGCGCCGCCGAGCTCAGGCTTGCCGGGATCGGGATCGCCGACCGCAATACGCTCGCCGGAATCGTGCGCGCACACACATTCGCGCGCGAGAACGCTGAGGCGATGGCGGCGACCCGGGTCGTTCCCGGCGCACGGCTCGTATTCAGCGATGGCTCGCCAGACGCGCTCGTCTATCCAAAGGACCGCGCGGCTTATGGCCGGCTCTGCCGGATTCTGACTGCGGGCAATTTGCGCGCGCCCAAAGGCGAATGCTGGCTCAAGCTCGACGATCTTCTGGAGCGAGGCGAAGGGTTGCAGGTCGTCGTGATGGAGGCCAGCCCACATCCGTCGCCTTCGGCGGCGCCTTCTGCTCGGAGAGAGAAGGGATTCGCCGCTCCGCCATCTGCGCGAGGCCTTCGGCAAGCGTCTATGGATCGGCGCGAGCCTGGCTTATGGCGCGGACATGCGCGGCGGGCTGGCGCGGCGCATTGCGCTCGCGCGCTCTGTCGGCGCGCCGTTGATTGCGACCAACGACGCGCTGATGCATGCGCCCGAGCGGCGCATGCTCGCCGATGTCGTCGCCTGCATCCGCGAGACAACCACGCTCGAGGCCGCCGGGCGCCTCACGCAAGCCAACGCCGAGCGCCATCTCAAAAGCCCGCGCGAAATGGCGCGGCTGTTCGCCGATGCGCCTGAGGCCGTCGTCGAGACCGCCCGCTTCCTCGACGGCCTCGCCTTCAGCCTTGACGAACTCAGGCATTGCTATCCGGAAGAACTGCGCGAGGGCCATCCAACGCCCCAGGCGGCGCTCGAAGCCTTCGCTCAGGCCGGCGCGGAAACGCGCTATCCGGACGGCGTTCCGGAGCGCACGCGAGACGCGCTGACACACGAACTTGAGCTGATCGCCTCGCTCGATTACGCGCCTTACTTCCTCACCGTGCACGACATCGTGCGCTTCGCGCGCTCGAAGGGAATCCTCTGCCAGGGCCGCGGCTCAGCGGCCAATTCCGCGGTCTGTTATTGCCTTGGCGTCACTGAGGTCGATCCGGCGCATTTCGATCTTCTGTTCGAGCGTTTCATCTCGCCCGAGCGCAACGAGCCGCCCGACATCGACGTCGACTTCGAGCACGAGCGGCGCGAAGAGGTGATCCAATATATCTATGATCATTATGGGCGCGAGCGCGCCGGCCTCGCCGCCGCGGTGATCACCTATCGCACGCGTTCGGCGATCCGCGAAACGGCCAAGGTCTTCGGCCTCTCCGACGATGTCGTCGCCGCTCTCAACGGGACCGCCTGGGGCCAGGAGTCAACGCCGATCGACGGGACCCGTGTGCGCGCGGCCGGACTCAATCCAGCCGACCCGACCCTCAAGCTCGCGCTAGAAATGGCGAAGGCGCTGATCGGCTTTCCACGCCATTTGACCCAGCACAGCGGCGGCTTCGTCATCACCCGCGACCGGCTCGACGAGGTCGTGCCGGTGATGAACACGGCGATGAACGACCGCACGATGATCGAGTGGGACAAGGATGATCTCGACGCGCTCGGCCTGCTCAAGGTCGACGTGCTGGCGCTCGGCATGCTGACGGCGCTGAGCAAGGGTTTTACGCTTCTCGACAAGCACTACCGCGAACCTCTGACGCTCGCGACCATTCCGCCCGAGGAGGCGTGCGTCTACGCGATGATCCAGCGCGCCGACACGATCGGCGTGTTCCAGATCGAAAGCCGCGCGCAAATGTCGATGCTGCCGCGGCTGAAGCCCGCGAGCTTCTACGATCTCGTCATCGAGGTTGCGATCGTGCGCCCTGGCCCGATCCAGGGCGACATGGTGCATCCCTACTTGCGCCGCCGGCAGGGCCTCGAGGAGGTCTCCTATCCCTCGAAGGAGCTCGAAGCGGTCTTGAGCAAGACGCTCGGCGTGCCGCTGTTCCAGGAGCAGGCGATGAAGATCGCCATCGTCGCCGCTGGCTTCACGCCCTCGGAAGCCGACAAATTGCGCCGCGCCATGGCGACGTTTCGTCGATCGGGCACGATCCAAACGTTTCAGGAGAAGATGGTCGAGGGTATGGCGGCGAAGGGTTACGACCGCGCGTTCGCCGAGCGCTGCTTTCACCAGATCGAGGGGTTCGGCGAATACGGCTTCCCCGAGAGCCACGCGGCGAGCTTCGCCCTTCTGGTCTACGCCTCGTGCTGGATGAAATGCCGCTACCCGGATGTCTTCGCCGCGGCGATGCTGAACGCCCAGCCGCTCGGCTTCTACGCGCCAGCCCAGCTCGTGCGCGATGCGCGCGAGCATGGGGTCGAGTTGCGCGAAGTCGACGTGAACCTGTCCGATTGGGATTGCACGCTGGAACCCCTCCGCCCTCTCCCCGTTCACGGGGAGAGGGTTGGGGTGAGGGGCGAAGGACTCCATCCCCGCCACGCCGAGATGGCGCCGCACATCCGCTCAACCCATGCGGTGCGCTTGGGCTTGAGACAAATCGTCGGCGTCAAGGAGAAGGACATGCTCCGCCTCGTCGAGCGGCGGGGCGCCTCTTATGATTCGGTGCGCGACATATGGCTGCGCAGCGACTTGGGTTTGGCCGTACTGGAGCGGCTGGCCGACGCTGACGCTTTCCGCTCGCTCGGCCTCGATCGGCGGCAGGCTTTATGGGCGGTGCGCGGCCTCGATCGGGTCGGCGATCAGGACGATCTGCCGCTGTTCATGAGCCGCCCGGCGCGCGACACGGAGCCGGATGCACGATTGCCGCCGATGCCGCTCGGCGCGCATGTGGTGGAAGACTACCGACGCTTGTCCTTGTCCCTCAAGGCTCATCCCGCTTCGTTCCTGCGCGCCCGCCTTTCGGCGCGCGGAATCCTGCGCTCCGAGGCGCTGGGCTCAGTCAAGAACGGCGAGCGCGTCACGGTGGCCGGCCTCGTGCTGGTGCGCCAGCGGCCGGGCACCGCCGGGGGCGTCATCTTCATGACGCTGGAGGACGAGACGGGCGTCGCCAATATCATTGTCTGGCCGAAGGTCTTCGAACGTCTGCGCGCGATCGTGCTCGGCGCGCGTCTGGTCGCAGTGACCGGGAAATTGCAGAGCGAGCAAGGGGTCATCCATATCGTCGCCGAACGCATGAATGACCTGACGTCGATGCTTGGGCTTCTGTCCGAGACGGGCCCGACGATCGGCGCTCTCGCGCGCGCCGACGAGGCGCACCGGACGGAGCCGACGGAGACCCGAAAGCGGCAAGGCAATCGCTTCGCCGGGCCACCACGTCTCGACGATCCGCGCGCCAAACCGCCAAGTCCGCTGGTCGAGACCGTTGATGTCGCCGAGGCGATGCCTGCCGGGCGGAATTTTCGTTGAGCCCCTCTTAAGGGAAGGCTTGGCCTTGACGCCAAGGCCTGGCTGGCGCTATCCAATGCTCTCTCGTGGTCATTTGAGCCGATCGGCTTGCCGCCACGTTAAACAACGGGCTAAAAGATCGGGGCGCATTCAAAACCGTCGCCTCGTCTCGAGCCCATCAGGCGCCGTTGGCGTGAGAGGACTTGAACGATGACGAGCCCGCGCAAATCCCGCGACCCCAAGACGCTCAGGCCGGCGACGCAATTGATCCATGGCGGCTCGCTGCGTTCGCGATTCGATGAGACGTCGGAAGCGCTTTTTCTCACCCAGGGCTATCTCTACGACACGGCGGAGCTGGCGGAGGCGCGCTTCAAGGGCGACGATCCGGGCTTCATCTATTCGCGCTTCGCCAATCCGACCGTCTCGATGTTCGAGCAGCGGATGGCGCTCCTCGAAGGCGCTGAGGCCGCGCGGGCGACGGCGAGCGGAATGGCGGCCGTCACCGCTTCGCTCATGGGCCAGCTCAAGGCGGGCGACCACATCGTCGCCGCGCGGGCTCTGTTCGGTTCCTGTCTCTATGTGGTCGAAGACCTGTTGCCGCGTTTCGGCGTCGCCTCGACCCTGGTCGACGGCGCCGATCTTGACGCGTGGCGGGCGGCTCTGCGTCCGAACACCAAGACGGCGTTCCTCGAATCGCCGACCAATCCGACGCTCGAACTCGTCGATATCGCAGGCGTCGCCGAGATCATGCATGGCGCCGGCGCGACCCTGGTGGTCGACAACGTCTTCGCCACGCCGCTGCTGCAGCGCCCGATGAAGCTCGGCGCCGATTGCGTCGTCTACTCGGCCACCAAGCACATTGACGGCCAGGGGCGCGTGCTCGGCGGAATCATCCTGGGAAGCGAGAAGTTCATCGCCGACCATATCCACAATTTCCTCCGCCAGACCGGGCCCTGTCTTTCCCCGTTCAACGCCTGGACGCTGCTCAAGTCGCTCGAGACGCTGCCCGTTCGCGTTGCGGCGCAAACGCAAAGCGCCGGCGCGATCGCGGAGTTCCTCAGCCATCATCCCGCGGTTCGGCGCACGCTCTATCCGGGCCGCGCCGATCATCCGCAGGCGGCTCTCGCCCAGCGGCAGATGGAAGGCGGCGGCACGATGGTGGCGTTCGAGGTCGCCGGCGGCAAGGCGGCGGCTTTCCGGGTCGCCAACGCATTCTCGATCATCGGCATCTCCAACAATCTTGGCGACGCCAAGAGCCTGGTCACCCATCCGGAGACGACGACCCACCAACGGCTCAAGCCCGAGCAGCGTGCGGCGCTCGGCATCGCGCCGGGCCTGCTCAGATTGTCGGTCGGCCTCGAGGACGTCCAGGATCTGATCGAGGATTTGGGCCAGGCGCTCGACAAAGCGGCGCTGCCGCGCCGTCACGCCGCCGAGTAGGACGCGAGGAGCCCGCGGCGAGCGCACAAGTTTACGCGGCCCAACGATTTCAGTGGCTTGACTGCGCTTTCGTGCAACTGCCGAGCCCCTCGCCCGCTATTTGCAAAAACGCCAAGCGCCGCGACCATTCCGCGCGCCCGTCACGGCCGGCAAAAGCGAAGGAACGTTTCGCCATGCGAAACGAATCGTTTCGCAGCGCCGGTCCTAAGCCATTGAAATCATTAAGAGCTCCGAATCACGGATTTCGCCATTTTGTGTGTTTTCAAGGGCTTAACCGCCGTTTCGTTTCGCCGTTTTCTCCAAACGCCCTTTCCAACCGCAAAATCGACGGGCGAACGGATTGCGAAGCGCTTCTGATCTCGTGAAGCCCCATGACGCCCGCAGGTCACGACTGGCGGCAGACTATCCAGTAGTTCTGTGAATGTCAAGTAACTTATTTAATTTCTGCTATTCCGGTCAACTCGCGTGGCTCTTAAGGCGTTGGCTGCTGATATATGGTTCGTTTCCGATTGCGCCGCGGATCCATTTTGGCGGATCGACTTGCTGGGCTGGGATTTTGCTTCTCCGTCATGGCCGGGCGTGACCCGGCCATCTACGAGAACACCGAAGCCTCGTCGTAAGTGCCTGAACTGACGGAGCTTTGTGCGGGCAAGAGATTTGTCGCGGCGCCGCGTAGATGGCCGGCACAAGGCCGGCCATGACGGCTTTACCGAAATTCAACGGGAAACCCGCGCCTGACGCTATAAGAGCCACCAACAGTCAACGCTACAAGCGCCTCTCGCATCGAGCGCTTCAATGGAGGAGATCGGCGCTCGCGGCTCACCAGATGATTTGCAGGGATGGAAACGCGCGCAGCCTGTCATCATGCGTGACGAGCGGCGCATTCAGCACGAGCGCGGTCGCAGCGATCATCCGGTCCGCGGGATCGCCGGGGAAGGCGTCGCCGAACTGACCCGCGCGCTCGGCGATGTCGTCTGTGAGCGGTTCAAGTCGATATTCCGGCAGCCTCCTCACATTCGCCAGCCACGCGGCTGCAGGCATGTTGAAGCGCAAGCGCCCACGGCGCTCGAGCGTCGCGATCTCAAAAAAGCTCATGCTCGACACGCAAAGCTCGTTGCGCCTGCCGTGTTGCTGCAACGCCTGAGCTGCGCTGCGCGACAGTTTCTTCCTTTCGCCGTCGACCCACCACACCAGCACGTGGGTGTCGAGAACGATCAAAGATTGACGGTCCACTCGTCGAGCGCGTGCGCGGGCTCGTCGGGCAAATCGTAGTGCAGGACGGTTCCCCGTAAGCGCCTTCGGATGAGTTCGGCCTCCTCCCCGGACGCTTTAGGGCCCGTGATCTCCGCGATCACCGCGCCCCGGGAGGTCACACGGATGCGCTCTCCCCGGCGGGCGCGCTCGAGGTAGGCGGGCAGATTCTGTCTCAGGTCCGTCACGTTCACATCGGTCATGCGTACATCGCTTCTGTACAGCTTTATGTACAAATCAGATGTACGCCTGGCAAGAGGCCCGCGTCAACGCGTTGTCCTGGCTTCGGGTCGGATGGATGCATTGATTGCTTGGCGGAGCGGGGCGCGAAAGAAATCTCAAGTCAAGGATGCGCGCCAAGCGCGCACCGCCTCCGGCGGCGGCCTTCAGGCCGTCCTTGAGTTGAAATTTCTTTCGCGCAAGATCGCCTCCAAGCACTCAATGATCGGGATTCGCCTGGCGGCGGGCCCCTCACGTCTGCCTGAACCCGGACACGCGTGCGCGCGCCGCCGGCCGCCCGGGTCATCCGGAATTTGGCGGGCGTCGTTCCGTCCGGTCGATGGAATTGATACGGCAAGGCTTGAGGCCAAGGCTTGAGGCCAAGGCTTGGACCGGCCGCCAGCGAACGCGGCCGCGCATCCCGGCGGAGGGGCCTCCCAGCCGGGCAAGTCGTTCTCACAAGGGGGCGGTATGGCCGCGCTCAACGAGCGCGGCTACAACCGGCGCAGCGACAATGGGGCGTCTCAGCCAAAGCCCGAGGGCGGGCCCTCAAGCCGCGACGTCGGCGACCACGGTGTCGAGCAGCGGCGCGCCCATCGCGGTCACGCGAATGCGCCCGCGCTCGTCGCGCTCGAGAAAGCCATCCTCGATCAGGCTCCGGATCCGCTCGGGATCGATCAGGCGGCCGCTCACCTTTTCAAACGCCCGCGGGTCGACGCCTTCGCTCAAGCGCAGGCCCATCAGCAGAAACTCGTCGCCCTGCTCCTCGCGGCTCAGCGCCGTGCTCTCGACCAGGCCGTGACCCTCGCTCTCGACCAGGGTCAGCCACATTTCCGGATGCCGCTCGGTTTCCTGCGCCAATCGCCCCTTCGGCGTGACCAGGCGCCCATGCGCGCCCGGACCGACGCCTGCATATTCGCCGTAACGCCAATAGATCAGGTTGTGACGGCTCTCGCCGCCAGGACGCGCGTGGTTTGAAACCTCATAGGCCGGGAACCCGTGCGCATAGGTCAATTCGCGCGTCGCCTGGAACAAAGCGAGGCTCAGGTCTTCGTCCGGCAGCGCGAGCTTGCCCGCGTCGCGCAGGCGCTCGAACATGGTGTCGGGCTCGATGGTCAGTTGATAGAGCGAGATGTGGTCGCCGACATAGTTGAGCGCCTCGGCGAGCTCGCGCCGCCATGCCGCCTCGCTCTGTCCGGGCCGGCCATAAATCAGGTCGAAGCTGTAACGGGGGAACAGCGAGGCGGCGAGCCTCACCGCAGCCAGCGCCTCGACGACCGTGTGCTTGCGGCCGAGGGCTTTCAGGTCAAAGTCGTTCAGCGCCTGCACGCCGATCGACAGCCGGTTGACCCCGGCCGACCGATAGCCGCGAAACCGCTCGGCTTCGACGCTGGTCGGGTTCGCTTCCAGCGTGATCTCCGCGTCCTTGTCGAGACGCCAGGCCGATGCGATGGCGTCGAGGACGCCCTGGACGGTCTCGGGGCGCATGAGCGAAGGGGTGCCCCCGCCGAGGAACACCGAGCGCACCGTGCGGCCCGGCGCCAGTCTCGCCCGATGGGCGATTTCCGCCTTGAACGCCGCGAGATAGCGCCCTTCGTCGATTGCCGCGCCGCGCACGTGACTGTTGAAGTCGCAATACGGGCATTTCGACAGGCAGAAGGGCCAATGGACATAGACCCCAAATCCCGGGTCGGCGGGAGGGGCTCGGTCGGCGCGCGCGGCCTCCGCGATCACGCTGCGAATCATTGTTCCGTTATGCCAGCGAACGGCGGTCTGCGCCAGCGAGCGGCGAGGTCGTGAGTCCGTTTGATGTCTTCGGGCCTTTGTAAGCCGGCGTGAAATCTTGCGGTGGCGTTGTCACGGCGAGATAAACGAATGGCTCGCTGCCGGTGTTGGTGACGCCGTGGATCGTGCCCGCCGGAGTTCGCACAACGTCGCTCGCCCGCAACCCGTCTGTCCGGCCGTCGGCCATCAGCAGCAGGGCGTTACCCTGCTCAATGAGCCAGATTTGTTCGCTTGTCGGGTGCACATGTCTGGCCGAGGTCGCGCCCGGCTCCATCGTGACGCGCGTGATCGTGACGCGGGCGTCGGGCGCATTGTTGGGCCATACGATCTGCACAGATCGAAATCCGGAATTCTGCAGGGTCGTGAACTCTGCCGCCGAGAGACGTTGAATGGTCAAGATCGGCGGCTTTCCTTAATACGGCTGACTTTCCACATAAAGGACCAGAAAGTTAAAGTTCCACACTGACCTACCGCTCGCGGCGAACATCGGCTGGCGTCACAGCGCCTCGTCGCCGGTCTCGGCGGTGCGGATGCGCATCGCCCGCTCGATCGGCAGGACGAAAATCTTGCCGTCGCCGATCTGGCCGGTGCGCGCCGAAGCGCGGAGCGCCTCGATCGTCGACTCCACTTCGTCATCGCTGACCGCAATCTCGAGGCGCACTTTCGGCATGAAGGCGACATTGTATTCGGAGCCGCGATAGATTTCGGTGTGCCCCTTCTGCCGGCCGTAGCCGTTGGCCTCGCTGACCGTCATGCCCTTGACGCCCAGCCGGTCGAGCGTCGTTCGGACCTCGTCGAGTTTAAACGGTTTGATGACCGCCAGGATTAGCTTCATGATCGCACGCTCTCGAAAGGCAGAAAGTCTTGGGCTCTTCGCTATTCTGGTGAAGCGGCGCGCGCAAGCGCGTATTTACACGCAGGCGGTTGTCCGGCCGTCGAGCCAGGACCGCTCGCGCCGAACGCCGGCGGGGCGCTTCACTCGGCTTTCGCCTTGAGGCGCGCCTCGGGCAGAACGACCCGCGCCGCGCTGGAATCCGGCTTCAGATATTGACGGCTGACAAGCGCCGATACCGCACACGCGCCGCGAGCCTGGCCGCCTCGGCGCGATGCGGCCGGAATTGAGGCTGAGCGTTCCCGCTCAGCCTTTCGGCGTCTCGCCGCTTACCTCTCGAGATCGGCCACCGTCGGCATGCGGCCGTTTGGCGTCAGATGATTGATGATCTGCGGCAACACGGTCGAGAGCTGGTTCAGCAGCTCCTGCTGGCTCATGCCGGTGCGCTGCGAAAGTTCGGCGAGCACATTCTGGCCGAGCGCCGAACCGAGCTGTCCGGGCTGGACCGGCTCATTCTGCCCGTGGCCGACCCAGGAATTGACTTGCGGCGCCACGCCCCCCGCGCTGAGCTTGCCGATGAGGTCGGTGAGGCCGCCGAGAATGCTGCCGGCCGGCGCATTCGTCGGCACGGGTTGCCCGGGCGGCGGGATCGGGATGGACGGGGTGGAGGCAGGCGCCGACGCCGAGCCGCCGCCGAAGATCTTGCCGAGAATCAGCGCGCCGACGGCGACCGCGATCGGTGTCGCCAGATTGCCGCCCGGAACCGCATTTTTCATCGCCTCGTCAAAGGAAGCCATTGTTGTCTCCTCCACTCAATCCAAATCGCCGGAAGCCTGTGCTTCGACACCAGCTGAGCAGCTGCGCTTCGAAGATATCACGACCAAGACTATCGGCTTGCGTTTTCCCCGTCCATACCGCAGAGTTCGACCTTCAAATCGAGCCGGGAGGGTGTCGCAATGGGCGTAATCGCATGGATCATTTTTGGTCTCATCGCCGGATTCATCGCCAGCAAAATCGTCAATAAGTCCGGCTCCGGACTTGTCATGGATATCGTGCTCGGCGTCGTCGGCGCGATCGTGGGTGGTTTCATCGCGGCTGAACTCGTCGGCGCCGGCATCACGGGTTTCAACATCTGGAGCATGGTGGTCGCGGTGATCGGCGCAATCATCGTGCTTTGGATCTACCACACGGTCGTCGGGCGGGCCTGAAGCAAACCCTCAACCGGCGGCGCTCCACCGCGCCGCCGACCGGTCGTCCTCCCGCTTGGATTCGATCCATCCCTCGACAGCGCCGTCGCTGCGTATCGCGCGCTTCCAGAACGGCGCGCGGGTCTTGAGATAATCCATCAGCATCTCGGCCGCCGCGAAGGCCGCCCCGCGATGGGCGGCGGCGACCGCGACGAAAACGATCCGCTCGCCCGGCGCGATACGGCCATGGCGATGGATGACGATCGCGCCCAGAAGCGGCCAGCGCGTCTCAGCCTCACCCGCGGCGCGCGCGATCTCCTCCTCGGCCATGCCGGGATAGTGCTCGAGCTCGAGCGCGGCGAGCGAACCGCCCTCGTCGCGGCAATAGCCGACAAAGCTCACCACCGCTCCGACGTCAGGGCGCCCGCGCGCGAGCGCTTCGGCTTCCGCTCCGGGATCGAAATCCTCACGCTGGACGCGGATTGTCGCCATCGCTTTCAGCCGCCGGTCATCGGCGGAAAGAACGCCACTTCCTTCGCCCCGGCGATCGAGGCCTCCCCGCGGACGTGAACCCGATCGAGCGCGGCGCGGACAGAAGCGGGTTTGTCGAACGCAAGCGCGTAGCCCTCGCCCCGTTCACGCAGCCAGGCGACAAGGTCGCCGACTGTCTCCACCGTCGGGGGAGGAGCGAGCTCTTCCTCCGCTCGGCCGACGCGTTCACGCACCCAGGCAAAATAGAGCGCCTTCATGTCCTCTCTCAGTCGCTCCCGACATTGTCGTAGCTCGCCTTCATATAGTCCCAGCCGGTGTAAAGCGTCACCAGGGCCGCGATCCACAGGAGCACAATACCGGTCGTGACGGCGCCCGGCAGCACCGCTTCGCCGGCCGACCCCGCGATCAGGAAGCCCAGGGCGATGAACTGGACGAAGGTCTTCCACTTGGCGAGAGCGGTGACCGGCAGCGGAACCCTGAGCTCGGCCAGATGTTCGCGCAGGCCCGAGACCAGGATTTCCCGGCAAAGGATGACGATCGCCGCCCAAAGCGTCAGCCCGGAGATCGTCTGATTGGCGGCGAGCACCAGGATCACCGCGGAGACAAGAAGCTTGTCGGCGATCGGGTCCAGCATTCTTCCAAGCGAGGACTGTTGCGACCAGGCGCGAGCCAGATAGCCATCGAAAAAGTCGCTGATCCCGGCGGCGATGAAGATCGCGAGCGCCGTCCATCGCGCCCACGGCTCATCCGGCCAGAACAAAAGCCCGGCGACCAGCGGGACCGCCGCGACCCGCGCATAGGTCAGGATGTTGGGCAGGGACCAGTTGCGGCTGATCGGACGGGCGGTCGAGGAAACCATCGCGGGTGAGCAGACATCGTGCCTGATCGCCCGTCAATAGCGCCGCAGGCGCGTGCGGCGCGCAGCCGGCGGCTGCACGCCGGAGAAAAGTTGGGGACGATGCCGCGCGCCCTCGCCTCGGCGCGTGCAACTTCGTTTAATGTCAAAGCCTTCCATGTCCTCCTCGTGGCCAGGACCGCGCCCCATGCCGAATGTTCACGTCGTCGCCCATCCGCTGGTGCAGCACAAGTTGACGCTGATGCGCGACAAGACCGTCTCGACCAAGGGCTTCCGGCAACTCATGAACGAGATCGGCATGCTGCTCGCCTACGAAGTGACGCGCGATTTGCCGCTCGAAATGGTCGAGGTGGAGACGCCGCTCGTCAAGACCATGGCGCCGACAATATCCGGCAAAAAGCTGGTGTTTGCGCCGATTTTGCGCGCCGGCGTCGGATTTCTCGATGGGATGCTCGATCTCGTGCCGAGCGCGCGAGTCGCCCATATCGGGCTCTATCGGGACCCAACTACGCTGGAGGCGGTGGAGTATTATTTCAAGGCCCCGGCGGACGTGGCCGAGCGGTTGGTCATCGTCATGGACCCGATGCTCGCGACGGCAAATTCAGCCGTCGCCGCGATCGACCGCCTCAAGCGGCGCGGGGTGAAGGACATCCGCTTCGTCTGCCTTCTCGCCGCGCCCGAGGGGATCGAACGGCTGACCAAAGCGCATTCCGACGTGCAGATCTGGACCGCGGCTATTGATGAACGGCTCAACGAGCACGGCTACATCGTTCCTGGCCTGGGCGACGCGGGCGACCGCATGTTCGGCACAAAGTAGAAGCGCGGCGTTCCATCCATCGCCGCGCTTGGGACCCGCGCCACTCGGCCTGGAGGGAACCGAGGATTTGGAGCCAGGATGAACTACGCGTCTTACTTGCGGCGCCGGCGCTGCTGGCCAAGGCCCATCTGCTTCGCCAGCGCCGAGCGCGCCTTGGCGTAAGCGGGAGCGACCATGGGATAGTCGGACGGAAGACCCCACTTCTCCCGATACTCTTCCGGCGAGAGGTTGTATTGGGTCCGCAAATGCCGCTTCAACGACTTGAATTTACGACCATCCTCCAAGCAGATGATGTAATCGCTGGTAATCGACTTCTTCGGCGGCACGGCGGGCTTGGCCGCTTCGACTACGACCGGTTGTGCGCCGGTCGCAACACGCACCAGCGCTGCGTGAACGTCGCTGAGAAGCGTCGGCAACTCGCTCGACGGCACGGAATTGTTCGACACATAGGCCGACACGATCTCCGCGGCGAGTTCTATGTGATTGGACGAATCGCTCATTGTTGATGTTACTCCAGTAAGTCGCCTGGCGAAAAGAGCGCCATGTTGGCGATCAGCTTCAGGCCATTCTCTGCTCACCCGATTATGACGAGCATCCTCATTCTTCGTCGCTTATTGCAACTTGGGGTGATAGCGACATAGCGCAAAAGAAAACATAGCACAAGACAAGATATGATAACTTCAACTACGGAATCGATGAAAATCGGCTGAATACTCAAAATAAGCTCGCTGACTGACGCTAAATTTATACAAAAAAATCACAGCCTTCACTTGACAGACAGCGATTAACGTGCCGTGAACGCTTTGACCGAATCATCGCCGGCCGTTTTCAGGATCGCCGGACGTCCAAGCGAAGCTTGCGCTTCCGCATAACTGCAGGCGGGGAACAATCACCGACCTGATTCGCCGCGCCAGGCTTCCACTTTCACCTGCGCTGCTTCGCGAACAAGGATCGCGCTCCAGAAATATGGCGGCCGCGAGGATGTCGTCGGCGCTGAAAGCGACTATATGCGCCTTGCCGATCCAATTGATCGGCGCGCCCCGTGAGTTCCGATGCAGCATCAAAAGACGTCGACGTTCATCGCCGCGCGCAACAATGGCGCGCAGCGGGCCACGCTGACGGGAACCGTGCGGCTTTTATGGCCTTACATCTGGCCGGCCGACCGCGCTGATCTGAAGCTGCGGGTATTTCTCGCCGTCGCGCTGATGCTGCTCTCGAAGTTGTTCACGATCGCAATTCCCTATTCCTACAAATGGGCGACCGATGCGGTCGCCAACAAGCTCGCGCTCGATGCGGTCCCGCTGCCGCGCGTTCTGATCGGAGCGGCGGCGCTGACCGCCCTTTATGGGCTCTTGCGCATTCTGATGGCGTTCACCCAGCAAGGCCGCGACGCGCTGTTCGCGGCAGTCGCCATGAATGCGGTGCGCCGATTGGCGATCGAGGTGTTCGAGCATTTGCATCGTCTGTCGTTGCGCTTTCATCTGGAGCGCAAAACCGGCGGCCTCACACGCGTTCTCGAGCGCGGCCGCAATGCGATCGAGACCATCATTCGCACCTCGATGTTGACCGCGGCGCCAACCGTCGTCGAATTCGCGCTGGTCATCGCCGCTATGCTGATCTCGTTCGACTGGCGCTATGTCGCCGTGATCAGCGCCACTGTGGTCGCGTATCTGATCTATACGACTCTGGCCACCAATTGGCGCATCGGCATCCGGCGTTCGATGAACGAGAGCGACACCGACGCCAACACCAAGGCGATCGACAGCCTGCTCAACTTCGAGACGGTGAAATATTTTGGCGCCGAAGGCCGCGAGGCGGCCCGATACGACAAGGCGATGGCGCGCTACGAGCATATGAGCGTGCGCACCTATGTATCGCTCGCGGTTCTCAACGCTGGTCAGGCGTTCATTTTCACCCTCGGCTTGATCGTTGTCCTTCTGATGTGCGTCGCCGAGGTCAGAAACGGAACCAAGACGGTCGGCGCATTTGTGCTCGTCAATCTGATCATGCTGCAACTCTATCAGCCGCTCAATTTCATGGGGATGGTGTATCGGGACATCCGGCAGGCGATCATTGACGTCGAGGCGATGTTCGCCATCCTGGGACAGAATCCTGAAATCGAGGACATTCCTGGCGCCCAGCCTTTGGAAGTCGCCGCTGGCGCGGTCCGGTTCGACAATGTCGACTTTGCTTACGATCCGGGCAGGCCCATTTTGCGCGGCGTCTCGTTCGAGGCGCCCGCGGGGCACACGATCGCGATCGTCGGGCCTTCGGGCGCCGGCAAGTCGACGATCTCGCGGCTGCTGTTCCGCTTCTATGAGCCGAGCTCAGGGCGCATCTTGATTGACGGACAGAATATCAGCGCCGTCACCCAGAGTTCGCTGCGCGCCGCGATCGGCATGGTGCCGCAGGACACGGTGCTGTTCAACGATACGATCCGCTACAACGTCCGCTACGGGCGCGACGGCGCGAGCGAGCCCGAAGTGGTCGCCGCCGCCGAGAACGCGCAGATCGACCCGTTCATCCGCTCGCTGCCGCATGGCTACGAGTCGCCGGTCGGCGAGCGCGGGCTCAAGCTCTCTGGCGGCGAAAAGCAGCGGGTGGCGATCGCGCGCACGATGCTCAAGGCGCCGCCGATTCTGGTGCTCGACGAAGCAACGTCGGCGCTCGACAGTTTCACCGAGCGCGAGATTCAGTCGGCGCTGGAGCGCGTCTCCCGCGGACGCACGACGATCGTGATCGCTCATCGCCTGTCGACCGTGGTCGACGCCGACGAGATCCTGGTGCTCGACAAGGGGATTATCGCCGAGCGCGGCTCCCATCAGGAGCTTCTGGCGCGTGGAGGAATCTATTCCGCGATGTGGAGCCGCCAGAGGCAGGTCGACGCGGCGCAGGAATTGTTGCGGCAGGCTGGCCGTGAGGACAACCTCGCCGCCGCCGACGGAATCGTGTCTCAGCCCGCGCCGTGACATCGAGGGCGTTTGGCGCCATGAGTGCCCGCGACTTGTCTTCGAGCGTCGGTCAATGAGCATCGTCAAATCGCTGCGCGGCCAGCTCGCGCCGATCCATCCTGAAGGCTATAAGTTCGTCTTCGGCTTCGCCGTTGCGACGCTCGTCCTGTGGTGGATATGGGCGCCGCTCGGCTGGCTCGGCCTCATCGCCACACTGTGGTGCGTCTATTTCTTTCGCGATCCCGCGCGCGTCACGCCGGTCCGCAGCGACCTGGTCATTGCGCCCGCCGACGGCGTGGTCAGCTTCGCCGGCTTTGCCGCGCCTCCGCCCGAGCTTGGCCTCGGCATGGCGCCGCTGCAGCGGGTGTCGATCTTCATGTCCGTCTTCGATTGCCATGTGAATCGCGCCCCGGTCGAAGGCCGGATCGCCCAGATCGTCTATCACCCTGGGCTGTTCCTGAGCGCCGACCTCGACAAGGCGAGCGAGGACAATGAGCGCAACAGCATCGTCATCGATGCGCCATCCGGGCGGTTCGGCGTGGTGCAGATCGCAGGCCTCATCGCCCGGCGGATCGTGTGCTTCACGCACGAGGGCGCGCTGGTCGGCGCCGGCGAACGCATCGGCCTCATCCGCTTCGGCTCGCGCGTGGATGTCTACCTGCCACTGGGCGCGCACATCGTGGTCGGCGTCGATTCGCGCGCCATCGCCGGCGAGACGGTGATCGCGCAGGTCGCGGCCGAAGTCGAGCCGCCGCCCTTTCAACGGAGCTGACGCGTGAACGAGGCCGGCCCCGCGCCCCGGGCGCTCGCAGACGTGGCGGCGGCGCGCCGTCGCGGTCTCCGGGCTGTGCCGCTCAGGCTCCTGATCCCCAACCTTATCACGCTGTTCGCGCTGGGCCTCGGCTTGACCGCGATTCGTCTGGCGATGGAGGGGTCGATCGACTGGGCGGTGAGCGCGGTCGCCGCCGCAGCCGTGCTTGACGGCCTCGACGGGCGAATCGCGCGCGCTTTGAAGGGAACCTCGCGGTTCGGCGCCGAACTCGATTCGCTCGCCGACTTCGTCGACTTCGGCGTCGCGCCGGCGCTGGTGCTTTACGTCGCCAACCTGCACGCGGCCAAAAACTTCGGCTGGGTCGCGGCGCTCTTGTTCGCCATGGCTTGCGCTCTGCGTCTCGCGCGCTTCAACGTCATGATCGACGAGGATCAGCCTGCATGGCGAAAGACTTTCTTCCTTGGGATGCCGGCGCCGGCGGGCGCGATCGTCGCCCTTCTGCCGATCTACGTTCATTACGCGTTCGATCTCGGCCAGCCGACGTTGCAATCGGCCGTGATCGAAAGCCTTTATGTGCTGGCGGTGGCGCTCTTGATGGCGAGCCGTGTGCCCCATTTCTCCGGCAAGACGATCGGCCGCGTGCCACGCGAATATGTCTCGGTGGTGCTGGTCGGCGTCGCCGCGGCGCTCCTCATCCTGTTCAACTTTCCCATGCAGGCGCTGGTCGCCGTCACGCTCGTCTATCTCGCCTCGATCCCGTCGCGGTCAGGCGTTATCGCGCGCTCGAGCGCGCGCCCCGGTAACAGCCCGGCCGCACTTTTCAGTCGGCCCCTTGCGCTCAAGCGCCGGTCGGGCAACATAGGCCGGCGTTGGCGCGGCCTGAGCGGCGCCGCGCCATCGGGTTCCGCCCGCGGCTCTTGTTTTTTGCTTCCGAGGATCGGCGCTCGCATGGTGACGCAAAGACCTTGTTCCTCGACGAAAGTAGCGTTGGCGCGTCTTTCGCGCTGCTTGCGTTGTCGCCGGCGACGGTCTCGCTCGCGGCCTGCAACGGCTCGAACAACGCCTATGTGCCCCCGCCGCCGCCGAAGGTCGCCGTCGCGCAGCCGTTGCAGCAGCCGGTGACGCTCTATCTCAACCTGACGGGCAATACGTCGCCCTTCAATTCGGTCGATCTCGTCGCCCGCGTGCAGGGCTTCCTCACCGACATCGACTACGTCGACGGCGCCGCGGTCAAGGCGGGCGACAAGCTGTTCGGCATCGAGCGCGATCAGTACCAGGCTCAACTCGACCAGGCGAATGCGACGCTTGCCTCCAACCAGGCGACGCTCGCCTACAACCAGGCCGAATACCAGCGCCAGGCGCAATTGGGCAAACAGGATTTCGCCAGCCAGGCCACGGTGCAGGAATGGAAGTCGAAAGCCGATCAGGCGGCGGCGGAGGTGTTGAACGCCAAGGCGGCCATCGAGACAGCCCAGATCAATCTCGAACTACACGACGGTGAACGCGCCTTTCGACGGGGTCGTCACCAGGCATCTCGTCGACAAGGGCGCGCTGGTCGGCGTCGGGTCGCCGACCAAGCTCGCGACGATCATCCAGCTCGATCCGATCTATCGTCTATTTCACGATGAGCGAGCCGCAGATTCTTCGGATCAAGGTGAACAACGCCAAGGCGGGCATCGAGTTTCGGACGACGGATCTCTCCAGCATCCCGGTCGAGATCGGGCTCCAGGGCGAGGACGGCTTTCCGCACGCAGGCCACATGGACTACGCCGCGCCCCAGGTGGACGCCTCGACCGGCACGCTGGAAGTCCGCGCCATCTTCGATAACAAGGACCGCGGGCTGCTGCCCGGTCTGTTCGTCCGGGTGCGCACGCCGGTCGACAAGCTGGACAAGGCGATTCTCGTGCCCGATGTGGCGCTCGGGACGAGCCAGGAGGGGCGCTATCTGCTGGTGGTGGGGCCGGACAACGTCGTCCAGCGCCGGAACGTCAAGACGGGCGAACGGGAGGGGCCCTACCGGATCATCGAATCCGGGATCGATCCGAGCGACTGGGTCGTGACCGAGGGCGTCCAGCGCGCAATCCCCGGCGCCAAGGTCGATCCCCAGCAGACGAAGCTGAGCGAAGCCGCCGCGGATCAGGACAGCGCGCCGGCCGCGCCATCGGAGCCCGCGAAGCCCGCCCGACGGCGCCGCAAAGCCGGCCGCGACGGAGCCGGCGAAGTGACGGCGCGGGAGCAACGCCCATGATCTCCCGCTTCTTCATCGACCGGCCGGTTCTCGCCAACGTTCTGGCGCTGTTCTTCGTCGTCATCGGCCTTGTCGCGCTCGTCAACCTGCCGACCTCGCAATATCCGAACGTCGTGCCGCCGACCGTGCAGGTGACGACCCGCTATCCGGGCGCGAGCGCCACGACGCTCGTCAACACCGTCGCGCTGCCGATCGAGCAGAACGTCAACGGCGTCGAGAACATGCTCTACATGCAGTCGACGAGCGCCAGCGACGGCACCTACAATCTCACCGTCACGTTCGCGATCGGCACCAGCGCCGACGAGGACGAGATCCTGGTGCAGAACCGGGTCTCGGCCGCGCTCTCGTCCCTGCCCGCGGAAGTGCAGCTCCAGGGCGTCACGACCAAGAAGCAATCGACGTCGATCCTCGAATTCGTCGGGCTTGTGTCGCCGGACGGCCGCTTCGACAGCCTGTTCCTGGCGAACTACGCGGTCATCAATGTCGTGAACGAGCTCGAGCGCCTCAACGGCGTCGGCGACGTCTCGGTGCTCGGCGCCGGCCAATACGCGATGCGGGTCTGGCTGGACCCGAACCTCATGCAGGCGCGCGGCCTGACGCCGCAGGACGTCATCTCCGTCATCCAGCAGCAGAGCCAGGAGGTCGCGGCCGGCCAGATCGGCGCGCCGCCCGCGGTGAAGGGGCAGGACTTCCAGTACACGCTGAACCTCAACGGCCGACTCAACGACGCGCCCGATTTCGAGAACATCGTCGTCAAGGTCGAGCCCGGCGCCGGCGGCCGGATCACGCGGATCCGCGACGTCGGGCACGTCGATCTCGGCGCCCAGACCTACAGCGAAGCGTTCAATCTCGACGGCCGACCCGCGGCCGGCATCGCCATCTCGCTCTTGCCCGAGGCCAATGCGGTCGCCGTCTCGCGGGAGGTCTACGACAAGATGGAGCAGCTCAAGAAAAGCTTCCCCGACGGTCTCGAATATGTCGTCCCCTACGACACGACGAAATTCGTCAAGGCCGCGATCAGCGAGGTCTAGCGCACGCTGATCGAGGCGGGCATCCTCGTGCTGATCGTCATCCTCGTCTTCCTGCAGGACTGGCGGGCGATGCTGGTGCCCGCGACGACCGTGCCGGTGACGATCATCGGCGCCTTCGCCGCCATGGCGGCGCTCGGCTTTTCGGTCAATCTTCCGACGCTGTTCGCCATCATTTTGGTGATCGGCATCGTGGTCGACGACGCGATCGTCATCGTCGAGGGCGTGTCGCGCCATGTCGAGCAGGGCATGCCCGGACGCGAGGCGGCGATCAAAGCGATGGAGGAGCTGACCGGCCCGGTCATCGGCATCACGCTGGTGCTGATGTCGGTGTTCCTCCCCGCGGCCTTCCTGCCCGGCCTGACAGGACAGCTCTTCCGCCAGTTCGCGCTGGTGATCGCCGCGACCGCGCTCATCAGCGCGATCAACGCGATGACGCTCAAGCCGACCCAGTCGGCTCTGTGGCTGCGGCCGCCGAAGCCGCCGGGACAACGGAATTTCTTCTTCCGCGGCTTCAACTGGGTCTATGACGCGGCGGAGCGCGGCTACGTCCGGCTGATGAGCGGCATGACGCAGCCGCGCCCTCCTGATGGTCGGCCTGGCGCTCGCCCTTGTCGTCTTCGCCATCTGGTCGCTGACCCGCGTGCCGACCGGATTCCTGCCGACCGAGGATCAGGGCTACATGATCGTCGTCGTGCAATTGCCGGACGGCGCCTCGAAGGAACGCACCGACGCGGTGCTGGACAAGGTCCAGAAACTCGTCCAGCCGATGCCCGGGCGTCGAGCATGTCGTGACGGTCAGCGGCATCTCGATCCTCGACAATCGCGCCAGCCTCGCCAACGCCGGCGTCGCCTTCGTCGTCATGAAGGAGTGGGACGCGCGGCTCAAGGAGCAGGGGCAGGACCAGGAGTCGATCCAGCGGCACATCAACGGCGGCGCTGCAGTCGATCCCCGAAGCCTTCTCCTTCGCGGTGCTGCCGCCGCCGATCCAGGGCGTCGGCAATGTCGGCGGCTTCACGATGCAGGTCGAGATCCGCAACGGCGATTTCGACTATGACCTTCTGCAAAGCCTCGCCAACACCGTCGTCGCGGACGGCAATGCGCAATCCGGCCTCCAGCGGCTGGCGACGACCTTCCGCGCCGGCGCGCCGCAATTCTCGGTCGTCGTCGACAGGACGAAGGCCGAGGCGCTCGGCATCACCGTCGGCCAGGTGTTCTCCGCGCTGTCCGGCTATGTCGGCTCGAACTACGTGACGCAGTTCAACAAGTTCGGCCATGTCTTCCAGGTCTATACCCAGGCGAACGCCGACAAGCGCGCCACGGTCGACGACATCCGCAATCTCAAGGTCAGGGCCGGCAACGGAACGATGACCCCGATCGGCACGGCGATCGAGGTCAGCCAGGTGACCGGGCCGCCGCTGATCAGTCTCTACAATCTCTATCCGACCGCGACCGTCGTCGGCTCGCCCGCGCCCGGCTTCAGCTCGGGCCAGGCGCTCGACCTCATGGAGCAGGTCGGCGCTCAGGCGCTCCCGACAGGAACCGGCTTCGACTGGACCGCGATGTCCTACCAGGAGAAGACAGTCGGCAACCAGATCTATTACATCTTCGGCTTCGCCATCCTGATGGTCTATCTCGTGCTCGCCGGACAATACGAGAGCTGGATCCTGCCCTTCGCGGTGCTCCTTGCGGTGCCGCTGGCGCTGCTCGGAACCGTCGCCGGCCTCAATATCGCAGGCACGGACAACAATCTCTACACCCAGATCGGCATCATCCTGCTCATCGCGCTCGGCAGCAAGAACGGCATTCTCATCGTCGAATATGCGCGCCAGCAGCGCGAGCTCGGGCAAGTCGATCGTCGATGCGGCGGTCGAGGCGGCGCGGCTGCGGTTCCGCCCGATCGTCATGACCTCGTTCGCCTTCATCCTCGGCGTGCTGCCGCTCGTTCTGGCGACCGGCGCCGGCGCAGCGGCGCGGCGTTCGATCGGCATCGCGGTGTTCAGCGGCATGATCGCCTCGACCTGCCTCGTGGTGGTGTTCGTTCCCTCGTTCTATGTGGTCCTGCAGTCGCTCGAGGAGCGCAGAAAGCGCAAGCCCGCGCCGCAGGCCTCGCCCCCTCCTCGGCCGAACGGCGTCGCTCCCTCGACGGCTGCCTGACAACCACGATCTGGCGACGGCGATCGAAGACATGCACAGGAGCACCCGCCCCTGAGCCCATAGTCGCCGGAAAGTACCGCGGTTCTTTCACGAGATCCTCGGATTTCTGGACCGAATCGGACGCCACGGCGCTGAAGTCGCTTGGTTTGCCGCCCTCCGCCGATAAACTGCGCGCGCAAAGCGGACCCGGACGATTTCGAGCGCGGGGTTTCGATCTTACACGCTTGCGGTGGTATGACAGCCCGCCTCTGGCGTGCTAGGGGCCGTTCCGGCCGCCCGTCTCCGTTCGCCTTCGGCGGCGCGGCGACGACGACAAGGAGCCTTATGTCGAAAGAAGAACTGCTTGAATTCCCAGGATTCGTCGTCGAATTGCTGCCCAATGCGACCTTTCGCGTCAAACTTGAGAACGACCACGAAATCATCGCTCACACCGCGGGCAAGATGCGCAAGAACCGCATCCGCGTGCTGGCCGGCGACAAGGTGCTCGTGGAAATGACGCCCTACGATCTGACCAAGGGGCGCATTACCTACCGCTTCAAATGACCCTGACACTCGGGCGGCGCGACGATCGCCTCCGCTCCGCACTCGGGCCTTCGTCTCGTGCTCGGGTCCGCTTCGCCGCGCCGGCTTGCGCTTCTGGCGCAGATCGGCGTCAAGCCCGATGCGGTCCTGCCGGCGCGAGATCGACGAGACGCCGCGGCCGCGCGAACAACCGCGCGCACTCGCTGAACGCCTGGCCTGCGAGAAGGCGCTCGCCTCGGCGGCGATGGCGGCGCGAGCGGGCCGATCTCACGCCCTGCCTGACGCTCGCCGCCGACACGGTGGTCGGCGTCGGCCGGCGCATCTTGCCGAAATGCGAGACGCCCGATGACGCTGAGGCGTGCCTCGATCTCTTGTCCGGCCGCGGCCATCGCGTCTTTACCGGTCTTGCGCTGGTCACCGGGAGCGGCGCCGTCCGGCGCCGGCTGGTCGAGACCCGGCTCCGGTTCAAGCGCCTGTCGCTCAATGAGGTCGAGTCCTATCTGGCGAGCGGCGAATGGCGCGGCAAGGCCGGCGGCTACGCGATCCAGGGCCTCGCCGGCGCGTTCGTCGAGCGGCTGGTCGGCTCCTACTCGAACGTCGTCGGCCTGCCGCTGGCCGAAACGGCTGCGCTGCTCGGCGGCGAAGGCTATCCTGTCCACCGGCGCTGGGGCGCGAGCCTCGTTCAATGACCGCCGACGACAAATCCCCGCCCAAGCGACCGGGCTCGAACAAGAGCGCGCGGACCTGCGCGATCTGCGGCAAGCCGCGCAGCGAGCGTTATGACCCGTTCTGTTCGAAGCGCTGCGCCGATGTCGACCTCCATCGCTGGCTGAAGGGGAGTTACGTCATCCCCGGCGCCAACGCCAAGCCGGAGCCGGACGACGAGGAAGAAAGTGGCCACTTCGAGCGTCGTTGGCTTGGAGCCTGGCCCGGCCCGTTCGCAAGAACTCCCATCGGCTATTGGATCGTCGGATTTCCTTGGAGTCGCTCGTCAAAAACAGACCAGCAATGGGTCTGCGGAAAATCGCGGGAAAAATTTTTCGGGGCGCTTCCTATGGCGACAGGCCGGGGACGAGACGCAGTCGCGGCTGTCGAAGCGCAGAATTGTTCATGGACGCAAGCTTAGTCGTATTCTGGTCGCGCAAGAGAATTCAACTGATCGGTTTCGCCTGGCCGCACGATCTGTCGCCGCCGAGTTGCGCGACGACCCTCGCCCGCCTCGACCCGGCAGCGCCTCAGCTCTGAGAGTAAAAGCCGATCGGCGGTCCGTCAGCGTAGTGAGCGCTCAGATCGATGGCGGCGCTGACGTTAGCGCCGCGCACGACCAGGTCGACGGCGACGAGCGACTAGCGGTCATTCCTCGGCGGGATCGCGTGGCTCAAACAATCGTGGTGTTCGTGCGCTCGCTTGTTATTGTGCTAGGACGGCCTGGGGAACCGAATGGCCGAAACACGCAAGCTCGCCGCGATCATGGCCATCGACGTTGTCGGCTATTCGCGCCTCATGGGCGAGGATGAGGCAGGGACGGCGCGGCTCGTTCGAGAGCATCGGGACGCGGCGCGGCCGTTCGTGTCGGACAGGGGCGGGCGTATCGTCAAGACGATGGGGGACGGACTGCTGCTGGAATTTCCGTCGGTGGTCGCCGCAGTGGAATGCGCGGCTGCAATCCAGCGGCTGATGGTCGGCGAACGCGGGAACCCATGAGAGCAAGCGCATCGTCTATCGCGTCGGCGTTCATCTCGGCGACGTGCTGATCGAAGGCGAAGACATCTTGGCGACGGCGTCAATATCGCGGCGCGTTTGGAGGGAATCTGCGAACCCGGCGGGGTGCTGATATCCGGCTCGGTCTATGAGCAGGTGCGTGGGCGGGTCGAAGCCAGTTTCGTCGATCTCGGCGAACGAGAGCTTAAAAACATCGCTCGGCCCGTGCGCACGTATCGAGTGGCCCTCGACAACGACAACCCCGCACATTCGACTGCAACACAGGGAGAGGTCGCGGCCGCAACCCGAGACAGGCCCTCGATTGCAGTCTTGCCGTTTCAGAACATGAGCGGCGACCCGGAGCAGGACTATTTCGCCGACGGCATTTCCGAGGACATCATAACCGCCTTGTCGAAACTGTCTCAGCTCTTCGTGATCGCCCGCAACTCCTCATTCTCCTTCAAGGGCAAGAATGTCCAGATCCAGGAGATCGGAAAAACTCTCGGGGCCCGCTACGTGCTCGAGGGCAGCGTGCGCAAAGTCGACAAACGCGTCCGGATCACGGCTCAGCTCATCGACGCGACCAATGACGGCCATCTGGGCGGAGCGGTTCGATCGGGACTTGACCGACATTTTCGCCGTGCAGGATGACGTGACCGGGCAGATCGTGGACGCGCTTTCGCTCAACCTCACACAGGGCGATCGTCGTCGGCTGATGGTCGAGCAGACCGACAATATGGAGGCTTTCGACTGTTTCCTGCGCGGGCGCGAACTCTGGTGGCGGCACGCGAAAGAGCCCACGCCCAGGCGCGGGAGCTGCTGCTTCGCGCTGCCGAACTCGACCCGCAATTCGCGCCGGCGTTCGCTGGCTGGGGCTGCGCATGTCAACGACTATGTCAGTCAATGGACCGACCAGCCGTTGCGTTCGCTCGATCTCGCTTATGAGGCGGCCACCCGGTCAGCAGCGCTCGATCCGAAATTGCCCGCGCTTACTGGGCTCTGATCTTCGCAATCTCTGGATGCGGCGCTACGACGATGCGATCCGCGCGGGAAACCGCGATCGCCAACAACCCCAATGACGCCGAGGCCTTGAACGGGCTCGGCGTGGTGCTGCACTACAGCGGCCGCTCGGCGGAGGCGCTGCGCTATTTCGAACGCGCGATGGCGCTAAACCCTTTATGCCCCGGCATGTGGCTGCACTTTCAAGGACAGGCCTACTATCAATTGCAACGATACGAGGAAGCCGAAAACGTCCTCAAGCGGCGGATCTTCCGCACCCCCGAGACGGACGCCTCCCGTGTGCTCCTGGCCGCCGCTTATGGCCAGACAGGTCGCCTCGACGAGGCGCGCGAACAATGGCGCGAGGTCCTTCGCGTCAACCCGGCCTATTCTCTGGAACACAGGCGCAAGGTGCTGCCCTACAAGAACTCAGCCGACTTCGAGGCCGTCGTCGATGGGCTCAGGAAGGCGGGCTTGGTTGAATAGGTTGGCCTGACACATGGCTCGAAACCGGCCGGCCTCATCGCAGCCGCGACCCTAAAAGCCCGCCCTCGACGCAGCGAAGAGCGAAGGCGTACTGGCGGGCGACGTCGTCAAGCCGGTCGTAGCGTCCCGACGCGCCGGCGTGGCCAGCGTCCATGGCCGTGCGCAGCAGGATCGGGCCGCCGCCGGTCATGGTCGCGCGCAGGCGCGCGACCCATTTGGCGGGCTCCCAATAGGTCACGCGCGGATCGGTCAGGCCGGCGAGCGCCAGAATCGCTGGATAGGCTTGAGCCCGCACGTTGTCGATCGGGCTATAGGAGCGGATGGTTTCGAACGCCGCCTTGTCGTGGATCGGATCGCCCCATTCCAGCCATTCGGGCGGAGTGAGAGGCAGGCTGGCGTCAAGCATCGTCGCCAGCACGTCGACGAACGGCACGTCGGCGATGAGTCCAGCGAACAGGTCTGGCGCGAGGTTGGCGATCGCGCCCATCAGCATGCCGCCGGCGCTGCCGCCCTGAGCCACGACGCGCCCGGCGCTGGTAAAACCCTCGGCGATGAGGAACCGGACGGCGGCGAGAAAATCGCCGAAAGTGTTCGGCTTCTTGCCGAGCTTGCCGTCCTCGTACCAACCCCAGCCCTTGTCGGCGCCGCCGCGCACATGGGCGATCGCAAACACGAAGCCGCGGTCGACCAGCGAGAAGCGGTTGGTGGCGAAACTCGCCTCGGCCGCATAGCCGTAGGCGCCGTAGCCGGTGATGAACAGCGGCGCCGATCCGTCGAGCGACACGCCTCGCTTGTAAAGCAGCGACACCGGCACGCTCTCGCCATCCTCGGCAGGGGCGAAGACCAGCCGCGCAACATAGGCCTTCGGATCGAAGCCGCGCGGCATCGTCTGCCGCTTGACGAGGGTGCGGCGCCGCGTGACGACATCGTAGTCGTAGGTCTCCTGCGGCGTCGCCGGCGACGAGGCGCTGAAGCGGATGAGCGAGGTATCGAATTCGTAGACCGGCTCGAGCCTCAGAAAATAGGTTTCCTCGTCAAACGCGATCTCGTGCAATTCCCCGCTCTCCAGATCGAAGACAACGAGGCGCGGCCGGCTCATCTCGCGCACGAGCAGCACGAGGCGATCCCTGAACAGCGTTGCGTCGGCGATGAAGCGTCCGTCGCGCTTGGGCACGAAATCGCGCCAGTTCGCCTCCTGCGGCGCATCGCGCGGCGCGACGACGATCTTGAAGTCGGGCGCGTCCGCGTTGGTGTGGATAAAGAAACGATCGCCGTGGTCCAGGACATCGTAGCGGAACCCGGGCCGTCGCGGCGCGACGAGCCGGGGCGCGGCGGCCGGATGGTCGAGATCGACGACAAGCGCTTCCGAGGCGTCGTGGCCATGCACCGAGATGATGGCCGCGCGGCCCAGGCGGGTCGGCTCGACGCCAATGAACCAGGCCGGATCGGCTTCCGCGAAGATCTCGACATCATCGGTCTGCGCAGTCCCCAGGCGATGCATCATGACACGGCAAGGGCGGTGGCTCTCGTCCTGCTCGACGTAGAGAAACGCCTGCGAATCGCGCGTCCACACAGCGTCTCCGGTCGTCCCGACGACCCGATCGGCAAGGTCCGTGTCGCGCTCGAGGTCGCGGACCGAAATTGTCAGCATCTCGGAGCCGAGGTCGTCAGAACTCCAGGCCAACTTCGAATGGTCGGGCGAGTGACGGGCGCCAGCGAGATGAAAAAACGCCTTTCCCTCGGCGCGCGCGTCGCCGTCGATCAGCACCGCCTCGGCGCCGCCCTCGCGCGGCTTGCGGCAAATGATGCGGCGCTGGCCCCCTGGGCGAAAACGCGAGTAATAGGCCCATGGTCCGTCGACTTGAGGCGGCTCGCTGTCATCCTCCTTGAGGCGCGCGCGCATTTCGCGCTTGAGTTCCTTCTGCAAGCCGAGCGTCGGCGCCAACACCGCATCGGCATAGGCGTTCTCGTCCTCCAGCAGCGCGCGGATGTCGGGAGGCAAACGACTCGGATCGCGCAGCACCTCGCGCCAGTTGTCCGCCCTTATCCAGCTATAATTGTCCGCCCAGGCAACGCCATGTGCGGAGAGCATGACCGGCCGCGCCTCGGCTCTGGGCGGCGTTATGATCGGGGCTTGCGACCCCGGTCCACGCGCCAATCGCCCGCCGGTCATGACGCTCGCAAGCCCGCGGCGCGTGGAAGCGCCCGGAAGGCCGCAGGAACCTGCGACGGCGATTCGCAGAAGAGTCGCCGCGCCCGCCGCGCGAAGCTCATCGGCGCCGCCGTAGCCCCAGAGCGCGCCGATGGTCGGGATTCCGTTCCGGCTCGCGGCCACGACGTCATGCTTGCGGTCCCCCCACATGCAGCAATCGTCGGCCTCGAGCCTTTCACGCTCGAGAATGTGAGCAACCAGGTCCGCCTTGTCCTGAAAGCGGCCGCCAAGCTCGTCGCCATAGGCTGCGTCAAAGTGACGCTGAAGGTCGAAGTGGCTGAGAATCCGCTCCGCGTAGACGAGGGGTTTTGCGGTGCAGAGAAAGAGGCGCGTTCCCGCGGCGCGCAACTCGGCAAGCGTCTCCTTCACGCCGTCATAGACGTAGGCTTCAAAGAGACCTTCGGTCGAATACCGGCCGCGATAGATCTTAAGCGCCTCCTCGGGATCACCTTCGCCATCCAGCGCCTCGGCGAAACATCCGCGCAGCGGCGGGCCGATGATCCAGTGCAGTTCGGCGGCAGGCGGCGGGCTTCGCCCCAACGCCTCGAGCGCCATGCGAAAGCAGCCGACGATGCCCTCCGCCGGGTCGGTCAGCGTTCCGTCCAAATCGACCAGGAGCGCGCTTCGCCGATTGGGCTCCGCCGTCCGCGTTGCAGCATTGCGCAGCGGTTTCGGGTGTTTGCGGCTGCGCAGATGCAGCCTTGCGGTCCTTGGCGACGGTCTGGGGAGGCAATCTCGGCGGCAAGCGTACGACCCGCTAGCCGCGGATCGGTTCGTGTGCGATCGCCGCGCGCAGAAAATAGAAGAGCCCGGTCAGTGCGGTAAGAATGAACAGGCCTTCCAACATGTGGGTGAGCGGCTCGCCAAGCTGGAACAGGCCGCCGATCGCCCAGCCGGCAGCGGCGCCGGCGCCCACGAGCTCCGTACCCACCAGGATGGCGACGCTGAGCAGCGTCATCGTATTGGTCCAGTTGATCGGCGCGACGTCCGCCAAAGCCCGTTCTCCCTCAGAAATTCGCGAAGCGGTGGCGGATATACCAACGCGGCCCCCGGCGCAAGCTTCACGGCTTGGCGGCGACTTCCCTATCCTTTCGGGCCGCCTCATAGGCTTTCACGTGAAGCGTGGCGGCGCGCAGCAGCGAAGAGGCGTCCGGCTTCGCAGCGCGGCGCAGGAGATCGCCGAGAATCTGGTCGCCTTCGACAGGCTTGCCGCCCTCGATATCGCGCAGCATCGAAGCCTTCAGGGCGGAGCCCGCGGCGGTGAGCGCCGCTCGCCCCCGCTCAAGCGCCGGTTCGCGGAGCGGAAACCCCTGGGCGGCCGCGATTGATGCGCATTCCGTCAGAAGCTCCGTCGCGAGGTCCGCGGCGCCGGCGGCGACGTACTCGCCAACGGAGGCCCGCATCAGGCAGGTTATGCCCGCGGCCGTCGCGATGAACACCCATTTCTCCCACATTTCCTGCCGGATGTTGTCGGCGAGCCGCGCATCGAAGCCGGCGTTGAGCATCGCCGAGGCGATCGTCTCGATCCGCCGCGAACGGGAGCCGTCCAGCTCGCCGAAGCTCAGCGCATGCCAATCATTGAGGTGGACGATCGGCGCCGTCCGCGCCGAGGGTGACCGAGATGGCGCATTGCCCGCCGAGCACGCGTTCGGCCCCGAAGCGTTCGGCGAGCCGGTCGATGTGCCGCATGCCGTTCAGGAGCGGCAGAATCGCTGTCGCCGGGCCGACCGCCTTGGCGAACGACGCCATCGCGCCTTCGAGGTCAAAGGCTTTGCAGCTCAGCACGACGAGGTCGAATGGCTCTGCGAGGTTTTCCCGCAAAACAAACGGCGGCGAGGCGCGGTGGAAGTCGCCGACGGGGCTGCGAATGATCAACCCGTGCTTCGCCAGCTCCCCGGCGCGACGCGGACGAACGAGAAAGGTCACGTCGCGACCCGCCTGCAGCAGGCGTCCGCCGAAATAGCCCCCGACCGCGCCCGCTCCGACAACCAGAATTCTCATGTCACCCAAGTCCTATCCAACACTCAGAGCCGCCCGCCGGCCACGCGGGCGCAGCCGGACGCGAGCTACTGCACAGCCGAGATCATCATGAACGCGGCGAAGATTACAAGATGAACGGCGCCCTGCAGCACGGTTGTGCGCGCGGGCGCGAGGGTCAGAGCTGCGATGGTGAGGAGAACGAGCGGCGTCATCCACGCAATTCCGCCCTCTCGCTTGGTCGCCACGTTGACCCTCTCATCTGCGAGACTATTCTCCCTGATATGCAGCGGGCGGCGGGCGCCATTTTCGTTCTTCGGTGAGATCGTGGAAGTCCAAACCATAAACGTCGCCGCGCTCGAGCCCGCCGCGCTGGCCAAAACCGTCGACCGGCTCGCCCAAATCCTGCAGGCTTGCGTGCACGAGGGCGCGAGCATCGGCTTCGTCATGCCGTTCGACCGGAGCGCCGCGCGCGCGTACTGGCTGGACAGGGTCGCCGGACCGCACGCGGCCGGCGCCAAGCATCTCCTCATCGCGACCCTGGGCGGCGAGATCGCCGGAACGGCGCAGCTCGATCTCGATTCGATGCCGAGCAAACGTCACCACGCCGAGGTCTCCAAGGTCCTGGTTGATCCGCGTTTTCGCCGCGCCGGCGTCGCCCGGGCGCTCATGCAGGAGATCGAACGGCGCGCGGAGGAAGAGGGCCGATGGCTGCTGACGCTCGACACTGCGGGCGACGCGGCCGAAGCCCTTTATCGCTCACTGGGGTATAGGCTCGCGGGCGCAATTCCGAATTACGCGCGCAATGCCTTCGAGGACAGCTACGACGCGACGCGGCTTATGTACAAAGACCTGCGTCACAGATAGCTTCCGTTCCTCAGCGCACATGAAGGAGGTCCCTCGTCTTGCCCCGCGGAGCATCGGCTGATGAGTGACGGCAAGGACGGGCGCCTTTTCGGCCGCGTCGCTCTCTTGCTTTTGACCCTCTATGCGCTCGCGATGATCGCCCCTGACTTGCTTCGGGTCGTTCGCCCTCTGGGTTCGTTCGGTCTCACGGTGAACGGCGACGGACTGATTTACGACGTCCAGGGTCCGTTCGAAAGCGAGGAGCTTTCGCCTGCGTGGAAGGCGGGCTTGCGCGCCGGAGACCGGCTCGATCTTGCCGCAATGCGCTGCGCGCCTATCGACACAAGTGTCTGCGCGAGCCTGCTGTCGCAATGGGGCGGCGTCACCTACGTCATGCCGGGACGCGAGGCGACGTTCGTCCTCGCCTCGACGCTCGAAGGCCCGACCCGCGAAGTCAGGCTCACGGCTGAGCCCGCGCCCCATGAATCGCCTGCTCGACGTCGTCGTCGTGCTCGACACGATCGCCGGCGTTCTGGTGGTGCTCGGCGCGGCGTGGCTTGTCTGGACGCGCCCGGGCCTCATGACCTGGGGTTTCTTCATCTATGTGATCCAGTTCAATCCCGGCCAGGCGTTCCAGTTCTGGGCCTGGCTTCAGCCTTGGCCTCGGCTCATTCTGGCGCAAAACGTCATCTTTCTGGTGATGCAGGCCGCCGCTTATACGGGGCTGCTGCTGTTTGCGCTGAGAGCGCCGGTCGATCGAGCCGAAGGGTGGTGGCGAACGGTCGAGTGGGCGCTGCCGGCTCTGGCGATCGTGTTCCTGGGCGTGGCGCTCGCCAGCATGGGGACGGTCTTCGGCTACCCAGCCGAAATCTGGGCGAGAGCCATGCTGTTGATCGGCTTTGCGGTCAGCGTCGGCGCGCTCGCGATCCTGATCGGACGCCGAGGGGACCTCTCGCCCCGCGACTATCAGCGCATCCGCTGGGTGATCTGGGGCTGCCTGATCGGCCTTCCGGCCTACCTGCTCGCCGAGCTCTCTCAGGAAACCTCGCTGTTCGGCGACTTGCTCGGAAGCGGTCAGTCGCAAGAGGAAGCGGCCGGCGCGCTTTTCCTCATCAACGGGATCCTCTGCCTGTTCGTCGTCGAGGCGGTGCGCCGGCCGACCGTGGTCAATGTCTGGATCCCGCTCCGCCGGGCGACCGCCTTTGGCCTTCTGCTCAGCGCGCCGGTGCTGTTCCTCCACAAGCAGATCGAGGTGATCGACGAATACATCCACATGCCCGACTGGGCCTGGATCGTGGTCGCTTCCGGTCTCGTCTACCTGATCGCGCGCGGGCACGAGTTCGCGACCGAGCTGATGGACCGCCTGTTCGACCGCAAATTCATCCGCGCCGAGCGCCATCTCGCCGAGGTGGGCGAGACCATTCAGAATTCCGACAGCCTCGAGGAGATCGAGCGCCTGCTCGTGAACGAGCCGACAAGCACGCTCCGCCTGGCGTCGGCGGCGCTGTTTCGCGAGCAGGACGGCCTGTTCTGCCGAAGCCTCAGCACCGGATGGGAAACCGACCACGCCGATGCGCTCACCGGCAATCATCCCCTGCTCTCCGGACGGTTCGACAGACAGCCCTACAGCCTCGAGTCGGTCGACGCCGCCCACCCCTCCTCCGCCGAGCTTCCCGACGACCTCGAGCGGCCGGTTCTCGTCGTGCCGGTCGGCAATGCGCGCCGCTGCTACGCGCTCGTCCTCTATGGCGGCCATGAGATCGGAACCGATCTTGACGGCGGCGAGCGCCAGCTGCTCGGCAGCCTCGCCCGCGACGCCGAGATCGCCTATGCGCAGGTCGAAAGCGAGACGCTGCGCCGGCGGATCGCGATGCTGGAAAACGAGCTCGCGAAGACGCTGGAGCCTCGTTGACCCTCGCCACGCGTCCGCCGCGCGCGGCGGCGACCGTAACCCTGTCCCGAGAGCCCCGATGAGCCAAAACCCGCGATCCCTGGACGGCGTTCAGGCCTGCGTCTTCGACGCCTACGGAACCCTGTTCGACTTCGCCTCCGCCGCGGCGCGCTGCCCCGACGTTCCGGAGGAAAAGCGCGCGGCGCTGACTGCGCTGTGGCGCGACAAGCAGCTCCAGTACACGCTGGCTGCGCACGCTCGAGAACCGCTACGCCGACTTCTGGCAGGTCACCGGCGAGGCGCTCGATTTCACCCTCGAAAGCCTCGGTCTCGCGAGCCCTCGCTTGCGCGAGCGCCTGATGGAGCTCTATCTCGGCCTCGAGCCGTTCCCGGAAGTTCCCGCCGTGCTCGCGACTTTACGCGAGGCGGGGTTCAGAACCGCGATCCTGTCCAACGGCTCGCCCAAAATGCTCGAGGCGCTGGTCAAAAGCTCGGGGCTCGAGGCGATGTTCGACGCGGTCCTCTCGGTCGACGCCGTCCGCGCCTTCAAGACCCACCCCGACGTGTATCAATACGCGCTCGACGCGCTCGAGGCGCCGGCCAGCGCGATCGCATTCCAATCCTCCAACGCCTGGGACGCGCATGGGGCCTCGGACTTCGGCATGCGGGTCGTCTGGTGCAACCGCTACGGCCAGCGCCGCGAGCGCCTGCCCGGCTCGCCCGACTTCGAGATCCGGACGCTCGCCGAACTGCCGGCGCTGCTCGGCGGCGGCCCCTCCTGATCGAGCCGATCGCCCGCCCTAGCGCCAGCGCCGCGTGAGCTCGGGGATGCAACCAAGGCGCGAATAACCAGGCAAGGCAAACGCAATAAACGCCAATAAACGCCAGTAAAAGCAACTAAACGCTAGTAAAAATGCTAGCGTTTACTAGCGTTTATTTTTTCTGATCGTGATTTATCAATGGGTTACGGCCGATTCAAATAAAAAATTTCTCTTCCCCGCCTCAAGTCGCGTGCAAGTTGTATCGAGCGCGCGCTCACTCGTTCATCGGCCTGACCGCATCGACCAGATCCTGCCGAAGAGAAAGATATAACACAGACTTTCGCTTTTTGCAAAACAATTCGCGGAAATTTTGGCAGCGGAGCCCAGGACTTCCGAATTCGAGCTCGATGCCCAGCATTCCTCCGCCACCGCCCCGCAGGGGCGCGCGGAATCCTATCGACAAGAGGGCGGCGGCCTCACAATCTCCTTCCGCCTAATCCTGAAAGAAATACTCCGGCCGTACGTCTAGCAATTTCAGCGATCCGAAGCAGAAGACTAGCACGGAGTTGCCGTCCACCGAACTCATAGAGGCTCAGATCTTCACAATCGATGCCCAATCGCTCACTCAACTCTTTCTCGGATATTCCGTGAGATTCTCGAACAAGCCGTAATCAACTCCCTATGCGTCTGTTACTCGGACTACTCGCACTCCAGGGTGCGGTTCTGCTTAGAGAGGGTTCGACGGATTCAGCAAGTCCATCGTGGATTGGTGTCATCACACTGGTCATAGGCAACACTCCTTAAGGTTGCTTTATCTCTGAAGACAACCTTGGATAGGGAATGTGTTGACTTTATGTCAGGAGCGTAGCTGACCTAAGGTATTCGAGGACCGGAAACATGTTTTCCGAGAACCCATACGCTCGTTAGGCAGTCCTACGGGCAGACGCGATCAGCAACGGGATAACCTTGGAACCACGAACGCCGCGGATTCTAACTCCGACCTTCTCAGGCGCACAATGTCAAGCCGCGCCAACACGAGGTTTAGCGTATAACATCGGTAATAATGTGTAATATCCTCTGCGATCCCTCCCGCGTTCGAAAAAAGAACCACGCTGGAGCTGACACAGTGCCCTATATACGAAACAGTGCTTTAGATAAAAAGGCGTGACCAATTCGCGTCCGTCCCGTAGGTAATCGGAACGGCCTAACGTCTAATAAGAAGACTTACGTCAAGAATACGGCAACTGAAGCTTACTTTCAGATAATATATCATCTCTCACGTATGCTAACATAGCGGCCGCGGCGGGATCTATTTGACCAGTGACGCTCGCGCAAAAATTAACAAGCTCGGTGCATACGACCAGCAAAAGACGAACATCACGCTCCGACAACTGAGATTTATCTAATTTTTGGTCCGCCTTCTTACTCATGTTCGTTCTCATCTGTTCCACCCAACTCTCTGTCTGGCAGCCGACCTTCGTGTCTAGCAACCTTTTTGACTTCTGTCTAGTGTTATTGCGCCTCATAACGTAACAATATGTGATAGCGCCTGGTCATGCCGGCGATGTTTTTTGGCTTTCAAGTCGTCGGTACTACTGTGAGGTTGCAACTTAACATACGCGGCCACCTCACCAATACCGTTATGGCGCCAATAGTCGGCGAAAAAACTCCTCGTTCATGCGCCTCAAATGAACCAACACGCACGACATGCGTTGCGTCGCTCCGGCCGAGAGCGCTCCCGATTTACGTCCAGAACTCGTCACCGAATACGCGGCGATTGGCGGCGGACGTGGCTGCTTCAAGACTCGCGATGTCGTTCAGACTCTCATCTCCCCTCTGTTCGGTCCACTTCAGATCTGCCTAGGCTGAAGTGCGTAAACTCGTCCAGTCGCCAATCCCGGTGTAATCGGCGTCGATCCCAGGCCAAAGTCTCCGTCATCGATCGGCAGGGACGACGCCAAACGGTTGCAAGAACGACGTGACGCTGCTCCTCGCGGAGAGGCAACGATGCCCCCTTGGCGCGCGCATCCCGCATGCTCGCAGCCGCTAGGCGTTCACTGTCGCTCGCTTCGCGGAAATCGCGCTGATAAAGGTCTTGAATCCATTGACCTTTTGGATCGAGGGAGCCGTCCTTAGCCAGCTCAAGCCACATTAATCCCCGCGCTCGATGATCCAGCACGACATTGCCGACGAAGAGCATATGTCCCAGCAAGGCTTGCGATGGCGGATGGCCGCCTTGGCCGCTAGCGCCAGCCAGCGAATGGCGGCAATGCGGTCCTTCGCGAGACCTCCCGCGCCGATCATGTACATGTGGGCAAGATTGTACTGCGCGTTCGGATCGGCGAAAGTCGTGGCCGCGTATTGGAACAATTCGTGCGCTCGCTGTGGCTCGGGCCTCACGTCGCTATTCGGTATACCGTTCAGGCAGTAGACGCCGACGGCGACAAAGGCGTCCGAGATCGCGCTCAAGTCCTGCCGGTAAGGCTCATCTTCGTCGTAGTCCTCGACGAGCTGGTTGAAGTAATGGTAAGCTCTCGAGTCGTCGCGCGGCACGCCCTGGCCATTGGCGTACATCTCGCCGAGCTTCCACCGTGCGATCGCCTGCCCGCTCTCAGCGGCGTAGGTCAGCGCAGCAACCGAAGCTTCTATGTTGCCGGCGCGAAGGTCCTCCTCGCCGACTCGGAGCGCCTCCTGACCGCTAGTGAAGCTTTTCGGCACGCTCTTTTGTGCGCCCGCATCAGAGCCGTCTAACGCGAGCGCTGGCGTCAACTGAATAAGCATCGCCCCGGGCACGGCCAACACCACCCGAAGAAATTGAATCACACGCGTAAGGCCAACGACGTGTCGACTTCGATAGATTAGCTTGCGCATCTTACTACCAATCCTATCAGCGACGAGGATTTATGCCGGATCTTTTCTCAACACTTCTACGAAACATCTATGATGGAGATTGGATTTACTCGACGTCTATCCCTCTTTACGGACAATACTACAATAATCATGAATCCGATTGCTATCATAACCCAAGTGGATGCTTCTGGAATAGGCTTGAACGGTGGGCTGACGAGCGGCGGGTCTGGGATCGGGTCATCTATGTAAGTGATCGGGTCATCTATGGGAGTGATTGGAGGCGGGACTTCGGAATTCTCGGAATCAATCGGAGGTGTCAGATCATCGTCAATTGGCCACGTCAGAGAGTCGGGCGGCGTGAAGCCAAGAGGCGTCGCCGGCTGGTTTAAATCAACAGTCGCGCAGAGCCCAGAAAGGCCATCGCACTGCCCGAAGAGGGCCTGGTCACTGAATGATATAGGCTCACCGATAGGAGTGGGCATGGATAACAATGTAGCGGATGGAGTACCGACGCTATGTGACGCACTGCCTATTGATGAATCAGCACCTCTTGATGAATCAACATGTATTGATGCATCAAAACGCATTGATAAATCAGCACGTATTGATGCGTCAGCACGTATTGATGCGTCAGCACGCATTGATGAAATCAGCACGCATTGATGAAATAGCGCTAACATCAGCGTTTTTGACTACGTCGCTAGCACTGTTATTTTCTGATGATATTGATTGGTCGGCTGATTCTTCACGTGGGGCGATATCATCTATACTGCAATAATCCAAATCTTTACGCTCGGCACGACTTCCTCCGCAACTGGCAAATTGGAATTGCGGCGGAGGAACTCGTAATATGCGTGCAGACGTGGACTTGCCATTCCCGTTTCGCAAAGCGATGGCTGTTTTAGTCCAAGAACTCGATGGTTTCAAACGGAGGATCGAACTCTGTATATATTTGGGAGCTGAACCCATCTCGAATTCGATCTACGTGAGTTACTGGACTATTATGAAGACTCCAGACCGTTGACTGGAATCAACTCCTCGTCGACTTTACTGGCGCCTCCAGGATCAATATAATCGTATTCGATTGATAATCCGCCAGGCTGGGTCGATATGCTATTTCCAGGCCCACCAAAGTCTTCACTAATTTCTTCGATCTCGGCCAGAGCAGCGGTGGAGTTAAGATATACTCCGACCAAAGCGCCGGCTATCCCGCAAAACGCGCGCGTTTTGCCAATTCGTCGTGAACCCTCGGTGAAGTGCGAAACCCGCTCCAATGACCCGGACCGTGGAACGCTAGAGAGCATCTGCCCCACGTTTCGCACCACGTCGTAGATGACCTTGTGCCAAGCTCGTAGCATGGGAATTAGCGCGCCCTCCAAGCCCACGACCGAACAGTGTTTCTTGGCTCCCGTATGCCGCGCACGCTAGGTCATGGCGGCAATCTTTGCGTGTCGTAAGCTAATTAAACAACCTGCAGCATGTCAACACCTGCGTGCAATTATTTTTTCTTCAACCTATGAGTTGTATTACCCTTGGTAAGTGTATTTATATTTCTTGCCCAGGGAATAACGAGCCATGATTACTCATCGTCATGGCGCGCGGCTGCGCGTGATGATGCGGGACGTCGAGCAAATTCCACGACGCGGCGATCCAGAAGTTCTGGCTCAAAGGGCCAACGCGACTTCCGGAATTGGCTAGTTTGCAATCAGAGTTGGGCCGCGGCATATCCGCGGGCTGGGCGCACTTGCATCACGCAAGTATGATCCCGCCCACGCGCGCGGTGTGACATCGTTCACCGCCAAGCCCATTTGGCGATAGGTGGAAGCACCTATCCTTTGACGGCGCAAGAACACCAGAGCTACTCGTGTTCGTGGCGATGATGGAGGTCCGGGTAGTGCGCGTGCCGGTGCCGCAGCCCGTCGTGCCGGTGCCAGTGCGTATGCGGCTCGGACGCCGGACCTTCATGGGCGTGCTGATGATGGCGGTCGTGGACATGATTGTGTTCGTGCTCGATCGCCTCGTGCGTGTGGTCGTGCTCATGGCGTTCGGTCAGATGCAGCCAGAGGCCAAACGCCATCAGCGCGCCGGCGACGATGAGCTGAGCGGTGAGCGGCTCGCCTAAGAGGACGATCGCGATGAGCGCGCCAAGGAACGGGGCGAGCGAGAAATAAGCGCCGGTCCGGGCGCTGCCGAGATGACGCAGGCCCAAGACAAACAACACGAGACTGAGTCCGACGCCGAAGAAGCCGACCACCAGCGCCGCGCCAATCGCGCCGAATGACGGCAAGCGCGCGCCGAGCATCAGCGCCAGAATTAGGTTCACGCCGCCGGCGACAAGACCCTTGATCAGCGCAATCACCACCGGGTCGGCCGACGAGAGTTTGCGCGTCAGGTTGTTGTCGACGCCCCATGCGAGACAGGCCGCGCCGATCAGCACGCCGCCTTCGTCGAGGCGAAGCCCCTGCCCTTGCCAGGACAACACGAATGCGCCGGCAAGGATCGAAGCCGCGCCAAGCAGCAGTCGTCGATCGACGTTCTCGCGAAACACGACCCAGGCGACGCCCATGGTCGCCAAGCCTTCGAGATTCAACATGAGCGAACCCGAGGCCGCCGACGTTCGCGCGAGTCCGAGCATCAGCAACAGCGGCCCGATGAGTCCGCCGAGCGTGACGATCGCAATCAGCCACGGCGCGTCGGCGCCGCCGCAGCGGCGCTTCCGAGCCCGTGACGCCCAGCGCCGAACGGACCGCCTGGCCGATCGCCAGTCCAACGCCGGCGCCCGAGATAGAGAAGCCCAGCCAGAAGCTGCGGATCGGTCGATCCGAGAAGCAGTTTTGCGAACGGGGCCGAGGCGCCAAACAGGACGGCCGACGCCAGAGCGAGAGGAACGCCCGGCCAAAGAGGACTAATGGGTCGTCGCGCCGTTGGACATGGGGGCCATTCACCCGTGGCGAGATCCATTCGACAGCCAGGATTTTTGCAAGACGCAAGCATCAAGAAGCACGAGTCGCGACGCCCACGCAGCTTTTTCGTCGAACGGCGGGGTCGACGCGAACCATCGAAGCGAAGCGCTCCGGTTGACGAGGCCGGAGCGGCGCGTGCGGCTCGAGGAACAATCGCGCGTCCTGCTGGTTTCGGCTGCGCGACAGTTTTGGCGGGCGCCCGATGATGCAATCGCAAGGGCAGGATTGTGGACATGTCGCCGCAGGTCGGTGTCGCCAATGTGGCGCATACCAGGCCGGATTTAGGCCAGGCGCGCGGACTCCGCTCATTCGCCGCGAGCATAGCAATTATTCGCCTCACGCCCCTCGCTAACCTCGCCGAGCTTCCCATATCCGGCGCTCCGGCGTGCAGACGGCGCCCCTTAAACAAGGACGAGAAAAGCATGCGTATCTCGAAGTCTCATGGCGCGCCGGAGCGAAACCCCGACTTAAGCGCGCTCTATCAATCGGTTCGCGAAGCGAGCACGCGCCTCGGCGCGCCCTTGTCCGACGCCGACGCGACCGTGCAGTCGATGCCCGACGCGAGCCCGGCGAAATGGCATCTCGCGCACACGACGTGGTTTTTCGAGCGAATGATTCTCGAACCGAATCTTCCCCGGCTACCGCGCCTTCGATCCTCAGTTCAATTTCCTGTTCAACTCCTATTACGAGAGCATCGGCGCGCGTCAGCCGCGCCCCAGACGCGGCATGATCACGCGTCCTCCGCTCGACGCGATCATCGCCTATCGCGACCATGTCGACCGCGCGATGGCGTCGCTGATGCAGGATGATCTTTCGCCTGCCGTCGCCGGGCTGATCGAGCTTGGCTGCAATCACGAGCAGCAGCATCAGGAACTGCTGCTGACCGACATCCTGCATCTCTTCGCGCAGAACCCTCTGCGTCCGGCCTACAAGGATCCCGGCCCCATTGCGGTCGGCAAGACCGACAGCGCGCCGCCCGCGTACCGCAAATTCGATGGCGGCGTGGTGGAGGTCGGACACGACGGCCAGGGCTTCGCGTTCGACTGCGAAGGGCCGCGGCATCGCGTGCTGCTCGAGCCTTACGAACTCGCCAACCGGCTCGTCACCAATGCGGAATGGATGGCGTTCATCGCCGATGGCGGCTATCGGACTCCGCTGCTCTGGCTCTCCGCTGGATGGGCGACGGCGCTGTCGGAAGGCTGGAGCGCGCCGCTTTACTGGGAGAAGCGCGACGACGGCTATTGGTCGATGACGCTGCGCGGGTCGCAGCCGGTCGACCCCGACGCGCCGGTTTGCCATGTGAGCTATTACGAGGCTGACGCGTTCGCGACCTGGGCTGGCCGAAGATTGCCGACCGAGTTCGAGTGGGAGCATGCGGCGCTTTCAGAGCCGCTTCGCGGCAACTTCGTCGAGTCAGGGCGCCTGCGCCCGGCGCCTGCACAAGCCGGACAGCCAGGCTTGCGCCAGATCTATGGCGACGTGTGGGAGTGGACGCGCAGCGCTTTCATGCCTTACCCGCGATTTCATGCCGCTGAAGGGGCGGTCGGCGAATACAACGGCAAGTTCATGTCCGGACAGTTCGTCCTGCGCGGCGGCTCGTGCGCGACTCCGGCCGACCACATCCGGCCTGCCTATCGCAATTTCTTCCCCCCCGACGCGCGCTGGCAATTCTCGGGGCTGAGACTCGCGGGAGACGTTTGATGCTCGACCTCGTCGAATCGAAACTCAGCCAGCACGAAGCCTTTCGCGCCGATGTGCTCGCCGGTTTGGGGCGCCGGCAGAAGACGCTCCCCAGCCGATGGCTGTACGACCAGCGCGGCTCGGAATTGTTCGAGGCAGATCACGCGCCTCGACGAATATTATTTGACCCGGACGGAGACGGCGATTCTTCGCCGCCACGCCGAGGAGATGGCGGCGCTCTGCGGCGAAGGCGCCGTGTTGCTCGAATACGGCGCCGGCGCGGCGATCAAGTCCGAAATCCTCATCGATGCGCTTCAGGCGCCGCGCCTATACGCGCCGATCGACATCGCGGCGGATTTTCTTAGCCAGACTGTCGAGCGGTTCCGGGATCGGTTTCCCGATCTGCCGACGCGACCGATCATCACGGATTTCACGGTCGACTTCGACATTCCGGCCGATGTGCCCGGCTCGTCCGCGCGCCGCGTTTTTTCCCGGCAGCACGCTCGGCAATCTCCTGCCCTCTCGACGCCTGCGCTCTTCTCCGCCGGATGCGCGAGCATGTGGGTCACCGCGGCAAGGCGATCATCGGCGTCGATCTCCGTAAAGACATCCAGACCCTGATCGCCGCCTATGACGACAAGCAAGGCGTCACTGCGGAATTCAACCTCAACCTGCTGGTCCGCATCAATTGCCAACTCAAAGGCGATTTTGCGCTCGGTGGATTCGCGCACGAGGCGCGCTGGAACGAGCGCGAGTCCGCGATCGAAATGCATATCGTCAGCCTCAGGCCGCAGGTGGTTTCGGTGGCCGGGTCGAGCTTCGCCTTCGCGGAAGGCGAAACCATCCACACGGAGACCTGCCGGAAGTTTGAGGTCGCCGGCTTCGCCCATTCGGCGCATAGGTCCGGCTGGCGGGTGGACAAGGTCTGGAGCGACCCGGCAGGGCTTTTCGCGGTGTTCGGCCTCAGCGCGGAGGCGTGCGCCTAGCGACCGTCATCCTCGTTAGCTAAGCGCAATTTCGTTCCAGTCATTGAAAGCCGAGGCCCGCTGGGCATAGAGCTCGGCATGCAGGTCGTCTGGTGCGCCGGGTACGCCAGCGGCGCAAGCGGCCTTCAGCGCGCGACTCGGCATCAGGACACCTCCGCAAAATGTGATAATTTACAGGTGTTAACCTCTTGGCTAACCTGAATAAGGGGAAATCGCGACTGCTGGAGGGTCCATATGTGCATTTCGACTCGAAAATCTTTCGTGAGGCGGTTGTTTATCTCGACGGCCTTGCCTCTTGCCATATTGGCCGTCAGCTCCCTCGGGGCCTACGCGGTCACTGACAATCAGATTGGGGCGGACGGACCGAACGGCGCGAACGGCGTCGTTTCTGGCGACAGCGGCGGAGGGGGCGGTCCGGGCGGTCCAGCCAGCGCCGATGCCGGCAACCTGACGCCGAACGGTGACGACACGAACTTCGGGGCTGCCACCGGCGGCAGAGGCGGGAATGGCGGGAGTGGGCTTGGGAGCGGCGCCGGGGGCGCGGGCGGTGCGGGTGGAGCTGCGGCGGCGACGGCCGTAACTTCGATCGACTCAGGCGCAGCCACGGCCGAGGCCGACGCAAACGCCGGGTTCGGCGGAGATGCCGGCGCGCCCGGGGCGAGCGGATTGGGCGCGTTCCCCGGCGGCGGAGCGGGCGGCGACGCCACCGCGAGGAGTTCAGCAACAGGGACAACCTTTGTAAACTCTACGGCTCGGGCCTTCGGCGGTCAGGGCGGTGAAGGAACTGTCTCCGGAGTGGGCGGCAGCGGAGGAGTTGCAGCGGCGTCGGCGTCGGGGACGTCGCCGGACGGCAGCCCCGTCACAGTCTCCGCTATCGCGAAAGGCGGAGACGGTGGTCAAGGCGACCTCGGCGCGAGTGGCGGTTCAGGCCATTTCGCGACAATGACAAACGCCGTCACGGGGTCGACCGCGGGCTCGCTCTCCCTTAGCCAATCGGCGTTGGGAGGCGATGGCGGCGGCTCGTTCAACTTCGGCCCCGGTCCGGCAGGGACCGCCGGCGGCGGCGGCGATGCGCTATCGACACTGAACGTGGTCGATGGATCAGCGTCGATTCTCACCGTCGGCTCCGGCGCGCGCGGCGGCAACGGCGGCAGCAGCGACAACGGCGTCGCGGCGCGAGGCGGCGACGCGACAGCAGTCACGTTTGTGACCTCGACCGTTGCGTCGTCCACGATTGAGGCGAGCGCAAGCGCCGACGCGGGGAACAGCGGCGAGGTTTCATCGACCGGAACCCGCGCGCGGGGCGGCGACGCCACCGCCGAGACGCAAGTGACCGCGAACGGGGGCGACGTGCAAGCGTCCTCCCGTGCCTACCAGGGCTATGGCTCAACCAACGGCCTCGCGACCGCCCAGACCTTCATCGAGAACGCGGGCTCGGGGAGCGCCACATCGCAAAGTAAGATATCCGGGACCAAAGGGTCGGTCACTGCGACAGCGACTTCTCCGGTTGGAGGTCCTGCCAGCGCCGTTTCCTACGCGGGCATAGGCACGGCGCCGTTGCCGGACACCGTTTTGTCGCCAGGAGCGGCGCTCGCGGAGGCGGATCTGACGCGGGTCGGAAATTTGTTCTTCGCCGCAATTGGCTTTTCTGCTGAACATAGCGGCTTGAGCGAGCAGCTCACTTATACTGCCGAAGCGGTTTTCACCTTTACAACCACCATCACTGAAGCGCTTCGGCTGGAATTTGGACCGACCGAAGTTTCTGGAATCGGTTTTGACAGCCTGGAGTTCCGGATCGACGCCGACGGGGCGGTCTCGACCTACATGTTTTCGACGCTCGCCGACGCCGAGACTTTTTTTTCTCAGGGAGCGCTCCGCCTCGGCAACGTCGATGCAGGAGACCAAACGATCGACGTCTACTACGCGCTGACGGCGAGCGGCGACCCTCCTGGCTATGGCGTCTTCTTTGACGTGACAGGAGCACCGCCGCCAGTTCCGGAGGCCTCAACTTGGGCGATGATGGTGGTCGGATTCGGTGGTCTCGGATTGATCGCGTTCCGGCGGGCGAACCGCGCGGCGGCAGTCCAAAAGGCCCTCACCACTTCTCCTTAAACGGCCGCGCTTCGACCTCGAAACTCCAGGCGGAGCGGGCTTGTTTGACGAGGTCGGCGGCGATCGCCGCGACGCCGGCCGGATCGATGAAGAAGTCGTCCGGACGATCGCCGACCCGCGAGCGCGTCACCGGGCCTCCGACCACGCCATCGACGACGATCAGCGCGACATGGATCCCTGCCGGCCAGAGATGGCGGCCCATCGATTCGGCCAGCGCGCGCTGGGCCATCTTGCTTTGCGCGAATGCCGCAGCGCCGGCCGCGCCCCGCCGCGAGGCGGTCGCGCCGACCACGATGATCGCGCCCTCACCTTTGCGGCGCATGGCGGGAATGGCCTCGCGGGCGGTAAGAAAGAGGCCGAGCGTGTTGACGCGCCAAGAACGCTCGAGATCCTCCGCCTTGACCTCCTCGACATGGCCCCAGACGCCGGAGCCGGCGTTGTAGATGAGCGCGTCCACCTCGCCGAGATCGGAGCGCACGGCGGCGAACGCCGACTCGACTGAGGCCGCCTCTGTGACATCGCAGGCGTAAGACTTGGCGAGCGGAAGCTCGCCGGCGAGCTTGGCGGTCAGCTCAGTGCGCCGCGCCATCAGCGCGACGGAATATCCGTCGGCAGCGAAACGCCTGGCGAGCGCTTCGCCGTTGCCGGGGCCAACGCCGACGACTGCGCATACAGGACGCTTGCCTTCGTCCGCCATCGCTGAAAACCTCCTCGCGCCGAGCGCGTCTTTGCACCCGGACGATAAGCCGAATCGCGCCGCAGGTCCTCATCCGGCGAGCCAATAGCCGGTCGAGAGACGGGCGTTCTTCCGAACGCCCTGTGGAGAGGCTGGCGAGGGCCTCAGCCTATCCTGCGCCCCTCAGCCCCGGCGCGCAACGACGGCCGCCCCCATGGGCAAGCCCCGGCGCTTGACGGTTGCCTGAGAACACGCCAACTGAGACTCAAAGCCGCCGGCGGGCCCGCCGGACAAGCGGACGCAACGAGGGAGCGCAGGGACGAGCGATGACCATTCAACCGTGGGTGAAGTCCTATCCCTCACACGTGCGCCAGCACGCCCCGCTCGAGCTCTCGTCCGTACAAAACGTTCTGGAGCACGCCGCGGAGCGCTTCGGCGCGCGGCCAGCGCTCGACTTCATGAACAAGCGCACGACCTATGCGGAGCTCGACGCGCTCGCGAACCGCGCGGCGGCCGGCTTCCAGAAGCTCGGCGTTGGGCCGGGCGTGCATGTCGGCCTGTTCCTTCCCAACACGCCCCACTATGTCATCGCCTTTTTCGGCGTCTTGAAGGCAGGCGGCGTGGTCGTCAACTACTCGCCTCTGGACGCGCTGCCGACGCTCCAATCGAAGGTCGAAGACAGCGAGACCGACATCCTCGTCAGTCTCGACGTCGCCTCGCTCTTTCCGCAAGCCGAGAAGCTCCTGGCCTCGACGCGTCTCAAGACGCTGATCGTCGGCGAATTCGCCGAGATGACGCCCGCGCCTGGCCCGGTCAAAGCGCAGATGAAAGCCGCCGGGATGCTGGCCGACGTCAAGCACGACGATCGCCATATCGCGTTCCGGGACCTGATCGACAACGACGGGCGCTATCAGATCCACCCGCTCGGCGCGCTCACCGACGAAATCGCCGTCATCCAATATACCGGCGGCACGACCGGCTCGCCCAAGGGCGCGATGCTGACGCACGCCAATCTGACGGCCGCCTGCTCGCTCTACACCGAGGTGATGACGCGCGGCGAGCACGGCTTGCGCGTCGGCGAGGAGCGGGTCTTATGCATCCTGCCGCTCTTCCACATCTATTCGCTCACCGTGGTCATGCTGCTCGGCTTCCGACTGGGCGCGGAGCTCGTCCTTCATCCTCGCTTCGAACCCGCCGCCGCGGTCAAGGACATCGTCGAAAAGAAGATCACCGTCTACATGGGCGTGCCGACGATGCATGTCGCCCTTCTCAGCGTGCCCGGTCTCGAACAGATGGATTTTTCATCGCTGCGCTTGTGCGCCTCAGGCGGCGCGCCGCTGCCGGTCACGGTGCAGGAACGGTTCGAGAGCGTCATTGGCTGCCAGTTGAATGAAGGCTGGGGCATGACGGAGACGGCGCCGGTCGGAACGTTCAACCCGCGCGAGGGAGCAAGAAGGCGCGGGTCCTGCGGCCTTCCTTATCCCGGCCTGGAGATGAAGTTCGTCGACGTCGCCAATCCGGAGCGCGAGGTTAAGCTCGGCGAGCGCGGCGAAATCTGCGTCAAGGGCCCGAACGTGATGAAGGGCTATTGGAAAAAGCCGGAGGCCACCGCCAACTCGATGACCGCGGACGGATTCTTCCGCACCGGCGACGTCGGCGTCATGGACGAGGACGGCTTCGTCTATATCGTCGACCGGACCAAGGACATGCTCTTGTGCGGCGGGTTCAACGTCTATCCGCGCAATATCGAGGAGGCGATCTATCAGCACCCTTCGGTCGAGGAAGTGAGCGTCATCGGAATTCCGGACGATTATCGCGGCGAGACGCCGAAGGCCTTCGTCAAGTTGAAGGCCGGCATGGCCCCGCTCACGCTCGAGGAGATGAAGGCGTTCCTGAAGGAACGGCTCGGCAAGCACGAAATGATCGGCGCCATGGAAGTCCGCGACGAACTCCCCAAGACTCCGGTCGGCAAGATATCGAAGAAGGACCTTCGCGAATACGAAGCCCGCGCGCATGCGGAGGCGTGATGGGGATCGATCCGTTGCGCCTGGCGATTCTGATCGAGACGCCCATCGGTCGGAGAGCGTGATGAAGGTTGCAAAATGGGGCGACGGTTTCGCCGTCCGGCTGCCCGCTGCTGTGGTGCGGGGGTTGCGACTTAAGGAGGGCGACGAAATTGAGATTCACATTGCCGGCGCGCGTGAGTTCGGCGTTGCGCGGAAGCCAAGCCGACAGGACTTCTTAAACCAGCTGCGCGCCTATCGAGGCCGGTTGCCGGCAGACTTCAAATTCGACCGGAAGGAAGCGAATGCCCGATGATCGTCTCGCGCGAGCGGCCGATGACGGACTGAAGCGCGCGCCCGCAAGCGTCCTTGACCGACTCGCCGCATAATGCTGATCGAAACGCCTGTCTTTTAGGAGAGCCTCATGAAAGTCGCCAAATGGGGCAACGCCCTCGCCATCCGCCTCCCCATCACCGTGGTGAGGGAATTGGGCCTCAAGGAGGGCGATCAGGTTGACATTCGCGTCTCAGGCGAGCGCGCGTTCGTTGTCGCGCGCGTGCCGAGGCCGATCGAATCGCCGGGCCCCGGCGGACTTCAAGTTCCGCCGCGTTGAGGCTGATGAGCGGCAGACCTGCGCAACAGCCGATTGGATTGGCGCGGTGAAGCCGGCCGAAAGCCCCTCCGCGCTCAAGGTTCAGGCGGCGCTCGGCGACCGGTTCGAGGTTCTCGAGTTCGACGTGAGCACGCGCACCGCCGCCGACGCTGCGGCGGCGATCGGCTGCGATGTCGCCCAGATCGCCAAGTCGCTGATCTTCCGCGGCGCAGATACCGGCCAGGCGGTGTTGATCATCGCCTCGGGCGTCGATCGCGTCGATGAGAAGAAGGCCGCGGCGGCAATTGGCGAGCGAATCGTCCGCGCCGACGCTGATTTCGTGCGCGAGGCGACCGGCTTCGCCATCGGGGGCGTGCCGCCGGTCGGCCACAAGACCCAGCCGATTGTTCTCATCGAGGAATCGTTGCTCGGTCTCGATGAAATCTGGGCGGCCGCCGGCACGCCGAATGCGGTCTTTCGCTTGACGCCGTCGGACCTCGTCGCACTGACCGGCGGACGGACGGCAGCGGTCGCGCGCAAATAGAGGCGGACGTGGCCATGAAAGAAAACAGCGCAGGAAAAATCAGGATCGGCGTCGGCGGATGGACTTACGCGCCGTGGCGCGGGGCTTTCTTTCCCAAGGGCCTCGCCCAGGCGCGCGAGCTCCACTATGCGGGCTCGAAACTGACCTCGATCGAGATCAACGGCACCTATTACGGCTCGCAGAAGCCGGCGAGCTTCATCAAGTGGCGTGACGAGACGCCGGACGATTTCGTCTTCTCGGTCAAAGGACCGCGCTTCGCCACCAACCGCCGCGTCCTCGCCGAGGCCGGAGAATCGGTCGAACGCTTCTTCAAGACCGGCGTGACCGAGCTCAAGGCCAAGCTCGGACCGGTCAACTGGCAGTTCGCGACCAGCAAGCGTTTCGACGCCGACGATTTCGCCGCCTTCCTGAAGCTACTGCCCAAATCGGTCGATGGCCTCGCCATCCGCCACGTGGTCGAAGTCCGCCACGAGAGCTTCAAACATCCCGACTTCATCGCGCTTGCGCGCGAGCACGGGGTCGCGGTCGTGATGGCCGGCGATTCCGACTACCCGCAAATCGCCGACGTAACCGCGCCCTTCGTCTACGCGCGCATCATGGGGACGACCGAGACAGAAGAGCGCGGATATTCCGCAGCCGCCCTCGATCAATGGGCGGCGCGCGCGAAAACCTGGGCCGCCGGCGGCTCCCCGCCAGATCTCGCGATCGTGGCGGCGGCGCCGAAGTCCGACGCCGCCAGCCGCGACGTGTTTCTTTATGTCATCAGCGGCCACAAGGAGCGGAATCCCGCGGCTGCGATGGCGCTGATCGAGCGAGTCCGCTGACCCGTCTCAACTCTTGATGAAGGCGAGGAGATCGGCGTTGATCGTCTCGGCATGGGTGGTCGGCATGCCGTGCGGAAGGCCCTTGTAGCTCTTGAATGTGCTGTGCTTCAGGAGCTTCGCCGACAGCGGACCCGCGGCGACATAAGGCACGATCTGATCGTCCTCGCTGTGCATCACCAGGACCGGCACATTGATTTTTTTCAGATCCTCGGTGAAGTCGGTCTGCGAGAAGGCGACGATGCCGTCGTAATGCGCCTTGGCGCCGCCCATCATGCCCTGGCGCCACCAGTTCGAGACCACCGGCTCCAGTGTTTTCACGCCTGGCTTGTTGAAGTTATAGAAAGGCCCGGCCGCCACGTCCCAGTAGAACTGCGACCGGTTGGCGGCCAAAGCCGCTTGGAAATCGTCGAAAACGCTTCTTCGGCAGGCCCTTGGAGTTCGCATCGGTTTTCACCATCAGCGGCGGCACGGCGCTGATGATCGCGGCCTTCGCCACACCGTTTTCGCCACGGCGCGCAAGGTAGTGCACCACCTCGCCGCCGCCGGTCGAGTGGCCGACATGGATCGCGTCTTTCAGGTCAAGATGTTTCGTCACCGCGGCCAGGTCGTCGGCGTAATGATCCATGTCGTGGCCGCGGCCGATCTGGGTCGAGCGGCCATGGCCGCGCCGGTCATGCGCGATGACGCGATAGCCCTGACCGAGGAAGAACAGCATCTGCGCGTCCCAATCGTCCGCAGAGAGGGGCCAGCCGTGGCTGAACACGATGGGTTGGCCTTGGCCCCAGTCCTTGTAGAAAATCTCGACGCCGTCGCTCGTGGTGACTGTCGGCATGGTTTCTCCCTCGCCCGATCTGGAAGCTGAAGCGTCCCGATCGCGAGAGGCTATCGGATGCGGCGCCTGAAGGCGACCGGCAAAATGGCCTTGATGGCCTCAATGAAAAATGGACGAGAGAAAAGCGCGATCAGGCCGCCTCGCAACCGCAGCCGCCAGCCAAGGCGCAAGCGCCGCGCGCCGCGTTCAAAAAGCCGCGCACAAGCGCGCGAACGCCGCCGGTCATGGCGGAGCCCAAGCCCGGAACGCCGTAGCGGTCGAGCGGCGCCAGCTGCGCGCGCAGGTCGTCGATCTTAAGCCGCAACGCCAGCGGCGCGTTGCCTCGGTGGAGGTTCGGCGAGCCGAGCATGGACATGTCTCCTAAGGATTTCGTTGGTCTCACAAGATAGACGCCGGATCTGACCCCGGTGTGACAGGATTGAGTCCTCAACAAGGATACGAACACCGCGAGGTTTGGTTTCGCGACCAGCCAGCCGCGACGCAACCCTGCAGCGCTTGACAGCACTCTGGCTCAGCGGTCTACTCGGCCCGCATACCGAAAACAGGCGCGCTAGGAGAGACCACTCTGCCGCGGGAGCAATCACCGCGGCGATGGAGCCAACCAGCGCTTGTCTCCGGATCATCCATCGCGACCGGTTCAAATCGGCGCATCTATGTTCAAGGGAGAATCGCTTTGAGGAAACATGGCATGATGGGCGGCGCGCTTGTATCGTCGCTCCTGATGGCCGTGGCGATCGGCGCCCCGCCGGCCCACGCGCAATTGAAACACTACGAGAGCGACAAGCCGAGCTTCTGGCTGCATCCGCCGCCGGACTGGTTCCTCGGCGACGAAACGGAGGCCCAGAAAGGCCTCGCCCCGCCCGCCGGCCCCGCCACCCCGACCGACGCGGCCGAGCTTGAACAGGATCTCTCCAAGATCAAGCTGCCGCCCGGCTTCAAGGTCGAGCTCTGGGCGTCCGGCATTCCGCAAGCGCGTCAGATGGCGTGGGGCGACGACGGCACGCTGTTCGTCGGCTCCTTCGGAGCGACGAACGTCTACGCCGTCAAGGACGAAGGCGGCAAACGCACGGTCAAGACCATCCTCAAGGGCTTGAACATGCCGACCGGCGTCGCGTTCGACAACGGTTCGCTCTATGTGGTGGCGATCGACAAATTGCTCCGCTACGACGACGCCGAAAAGAATCTCGACAATATGCCAAAGCCGGTCGTGGTCTATGACGACATGCCCCCCTACACATCGCATGGGTGGAAGTATCTCGCCGACGATCACAAAGGGGCCTTCTTCATCGGTTTCGGCCCGCCCTTCAACATCGGCATCCCGCCCACCAGCGTCTCCCAGATCCGCAGGGTGAACTATACCAATGGCTTGGCTGAGCTCGTGGCGGAAGGCGTCCGCAACAGCGTCGGCGGCGATGTCGACCCGCGGTCGGGCGACTATTGGTTCACCGAGAACGCGCGTGACTGGATGTCGGACGACACGCCGAGCGACAAGCTGAACCACCTCGCGAGATACGGCGAGCATTTCGGCTATCCCTATTGTCACCAGGGCGACATGCCGGATCCGAAATTCGCCATGGGCCACAAGTGCAGCGAGTTCACGCCGCCAGCCCTCAATCTCGGAGCGCATGTCGCGCCGCTCGGCATGAAGTTCTATACCGGCACGATGTTTCCGCCGGAATATAGAGACAACATCTTCATTGCCGAGCACGGCTCCTGGAACCGTCACAATTATCAAGGCGGACGCATTGAGCGCGTGATCACCGATCCGGATGGAAAGAACATTCGTCAGGAGGTGTTCGCGGACGGCTGGATCACCGGTCCCCGCGATTACTTCGGGCGACCCAGCGACATCATCCAGATGAAGGATGGATCGCTGCTCGTATCCGACGACTGGGGCGGCGCGATTTATCGCATCAGCTACAGCGCTCCCTGACAACCACGAGCCTGCGCCCCTTTCGGGCGCAGGCTCGCCTAGCGCGACCGGATGATCGATGAGCCTCAAGATCGCGCGATCCGCCGCCGCGCTCGTCTTATTTCTTTGCGCGGGTCAGGCGCAGGCCGCGGGCGACGCCGCCGCCGGCAAGCAGAAGGCCGAGGTCTGCCTCGCCTGCCACGGCGAGCAGGGAGTCCCCGACCTCCCCAATGTGCCGGCCCTGGCGGGCCAGAACGACAATTACCTCCAGTGGCAGCTGGTCTATTTCCGATCGGAACAGCGGAAGAATGACGTCATGACGCCGCTGTCGGCGGATCTCACCGACAAGGATATCCGCAATCTCGGCGCTTATTTCGCGTCGCTGCCGCGGCCGCCGGCGCCGACCAAGGACCTCGCCGACCCCTCGCTGATCGAAGCCGGCAAGAAAGCCGTCGCCGACCACCGATGCGCGGCGTGTCATACCGACACGTTCGCGGGCGCCGCCGGCGCCCCGGCGATCACGCGGCAGCACCACGACTATCTGATCAAGGCGCTCACCGACTATCGCGAGCACGCGCGCCCGAGCATCGGCGTTAACGCGATGAACGACGCCGCCGCCAGCCTGACGGACGACGACATCAAGGCGATCGCCGCCTATCTGGAGACTTACAAATAAAACCGCTCCTGAACGCCCTCGCCGCCTTCGGCCTCGCATTCGGCGTCGGGGCGCCCGCGCTTGCGACGCCCGCCGAATCCACGCGCGCGTTTGAACAGGCGTTCGCCACGTCGCTGTTCGTTTTCGACGCTTGCGGCGACGGAGACCACGGGGTGATCTTTCGCCGGGCGCTCGCCGAGAGAATGGCGCAATGTTCAATTTCCGAGACCGCGCTGCAGCGCTTCCGGCAGCGCACCACGGTGCTTCTCAAGAATGCGCACGACCGGATCAACACGCTCATCGAGGAGCGCGGCGGCCTTCCCGACAGGATCGATGGCATGACCGTCACCTGTCACGAACACCAGACTTCGCCGTCCTATGTGCGGTTGCGCGACAAGCTCAATGCCTATTCCGAAGGGCTGGCGAATTTCGACGCGATCATTCCCGGCGAGTGCGACGCGGCGGCGTTCACCCCGCAGATGTAGTCTTGGTCCCAGACGTCCACGGCAAGAGCCCAAAGACGGCGGGCGACCCGCAGGCTCGAAGCGCGAGCCTTCGGCGGTCAGGCCCACTCGCCTTTGCGGAACACCGGCGTGCGGGCGCCGTTCGCGTCGAGGCCGTCGATGTCGATTTTGTCCGATCCGATCATCCAGTCGATATGGATCATGCTCTTGTTGCCGCCCCGCTCCGCGATCTCATCGAGGCTGAGCTTCGCGCCGTCGACGAAGCATTTCGTGTAGCATTGCCCAAGCGCGATGTGGCAGGCGGCGTTCTCGTCGAACAGCGTGTTGAAGAACAACAAGCCGCTCTTCGAGATCGGCGAGGAATGGGGCACCAGCGCGACCTCGCCGAGGCGGCGCGCGCCCTCGTCGCTGTCGAGCACTTTGTTCAGGACGTTCTCGCCGCGCGCGGCCTTCGCTTCCACTATGCGTCCCGCTTCAAAGCGGACCGCGATGTTGTCGATCAGCGTGCCCTGATAGGAGAGCGGCTTGGTGCTCGCGACATGGCCGTCGACCCGGCGCGCATGCGGGGTGGTGAACACCTCCTCGGTCGGGATGTTCGGGTTGCAGGTGATCCCGTTCTTCGCCGTCGCGGCGCCGCCCTGCCAGTCATGGCCGTCGGCGAGTCCGATGGTGAGGTCTGTGCCGGGGCCGGAATAATGGAGAGCGTGAAATTTTCTCGCGTTCAGCCATTCCGTGCGTTGGCTCAAAGCGGCGTTGTGCGCAGCCCACGCTTGAACCGGATCGGAATTGTCGACCCGAGAGGCGGAGAAGATCGCTTCCGCCAGCTTGCCGGCGGCGACTTCGTCCTCGTCTCCCGGAAAGACACGGGCAGCCCACGAAGCGGTCGGATAGGCGACGATGTTCCAGTTGATGTCGAAGCCGGTGATCTTCTCGAGCGCCGGCTGATAGGCGATGGAATTGGCCTTGTTGGCGCGCGCGACCTTGGCCGGGTCTTCCTGCGACAACAGCATCGGATCGTCGCCGACAATGGCGAGCCGCGCGGTATTGGCGGCGAAGGCTTTTCCGACGCCTTCATAGAGCCAGCCCGGCGCGCGGTCGAAGCTCGCGTCAGGAGCGAAACGGTAGCGCGCAAGCGTGATCTCCTCGTCGGAGAGGATCGGCGTCACCAGGCCTGCGCCGGCCTTATAGGCCTCGGCCACGATGCGGCGCGCCAGCGGCAGCGCCGAGACCGGCGCGGTCAAGAAGAGATCCTGCCCCGGCTGAAGCCTTAAACCCACCTTGACCGCCGTCTCGGCCAGCCGCTCGAGTTTGTGCGGATCGATCGAGGGGAAATTGCGCTGATGGGTGGTCATGTGCGGGCTCCGGGGGAAATTTGGCTGGTCGGGGACGATGGATCAAGACCGTGGCGCCCTGAGGGCCGCAGTCCAATTCCGGTCGAGCGCGACGCGTAGAGCGGCAGATCAGGTCGTCGCGTAGCGGGTCTCGAGCAGATCGAGGTCGCGCACCAGGCTGCGCGCCATCTCGTCGGGCAGGATTCGAGCCCGGGCGAGCTGGAAGAGCGTGTCACGCTCCGCCTTTATTCCGGCGAGGCGCAGCTCGCGTTCGATGCGGTCGATCTTTCGCACAAGTTCAGCCTGCTCGCCGGTCTTGGACTTCGCGCTCGATTCGCTGCCGGTAAATCTGCATGACCCGCGCGCCCGCATCGGCGTAGAGTTCGGCGTCGCCCAGCGCTTCGGCCAGGTCGTGCTGCGCGCGCCTGATGGCCTTGATGGCGGCTTCCGCCGCCAGGATCCGCGCCCGGTCCTCTTCCTCCTGGTGCGACGGCTCGGGCGGCAGTTTGAGGCCCTTGAGCAGAAGCGGCAGGCCGAGGCTCGCCGCGACCAGCGAAACGATGATCGCGCCTGCGGCGAGCAGGATCGCGAGATCGCGGGCGGGAAAGGGGGACCCGTCGGGCAAGCTCAGCGGCAGGGTGAGCACGCCGGCCAGGGTGAGCGCGCCGCGCACGCCGGCGACCGAGGTCGCGGCCACCAGCCGGAAGCTCGGCTTGGTCGCCGTCCGTCCGTGCCGCGCTGCGGTTATGAGGGTAAAGCGCAACGACACCCACACCCATAGGAAGCGCAAGGCCGCAAGCGCCACGTTGATCGCGAGGACGTAGATCAGAAGCCAAATGCGATCCTGATGCCCGGTCTCGCGCACCACCTTCGCAGCGCCCGCGATGATCGTCGGCAATTGCTCCCCAAGCAAAACGAAGATGACGCCGTTCGCGCCAAACTGGACGGTGTCCCAGAACGCCGCCCGGCGCACGCGGGTCAGTGCGCGCGCACCGCCCGACTGCTCGGCGTAGCTCATCGTAACGCCGGCGGCGACCGCGGCCAGAATGCCGGAGCAGCCGAGACGGTCGGCCAGGAGATAGGCGCCGAAGGGGATGAGCAAACTTAAGAGCACCTGCGAGCCGGCGTCCTCGCCCAGGCGGCGCGAGACCCAGCTCTTCGCCCGCGACACGCCCCAGGTGACCGTGACGCCGATCGCGACGCCGCCGATGGCGAGCCAAAGGAACGTCGTGGAAGCGTCCAGGAGCGAAAACGTTCCGGTCAGCGCCGCGACGACGGCAAAGCGCATGCATACGAGGCCCGAGGCGTCGTTGAGCAGCGATTCGCCCTCGAGAATGTGCATGAGGCGGCCGGGGATCGGCGTCCGCGCGGCGATTGCTGAAACGGCGACCGGATCGGTCGGGGAGATGATCGCAGCAAGCGCGAACGCGATCGCGAGCGGCATCGCCGGAATCATCCAGTGGACGAAGAGGCCGACCCCGAGCACGGTGAACACGACGAGCCCAAAGGCGAGCGCCAGGATCGTTCCCTTGTCGCGGAGCAGCCCCTCCTTGGGAATGCGCCAGCCATCGAGGAACAGGAGCGGCGGCAGAAACAGAAGGAAGAAGACCTCCGGCCTGAGTTCGACGCCAAGGTCGGCGATGGCGGCGAGCGCTGCGCCGAGCGCAATCTGCACCAGCGGCAGCGGGACAGCCGCCGGCAGGGCGCGGCCCAGCGGGCCGCTGACGACAACGAGAAGCAACAGGATAAGAGCGGTCGTTACCGATTCCATTCGCGATCCCTGGCCCACGCTGAACCATCGACCTCCGCCGGACAGGCGTCCGACGAGGCCAGCGACAGAAGAACTCAGGCGATCGCTAATCCGTGATCAGCAAGCGGCTTGGCGATCGGCGACCGGAACGAGCCGCTGGCCCAATGCGCTGTCGAACGCGCTGAAGCCTGGCTTGCGATCAGCGACGAGCACGCCGCGCGGGCGACCGCGGGTGATTTCTATCACTTGAAGCCGTGCGGGCCGAATCCCCAAGGGCCGGAAAAGACATTCGAGGCCGAATTCGATTTTGTCGACCCCCCGCTCAACGTGCGAGCCAGCCGAGGCGCCGCTGCGGAGGCGGCGGGAAGCGGCGGAAACTCGACCCGCTCGATTCACGTTTCACGCTCGGCAAGCCTGCCGTGGCGACGCAACCTATATAGACAGGCGCAACATCAGGAGAACACTATGGCGCGCGTCTTCATTACGGGTTCGTCGGACGGCCTCGGATTGATGGTCGGCCAGCTTCTCGCCGATCAGGGCCACAGGATCGTCCTGCATGCGCGCAGCGACACGCGCGCCGCGGACGCGAAGAAGGCCCTGCCCAAGGCCGAAGCGGTCGTGATCGGCGACCTCTCGAGCATCGCCGCCACGAAAGACCTGGCGACCCAGGTCAACGCGCTTGGGCCTTGCGACGCCGTCATTCACAACGCCGCCGTCGGCTATCGCGAAGGGCATCGCTTGACGAGCGACGGCTTGCCGCATGTCTTCGCCATCAACACGCTCGCCCCCTATATCCTGACCATGCTCATCGATCGGCCGAAACGCCTCGTCTATCTGAGCTCGGGCATGCATGAGCGGGCAAACGCCAATCTCGACGACATTCTGTGGCGCAAGCGGAAATGGGATGGATCGTCGGCCTATGCCGAGAGCAAGCTGCACGATGTCATGCTGGCTTTCACCGTCGCGCGTCTCTGGCCCAACGTGCTGTCGAATGCGGTGACGCCGGGATGGGTGCCGACAAAAATGGGCGGCGCCGGGGCGCCCGACGACATCGCTGAGGCGCATCTCACCCAAGCGTGGCTGGCGACCAGCGACGATTCCGAAGCGAAGACCACCGGCGGCTATTTCTATCACCTGAAGCCTCGCGAGCCGAACCGCGAGGCGCGGGAGGAATCGGTGCAGGACAGGCTGATCGACATCTGCCAGGAGATTTCCGGCATCAAAATGCCGTGGAATTGAGATGACGCCGCAGCGCCGGCGCAATGCAGTCAAAAGACCCGGGGCGAGACGGCGAGCGCTCGCCCGGGCCCCTCAACGCATCCTTGCGGTTCCGGAATGGTGGGTGGCGCCGTAGCCGTTCAACAGTTCATCGTACAGTTTGTCGGTTTCCTGCGCCTGGCCGGGCGTAAATTCGTCCCCAGCCGCGCCGCGGGTCGGCTGGTGCTTCACCCCGTTCGAAATCGGCCAGCCGCCCCCATGAACGCGCCGGGACCCCTGGGCGACGGCCTCATGCCCAAGGCATGAAATCGCCCCGACCACAGCGCCCGCAATGATTGTCTTCTGTAACATCGTGTGATTCCCAGTCCCCGTCACGCAGCCATTGCGCGATTATTTAGGGGACACAAACGAAACTTTGAATGGGCCCGACGCCGCGGCAGGTTTATCCCGACGAGTCCCCCGCCCGCCCGGCCCTCGCGCGGCCAGGCTTTGGGGCGCCAGCGGCGCCTGGAAAGGACGATGATGACAGCCCCCAACGACGCCGAGCCCGATCTGGCCCGACCTCGCCTATTCGGCCTGGAGCGAGACGCTCGCGACTTTGCAACTCTGGACCCAGATCGCGGCAAGATCCGGCTGACGCTGACCCCCTGGCTCAATCATAGCTGGCAGACGCCGCTCTACGTGACCGCCCGGGGACTCGGCACATCGCCGATCCCCATCGGGGCTGAGATCTTCGAGATGGAATTCGATTTTATCGCCCATCGGCTCAACGTGCGAACCAGCCGCGGCGCCGAACGATCGTTACCGTTGCGGCCGCAGCCGGTCGCCGATTTCTTTTCCGCCACCCTCGATCTGCTCAACGGCATAGGCGTGTCCGTCGCCATCAAGGAGACGCCGAACGAAGTTCCAGGTCCGATCCGCTTTTCTGAGGACCGGCTCCACGCGGCCTATGACCCGGCCGCCGCGCATCGTTTCTGGCGCGCGCTGGTGCAGGCGGACCGCGTCTTCAAGCTCTTCCGCAGCGGATTCATCGGCAAGGCGAGCCCGGTCCATTTCTTCTGGGGCAGCTTCGATCTCGCGGTCACCCGGTTCTCCGGGCGCCCCGCCCCGCTCCATCCGGGCGGCGTGCCTGGACTGCCCGATGAGGTCGCGCGCGAAGCCTATTCGCACGAAGTGAGCAGCGCCGGATTCTGGCCGGGGAACGAGGCTTTTCCGCGCGCGGCGTTCTATTCCTACGCCTATCCCGAGCCGCCCGGCTTTCGCGACCGGAAGGTTTCGCCCGGCGCTGCTTTCGATGCGACGCTGGGAGAGTTCATCCTGCCCTACGATACGGTCGCGCAATCACCCGACCCGGAGGGCTTGCTGCTCGATTTCCTGTCGACGACTTACGCCGCGGCAGCGGATTCCGCAGGCTGGGACCGCGCCGCGCTGGAATGCCCGCTGGGCGTTCCGGGACGGGTCCGCCCGATCTGACGCGGGCTCACGGGGCGCTGAATGCGGCGGGATAGCGCGCGCGGTAAATGGCGAATTGCACCCACAAGTAGGCGGCCCCGTAGAGCGGCCCGTCCAGCCACAAATTTTGCCCAAGCATGAGCGGTATCGCCAGCCCCGCTATCGCGCCCGCGATAAGGGCGCTCGCCCAGCCGAACAAGCCATTGCTCAACAAGAAGTCCTCGAAGAGGAACGGCGGCGAGGATCGCGGGGAACCCCCACAAGGGCGAATAGAGCAGAGTGACGAGGCGATAGCCGCCGAAGAACCCGAGCTGGGCGAGGCGCTCGGGCCATGGGGGAACGCCGCCCATGAAAATCTTGTCTGCGGCAATCATGACCGCGCCGATCGCGCAAGGCGTCAGCCATGCCACGAAGGGCGGAAACTCCGTCGGCACGAACCAGCCGAATTGCCGGGGACGCCATTGGGCGGAACTGCGCCAAGTCGACATCAGGGAGCCACGAGCCGGGTTGATCGCCGCCGCATCCGGGCGACACGGCCAGGCGAAATCTCAATCTAAGGCGCCAAAGTTTAGGCTTGCTCAATTCGCCAGTCGTATCGTTGCGGCCACGGGCGGGAGGCTGAGCAGCGGCCTCAAGATGGTCAACAGATTGTAACGCGACGCGCCCGCCCGCAGCGAGAGGTTCGCGTGGCCGCTATCGGCAAAGGTTTCGTTTCCATCCTGGTCTTTACGGCCGTCTTCTTCTTTTCCTACTGGATGCTGTTTGTCCAAATCGTCCCTCAAGACCTGGAATGGCTGGCGACCGGCGGGGCGCTTCTGACGGCTGCAGCGCTCGCCGGGCTGACCTGGCGCGCAATGAGCCTCGAGACGCCTGGAATGTTCGGAACGGTAATGGCGTGGGCGGGAAGCGTCGGCGCAGTCGGATTCTGCGCCGGATTCTTCGGGCCGATGATTTTCACGCCAGAAGCCAATCAGGGGCCGCTGCTCGGGCTTTTCATCACAGGCCCGTTGGGATTTGTCGCCGGCGCCATAGGCGGCCTGACATACAGCGTCTGGCGCCGGGCTTGACCCGTCCAACGTCTCAGCAGCGCAGCTGACTCCCTGCAATCGAGAGGCGCCCCTGGTCCTTGCAGGGCTTCGGCGCTCGATATCCGGCTCAAGCGACGACGCTCATCCGCCGGCGCCACGCTCGGTCGCCTCGATGCGCGCCCGCGCCGTCATCCCCGTGGCGCGTCCGTCTCATTCGCTGGATAAGCGTGTGCGCTGCGCTGATTGACAACATTCGGAGCGAAGGGTCTCCTCATTCCCTTGGAGGAGGCGCCATGGCCGAGACGCCGAACGGATCCGCCCTGGTCGTCATGGGCGTGTCGGGCAGCGGCAAGACGACCGTTGCCGAGCGGCTCGCCAATGAGCTCGGCTGGCCATTCATGGAGGGCGACCGGCTGCATCCGCCCGCCAATGTCGAGAAGATGCGGCAGGGAATTCCGCTGACCGACGCCGACCGTAACCCCTGGCTCGATCGGATCGGCGAGGAACTCAAAAGCTGGGCCGCCGCGGGCAAGTCCGGGGTGCTGACCTGCTCGGCGCTCAAGCGCGCCTATCGCGATCGCCTTCGTTCGGCCCGCCCCGACGTTCGCTTCATCTATGTGAAAGGCTCGGAGGCGCTGATCGCGGCCCGCGTCGCCGCCCGCCATCACGAATATATGCCGGCTTCGCTGCTGCGCAGCCAGTTCGACACGCTGGAAGAGCCGACGCCGGACGAGCCTGGGGTCGTGACCGTCGACGCCAGGCGCCACTCCCGATGAAGAAGTCGCCGCCGTCATCGCCGCGCTGAACCTCTCCCCTTCCCGGTAAAGCCAGGTTGCGCGCGGCGAGCGCAGTTTGCATATGGCTCTCTCGACCGTATAAGTCCGCAGACAGTTCCGAGGGCCCGATCCTCAGCCGTCATGGCCGGGCTTGACCCGGCCATCCACGCGTCTCCATCCGCACGATCGCGGGCCAGCGCGCTTCCCATGCGCTTTCGGCCCCTTTCGCGCGGACGAGTTCCGACTCGCCTCGAAGCGGAGCGGCGTGGATGGCCGGGTCAAGCCCGGCCATGACGGCGCCGTTCCTTGAAGAAAGTCCTGCTACGCCATGCCGAGCCCGAAGAAGCCGCAAATCAAGCGCGTCGTCCTCGCCTATTCGGGCGGGCTGGACACGTCCATCATTCTCAAGTGGCTGCAGAGCGAATATGGCGCGGAGGTCATCACCTTCACCGCCGACCTCGGCCAGGGCGAGGAGCTGGAGCCCGCCCGGCGCAAGGCCGAAATGATGGGCGTCAAGCCGGAGCACATCTTCATCGAGGACGTGCGCGAGGAATTCGTGCGCGACTACGTGTTCCCGATGTTCCGCGCCAACGCGCAATACGAAGGCCTATACCTGCTCGGCACCTCGATTGCGCGGCCGCTGATCGCCAAGCACCTGGTCGAGATCGCGCGCAAGGTCGGCGCCGACGCCATCTCGCATGGCTCGACCGGCAAGGGCAACGACCAGGTGCGCTACGAGCTCTCGGCCTATGCGCTCGAGCCCGACATCAAGATCATCGCGCCGTGGCGCGAATGGAGCTTCACCTCCCGCAATGCGCTTCTCGCCTTCGCCGAACAGCATCAGATCCCGATCGCCAAGGACAAGCGCGGAGAAGCGCCCTTCTCGACCGACGCCAACCTGCTGCACGTCTCTTCCGAGGGCAAGGTGCTCGAAGACCCAGCGGAGGAGACGCCGGCTTACGTCTATTCGCGCACCGTCAATCCCGAGGACGCGCCGGACAAGCCCACCGTCGTCGAGATCGCGTTCGAGAAAGGCGATCCGGTCGCCATCAACGGCCAGGCGATGAGCCCCGCGACCCTGCTCGCCGCCTTGAACACGCTCGGCCACGATAACGGCATCGGCCGCCTCGATCTGGTCGAGAACCGTTACGTCGGCATGAAGTCGCGCGGCATGTACGAGACGCCCGGCGGCACGATCCTGCTCGCGGCGCACCGCGCCATCGAATCGATCACCCTCGACCGCGGCGCCGCGCATCTCAAAGACGAGCTGATGCCCAAATACGCCGAGCTCATCTACAATGGTTTCTGGTTCTCGCCCGAGCGCGAGATGCTGCAGGTCCTGATCGACAAGAGCCAGGAGATGGTCGCGGGCCGGGTGCGGCTCAAGCTCTACAAGGGCGGCGTCCACGTGATCGGCCGCGACAGCCCGTATTCGCTCTACGACCAGGACCTCGTGACCTTCGAGGAAGGCGCCGTCGCTTACGACCACCAGGACGCCGCGGGCTTCATCAAGCTCAACGCCCTGCGCCTGCGGACGCTGGCGAAGCGCAGGAAGAAGACGGGGAAGGCGTAGGAACTCATCCCCCCTTGTTTCTTGGCAATATGCCTCTATAATCTGGGCAAATTGCCGGAGGTCCAATGTCCGCTATTCTCGACGAGGTCGTGCGCAAGCTCGGCGGCGCGTCGGTCCTCGGTCGGCAGGTGCGCTCTCAAGTCGATCTGGCTCTCGCCGTTCGCGAACGGCTTCCGCTATCGGCGCTGCACGGACTCGCCTCCGCGGGGCTCAGCGAACAGGAAATCGAGCGCTTCGTCATTCCCTCCCGTACGCGGCGCCACCGGCTGGCGAAGAAGCAGCCCCTGACGGTGGAAGAATCCGACCGCGCTGTTCGTTTGTTGAGAATTCAGACCCTCGCGGAGGAAACCTTCGGCGACAAGGCGAAGGCGAGCGTATGGCTCCGCCGCCCGCTTGCGGAGCTGGGAAAAGAAAGCCCGCTGGCCGTCGCAGAAACCGAAACGGGCGCGAAGGTCATTGAAACCATACTGGCCAAGATAGTCTGGGGCGCCGCCGCCTGATGCTGCTCTGGCGCCTCTCCGGCGCTGAGCACGCCCAGACATTCGACGGCGGGTACGGTCTCGTCTCTGACGGCAGATGGAATAGTGTCGGCCGCCCTGTCACCTATTGCGCCACGTCGCCCTCACTCTGCGTCCTTGAGAAACTCGTCCATGTCGAGGATCCCGACTTGCTGCCGCCGCTTCGCATGGTGCGCTACGACGCCCCGGACGACCTGCTCATCGAAACGATCTCTATCGCCGCGCTGCCGGGTTCCTGGACGCTTCGGGAAAGCTGGACCCAGCAGCGAGGCGATGCGTGGCACGCGAGCTTGAGGACGCCGCTCCTGTGTGTGCCGTCCGCGATTGTGCCGATCGACGGCTCGCCTGACGTGAATTTTGTGATCAATCACCGCCACCCGGCGGTCGACCGAATCCGGCTTATCAAAGACGAACCGTTTTCTCTCGACTTACGCCTGATTTGAAGCCCGCCTTCATTCCAGCTTGATCCCCTTCGCGTTGGCTGCCGCGGCGACGAACTTGTAAGTCTGCGAGAACGCGTCCTTGAGCGGCTCGGCGGTCGCGCGATCGGAAATCTCGGCGAAGCGCGCGGCGATCGTCTCGGGGGTGCGCTCGCTCTCATCGAGATAGAGTCCGGGCGTCTCGCCGATATGCGTCACCGCGAAGACGCCCGCGCCCGCGCCAAGAATGACGCGCGAGGGCGCATCCTCGCTCACCAGAAACAGCACGCCCGGCGTCACCGATTCCGGCGTCATAAGCTCCGCCGCGACGGGCGACAGCAGGCCCTCCGTCATGCCCGTGCGCGCCGTCGGCGCCAGGATGTTGACGCGGATATTGGTCTTCGCGCCCTCAAGGTGCAGCACGTTCATGAGCCCGATCATCGCCGCCTTCGCGGCGCCGTAGTTCGCCTGGCCAAAATTGCCGTAAATGCCCGAGGCCGAGGAGGTGAGCACGATGCGCCCGTAAGCGCGTTCCCGCATGCCGGCCCACACGGCCTTCGCGCAATTGGCCGAGCCGATCAGGTGCACGCGGAGGACGAACTCGAAATCCGCCATCTCCATCTTGGCGAAGCTCTTGTCGCGCAGCACGCCGGCGTTGTTGACGAGGATGTCGACGCGGCCCCAGTCTTTTTCCGCGCGCGCCGCCATCGCCGAGACCTGCTCGAAATCGGCGACGTCGGCGGAATTGGCCATCGCGGTCCCGCCGCCGGCGCGAATCTCCTCCACAACGCTCAACGCATTGTCCGACGGAGCGCCGTTCCGGCCGAGATCGTTGACGACGACCTTCGCGCCGCGCGCCGCGAGTCCGACGAGCATGCGAACGTCCGAGGCCTGAGCCAGCGCCGGTCACAACGGCGACTTTGCCGTGAAACTGGATTGTCATGAGTTTCCCCGCGCAGTCGCGCCTGATCCACAGGCGCTGCTCCGGGCAAGTTAGTCCGCGCGGTGCTCAGGTTACAATATCGCGCCGTGCCCCCCAGCGACCAAGCCGCGGTCAGATTGCGCTCGCCTCGGCCTTCACGAGAACGCAGCCCGAAATCAGCCAATCGCCGTTCGACACACGCCGAAAGCTGTAGAGCGCTGTCCAAACGATGTTATCGGTGTCGACGAGTGTCGCCTCAAGACTTGCCTCGTCGCCCGATTGCTTGAAGGCGCCAAAGTCGGCGCTGCGATGCCGGTAGACCGGGGCATAATGGTCGCGAACCATCGCCATGAAGTGATCGGCGTCGCTGAACATGTCCTTGATCGTCGGAGCGGCGAGCGCGTAGGCAGCCTGCGCGTCGTCGTGCTCAAAAGCGTCGAATTGCCGCTCGACGATGGCGCGCGAGCTGGCGGCGGTCAGGTCCTCCGCTGACCCAGCCCCGGTCAACAGGATGAGTGTGACCGCCCCCGCGCTGAGCATTTTCAGGATTTGGCCCATGATCGCCTCATATTCGAGCGCTTACCCTTATACGCGTGGCGCCGCATAATGGTTTCACTCGGGCGGCGAGATATTGCCTCGGCCAAGGCTCGACGCCTGAGGTTAGTCCAAATCTGTTCGCGCCTTGTTACACAGGCGTCACATTCGCGCGTCAAAGACCGGTCTCGCTTATGCGAAGCGGCCCATGGCTCCAAAAACCGGAAGCGACCTGGAAGAAATCCGCGCCCTTCTCGCCGAGGTGAAAGCTTTACGCGAGACTATCGAGCTCAAAGGCGCCGAGCTGAGAAGCCGTTGGAGCGTCGAGGCGGACAAGTCGAAGGCTCCGCCTCGCGTTCTCAATCTTTCCCACTACATCGCGCTGCGCGCCCACGACATCACCGACCTGCAAGTCCGGCTCGCCGCGCGGGGTCTCTCTTCGCTTGGCCGCAGCGAAAGCCACGTTGCACAGGCGCTCGATGCGCTCATTGCAACTCTCAAGCGCCTGAGCGGTGAATCGAGCGCGCCCTATCCGGCGCCGGTCCTCGCGAGGGCGGGCGCGGCGGAACTGGAGGCGGAGACCGACCGGCTGTTCGGCAAGCGGCAAACAGGGGGCCCCCGCGCGCGGGTGATGGCGACCTTGCCGCCCGAGGCGGCGACGGAACCGGCGCTGGTCGACACTCTGGTCGCCGCCGGCATGGATTGCGCGCGCATCAATTGCGCCCACGACGACCCCGAAATGTGGGGGCGCATGATCGAGAACGTGCGCGCGGCGGGCGCGCGACACGAGCGCCCCTGCCGGGTGATGATGGACATAGCCGGCCCGAAGTGCCGCATCCTCAGAGTGAAGGCGCCGCCGAAAACGCGCCTCCTGCGCGGCGACCGCATCGTTCTGATCGACGAATTGCGCGAGAAGACCAAGGAGCCGATCGCGTTCTCGCTCAATTTTCCCGAACTCGTCGATCAGCTCTCAGTCGGCTCCGAGATCTTCATCGACGACGGCAAGGCCGCCGCGCGCGTCGTCTCCAAGGCGCCCGGCCGGGCGGAGATTGAGGTCTACGCGGCGCGCGAGAAGGGGGTGCGGCTGAAGCCCGGCAAGGGCGTCAATTTTCCCTCGACCGAACTCGATCTGCCGCCCCTGACCTCGAAGGACTTCCGCGACCTCGACTTCATCGCCGAGCACGCCGACCTGATCGGCTATTCATTCGTGCAGCGGGTCGACGACATCGAGCTTTTGCAGGATCATCTGGTGGCGCGCGCGCCCAAGCGCGAGCCGCCGGGGCTGGTCTTGAAGATCGAGACGCCGCTTGCGGTGCGCAATCTGCCGCAGCTCATCCTGCAATCGTCGGCGCACAATCCGACCGCGGTGATGATCGCGCGGGGCGACCTCGCGGTCGAGCTCGGCTTCGCCAGGCTCACTGAAATGCAGGAGGAAATCCTGTGGCTTTGCGAGGCGGCGCACACGCCGGTCGTGTGGGCGACGCAGGTTCTCGACACTTATGTGCGCGACGGCGTGGCGAGCCGCGCCGAGATGAGCGACGCGGCGATGGCTCAGGGCGCCGAATGCGTGATGCTCAACAAGGGGCCGTATCTCGCCGAGGGCGTCGCCTTCCTGCGCGATGTCCTGACCCGGATGGATCGCCGCCACGCCAAGACATTCGCCCGCTTTCCTTCGCTCAAGCAATGGGCGTGAGCCGACGCTTGACCGACGCCGACTATATTGGCCAACTTTGCTAATATAGGGTTTGAGCAGGATATGCGCACAGTCACCATTCACGTTGCAAAGACGCAGCTTGCCAGACTTATCGAGGCGGCGCTCGCTGGCGAAGAGGTGGTGATCGCGAAGGGCGACAAGCCCGTGGTTCGCCTGGTCGCTATTCCTCAGGGACAATTCAGGCTCGGCGTTCTCGCAGCGGGCGCTCTGGGAGACGGGCCTGACTTTCTCGCGCCGATGGACGACGACGAACTCGCCGCCTGGGAGGGTCGCCGCTGACAACCCTTTTGCTCGACACGCAGGTCTGGGCTTGGTCGCTGACCAAGGATCGACGGATCACAGATCGCGCGCTTGGCGAGTTGACGAAGGCCCGGACAATTCTTGTAAGCGCGATCTCGTTTTTCGAGATCGCCCAGAAAGTGCGAACTCGGGAAATGGCCGGAAATGACGCCATACGTCGATCGCCTTTCCGATCTCCTTGAAAGACAGCGAGGGATCGCGACCGCGCTCGAGGCCGCGGATAGTCTCATGGCTGGAACGATGGACTGGCCGCATCGCGACCCGTTCGATCGCCTTCTGGCCGCATCGGCGCTTCGCCGCGGGATCGCGATCGTGTCGGCTGATGCGGCGTTCGACGCCGTCGTCGCCCGAATTTGGTAAAGCCCAGCTCCAGGCCGCGCGCACGAGGAAGCGCGCGGCCTTCGACTTCGGTCAGGCCCGGTAGCAGGTCTCCGAACATCTCCCAGCTCTCGCCGTCGAAGAAGCGAGCTGCATCTGACGGATCGGGCTGAAATTGGTCGGGCGAGGTGTTGATCTTGATGCCCGGCAGCAGCATCGGCAATTCGAGATCCTTGAGGTTGGCCGCCTCTTTCATGACGTTGTCGCGCGACAGGTCATTGCCGCATTGCTTGAGCACCTGAACCATCGTCGCGCGCAGCGCCGAAACCGTAGGACCGCGTTGGCGTCGATTAAGGTCCTTCGGCGACATGTATTTGCTCGACGAAGGCCGCCCATTCCTTGAAGCCCGGATCGTCCTTCCAGCGCGCGTCGGTCGGGTCCTTGCCGTAATACGGCGGTGATCAGGCCCTTCGACTTGTCGAGACCGGCCGGTTTCAGGACGGTCGCGATCGAGACCGAGACGTTGGTGACGTAGCGCACCGGCGTTCCATCCGAGTCGAAGGACTTGCGGATCGCCTGCGCGGCGAATTTCGGCGTTGCGGCGATCAGCAGAATGTCAGCGCCTGAGCCCTGCAAGCGTCACGACTTGCGAATCGACCGTCGGCTCTGAGGTCTCGTAGGAAGCCTCCTTGACGATCATGCCGGCATGATCCGCGCCGAGACCATCCTTGAGCCCGATCAGATAGTCCTTGCCGAAATCGTCGTTCTGATAGAGCACGCCAATCTTGCGCGTCGGGCTTGGTCGCGAGGATGTGCTTGCCGAAGATGCTCGCCTCCGTCTGGTAGTTCGGGTTGAAGCCGATCGTCCAGGGGAAATGCTCCGGGTCGGAGAACATGGCGGCGCCGGTGGCGACGAACAGCTGCGGCATCTTGTTTTCGTTGCAGATAGGGCCGGATCGCCAGGTTCGGCGGCGTGCCGAGCGTCTGGAACAGGAACGCAACCTTCTCGTCCTCGACCAGCCGACGCATCTGCTCGACCGTCTTCGGCGGGCTGTAGGCGTCGTCGAGGCTGATGAGGTTGATCTTGCGGCCGTTGACGCCGCCCTGGTCGTTGATCATCTTGAAATAGGCGGCCTCCGTGCGACCGATCACGCCATAGGCCGAGGCGGGGCCGCTGTAGGGCATGGTTTGCCCGATCTTGATCTCCGTGTCGGTGATCCCGGGCGTGTCGGCGCGGGCCGAGCCGGCGCTGGCGGCGAAAGCCGCGGCAGCGGCGCTCGATTGCAGAAATGTCCGTCGATTGATCATGGCGATTCTTCCTTTCCTTCGTAATTTCGCGGCGTCCTCGGCGCCGCCGCTTGTTTCAACGTTGACCCGCCGAGACGAAGCGATCACGCGTGCGACCGCCTTGATAGCCGCCCGCGCCGCGCCCGCTCGCTCCGGTCGGCAGCGCGGCCATTACCAGAATGAGCAACGCGCCGTAAATCGCCCCCGGCAGCGCCTTGGCGCCTTCGCCGAAACTCACGGTGAGCTGGTCGGCGATGTTGGGAACGAACTCGATGAACAGGGCGCCGAACAGCGCGCCGCCGAGCGAAGCCAAGCCCGCCGACGACGATGCCGACGAGAAAGGCGAGCGACAGAGCAAGCCCGAAGCTCTCAGGCGAAACGAAGCCGACCGCGAGCGCGCTCAAGCCGCCAGCTACGCCGGCATAGAGCGCGCTGACGCCGAAGCACGTTGTCTTATAGAGCGCCGCGTTGACGCCCATCGCCTCGGCGGCGATCGGCTGATCGCGAATGGCGACCAGAGCCCGCCCGATCCGCCCCCGCACGAGATTGCGCGCCGCCCAGTAGAGCGCCGCCGCGCTCACGAGGCAGACGAAATAGAGCCACTGGTCGGCGCTGAGAGGCAGCCCGAAGGGCGCCTGCGGCTTGTTGAGCGTGAGGCCCATCGCCCCGCCGGTATAGGCGTCGAACCCCTTGTAGATGAGCATCTGCGGGGCCGCGACGGCGAGCGCGAAAGTGGCGAGCGCGAGATAAAGCCCGCCGAACCGGAGCGCCGGAAAGCCGAACAGAAAGCCGGCGATGAAGCACACGATGCTCGCCAGCGGGATCGCCGCCCAGTATGGGACGCCGAACTTGACCATCAGGATCGCCGCTCCATAGCACCCGATCGCGAAAAAGGCGCCGTGGCCGAGAGAGATCTGGCCGTTGAACCCGGTCAAGCAGATTGAGGCCGAGCAGCGCGACCGCGAGGATGAGCACCTGGGCGCCCTGATAGATATGGTAGCCGGAAGCGACGAACGGGAAGACGAGCGCGAAGATTCCGACCGCGATGGCGACAAGGGCGCCGAGCGCGCGATCGGCGCCGGCCACGGTCAGACCCTCGCCACGAGGCGGCGCCCGAACAGTCCGGACGGGCGCCAGACCAGTACGGCGATGATGATCGCAAGCGCGACCGAGAGCTTGACCGCGTCGCCGACCACATAGGCGCCGATGAGATTGCCGAGCACGCCGACCGCGATGCCGCCAAAGACGGCGCCGAACGGATTGTCGATGCCGCCCAGCACCGCGCCGGCAAAGGCGTAGAGCAGCACCCCGCCCATCATATTGGGATCGAGATAGACGATCGGCGCCGCCATCATGCCGGCGACCGACCCGATCGCCGCCGCCAGACCCCAGCCGATCGCCAGCATCCACCCGACCCGAATGCCGACGAGCCGGCTCGACACCGGATTCTGCGCCGCCGCGCGCATGGCGAGGCCCGAGCGGCGTGAAGCGGAAAAACGCGTAGACCAGCGCCAGCACGCACAAGGTCACGACAACGGCGCCCGCTTCATGCGACGACATGTAGCCGGCGCCGAACCAGGGGCGGCCGGTGAACGGCGAATCGAACGAGGTGACCGAATAGCCGTAGAGCCATCCGGCGAGCGAATTGAAGATCAGAGCTCAGTCCGATGAACACGATCACGGAAGCGAGAATGGGCGCGTTGGCGAACGGCCTGACAATCAGCCGCTCGATCAGGACGCCGCCGATGAAAGACGCGACGACGGTGGCGAAGAAGGCGAACCAGTAGGGTTCGCCCAGGTCCATCAGCTTCCAGGCGAAATAGGTCGAGAACATCGCCATTTCCCCTTGAGCGAAATTGATCAGATGCGTCGCCTGGTAGATCATCACCAGAGCCAGCGCCATGATCGCGTAGACCCCGCCGAGCGCGAGACCGGACGCCAGTTGATGCAGGAACTCGCCCAAGTTTCTCAGCGCTCCTTGTCGCTAGTAACCGAGATAGGCGCGGCGCACCGAATCGTCGGCGCGAAACGCCTGCGAGGGGCCGCTGAGCGCCACCCTTCCGGTTTCGATCAGCACCGCGCGATCCGCGAGATCGAGCGCGAGCGAGGCGTTCTGCTCGACGATCAGGAGGCTCACACCCTCGTCGCGATTGATGTCGCCGAGCGCGCGAAAGATTTCCGCCACCACCAGCGGCGCGAGGCCGAACGACGGCTCGTCGAGCATCAAGAGGCTCGGCCGCATGAGAAGAGCGCGCGCGATCGCCAGCATCTGCTGCTCGCCGCCCGACAGCGTTCCCGCCTGCTGGCGGCGCCGTTCGGCGAGGCGCGGAAACAGGCCGAACATGCGATCGAAATCCGCGCGGACGCTTTGCCGATCGGCGCGAACATAAGCGCCAAGGCGCAGGTTCTCCTCGACGGTGAGATCGACAAACGTGCCGCGCCCGTCGGGCACATGCGCTATTCCCAAACGCGCGACGTCCTCGGTCGCCAGCGCGCCGATCGGACGGCCGCGAAAGCGGATATCGCCGGTGCGGCGGATCAATCCGCTGAGCGCCCGCAAGATCGTCGTCTTGCCGGCCCCATTGGCGCCAAGCACCGCTGTGACGCCGCCGTCCTCGACCTCGAAATCGACGCCGTGCAGCGCCCGCGCCGGGCCGTACCAGGCCTCGAGTCCCTTCGCCTCCAGGATGGCCAAGCTCAATCCGCGCTCCCGAGATAGGCGCGCACCACCTCGCGATTGGCCCTGACCTCGTCCGGCCTGCCGTTGGCGATCACCCGGCCAAAGTCGAGCGCGACCACCTGGTCGCTGACCCGCATGACCAGATTCATGTGATGCTCGACCAGCAGCACTGCGACGCCACGGCGGTCGCGGATGGCGCGGATTTCGTCGGCGAGGCCATCGACCTCCGAGTGGTTGAGCCCGCCGGCGGGTTCATCCAGCAGCAGCAGCTTCGGCTCCTTGGCGAGCGCGCGCGCCAGCTCGACCCGCTTGCGCACCCCGAACGACAAGGCGCCCGCGGGGCTATCCGCAACCTCCTTGAGGCCGAATTCCTCGATCAGCGTGTCCGCGCGCTCGGCGATCTTCGCTTCCTCGCGGCCCGCGAGCGGCGTGGCCAGCGCATTCGCGAGGAAGCCGCCGCGCGCCATCGCATGCGCGCCGACGCACACGTTTTCGCGCACCGTCATGGTCGAAAACAGGGCGACGTTCTGGAACGTCCGGGCAATGCCGAGGGAGGCGAGCTCGTGCCTGGCGCAGCTGGCGAGCGGCCGTCCGTCGAACACGATCGACCCGGCCCCCGGATCATAAAGACGCGAGATGCAATTGAACAGCGTCGTCTTGCCGGCGCCGTTGGGGCCGATCAGGCCGCAGATCGCCCCGCGGGCGACCTCGAACGAGACGTCCTCGAGCGCGGTCACGCCGCCGAACCGGATCGTCAGCCCCCGGACCGCCAGCAGGGCGGAGGCCTCTGGATCCGCATCGACATTCGCGCCTCCGACTCGCGCCTGGGCCAGCTCCATGGGCTTTCCGTTCCCATCACGCCGGCTCGTCACGGCCGGCCGACGGGCGCAGTCTTGACGTTTCGCGCTCGCTTGTCACCTGCCTTGTTCTTAGGACTTTAGTCGACGTGCGCACGGCGGAAGGCTCATGGCCTGCGGGCAAGAAAATCGAGCGCGCCGGCCTTGAACGCCTTGTCGCCGACCGCGAGATTGTGATCGCGGCCGGGGATCGAGAGCGCCTCCGCCCGCGGCAGCACGGCGACGAGCTTGTGAGGATCGCCCGCGAGCGCGTCGCGCTCGCCGACCGCGACCAGCGTCGGCTGGACGATGCGCGCCGCCTCTGCAAGCGTCAGGCTGCGGCGCGAGCCCCGGACACAAGCGGCAAGCGCGGCGCGGTCGCTCTTCGTCTGGTCGGCGAAGGCGCGGAACAGGCGCTGCGTCGGATCGGCAAGGCTGTCGATCGACGGCGCCTCCATCGCTTCGGCGATCGCCTCCGGCAATCCCCCGTCGCGCACCAGCCGGTCGCCTAAGCCCCCGAGCACCAGCGAGCGCACCAGGCTCGGCTCAGTCAGCGCGAGGAAGCTCGCAATCCGCGCGCCCATCGAATAGCCCATCACGTCGGCGCGCTCGACGCCCAGATGCGCGAGCAGGTTGGCCGCGTCGCGGGTCATGAGCTCGGCGCGATAGTCGGCGGGCGCATGAAGCTTTTCGCTTTGTCCGTGGCCGCGATTGTCGAACGCCACGACGCGCCGCCCAGCCTCGGTGAGGGTCTGGACCCAGCGCGGACCCACCCAGTTCATGCGATGGTTCGAGGCGAAGCCATGAATGAGCAGGATCGGCTCGTTCAGGTCGCGCCCCTGAGGCGAAACATCGATGAAGGCGAGGTCGACGCCGGCGGACGAAAAACGCCTGAGCTCGGCGACGCCCCCCGCGTGTTCGTGCCCCATGGGCGCTCCTCGATGCTCGGAGTGAGACTAAAGTCCGAACCTGCGCTTGATCATTTTCATCGTGCCGCCCGCGCCGAGCAGCCGGCGGAGCGGGATCAAGCGACGCGCATCGGCGCCGGCGCTATAGCGCAAGCGATCGCTTGGATCGGTCGCCGCCCGATAGATGACCTCGGCAACCGCTTCGGGCGGGCTCGAATTCTTGGTGTAGCGCGCCCGAGCCGCCTTCACCTTGTCCATGAACGGCGCATAGGCCGGCACGCGGGAGACGTCCCAGGCGTCGAGCGACCGCCCGCCGAAATCGGTCTTGATAGCGCCCGGCTCGATGACCTTGACCTTGATCCCGAAGGTCCCGAGTTCGTACCACAGCCCCTCCGACAGGCCTTCGACCGCGAATTTTGTCGCATTGTAGACGGCGTAGGCCGGGACCGTCATGATGCCGCCGATCGACGAGACGTTGATCAGAACACCGGCTTTTCGCTCGCGGAAATGCGGCGCGACCGCCTGGACGCAGGCGATGAGGCCGAAGACGTTGACGTCGAACTGCCGCTCGATCTCCTCGCGCGTGCCTGCTTCGACCGGTCCGAAGGCGCCGTAACCGGCATTGTTGAGCCAGACGTCGATCCGCCCATAGGCCTTGATCGCGCCGGCAACCGCAGCCTTGGGGCCGTCAGGATCCTGCACGTCGAGCGCAAGACGCTTGAGCCGGGCGTGCTCTTTGAGGTCCTGCTCCGCCGCCGGGTTGCGCATGGTGGCGACGACGTTCCAGCCCTTGTCGAGAAACAGCCGCGCGGTCGTCTTGCCGATGCCGCTGCTGGCGCCGGTGATGACGATGGTCTTCGTCGAGTCGGCCATTTGACGTCCTCCGGTCGTTCGCAGCAACGTTGGTTCAAGCGCCGGTGAGCAAGAGCGCCGTCCGGCGAAGAACCCTACCGCACAGCGCTTGAGACGCGAAGTCAGGCGTCAAAGCGACGTCGCGAAAGCGCTCAGCCAGTCGGGCATCGCGGCGACGAGGACCGCCTCGATGTGATGGTCGAGGCCGGTCAGGACCAGGGCGCCGATCAGCGCGAACGCGGCGCCGAGCGCCATCCTGCCGCTCGCGCCAGCCCAGGCGAAGCGCGCCTTTGACGCGACGCGGCCGAACGCATAGCCGACGGCGATGAGCGCGCCAGCCGCGCCGAGCGCGTAGGCCGACATGGTCGCGATCGCCGCGGCGACCGAACCGCCTTTGGCGGCGAGCAGCAACGCCGCGCCGAGGATCGGGCCGGCGCACGGCGCCCAGGCGAAGGCGAGCACGATTCCGGCGCCCGCCTGCCCGGCGAGCCCCGCATTCGGCAGCCGCCCGCTTAAGGCGTCGGCCGCACGGCCGGCAAAACCGAGGCGTCGCTCGATCGCGTCGCCGAGCGCCGGCGTCAGAAGGACCGCGCCAATGGCGATCATGATGGCTGCGGACGCCGTTCGCGCCCAGTCCCAATCGCCGAACTCGACGCCGAACGAGGCGAGAAGGCCGCCGACAACGCCAAACGTCGCCGCGAGCCCGAGAGCGAGCGCGATCGGACCGCGCGGATCTTGCGCGCGCGCGCTCGCAACCACGACCGGCGCAAGGGGCAGCACACAGGGGCTGAGGATGGTCAGCATCCCCGCCGCAAAGGCGAGCGGCAAGGTCAGAATGAGATTCACATCGCGGCCTTCAGAATGCTGACAACCGAGGCTTGCGAGGTCTCCCAGGACATGCGCTTGACTTCCTTGCCGTCCTTGTAGGCGATCAGCGTCGCGCGCGGACAGTCGAGTTTGGCGACGATGTCCTTCTGCTTGTCGTAGTCGACGCGGAAGAAACTCACTCCGTCGTAGGCCGGATCGTTTTTCAGGTCGTCGAGGATCGCGGTCTGCGCGTGGCACTGCAGGCACCACGACGCGGCGACGTGGACGACGACGGGCCTGCCGGATGCGATCGCCTTCTGCACGGCGGCAGGGTCGTAGGGCTGAAACTCGAACGCCCTCGCTGGAACCGCGAACGCCGCCGAGGCCGCGCTCAGCATGATGAGAAACGATCTCCTGTTGCGCATGGGTCCTCTCCCGATTTTGTCTTGCCTGATACGCTCGGCAGGCCGGGATGTTACCGCCGGCGCCCCGGACGCGCCGCCATTCGGCCAGCAGCGAAGCCCCATCACGCAAGCAGCGACCTGATCCGTTCCGCGTCCTCCGGCGTCGCCGGATTGTAGACCACCATGGCAAGGTCGGTTCGCCCATCGACGGCAAAGGTTGAAAACTCGAAGGCGAGCGGACCGAGCACCGGGTGGCGGATATGCTTGACCGCCTCGCCATGGTGGCTCGGAACATCATTGTCGCGCCACATCGCCTTGAACTCGGGACTGAGCCGGCAGAGTTCTTCGACCAGAGGTTCAATCTCGGCTGCGGCGCCGGCGCGGGCCGCATCCACCCTGAACGCGCCCAACACGAAGCGCGCCACGCTCGCCCAGTCGTATTGCGCCGCGCGGGCGCGCGGATCGAGAAAGATGAAGCGCAAGATGTTGCGCTCATCCGGCGGCAGCGATCCGTAGTCGACGAGCATCACGGTCGCCGCCCGGTTCCAGGCGACGACGTCGTATTTCGCATTTCTGATGAGCGCCGGACTCGGGTCCAGCGCATCGAGCACGCGTTGCAGGCGCGGCGTGGCGCCGTCGTTCTTGCGGTAGCGCGCTTCGGGCGGACGGCCGAGGCCGAGCAGGAAAAGATGCTCGCGCTCGACCTCGGTCAGCATGAGCGCGCGGGCAATGCGGTTGAGCACGTCAGCCGAGGGCGCGCCGCCCCGCCCCTGCTCGAGCCAGGTGTACCAGGTCGGGCTGATATTGGCGCGCTGCGCCACCTCCTCGCGGCGCAGGCCGGGCGTGCGGCGGCGCTCCGAGGCAAAGCCGAACGCGGAAGGATCGAGCTTCGTCCGGCGGTCCTTCAGATAGCCTGCGAGCTGGTTCTCCCGCGCAGCCGGTCCATCCATCCTGTTAGCCATCTTACTATGATAAGCTCACTACTTTACTACAATAGCTCAAAAGACGAAGCTTGTCTGCAACAAAACCTGGAGACTGCTCATGCGCATATTTGTGACCGGCGCGACCGGATTCATCGGCTCGGCCGTGGTCAAGGAACTGATCGCCGCGGGCCATCAGGTGATCGGCGTCTACCGTTCGGAGGAGAAGGCGCCGGCCCTGGCCGCCGCGGGGGCGGAGGCCTATCGGGGATCGATCGACGATCCCGACAGCCTCAAGGACGGCGCCGCCCGCTCGGACGGCGTCATTCACCTCGCCTTCAACCACGACTTCTCGCAATTCGCGGCGAATTGCCAGACCGACCGGCGCGTCGTCGAGACGCTGGGCTCGGTTCTCGCGGGCTCCGACCGCCCCTTGATCGTGACCTCGGGCACCGCGATCGCCAAGGTTGCGCCCGGTCGAGCCGGCGACCGAGGACGCTCCCCCGATCACCGCCAACGAGTTCCCCCGCGCGGCGTCCGAGGAGGCGACCGCGGCCGCCGCCGCGAACGGGGTCAGCGCCTCGGTCGTTCGCCTGCCCCAGGTCCACGACCCGGAGCGGCAGGGGCTGATCAGCCCCTGGATCGCCATCGCCCGGGAAAAGGGCGCGATCGCCTATATCGGCGAGGGGCGTAACCGTTGGCCGGCGGCGCATATTTCCGATGTCGCGCGGCTCTACCGGCTGGCGATCGAAAAGTCGGCGCCGGGCGCGATCTATAACGCGGTCGGGGAGGAAGGCGTGCCGGCGCGCGCGATCGCGGAAACCGTCGGCCGGCGCCTGAAGCTGCCGGTCAAATCCATCACGACGGAGGAGGCGGGCGGCTATTTCGGCTGGCTTGCCCATCTGGCCGCGCGCGACATGCCGGCCTCGAGCGCGCTCACGCAGAAGAAGCTCGGATGGCGGCCGACCGGACCTGGCTTGATCGCCGATCTCGAACGCTTGCCGGTCTCGTAGCGTCTCGCCGCCGGACACGGCGCCAAGGACTTCGAGACCCTGATCGCGGCCGACGGCAGGCTTTTTGTCGCCGGCGACGGGAAGCTCGCCGCCTTCGCTTTTTAGGCCGCGGAACCCGGCGGGCGGCCCGCGCGTTCGCCTCCGCGGTCATTTTGTGCGATAAGTCCGGCTTAACCGATTGGCTGCGCTAAGGAGGAAATCCCATGATTCGGTTGAGTTTGGTCAAGAGCGCCTGGGTGGCGACCGCGCTTTTGGGTTTGAGCGCGCTGCCCGCCGGCGCCATCGAAATCCAGGGGTCCAACCCTTCGGCGTCCTTGAGCGACGGCATGATCTCGAAAGTCTATATGGCCCATCGCGGCGCGACCGCTGTGGGGCCGCGCGGCGGCGTCTATCATCGCGGCGGAACCGCCGTCGGCGGCTATCGCGGCGGCGGCTACTATCGGCGGCGGGGTCTATCGTGGCGGGGTCTACCATGGCGGGGTCTACCGCGGCGGCTATGGCGGCTGGGCCCGGCCGGGCTGGTATCGCTGGGGCCCCGGCGGGGCGATCGCGGCCGGCGCTGCGCTCGGCGTTCTCGCCACCGGCGCGGCCGTCGCCTATGCCGGCCAGCCGCCGGCGCCGGGCCTGTGCTGGTACTACACCGACCCGAGCTACCGGCAGGGATTCTGGGACGCCTGCCAGTAAGCTGAAGGCCGAACTTCCGGACAGGCCGAGGCTCGGATCCCTCGGCCTGGTCGCCTGGGTCTGAGGCGGTCTCGAACGCATCGAGATCGTCGATCCATCAGCCTCTTATCCGCAATCAATCCCTGTTCGGCGCGGACCTCCGTCGTCGACCCGCGCGCCTCATATTCGTCCACCGCCTCGCCGATTGTCGCAAAGAAGGATCGCTCGCCAATCTGATCGAACAGCCCGAAGCGCTTCAACGTGTCCTTCACCGGGTCTTTGAGTTCGGCGAAGCACAGTTTCGTCCCGGCGCCGCGAAGCGCTTCATCCAGTTCCGAGAGCGCGTCGGCCGCCGTGACGTCGACGCTTGTCACGGGCTCCGCCGCGACGACCAGCCATTCGACCTTCGCAGGCGCCGTCGCCACAGCGTCGAGCGCGCGGTCCTTGAACAATTCCGCGTTGGCGAAAAAGAGGGGCGCGTCCCAGCGGAACAACACCAGCCCAGGCGTTTGGCGGGCATTGGGATAGCGCGTGACGTCATGATAGCCCCTGACGCCCTCGACCCGTCCCAGCACCGCGGAATGGGGACGCCAGGCGTCCCAGAGAAACTCGATCACTGCGATCGCCACGGCGAGGCCAACTCCCTGGATGGCGCCAAAGACCGCGACGCCCGCAAAGCAGGCCATCGACAGCCAGAACTCCCAACGCTCTATTCTGAACAGCCGCTTGAGGTCGCTGATCTCGAACAGGCCGATCGCCGACGAGATCACGACTGCGGCCAATGCGGCGGTCGGGACGTGCTTGAGAAGGTCCGGCGCGAACACCAGCAGCAGGGCGACCATGAGCGCGCCGACGACGCCGGTCAGCTGGGTTCTGGAGCCGGCGGCCTCCGCGACCGGAGTGCGGGACGAACTGCTGCTGATCGGGAAACCCTGAAACAGTCCCGCGGCGAGATTGGCCGCGCCAAGCCCCACCATCTCCTGATTGGGATCGACGCGCGAGCCTGTCCGGACCGCGTAAGTTCGGGAAAGGACGCTCGTGTCGGCAAACGACACCACGGCGACCGCAAAACCGCCGATGACAACCGGGATGAGGTCGTCGAACGGAACAAAGGGAATTGAAAACGCGGGCAGGCCGCGGGGCAGCGAACCGAGCACCGAGATATTCTCGCGCGCCGCCAGGTCGAAGAAGGCCGTGACCGCCGTTGCGGCGATCATGGCGAGGAGGATGCCGGGAAAGCGCTTCCGCCTCTTCACCAGCAGAATTCCGGCAAGAGTCGCGGCTCCCAGCGCGAACTCGACCCAATTGACCTTGCCGTCTGCGATCGCGCCGGCGATCGACCACAGGTCGCGCAAAGGGCCGGCGCTCGCGATCTTGAAGCCGAACAGTTTGGGTAGCTGACTGATCAGCACAGTCAGCGCGATTCCGTTCATGTAGCCGTAGCGGATCGGCTTCGACAGAAGCTCGGTGACGAAACCGAGCCGGGCAATTCCGGCGACGACAAGGACCGCTCCAGAAACAAGAGCCATCATGCCGGCGAGCGCGATCGCGAGATTCGGATCACCCAGGGCGAGCGGGGCGACGACCCCGAGTATGACCGCCGCCAGGGACGAGTTCGGGCCCGAGCACCAGGATTCGGCTCGGGCCGAAGACCGCGTAGGCGAGCAAACAGGCGATTGTGGCGTAGAGGCCGTAGATCGCGCCGACGCCCGACGCGACGGCGTAGGCGATGCCGACCGGCGCCAGCATCGTCGTCAGCACGATTCCCGCGACGACATCGTGCGTCAGCCAAGCCGGCTCATAGTTTCGCAAGGTGACGAGGCCCGGCAGCCACCTGAGCCATCCGGTTTCTTTTGCGCCGTTCGAGATCAAATTGCTCACCTCGCCCCCCTGGCCTCGCGTCGGTGCGCGGCTATTGGAAAGCCATCGCGGATGACTTAGGATATCATCGAGAGCTTGGGTGACCGAGTCAGGCGGATCCCGGAATATCCAATCCGCGACCGGGTTCGCCCACGGGGAAGACAAGGGAGGGAACCATGGGTTGGACACGTCTGGCCAGAAATGCGCTGCTCGGCGTTTCGTTTCTCTGTCTCGCTTTGCCGGAGGCCGAAGCCCTCGAGATCTACGCCCCGGCGGGCGTCGCAGCCCATATGGACGACGGCCTGATCACCCAGGTGAGAGGGGGTCGCGGAGGCGGCGGCATGCATCGCGGCGGCGGCGGAATGCATCGCGGCGGCGGCGGAATGCATCGCGGCGGAGGGCATCACGGCGGAATGCATCGGGGCGGCGCTTATGGCGGGGCGCACCGCAACGTCAACCGCAATGTGAACCGTAACGTCAACCGCAATGTGAACCGCAATGTGCACGTCGGTCACGGGGGCGTGTATCGCGGCGGCGCGTACCGTTATGGCGGTTGGACCCGTCCCGGCTACGGCTGGCGGCCCGGCGGCGCCATCGCGGCCGGCGCGGCGCTCGGCTTCGTCAGCGCGGCGGCCGCGGCCTCGTGGGCCGGACCGGCGCCGGGGCCGGGCCTGTGCTGGTACTACACCGACCCGAGCCGGCAGCGGGGCTTCTGGGACGCCTGCCAGTAAGCCGTCAGCGTTTGCGATCGGCTTTAGCCTCGCCCAAGGCGAGGACAGGCCTGTCTTGAGGTCGCGAGCGCCAGCCCCGCGAGGGGTCGCGCTCGCCAACGCGGCCGTTGGCTCTCCTGGCGCAGTCCAGGCGCTTTCCGCCCCGCGCGCGATTGCCCCGCTCGGAGACCGGCGCGACCGCCTGAACGCTCCGCCTCATCCCTCGATCTCCATGAGATCAACAGTTGTTATACAGATTTGATTTGTTCTTATATGTCGAGGACAGCGAAGGGCGCCCCCCGGCGCCTGGATCGCTAATCGCGGCGTATCCCTCTGAAAAGTCTCAATTCGGACTCGTTAGCGGCGTCGCGCTCCCCCGCCCGCGCCCGGCTTTGCGCGAAAGGCTGGACAGCGCCGCCGATCGCGCACAAGGTCGTTTCCCGCTTCCCTCGCCTAGCGCCTCGCCCATGATCCCCAACGCGCCCCGCGCCTTCGACTTCGATCTCGGCGAGAGCGCCGCGATGATCCGCGACAGCGCCCGCAGCTTCGCCGAGAAGGAGATCGCCCCACGCGCCGCGCAGATCGACCGCGACAACGCGTTTCCGCTCGATCTCTGGCCCAAGATGGGGGAACTCGGCCTGCACGGGATCACCGCGCCGGAAGACTATGGCGGGCTCGGATTGGGCTACGTCGAGCATTGCGTGGCGATGGAGGAAGTCTCGCGCGCCAGCGGCTCGGTCGGACTGTCGTACGGGGCGCATTCCAACCTCTGCGTCAACCAGATCGTGCGCAACGGCAATGACGAACAGAAGGCGCGCTATCTGCCGAAGCTCATCTCCGGCGAGCATATCGGAGCGCTGGCGATGTCCGAGCCGAACGCAGGCTCGGACGTCGTGTCGATGACCACCCGCGCCGAACGCAGGGGCGACCGCTACGTCATCAATGGCTCGAAGATGTGGATCACCAACGGTCCGCTCGCCCAGACCCTCGTCGTCTACGCCAAGACGGATCCCGCGGCGAACGCGCGCGGCATCACCGCCTTCATCGTCGAGCGCGGCATGAAGGGCTTTTCGCAAGGGGCCAAGCTCGACAAGCTCGGCATGCGCGGCTCCGACACCGCCGAACTCATATTCGCCGACTGCGAAGTTCCGGCGGAGGCCGTGCTGGGCAAGGTCGGCAAGGGCGTCAACGTGCTGATGAGCGGGCTCGACTACGAGCGCGTGGTGCTGTCCGCCGGGCCGCTCGGCCTCATGCAGGCGGCGCTCGACGTCGTCTTGCCTTACGTCCACGAACGCAAGCAGTTCGGGCAAGCCATCGGGACCTTCCAGTTGATCCAGGGCAAGCTCGCCGACATGTACGTGACGATGAATGCGGCCAAGGCCTACGTCTACGCCGTCGCCAAGGCCTGCGACCGAGGCCAGACGACCCGCGAGGACGCGGCCGGCGCGATCCTCTACGCCGCCGAACGCGCGACCCAGATCGCTCTCGACGCGATCCAGGTCTTGGGGGGAAACGGCTACACCAACGACTATCCGCTTGGGCGCCTCTTGCGCGACGCCAAACTCTACGAGATCGGCGCCGGCACGAGCGAGATCCGGCGCATGCTGATCGGCCGCGAATTGTTCGACAAGAGCGCGTGAGGTCGGAACATGGATAGGCGCGCCCCGGGTTTCGAGATCATTGCCCATCCAGTAAGTTCAAAGCGATGGCATCTTCGTCTACCCCGCGGGAAAACACTTTGCGCTCGAGTAAGCAATGAATGTCTTGTCGATTGACTTAGCTCATCGCAGGTGGCGCGATTTTGGAGTAGCCGTGCTCCGCGCGAAATCATCGGGCGCAACATATGAAATACTACCGTTAGTGTCTGTCCGCTGAGATGTTAAATCATGAAGTCGTTTGTGATTCAAGGGAGGCTGCCTGATTTGGGGAGCCGGGGATGTGGACGACAGAAAATCGCGGGCGATATCGACCGCGATCGTTTGCGCTATCCAGAGCGATCTGACCGACGAAGAATGGAAGCTGGTCGAGCCGTTAATTGCCGCCGGCCAAGCGCGGCGGCGACAAGCGCACTGTCGATATTCGGGAGGTCGTAAACGCGCTCATGTACGTTCTGTCCACGGGCTGTCAGTGGCGCGCGATCCCCAAGGACTTGCCGCCGCGCTCGACGGTGCATGGCTATTTCGATCTCTGGAGTTGGGACCGCACGCTCGATCGCATCCATCACGAACTCTACATGAAGTGTCGCGAGGCGATCGGACGTGAAGCCAGTCCCACAGCCGCCGTGATCGAACTCCCAAAGCGTCAAAAGCGCCGAAAAAGGGGGGCCCACGATCCGCCGGGGTACGACGCGGGCAAGAAGATCAAGGGCAAGAAGCGTCACCTTATCGTCGATACGCAAGGCCTGCTGATCCACGCCATCGTGCATGCGGCCGACATCCAGGATCGCGACGGTGGCGCACTTGTCATGGCGACAATGTTCGGCATGTTTCCGTTCTTGCTGAAGCTCTACGCCGATGGCGGATATCAAGGCCCGCTGTTTCGCGCCGCCCTCAAGAAAATCATGGCTCAAGTCAACGTCGAGATCGTCAAGCGCTCCGATCAAGCGAAGGCCTTCGTCGTCCTGCCAAGGCGATGGGTGGTCGAGCGAACTTTCGCCTGGCTCGGACGATGCCGAAGGCTCGCCAAGGATTGGGAAAATCTCAACAGCAAGGCGCTCGCTTTCCTGCGCCTCGCCTCCATCAGGCTCATGTTGAGAAAGCTATGCAATCCCGTATAAACTCTTCGGACAAACTCTTAGAGGATGCCCGAACGCCTGCCGCAGACGACGTGGCCGACTTCGCGGTTCATACAGCTCGCCAATTCAACGCCTCACTCATTTTGCTTGATGGTCCGCAGGGCTGGAAAGACCCAATGAACGGGCTGACCCATTCCCGCCTGTGCGAGCGGGAACTTAACACGCCAGGCAAAACCGGGTTGCCCGAGAACGCCAAACCAGCAAACTATCTTCCCTTCATCAAGTTCTCCATCCATGTGTTCGACGCCCTTCATGCGCGCGCCTGGCGGAGATTCAATCGAGGAGTCTGGCGCCCGGGCGATGTAGCGGTCGTTGAAACCTTTCCTCTTTCGGCGTGGCCCTCCTTGGGATTGAAAAGCCTTCCCGCCAAAAGCAAAGCGCGACCAAGCGATATTTTCGCCTGTTTTCGACATCTCACGAATTCCCGTCTGGTTTCTGGCGGTGAGATCGTTCCGACCCACGATCAACTCCAAGCGATCGTCGCAGGTTTGGGTGGCCTCGGAATTCTGTCGGGTGACAAGCGTCGCTACTCGCTTGCCGGCACTCCCCCGTCGGTTGTCGATGGGACGTGGCGGGAAGGCTACATCGCTAATCCTGTGCAGTGCCACGCGGTGTAGGCACCCGAATGATCTTGAGATAGCGAGGACGCGCGCGCTCAAAAATTTCGCCACACCGCGAGCGCCGCGCCGCGCTGGCTGTTGGTCTTGACCGTCCAGACGGTCGAGAACAGCGCCGACCTGAATCGACCATTTGTCGTTGAGCGCATAGACGACGCTCGCCTCGACCACCGACTGGCGCCAGGCCGGGAACGTCGGGTCCTTCGTCGACATCGACACCGTGGTGTACTCCTGCAGCATCAGCATGATCTTGGGCGTGAACTTGAACCCGACCGTCAGGTCCCCGTGCCATTCGTCCGGCGGGCCTTCGGTGCGCAGCCGATAGGCGACCTCGGCGTCGACAAAGCCGGGAACCGAGCCGAGCCACGGGATGAGCAGCGTGAAGTTGCGGCCCGCGTTGAGGCGCGCCTCCCCCGCCCATCCGGTGTTTCCCTCCTGGGCCGGCGCCTTCGAATTATGGGCGCCGGGGATGAACGCGGTCGCCTCGCCCGAGAAGATCCATTCGCCGGTCGACCAGAGCTTCTGTCCTCAGGCCCAGGCCCGAATAGTCGAGGCCGTTATAGGTGTCCGGCGTCGGCTGCCCGATCGCATAATGTTCGAACGCCGTCTCGCCATAAACGGTGAGCGAATCCGTCAGGCCGTATTGAACATAGGTCTGCGCGTCGAAGCGGCTCTGGTTGGCCGGGGGGTTGCCGCCCCAAGGCGGGCCGAACCCGGTCCAGCCGTACAAGGTCGCGATGAGCTGCCCGGTTCCCTGCGGCAAGGTCCAGGCGCCGCCAAACGCGGCCGCCGGCGCGCCGACGATGAACGCGAGCGCGCTCGCGGCAGCCCACCAACGGTTCGGGCCAGCGCGGGTCAAGACCATGCCCCCCAACGCAAGCGACGCAGTTCGGCAAGGACTCCAAACAACCACAGAAAAGAAGCGGCAACTTTTCCGTTCCGTCAAGCGTAAATTGGCGTCGCCAGCGGAAAAAACGTAATACACGCAATGGGTTGTGCGGTTTTGGGCACGCGGACACCGCGGCTGCAGGATCCACGACCGACCTGTCTAGGGAAATCGGTCCGAACTCGATCGCAACCGCCGGTTGGGGCTTGGCCTTTGCTCGCGTCTCAGCGCTCCTTCTGATAAAAGGCCGCGTGCTCAATTCGCGCCTTGCCTCGCGCGCGTCCTTGTTCGCCCCTGATGATGCGCCCCCAGTCGAGTGGGTCGTCACGCCCGGACTGACGCAATATTCCGACGCCCTGGCGGAGATGGAAGCGCGCGCGGAGGCGATCGCGCGCGGAGACGCGCCCGAACGCGTCTGGCTCATCGAGCATCCGCCGCTTTACACCGCAGGCACGAGCGCCAAGGACAGCGACCTCGTCGACGCCCGCTTTCCGGTCCATCGCACCGGACGCGGCGGCCAGTTCACCTATCACGGACCCGGGCAGCGGGTCGCCTACGTCATGCTCGACCTCAAGCGCCGCCGGCCCGACGTGCGAGCCTATGTGGCCTCGCTCGAAGCGCTGGCTGATCGAGACGCTGAAGGCGTTCGACGTCGTCGGCGAGACGCGCGAGACCCGGGTCGGCGTATGGGTCGCGCGGCCCGACAAACCGCGCTTCGCCGCTGGGCGAGACGGCCGAGGACAAGATCGCCGCCATCGGCGTGCGCGTGCGGCGCTGGGCGACGCTGCACGGCGTCTCGCTCAACGTCGATCCGGATCTCACGCATTTTTCCGGCATCGTCCCGTGCGGCGTCGCTGAAGCCCACTACGGCGTCACCAGTCTCGCCGACCTCGGCCGCCCCGCGACCATGGCGCAAGCGGACGCGGCGCTTCGCGCGGCGTTCGAGACCGTGTTCGGCCCGACCCGATCCGGCTAGCCAAGGCCGCCGCCAGTTGCCCGCGGAGCGAGCCGAAACTATAGGCCTGACATGGGTCTTCCGATTGGGCTTCCGGAAAGAAGCCGGCGAGCGTTCTGGGCGCGCCTCTACGCGCGGCGGCGCCTGCTGAGCGAACTCGCGGCGCCGTTCGCTCCCACGCATTACGCGCTGATCGGCGAGAGGCTCGGCTATCGTCCGAACGCCTTCTTCGATCCCGAGCTGCTTCCGCGCCCACGCGAACATCGCGCGAAGGCGCGAACCGAGGCTTGCTCGAACTCTATCTTGCCCGCCCCGAGCCGAATGCGCCCTCCCCTTCCGCCGAATTCGACCATGGCTGGTACGTGTCGCAGAATCCGGACTGGGCCCAGAGCCATCCCCATCCGTTCCTGCACTTTCTCGAGCGCGGATTGCGCGCGGGGAGGCGTCCGCGGCCGGATATCGATGTCGAATTCGTTCGCGACATCACGCGCGGCGTGAAGCCCCGCTCGCTCGAGGAGGCGGCCTTCCGCGTCTTCGACCGCACGCTCGGCGAGGGCGAGATGGGGCCGCCGCTCAATCGTCAGGAATTACGGGCGCGCCAGGACCGCTTCTATGCCGATGGGCGACTGCGCATCGAACGCGAGGCGCGCCATCCGGAGCGCAACGTCCTTGTCTTCGTCCAATGCGGCCAAGGGTTCGACGCGGCCTACCTTGAAGAGCCGCGCAGCTATGACGTTCTCCTCAACTACTACCACGAGAGCGAGCGTCCATCCGAAGGCCGACATCGCCGTTGTTCAGGCGGGAACCAAAACAACCGCCATTCGACGCCTCATGGAGCTCCGGCCGGATCTGCTCCTGCGCTACCAGGCGGTCTTGTTTCTCGACGACGACGTCGAAATTGGCGCCGAAGAGATCGACGCGTTTTTCCGCGCAATGACGGCCGAAAAGCTCGATCTTGCGCAGCCGGCGCTCACTGCGGATTCGGCCACCGCCTATCCGTTCCTGAAAAGACCTTCCGCCGGGCGCCGGCGTGATGCGCGTCTCATCGGTCGAGATCATGGCGCCGGCGCTGACGCGTCGCGCGCTCGAATGCGCGAAATGGGTGTTCGCAGAATCGGTCAGCGGCTGGGGCAGCGACCTGCTTCTGGGGCCGGCGGTGCGCTCTGCCTTCGGACCGAACAGCGTCGGGGTCATCGGCTCGGTCGCCGTCCGGCACGCAGCGCCGGTCGACCTCGCCGCCGGCGATTTTTACGCATTTCTGCGTCGCTACGGCGTCGATCCCGGGCACGAGGCCAACCGGATCGCGGTCGACTTCGGCGTCGAACGCTTTCTGCGGCCGCTGGCGCCGGGCGAAGCGGGAGAAACTTGCCGAGCGCCCGCAGCGTGGCCCGGGCTCATCCGCTTGACAAGAGGAGCGTTTCCTCGATTTTGATCGCCTGGCGGGCGGCAAGGACGAAATGCGAAGGGCGCACGAGGCCAGACTTTACGCATTGACCACGGCGACCGCTTGCGGACTGGCGCTGCTCGCTGGCGTCGTCGGCGCGCCCACGCGAGCGGTGATGCAGGATCTGGTCTTCGACCAGTACCAGCGCTGGAAGCCGCGCCCTTACGCGTTCGACCAACCGGTCCGCATCGTCGCGATCGACGACGAATCGCTCAAGCGGCTCGGGCAATGGCCGTGGCCGCACGATCGTCTTGCCGCGCTTGTCGAGGCGTTGAAACGCGCGGGGGTCGCGGCGATCGCCTTCGATTTCCTGTTCGCGGAAAAAGACCGCGGCGACGCCACGGCCCCGGCCGACAAGACTCCCGATGAAGCCTTTGCGCGGTCGATGGACGACGGGGCCGTCGTCCTCGGCAGCTTCGTCTCCGAGCTGCCGAATGGCGTCAGCGGTTCCGTCAAGGCGGGATTCGTCACTGCGGGCGACGACCCGACAAAGTTCATGCCGTCGTACCCGGGGCTTCTGACGCCTCTGCCCGAGTTGGCGCAGCATGCGGCCGGCGTCGGCTTCCTCAACTGGCGGCCGGACACCGACAGGGTCGTGCGACGCGTGCCGCTCATCCTCAACGTGAACGGCGCCTTGCACCCAAGTCTCGCCATGGAAGCCCTGCGGGTCGCGCAGGGCGCCTCGACCTATATCGTCAAGTCGTCGAACGCCAGCGGCGAAACCGCGTTCGGGCAAGTCTATGGCGTGCTGGCGATCCGCAACGGCGACTTGACGATCCCGACGGACGCCACGGGAGACGTCAGGGTCTATTTTGCGCGCGCTGACCCGCGGCGCTCGATCCCGGCGTGGAAAGCGCTCGAGCCGGGAGCGGATCTCAGCGATCTTCGCGGCAAGATCGTGTTCTTCGGCGCGTCCGCAGCCCTGCTCTCGGACATCGTCGCCACCCCTTTGTCGTCGGCGATGCCCGGCGTTGAAGCTCATGCGCAGATCGTCGAGCAGCTCTTGAGCGGCCAAACGCTCAGACGGCCGGATTGGGCTCCAAGCGCGGAGTGGATGGGCACGGCCCTGATCTGCGCGCTTCTGGTGGCGACGACCTGGATCCTGGGGCCTTACCTGGCGGCGCTGGTCTATGCGGCCGTGCTTGCCGCGATCGTCGCTGTGAGCTGGTTTGCGTTTTCCTGGCACGGATTGCTTATCGAGCCGACCTATCCCGCGTTCTCCGCCGCCGCGGTCTTTTTTACCGGAGTGTCGACGCTCTACGCGGTGAAACGCCACCAGGAGCGGGAGATCCGTTCCGCGTTTGGCCGGTTTGTCTCGCCTGCGGTGGTTTCACGCCTGGCGGAAATGCCAGGCGCTCTCGAGCTCGGCGGCTTGCAGCGCGAACTGACCCTGCTCTTCTGCGACATCCGATGGTTTACGACCATCTCGGAGGGGCTCGACGCGTCGGAGCTCACTCGTTTCCTCAACGAATATCTGACGCCGATGACCGACGCCATTCTCGACCGGGAGGGCACGATCGACAAATATATGGGCGATGCGATCATGGCGTTCTGGAACGCGCCGCTCGACGATCCCGATCACGCGGCGCATGCGGTCGAATCGGCGCTGCACATGCGTGAGACGCTGGTCGCGCTGAACGAGGGCTGGCGTGAGCCGCGCCGAGACCGAGGGGCGCCCGTTCAAGCCGGTGCGTTTCGGCATCGGGCTCAATTCGGGCGAATGTTGCGTCGGCAATCTGGGCTCGCTGCGGCGCTTCGACTATTCGGCGATCGGCGACGAAGTGAACGTCGCTTCGCGTCTCGAAGGCGCGTGCAAAATCTTCGAGGTCGACATCATTGGCAGCGAAACGGTCCGCTCCGAGGCGCCGGACTTCGCCTGGCTCGAGATCAATTCCGTGCTGGTCAAGGGCAAGACGCGGCCGGTCGGTCTCTATGCGCTGGCGGGAGATTCAGAGGTCGCCGCGAGTGACGAGTTTGCGGACTTGAGCCGTTTGCATGCGTCGATGCTGGCGGCGTACCGGAACCGAGACTTCGCCGGCGCCATCTCGATGGCGAAGGAGGCCTCGACCCGCGCGCCCGGCGCGGTTCGCGGCCTCTATTCCTACAACTTGCGTCGCTTCACTCAATTGGCTGACAGCGCGCAGGACCCGGATTGGCGCCCGCTGATCGCGCTCGACGAAAAATAGCCGCCGATCCCACGGGGGAGCGAGACCGGCCCTATGGCCGTTCCGCCGCACCCGTGACTTCCCACAGCTGTTCGCCGCGCAACGAGCAAACGCGAGCGTGAACAGAACGGTGGGCCGGCGCGACCTGCGCGCGGCCCGGCCTCGAATCCCGACTACATCTGCTTCTGCTGTTCGGTCTTGCTCTTCGAGGCGTGATAGCCGGCGGCTCCAGCGTCGGCTTCGCACATATAGGCGCCCTGCTTGGTCGTGCCGTACCAACGGCTCCCCGAATAATGGTAGGTGTGGGACTTGCCCTTGGTGTTGACCCAGACCACCGTATCGCCCGGGCACCGTCCCTTGGCCTGCAGTTCCGTGCTGAATTCGCCGGCGCCGGTCGCGCGAGCGGCTTGCATGGGCTTTGGCTTCGGCGCGTAGGTTTGCATCGGGGCCGGCGCGATCGGAGCGGGAGCCGGAGCGGCGACAGGAGCTGCGGCTGGCGCCGCGGCGCCTTCCTTCTGGACGCGGCATTGCTTCAAGAAGTCCGGCCATTTCATGCCGTTGGTGGTGTTGTTCTCCTTGGCGACCTTCCAGTCGTCGCCGCACTGCTTCATGATGCTTTCCGCCTGCACAGGGCCGGTCGAGGCCAGACCCAGGGCGCCGGCGAAGAACAGCGCCGAAAGCGCGACCCTCAAAGACGTGCTGATCATCTCTATTCCCTCCGAAATGGGCGCCCCGGCGATTTCGCCAGCTCTCTCCCAGCCCGACGATTCGCCGAGCTCATTCCTCCTCATGCCGCCGTTCCACTGAACGTGACATGAACATTTCATGAAAATGATCCGGGCCCGAGGTCAAGCCCAACCGGCAGGCCGGCGCTTCTCTTCCCCGCTTTTATGCGATCCGGAGCCGCGCCCGCGCGAGGAGCGTCGTGTCGCTCAAACTTCCCGAGGCCTCAACCGCCGCCCATCCCTTCTCGCCCAGAGGCTCCGCTCTCTGCCGGCGCGCCACATCGGCGTCGGCGTCGGAAGCATCGGCCCGCCGCGAGCCGATGCGCTCAAGGCGCGTCGCCAGAGGCGCGTCGAGAAAAAGTCCAGCGAAGGCGACGCCGACCTCCGCCGCGGCGGCGGCCGCGGCGAGGCGTTCGGCGGCGGTCGCGAAGGTCGCGTCGAGCAGGACCCCCTGCCCTGCCCGGAGCGCAACCTGCGCCTTGGCGATGAGCCGCTCATAGACGTCGCGCGTGACGTCGCTGGCGTAGGCCGAGGCGGGCAAACGAACCGTCTCCTCGATCCCGAACATCGCCTTGCGCTCGAGGTCGCTGCGCAGCCATAGCGCGCCGGGCGCGCGGCCGATCTCAGGGGCGAGCGCGCCAGCCAGCGCGCTCTTGCCGACGCCGGAAAGCCCGCCGACGGCGACCAGTCGGGGGGGAGCGTGGGCAAGAAACCGGAACGCGCAATCGAAGTATCGATGGGCAAGCGCGCGCGTTTCGTCGCGCTTTTGGCCCTCGAGCCGTTCAGCGCTGGCCGCCTCGACTTTGGCTCGAATCGCGGCGCGCAGGCTCAAGAACAACGGCAGCGCGACAAGGCCGGTCAAAGCCTCCGGCGGCTCGGGCGCGAGATAGCGGTTGAAGAGCCGGTTAGCGGCGGCGCGCAAGCCGCGCTCCTCCAGGTCCATCAGAAGAAAAGCCAGATCGTAAAGGACGTCGCCGCTCGCGATTTCGTCGGAAAACTCGACTGCATCGAACAGCGTCGGCTCGCCGTCGATGAGAACGATGTTGCGCAGGTGCAGGTCGCCGTGACAGCGGCGAACGAATCCGGCCTCGCCGCGCTTGAGAAGGACCGGGCGCACGATCGCCAATGCGAGCCGCGAATCGACGGTGAGCTTGCGCGCCGTGGCCATGTCGAAGAGATCGGGCCGCTCGGCGAAAGCAGCGCTGTTCTGCTCGATGTAAGTTTCGAGCGCATGCGCGGCGCGCGCTGCATCCCGGAGCGGGGCGCGATCGTGCGAGCGGCGGACTGTCAGCGCCAGCTTGTCGATGATCGCGTCTGAGAGGCCCTCCCGGTCGGCAATGTGATCGAGCGTCGCGTTCTCGTCGAATCGGCGCATGTGGACGGCCCATTCGACGATTTCGCCTTCACCCCCGACCGCAAAGGTCTCGCCTTGCCGGACAATCGGGAGCGCCGACACATAGATGTCCGGCGCTAGCGGCCGGTTCACTGCGATTTCCGCCTCACAGGCCTCCCGGCGCTTGTCGAGCGTCGAGAGATCCATGAAGGGAAACTTGACCGCCCGCTTCACCTTGTAAACGTCAGCGCCGGCAAGAAATACGACGGCGTTTGCCGTATCGACGCGCTCGACCGGCCCGCTCAACGCGTGCGTCTTTGGATCGGCGAGAAACCGGAACACCGCCTCCTGAGACTCGGGAGGAGCGTCGGCGTGGCGAGGGTTTATCGGTCGCGCCGTCAATGCGGTTCCCCATCCCGGCGCGCGGTTCGCCTCAGGCTGGCGGCGCTCGCTCCGCCAGCAACCTTCGAGCGCACCGATATGCGCGACGCCCAAGCCCGTCGCCACGAACCCCGGCGCCCGCAACGCCCATTGATATCACAGGGCGGCGCCTGTCGAGGCCAAGAGCCCGGCCCGGGCGAACGCGCCGAGCGACACAGAACCGAACAACGCGGGAAGTAAGGCCAGAGTTCCAGCCACGATGCCGCGACAGACAAACCAGTCGCCGGCGCGTCGGCGTTAACGGATCGTACGGGAGACGCCCTTAGTACATCCTCGATGAGGCGCGCGCCATCCGCCCTTCCAGTCGGCCAGTGGCGATCCTGCTCGCAGGACGACTGGGAGACCTGGACCCCGCACGCGTCTCTCGCGAAAGCTGCATATGGACCTTTTTCGCCCCCGGTGATCAGATCGAGCGATTTCGGGAGGCGACGACGCTGCTGGCGCAATTCCCCAAAGCGACCAGCGGCGAAAGCTATGACGTCAACGTGTTGAAGCGACGGCCGCAGCCCACAGCCCGCGTCCTGTCGCAAAACTGTCGCACCCTTCGTCGAAAACTCGGGGCAATCGCCGCAGTGTCGTCGCGGCGCCGGACGCCAACTTGGGAAGCCAACCATGAGCGCGGATAAACTGGGCGCGGGTAAACAGGCTCGGGTCAGCGAGCTCCGAAAGCGGGTCACCGCCGAGATCCAGGATAATTTCGACGAGGACATCGAGCTTGAGCTCGAGGATTCCGAGCTCGCTGAGCTGCTCTCGGAGAGCGAACATCTCCAGTTGCACGATTCCTTCCCGCGGCGGCTCTATTTCAAGGAGCTGTTGCGCCTGCAGCGTGAGCTCATCAAGCTGCAGGACTGGGTCGTGGCCAAGAAGCTCAAGCTGGTCGTCATCTTCGAGGGACGCGACTCGGCGGGCAAGGGCGGGGCTATCAAGCGAGTGACGCAGCGTCTCAACCCGCGTGTCGTTCGCGCGGTGGCGCTTCCCGCCCCGACTGAGCGCGAGCGCAGCCAGTGGTATTTCCAGCGCTACGTGCCGCATCTGCCAGCCGGCGGCGAGATCGTGCTGTTCGACCGCAGCTGGTACAATCGCGCCGGCGTCGAACGGGTGATGGGCTTCTGCACCGACGAGCAATACGAGGACTTTTTCCAGTCCGTACCCGAGTTCGAGCGCCTGCTCGTCCGGTCGGGGATCGTGTTGGTCAAATACTGGTTCTCGATCACAGACGACGAACAGCACATGCGCTTCCTGACGCGCATCAACGACCCGCTCAAGCAGTGGAAGCTCTCGCCGATGGACCTTGAATCGCGGAGCCGCTGGGAGGCCTACACCCAGGCCAAGGAGATCATGCTCCAGCGCACCCACATCCCCGAGGCGCCGTGGTGGGTGATCGAAGCGGTGGACAAGAAGCGCGCCCGTCTCAATTGCATCGCCCACCTTTTGACCCGCGTGCCTTACCAGGAAGTGCCGCACCAGAAGCCGGTCCTGCCGGCCCGGGTGCATAACCCCGACTACCATCGCCACCCCGTCCCGCACGAGATGTATGTGCCCGACCACTACGCCAATCTCGCGGCCGAACATGCTGAGCGCATGGAGGCGGAGGCGCAGAGCGGCGAAGCCGCAGCGAGCGCGGGGAATTAGCGGGCCGATCGGTCTCGTTGGGTTTACGCAATCGCGACGTCGGTGTGCGCAAAGTCGTCGCCTTTGAACAGCAACGGCTCCCGCATCGACTTGGCGAGGGCGTAGGCGAAACAATCGCCGAAATTGAGCCCCGCCGGATGCCCGCTGCCTTTACCGAAATCGCGGTAGGCGGCGCGGGCGATCTTGGCTTGTTCCAGGGTGACTGGTTCGATAACGATGCCGGCCTCGGTGACCGCCTCGTCAAAACGGCGACTGGCGATCGGACTTTTGCTGCCGTCAATGACAATGGCGGCTTCGAACCAGTTCGCCGCTGACACCCTTACATTGTCGACAGGAGCCTTTCGCTGGCGGGCGAAAAACGATCGGCGATCAGGCTCGAACCGGAGCGCGACGGAGCGCCGACGCTTCTGCAGTACGGCATCGAGCTGCGGCGGAAATGAGTTGAAAAAGTCCACCGCGCAGCGCCTAAGCCGGGAAACACGAGCGGATAGGCGCGATCGCTGACCGTGTCGGGCTCCCACCCTACAGCGTCGGAGCTGGCGCGGGGCGCGGCCCGGCGCGGTGGGAACGATCTTACACCGCCGCGGCCGATTGCCGCCGACGCCTCCCGACTTGCAGAGCGCCGATCGCCGCCGCGCCCGCGATCATGAGGGTCCATGTGGCGGGCTCCGGCACGGCCAGGGTCAATACGGAGCCGAACAGAAATCCGTTATACGCGCCCGGCGCGAGGTTGAAACTCGCCGCGGGCGTTCCGTCGTAGACCGACGGGAGAAAAGTGTCGGCGAATTGCGGGCTGAAGTTCGCCGGCGACGTTCCAGTTCCGAAGGCGCCAAATGAGCCATCATTCAAGTCTTGGAAAGTAACGGCAGTAAATCCGGAGGCGTCGTTGGTTATTTGAAAAAAGATCGCATCGGGATCGCCCGGAAGCTGGATGCCTCCATCGCTCTCGATGGTGAAGGTATCCAGCAAGCCTTCGGACGCAACGGTCAGCGTTGCGTACAGTAATTTGGCCTGGGCTGCGGGAGCGAGCGCCAACGAGCCCGCAAGGCAGGCCGCGAGGACAGCAATGACCCCCCTCTTGCCTGCCTTTTTCTTCGTCGGGGACGAAGCGTCCGCGTCCTTAACCGCATCTGTCATGGCGAATATACGGTTCATCTTCGGCATTGCCTACCCCACCTCACGGGGCGGCCTCAGCCGACCCAGCCTTCCAGAGCCGATCCCGCGCCCCACGCCACTATGAACCGCGCAATCAATCCGCGCAACCGCATTACTGCGGTACGAAAGTAGAATGAAAGAACAGATGGGCAGAAGAGGCACACGCTCAACGCATTGACGATAAAACGGATCGATCGAGGCGCGGGTCGCCCGGATGTCCCTCGATCTGGGTCCACTGAAACTGATTGTCGACGCTTGCGCGCGCTCTCGCGCCATTGGGAGGGCGACGTCCGATGGCGAGGGTCGCGGACGAAGCTTACTCACCGTCAACGTTAATGAATTTTGCCTGACGCGCGCGGCCGAATCGATAAAATTCAATCTATTTTGTTTCGCGCCCGCCAAGCCGCGACGGCGATAGTGTCCCCATCGAACCTGGCGGACAATCCAATGCTCTCTCGGCTCTTTCGCTTCTTGACCGCGGCGGCGATCTTTGGCCTCGCCTGGAACACCTTCGTGGAAGCCTCCGAGCAGGGGCTTCCCCGGGCCACGCCCGCGCCCGTCGGCGGCGAAGCCACGATTCCTTACGGCTGGGTCGACTTCTGCAATCGCCACAACGAAGAGTGCACGCTTGGCAAGCTCAAGCCGATGGATGTGCGCCTGACCCGGCAGACCTGGAAGATCCTCAATGAGATCAACTTGAAGGCGAACAACGCGATCGAGCCAATCAGCAATTTCGACCATTGGGGAACGACCCTCGACCATTGGGACTATCCAGTCGACGGCAAGGGCGACTGCAAGATCTATGCGCTGTTCAAGCGCAAGCTGCTCATCGACCGCGGCTTTCCGCGCCAGGCTCTGTTGATGACGATCGTCCGCGACCTCAATGGCGAAGGCCATGCGGTGCTCACCGTCAAGACCGACCGCGGCGACTTCGTGCTCGACAATCTCTCGGACGAGATCCGCCCCTGGAGCGCCACCGGCTATCAGTTCTACAAGCGCCAGGCCCAGTACGACCCGAACGTGTGGCTCAGCCTCGGCGGCGCCACGGGTTCCGAGCCTGGGACCGCTGCGTCGAATTAGGGGCCGCTGCTCGAGCGGGACATCCAGCCGGGGACGATTGGTCGGCCTTGGACTTCTGCGGGACGAGACCCGTCCCTCGCGCATCCCGTCGCTCTCGTACGAGGTCGCCGAGCGGGTGGCGGCCTGACGCCCTCGACCCCAAGCAGACGAACGACGCGATTTTGCAGAAGGTCCGCTTGGCGCAAACTGGCACCCATTCCCTCAAGGCGTAGGGAGCGGGGTTAAACGAGGCAAATTGACCCGAAGCCGAAGGCTGACGGGGGCCGTACGAGAGAGTTCGCGTTCTGACTCTGCGGAAACTGTGCGCGCCGCGCGAGTTCGGTCGTGTCCCGTTTGGTGGTGTAGCTCGGTTGGAGCAGCCGCTCGCGAAGCGCGCTCCCGGTAGCGCCGTAGCGAGCGAGCGGCTTGCGGCGGCCATCGGCGGTTCTCCGGGTAGGTTCGGGTTGCGATTCTCAAACGCAAACCGAGGAACCCCGATGACCGACGAGATGATGAACCTTCGCGCGCTGGTGGAGAAGGCCCCCGACGCGGATATCTTGCGCGAGATGATCGCTTTCGCCGCCGAGCGGCTGATGGAGATGGAGGTCGGCGCCAGAATTGGCGCAGGCTTCGGCGAGCGTTCTCCCGATCGGCTCGTCCAGCGCAACGGCTATCGCGACCGGGACTGGGAGAGGCGCGCCGGCACAGTCGAGCTTCGCATCCCCAAGCTGCGCAAGGGCTCGTATTTCCCGGGTTTCCT
>CAWDKC010000034.1:0-132512 GCA_963802615.1 uncultured Alphaproteobacteria bacterium
CGCGAGGGGCGATGGTGTGAAGTAGTCGTCCGTGAAGAACGCGCTCTGACGGTGGGGACGGCAGGCGGCGTTAGACGGGTTTGATGATCGCGAACTGCACGGTCTCGGCGAGGATGGCGGCGCTGAAGACGCGCCAAATCATCGCCAGCCAGGCGAGGAGCCTGCGGAAGTTGTAGCCGGCGGCGGCGAGGACGGCGTTGGCGGCGTCGCCGTGCGGGCCTTTAAGGAAGTTGCGGCCCATGCGGTGTTCGGCCTTGGCGTGGCCGATGACGGGTTCGACGGCCGATCGGCGCCGCAATTCGCGCTTGATGGCGTCGGTGACGCCGCGCCTCTGGCCCGAGATATAGATCTTGAACCCCATGTCGGGTGGAGCGTTGTGGCCGCGATAGCCGCGGTCGGCGACGATGCGGGTCAAGGGCGCGCCGATCTGGGCCTCGATCTCGGGCAGGACGGCCGCCAAAGTATGGCCGTCCCTCGGGTCAAGCCCGAGGACAGGCTCCAGGGTTGCCCGGCATCGCCTTCACATGGGCGATGAACTGGCCGCCCTTTGAGCGATGAAGCGTGGTGGCGAGCGAGATCTTGACGCCGAACTCGTAAGGTCGATGCGCCTTGCCCCTCGGGTCAAGCCCGAGGGCAGGCCCTTGCCGATGCATTCGACCTCGGGCGCGTGCAGGGAATAGATTTTTCGCCCGCGCTGATGCTGACGCTGCTCGCGCACGGCAAAGGCGAGCGACAGGGGCTGGGCGAAAATCGCGCGCAATGGATCATCGTCGCTCGTCTTGCGAACGAGGTCGCGGCAGACCCGGCCAAGATAGGTGCGGATCGTCCTCAGCGCCCGGTTGGCGCGCTTGAACTGTTTGGCCATAGGATCGCGAACGCGATCCGTTCCGGGTCGCTATGCGCGTAGCGCTGATGGGCGATCAGCGCATGCTTGCCGACCCGCTCATAGGACTGGCGCAGGCAAACGCCGGTCTTCTTCGCCAGCCTGACCAGACGCTCCCGCGCCCGGTGCATGAGCCTGGCGTCGGTCGGGAACGCCACCGCCTTCGACTGCACCGTCGTGTCGACGATGACGCGCGAAAAGTCGGAGGGCTTGGCCGCGCCGGTTCGCGTCGCGGTCGCAAGGCTCTCCTGGATCAGCGCGACGAGCTTCTCCTCGCCCATCCTTTGGCGCCAGCGCGTCAGTGACGAGCGGTCGAACGGCGTCTTGTGCCGGAAGAACTCCTCGCCGCAGAACAGCTGAAAGTACGGGTTCTCGATCCAGCGCGCGCACAGGTCCTCGTCCGACAGGTCGTGCATCGACTTGAGAATCGCCAGGCCCGCCATCAGCCGCGTCGGCAGCGGCGGATGCCCGGCTCTGTCCGAATAGGCCGCTCCGAACCGGTCCTCGAGAAACCGCCAGTCGATCGCCTTGCCGAGCTTCACAAGCGGGTGTCCGACATCGACGATCTGGTCGAGCCGCGCCCGGAACAGATCGTTCTGTCCACTCTCCCGCCGCTCCTTCGGCCGCATCGAATCGCCCTCCGCCCGCTGACAAGCGCGAAGGAATCACAGCCGACCGGGCTACGCAATTTGCAAGATAACGACCGCCCAAACCCCCAAATCCGGCAAACGTGAAGACCTCACGGGCGTCACTCGTCCCGGCGCACGCCCGGCCGCATCGAATCGCCGCCGCCCGCTGACAAGCGCGAAGGAATCACAGCCGACCGGGCTACGCAATTTGCAAGATAACGACCGCCCAAACCCCCAAATCCGGCAAACGTGAAGACTCTCCACTCCGCGAATACGCCTGCAAATCAGGCCGCCTCAGAAAACTTCACACGGGACGAGGTAGGCCTCGTCCGGCGTGCGCCGGTCAAGGCTCGAATGCGGGCGCCGATGATTGTAAAAAGGCGGCCGAGAGCAAGGCGTTGGCCGAACTCGAGCGGATACGCCCCGAGCTCAACGCAAAGCGGTCGGTGCTCCACGTCCCATCGAGCGCGATCAAGCCCGAGACAGGCTACCGAGTGGACGTGGCGAAGCGGGTGCTGGTCGAGTGACCGCACTCGCGATCATCCGCGCCGCTATCACAAGTGCAGATCACTTGATCCAGTATCTCCGTACCCGCGGGTCGAGCCCGCGGGTTCCTCGCAAATGACGGTTCTGTGTATTTGACGCCGCTCCTACTTCTCCACCCGCGCCCAGCCGTGCAGGCCGAGGCGCTCCTGGGGCAGATAGGCCGCCTTGTAGCCCATCTTCTTCGACCCCTCGACCCAATAGCCGAGATAGACATGGGGCAGGCCGAGGCGGCGCGCCTTCTCGATATGGTCGAGAATGATGAAGCTGCCGAGCGACCGGCGCGCTGCGTCGGGATCATAGAAGGAATAGACCAGCGACAGGCCGTCGGCGAGGCGGTCGGTCAGGCAGACCGCGAGCAGTGGCCCCGAGCCAGGCTGATCGCCGGTCCCGCGCCGCGCCCGATATTCGGTCAGCACGGTGTCGATATGGGTGTCCTCGACCATCATGGCGAAGTCGAGCGACGACATGTCGGCCATGCCGCCCTCGGGATGGCGGGTGTCGAGATAAGAGCGGAAGAGGACGTAGTGCTCGTTGGTCGGTTTCGGCGCGACAAAGGCGCCGAGAAGATCGGCGTTCATCCGCATCGTGCGGCGCTGGCTTTCCGACGGGCGGAAATCATCGGCCAGCACGCGGACCGATACGCAGGCCCGGCAACTCTCGCAGGCGGGCCGATAGGCGATGGTCTGGGAGCGGCGGAATCCGGTCTGGGTGAGCAGGTCGTTCAGTCCGGCGGCCCGTTTGCCGACCAGATGGGTGAATATTTTCCGCTCCTGCTGACCGGGCAGGTAAGGGCATGCCGACGGAGCGGTGAGGTAAAACTGTGGGGCGTCGCGCGCTTCCCTGCTCACACCGTCTCCAACTCTCCGCCAAAATCCGGCGCCCCGGCTTGAAGCGACCCTCGCGAATCGCGCTCAAGCCTCAAGACCTACAGCCTCCGGACGATCACGACGCCGGCGATGATATCATGCAGGCAACGCTTTTCTCCATCGACCAGCGACACGAGCAAGATCGGCGGGAAGAACCAGCTCACATAAAACAGCACCGCCTGAACGGCCGCATTGATGAACGGGACGCGCGCGCCGGTGTCCTGCATGCGCATTTCGAGATCCATCGCCCGCATGCCGGGCGTCGCCATCCGGTACCCCGAGACGGTGAGCCCATTGTAGAAAAAGGCGACGAACGGATAGATAGGCGGCAGGAAGAACAGCGCGAGCCCGAAGGTCAGGAAGATCGACAGGATCCACAGCGCCGCCACCAGCAGGGTGACCAGAAACAGATCGATGCAGACGGCCACGATGCGCCGGGTGCGGACGCCGGCGAGCGCGTCGGCGCGCATCGCATTTGGCGGCGTCGCGGCATAGGCATTGGACATGGAGCCTCCTCACGCGGGCTCGACCCAGCGTGGTCAGGATGTGGGAGCCGCCCACGTCAAGTCAAGACCGGCGTGGGAATAGGTTGTGCGTGACCGACTCGCTTTTGCCCATGAGGCCGGAGGGGCGGAGCGCGATGAAGAGGGTCAGAAGCGCATAAACCGCGATGTCGCGATAGTCGATCGGGAACAAGGCCGACCAGCCGGTCTCGACGCCGCCGACGATGAGCCCGCCAAGGAAAGCGCCGGGCAGCGAGCCGATGCCGCCGATGATCGCCGCCGTCAGCGCCTTCAAGGTGAGCGTCGCCGAAAGGCCGTAGCCGACCGCGCCGAAGGCCGCGGTCATGGTCGCGCCGGCGAGGCCCGCCAGCGCGCCCGACAGCGCGAACGCGCGCGCGGTGATCGCGGCCGGACTGATCCCCATCAGCTCGGCGGCAAGGGGATCGTCGGCGTAGGCGCGCAATTCGCGCCCGAAACGGCTCAAGCGAAAGATGACGACAAGGCCGAGACCCGTGGCGAGCGTGACGGCGCTGACGACAAAGGCCATCGGCGTGACCACGGCCACAAAGTCGCCCGCCCGCGCAAGCGCGAGCGGCTGGTTGAGCTGCGGGCTCATCCAGCTCGACCGGTCGCCCTGCGCCAGACGCAAGAGCTCGCGCAAGAAAAGCGCCAGCCCCACCGACGCCACCAGCACCTGCTGACCGCGCGCCAGGCGAAGCGGAATGAACACTAGGCGCGCCGACGCGAACCCCCAGGCCGAGGCGACCACGGCCGCGAGCACGAAGGCGGCGATCAGCAGCGGGGCAGGGGGCCAGCCGAGCATGGCGATCGCCGCGATCGCCGCCGCATAGCCGCCCGCCGCGGCCATTTCACCGAAGGCGAAATTGATGCGTCCGATCAGCGCATAGATCAGCGAATAGGCCGCGGCCAGGAGGGCATAGATCGACGCCAGCGGCAGCCCATCCAGCGCCATTTGCAAGCCATAGGCGACGGACCGCGGGACGAGGGGAAGCGCGCTCAAATCGCCAAGCGGCGCGGGATCGGCGGCGCGGCCCTCCGGCGTCGCCAGCCAATAGCGGATGAGAACAAAGAGCCGGGTTTCCGAGAGGGGCTGGCCGTCGAGCGTCAATGAGGTCAGATCGCGGGATTCGCGCGGCCGGCCTGGCTCGCGAAAGCGGCAGGCGGCGAGATGGTTCCGAGGCTCCTCGCCGGGCGTCTCGGCGGTGAAGGCGACGCGCAAGCCGCGCCCGTCCGGGTCAGGCGTTTGCGTGAGAATGGCGATCTGCGCGTCTTGCGGCATGAGCGCCGGCAGCGCCATGCGGCAGAGCCGCGCCTGGTCCGTCTCCAGGACCGGCGAGCAGCCGCCGAGCGTTGCGGCGGCCATGAGAACGATCAGGAGAACGGCCAGGCGACGGCTCAAGCCTCACGCCTCCGCGCCGCGAGGCGCCGCTGCTTGGCGCGATTGCCGCACACCTCCATCTCGCACCACCGCCGCCGGTTGTTCTTGCTGCGATCATAGAACAGCCAGCCGCAGGCGTGGCCGCCGCATTCCCTGATGCGGTGAAAATCGCCCTCGGTGAACAGCCGGACCGCCGCGAGCGCGATCGGACCGAGCGCGGCCTCGACCGGGCAGGCGCGCACGCTCCACGACCAGCGGCATGACAAGGCGCCCGGCGCGAGCTCGGCCTTGGCGACACAGCGCGCATGAAGGGCGGAGAGAGAGGCGAGCGCGGCTTCCGGCGGCCTGGCGCGATGTCCGAGCGCCGCGCCGATCGCGTGGATCGCCGCGCGAAGCTCGATCGCCTGCGCGAGCAGATCCGCGGCGAGATCCGGGCGCTCGGCTGCCGCTTTCTGCAGCCAGTCGGCCTCCTCGACCGGCAACGCCTTCGCGTGGCTCAGCCATTCCACGACGTTCCCGGCCTTGAGGAAGTGGTTCTGATGCGAGGGGAAGCCGCGGCCGGACTCGGTGTTGGCGAAGTTGAGCGCGAGGTCGTCGGCGATCAGGTCCAGCGAACCGGCGCGTGAGGGAGAGGACTCGGAGGAGATAACCGTCATTTCCGTCTTTACAAGTTATGGCGTGCTGGCTAGTCTCCGCAAGCTAACCTGTCAAACCATCTTAAGAGGTTAATATGCGGACAGCCATTCTGAAGTCCATTCCGCTGGCCTTGTCACTGTGGTGCGCCGGCGCGGCGCATGCGCAAATCAAGATCGGCGTCGCCGGACCGATCACCGGGGCCAACGCCGCCTTCGGCGCGCAACTGAGCCAGGGCGTCACGCAGGCGGCCGAAGACATCAATAAGGCCGGCGGCATTCTCGGGCAAAAGATCGAAGTCGAGCCGGGTGACGACGTCTCCGATCCCAAGCAGGGCGTGTCGGTCGCCAACAAGTTCGTCGGCGACGGCGTCAAGTTCGTGGTCGGCCACTTCAACTCCGGCGTGACGATCCCGGCTTCCGACGTCTATGCGGAAAACGGCGTCCTGTTCATCACGCCCTCGGCCACCAATCCGAAGGTCACCGACCGCAAGCTGTGGGACGCGTTCCGCACCTGCGGCCGTGACGACCAGCAGGGCATGGTCTGGGCCGAGCTCGCCCGCGACAAGCTCAAGGGCAAGAAGATTGCGGTCATTCACGACAAGACGACCTACGGCAAAGGCCTCGCCGACGCGGCGCTCGACAACATGCACAAGTTCGGCGTCAAGGAGGTCCTCTACGAAGGCGTCAACACCGGAGAGAAGGACTATTCGGCGATCGTGTCGAAGATCAAGGAATCGGGCGCCGACTATCTGATGTGGGGCGGCCTGCACACCGAAGGCGGCCTCATCGTGCGGCAGATGCGCGACCAGGGCATGAAAACGGTCATGATCTCCGGCGACGGCATCACCGACAGCGAGTTCGCGGCGATCGGCGGTCCGGGCGTCGAAGGAACGCTGATGACCTTCGGACCCGAGCCGCGCAAGAACCCCAACGCGCAGGAGGCCGTCGCTTCGTTCAAGGCCAAGGGGTTCGACCCGCAAGGCTACACCCTCTACTCCTACGCCGCGGTCCAGATCATCAAGCAGGCGGCGGAGAAGGCCAAGTCGCTCGATCCGAAGAAGGTCGCGGAAGTGATGCATTCCGGCATGCCCTTCCACACGGTCATCGGCGACATTTCCTACGACAAGAAGGGCGACCGCACGACCGTCGATTACGTCTGGTACGTCTGGAAGAAGGAGCCGGACGGCAAGATCGGGTTCGAGCAGCTCTGAAGTCCCTGGGTCCGCGCCAAGCGGGGGAGACCTGGCGCGGATCGCCTTCTTGAACAGGTCGGCGCGCCGACCTGTTCGGCGCTATCGGACCGCGCTCCCGCCGGGGTCTGCGGCTCCGAGGTCGCGTGTCGCCTCCCGGAGGCGAATCCTGTCGGCGGCCAGAGTGAGGCCCGTCTCGGCGCGGTCGCGGGCGAGATCGGCCTGATGAAGGGCTGCGGCGCGAAACGCCTCGTCTCCCATGCGGCTGAGCGCGCCGAGCGCCTTCTGGATGCGCAGCTGGACCTCGACCATCGCCGCGCCGTCGCGTGCGATCAGCATGAAGGCGTCTTCGAAAAGGTCCCGCGCTGTAAGGGGCGGCACATGCACGCGCGGATAGGGAGGCTCCTCCGGCGCCGCCTCAGGCGCGCAGCCCTTCGCCCACAGACCCATGAGCCGCGTGGTGCGCCCGATGACGTCGATCGCCGTGCCGGGATCGTTCATCGCCGGCGAAAGCGCCCGCGACGCAATTTCGCTCATCACCGCCAGGCCGAAACGCGGATCCTGGTCGAAGCTGCGCGTTTCGCCGATGGAGAAAGCCTTGCGCACGGCGCCCGCCATCTCCTCGTCACTCCCGCCGTCCGCCTTCGCCGCGAGCCACGCAAGCGTCGTGTCGGCGTAGACAAAAGCGCCGGGATTGATCGCGAGGTAGAGCTGCGCGTCGGCCTCGTCGCACGATCGCGACAACGCCGGCATGTCGATATGCTCGACATAGCCGATGGCCTCCGCGGCGACAGCGACGGCTGACTTCGGAATTTCGTTGGCCGGATCGAGAAGCCGCGCGCCGCCGAGCCAGGGCGCCTCGAGACGCGCTTCGATTGCTTCCCGTGTCGCTTCCTCAACCCTTTTCGTCGTCTCTTCGACCTGACCGAAATGGGTCAGGTAGTCGATCCAGCGCAAGAGCGAGACGACGATCAGCGCGATCACGCCGATGGTTACGACGAACAGGACGACGCGCCCGCGTGCGCCATAGGCCCCGGTCTTCAGGACGACGATGCCGACAATGCTGAACAGGAACGAGCCGATAAAGGTCGAGAGGACGTTCTGGGTGACCGGGTCTTCCCTCAGGAGCCTTGTGGCGCGCGGCGTGACGTTGTTCGCGGCCGAGCCATAGGCCGAGGTCATCACGCTCAGGGAGAACGTGGTCACCGCCAGCATGCTGGAGGCGATGATGGCGAGAATGCTGTCGACTGCGTCGGCGCCGATGTCCCACGGCAGCTTCCAGGGAATATAATTCTCGGCCACCGCGGCGAGCATCGCCGCAGCGACGCCGAGCATGCCGATCAGCGTCGCGCGGAACCACAGGCGGCGCGTCACATGAGTCAATATCCATCGCCAGCGCGGCATCGCCTCTCTCGCTCCGATCCGAAAACAGCAGGATAGCGTTTAAGCGCGGGGTCTGTCTTGCGACGCAAGCGTGGCGGCCCTGCGCAAACTCGAGCGCGGACGCCGAGCGCCCGCCGCGATCAGTTTGATAGGCCCGACCTCCCAGCCTAAAAGGCGCTCGGGATTCACCTCAGGGCTCACGCAACAATGACCGTGCTCGTCACCGGCAGTTCGGGGCATCTGGGCGAAGCCTTGATGCGCACTTTGCGCGCGAACGGCCGCGCGGCGGTCGGCCTCGACCTCAATCCCGGACCGTTCACCGACCAGGTTGGATCGGTCGCCGACCGCGCCGTGGTCGCGCGCGCCATGCAGGGCGTCGACGCGGTCCTCCACACCGCGACGCTGCACAAGCCGCATGTCGCGACCCATGCGCGTCAGGCCTTCGTCGAGACCAATGTTCTCGGCACGCTGATCCTGCTCGAGGAGGCGGCGCGCGCTCGCCTCCGCGCCTTCGTCATGACCTCGACGACAAGCACGTTTGGCGATGCGCTCAAACCCCCGCCGGGCCAGCCCGCCGCCTGGATCGACGAGCGGGTCGCGCCGGCCCCGAAGAACATTTACGGCGTGACCAAGACTGCGGCCGAGGACCTCTGCCAATTGTTCCAGCGCAACGAGGGACTGGCGTCGATCGTGCTCAGGACCTCGCGCTTCTTTCCCGAAGAGGACGACGATCCGGCGGCGCGAACGGCTTATTCCGACGACAATGCGAAGGCGAACGAATATCTGTTTCGCCGCGTCGCCATCGAGGACGTCGTCGATGCGCATCTCTTGGCGATCGAGCGGGCGCCGGCGATCGGCTTCGGCAAATACATCATCAGCGCCACGACGCCGTTCCTGCCGGCGGATTGCGCCCGCCTGCGCGACGATGCTCCGGCGACGTTAAGCCTGCGGGCGCCGGGATGGGAGGATGACTATGCAAGCCGGGGCTGGCGCATGTTTCCGAGCATCGATCGCGTCTACGACAATGCGCTGGCGCGCCGGGATCTCGGGTGGCGGCCGAAGTGGGATTTCGCGGCCATCGTCGCGCGGCTGCGCGCGACCGGCGACATCCGCGGCCCGCTCGCCAAAGAGATTGGCGTGAAAGGCTACCACGCCGAGCGGTTCGAGGGCGCGCCCTATCCGGTGACGGGAGCGCGAGGTTGAACGAATGCGCGGCATGGATTCGGCTCGACCCGATGGCGCCTACCCGGGTGTTTGGCGGCTTTCGGCGTGAACGGCGACGGCCGTCGATCACGCCAGCGCCGCCAGTCGCTCGATGAGAAAGGCGCGCGCGGCCGGATCGGTCTGGAGGCCGATCGCAAGGCTATAGGCGCTGCGCGCGGCGGCGACCTCGCCCAGTTTCGCGCAAAGATCGGCTCTCACGACCCAATAGGGCTCGAATCCGGCAAGCCCGCCCTTCGCCCCCACCTCGTCCAGCAATTCCAGTCCCGCCGCGGGCCCGCGCGCATGGGCGACCGCCGCTGCGCGATTGACGGCGACGACGGGAGACCCGGTCAGGGCGAAGAGCGCGTCGTAGAGAACGGCGATCGCCGCCCAGTCCGTCGTTCCGGTCAGCCGGCGGGCGGCGTGGACCGATTGAACCGCGGCCTCGAGCTGAAAGCGTCCCGGCGCGCCCAAGGCGCTCGCTGCCTGCAACAATTCCTCCGCCTCCTCGATTGCGCGGTCGTCCCAGCCCTCGACCGCCTGGTCGCTCAGCGGAACGTAACGGCCCAAGGCGTCGCGTCGCGCCTCGCGGCGGGAATGGGCGTAGAGCATCAGCGCCAAGAGCCCCATCGCCTCGGGCTCGTTGGGAATGAGGGAGACGACGACGCGCCCGAGCCAGATCGCCTCCTCGGCGAGGTTGCGCCCGCGCGGATCGTCGGAGAACGCTTCCGCCCAGCCATGGGAGAAAGCCGCGTAGATCGCCTCCAGCGCCACGCCGAGCCGCTCGGGCAAATCCTCGCGCTCGGGAATCTTGAACGGCACGCCGGCGAGACGGATTTTCGCCTTTGCGCGGGAGAGGCGCTGGCCCATCGCGGCGGGCGAAACCAGAAAGGCCGAAGCGATCGCCGCGGCGTCCAACCCCAAGATCGTCTGCAACATCAACGGCGCGCGAATGGATTCCTCGATCGCCGGATGGGCGCAGGCGAACATGAGCGCGAGGCGCCGATCGACGATTCCGTCATGCGCGTCGGCGGCGTCCTTCAATTCGGCGTCGATCAACTCGAGCGCTTCCGACGCTTGGTCGGCGGTGCGTCGCCGGCGCGCGGCGTCGATCAGGCGCCGCCGCGCGGCCGTGGCGAGCCAGCCCTCCGGGTTCAAGGGCACGCCCTGGCTCGGCCAGACCGCAAGCGCGGAGGCGAAAGCGTCGGCGAGCGCATCCTCCGCCCCCGGCACGTCGCGCGACGCCGCTGCGAGATAGGCGACCAGCTTGCCGTAGCTCTCGCGCGCCACCCGGGCGGCCGCGGCCCGGGCGTCGGCCTCGCGCCGCGCCGCGCCTGACGAGGCGGCCGGAGGGCGGGCCAGCGGAGGGTTGCGCAATTCTGTCCTCGATACAGTCATTTCAATGACTTAGGCTCACTTTTCTGTCCCTCTGAGCAAATCGCGGCGAAAGGGATTTGAGGCGACCCCTATAGTTTATAGCGATTTACCAGATCACATTCATGTGTGACATTGCTAAAGCACGATAGAGGGTTGATTCAATCCTCGCTACTGGCGCCAAACGCGCCGCGACGCCCGCCTTAAGAGGGCGCGCGCCGGCGGCGTTTGGCGCGCCGCGGACATCCACGATCGGGGAGCTCGAATTCGGCTGCGTCTCGGGGTCAAGGATTCACGCGCCAGGCGGCGAGGGTGGATCGTTGCGCCGCGAACCCGCCTGCCGCCGGGTGCGTCAGCTGGCCAATGCAGGCAACCAGGTAGACGAGAAACCAGAGAGCGACAATCGTCGCCCACCCGACCGTCAGGGGCGCAAGGCTGCGATCGGCGATCGCATATCCGCGGTAGTACTCCGCCTGCTTCTCAATTCCGCGCTTCACCGGTTCCAGTCCTGCCTTGTTGCGGCGCGCCTACATCTGCCAGATCGGCCGCACCTCCATGGCCCCATACTGAGCCCCTGGGCAGCGCGCGGCCCACGAGATCGCGGCGTCGAGATCGGGCGCGTCGATGAGGAAATAGCCGCCCAACTGCTCTTTGATCTCCGCATAGGGGCCGTTGAGCACCTGGGTCTTGCCGTCCTTGACGCGGACCGTGGTTGCGGTCGAGGACGGGTGCAAGCGCTGGCCGCCCTTGCTTACCCCCGCATCCGCCATCGCCTTCATATAGGCGCCGTAAGCGGCGAGCCGGGCGCCGTTCTGCTCCGGCGTCACGGCCTGCATCGTCTTCTCGTCCTCGTGAATCAACAAAAGGTACTGCATGGCTTTTCTCCTCGAAGATGGCGCGGCCGATTGGCTGCGCTCAATGCAAAGACGCGCGATCCTGCCCCGTTTCGACAGCGAGGCGAAATGCGGCGGCTCGTGTGGCGCGGGTTGCAGGTCTCAGCGCCAATGGTCTTGGCCGGCGTTGCGCCGGCCATTCGCGGCGTGAATAAGGAATCCGGCGGTCGCCGTCTGCCTCCGCCTCGCGGCCAGGCGCCTTACATCTCCCAGATTTGCCGCACTTCGATCGCGCCATGCTGCGCGCCGGGGCAGCGCGCGGCCCACGAGATCGCGGCGTCAGGATCAGGCGCATCGATGAGGAAATAGCCGCCGAGCTGCTCCTTGACCTCTGCATAGGGTCCGTTGAGCACCTGGGTCTTGCCGTTCTTGACCCTGACCGTGGTCGCGGTCGAGGCCGGGTGCAGCCGCTGGCCGCCCTTGCTTACGCCCGAATCCGCCATCGCCTTCATGTAGGCGCCGTAGGCCGCAAGCGTCGCCCCGCTCTGCTCGGGCGACATCGTCTGCATCGCCTTTTCGTCAGTATAAATCAGCAACAGGTACTGCATCGCTTAGCTCCTTGAAGACGCGCAAGCTCATTGCCGCGCTCAATGCAAAGACGATCGATCTCTTCGCGTTTCGACAAATGAGTGAAAAAACAGCGCTTCCAGCCAAAAATTCCGGCGATTACGCGCTTAGGCGCGCCTTTTAGGGTCAAAACCCAAGCGGGACCGATTTTGGCGCCAAGCGGACATTCCAGAAACGCCATTCGTTTGCGCGCGTCACCCGGGGCAAAGAAGGGGGTGTCGCAAAGGAAATTTTTGGACAATAGGTAGTTCTACCTATTGCCAAGTTCTCCTGGTGGCTTAAGCATGCCGACGCCACGTAAGGCTCCCGCGTAATTCAGGGTGGGAAGCGCATAATTCTATCCCGCTCGCGTGGCCGAGACGGTCAGGCGCCTGCAAGGGCCCGCGCTGGCGTTCCGATATTTAGGCGAGGGAGGAATTTCAATTATGGCGCTTTCTTATTTTATTGAGGACGTTCTCGGCGTCGAGCAGCTATGGGTCAGCAACGGAACCGTTGCCGGTACGCACGCAGTCGCCTCGTTTGGCAATCGGGTGGTTTTTTCTGCTCTCGCGATCGGGGGCCATCTCTTTTTCTCGGTCAATGATAGCGCAAATGGCTCCGAGCTCTGGGAGTCGGACGGGACCGCCGCCGGAACCGTGATGGTCAAGGGTATTTCTGCGGACCTGGACAGCTTAGTTGACAACCTGACGAACGTCGGCGGCGCGCTCTACTTCACGGCCAGGGATGAGCGCAATGGCCAACAACTATGGAAGTCGGACGGGACGGCCGCCGGGACGGTGATGGTCAAGGTGATCAATCCGTCCGGCAGCTCCGACACGACCGGCCTGACGAACGTTGACGGCACGCTCTACTTCGCGGCCAACGACGGCACGCATGGCGAGGAATTGTGGAAGTCGAACGGGACCGCCGCCGGGACGGTGATGGTCAAGGATATCGATGTGTCCAACACTGCTGGCTCCGAACCCACTGAGCTGACGAACGTCAACGGCATACTCTACTTCACGGCCGGACCCGGCCTTGTCGGTGAAGAGCTATTGAAGTCGGACGGGACCGCCGGCGGAACGGTTTTGGTCAAAGACATTTTTCCGGGCCCGGATAGCTCCTTTCCGAGCGATCTGACGAACGCCGACGGCACGCTCTACTTCGCGGCCAACGACGGTACGAATGGCGACGAGCTATGGAAGTCGGACGGAACCGCCGCCGGAACATTGATGGTCAAGGACCTCGATAGGGGCAACATTGCGGGGTCTGAGCCCTCGGACCTGACGAACGTCAACGGCACACTCTATCTCGAGGCCGGCGCCGGCTTCGACGTCGGCAATGAGCTGTTTAAGTCGGACGGGACCGCCGCCGGAACGGTGCTGGTCAAAGACATTTTTCCGGGGGAGATGGGCTCTGTCCCGACCAACCTGACGAACGTTGACGGCACGCTCTACTTCATGGCCGAGGACGGCACGCATGGCCAGGAATTGTGGAAGTCGGACGGAACCGCCGCCGGAACGGTGATGGTCAAGGACCTCAATCCTGGTTCAGACAGTTCCTTCCCCTCCGGCTTGACCAACGTCGATGGCGACGTGGAATTCTTCGCCTTCGACGGCACGACCATCCGTCTGTTCCGGTCAGACGGAACCGCGGCGGGCACGGTCGCGCTCGCCACGAACGTGGATTTGACGACGCTCGTCGTGACGGAGGCCCCGGGCGGCGACTTCAATGGCGACAGCTTTTCCGACATCCTGTGGCAGAACGCGAACAGCGGCCAAGCCTCGATCTGGGACATGAAGGGGAACGCTCTGACTGGCGGCGGGACCGTCAGCCCCAACCCCGGTCCAAGTTGGAAGGCGATCGGGACGGGCGACTTCAACGGCGACGGCCATGCCGACATCCTGTGGCAGAACACGATCAGCGGCCAAGTCTCAGTCTGGGAGATGAACGGGAACCAACTCATCGGCGGCGGGCCGGTCAGCCACAATCCGGGGCCGAGTTGGCAAGCGATCGGAACCGGCGATTTCAACGGCGACGGCCATTCCGACGTGCTTTTTCAAAACGCGAGCAGCGGCCAAGTCTCAGTCTGGGAAATGAGCGGGAACGGCCTTGTCGGCGGCGGACCGGTCAGCCCCAATCCCGGACCGGCTTGGAAAGCGATCGGAACCGGCGATTTCAATGATGACGGCTTCTCCGACATCCTGTTTCAAAACGCGAGCAGCGGCCAAGTCTCGATCTGGGAAATGAAAGGGAACACGCTAACCGGCGGCGGACCGGTCAGCCCCAATCCCGGGCCGGCTTGGCAAGCGATCGGAACCGGCGATTTCAATGACGACGGCCATTCCGACATCCTTTTTCAAAACACCAGCACGGGCGCGGTGTCGACCTGGGAGATGGACGGCGCCGAACTCATCGGCGGCGGGCGCGTAAACCCCAATCCCGGTGTGAGTTGGCGCGCCGTCGGGACGGGTGACTTCAACGGCGACGGCTTCTCCGACATCCTTTTTCAGAACGCCGGTGGTCAGGCCTCGGTCTGGGACATCAACGGGAACCACCTAGCCGGCGGCGGCCCGGTCAGCGTCAATCCCGGGTCCAGTTGGCGAGCCGTAGCCTGAGCTGAGCCACAAACCAGACCCCCGAAGACCGCGGTTTGCGCGAAGCGGCCACAACGCCGATTGGGTTCGGGCCAAATATAGTCCAGTCCGTCGGAGACAAAGTGACAGTCCGGCTCCGACCCGCTCTCAACCGCGTTCGCGCTTGGCGGCCTGCCTGCTCGCTCCGCCACACCATCGAGGTTGCCGGGCCGAGAATTGTCAGTTAGCGTCTGTTCAACCGAGCGCCATATTGCAAGCATCTCGGCTGAAATATTAGGAGGAACGGATATGGGCGCGAACGAAGCTCAAAACGTCGCCGTCATTAAGCGCGGCTACGAAGCCTTCTCGAAGGGCGATATCGAGACACTGAAGACGCTCTTCTCGGCAAACGCAAACTGGCATCAGACCGAAGCCGAAGTCTTGCGGGGAAACTACCGAGGCGTTCAAGCGATCCTGGCGTATTTTGGTCAGCTGGCTCAAGAGAGCCAAGGCTCGCTGCGCGTCGAGCCCCAGACGATGGCCGCATCCGGAGATCACGTATTCGTTTTGGAACGACTGACCGGCGCACGGAAGGGCAGGACGCTGGAGACAATGGCCGTGCTGGTTTTCAAGCTGAACAACGGCGTCGTGACCGAAGTGACTAATTTCGCGTCCAACCACCCCGCGGATGTTCAGTTCTGGTCGTAACTCGTCCGCTCGGGGCGCCAGTCCATTCGCCCTGAGCGGTTCGATGGCGTTAGCTCAGGCAGCGTCGCGCCTGAAGTCGGCGCGCCAGCCGAGCGCCGCGACCGCCTTGTCGGTCGACACTTCGTCATTGGGATCGGCGATGTTGAAGGCGCCTGGCTCGCCCTGATCGATTGCGAGCAAGGCGGCGTAAGCCGCGGCGTCGACGTGAACCGAAGGCGGGCTGGGAGGCGCATCCGTTCCGCCGCCGGGGCCATAGAGGCGGCCATAGCGAAGGACGATGCCTTCGATCGGCGATGCGGCGAGGACCTGGCGCTCGAGCGAGGCCACGCCCCGCACGCTCACCCCGCGGTCGCCCTCCGCGTTCATGTCCAACGGATGGTCTTCGCCGAAGGGTCGAGGCCGGGCGCATAGGCCCAGGCGATGCTCTGCGCGATCAGCCGACGCGCGCCAGCCTTTCGCGCCGCCGCGACGAGGTTGCGGGTTCCCTCGTCGCGGATGCGCGCGTTGCGGGCGAGGGCGCCGGACCTCCTTGCCGGATCGTCAATCGCAGAGAGATCGGTCAGCTGATGAATGACGATCTCCGGCTTTGCTTCAAGGACCGCTGTCGCCAGCCTTTCGGCGTCGAACACGTTGACCAGGACCGGGCGCGCGCCGAGCTTGCGAAGGAATACGCCATTGTCCGGCGAACGCGTCGCGCCCCAGACCGAATGGCCGTCAGCGACGAGAAGCGGCGTGAGCGCGGCCAATGACGCCTGCCGCGCCGGCCAGGAAGATCCGGCTCATGAAATTCTGTCTGGTCCGATCAGCCCGCGGCCCCCACCTCCAGCGAGGCGCACGCGGCCTTCTGACGCGGATCTTGAACCCAGTATCGTCGCTCATCTATGGGGTGACGGTTCCGCTGCCGCGACCGGTGTCGTATTCGAGGTGATTTTCCAGTGCACCTTTTCGCTTACGACCCCCCTGGCCAGCTTGTCGTCCGCCTTGAGCGGGAACTTCAGAACGGTCCATTCGCCGGTCCCGGAGATGCCCGCGAACTTTCCGGTCCCCGCCACCAACGTCTCGATCCCACCCTCGGCGGTCTTGCGTTCATACGTCGCCATTATCTTATCGCCGTCGTTGTCGGTGAAGGTGCAAGCGCCGTGCTCCTGCGCGCGGGCCTTATCGGCGTCGTCGTAAATTCCCAGGCAACGCATCCCCATGTCGGTTTTGGCGTCGCCCTGGACGTTTTGGTGGACGCCGCCGACCTCATAGGTTCCGAGCGTTCGATTCCCAACCTTCATGGTGTTTAAGGTTGTTACCAACCACGTATTGGTGAAGTTGTCGGTCCCCTCTTTTGGCGTCTCTCCCGCCAGGACCGTGATGGGCGCCAACGGCAGTACCGCCATCGGGAGAAGGAATCGCAGAGACATCGTTTTCTCCTTTGCGGAGCAAAGGCTTCCACCCCCAATTTACGCTCTAGACACATTCCGCTGATCGCGCTGTGATGCAGATCACACCCCGTGGCGACAGGCGCGCGCCTCAAGCCCTCAGATATTTATTGAGCCAATCGAGCGCTCTTCGCCACGCCTCCTTCGCCGCGGCCTCGTCGTAGCGCGGCGTCGTGTCGTTGTGGAAGCCGTGGTTGGCGCCCTTGTAGATGTGCCCCTCGTGGGGAACGCCGGCCGCGCTGCAGCGCGGCGTCGAACGCCGGCCAGCCGCTGGTGATGCGGGTGTCGAGCTCGCCATATTGGGCGTTGATCGGCGCCTTGATCTTGGCAGCGTCGGCGGCGCTCGGCTGAAGACCATAGAAGGGAACCGCGGCGTCGAGGTCCGAGCCCATGCTCACGGCCAGCTTGTTGACGACGCCGCCGCCGAAACAGAAGCCGATCGCGCCGAGCCTGCCGGTCGAATCCGGCAGCGACTTCAGCCACGCGGCGGCGGCGGCGAAATCCGCCTGCATCTTGGCCCGGTCGACCTGCTTGAACAGCGCCGCGCCCTTCTCGTCGTCGCCGGGATAGCCGCCGACCGAAGTGAGGCCGTCGGGCGCGAAGGCGATGAAATTGGCGATCGCCAGGCGCCGCGCCACGTCTTCGATATAGGGGTTCAGGCCGCGATTCTCGTGCACGACGAGGACGGCGGGCAGTTTCTCCGTGTTGGCGGGGCGGACGAGGTAGCCCTTGATGCGAGCCGTTGCCTTTCGGCGAGGCCACGTCGACCGTCTTCGCCACGATGCGCTTGTCGTCGGGGGGAACCTGCAAGCGCCCAGGCGTAATTGGGCTTCAGCATCTCCAAGAGCGCGCCCGCGCTCACGCCGCCGACGGCGAATGTCTGCGCTCCGTCCAGGAAGGCGCGGCGGCTCATTTCGCCGTGCACATAAAGGTCGAAAAGATTCAGAAGCTCCTGGGGGAAGTCAGACGCCTTCTTCCTGTCCATGACCAGCTCCTTGGTGGCTTTTTGCTCGCTCGGCGCGGCGTGCGCCCTCTTACACCCGTCAAGCCGGCGCCCGGCTTCAACAAAGCGCGATCGCGTTTGTCCTAGCGCCGTTCGCGAGCGAACGCGCCGGTGGAGCGGTCGGACGATGGCAGGATGGAACTCACCCGTCGATCTTGAGCACGACGCGGAACCGGGCCTTGCCGCTCATCATGCGGTCATAGGCTTCCTGCGCTTTCTCGAGCGGATAGATCTCGTTCATCGAGGCGACGGCGTTGCGCTGGGAGAAGTCCAGCGTGTCCTCGGAATCCCGCGCGATCGCCGGAGTACCAGCCCTTGACCGATGCGCGCTTGCCGAGAAGATCGAACGAATCCACGGTCAGAGGCCCGACGCGCGCCGATCACCATCATGACCCCGTTCGGCCCGAGCCCGCCGGAGATGGCCTGCATCGCCTTGCCGTCGGTGACGGTGGCGAGGATGGCTTTCGCGCCGCCCATCGCGGTCAGCGCCTTGGCGGGATCCTCCGCCGCGCTGTCGATGTAGTCGCTCGCGCCGAGCTTGTTTCGCCAGTTCCTCCTTGTCGCGGCCGCGGTTGACCGCGACGGTGCGAAACCCCTGCCGGGCCGCATACTGGATTCCCGAGATGCCCCAGGCCGCCGACGCCGTGGACAGCGACGATGTCGCCGGGGCCGGCGCCCGTATGACGAAGCGCATTGAAGGTGGTGACGCCCGCACAGAGCAGCGGCGCCGATTCGACCACGTCGAGATCGTCCGGCACATGCGCGACCGATGACGCACGGGCGATCATGTGGGTGGCGTAGCCGCCGTCTCGCGTCACGCCGCTGATTTCGTGCACGTTCTCGCAGACGAACGCATTGTCGCGCCGGCATTGGCGGCAATAGCCGCACGAGCCGCCGAACCAGCCGACGCCCGCGCGGGCGCCCACCTTCCAGCCCGTGGACGCCCTCGCCAAGCGCGTCAACGACGCCGATGACCTCGTGTCCCGGAACGCGCGGATACTGGACGATCGGGAACAGGCCCTGGACCGTCACCACATCGCTGTGACAGACGCCGCAGGCCTGGACGCGAATGCGCATTTCCTCCGGGCCCGGGGTCGGAATGTCGCGCTCCTCCGCCACGAACGATCCGCCACGTTCTCGAACGACCATTGCGCGCATTTTCGCCATTGCCGGGTTCCTTTTGCTTGCGGTGAGCCAACTGCACCGATGCCTTGGGGTTGACGCCAATCTGCGGCGACATCTTGTCGCCCCGCGACGCTGGCCATTGCCACGAGGATTCGACGCAAGCGGAAGCGGTTCGGGATCAGGGGACGAAGTTGCTCTGCCGCGGTCCGGTCAAATCGTACAGGTTGCCTTTGTCGTCGAGCATGGCGCTGACAAAACCGGCCTTGGGCTCCAGGATGAGATCCTTGGTGAGCACCTCGGTGCGGAATTTCCAACCTTGCGGCAGCTTGAGGACATCGCCGAGGGCCTCAAGCTTATCAATGGTCAGGTCAGGCATGTCTTTGTAAGAAACCATGATCCAGGTCTGGCCCTTGGGGCCGTCAAGCAGATAGACTTCCGACCCTTTCTTGAAGCCAGCGACGGCGGTTCTGGCGATCGAGGTGGGATGATAGGCGGCGCGGGGTTTAGGCGAGAGCGCGGAGCTGGACGCCAGGCTGTTTCCCATCCACGCCGCGTTGAGACCGTCGAAGCTCCTGACAGCGCCGACGCGATCGGCGAGCCAGTCAATTGTCCACCGGTAGGAAGGATCGATCCGCGCCGATAGCGCCTGGTACTGCTTGGCGATCTTCTTTGGATCAAGATTTTGTGCGAAAGACGCGGGCGCCGAGTTGCGGGTTTCGTCGCCGCCGTTGAGGCCGGTCGTATCGTAGACGGTGACGTAGAGGACCTTCTTGAGCGGATCCTTGGCGAAGAGATTGATGTCCTCGTAGCGATAGTCGCGCAGGCCATCGAATTTTCGAAGTCGCGCGCTGGCGCAATCGTCCGGCAGCGCGCTGAAATATTTGCAGTCCTCCGCATAAGACGGCGCCGCGCCCTGGGCGGCCAGCGATCGCAAGCCCCAACGCAACAGCGCCCAATGCCCGTCTGCCGCGGCGCCTTCCAACCGTCGGCATGGCGACCTCCAGTTCTCTCCGGCGTTCCCTGAATCGCCTCCCAATGCGGAATGTAGTTCTGAAGAGGGCGCTTCTGCAAATCGGCGGATCGGACGAGCCTCGATTTTACGCAGCGTTCTCGTCTCGCGCGCCACGACCTGTGGCGGGCCCAGCGCCGCGGGAGGGTTGCGCGAGTTCGCGAGCGCGACCGCGCTGCTCGCGCCGTTCAAATCGCCGGCTTGCGGAGTCGCGACAGCGCGGCTTCTCCGCGCTTCCTCGCCGAAATGGGTGCGGCTTTGGCGTCGGCCTGCTCAGGTGATCGAGCCGATGACGCCCTCGATCAGATAGTTGGTGCCCCACAGGCTTCCGTCATAAAGGTCGAGGGTCTTGGCGGATATCACGTCGCCCTTGTTGTCCTTGACGCCGCCGACGAAGATCGGCTTATCGGCCTTCATGTCGTCGATCGCCGCCTGAGCGGCTTTCCGGGCCGCGTCGTTCGCGCCGGCGCCGAACGGCGTGCTGAGCACCAGATCCTTGTCGTATCCGCCCTCGTCGAGGTTCGGCAGCTTCTCGCCTTTGGCGATCAGCTTGGCGTAGGCGTCATAGACCGTGCTCCACTTCATCTGGGCCCCGGTAATGAAGCCCTTCGGCGCGAGCGAGCTTTGATCGGCGTTGTGGCCGAGGGTTTTCACCCCCCGCGACTCCGCCGTCTCGATCACCACCTTGGGGCTGTCGACATGGCAGGCGATCACGTCGCAGCCTGTGTTGATCAGGGCCTGCGCCGATTCCGCCTCGCGGACGGGAAGCGACCAGTCGCCGGTGATGATGAGGTGAACCTCGGCCGCTGGATTGACCTTCTTCACCCCGACGGTGAAGGAATTGACGTTGCGCAGCACAAGGCCGATCGGCTTGGCGGCGACGTAGCCGATCTTGTTGGTCTTGGTCGACAGCCCGGCGGCGACGCCATTCACGTAATGGCCCTGGTCCATATAGGAATAGTAGCCCCCGGCGTTGTCCGGATCCTTGCCCTTCTTCCACAGGCTGGTCGGATGGCGAAACTCCACCTTGGGGAATTTCCTCGCCGCATCCAGCATGAAGGGATTGAAATAGCCGAACGAGGTGGGGAAGATCAGCGTCGCCCCGTCCAGGTTGATCATCGACTCCATGGTCTTCGCGACCGCGTCGGTCTCGGGGACGTTCTCCTCCTCGACGACCGTGATGCCGGGGATGTTCTTGAGCCCCGCCGCGGCGACGGCGTGCGACTGGTTCCAGCCGTAATCGTCTTTCGAGCCGACATAGATGAAGCCGATCGGTGGTGCTGGCGGCGCGCGCCGTGGAACCCCACCCGAGCGCCAGCGCCGCGCCGCCAACGCCTCCGAGGAAACCGCGCCTGTTCATCTGCATCGTGCTTTTCCTCTCAAACAGCCAAGCCGCCGCCAGGCGGGGCGAAACCGGGCCGAACGAAGCAAGTCGGGCGCCAGACGCGTCGAATCACTCCTCCCCATCCGCACCGGGCAGAACGCCTCCGCGGCGGCGCCACTCCTCCACCGACATGGTCGGAAGATCGAACTGGTCGCGGCTGCGCGAATATCCGTGGCCCCCGAGCCTGCCGATCGCATCCATCTTCCGCTGGTCGACGTGCTTGGTGATCGGATTGACCGCGCCTTCGCGCACAAAGCAGCCGAGCACGAGACCCAGAATGATCTCGCGCGACTTGCCGACCGCGATCGTCATGTAGCGGCGGCATTCGAGCGCCGCCGGCGCCTCGGCGATGCGCGGGCAGGCCACGTGGACGCCCTTGACGGCGGTCAGCCCCGCCATCGCAAGTTCGTCGATATGTGGCGGGAAAGGAACGGCGCAGACGTTCATCCCCGCGACCAGCGCGTCATCGACGATATTGACGGTGAACTCCTCGGTCACCCGGACATTGTGGCCGGTGTCCTTGTGGCGCATGTCGGCATGATTCTCGACCCCGATCGCCACGATGGCCGGATCGGCGGACAGGCAATTGAAGAAGCTGAAGGGGGCCGCGTTGACCACGCCATGCTCGTCGACTGTCGTGACGAAGGCGATCGGGCGGGGAATGACGGTTCCGATGAGAAGCTTGTAGCGGTCGCGCGGAGAAAGCTTCGAGAAATCGAAGTGCACATGCGAGGAGGCGGCTTCGGCGACAGGCTGATCGGCGTGGAGTTTCATGAGGAGCGGGCGGCCGTATGTGCGAAGAGGCGCTTGCAGGCGGTTCCAAGCGGGAAGTCCCTACGCATGTGTTGAGAGCAAATATCGCGCCGGCTCGCCGAAGCGTCGATAAACGCTTCAAAAAGCGTCGCCTCTGCGAGGAAACTGACCACTCCCGCTTACTATTTGTCCTTTTCTGGCAATTATTTTCGCGACATAACGCTGCACGCAGAGCGGAGGGGGCTTCATGGCGGGAAAAACGGTGGTTGTGCGCCTCAACCAGCAGCAGCTCGAACTCATCGATCGGACGATCCGGCAAGGCGAGGCGGCGGACCGTGTTTCGCTGATCCGAAGAGCCCTGCGTGAACAGGCGGCGAAGCTCCGCAACGGCGGCGCCCGATGATGGATCGGAATGTCCTTTTCGAGATGACCCTCGAGCCGGGAACCGGCAAGGCGCTCGAAGTGAAAGCCGGCCAGATCCTTCGCGTCGAGCAGATCGAGGGCCTGCAATGCGTCGATTTCAATTGCTTCAATCTGCATGACTACAAGGAATTCATGCATTGCGGCCGCACTCGCACCGTGCACGGCTTCAATCCGACCAAGGGCGCCTTCCTCTGGTCCGCGCCGCCGCGCGAGCGAGCGCTCATGTACATTCTCGAGGACACGGTCGGGCGCAACGACGTCCTGTTTCCGCGCTGCAGCGCCTATCTCTACGAGAGCGCCTACGGGTTCGACGCGCACACCAATTGTCATGACATCCAGGCGGAGGCGCAGCGCGAATACGGTCTGACGCCGGACGACGTGCACGACAGCTTCAACCTCTTCATGTACACCGAGATCAGCCGCGACGGGCGCGCCACCATCACCCGCCAGGACACGAAGCCCGGCGACCATGTCGACCTTTTGGCGCTGGTCGACGTTCTCGCCGTGCCGAACGTTTGCGGCGCCGACGTCATGCGCACCAGCAATTTCGCGCTGAAGCCGATCAGGCTCACTCTGTTCGAGGCGACGGAGGCCGACATGGCGGCGGCGCCGAAGACGCCGGTCCTGAAAAGCCAGCGGACGCCGAAGGATTTTCGCAACCCGACGATCAAGACGGAGCGCAGGCTGACCCGCGATTCCGCTTATGTCGCCGAGTTCGTCAATACGCCGATCCGGCTCGAAGACGTCGCGATCGAACTCTCGGACGAAGAGGCCGCGATGCTCGACCGTCTTCGCCTGCCAGTCTATGGAGCGGACGACGGCGCTGCGCTGCGCGACATCCTGTTCACCTGGTGGGAGCAGAAATTCCTCGGCGCCGCCGAGAGCGGAGCGCCGGCGATCGGCGACAGGAAGGCGTAAGGGCGCGCGGAGGCCGTCCCTTACTTCCGCGCGGGGCCGTGCCGCTTCCAGATGACCCCGTCGCTCCAGGAGATCGTAAGGCCGTCCGCCGATAGCCGGCCGGTCTTGCGAAAGCAGGCCACGCCGTCAGCGCCGAGGGGCTTTCCCTGGAACAATCCGCCATATTCGTTCACGCAATCGACTTCACCGTCTTTGACGCTGATGCTGGGGTTGGCGTCGGTGAGGCGGCAGCCGTAGGCGCAGACGTAGTCGCCGGTGAGCCGCGAGAGGGACTGCGACGCTGCGGGCGGGACGAGAGCGACGCCCAGCCCCAACGCCAAGCTCAACCGACGAACGCAGACGGTTAAGACGAAACCCGAGGTCTTCACCCGATAGCCCACGCGACAGGCTCAACGGGCGCGGCGCGAAGTAGGTGAGCACCCCATCGGCGCCGGCGCGCGTGAAGCCGATGAGGCTCTCCACTCCATCATCGCCGTTCAGGCAGCTTCGCGCAGGGTCATTTGCGCCAGAACCGCGCGGCCTTGTTCGGTGAGCGAATAGGGCGCGAACGCCCCAGGACCCACCTTGGTCAAGAGCTGCTTGCGCTTGAGGTACTGCATGAGCGCGTTGATCGATTGGTGCGGCAATTGCGTCCGGTCGCTGACGTCTCTGATCCGCAGAGCCCCTGCGTCGCGCAATCTCCTGAAGCACCTTGCGAACGCGGTCGGATTGGACCGGCAGGCGCTGCGGCGGCGCGTGACGGACGGGGCGAACATATTGCGGATGTTCAAGTCCGGCCGCGGTGATGCGAAACGCTCGGCCATGCCGGAAGCCCTGGCGAGCCTCGGCCAGTCCAGCGGCGATTAGATTTTCGACAATCGGCTCGACTTCACCCTTAGGCAGTTTTGTCGCGGCGCTCAGCTTGCTCGCGTCCGTCGCGAACGCGCGCGGCAGCGCCGACAGCATCCTCTCTTCGTCGCGGGACAAAACAAGGCTCTCGTCGTCCGCTCGCCTGACCAGCCAGGACGGACGATCGGGGTCGCCAAAGGCGACATGTCCCTGCGCGTGCAGACGGACGAGCAGCTGTAGAACTCGCTGAGGGGATATGGCCAGCCGTTGCGCGATCGCGCGGCCGTGCATTGGACGATCGAGCAGATCGAGTAGACGCGCGGCTCCAGGGCCGGGCGGACGGCTTCGATTCGACCGATCCGGAATGGTCTCGAAACGGCAAGTCTTGCCCCGCGAGGTCGCAATCCAGAGTCGATTGTCCGCCCGCTTGGCAAGTCCGAGCTCCGCCAGCCTGCGGAGCGCGACATCGGTCTGCTTGATGCTCAGCTTTGCTTCGATTGCGATCTTCGACTTCGAGCAGCCCGGGGTTCGTAGGACGGCGAGACAGTCAGCCTGCGGACCGGTGAGCATGAGGCGCGTGTGAAATTTTCGCGGCATGCAGGACATCCCGATTGATTCCCTGGCCCACACTATAGTCTTCGCGCCAGCTCAGGGGCTGCGTCACTCTGTCCATCCACAGGCGTCTTTCTGCTCTCATTGACAAAGGCGTCCGCGGCGCGGGCAAGGCGCGTTCGTGCACGACGCGCCCTGTGGGGGCTTCCCGCGAGTCCGTAGATTCGAGTTCGCCGCCAGCGCGGAGCCCGGCAGCGTCTCTCAGCGGCGCGCTTCGCGGAGCTTCTCCGCCGCCCGCGGCGCGAAGTAGGTGAGCACCCCGTCGGCGCCGGCGCGCTTGAAGCCGATGAGGCTCTCCATCATCGCCTTGTCGCCGTCGATCCAGCCGTTGTTCGCGGCGGCCATGATCATCGAATATTCGCCGCTCACCTGATAGGCGAAGGTGGGCGCGCCGAATTCGTCCTTCACCCGGCGGATGATGTCGAGATAGGGCATGCCGGGCTTGACCATCACCATGTCGGCGCCTTGCTCGAGGTCGAGCTCGATCTCGCGCAGCGCCTCGTCGCTGTTCGCCGGGTCCATCTGATAGGTCCGCTTGTCGCCCTTGAGCGCGCCGGAAGAGCCGAGCGCGTCGCGAAACGGCCCGTAGAAGGCGGAGGCGTATTTGGCCGCATAGGCCATGATCTGCACGTCGAGGAAGCCTTCGGCGTCGAGCGCCTCGCGGATCGCGCCGACCCGTCCGTCCATCATGTCGGAGGGCGCGATGACATCGGCGCCGGCGCGCGCCTGATTGAGCGCCTGGCGGACAAGCGCCTCGACCGTCTCGTCGTTGACGATGGTGAACGCGCCCGAAGCGCTCTCGCGCACGAGCCCATCGTGGCCGTGGCTCGTATACGGGTCGAGCGCAACGTCGGTGACGAGGCCAAGCTCAGGAAATTCGCGTTTGATCGCGCGACAGGCGCGGCAGACGAGGTTGCCCTCGTTGAACGCCTCGCTCCCGCGCTCGTCCTTGAGCTCAGGCTCGGTGTAGGGGAAGAACGCAATCGCCGGGATATCGAGCCTGACCGCCCGCTCGGCCTCGCGCAAAGCCTCATCGACGCTGAGCCGGTCGACGCCCGGCATCGCGGCCACCGGAACGCGGCGCCTCTCGCCCTCGATCAGGAACAGCGGCCAGATGAGGTCGCTCGCCGTCAGCACATGTTCCGCCACCAGCCGCCGCGCCCATTCCGCCTTGCGGTTGCGGCGCGGACGGTGGGTGAGGTCGAGGCGGTGGGACGCGGCCATGCGGGGCGGCTTGTTCATGGAGCTCCTCTGCGGGGTCGCTTATACACCAACTGGGGCGCGGGCGCCGAAGCGTCGGCGACGCTTCTCTTACGGTTGCGGACCGGACAGGCGCAGATGCTCGTGCTCGGCGCGAAAGACGTTGCTGTAGATGCCATTGATCCACTGGCGCCCGCTTGCGGTCACATTGAGGTAGCGGATCGCCTGCTGGATGTAGGGCGACACTCTTCCCCAATAGAATTGAGGGTATTTGTCGACCAGGTCGGCGGGCGATTCATAGCCGAGCTGCCTGTTCAGGCCGATTTCCTCAAACTCCTGGAACAGCGCATTGGCCTTCCTCAGATAGTGCGGATCGCCGAGCTGGCCGATCAGGTCGGCGGCCCGCAGCAGCGCCGCATCCTCGTGGATGTGGTGCTCGTCGGGCGCGGTGGAATAGGGGAAGCGCGTGTGCTGGATCGCGCCGGCGATCCGCACGCCGTCGAGCTCCTCGATCGACGCCAGGCGATCGAGCACGAACAGCTTTGACCGCTCGACGTGATGGGGGGCGAGCGAGGCGTCCGAGCAGCCGCGCGGCAATTTGACCTTGTGGCCCGCCGCGTCGACCACATAGCCGTCCGGACCATCCCCTTTGAGGATGCCGCGCACGTAGCCGATATCGTGGGTGAGGCAGGCGACGATGAAATGTGAGTAGTCGTCAGGGGTCGAGTCGGTCAGGAGCGCCCGACCCTTGAAGATGTCGTGGCCCGCCAGCGTGACGAGCATCGTATGCTCGACGTTGTGATAGAGGGCGTCGCTGTTGCCGATGCATTCGAGCGCGAGCCGCGCGGCGAACGGGATGATCTCGGCAAGGCGCGCATGCGAGACCCCGAAACGGTCTTTCATGTCGTTGGCCAGAAACGAACCAAGGGCTTCCGCCGCCAGGCCGGGCAACGTGATCATCATGGATCGCTCCGATGGTCGCGGCGGCAAAGGTTGGCCGTTCGTGTCGCCAATTTCATACGCGCGCGCTTCGGGTCCAGCATGCCCGGCAGTCCCTGAATTTCACAAGAGACAGCGTCTTTCATGCGCCCACTCGCAGGCCGAGCGCAAGGCCCATCGCCCGCGATTGACAGGGGGAGGAGCAGGGAGGAAAAGTCCTCCCCGAGGGGGGGCCGTGCAAATCGTCAAGACCTTTGTCCTCGCCTCTGTGGTCGTCGATCGAAGGAGCTGACGGTGGGCAAAACGGTTCGGAATGTTCTGGCGACGCTCGCAGCGTCGGCGGCTTTGGCCGGCTGCATGACTATGGGCGCGCAGGAGAAGGAAGGGCAGCTGGCGGCGGCGGGCTTCGTGCGACAACAGGCCGATACGCCGCAGAAGATGGCCAAGCTTCAGTCGTTGCCGCAAAACACGATCGTCTTTTCGCAGCGGAAGCACGGCAACGTTTATATCTATGCTGACGCGGCGGGCTGCAATTGCGCGTTCATCGGCAACGACGCCGCCTACCAGCAATATCAGCAGATTCGCACAGCCAACAACATCGCGCAGATGCAAGAGACAACGGCTATGCTTAACCAGGACGCCGCGATGGATTGGGGCGGCGTTTGGGGTCCTTACGCCCCAGGCTGGTATTGATCGGCGCGCGCTCGGGGGCGCGGGTCCGATCGGGGCTTTCGTCTTGAGGAGCGGGCCGGCGCCGGCGTCCGGTTCGTCGTAAGCCGCGTCGCGCGATCGCGCTCGACGTCGCTGTGGGGGCCTGGTCCAACAACTGGGCCTGGGGTCTGCCGCTCATCGTTCTGACGGCGCCGGTTCACGCTTTTGGCCTGGTTGAGATTCGCGACCGGGTCGCGTCGACCTTGGACCTGTAGCCTCGATTTCAGATGGAGGAGGGGCTCTCAAAACGCCTTGTTGATCGTGAGGCTGATCCGTTGCGTCTCCGCCCGCCAGGCGGAGTTGCCGACCAATGTTCCCACGCTCGTCGAACTGTGATCGATGAATGGGCTCGCAAACTTCGCGGTGTGGCCTTCCGTCAGAGCGTAGCTGTAGTTCAAATCGGCAAACCAGCTCGGGGTCAGAAAGTAGGTGACCCCGACCATCGCTGCGCCGCCAAAGAGCCAGCTCGAACTTGAGAAGTCCTGGGGCGCGCCGGATTGATCGACGATGCCGCCATCGACAAGCGCAAAACCGACCAGCCCATTCAACCTGGTGCGGGTTTGTGAAAGCGTCGGACCGCCTCCGGCGTAGACGTAGCTTTGACCGAAAGCGTGACCAAGGAATGGGATAAGGTCAATTTCCTGCAAGAGACTTGTCTGGGCGGCGCGCACATAGGCTGGGCCGCTAAAAGGCACGGGCGTCGGGTTGGCGATCGTGGTGAATGTGCCGAATTGCGGGATAATGGAATTGGTGTTGGTCGAAGTTGCTCCCAGATAATTGTATGACAGTTTCGCTCCCCACAGCCAGTCGCTGGCCCCGAAGCGTTGGAAGTAGCCGCCCTGGAACGACGGCGCGAACGCGAACCTGTCTTCCATGTGAATATTGGTCGGTCCCTGAGCGCTGCCGGAGGCTGACAGCACGCCATCCGTGAAGACATTCGACGTTCCGATCGCGTAGACGTGCTGGTGACCGAAATTCGTCCAGTTGGCGCTTGCGCCGAGGCCCAGAAAGAAGGCGCTGTTTGGCACGAGTGATCCGGTCGGCATTGCTGGTGTGGGCCGGGGCGGAAGCAGGGCGGGCTGGGACAGGTCTGCGGCGTTGGCCGACACGCTCGCGAGCGCCAGAAGTGCGGCGATCGTAGGGAATTGCTTTTTCATCCGAGCATCCTTCGCGCGCCAAGCTGGCGTCAGCCTGAATGAAAGTCTCGCACAGATCGGTAGAAGTCGCAGCGTCCGGCTCAGGGCTCGCTGGACTCAGGGCGCGCCCGAGAGGACGGCCGCGGCGGCGGCGAAGCCGCCCTCCATCACTCCGAAGGCGAAAGTTGCCCATTGCTCGCTCTTCTTCAGCAGCCTTTCGAAGGGATCCTCTGCTAGATTGGGTCGCTGGATCTTCAAGCGAGCTGACAACGATAGGAAAATGACGATGGAGCTGGAAAAGGGCATTACTCGCAACGGAGAGGGCTTCGGGGGCGTCCGCTGGAACATCCTGGGCCAGATCTATTTCCCGAAGGCGGTTTGCGACAGCGCTTTCGCGTTCGAAGCCAACAGCGAGCCCGGTCAGTTCGTCCCAGTCCATGTTCATCCGATCCAGGATGAGTTTATTCTCGTGCAGGAGGGGGAGTTGTCGCTGAAACTGGATGGCGTGTGGAGTGTCGCCAAGGCGGGTGATCTGGTGCGCATGCCGCGCGGGATTCCTCATGGCTATTTCAACAAGTCCGACAAGCCGGCCCGGGCGCTCTTCTGGGTTTCCCCGCCCGGAAAGCTGGAGGATCTGTTCAGGGCGCTGAACGGATTGACCGATGTGCCCGAAGTTCTTCGGCTCTCGGCCTTGCACGATGTCGACTTCCTTCCGCCGGAAGCCAGTGCGTAGCGGCTCACGAGGGTCCTGAGGACCGCAATCCGCCCCTAGCGGTCGCGTGCGATAGTTGATTGATTGGGTTTGGGCCTAGACCCCGAGCCCATAAAACGGGATGACGCGGCACGCGTCTCCGGCCTTCGCCGCCTTCGCGTGCGGCGGACGCACGATGAGTTCGTCGGCGCGCGCCATTGTTTTCACCAGCGACGAATCCTGCGCCGACACCGGCGTCGCGAGCAGACTTCCCTCCGGGCTCTGGCTCAGGAGCGCGCGCATATAGTCCTGGCGCGGCCCGTTGGCGGGAAGATCGACAGCCAGGCGGGCAGGCTGGCTGGGATCGGCGCCCGGGTCGGGCTCGCCGTGCAAGGCGCGCAGCAGCGGGCGCAGGAACAGGATCGCGCAAACGACAGACGAGGTCGGATTGCCGGGCAGGCCCAGGACGCGCATAGGGCCGAGCTTCCCATGCATCAGCGGCTTGCCGGGACGCATGGCGATCCGCCAGAAGCCGAGCTCCATGCCCGATGAGACGAGCGCCTGTTGCACCAGGTCGTAATCGCCGACCGACGCGCCGCCGAGCGTCACCAGCACGTCGGCTTGCGCATCGCGCGCTCGGCCAATGGCTGCCTTCGTCGCGCTCAGTTCATCGACCGCGATGCCGAGATCGATGGCGACGCCTCCGTAGGCTTCGACCAGCCCGGCGACGGCGAAATTGTTGGACGCGATGATTTGGGCTGGCCCGAGCGTTCCGCCGGGCGCGACCAGTTCGTCGCCAGTCGCCAGAATCGCGACCCGAGCCCGGCGGCGGACCGTGACTTCGCTGTGGTTTGCCGCCGCCGCCAGCGCGACATCTCGAGGGGTGAGCCGGCGGCCCGCCGGGATGAGGGCCTCGCCGGCATGAAAGTCCATGCCGGCCGGACGCAGATTGTCCCCTGCCGGCGGCGCGGCTGAGAGACGGATTCGCTCGCCCTCGCGCTCGACGTCCTCCTGAATGACGATCGTGTCGGCGCCTTCGGGCATGGGCGCGCCGGTGAAGATGCGCACCGCCTCGCCCGGGCCGACGGCGCCCTCGAACGCGGTTCCAGCGGCCGATTCGCCGACCAATGTCAGGGTCGCGGACCCCGACGCCGCGTCGCCAGCGCGCAGCGCGTAGCCGTCCATGGCGGAGTTGGGGAACGGCGGCTGGGTGCGCAGCGCCTTGAGATCGCGGGCGAGCACGCGGCCGTACGCCGCTCCGAGGGCGACGTTTTCGTCTTCGAGAGGCGTCTCGGCGGAGGCGAGGACGCGCTTGAGCGCCTCCTCGACCGTGATCATTGGGCTCATCGGCGCTTGTCCTTGAGCTCGTTCGCCGCCCGCCATTCGCCCGATTTGCCGCCGCGTTTCTCGATCAGCCTGCACCAACTCGATGCTCATGCCCCGGTCGATCGCTTTCGCCATGTCGTAGATGGTGAGGCAGGCGATGGAAACGGCGGTCAGCGCCTCCATCTCGACGCCCGTCGGACCCAACGCATCGCGCCTCGGCCCGCACCGTGAGGCCGGGCAGCGCGTGGTCCGGCGCAATGTCGACCGAAACCTTGGTCAAGCTCACGGGATGGCAGAGCGGAATGAGATCGGCGGTCTTCTTGGCGGCCATGATTCCGGCGATCCGCGCCGCGCCGATGACGTCGCCCTTCTTGGCGTCGCCAGCCAGAATGGTCGCGAGCGTCGGCGCCGCCATGCGCACCCGGCCTTCTGCAATCGCGACCCGGTCCGTCGCAGTCTTGTCCGACACGTCGACCATCCGCGCTTCGCCGTCAGCGCCGATGTGGGTAAGCGGATTCGACTTGTCGGCCGATGAGACCATGGGTTGGGCGCGTCCTTCGCTCACGCGTCCGCGTGAGCCTTGTTCGTTGATTTGTCCGGCCGCCCCTTCAAGCAAAATTCGCCGCGGGCGGCAATGATCGACGGGTCGATTGTCTTGAGCAGACCCTTCCGTGTAAGGACGCGCGCGGGTGGGCCGCGCCGCGCGCCCTTAAGTTTCCGAATGTGGTGATGGCGCGCGAGCCGAAAATTGCCCGAGCCTAAGATTGCCTATGTCATGCTGCGCAATGCGCATTTCGGGCCGCGGCTTGCCGCGTCGGTCGAGCTTTGCGTTCGCGACCTGGTCGTTCACAGCCGATATGCGCGCACGACGCTGGTCGTCTGCCCGCCTGTTGATGAGCCGTTCGAAGGCGTCGAGATCGCAACAATTCCTGATCCCGGAATCAGCGGCAATCTCGGCAAAGCCTGGGGTGTCGCCCAGTTGCTGCGGCGTCGCGGCGTCGATCTCGCGATTGTCGAAAATCATCTGCCCGCGGCGGCGTTCATCGCGCTGACCTCGGGAGCGCGGGTGATTTTGCATACCCACGCCTATGTGAAAGCGCCGTCGAGCGCGCTTGACGGCGCTGTCCGCGGCCAGGAGCTGCGTTTGCTTTCCGGCTTCGCCTTCGTCAGCGAATACGCCTTGAGCCGCTTCCGCGCCGATTTCCCCGGACATGCGCGCCGCCCAGCGCGCCGTCCCCAACGGGCTCGATATGCAGGCCTGGTCGGCGACAAGGCCCAAGGATCGGTCGATCCTCTGCGTGGGCCGGGCGCTCAGGCACAAGGGCCACATCGAGGCGATGGCGGCGATCACACGGGCTCTGTCTTCGCGTCCCGACTGGAGCGCCCGCTTCATGGTGTCCGACCCAGCCGCCGCTGACCTCGAGCCGCAAACCGTTCAGGCGCTGCGCGATGGCGCCGAAGGTTTCAACGGCCGGATCCGGGTCGACTCGAACGTTCCCTATGCCGAGGTCAAGGAGGCGTGGGAGCGCGCCGAGGTCGGAATGGTGCTGACGACCGGCCCCGAACCGTTCGGCCGAACGGCGCTGGAAGCGATGGCGAGCGGCGCCGCGCTCATCACCTCAGGGCGGGGCGGCCTGGCGGAGATCTGTGGGCCGTGCGCGGTGACGGTCGAACCGAGCGACGCCGACGGCATCGCGGCGGCGCTCGGCCAATTGCTGGATGCGCCCGATCGGCGCGCCGAGCTCGCCCGCGCTGGACGTGAGCGCGTCGAGGCGCTGTTCGACATCCGAGCGATCGCGCGGCAGATGGACGAATTGATCGAGACCTGCCTCGGGAAGTCGGGCGAGGGATTAGGTCGCCGTCGGTGGTCAGCTTCAGGCGGTCGCCGCGGCGCCCGGCGCGCTTTGAGCGGTATCCGATGACGCCGAGGCCGACAAAGCCAATCACCATCATCGCCCAGGTTGACGGCTCTGGAATGACGCCAGCCGCCGCCTGATCTCCAACCAACCCGGTGAAACCCGGGGGGCTCGCGGATCGAGCAAGTTCGTCTGCACCGCCGCAAGCGCGACGTCAGTGAACTGGAGTTGCGGGTCGCCGACGATCTGCCCCATAAGAACGGCGGTGACGCCTGTTCCACCCTGAAAATCTTCGTACGCTTCGATTGAGCTGTCGCAAATATTGCTGCCATTGCCGCAAATGTTAATGAAGTCGGTGTCCAGAGCGGGGGTGCCGAGATTGCTGGTTGTCGTGATGATGATCGTGTCCGTTCCGAGATACGTCGCGTCACTCACGACATTGTCGTACAGGCTGAGCGACGCGCCGAAGATCAGCGACGTCAGGTCGCTCGTACCGTTCAAAAAGGTGATGACGCCGGCCTCGAAGGGCTGACTAATGTCCGACGGGACTTGCGCGCCAAAGAAAATCAGCTCGCTGAAAGTTTGTGAGGGATCAATCGACGGGTCCCCGTTAGAGACCCATTGCAGCTTGCTCCCGGTGGTCTGCAAAGGCGGCGTACCTCCGAGGGTCGGATTCGTGCTGTTCACAATAGAGAGGGAGAAAGGCGCTGTAGCCGAATTGTCAAAATAGGTGGAGGACGAGAGACTTGGATCGTGAGTGACGAAGCCGGAGTAAATCGGATCCGAGAAGACGCCGATGATTGTGCCCCCTGTCGGCAGGCCGCCCGCTCGCGCTTGCAGCGTTCCCAACGCCAGCGCGACCCCACAAACAGTCAGAGCGAACTTGATGCGCATGTCCCCACCTTCCCCACCGCATTTACGTTACGGAACTGTGGCCACGGTTTCACGGCTTGTCAATAGACATTCCTTGGTCGTAAGACCACTCATTGGTCCTAAGACCATCGTTCTCGGATTTGTCTTGCCTTTCGCTTGCGCAGGCGGGAAATCTGCGCCTCCGTGACGTCGAGCCCCACGATCTTAAGATTCGAAGCGCCCGCAGGCGATCCGACGCTCATCGGGCGCGGCGGCGCCCGGTTCTGGCGCGTGAACTTTGGGCTGTTCCTCGGCAGCTTCGCCACCTTCGCGCTGCTCTATTGCGTTCAGCCGCTGATGCCTCTCTTCACCCGCGCCTTTTCGATTTCTCCCGCAGCTGCGAGCCTGTCCCTGTCTGCGGCGACGGGCGTCCTGGCGGTTGCGATGATCTTCGCCGGAACGCTGTCGGACATTGTCGGACGCAAGGCGATCATGACCGCTTCGCTGGCCGCCGCTGCGGCGGCGACGCTTGCGGCCTCCGTTTCGCCGAACTGGACGACCTTTGTCGCCCTGCGAGCGCTGACCGGCCTTGCGCTCTCCGGCGTTCCGGCGGTTGCGATGGCCTATCTGGTCGAGGAGATGGATCGTTCGGCGATCGGGCTCGCGATGGGCCTCTATATTGCGGGCAATACGTTCGGAGGCATGGGCGGACGCTTCGCGAGCGCGGCGATCGCTGACGTCGACGGTTGGCGCGGGGCGCTCGCGATTGTCGGCGTCGTTTCGCTCGGCTGCGCGGCCGCATTCGCCTTCGCGTTGCCGAGGGAGCAGCGGACCCTGCGGAAGACGGGGGCGACGGCGCTCGCGCCGACGATTCGCGCCCATTTCAGCGACCCGGGCCTGAGATATCTGTTCGCCTTGGGCTTCCTGCTGATGGGCGCCTTCGTCACCACTTACAATTACATCGGCTTTCGACTGGAGGCGGCGCCCTATTCGTTGAGCCAGACAACGATCGGCTTCGTGTATTGCATCTATCTCGTCGGCGCGGTCGCCTCGGCAGTGATGGGCGAACTCGCCGGCCGCTATGGACGGCGTCGCGTGATCGGCTTCGCCATCGTCTTCATGCCGATCGGCGTTCTCTTGACCTTGCCGAACAATCTGTGGCTCACGATCCTCGGCGTCGGCGTCATCACGATCGGGTTCTTCGGCGGCCATTCGATCGCTTCGAGCTGGGTCGGCTTGAGGGCCGAGACAGGAAAGGCGCAGGCGAGCGCGCTCTACCTCTTCTTTTATTACGCGGGGTCGAGCCTGGCGGGCTCGATCGGCGGCTGGGTCTTCACGCTGGGCGCATGGCCAGGAGAGGCCGCATTCCTCGGCGCGATGTCCGCGCTCGCGCTTGTCATCGCCCTGAAGCTCGCCCGCGTGCCCCCGCCGGCGCATCTTCGCGCTTCTTAAGCGGAGGCGGCTCGCCCATGGAATGGCGCGACGAGGGGCTCATCATCGGCGTCCGCAGGCACGGCGAGGCTTCGACGATCGTCGAAGCGCTGACCCGCGCGCACGGCCGCCATCTCGGCCTCGTGCGCGGCGGACGGTCGGCGCGGCTGCGGGCGACGCTCCAGCTCGGCAATACGATCGGCCTCGTCTGGCGCGCCCGGCTCGACGAGCATCTGGGCTCGTTCGCCGTCGAGCCTCTCGCGCTCCGAGCAGGCAGGCTGATGGGCAGCGGGATGGCGCTCGCCGGCATCAATTATCTCGCCGCGCTGGTGCGGGTGCTGCCCGAACGCGATCCGCACGAGGCTTTGTACGAGGCGGCGAGCGCCATCGCCGAGGCCCTCGACGATGGCGCGCTTGCGCCGACGCTCATCGCCCGGTTCGAAGCGCGGATCCTGGCCGAGTGCGGGTTTCGGCTCGACCTTTCCCGCTGCGCCGCGACCGGCGCGACTCGATGACCTCGTTTATGTCTCGCCCAGGTCCGGACGGGCGGTGAGCGCCGAGGCCGGGGCGCCCTGGCGCGACCGGCTGCTGCCGCTGCCCCCTTTCTTGCGCGAGGACGCGCCTCTCGAAGCGCAGCCGAGCGCCGACGAGATCGCCGACGGGTTCCGCCTGACCGGCTTTTTTCTCGCCCGCGACCTGTTCGCGCTGCATGGGGAGCCCTTGCCGGACTCGCGGGCCGCCTTTCTCAAGGCGGCGGCGAAAGGCGCGCAATAGCGGGCGCGATTGGGCGATCTTGGCTTGGCCGGTCTGAACGCGTCAGGCGTTATCCGACCTCGAACACCGAAAGGGCGACCTTGTCCGGATAGCGGGCGCCAGAGGCAATGAACAGCGGTCGCGTCAGCCATTGATGCGCCGGTTCCGCGGTCTCGAAGCGCGGTGTGCTGCGGAAATAAATCTCGGCCGGATCGACGGGCTCGCCGCGGGTGATGCGCGCCATCGCTTCCGGAGGGCCGAAGCGGACGCCGCGATTTTCCACGTAAAGCAGCGTCCCGTCGTCCAACCGGGCGACATAGCGGGCCTCGAGCCGGGTGAAGCCGTTCGGACCGATGAGCTGAAAGTCCGCGCCGGCATTCAAAATGGCCCCATTCAATCTGACGCCCTGAATGGTCCCGCCAGTAATCGGCACGACGCGCCTCAAGCCTTGCGCGGTCTCTCCGATTGCGATCGGCGCGCCGACCTCAACGAGGAAATCGGCGACGTGGGTGAGGGTCGGGATCACGAGGCGAGCTCCAGGGGAAGCCGTGACAGCACCTTATCCTCCCGTTCAGGCAGTCGCTTCGCAAGCGGGGACAATCCGCGTTCGCGCGCGGCGAAATCCGTATGACGCAAAGCGCCATGGGCCGCATCACATTCGTTTGCGACTTTTCGCCGTTCCGTGCGTTTCCCTCTCTCAACTCGAACACGCGCCTCACCAAGCTTTAGCGTTTGTTTGGCTAACTCCCGGTAGGGAAACAGGAAACCAAATGGAAGCGCCTCCCCTCGAGCGAAAACTCGTCGCCATTCTTGCCGCTGACGTCGCGAGCTATAGCCGCCTCATGGAAATCGACGAGGAAGGCACATTGGCGACATTATCGGCTTTCCGCCTGGTCACCGATCGTCTCATCTCACGGCATGAGGGAAGAATTTGCGGCACCGCCGGCGACAGCATTCTAGCCGCGTTCGGCAGCGCCTTGGCGGCTGTTCAATGCGCAGTCGACATCCAGAATGAACTGGGTCAGTCGAACACCGACATCGAAAAAGACCGCCGGATGCAGTTTCGCATCGGCATCAATGTCGGCGACGTCATGCTGAAGGACGGGGATATTTTTGGCGACGGGGTGAACATTGCCGCGCGCCTGGAAGGGTTGGCGGATCCCGGCGGCATCTGCATATCGCGCGGCATCCACGATCACGTGATGAAAAAGCTGCCGTTTGAATTCGAGGACCTCGGAGAGCAAACCGTCAAGAATATAGCGCAGCCGGTCCGCGTTTACCGGCTGCTCCTGGACGGGCGAGCCTCAGAGTTGCGATCGGGCCCAGCGGCGACGCTCGCGCAAGAGGTTGAGGCCGATCTTCCGTCGCTTTCCGAAGACAAGCCTGTCGCGCCCGATTCCGACCCGCGGGCGGTGGAAATCGAGTTCTGGGACTCGATCAAAACCAGCATTCTCGCCAGCGAGTACGAGGCCTATCTCGAGCAATATCCCGAAGGCGCGTTCGTCGCGCTTGCCCGCGTTCGTCTCGAGGCGATCAAGCAAGACGCCGTCAGCATGCGCGATCCCCATGACCGCGAAATTGAATTGTCATTTTGGGAGTCGGTGCGCGAGAGCGATAATTCCGCGCTCATCCAGGCCTATCTCGAAAAATATCCCGACGGTGAGTTCAGCGCGCTCGCCCGGATCCGCGTGGATGAGTTGGCGCCGGACCGGCGCACGGCTTGAGCGAAGGCGGCGTGTGAGACAGGACGGCGCCGGGCGCTCATAGTCGTCATGTCAACCCCCGCGTAAGCGGATTGCGCCCTGAGCTCAAATCCCCGCGTACCACTCATAGCCGCGATCCTCCCAGAAGCCGCCGCGGCCGCGCGAGATTTTGGCGAAATTGTCGATCGCCTCGATGCGCATGATGTATTTCGCCATCTTGTAGCCGAGCTGGCGCTCGACCCTGAGTCTCAGCGGCGCGCCATGGCCGACCTGGAGCGGCGCGTAATTCATCTCGTAAGCAAGGATGGTCTGCGGATGAAAGGCGTCGATGAGCCCGATCGTCTCGTAGTAGCGGCCGGTGTTGTCGAGTGTTTGTTCGAGCGTGTCGGCGCAGAAGAACGCGATGTAGCGCGCCTGCGGCTTCAGTCCCGCGGCGGAGAGCACCGCCGACAACGGGACGCCCTTCCACTGGCCGATGCAGCTCCAGCCCTCGACGCAATCGTGGCGGGTGATCTGCGAGCGCGAGGGCAGGGCGCGCAAATCCGCGAGCGAGAGCTTCATCGGCCGCTCGACAAGGCCGCCGACCTCCAGTTTCCAGTCCTTAAATCCGCCCTGGCGCAGCGCGACATAGGCCGGATCCTCGGGATCGACCGAGCCGTTCGGCTTGAAATAGGCGGAGATCGCGCCGGGCGGAAATTCCGGCGCCATGGCCGTTTCTGGCCCGAGCAGGGCGCGCTGGGCGGCCTTGGTCAGCGCCTCGGCTTTCTCCAGAATATTGAGCGCCGCGGGCGAGCCGGTGTCGAAGCTGCAGGCCGATAGCGGCGCGGCCGCAGCCGCCGACCCCAAGGCCGATGAGAAGCTTGCGGCGGGTGAAGCGTGCTGGGGCCGGGCGGATCAGACGCTCGCCGCTCATCGCTCAGTCTCCTTGATCCGATAACGGCCGGTGATCATGGAGCGCATATTGTTGATCGGACCGGAAAGCACCACCATGATGAGATGCACGATCAGGAACAGAACAAGGTAGGCCGCGAGCAGGAAATGCACGGAGCGCGCGGCCTGGCGCCCATGGAACAGAGTAAGGAGCCATGGAAAGGCCGCGTCGACCGCAGGCGACATCGTCAGCCCCGCGAGGATGAGGATCGGAAAGGCGATCACGACGCTCAAGTAGGCGAGCTTCTGCAGGACATTGTAGCGCAGCGCCTCGTCGCCTGAGGGAAAGCGGAGCCGCAGATGCTCGACGATCGCGTGCGGGATCGCCTTCAAGTCGGCCAGGCTCGGCCACAGGTCGCGAATGTGGCGGCGGAATATGAGGTTCGCGAAATAGACGAGCCCGTTCGAGCACCAGGATCCAGGCGAAGAAGAAATGCCAGCGCCGTCCCATCGCCAGGTCCTGGTACGACGGCAGCGTCGCCCAGGAGGGGAAGCCGCGATCTTCCAGTTCGCCGTCGTCCCCGCGCGAGGCGCCGAGCACGCCGGTCGTGTTGAAGGCGCGCCCGAAGATCGTCGTTACGCCCGCGGTCGCATTCCCATCATCGTCGTGGCGCGCCGAGAGCGAGAAGAAGGGCTTGTCGAAATTGGTCGTCTGCGCCCAGGTCAAGAGCGGGCTCGCATTGAAGATCTGCATCCCGCTCATCAGCAGCACGACAAAGCAGATTGCATTGACCCAGTGGCAGACGCGCACCAACGCGGAATGTCTGAAGACGAGCCGGCCCTCCGGCGCGGCGCGCGCGGGCAGGGCTGAGGAAAGCGATGTCAATGCCAAGTCTCCAATACGGGGGTTAAGGGCCCGATCTGCAATACGTTCCGATTTGGCCCGGCGTTTCGCGCTGCAATCGTGATTTTTGTTGGGCGCTTTTTTCAGCGGGCTCTGAAACCCGGGGCGGCCCGCTCCGTAACATGGTCACGCCAACTGAAGGCGGACGAGACAACGGTCGGATGAAACGATCAACGGAGACGAACATGAACGCCAAGCTTTTGTATTGCGCCGCGGCGCTCGCCGCCGGAATTGGCCTCGCCACGCCCTCTTACACCCTGCCAGCCTTTGCCGAGATGACCAAGATGGTCGGCGGCGCGCCAATGTATCCATCGAAGAACATCATCGAAAACGCGGTCAACTCGAAGGATCACACGACGCTTGTCGCCGCGGTCAAGGCGGCCGGCCTCGTCGACACGCTCGAAGGCGCCGGCCCGTTTACCGTCTTCGCGCCGACCAACGAGGCCTTCGCCCATCTGCCGAAGGGCACCGTCGAGACCCTATTGAAGCCCGAAAACAAACAGATGTTGACCACGGTCCTAACTTACCACGTCGTGCCGGGCCGCCTCACCGAGGCCGACATTGACGCCAAGATCAAGCAAGGCGGCGGCAAGGCGATGATGAAGACCGTCCAGGGCGAGGACCTCACGTTTTCGCGCGGCGCCGGTCATCTTTGGGTCATCGACGCCAAGGGCGACAAGGCCGAAGTTACGATCCCGAACGTGATGCAGTCGAATGGCGTCATCCAGGTGATCAACAAGGTGCTGCTCCCGAGCTGAGCCTTCCTCCTACGGCTCATGGGGGTAGCAGGCGGGCGGGCGCCATTAGCGCCCGCCCTTTTTCGCGTCGAGGCGGCGGACGCGATCGGTTTGCGCCGGCGCCGCCGCGCTATCTAGGATGCCGGAATGACGATCCGGGGAGAGGCGCCAGGCGAGCGACCGGCAGGCGCCGGAGACGATCTGACGCGATCTCTTACGTCGCGTCGCAAGGCGAGACGCGGCCGCGTTTTCAACGCTCTACAAACGGACAAGCGCGAAACTCTACGGGGTTGTCGCCCGTATCCTGACCCGAGGCGACGTCGCGGCCGACGTGCTTCAGGAGGTCTATGTGCGGATCTGGGAAAAGGCCGGCGACTTCGATCCCGTCAGGGGATCGCCGCTGGCCTGGATGGCGACCATCGCCCGCAACCGCGCGCTCGACGAGGTGCGGCGCGTGCGCCCGGTTTCGCTCGAGGATCAGCCGGAGGGCTTCGAACCCGCAGCGGAGGAAATCGACCCTCTCGCCGCGCGTGAACGCTCCGAAGGGCTCTCGGCGCTGGTCGACTGTCTTAAGGCGCTGGATGAGGAGAAGCGCGCGGTCGTGTTGCTGGCTTATTATCGCGGTTTGAGCCGCGAGGCGCTCGCCAAGCGCTTCGGGCGGCCCGTGCCGACGATCAAGACCTGGCTCCATCGCAGTCTTGCGCAACTCAGGGACTGCCTCACGTCATGACGATCTCGCCCGACGACGACTTCGCTGCGGCCGAATATGCGCTCGGCACGCTCGACGCGAGCGAGCGGGCGACGCTGGCGGCGCGGCGGTTGCGCGAGCCCGAGCTCGACGAGGCGATCCGCTCGTGGGAGGAGCGCTTGGCGCCGCTCGCTGAGGCCGCGCCGGAGATCGAGCCGCCGCGCGATCTTCTGCCTGCGATCGAGGCGCGCATTCGAGGCGCGTCGCCCGAAGCGCCGGGAGGTGCGGCGGTCGTCGCGCTCGAGCGCAGCATCAGGCGCTGGCGTGGCCTGGCGATCGCAGCTTCCGTTCTCGCCGGCGTGCTGGCGATCGGGTTCGTCGCGCGCGAGGCGACACGGCAGTCCGTCCCGCACGAATATGTGGCGATCCTGCAGAAGGACGCCGCCTCGCCGGCTATCGAAGTGACGGTCAATCTCGATAAGCAGGAGCTCACGGTTCGCCCGGTTGCAGCCCAACCCCCGCCCGGCAAATCGTACGAACTCTGGATCATTGACGCGAAGCTCGGCGCTCCGCGCTCGCTCGGCGTCATCGGCGACACGCCGCGCGGCGCGAGCCTGTCCGCATACGATCCTGCGGTCGTCGCTGGCGCAACCTACGCCGTGACGGTCGAGCCCCCGGGCGGATCGCCCACCGGCCAGCCATCCGGGACGCCCGTGTTCGTGGGCAAGCTCATTCCGGTCTCGCCTTGAAGCGCGGGTCTAACGGGGAGCGAAGGCTTCCTGATCATTCAGCTTCGCTTCGCTATCCATTACTGGCGATCCAGGCAGCATGAAACCTGGCTCCTATGTCGGCCTCCAGCGCCGCCTTGGTCTGCAGCGCGGGCCTTCACGCCCAAGTCGGCGCCGCGTTGACCTCTGATTCCGGAGGCCCCATGATCGCGGCTGGGCAAGACAACGATCAAATTGGCGAGAGGCGAACGCTTCCAACGTGAATATCGAGCTGTGAAGAGATGGATTGCGCTTTCCCTTGACGTCTCGCGCTTCCATCGCTCTTCTGCCGGCGAATCGGCAATGAACTCCTCCTCCCGTCGCTTCTCCCAACTGCGCGTGCGCCCGCTTGCTGGAAACAGGGCTCGCGGCTGGCTGACCGCTGGCCCGTTCCGCATCCCTTGCGCGTTGGGCCCAGCAGGTATCGTGCGGATCAAACGCGAGGGCGACAAGGGCACGCCCGCCGGACAGTTCCGGATCTTATGGGGCTACTACCGGCCCGACCGCACGCGGTTGAGATTTGCAGGCGCGCGATGAGGCCTCTGCGCCGCGACCAGGGTTGGTGCGAGGACCCGTCGAGCCCGCGCTACAATCGGCCGGTTCGCCTGCCCGCGCGTGACTGCACGGATCGGATGTGGCGCGAGGACCATCTCTATGACCTGACACTTCGTGCTCGATCAGAATTTCTCCCGGCGCGCCAAGGGGCGAGGCAGCGCGATTTTTTTTCATCTCGCGCGCCCTGGCCTCACGCCCACCGCCGGCTGCGTTGCGATTTCCGCGGCCGACATGCGGAAGCTCGCCCCGCTGCCTTAAGCGCGGCGCAGTCATGATGATCGGGTAGCGCCGCCGTCGTAGTCCGCCGACAAGAACGGAATCGACGCGGGGCGGCTCGATTTCCTATTGTTCCGTCAACCACGCCGTGAGGATTCCGCTTTGAGGCCGTTTCAATTCGCCGCGTTCGCTTGTCTTTGCTTCGCTCCGGCCGCGGCCGTCGCCGACCCGGTCATCTCCCCGTTGGCCACCGCGCGTCCGGTGATCGCCACGCATGGCATGATCGTCAGTCAGGAGGCGGCTGCGTCGCGCGTCGGGCTCGACATTCTCAAACGCGGAGGCAACGCCGTCGACGCCGCGGTCGCGGTCGGCTTCGCGCTCGCCGTCACTCTTCCGCGCGCCGGCAACCTCGGCGGCGGCGGCTTCATGCTGATCTATCGCGCCGATCTTGAGCAAACCATCGCGATCGACTATCGCGAAACCGCGCCCGCAGCGACGACCAAAGACGTGTTCCTCGACGCCAACGGCGAGGCCGATCCGTTCAAGTCGCGCTATTCCGGCCTGGCGATCGGGGTTCCTGGAACGGTCGCCGGCCTCGAGCTTGCCTGGCGCAAATATGGCTCGGGCAAATTCTCTTTCGCTGACCTGATCGCGCCGGCGATCGCGCTCGCGAGGCAGGGCCTCACCGTCGACGACGATGTCGTGGATTCTCTGCCGTTCGCCGCAAAGGCGCTCGCCAGGCATGCTTCGTCGGCGCGCATCTATCTGCGCCCCGACGGAAGCCTTCCGCAGACCGGGGATCACATCGCGCTCGACGATCTCGCCGCGACGCTCGAGACGATCGCCGCCAAGGGCGCAGCAGGGTTTTACACCGGGCCGGTAGCGCAGAGGATTGTCGAGGCGGTCAACGCGGCCGGCGGGCGCATGACCATCGAAGATCTCGCCAAATACCGCGCCCTGGAGCGTCAGCCGGTGCGCGGGACTTATCGCGGCTACACCATCGTCTCGATGCCGCCGCCCTCGTCCGGAGGGGCGCACATCATTGAAATCCTCAATCTTCTCGAAGGCTTCCCGATTGCCGCGCAGGGGCTCAATTCCGCGGCCTCGCTGCACGAGCTGGCGGAAGCCGAAAAGCTCGCTTACGCCGACCGCGCGGCTTATCTCGGCGATCCCGATTTCATCAAGATCCCGCTCGCCGGCCTCATCTCCAAGACCTACGCCGAGCATTTGCGCGCGCTCATCGCGCCCGACCGCGCCCGCCCTGCTTCGGACATTCGCCCGGGCGAGCCCCAGCGCTACGAGAGCGATCAGACGACGCATTTCTCGATCGTCGATGACGCCGGCAACGCGGTCGCCAACACGTACACCCTCAATCTTCCTTACGGGTCCGGCCTGGTTGCGGAGGGGACCGGGGTGTTGCTCAACAATGAGCTCGACGACTTCGCCGCCAAGCCGGGGGCCGCCAACGCCTACGGCCTCCTGGGCGGCGACGCCAACGCGCCGGGATCGATGAAGCGGCCGCTCTCGTCGATGAGTCCGACCCTTGTGCTCAAGGACGGCAGGCTCCTGATGGCGACCGGCAGTCCCGGCGGCTCGACCATCATCTCGACGGTGGTGCAGATCATTCTCAACGTGATCGACCACGGCCTCAACGTGGCCGAAGCCGAGAATGCGCCGCGCGCGCACGACCAGCTCTGGCCGGACGAATTGCGCATCGAGCGCGGCATGTCGCCAGACACCATCCGCCTGCTCGAGGCCATGGGACACAAGGTCGTCCTGCGCAACGCCATGGGCTCGGCCAACACGATCGTGCGGACTTCGGATGGCGAGCTTGAGGGCGCCTCCGATTTGCGCCAAAGGGGAACGCTGGCGGTCGGATATTGAGCGGCGCGCGCCAAGGGGGAGGAAGCAGCCAATGACACTGAACGTCGGCGTCGTCGGGGTTGGGAAGATCGGGCAGGAGCACATTCGCCGGCTGACCGAGACGCTGCCGGGGGTCCGGGTGGTCGCGGTCAGCGACGCGGATTCGGCGCTGGCGAAGGACGTCGCCGCGCGCCTTCCAGGCGCGACCGTCTACGCGACCGGCGAAGAGCTTATCGCTTCGAAGGAGGTCGACGCGGTCATCGTCACATCGTGGGGAGACACGCACGCAGCTTATGTGATCGCAGCCATAAAGGCGGGCAAGCCGGTGTTCTGCGAGAAGCCAATGGCGACCACCGAAGCGGATTGTTCGGCGATCCTCGATGCGGAAGCCGCGTTCGGACGACGGCTCATCCAGATCGGCTTCATGCGGCGCTTCGATGCGCCCTATCGCGCGATGAAGGCGGCGGTCCAAAAAGGCGCGATCGGAGCGCCGCTGATGTTCCACAGCGTCCATCGCAACGCCTCGTCTCCCGGCCATTTCAAGGCGATGATGGCGATCACCGACACGGCCGTGCACGACATCGACATCGCGCGATTCGTGTTGGACGATGAGCCGGTCGCGATCGCGGTCAAGGCGCCGCGTGGGAACAGCCGCGCTGGCGGCGTCGCCGACCCTTTGTTCACGCTCATGGACATGCGTTCGGGCGCGCTGGTGACGATCGAGACCTCCGTCCACATCGCCTATGGTTACGACATTCGCGGCGAGGTGATCGGCGAAACCGGGACGGTTAGCCTCGCCGAGACGAGCGACGTCATCGTGAAGAGCAAAGGCGCCTATTCCGGCCACGTGCCTGGCGACTGGCCGGAACGGTTCGGGCCGGCCTTCGACGCCGAGTTCCGCGCCTGGATCGCCGCCGCCGCCCAGGGCGGCGCCGCGGGTCCGAGCGCCTGGGACGGCTATGTCGCCACCGCCGCCACGCTTGCCGGCGTCCGAGCGCTCGCAAGCGGGCGCGGGAGTCGATCGGCTTGCGCGAAAAGCCGCCGCTCTACGCGTGATGCGACGCGCGCTGCAACGGCAGGATCGCGCAAGCGTCGCCCGCGAGGCTGACCGGACGCAGCGATCGAAGCCGTCGCGTCGCACGCCATGACGCGCGTCATGCAACCAAGGCCCGCGATTTAACGCGGAATTATCGTAGGCTTGGCAAGCTTCGGCAATGTCCTTCGCCTTGCCGTTTGCCCGCTCGGTGAGCAATGACCCGGCCGAGACTCGCCTCGCCGGGCTCGGCCTCGCTGCGATCGCCGTCTTTCTGTTCACCCTCGCCGCCTTCTCGCCCCAGGTGCTTGGCGACGGCGACACCTGGTCGCATGTGGCGACGGGAGAATGGATCATCGCCCATGGCGCCGCGCCGCGCGCCGACCCGTTCAGCCTTCGATGGCGGGCGCGCCATGGACCGCGCATGAGTGGCTGTCGGAGGTTCTGCTGGCGCTCGCCTTCCGCCTCGGCGGATGGAGCAGCGTCGTGCTGTTGACCGGCGCCGCCGCCGCCGGCGCGGCGCTGATCGTGGGGTCGAGCGCCGCCCGCGAGCTTCGCGGCCTGCCGCTCGTCGCGACCGTTGCGATCGGCCTTTCGCTCGTGACGGCGAACCTGCTCGCCCGGCCGCATGTGCTGGCGCTCCCGCTCGCGGCCGCCTGGGGCGCCGCGCTGATCGCCGCGCGCGATCGCGGCCGGGCGCCGCCGCTTGGGTTCGCCGCGCTGATGACCGCATGGGCGAACATGCACGGCGGCTTCATCTTTGGCCTCGCGCTGATCGGCCCCTTCGCGCTCGAGGCGGTGACGGAAGCCCCAGTGGGAGCGCGTCTCTTGGCCGCGCGCGCGTGGGCGACGTTCGCTCTCGCCGCTTCCGCCGCCGCGCTCATCAATCCGTATGGGATCGACGCGTTTCTCCTTCCGTTCCGCCTGATGTCGGTCGAGAACCTGTCGCGCATCAGCGAATGGCGGCCGCAGGACTTCGGCCATATCGGAACGATGGAGCTGGCGCTGCTGACGCTGCTGGGCCTCACGCTGACCCGGCCGTTCGCCATGCCGCCGATCCGCGCCGCGCTCATAATCGCGCTCGTCGCCATGGCGCTGCAGCATTCGCGCCATCAGGTGTTGCTCGGAATCCTTGGCCGCATGGTGCTGGCGCGGCCGATCGCGGCGGCGATCGGCATGGGACGCGCGGGCGAAGAGGGGAGGCGCGTCGCGCGCATCGCGTTGTTCGCGACGCTCGCGGCGATGCTGGCGATCGGCGGGGCGCGGCTCATGGCGCCGATCGCGCGGACCGACGGAGCCGCCTCGCCGATCTCGGCCTTAAGCGCGGTCCCGACGGAATTGAGGGCAAAGCCCGTGCTGAACGACTACGCGTTCGGCGGCTATCTCATCTTCGAGCATGTGCGGCCGTTCATCGACGCGCGCGCGGAACTCTATGGCGACCCGATGCTGAGACTTTACGAGCAGACTCCAAGGCGGCGACGCCGCCGCCGTCGAGACGACGCTCAAGCGCTATGACGTCGCCTGGACGATCTTCGCTCCCGACAATCGGATCGTCGCTGTGCTCGACCACGAGCCCGGCTGGCGCCGCCTCTACGCCGATGCGACGGCCGTGGTTCATGTGCGCGACGCGGCGCCGGAGACTTGGGGCTCAGAGGGGACTGAGGGGCGCGAGAGGCTCGATCGCAGGTTCCTACTCTTTCAGCGCAAAGCGCCGCGCGCGACGAGCTCCTTCTCCAAATCGACGCCCGGGCCAAGTGGATCGCCGGCATGCCGAGCGCCTCGGAAGCGCGCACGTTGGCGGGCGAGTTGTCAATGAACAGGAGCTCGCCTGGGCGGCGCGCGGCGCGCTGGAACAGGATTTCATAGATGCCGGCGTCCGGCTTGACCAAGCCGACATGACCCGAGATCACGCGGTCGTCGAATTCGCTCAGGAAATCGTGATGGCGCTCGGCGAGCGCGAAGGTTTCGTGAGCGAAATTGCTGAGCGCGTAGACCGGCTTGCCGGAGGCGCGCAATCGGCGCAGGAGCGCGACGTTCTCCTTGATCGGTTCGCCGAGCGTCTCGATCCAGCGTTCGTGGAACATGTGGAGTTCCCTGGCGAATTCAGGAAAGTCCTTGGCCCGCGCCGCGACCGCGGCAGCGAAGTCCTCGGCGACATCGGTATGGGAGACAAAGTCCATTGCAAGCGCAGTCGCCAGGAAGCGCTCCATGCGCGCGTCGTCGCCGAAAACCTTGCGATAGAGATAGCGCGGGTCCCAGTGCAGGAGAACGTTGCCGATGTCAAAGACGACGATCATCAGGGGTTCCTTGCGGCGTATCGAGGGATACGAGACGGAGCCGTTGCGCGCGTTGGCTTGCTGATTCGCGCTCGCCTTTGCTATTCTGGCTATCGATAGCCAGAATTCAAGAGCCAGATAAGATGGGCACATATTCGATTGCCGAAGCGAAGGACAGACTGTCGAGTCTCGTTAAGCAGGCGGAGGAGGGCGAAGATGTCGCCATCACCCGCCACGGAAAGGTCGTCGCCTATTTGCGCTCCGCCGCTGAACGCGCCCATCGGCGCCCAAGCCGGGAATTCATTGAGAAACTCACAGAGCGAGCACATTCGCGTCCCGCGTTGGAGGAGAACGCCGTCGACATCATCCGGCGAATGCGAGACGGTGAGTGGGACTGATCTATCTGGACGCTTCCGTTCTTCTGCCGTTGCTGGTGGCGGATGCACATACGCAGCGGACAGCGAACTGGTATTCCAACGGGAACGAAACACTCATCATCAGCGACCTGGCCAATCTCGAGGTCAACGCGGTCCTGTCGCGCCATCTGCGAGTGGGACGGCTTACCCAAGGCGAGGTTGAAAACGCCTTTCTGGACTTCGACGCCATGCGCGCCAATTGCGAGCGGCTGAGCCACGGCGCAAGCGATTTCCTGCTGGCCGAACGCTTTGTCCGCGATTTCGCGACAAAGCTCGCGGCCGCGGACGCGCTGCATCTGGCGAGCGCAAAGAACGCCGGAGCGACGTTGGCGACCCTCGACCTGAGGCTCGGCGAGGCCGCGCATGGGCAGGCGGTCGCGCTAGCGGATCTGGGCTAAGGCTTCCCCCTCATGGATCGCGCGCCCTTGCCCGTAGGCGGCGATTGGCGCAGTTCGGCTCTCCAATCTTCAGCCGAGCACGACCGCCATTTCGCTCACGCTGCCCATGAGCCTTCTCACCTCGAAAACTTCTTGTATTTCAGCCGGTGCGGAATCACGCTGTCGATGCCGAGGCGCCGTTTCTTGTCTTCCTCGTAATCGGCGAAATTGCCCTCGAACCACTCGACATGGCTGTCGCCTTCAAAGGCCAGCATATGCGTGGCGACACGGTCCAGAAAGAAGCGGTCGTGGCTGATGATGACGGCGCAGCCGGCGAAGTCGAGCAGCGCCTCCTCGAGCGCCCGCAACGTGTCGACGTCGAGGTCGTTGGTCGGTTCGTCGAGCAGGAGCAGGTTCGCGCCGCTTTTCAGCATTTTGGCGAGATGCACGCGGTTGCGTTCGCCGCCCGAGAGCTGGCCGACCTTCTTCTGCTGGTCCGCGCCCTTGAAGTTGAAGGCGCCGACGTAGGCTCGGCTGTTCATCTCGCGCTTGCCGAGCGTGATGATGTCGTAGCCGCCGGAGATTTCCTCCCATACGTTCTTCTTGCCGTCGAGCGCGTCGCGCGACTGATCGACATAGCCGAGCTGAACGCTCTCGCCGATCTTGATCGAGCCCGAGTCGGGATTCTCCTGGCCGGTGATCATGCGGAACAGCGTCGTCTTGCCGGCGCCGTTGGCGCCGATGACGCCGACGATGCCGCCCGGCGGAAGCTTGAAGGTGAGCTTCTCGATCAGCATCCGGTCGCCGTAGCCTTTGCTGAGATCGACGAGGTCGACCACGTTTTGGCCCAGCCGTTCGGCCACCGGAATGACGATCTGCGCGCCGGTCGGCGCCTTCTCGTTGCTCTTCCTGACGAGTTCGTCATAAGCAGCGATACGCGCCTTCGACTTGGTCTGACGGGCTCGCGGCGATGAGGCGATCCACGCGCTTTCCTCGGCAAGCGCGCGCTGCCGCGAGGCGTCTTCGCGGCCTTCCTGTTCGAGCCGCTTCTGCTTCTGTACGAGCCAGGCCGAATAGTTGCCTTCGTAAGGGATGCCGCGGCCGCGATCGAGCTCGAGAATCCAGCTTGTCACGTTGTCGAGGAAATAGCGGTCGTGGGTGACGATGAGGATCGCGCCCGGATAGGCGCGCAGATGGCCCTCGAGCCAGTTGACGGTTTCGGCGTCGAGATGGTTGGTCGGCTCGTCAAGCAGCAGGAGGTCCGGTTTCTCGAGCAAGAGGCGGCAGAGCGCAACGCGGCGCCGCTCGCCGCCGGAGAGCGTGGTCACGTCGGAATCGTCGGGCGGACAGCCGAGCGCGTCCATCGCCTGCTCGACCTGGCTCTCGAGATCCCACAAGCCCTTGGCTTCGATCTCGTCCTGGAGGCGCGTCATTTCGTCGGCGGTCTCGTCGGAATAGTTCATGGCGAGCTCGTTATAGCGGTCGAGGATCGCCTGCTTCTCCTTGACGCCGAGCATGGCGTTGCCCTTCACGTCGAGGGCGGGGTCGAGATCAGGCTCCTGCGGCAGGTAGCCGACCTTGGCGCCCTCCGCGACGAAGCCCTCGCCGGTGAACTCCGTGTCCAGCCCGGCCATGATGCGCATGAGCGTCGACTTGCCCGAGCCGTTGACGCCAAGCACGCCGATTTTCGCGTCCGGGTAGAAGGAGAGATTGACGTTGTCGAGGACTTTCTTGCCGGCCGGATAGGTCTTGGAGAGACCTCGCATGTGATAGATGAACTGGCGCGCGGCCATGGGCATTCCTGAATTGTTCGGAGATTGCGCGCGGCATAACAGGGCGGGGCAGGGGAGGCAATCCCGGCGGGCGGGCAATCACCCAGCCTCCGCTCCGCCGCCGGACCTTCAGCCAGGACGCCGAATGTGGGGCACGGTCCCGTGGTTGAAAAAGGTGCATCGTAACGCTCGACTTGGTCGCTTCCGCGCCTGTGGGAGCCGAAGTCCTTAATTGACCTGCACCAAGCTCCAACTTCCCATAGGTATATTCACCTATTGTAAACAGAACACTATCGTGCTTGATAATAACATGTATCGTTACAGGTTGTGGACATCTTAGACGGATCTGTGATTTGAAGTATGAAGTGAAATGCGCGCAGTCACGTATTGCTTAACTACCGAATCTCAGAACCGCAATGAGCCAGGTTCCGAGCTTATAATTTGGGGCGTCTTGAGTTCTGTGTAGCGATATTTTGATTATACAAGGAGGAAAATAAAAATGCCAACGACAGCGACAGCGTTAGCGCGGATCGAATCGTTTTCTTTTCCTGACCGTATTGTAAAAGCCGGAGACAGCGGCGAAGTCGTAGCGCAGATACAGCATCGATTGAACGAGCTTGGTTGCGGACCAATTCCTGAAGACGGCGACTTCGATAAGGACAAAACGGAACGCGCCGTCAAACTCTTTCAGTCTCGCTTCTCCGACGTCATTGGCGCTCCGCTCAAAATGGACGGGCAAGTCGGCTCTATGACTTGGGGCGCACTGTTCGGGGCGGCGACTGTGCCTTCCAGCACAGTTGCTCCAACGGGGCTTACCGACGCGGTGATTGCGTTTGCAAAAACCCAAGTTGGCGTACGCGAGAAACCGCTCGGATCAAACCGCGGCCCAGAAGTTGACCGGTATATTCAGTCTGTCGGTCTTAACCCCGCGGGACATCCGCCGGGCGGGTACTTCTGGTGCGTGGCGTTTACGTTTTTTTGCTACCAAGCCGCTGCAGCAAAACTAGGTATGGACAATCCGCACATCAAGACGGCGGGCGTTCTAGACCATTGGCAGAAGGCTGGAACAAAGCCGAACGTCGTGCGCATCCCCAAGGCCAAAGCGGTCGCCAATCCCGGACTCATTCAACCGGGCTCACTTTTTATTATCGATCACGGGGCCGGAAAAGGCCATACCGGGCTCGTCACGCAGGTGGCGAACGGGAGAGCTAAAGACGGTCGAGGGCAACACCAACGTCAATGGCTCCAGCAACGGGATTGGGGTCTTTGAGCGCGAGGGGCGCAAAATCGCGGACATCACTAAGGGCTTCGTCGACTATTCGGCATTTTAGACAGTCGTTGTCTGGTCGAGGAGGCTGGGCCGCTCCCATTGGCCGCCTCCCCGAACACCGACGAACAGTGCGCCGGATGCGAGACGCGCCAGCCTCCTTTTCAGCGCGCCGCGACGGCCTGCCCCTCGTCGATCCACACCGTCATGCCTGGCTCGAGCTTCGGCGTCGGGCCGATCGGATCGGCGCGCAGAAGAAAGCTGTTGATGTCGTGGTCGCCGACCGCGCGCGCCGCGCGCCAGACCGCGAATTCTCCGAGCGGTCTGAGCTCGGTGACTTTGGCTTCGAAACGATCTCCGGCGGCCGTTCGCAGAGCGATCTTTGAGCCCATCGTCAAGCCTTGAAGACGGTCCTCGCGGATCGTGAAAGTGAACCAGCGGTCGCCGGCGAGGCCAAGGGTCAGAACCGGCTGGCCCGGAGAGATCGCTTCGCCGGGCTCGGCGACGAGAAGCCGGGTGATCCCATCGACCGGCGAGGTGAGCGTCGTCTTGGCGAGCTGAGCCTCAAGGTCGGCGACCGTCGCCAGCGCAAGCGCGACCTGGCTCTGCGCGACGGCGAGTTCTTCCTTCGTCGGTCCAGCCTTGGTCTGGTCCAAAGCCGCATTGGCGAGAACGAGGCTGGCCTCCGCCTTGCTCAAGGCCGCAGCATCCTCGTCATATTGCTGCCGGCTCGCGTAGTTCTTCGCCGCCAGCACCGAGACGCGCGCGAACTGCTGCTTGGCCAACGTAACGTTGGAGTCGGCGATCGCGACGTTCTGGGCCGCGGTGTCGCGCTCTTCCTGGCGCACGCCCGCCGACGACATTGGCGAGATTGGCGCGCGCCGATTCCGCGTTCGCCTTCGCTTCCTCGAGCGAGGCTGCGACCTCCGGGCTCGACAGCATTGCGAGCGTCTCGCCCTTCCGCGTGGCTCCGTCCGCTTTCACCGCGATGGAAGCGAGCCGGGCCGAAATTTCGGGCGCGATGCGGATCTCCGTCTCATGCACGACGCCGATGAGCGGCGGCGTCGGTTTGCGCTGCGTCTCGTAGCGAAACCGCGGCGGCCCCCGCCGCTCCGATAAGAACCACCGTCGCCAGGATCGCGATGGTCCGGCCTCTGGCGTTCATGCGCGGGCCTCATTGCGGGAAGCGAAATGGGTCGCAAGCACAGCGAGCAGCCCGTAGACGATGGTGAGAATCCATAAAATCGTCCAGTCGCGTTTCACCTCGAGGATGCTCGCGCCCATCTGATTGATGCGAACGAATCCATCGATGGCCGAGGTGCTGGGAAAGATGCGGCTCGCCGCGCCGGATGAAATCAGGCAGGGCTTCGACCGGCCAGGATACGCCGACCTGGAAGAAGAGCGGCAGGCTGACGGCGATGAAGAGGAGAATCGCGGTCTCGCGGCGGTGAAACCAGGCGCTCGCGAACTGGGCCAGGAAGCTGACGGAGAGCACGAAGGGAACCGCCATGAGGATGAGATCCTCGAGTCGTCCGAGCGTCGAGAAGCCGTAGACTCGCGGCAGCACGATCAAATAGAGCGCAAGTCCCGGCAGCGCGAAGCAGAGATGCGCAAGCGCCTGGCCGAAGACGGCGCGCGCCCCGGATCGAAGCCAGCGATTTGCGCGGCCGCCGAGCGCGTAAGCCGCGCCGCCGAGCGACGCGACGCCGAGCAGCAGCGTCTGTTGAAGGATGAGGATGAAGGCGGCCGGCACGACGTAGCTGGCGTAGCCGCCTGTCGGATTGAACAGCGGCTGGGAAATGAAACTCGATTGGCGAGACTGCTGCGGGTCATCGCCGCATAGACGAGGCTGCCCTCGCTCGCGCGCGCCCCGTGTCGCAATGTCGGCGGAGACCGTCGCCGCGGCTTCCGATATCCCCTGCAGGGTCCGGCTGTAGAGGAGGAAATAGGCCGCGTCGACATAGGCCGCGATCCGCGCCTTCTCGCCCCGCAAGACCTGGCGCTCGGTGTCCTTGGGGATCGCGAGAATGGCGAAGACCTCGTGGCGGTCGAGGGCGGCTTGCGCGTCGGCGATGGTGTCGCTCTCCACCTTTACCGAAATCGCCTCATCCGCGTTCAAGGCCTGCACGAGGTTGCGGCTGAGCTCCGTTTGATCCTGATCGACGACGGCGATCGGGATGCCGCGAAGAACCTGCCCGAGATAGGGCTGCGGATAGAGCGCCCCATAGGCGAGCGGCGCAAGCACGATCAGGCCCAAGACCGACCGGTCGGCAAGAATGCGCCGGACCTCGTTGCCCATCGCAATCGCGACGCCGCGTCCGTACCGCAGGCGGATCACGGGCGTCTCCTCGCGTTTCGGCGGCGCATTGGCGATGGCGCGCAGCCTCGCCCAGGCGAGCAGGAAATAGAGACACGCCAGGCCGGCGAGAATCATAAAGGGCCTGACGGAATCTGACGCCGGCAGGCCGCGCGCCGCCTGGTCGAACAGGATTTGCAGATACCAGCGAAGGGGCAGGATCGAGCCCCAGATTTGCGGGAAAGCTCCCATCGCCACAACCGGGAAGCCCACGCCGGCGAAGCCGAACGCCGGATTGCAGAATATCGCGATCAGGCTGAGGCCGGTCGGGCAGCGCCTGAGTCAGCAGAACCAGCAAGGCTCCAAAGGAAAGATAGCCGATGAGCAGGAGGCAGGCTGATGCGGCGACCAGCAACGGGTCGCCTCGGAAATTGACCCCGTAGAGGACGTGGATGATGGCGGCGTCCACCACCATCATGACCAGGAAGATGGCGAACAAGGGCAGGAATTTGCCGATGAGGGCGACCAGCGGCCGACCGCCGGCCGCGCGCATCCAGGCGCGCTTGCTGCGCTGGGAGAACTCCGAGCCGACCGCATAGCCGCCGGCGATCGCCGTGACGACGTGGAGAACGGTGGGCAGAACCGCCCGCAAGAGGAACTGGGCGAAGTTCAACGCCGGGTTCGAGAGGACATATTGTTCGGCGACGAGGACGCCCGGCTTGTAGCCGCTCTCCGCCTCGTGCGGCAGGGCAGCGGTCGCCGCCGCGATGGCGTTCGAGATCGACGAAGCCGCGTTGTTGCCCGGGGTGAAATATTGCCGGTTGTACAGCGACACCACCTGCGGCCGCTTCCTGGCGAGGAGATCGCGCTCGAAATTCTCGGGGATGTAGACGGCGGCGATCGCGTCGCCAGCCCGGATCGCCTGCATGGCGCTTCTCATGTCGCTCGATCGCTCGGCGACGGTGACGCCTGGCGCGGAGGCGATCGATTGCACATAGATGAGCGAAGTCGCGGAGCGATCCGCGTCGACGATGGCGACGCGAAGATTGCGGATGACCGCGTTGCTGAATGTCAGCGAGAGGATGGCGAAGGCGAAGATCGGAACGACAAGCGCCAAGATGAGCGCGACGCCGTCGCGCTGCATCCAGCGCAACTCGCGCGTCGCGACCAGAAGCAGTCCCGGTTTTGGCGGCGTCCTCACTTGCGCTCAGCCGTCGGCCATTCGGCGTAGACGCTCATGCCGGGCCGAAGCGCGGGAATCGGCGAGACGGGATAGGCGCGCACCTCGAAGGTTCTCAAGTCGAAATCGCCGGTGGCCCGCGTCGCCCGCCATCCCGCATATTCGCCGCGCGTCTCGATGAGCTTGATCTCCGCCTCGATCTCCTGGTCACCGAGCGCGGGCGCGCGCATCTTGAACCTGTCGCCAACCTTGAGGCCTTTGATCAGATCCTCGCGGAGATTGAATCGCAGCCAGACGTCGCCGAGGTCGATCAGTGAGAGGAGCGGCACGCCGGGGGAGACGTATTCCCCGACCTCCGCCCCGATCTGATAGACCTGTGCGGCGATCGGCGCCTTGACCGTAAGCTCATCGACGCTCGCCTTGATGGTGTCGACGCTCGCCTGCGCTTTGAGCACATTGGTCTCAGCGATCTCACGCTCTTCCTTGGTCGCCCCGTTCACAGCTTCGTTATAGGCGAGTTTGTGCGCGGTCCTGATCCCGCTTCGCCACCTCACGTGAATTCGTGACCTCGTCGAGACGTTGCAGCGGCGCGTTGCCGGAGCCGGCGAGGTCTTTGACGCGGGCGTAGGTCTTGTCGGCGAGCGTGAAGTTGGCGTCGGCGCTCTCAAGCGCAGCCTTCTTCTGAGCAACGATTTCAGCGCGTGTACCCACGAGGATGTTGGCCAGCTGGGCCCTTGCGACGTCAACGCCGGCCTGGGCCTGGCGCAATTTTGTGACAAGTTCGGGGTTATCGATCTCAAACAGCAATTGCCCGGCTTTGACGTTTTGACCGCGCTCGACGGGGCGTTGGCCCACTCGCCCATCGACCCGCGCGGCGATGTCGATGCGGGTCGCATCCGCTTCGCCCTGGACGATCAGCGGCTCGGGCCGCGCCAGATACCAGATCGAGAGGCCGACAATCGCGGCGAGGATGAGCGTCACGATGGCCGCGGCGGCGCTCGCGCTTGCCGTTGGCCGTTCGCGCTGCGGTTTAGCTTTCTCCTGGTCTTCTGGCGCTTGGCTCTCTTTCTCGTCCGTCATGCGATGCTCGTCTCCCGCCGCGAGGGCCGCCTCACGCTGATCGTCGCTCGGCGCCGCCTCGGCGCGCCACCATAAAGAACGAATGGACGCCTCGCTATTTGTCGCGGCCGGCCGCGGCGGTCTTGCGCGCCTTACCGGTCTTGCTCACCATCCCGTTGATCGCGACATGCGGTGCGATCTCGCGCGCCTTCAGGCCCTCGACGAGGGCCTCGGCGTCGTAGCCCTTGTCGGCGCCGAGGGTTGCGCCTTTGGGCAATCGCTGGCTCATGCGCGCCGCCGCTTCGTGTTCGTCTTGCGGAAGTCGGCCTCGCCATTGCGCCCCCGGCGGAGGCGGCTCGCCCGAGCCGTCCTTCGGACGGAAGTTCTTCATCGACGCCGAGGTCTTCAACAGTGTTCCGTCGACCGAAAAATGCTCCGCGCTCAAAAGCCCTTCACCTCGAGCAGGCCGAGAAGCGAAGACAGAAACCGTTGCGTGACCTCGTGGGTGAGCAAGCGGTCGCGGGTCTTGGAGAAGGTCGACGCGTCGAAGACCCTCTCGTCGATCGCAAGCCCGACGAACCAGCGAAACAAAAGGTCGAACTCCAACCGTTCGACCAACTGCCGCTCCGAGCGGATCGAATAGAGCCGTTGCAACAGCGCCGCGCGCGGCAATCGCTCCGGCGGGATGGAGGGACGCCCGCACGCCTCGTAAAGCGCCGAAAACGCCCGGTCGAGCTCGGCCAGCGCCGCATCGGTCACTCCCCGCATCGCTCGCAGCGGATGTTTCGCCCCTCTCCGCGCCTCAACGTCGACATAGGAAAACAGCGCCCCAGTCGTTCGATCTTCGCCGCGCATTTGTCCTGCCCGCGCATCGCCTCACCAACGTCAGCGAATCATGCCGCCAAACCAAACTCCAGAGCCTTGCCGCCCGACTTTTTCGGCGGCCTGCTGGGGCGAGCTGCGTTATTTGGCGCGATCCAGATCGCCGGCCCCCTGTTGCTCAGTAGAGCTGCGCCAGGCCGGTGCGAATAGGGTCGGGCACGTTAGGCTCGCTCGCGATCTTCCCGAGGAAATCGGGATCGTCCGCCACAGTGAGCGGATCGAGCGCGATGGGCTTCAGAATCGTTGAGAGCGGCGCGGCTGCGCGCGGCGCCGACGCGCGTTGGCCCGGTGAAATCGCGAGGGCCATTGAATGGCAAGCGCGGGCGCAGATCGACTCCGGTCGGTTGAATCTCGTCCAAAGAGAGCGACCAAACGACGGGCTGCGGCGCATCAAGCGCGGCCCGGGCGGCTTTCTTCGGAATCGGCTTTGGCTTTTCCAATTCCTTGGCAAGCTTGGGCAAGTCGCGAAAGGCGGCCTTGAGTGCGCGTCGAGCCGCGCTCAACGATACGCCGGCGACATCGGGGTCGCCGGTCGCCTGCTGAAGGAAGACCTGGCGCTTGCTTCCTCCCACTTTGATCGCCTCACCCTTCGCGCCCAGCGCTTCCATCAAGTCAGGCGCTCCGTAGCGCGCGACACCATTGATCATGACCAGTTGGATTGACGTCTCTTTGGCCTTGATGAGGGCTTCATAGGGGTCGCCCTCCTTACCCTCAATCGCGATCAAGTCGGCGCGCTTGCCGACCTCCAGCGCGCCAAGCGCCTTCTGCCATTTGACGATCGCTGCGGCGTCCCGCGTCGCCATCGCGACCAGGTCGCGCGCGCTGAACAATCCGCCAAGCATGTGTTGGGAGTAGAGCCAGGCCACCTTCAGTTCACCCAGCAGGTTCTTGCTGCCGGAGGGCGACCAATCGCTTCCCAACCCGATGCGCACTTTAGCCTTCCGGGCCGCATCGACCCGCGCGGTGCCGCCGTAAAGGAGAAGGTTGCTGAGAGGCGACCAGATCATCGCGCCCCCATGCCCCGCGAGGACATCGAAATCCTCGGGCAGCAAGCCCGCAGAGTGGATGCCGGCGAACCGGTCGTTGATCGCCCACTCGTCCGGCGCCACTTCGAGGGCGAGGAAATGCCGGCGCGCCGGGGAGTCGGGGTGATCGGGCGAGGTCACGCCCTCGCTGAGGTGAAGAAGGAGGCAGCTGTGCTCCTTGTTCAATCGCGCCAGGAAGGCGCGCGCGTCCTTTGCCTCGACGTCAGCGATGCGCCCGTGCGCTTCGCTTAGGTCGGAATCGTCAGTCTGTTCGACGTTGCGTACGACCCCCCGGTAGAAGCGCTGCACTCCGGCGTTGCTGCTGAGCATGATCCCCTGGCTCGTCGTCACGCCCCCGAGCAGACATTTGCACTCGACATAACGGACCAGCGGCGCCAACAGCGCGGCCTTGCCTTGCGCATTCCGGTATTCGCCCACCACCGTCATCGGACCGCTGATGAGCTTGCGATAGTCGGGGTGGTCAGGCCACTGGCCGCGGTCTTTAAAAAGCTTGGGCACGGGGCTCCATAGCGGCAGCGCGTTGTAGCTGAGGTGATTGTGCAGTTCGATCAAGCCAGGAAACAGCGTGCCCCCGGTGTCCTGTGGAGCAACCGTCGTCGAAGCCGGCCGGCGCGGGCATGGCGCGGTCCTGCACGGCGACGATCGAGCCGCGGTCGATATAGACGACGGCGTCGCTCTTGACCGTGAACGCATCGTCCATGGTGACCACGCGTCCGCCCAGCGCCAGCTTCGGACCTGTCAGCGGGTCGATGGGCCCTTGCTTCTTTGCCGCCTTCGCTGCTTTCGCTGTCAGGCCTTGTGGCTGCGGCTCGTCGCCGGCGAGCGGATACCATTGGCGTTGGGCGTCGGTCATGCCACCACCCCCTTCGGAATGCTGATCGTTATGTTGCGCCGCTTGGCGAGGGCGTCAGCCCCGGCGCGCTTCGCCCAGCCGTCCTGCTCGCGCATCCATGGAGGCAGGCCGGCGGGGAGATCGGACCCAGGAATCCCAATCCGGTCGCCATCGACCCAGTTCTGGCCATAGAGGACAAGAGGCTTCGGCGCGTCGGGGTGCTGCACGTGCTGCGACAAGACTTGCAACGCCGCGTTCCAGTTCTGCAGCAGCTTCTTTGTCGCCGCCGCGAGCTTGGTCTTATCGCCGTTGGAAGAACTTTCCGGTTGGGTGGGGTGCGTCACCGCCTGATAGGCGACGTTGGTCGACTGCCCCTCCGGAGTCGCTTTCCAGAACCGCCAGGCTTCGTCCGCCGCCTGCCCGAGGGCGACAACGGCTTCGACGTTGCTTCCGACCAGCAGCGCTTTCAACCACCGGTTTCGATAGTCGATGAGGCTGGGGTCCTTTCTGGTCTTCGCTTTGACGCTGCCGTAGACGCTGTACAGGAACGTATTGACGAACACGTAGCTGCTTGTGACCCCGAGCTTGGCCAGCAAGCCCTGGGCTCGAAACCCGGCTTCGCCAACCAATATGCGGCGCAAGACGGACTCGTGCTGCGCGGGATCTTGACCGATCACGAGCACGCGGGCCGAACCGTCGAGGCGGCCGCGGTGGAAGATCGGCCCCCACTCGACCCGGAATTGATCTGAAGGATAGACGGTCGAGTCCGGGTATTCGGCGCACAAACTCAGAAACGGCTCGGCGATGTATCCTGGATCGAACGGATGGGGCATGCGCACTCGTCCCGACAACCAGTACAGTCCTTAGCGCGTCTCGGTTGTTTTACGCCAGGAGATGCGGCTCCGAGCGTAAGGATCGGGACCGCGGCTATCGGAAACAGGCGGCGCGTTGTAACCTTCGTCGCATGCCGAAATTAAGCGCTGGGATCTTGCTGTTCCGCCGCCGTGCGGCAGGCGTCGAGGTGCTGCTCGTCCATCCCGGCGGACCATTCTGGGCGAAGAAGGACTTGGGCGCCTGGTCGATCCCCAAGGGCCTCGCGGACGAAAGCGAAGATCCTCTCGCCGCGGCCAAGCGCGAATTCCTCGAAGAGACCGGCATGACGGTCGAGGGTCGTTTCCTCGACCTCGGCGCGCACAAGCAGCCGGGCGGCAAAACGGTCGTCGCCTTCGCGCACGAGGGCGACTTCGATCCGGCCTTGCTTACGAGCGACAAGTTCTCGCTTGAATGGCCGCCCCGCTCGGGCCGGATGGCGCAATTCCCGGAGGTCGACCGGGCCGCCTGGTTTTCGATCGACGAGGCGTTCGAGAAGATACACAGGGGCCAAACGCCGATCCTCGCCGCGCTCAAGGTTTTGGCGCTTCCATGAGTTGGCCACGCTCTTGCGAGGGTCGGCTGCCGGCCGGTGGCGTGCGCTTCGCGAGGGCCGGCGGGCGCGTTGCGGAAAGGCGGTTCCGTCTCAGAGCAGACAACGCATTGAAATTACTGCTACTATGTGCGAGTTAAATTCAGGCCATTTCACAAGACTTCCTGGTGGCGGACGCAGTCCGGCGAAACCAGTCTCCGATATGTCTCAGCTTGCTGGCCGCGAAAAATTCCCTGGCATCAGCCAATTTATCAGGGAAATCGCCGGATTTCTGGCCTTTGGCCGACTCCTGACATTGCGCAAGCCTCTGAGCTCTCGCGTGAATCTGAACCCAGCGGCGTAAATTCCCTAAACATTGGGTCAGGGAATAACAGGGGCGTACGGGAAATATGGCCAGATGGCGCTACGGACTTCTCCGAGCCACAAGAGGTAGAGGAGCGGTTCCAGCGGGGCCAAGAAAACAAGGAGGTTTTCGTAGGTTCCGCGCGAGAACATGTGGTCACGCGCGCCTGACGACGGGAGCGCTGGTCGTTCTCAGGCGGTACGACGGGAACCTCGCTAGGACCGCTTCAGCCTCCAGGACGGATCCATCCGGTCATTGGAGATTGATATGAGCCATCGAGAACCGAAGCCGCAGACCCCGCGCTCCGCAGCGGGCGTCAAGGGTGCAATCGCGACCAGGGCGCGCGCACGCCGTGAGACTCAGCGCGCGCTGAGCGAGATCGGCGCGCATGCGCCGCGCCCGAGGCGCAACGATCTCGCCCCGAGGCTCTGCTTGGAGACGCGGGCTCTTGAAAGCCTGCGCCCGGCGGCGCGGCCGGTGCGGCGCCGCGACGCAAAACAGAGCGCAAAGCTCCAGGTCAGCCTCGAAAGGTTCGGTCTATGCCGGCCGATCCTGATCGACGCCGACGGGACCATCGTCGAAGGCCACGGACTGTGGGAGGTCGCCAAGGCGCAGGGCGTCTTCGAAGTCTCCTGCATCGTCATCGACCATCTCGACAGAACGGAGCTGCGTGCGCTCAGCATCGCGTTGAACCGGCTCGGCGAGACCGGCGCCTGGGATCCCGATGCGCTGCGGCTCGAGTTCGAGGAGCTAACCGTGCTTGGCGTCGACCTCGTCGAGACGGGGTTCGAGACCGCCGAGATCTATGGTCTCATGCTCCTTGACGACGACGAGGACCTCGCTGCGGGCGAGGCCCCGGCGCCACAAGGGGTCGAGACGGCGGTCTCGCGTCTTGGCGACATCTGGCTTCTCGGCGACCACCGCCTCGCGCAGGGCGTCGCCCGCGACGCCGCGCTTTATGAGCGGCTGATGCTCCCCGACGAATTGGCGCAGCTCGTGCTGACCGACGAGCCATACAACGTCGCCAACGTCGGCCACATGACCAGCAACGCACCACCGCGAGTTCGCGTTCGCCCACGGCGAGATGAGCCGGGAGGAATTCGCCAGGTTCAATCGGCAGTGGATGGAGGCGGCCCTCGCCCGCCTCTTCGACGGCGGCCTGTTCGCCACATTCATTGACTGGCGCTCGGTCGAGCTCGTGATCGCCTGCGCGCGTGAACTTGGGCTCGACCTCATCAACCTCGTGGTCTGGGTCAAACCAATGGCGGCCAGGGGTCGCTGTGGCGCTCCCAGCACGAGTTATTGCCAGTGTTCAAAAAGGGCGGAGAGCCGCACGTTAACAATGTCGAACTCGGTCGGAACGGCCGCTGGCGGTCAAATGTCTGGGAATATGCCGGGGCGTCGAGCCGTGGGTCGGATGCGCGCCAGGGCCTCGAGCTCCACCCGACCGTAAAGCCGCGCCCGTTGCTCGAAGAGCCGTCATCGACGTCACAAACCGGGGCGACATCGTTGTCGACTGCTTCGCGGGTTCAGGCTCGACGCTTGTCGCGGCAGAGGCGACAGGCCGGTGTTGCCGGGCAATCGAATTCGACGGTCCCTCTTGCGACGTCATCATCCGCCGCTGGAGCGCAATGACCGGTCAAGAAGCCGTCCTCGAGGCGACCGGGGAGACCTTCGCCGAGGTCGAAGCGCGTCGCAGCAACGAGGGGCCACCGGACCCGGCGCCACAGTTCGGGCGCAAAGAGGACGATGTGGCGCCGGACGAGGCGGACCAGCTGCCGGGCCACGATACCACCGGCGCCACCAGCACAATGCGCAGATCCTGCAAAGGCCATCGCCGCCCGGCCGCCCGGCGGAGCTCTTATAAAGCTCAAGCATTTTCAGCGCTATGAGACGCTGCCGGCCTGGTTCGAAGCAATCGTGCAGAGCTGGGATCCGGCCGTCGTCGACACGGAAAACTGCCGCGTTCTCCGTCTGCACCACCTGGGGAATCCAAGGCCGCAAACTCTACTTGGTCGACGTGCTGCGCAAAAGGCTCGACTTCCACAAGATCGAGCCTGCCATTCTGCACATGAAGGATAAATTCAACGCCAGCTGCGTCGTGCTTGAAAGAGTCGGCGTCGGCTTGGCGATCGGCAACGCGCTTGTAAAGCGCGAACGCGCGCGACGCTGGCTCTGCCCCTACGACCCCACGCTCGGCAAAGTTGAACGCGCCATCGCCCAGACGCCGAAGATCGAGCGCAAGCGGGTCCACCTGCCCGTCAGCGCGCCGTGGCTCGAGACCTTCGAGGCGGAGGTCGCTGGCTTCCCGATGTCCAAATACTACGACCAGGTCGATTCCATGGTGCAGTTCCTCTACCTGCTCGACCATCGCAATCGCTGGACGATCGACTTGTCGGCGGTGGTCGAGCACCCGGAGCAACCGTTTTGATCGACGCCTCGCACCTCGGCGGCCGCTCCCCAATCGGGCGGCGCCACACCGCCCCCGCTATCGGCAAGCGGCCGCCGTCCGGCGGCCAATGTAGTCACGCCACGCGCCGCCACTTAGCGCCGGCGCCGTCTGGTCACGCCCGCCCCCAATCGCTAGCCCGACGCCTGTGCGCCGCTTTCGATGGCCTGCCTAAGTGGCGGCGCCACACGGCCCGACTCGCGGGCGGCCAGCCCAGGAACTTCAGCGCCACATGAATTTGTGTTCAGGAGCGACCAGATGAAATCCCTAGGGATCCGACAAGCCAAAGCCCGCCTATCGGCGCTCGTGCGCGCCGCCGCCGAAGGCGAGTGCAGCCTCGTTACCGACAATCGTAAGCCCGTCGCCATGATTGAGCCGCCGCCACAGGATCCCGTCGAGGCAGAGGACCCGTCGCCGGCACCCACCGCAGAGACCAAGCCGCTGTCGGACGCCACCAAGTTTTACAATGCGCTCCTCGGCGTTCCCTCGCCCCTCGAACTCGACTTCTAACGGATAAACGAGGAAGAACATGAGCACCTGGTTGCTGGACATCCCCTCTTCAACATGCTCGCGACCCCGAAGGCTGAGCCTTTGCTCAGTGGTGCGAGGCAAACAAACCCTCCCTGTTTATCTCGGCAGCGTCGCTGACAGAGGTCGCCTACGCCTACCTGCAAAGCCGCCGCCTCGCTGAAGCGAGCGGGGGAAAAAAGAACCCGCCACGGGCCCCCACAACCGACGCTCCCCGCGATCCGGCGCGCCGTGCTCGCGACCCTCGCTCGCCCGCCTCCTTATCCATGTCCCCACTGCAGGCGAACGCTCCGTCGGTCGCTCGAATAAATCCGCCAAAGTAGTGCTAGGCTGTGTGGACGAAATTTCGACCGATGACGTTTTTGCGATTCCCCTGCGGAATCGGGCATGATTCATCAGGACTCCGACCGAATCAGAGGGCCGGGGCCAATGTCGACAACGATGGATGAGGACGATGGGCGCACACGCTGGCGGTGTTTCGCGCCTGCCTGCCGCGTCGTGGGAGGAAGGCCGAGGACGATCGCCGCTTCCTCGAGGCGCTGACCACGGCCGCTATGTCGCCTTCCAGATGGCGGAAGTGGCGATCCCAAGAAATCTCTTCGCTGACATCCTGCGGCTCGCTCGAGGGCGGCCTGGACCTCGTCGTGCTGTCCAGATCCAGCCGGCGCCGAAGCTCCGCCACCTCCGCGCGAAGACGCTCGATCTCACGCGCTTGCGCCACGATCAGGGCTTCGATCTCGGGCGGAAACTCATTCCACCCTTGAGTCACAATTGACCGCCTCTGTCTCCGTCTCAACCCAAAAATCACTAACTCCCAAACCCACCGTGACAAAAATGACTCACCACGGCTTGGGAGTGACGGGCGGAACTAAACGGGGTCGTAAAGCGTTGAAATCCTTAAGGCGCGCCGGTAAAATGGCGGCTGGGCCAGCCCGACCGTCAGGCGGCCCGCCGGCCTCGTTTCGGCAGCCGCGCCGGCCTTGCCGGTTCCGGCATGGCGTTCTCGTCGAACAGCTCGGCCAGCTTCTCCGTCATGGCGCCGCCCAGCTCCTCGGCGTCGACGATCGTCACGGCGCGCCGGTAGTAGCGCGTCACGTCGTGGCCGATGCCGATTGCGATGAGTTCGACGGGCGAAAGGGTTTCGATCTCCTCGATCACGTAGCGCAGATGGCGCTCGAGATAGTTGCCGGGGTTGACCGACAGGGTCGAATCGTCGACCGGCGCGCCGTCGGAGATCATCATCAGGATCTTGCGCTGCTCGGGCCGGCCGAGGAGGCGCTGGTGCGCCCAGTCGAGCGCCTCGCCGTCGATGTTTTCCTTGAGCAGCCCCTCGCGCATCATGAGCCCGAGGTTTTTGCGCGCGCGCCGCCACGGCGCGTCCGCCGACTTATAAATGAGATGGCGCAGGTCGTTGAGGCGCCCGGGATTGGCGGGCTTGCCGGCCTGGAGCCAGGCCTCGCGCGACTGTCCGCCTTTCCAGGCGCGGGTGGTGAAGCCAAGGATCTCCACCTTGACGCCGCAGCGCTCGAGCGTGCGGGCGAGAATGTCGGCGCAGGTCGCCGCAACCGTGATCGGACGGCCGCGCATCGAGCCGGAATTGTCGATCAGCAGCGTCACCGACGTGTCGCGGAACGCCATGTCCTTCTCCTGCTTGAAGGACAACGGCTGCTGCAAATCGATAATCACCCGGGGCAGTCGCGCCGTGTCGAGCACGCCCTCTTCGAGGTCGAACTCCCATGAGCGGTTCTGCTGGGCCATCAGCCGCCGCTGCAGGCGGTTGGCGAGGCGGGCGACGACCGAATGAAGGTTCTGCAATTGCTTGTCGAGATAGTCGCGCAAGCGTTGCAGTTCTTCGGGGTCGCACAATGCGTCGGCGTCGATGATTTCGTCGAAGCGGTTGGTGTAGGCCTTGTAGTCCGGGCCACGTTTATCCGGGGCTGAGGGGTGCGGAGGACGGCTCTCTGTCGCTTCTTCCGCGTCGCCCGTATCGCCTTCGTCTTCGAGCTCCGATGACGGCGCCTCGACGGTGTCGATTGCGCCTTCCTCGGCGTCGTCGGCCGAATCGTCGGCTGCCTCACGCTGCATCGACTCCTGCGTCGACTGGTCTTCGCCCTCGCCTTCAGCCTCGTCGGACTCCTCGGGCGGCGTCTTGTCTTCCGTTTCGTCGTCCGAGTCCTCGGCGTCGGCGTCGGATTCGCCTGCGAGCCCCAGGGACGACAGGACTTTGCGCACCAGCCTGGCGTAGGCGCGCTGATCGAGGAGAGCCTCGCTGAGCCGATCGAGATCGGCGCCGGCCTTCTCCTCGATGAACGGGCGCCAGAGCTCGACGAGACGCGCGGCGCCCCGGGGCGGTTCGAGCCCCGTCATGCGCTCGCGTGCGACCATCGCCACCGCGTCCTCCAGCGGCGCCTCCTCACGCGTGCGCGCCTCGGCGAACGGACTGCGGTGGTAGCGATCGTCGAGCATCGCGGTCAGGTTCGACGCCACGCCTTGCATGCGGCGCGAGCCAATGGCTTCGACCCGCGCCTGTTCAACCGCGTCGAACAGGGCGCGCGCCGGCGGGCTCTCGGGCGCGAGGCGCCGGTGGAGCGCATCGTTATGGCAAGCAAGCCGCAGGGCAAACAAATCGGCGAGGCCGCGGACGATCGCCGCCTCCCGCGGATTGGGCTTGCGCGGCGGCTCGGGGAGCCGAGCCTTGGCGCCCTCCGCTGATGTCATGAGCGAGGGTTTGTCGGCCGAGAAGGCGATTTCGAGCTCAGGTTGACGCGCGAGCGCGCGGGTGCAGGACGCAAGCGCCTGCTTGAATGGCTCGTTGGCCGTCTCGGCTTTCCCGGCGGGCTTGCGATTGCTCGGCTTGACGTCGACGGTCGACATACAGGGACCTTCGAAAGGCGGGCGCTACGGAACGGGCGCGGGAGGGTTCTCTCTATAGGCCGCGCGCTGAGGCGGCCGCAAGGCGGAGCGAGCCTCCCAAAAACGCCGGTTAAGGACATGATGAGCTCATGCCGCTTAGACCGGCCTCGCTATACGATCTAGCCCGGGCATGGCCGAAATTGGTTGCGCCACCCGCGGTTTATACCAAAGGTCATAGCGGCTGACCGACGTGGGCCGAGTCTCGCAACCCGATGGATGTGATGGTTTCGGGCTTGGCGGTCAGCTTGCGCCATGCGTCGCAGGCCGCGTCGACAATGGCGTCATAATTTTCGAAGACGGTGTTTGAGATCCAGTTCTGACGGAGATAGCGCCAGACGTTCTCGACCGGGTTCAACTCCGGGGCGCGGGAAGGCAGGAAGATCGGCGTGATGTTTTTGGGCATGTCGAGCTTGCTGGTGATGTGCCATCCAGCCCTGTCGAGCAGCAGGACGGCATGCGCCCCCTCAGCGACGTTGCACGAGATTTCGTCGAGGTGAAGCTGCATCATGTCGGTATCGGCATAGGGTAGCGCCAGCGCCGCTCCCACGCCTCGCGCCGGGCAGATCGCGCCGAACAGATAGGCGTTGTCGTAGCGCTGGTCGGCGGGCTATAGGGGCCGCGTTCCACGCCGGGGCCCACTGGCGGACGAGGCCGTTCTTCTGGCCTTCGGGCTCTCATCCCGAGCTTGTCGAGAGACATCTTGGAACCAGATTTCGACCGGCGTCGTCTCGGAGATTCCATCGAGATGAGCCTTCAGCGCGCGCGGGAAGTTTTTTAAACGCCTCGACGATCCGCTCGTCCTGAGCCGATGACGCGGCCGGGCGCTGATGTGGGAGAAGCCAAGCTTCTTCAGGAGCTTGCCGACATAGCGCGGATGAAAGTCGACACCGAACCTCTCGGCGATGACACGCTTGAGATCAATGCGCCGCCACCGGACGACGCCATCTTTCTCACGGTCCGGGCCGGCCTCCACGATCTTCGCAAGCTGAGCCAGCGGTTGCTCTGACCGGCGAGGCTTGGGACCTTCCGTCCGCTTGTCGATGAGGCCCTCCGGCCCCGAAACGTTGAAGCGATGAACCCAGTCGCGCAGCGTCTGGCGATCCATGCCGCCGATCTTCGCCGCCGCCGCTCGGTCCATTCCGTCTCGAACCGCAGCCAGCGAAAGAAGACGACGGCTCTGGCTGACGGCCTTCGACCCGCGAGCGTGCGTGCGAAGCTCTTCCGCCGAATAGTCTTCTCGCAATCTCACCGGGTCGTGTCCCGATTGGTGGTGTAGCTCGGTTGGAGCAAGCCGCTCGCGAAGCGCGCTCTCGATAGCGCTGTAGCGAGCGAGCGGCTTGCGGCGGTCATCGGCGGTTCTCCGGTAGGTTTGGGTTGCGAATCAACAAACGCAACCGAGGAATCTCCGATGACCGACGAGATGATGAACCTTCGCGTGCTGGTGGAGAAGGCCCCCGACGCCGACATCCTGCGCGACATGATCGCCTTCGCCGCCGAGCGGCTGATGGAGATGGAGGTGGGCGTGAGACCGGGCGCAGCGCATGGCGTGCAGCCGCTCGATCTCCCGCTCATGCGTCGTTTCCGCGTCCCGCCCCACCCCGGGATCGAACGCCCGCCCCGCCTGATCCTGAAGCTGCTTCTTCCAGGCGTAAATCTGGTTCGGATGGACCTCGTAGCGCTGCGAAAGGTCCGTGACCGTCGCCTGCTCCCGCAGCGCCTCCAGCGCGATCTTCGCCTTCAGTCCGCCGTCAATCCGCCGCCTCGTCTTCTTCGTCATCGTTCGCTCCGTCTGCTGTGACCCCCGGATTTCCTCCAGGTGAAGCTAGAGTCCGGTCTGAAGGAAGGACTGGACGATGAAGCGATCGAGGTTCACGGAAGAGCAGATCATTGCGGTGCTGCGCGAGCAGGAGGCGGGGCTTTCGACCGCCGAGGTCTGCCGCAAGCATGGGATCAGCACGGCGACGTTCTACGCCTGGAAGGCTAAGTTCGGCGGGATGGAGGTGTCCGAGGCCAAGCGGCTCAAGCAGCTTGAGGACGAGAACGCCAAGCTGAAGCGCCTTCTGGCCGACGCGATGCTCGACAACGCCGCGCTGAAAGACCTGCTGACAAAAAAATTCTGACGCCCGCCGCCAAGCGCGAGGCTGTCGCCCGTCTCGTATCCGCCTACGAGATGAGCGAGCGCCGGGCGTGCCGCCTGATAAAGGCCGATCGCAAGACCGTCCGCTACCGATCGCGTCGACCGCGAGACGACGCCTTGCGCGGCCGCTTGCGGGAGCTGGCGGCCGAGCAGCGCCGGTTCGGTTATCGCCGGCTGCACGTTCTTCTGCGCGCCGAAGGCCACGTTTTGAATCGAAAGAAGACGCAGCGGCTTTACCGCGAGGAGGGCCTGACGGTCCGCAAGCGCAAGGGCCGCAAGCGGGCGACGGGCATGCGGGCGCCGATCCTGGTCGAGGCGAGGCCGAACGCCCGCTGGTCGGTCGACTTCGTCCACGACCAGCTTTCGAACGGGCGGCGCTTCCGCATCCTCAACGTGATCGACGACGTCACCAAGGAATGCCTGGCGGCGATCGCCGACACCTCGATCTCCGGCCGGAGGGTGGCGCGCGAGCTCGACGCCATCATCGCCTGGCGCGGCAAACCCGATCTGATCGTCTCCGACCACGGAACCGAGTTCACCTCCAACGCTATGCTCGCCTGGGCTCAAGGCAGCCGGATCGCTTGGCATTTCATTGCGCCGGGAAAACCGATGCAGAACGGGATCTGCGAAGCGTTCAACGGCCGCATGCGTGACGAACTGCTCAATGAGACGATCTTCTACGACCTCGATCACGCCCGATCGACGCTGGCGCGATGGACCGCCGCATACAATCAGAAGCGCCCTCACTCGGCGCTCGGCTATCTCACCCCCGCGGCATTCGCGGGAACCTTCACCGCAACGGGCGATCGGCTGCGCAACCCCGACCAGCTGCGCCGATCGCCCGTTGCTCCGCCGGCGCTCCTGCGCCAATCTCAACCCGCAGACTCTGGCCCCAATTGGATGAACGTTAGGGGTCACAGCAATCCCTATGGCGCCCTGCGTCGCGGCCTACGGATTCTTGTCTCCGAACGGAGTTCTGATTCCCCCCTCAGGCGACAAAATCCCGCTCATCCCGGCGCCTCCCCTATCCGCGGCTTGTCGACCCCGCGGATCCGCCAATCCGAGCCGAACGCCACATCAAAGCGTCACTCGCAACCATGCGCATCCAACTGGCGCGCAACATCGCGCGACCCTCGCCGCGGCGCCCTTGTCGCCAACGAGCCAACTTATGACACAGTAAGACTAGCTGTGACCGATCGGCAGGAACCCTACGAGTTTTCCGTCCAGCTAACCCTCGTCGCCCCTGCGTCTCAGGCCGCCGCTCTCATTCATCCAGGCGAGAGTGACCATACCGAGCAGGAGCGCCAAGCCGAAGAACCCCGAGGCAAGCGAAGTCGAACGAGCGCCGATCAACTCCGTTGATCCGGTCCGCTTGACCCCAATGTAGTCAGCCCCGCCATAGCTTGGGGACGGGTTCAAGCCAACGACGCGTGGCATCGTGATCGCATCGCCCGCGCCCGACGAGATGCGATGCACCGAGCCGCCGGTCGCCTCGGCGATCGGACGCAGCTTTTCGGTGGTTGAGACGACATCCCGCATTTCGAGTGGGTTCTCCTGGCCGACGTTGACCAGCGCAACGTGTTCGCCATCCTCGGCGCGATAGAGGCCGAACCGGTTGACGGTGACGTGCGCGCGGCTGAGACCGGGCGCATAAGGGGTCATGTCGAGTTTCGTTTTTGAGCCGTCCGGCGCGACCAGACTGACGTCGCGCGCTTCGCCGCTCACGCTCTGGCGCTCGACCGTCACCTCACGCCCCTTGGCGCTGGCGCGCAGCGCTTCCTCCTCCAGATCGGGCTCCTTCATCAGCCAGTGCGCGAGACGCCGCAACAGATCGACATAAGGCCCGCCGCCGTCATAGCCGCGCGCCCACAGCCACATCTGGTCGCTCAACAGCAGGCCCACGCGCCCCTTGTCGACTCGCGACAACACGAGCAGCGGCTGGTCGTCCGCCCCGCTCATCACCGTCACGCCGTTCGTCGGTTTCGCGCCGACGATCCGGAACCATCGGCCCCAGTTCGGATCGCCGTTGTTGCCGTCAAAACCACTCAGGCCCCGGGTCACCGGGTGGCGTTGGCCCTCGCTCGACACCCGAGCGCGATACGGTCTTTCGACGTCGTCGCCGCTCGGCTCGGCCGGGGAAATGGCGCCGAGCGGAGAATAGTAAAGGCCGTCGGGAGTGGAGAATTCGGGCCCCTCCGCCATCAGGAGCGCGCCCCCGTCGCGCACGTATTTGGCGATGTTCTCCAAATAGACGTAGGGCAGGATCGACTGCTGGGCATAGCGATCGAAGATGATGAGGTCGAAGTCCTTGATCCTGCGGCCGAACAGGTCGGCGACCGGAAAGGCGATCAGCGACAATTCGTTGATCGGCGTGCCGTCCGCGCCCTTCTCCGGCGGGCGCAGGATGGTGAAATGCACGAGATCCACGTTGGCGTCGGACTTCAGGAGATTGCGCCACATTCGCTCGCCGGGATGGGGCTTGCCCGAGACCAGCAACACTCTGAGCTTGTCCCGCACGCCCTCGATGTTGACCACGGCGCGATTGCTGTCGGCGGCGATTTCGCCTTCGACCGGGGCGACTTCGAGCTCGATCACGTTGGGGCCCGGATGGTCGATCGGCGCCCTCACATCGATCCGCTCGCCAACCCTGGCTTGCATCGTCGCAATCGTGGCGCCATCGCGCCGCACCGTGAGTTCGACCGGTTCGCCGTGATCGGCGCTGTCGAGCACGCGCGCTTCGATGACCTGATCCTTGCCGACGATGCCGTAGCGGGGCGCCTCGACGAGCTCGATGCGCCGCTGCCGCTCGCCCTCGTGGCCGGTGATCAACGCATGCAAGGGCGCGTTGAACCCGAGCGCGGCCGCCGACTGGGGAATGTCGTGCGCGTCGCCGTCGGTGATCATGATCGCTCCGCCGACCCGCTCCGGCGGCGCATCGGCGAGCGCCCCGCGCAGGGCGGCGAAAAGCTTGGTTCCTTCCGTTTCGGATTCATCACGCGAGGTTTCGACGACCCGAAGGTCGATGTTTCCCAGCGCCTTGAGCCGCGCCTCGAGTTCATCGCGCGCCTTGTCGGCCTGCTGGGGCCGCTCGCCAATGTCCTGGCTCTCGGACCGGTCGACAACCACAGCGACAATGTCCTTGAGGGGGCGCCGGTTCTCCTGGACGAGATTGGGATCGCACAGGGCGAGCAGCAGGAGCGCCAGGCTCAGAACCCGCAGCCATGCGCCCCTGACGCCCCGCCAGACGAGCGCGGCCGAGACCGCGAGCGCCACCGCCGCCAGCGCGTAGATCGCGGGCCATGGAAGCAACGGGGAAAGGGCGATCGACCAGGCGCTCAACGCGTGAGCCTTTCCAGAATGTCCTTCGCGTGGACCTGATCGGCTTTGTAATTGCCGGTGAGCGTGTACATCACCAGATTGACGCCGCTCCGCAGAGCGAGCTCCCGCTGCCGCGCCCCCCCGGGAATCAAGGGATAAAGCGGGCGCTGATCGGCATCTTCCGCCCACGCCGCCGCAAGGTCGTCTGAGGCGATGATGATCGGCGAAACGCTGTCGCCAGCGCGCGCCGGGCGCTGGACATGGACGTTCGGGTCGAGTGGCGGGAGGGCCTCGATCCAGGTCTGCCCGATCGCCGTGCGCCCCACGATGCGGTCGAGCAGATAGAAGGTCTTGGTCAGCACGTGGTCGTGCGGAACCGGTTCAAGCTCCGGCACGTCGACCCCCTCAAGGAGCGTGCGCAGCCAAAGCGCCTCGGCCGTCGGCGATCCGCCGGGACGCGCGATCAGCGCGTCGCGCGTGTCGAAAACCATCGTGCCGCCGTTTTTCATGAACGCGGCGACGCGCGTGCGCGCCTCGGGTTTCGGCTGCGGCAGTCCAGCGACGATCGGCCAGTAGATGAGGGGGTAGAAGGCCAGTTCGTCACGCGCCGGATTGAGCCCGACCGGCTCGGCAAGCTCGGCTGAGGTGCGGGAAGCAAGCACCCGCGTCAGCGCGGTCAACCCGAGCTTCGAGGTCTCGTCGACTGACGCATCGCCGGTCACGACATAGGCGAGCCGGGTGGACAGAGCCGCGTCCATATCGCGATCGGAGACCGGCGCCGGCTCGGCGGCGCGGGCCTGGTGAGGGACAGCGGCGAGGCCGAACGCGCCGGCGATGAGGAGGGCGGCAAGCGCTCCCCTGCGGCGCAAGGGCGCGCCGCCCATCAGCCAGATCGAGACCAACGCGTCGATCATCAAGCCGACGAGAGCGGCCGGCAGAAGCCAGCGGCGAAGATCGATCGGCGGCGCGATCGCCAGCGCGCCTTCGTGCACGGACAGGGGCCCATAGTCGGCCGGCGTCAGTCTTTGCCCATCCGCCAGCGCGTTCACGGCTCGAAACGACTCGTGCGTTCCGTAAAGGCCTGGCGGGTGACGCGGGTCGCCGACGCCGGAAAAGTCATCGCCGATCGGCTCCGCCTTCGCGGGCGGGGGGCCGAGGGCGCCAAAACCGTCCAGGATGCGAAGCGGCGGCCAGATCGTTCCATGCGCGCCGACCTTCGCCTTTTCGGCGCCCTGCCCCGGCGCGTCGGCTTCCGCCACGATCCGGCGCAGCATGTCGACGAACAGTCCCGAGAGCGGAAGATTCGACCAGGTGGTGTCTGCGGTCACATGGAACAGCACGATGAGCCCCTTGCCGCGCCGCTCCGCGGTGACGAGCGGCGTCCCGTCGGCGAGACGCGCCCAGGTCTTCTCGGCAAGTCCCACCTCCGGCTCGGCCAGCACCTGACGCGTCACCGTGACTTCGCTCGGCGCGGCGAGGCCAAAGAACGGGCTGCCCGCCTCGAATGGCGCAATGTGCCTCGGGCTCTCCCAGGACAAGGCGCCGCCAAGCAGGCGTCCGCCGCGACGAAGAGCCGTGGGGGTCAAAGTGTCATCGCCGGCGGCGAGGCGTGTCCCGGCGAACCGCAGCAGCACGCCGCCGTTGTCCAGGAACCGGGTGATCGCATCGCGCTCCGGACCCGGCGCCACGCTCATGTCGGCGAGCACGAGCACCGAGGGCTTCTGCTCGAGCAGCGAGATGATCGGGTTGGTCGAAGAATCATGCCACTCGCTGATGTCGGCGAACGGCTGCAATGCGCGCTTGAGATAGTAGCTCGGCGCAAGCAGCGGCTGCGCGATGTCGGCGCTCGCGCCCGAGGCGATGGCGACCCGCCGGCGGCGCGAGCGTTCGTCGATGAGCCACGTCGCGCCAGCTGAGCGTTCGCCGTCGATGACGACCCGCGCGACGTCGTTGCGCAATTCGACCGGCAGATCGAAACGGGCGTCGACCACCGACTTCGCGCCGAAATCGAACCCCGTCCGGCCAACCTCCCGGCCCTGAGCGTCAAGGGCGCGCACCACCCCGGTCGCTGGCGCGCGCGCATCCGAGCGGGTGAGCGCCGCGGTCAGCGCTCCCGCCTCGTTGTCGGCGCCGGCAAGCGCGAGCGCGCCCCGGCCGTCGGTCACCACCTCGACCGAACGGGCGATCGACGCCAGCCGGGCCGAAAACGCCTTCGCCCCGCCGAGCTCGACTCCATCGGCGATCCATAAAATGTCTGACTTCGGCTCGCGGGCGAGAAAGCGCTCAATCACCGGCAGCGCCGCCGCCCGGTCCGGCGCGTAGGGAACCGGCGCCAGCGAGTGCAATCGGCCCTCGATTCCGGATCTGTCGAGCGGCGCGAGATCCTGTCCGCCCTGCGAGACCGCTTCGATCGCCACGATTCGACCCGATCGCGCCGCCGCCGCCGCGCGTTCCCGGGCGAAGTCCATTCGCTTGTCCCAGGCCGGGGCGGCGGCGAATCCGTCGTCGATCAGAATGAGAAGCGGCCCCGACCCGGAGAGCGCCGCCAGGCTGTTCCACAGCGGCTCGGCCATCGCGAGGATGATGAGCGCGCCGATCGCGAGCCGGAGCGCAAGGATCGGCCACGGCGTGCGCGCCGGCGTCGTTTCGTTAGGATCGAGCCCGAGGAGAAGCCTGACCGGCGGGAATATCGCCCGGCGCGGACTGGGCGGGGTGACGCGGAGCAGGAAATAGAGGCCAACGAGGCCGATCAGCGCCGCGAGGACCGCGGGTGCGGCGAAGGCGAGCGGGAGGCCGAACATCGCTCAGGCGCTCCTCAGGGCGACGCCGGCTTCGGGCGCGGACAGGCGCATGCGCAGCGCCAGCAGCATCTCGGCTGGCGATTGGTCGGTGCGGTGGATGCTCATGCCCCAGCCCGAGCGGGCGCAAATCGCCCGAATCGTTTCGCGATGGGCGGCGAGACGCGCGAGATAGGCGTCGCGCAAGTTCTGCGCCCTCGGCGTGAGCAAGCTCAGCGAGCCCGCGGGGTGGAGAAACTCGGTATTGCCGGAGAACGGATAGGTTTCCTCGATCGGGTCGACGATCATCACGAGTTCGCCGATCGCGCCCTCCGCGCTGATCGCCCGGATCGCCCGCACGACGTCGTCGGGCTCGGAAAGAAAATCGCCGATCATGAGAACCATCGAGCGCGGCGCGGCGGGCAGCGCGGGCGGCAACGGGGCTTGCGAGGCGCCCCGGAGGCGCTCGTCGGTCGCGATCGCTTCCGCGAAGCGCTCGACGACGCCTTGCGTCGCCAACGGCCGGGTGAGGCCGAGCAGACCCGCGCGCTCGCCGCCGCGCACGCAAAGATCAGCGAAAGCCAGCGCCAGCAACGCCGCCCGGTCGACCTTCGACGCCTGCGCCGAGACTCGAAGCAAATTGCATCGAGGCCGAGCGGTCGAACCATATCCATACCGTATGCGCCGCTTCCCACTCGCGCTCACGCACAAAGGCGCGCTCTTCACGGGCCGAGCGCCGCCAGTCGACCCGCGACGCGGGCTCGCCCGAGAGAAAGGGCCGAAACTGCCAGAAGGTCTCGCCCGAGCCGGCGCGCCGCCGGCCATGAACGCCGTGGCGCACCGTCTGCGCGACCCGGCGCGCGGCGATAACCAGGCTTGGCAGCCGCGCTGAGAGCGACGCGGCGTCGTGGCGGATGGATGGGGGAAGCGTCATTGCGCCAAAGGCCGCCGGATCATTGGATCGTCTTGCCGACCAGCCGTGCGATCACCGCCGAAATCGTCTCGCCCTCGGCGCGGGCGGCGAAGCTCAGCGCCATGCGGTGCTTGAGCGCCGGCTCGGCCAGGGCGGCGACGTCATCGAGCGAAGGCGACAGGCGCCCGTCGACCAGCGCGCGGGCGCGAGCAGCCAGCATCAGCGCCTGGGCGGCGCGCGGACCCGGCCCCCAGCCGATGCCTTTCGTCAGTTCGGGATCGCCTTCGCCCGGGCGCCCCGCGCGCACGAGATCAAGGATCGCCTCGACCACGCGATCGCCGATCGGGGCGCGCCGCACCAGACGCTGCGCCGCCATCAGATCGTCGGATGTCATCACCGGCTTCGGGCGCGCCTCGCGCTCGCCTGTCGTCTCGATCAGGATCCGGCGCTCGGCCGATCGGTCGGGGTAGCCCACGTCGATCTGCAGCAGGAATCGATCGAGCTGCGCCTCGGGCAGCGGGTAGGCGCCTTCCTGTTCCAGCGGGTTCTGCGTCGCCAGAACATGGAATGGTCGCGGCAAATCGTACCGCGCTCCCGCGACCGTGACATGGTGTTCCTGCATCGCCTGGAGTAGCGCTGACTGGGTGCGGGGGCTGGCGCGGTTGATTTCGTCGGCCATCAGCAATTGGGCGAAGATCGGCCCCTTTATGAAACGGAATCCACGTTTGCCGTCGTGACCTTCCTCCATCACCTCGGAGCCGAGAATGTCGGTCGGCATCAAATCCGGCGTAAACTGCACCCGCAGCGCGTTGAGGCCAATGACTATCCCCAACGTCTCTACAAGCTTGGTCTTTGCCAGTCCCGGCACGCCGATCAATAATCCGTGTCCGCCCGCGAGCAAGGTCGCAAGGGTCAGGTCGACGACACGCTCTTGGCCGAAAATGACGTCGCCGATCTCAGCACGCGCCGCGGCGATGCGCTCGAGCGCTACGTCGGCGTCACGGGTCAACTGGCCGGGATCGGCAATGTTGGTCACGGTCATCAACTTGTCCTTTGGGCCACCGAGATGGCTTAGTGTTTTGTTTTGTCCTCAGGCGCATTAGATTGAGCGCACGTCGTTTTGACGCAAGCCCCAAGCACGCAGATGTCGGATTCGCCCACAAAGAAACACGAGAGTAACGCAAAGCCGGCGCGCGCGCCTGAAGGGGCCTTGAGAGGACTCAGCGAGGCGGGGACGGGGCGTCTGAGCGGCGTAGGACCGCCTTCTTGGAATCCGCCCGACTGCGGCGATATCGACATGCGCATCGCTGCCGACGGAACATGGTTTTATTGTGGCTCACCGATCGGCCGCGCGCCGCTCGTGCAGCTGTTCGCCTCGATCATGCGGAGGGAAGGCGACCGCTTTGTCCTGGTGACGCCGGTCGAAAAAGTGGGGATCAAGGTCGATGACGCGCCGTTTCTGGCGGTCGAGATGCGCGTGGAGAGCGAGGCGGACGGGCCGGAATTGACGTTCCGCACCAATGTCGAAGACCTTGTGACGGTCGACGCCGGACACCCGCTTCGTTTCGAGCCCGGCGCCTCGGAGGGCCTGAAACCCTATGTGAGGGTGCGGGGCGGCCTTTGGGCGCTGGTCAAGCGGGCGCTGTTCTATGACCTTGTCGCCCTCGGGCGGACGGAGCGGGTCGCGAACGAGGACTGGTTCGGCGTACGCTCGTGCGGCCTTTTCTTCCCCATGCGCCCGGCGAGCGAAATCGAGGGCCTTTGAGCGCCGACCTACTCTCCGATTCAAGTTCAGCCGCCCTGCGCGCGCTGGCGCAACAGAAGCTCAGACCCTCGCTGAGCTTGGCGGAGCTCGAGCAGGCCGCGCCGGCCGGCGTAAACGACGACGCTTCCGAAGGGCGACGGCCCGAGATGGCCAGCCTCGCGAGATTGCGTCCCGCAGCCGTGCTTTTGCCGATCGTCGACCGGCCCGGCGGGCTCAGTGTTCTCCTGACCCTGCGGGCTGCGGACTTGCGCGCCCACTCGGGCCAAGTGGCCTTTCCAGGCGGCAAGATCGACGCGGGCGAGACCCCGCGCGAGGCGGCGTTGCGCGAGGCGCACGAGGAGATCGGGCTCGAGGAGCGCTTCGTCGAGCCGCTCGGCTGGCTCGATCCCTATTTCACCGGCACCGGATTTCGCGTCGCGCCCCTGGTCGCGCTGGTCGAACGCTCGTTTGCGCTCACGGTCAACAAGCTCGAAGTCGACCAGGTGTTCGAAACGCCGTTCGCCTTTCTGATGGACGCAGCCAATCATCGCCTCGAGGAGCGCGAATGGCAGGGACGGCGGCGCAGATTCTATGCCATGCCCCATGAAGGACGGTATATCTGGGGCGCCACCGCTGGCATTCTGCGCAACCTCTACGAGAAGCTGTCCTCCTGATGGGCAGGGCCGCCCTCGAACCGCTGGCGCTCTTCTTGAGCCCGTTCGCGGTCTATGCGGTCTATCTGGCGCTACGTGCCCGCTATCCGCTCGAGGTTGAACACTGGACGCGCGGGCGCGTGTCGGTCCTGACCCTGATCGGCTTGGCTGCGGCCGTGCTCGGCCTCTTCGCCATCAACGCCTTCGCGCCCCGGGGCCGCGGCGTCTACATCCCGGCGCATGTCGAAAATGGCGTGCTGGTCCCGGGGCGCTTCGAATGACCGCCCTTCCGGGCCTCGTGGATGGAAAGCTCAAGGATCGGAGCGCCCTGAGACAAGGCCCGCTCGCGCGGGCGCTCGAAGCGCTCAACGGAAGGGGCGAGGAGACCCGACTCGTGGGTGGAGCCGTGCGCGATCTGGCGCTGGGCGAGCCGGCGGTCGATTTCGACCTTACGACCACCGCGACGACCGACGAAGTCATCCGCCGCGCGGGAGAGGCCGGGTTCAAGGTCGCTCTGACCGGGGTCGCACATGGCACTGTGACGATCATAGTCGACGGGCGACCGCTCGAAACGACGACGCTGCGCGAGGACGTCGAGACCGACGGACGGTGGGCCAGAGTGGCGTTCGGGCGCGACTTCGCAGCCGACGCGCGGCGGCGCGATTTCACTATCAACGCGCTGTCGCTCAGCGCTGATGGCGTGGTCGACGATACTGTCGGTGGGCTCGAGGACCTCCGCGCCGGGCGGGTGCGCTTCATCGGCGAGGCGGAAGCGCGGATTCGCGAGGATTATCTGCGCATTCTCCGGTTCTTCCGCTTCTCCGCCCGATTTGCTGCGAACGGGCTCGACCGCGAGGGTCTCTCGGCCGCGATCAGGTTGCGCGACGGTTTGGCTCGGCTGTCGCGCGAGCGCGTCCGGGCCGAACTCATGAAGCTCCTCGTCGCGCGGCGCGCAGGCGCGGTCGTGCAGACGATGGGCGAAAGCGGCTTTCTCGAGCTGATCCTCGGCGGCGTCGGCTATCCGAAACGTCTCAGTCGTCTCATCGGGATCGAAGGCGAGCGCGGCGTGGACAGCGACGCTCTCCTGCGCCTGGCCGCACTTGGGGTCGCCATCCCGGAAGACGCGGACCGCCTGCGCGACCGGCTGCGTCTCGCCAACGCCGAATCCGACCGGCAGAGAGCCGCTGCCGCGGCCCTGATCGGCCTGCACGGGACCCAAGCGCCGCCATCGTTGCATGGGTTGCGCACGCTCCTGTTCAATGCCGGCCGCGAAGCGGCGCGCGACGCGCTGGCGCTCGCTCACGCCGAGTTGGAGGCGCCCTCGTCGGACGATGCTTTCGGCGCGGCCGACCGATTTCTCGCCGACGCGCCCGAGCCCAGACTGCCGATCAGCGGCGCGGACCTCATTGCCCGGGGCGTCGCGACCGGGCGGCCGGTGGGGCGGGCGCTGCGCGCCTTCCAGGCGCTGTGGATCCGCACGGGCTTCCCGAAGGAGCCGGAGACGCTGGCGCGCCTGCTCGAGGAGGCGGCCGCGACATCGGCACGCCCGGAGCCCTCGGCGCAGGAGGCGCCTGAGCCTCGTACCTCGGCACGGAGGTTTTGACTCTTTGACGTCAGCCTGATGCGCATGCAGGCTTCGGATAAGCGCGGCCCATTTTGGCGCGCGCTTTTTCGGTTGTGACCATCCACTTGATGCGGGCGCGCTCGGCGTTGCGTCGCTTCTCCCAAGCGGCGGTTTCGGCGACGAGGCGCGCGTAGCTTTCGATGCGCCGGTCGAGGCATTGGGAAGCCAGGACGCCGATCTCGATCTCCACCCTGTTCAGCCAACTTGCGTGCTTGGGGACATAGTGGAACTCCCGTCGACGCAGCACCCGTCGGGCTTCGTTGGCCGGAAAGGTCTGGTGGAGGGCGCCGAGCGAATGGGTCGACAGATTGTCGAGCGCCACGAGGATGCGCTCCGCCTCGGGATAGTGAACCTCGGCGAGTTCTCGCCATGCAGGTCGCGAAGTCTTCTGCGGCGCGCCGCTCGGCGACCTTCACCTTGCGCCCGGGGCGGTTCACGTCGAGGAAGACGAACAGGTTCGCCGTGCCGTTGCGCCGGTGCTCGCAGTCGTAGCGCTCGATCTGTCCCGGCTTGGCCGGGATCGGCAGGCGGGTCTCGCCGATGAGTTGAATCGGGCTCTCGTCGAAGCAAACCACGGGCCGCTTCGGGTCGGGCGCTTGGGCGTAGAGATCGAGCACGTCCTCCATGCGGGCGACGCAATCCGCGTCGAGGGGGGGAATGCACCCCATGTCCTTGCGCCACGGCTTGAGTTTGTTCTCGGCCAGACGCCGAGGCGCCGTCTCGCGCGACAGGCTCTCGTGGGTCGTCACCTTGACCAGCGCGTCCGCCAGCAGTTCCAGCGTCCAGCGGGCGCGGCCCGCCGGAGGGCTCGAGCAGGCGGTCGCCGCCAACAGAGCTTCCTGCTTGCCGGCGAGCTTGCGTTCCGCTCCGGGACGAGGATCTTCGCTCAGGGCGAGGTCAAGGCTGCTTTCGACGAAACGCCGCCTGGTCCGGTAGACCGTAGACCCGCCGACCCCGATGTTCGCTGCGATGTCCTCGTCGCCGACCCCCGCATCCGCGGCCAGAAGAATTTGCGCCCGCTCGAAGTCTCCGCGCCGGAGGCTTGCCCCGCTCAGCAGCGCCCCGAGTTCGTCGCGCTCGCATTGGGTCAACGTCACACGATAGCGTATGTTCATCGCAGCCTCCGCGCTGGAGGGCCCAGATGAATCGACAGTTGAATCAAATGTCTGGCGGCCGCCGGCCCGACTTCACGCCCAAGCAGGGCCAGGATCCGGCGTTCATCGACGTCTGTGCGCGCCTACATCGGCGGCCGCCGGCCGAAGCCGATATGCAACCGGACTTCGGCGTCACCCCGCCTTCGGTCCACCCCATGATTCTCACCCTCGAACGCGCAGGTCGCATTCGACGCGCGGCCCTCGGCGCGCCGCGAAGCCTCGAGGTCCTCGTCTCTCCCGAGGACTTACCGGTCTTGCAGGCTCAACCCCAACCGGTCACAACCTCCGTGCCGAGGTGCTAGCGGCCGCTCGCCCACCGAAAGCGTGCCTGCCGGCGCGACGGATCGATGTGCGAGAGCCCCATCAGCTCAAGATAGGGGCGCGCCTGTTTCGCCAAATTCCGTGGCGTCTGCAACCAACCAACCCGACTCGCCGAGAAAGACGTTTTCCGCCGCCGACATGCGTTCGACTATGCTCAATTCCTGCGCGACGTATCCGACGCCGGCGGCTTTAGCTTGGCTCGGCGTCGCCAAGCGTGCCGCCTTTCCGTCGATTTCCAATGCGCCCGAATCCGGCTGCGTCAGCCCCGCGAGAATCTTCATCAAGGTGGATTTGCCGGCGCCGTTTTCGCCGAGCAACGCCACGACTTCGCCGCGCGCGACAGAAAGGTCCACGTCCTCTAAGGCGACGGCCGTTCCGAAGCGTTTGGTGATCTGAGACATTCTCAGCATGGCGCAGCCTTGCGGGCCGCGGCGCGGCCCGTCGGCGACGTCAGAACTCGCAGAGTTCCTTCATCGTCTTACCCCACATTTTCGTACTGTCAGGGTCGGCCTTTGTGTTGCCGACCGCCGGATTCGGAATGAACGTGAAGCGATAGGGCGCGCCCGCGTCCGGGGGCGACGCATCGGGGGTGTTCGGGTAGAACATGTCTCCGGGCTGCACCTTGCCGGCGGCCTGATATTTGGCCAGCGTCTGCACTGCCAGCCATCCCTCGAAATAGCCGGACTGTATGGCGGTGCCGACCAGGTCGCCGTTATCCGCCGCGCAAGCGCTCAAGGAAACGGCCTGCCGGCCTTGTGCGCGGGAATAATCTGCGACGCGACCTTGTAGCCGTCGTCTTCCATGAAACCGCCGGAGGGAACGACATCGACGGTGGTGAGCTTGCCCTTGACCTCGTCCTGAAAGCCCTTCACGCGGTCGTCGCCGGCGGAGTAGCCGGCCGGGCGCGATCTATCCGGCCGGCTCGTGGGACATCTCGACCTTCCGCTCGCAAGCCAAGTTCCCGATGGGGGCCTTCCCGCCGCCGCTGCCGGCCGGCGAAAAGGATTGCTACATTTCCGACCACACCGACATCGCCATGGGCGTGAACTCTGCCTCCAAGAACAAGGAGGACGCAAAGAAATTCCTGGAATGGCTGGCGACGCCGGAATTCGCGGCGCTCTACGCCAACGCCTTGCCGGGTTTCTTCCCGCTCAGCAAGGACGCGGTGAAGATCGACGACGATCTGGCGGCGACGATGGTCGGCTGGCGCAAGGACTGCAAGTCAACCATCCGCAATTCGTATCAGATCCCGGCGGCACGCCGAACCTCGAGAACGAACTCTGGAATGTGTCGGCGCAAGTCATCAACGGGGCGGAGACTCCGGACGCGGCGGCGAAGCAGGTGCAGGACGGGCTGGATAAGTGGTATAAACCGGCGGCCGAGTAAGGCCGTTGGCTCCACCGGCCTCATCCTGAGGAGCGTCGCTGAAGGCGGCGCATCTCGAAGGATGTTTCAGAACGCTCCGCAATCTCTGCGTCCTGGATGCGTCCTTCGAGGTCGCTACGCGGCGCCTCAGGACTTGGACGATCATCTTCCTGCCGACATGCTGTCCGTCGTCATGGTCGGCTTTGCCTGGAATTTGATCCTCTCGCCGCTATGGGGCGTGGCCGAGGGCGCCTTGAAGGCGGTGGGCCTCGGAAGCCTGTTCGCGTTGGCCATGTCGGACGCGTCGTAAAATCGCGCTGGAAACGGAATTGTGGCCAAAAGCTCGAACCAAATCGATATATCCCTCGGAGGTCGTTTACGAGAAAAAAGGACCTCTACCCGCTGGTCTCAAGAACAGCTCGCCGAGAAATTGCAAATAGACCCTAAGGATATCGACGCTTACGAAGCCGGTGCCAAGCGAATTACCGTCGATAGCCTACTTCGTCTTTCGAAGATTTTGGGCGTGAAGCCGGTGTATTTCTTTGGTTTTGATGATAACAGTCTACCAGTAGACCGGGATAAAGCCCGTTTAACCCTACCTGACCAAGGACTGCGGCTGCATCGGGCGTTCATTGGAGTCAGAGATCCCGCCCTGCGCGAGGCCATCGTCTCGCTGGTGATCGGACTGGCGAGAAACGAGACGGCTTTGTAGCGCAGTCGGCCGCAATCGGCTGCGCTACAAGCCAGTCAGGCGAAAGCGAGTTCCTTGGCGAGCTCTTGCGATTCCGGCGCCTCGATTCCGAGCTCCTCACGAAACGCCTTCAGAGCCGACAAGAGGCCCTCTCCGGTATCGAAAAGCCCTGCATAGCTCATGGTGCCGCCGATTCGGCGCGGCCTGCCGATGAGCTGCGGATTGCAGCCGACGGCTTTTAGAACCCTATAGATCCGGGCGTCGAACACAGAGACGATCTGGGTTAAGCCGGCGAGGACAGCGACCTCCCCGATGCCCGCGATCAACTCGCTGAGGACGAAGTTGACCCCGTTCCGGCTGCGCTGAGGCTGGCCATCCATGGCCACCGCGCAAATCCGCGAGCTCTCCCAGATTGTTGCGCTTTCGATGAATTCGCCCTCTTCGAGGAGGCACGGAAAAACGTCCCGCAACATGTTTGGCCCGGTGGTCGGCAACAATCGCAGCGACCCCCAATATTCATTGGTATTTGGGTCTACCGATACGAGATAGAGCGGATTGGCGTCGTCGAATTCATCCCGTTCATACCCATCCTTCACAGTAACGTCCCAACCGAGCCGCTCCGAGAAAGTGAGCGCCCTATTGCGAAACATCGCGTCCATATCCATCGGAAACAACGAAGCACGCGAACCTTCAATAAACTTCAACATCGTGGCATCTCCCTTGCTACGAGACCACGTATGTTAACCATAAATTCGAAGGACCACAATTCCACATACAAGTTGAGTTGACATTCGGAGAATCACTTAAAGGACGAGCCTTGGAGAGCCTTCGCTGGGATAACGCCAGTAGCGATTGCGACCCCGACGGCATGGGTCAAGTTTGCACAATTCAATTTATGTCGCGCCGTATCGAGATAACTCTTCACACTACCAAAGGATATGTTCAATATATCGGAGATATCTTGATATGTTTTACCACGCGCAGCCCATATCAAGCACTGTTCTTCTCGCTTTGATAGTTTTACTGGCGGGCTGCTCAATTTTAGATTGACACTGGCTGCAGAGTCGATGAGAACCGAGATCAGCTGCAGTTTTATCATATTGCTTTTTTTGAATTCTTGCCACTCTGGCTTCGAATGATTGCTGGTATAGGACACCAAAGAATAGACACCCCGCCGATTGCGAACCGGGATCGAAAGCCCGTTGAGACCGACATTGTGGGTCAACGCATCGGAAAAAAACGCCTGAACTGCGGGATCATCGCGCGCCATCTCGTCCCAGTCGAATGGAAGTATCGCTTTACTCCCATATGAAATAACGGGGTCGATTAGAACGTATTGTTTGAGGAAATAACGCGTCTGCCACTGGAAAGAATACGTCACAGTTCCCGTAAGCAGGCTGGCGTCGGAGCTTTTGTCGGGAGCAAACCGCATATACGCAATGTGACCAACGCCGATATCGAGCGCGATGGCTTTGAGCGTTTCTTCCAGATCCTGCTCGTTGTATCCGAGAATTGTATCCGTTAGTCGTATCGCGGCGGTTTCGATCGTAAGGTTTCCCATAGGCCTCAGCCTAGACGTCATGAACCGATTTCGAGGGCCTCACCCAAGGCTTCGTCGCGGGCATAGTCGATGATGGATGCGATCGCCGGGTCAATCTTGCCGGTAACTTTCGCGCACAGATCGATCAGATCGACGCAGATCGCCATCAGCCGGCGGGCTTCAAAAGGCGTAAGACTGATCCATTCACGATTAACCCCTGATGGGCTTGACCGCTCGTAAAGCATCGTCGATTCAGTGGACATCTGCGCCTCCGCCCAAATTGCAGCTTCGTCCCGTCACTAACGTACCATAACAATGCCATGACAATCAACAGATGTGTGGAGGCGGAACGAAGAACGACGCGCCCCGCGGCGCAACAGGGCTGTTTCGGATATTCCAATGGAAAGTCGAAAGACGAGCCGCGAGATTGCGCGTCTCGCGACGGCGAGCGCGCCACGCCGCCCAGCGCCGGAGCGCAACGCCGCAGCATAAGTCTCGCAACACAATGACGACCTTTGCGTGGATCGAGGGCGTCGCCGGCGCGATCGACGCCGACGGCAAACGCCTGGAGGCGGTCGCTTATGGCCCCCGGCCCGACGATGCGCCGACGATCGTCATGCTGCATGAGGGGCTCGGCTGCGTCGCGCTGTGGCGGGACTTTCCGCAAAAACTGGCGGCCGCGACCGGTCACGGGGTGCTCGCCTATTCGCGCGCCGGCTATGGGAGGTCCGAGCGCATCGACCTGCCGCGCCCGCTCGATTACATGAGCCGGGAGGCGCGGTTCAGCCTTCCCGCTTTGCTCGAGGCGATCGGGCTCGAACGTGGCATCCTGCTCGGCCACAGCGACGGCGCCTCGATCGCGGCGATCGCTGCCGGCGACCGTGCCGACGAGCGGATCAAAGGCCTCATCCTGATGGCGCCCCATCTGTTCACCGAAGAGATGGGTCTCGCCTCGATCGCGGAGGCGGGCCATGCCTATGAGGCGGGCGACCTACGGGCGAAGCTTGCCAAATATCACGCCGATGTCGACACCGCCTTCCTCGGCTGGAACGGCGCCTGGCTCGATCCCGGCTTCAAGGCCTGGAACATCGAGGAGGCGGTCGGCCGCTGGCGCGTTCCCGCGCTCATCATCCAGGGCGCGGACGATCAATACGGCACGCTCAAGCAGATCCGCGCCATCGAGGCCCGCTCGCCCGCCCCCGTCACCAGCCTCGTTCTCGAGGCCTGTCGCCACGCGCCGCAGATCGACCAGCCGGAGGCGACGCTCGACGCGATCGTCCGGTTCTGCGCCCAGGTCACGGGCGGCGGAGGCGACCCTTAACCGACAGTAAACGTCAATAAATGAGAGTAGACGTTAGTAAATTTGCTTTCTTTACGGGGGGAAAGGGGGGCTACGGGACGCAAAACCGGACCGCACGTCCGCTGTCGCTTCGGATAAATCGTAAGAGTTGCTCAGACGTCACGCGGAGCCACACGCCATGTAGGTCGTTGGCGGCTCAATGTAGTGTATTAAATACGTATTCAAATAGGTGTGTGGTGACAATTGGCAGCGATTCGCTTCAAAAGATGAAATCGGGGCAGGAGCGCGGGGGTCACTAAGTGCACTGACGCGAACGGAGGATTCACAGAGGCGCAGAACCGTGCGGGTCTGCTGGAATGGCTCGGACTGTCTTGCTTCTCCTCTCGGCTCACCATAGCGCGGATCTGCAAGGGGTCATCGAGGACAGAGGGCGTCCGGTGAAGCCCGTTCGAGCGGGCGCAAATCATCCTGCTGTCCGCCGGGCGCCTGCCGGTGCTGGAGATCGCCAAGCGGGTCGGCGTCAGCCGGCCAATGGTGTGGCGCTGGCGGCAGCGCTTCGCCGAGGAAGGCATTGAGGGCCTGTTGCGCGACAAGAGCAGCCCGCCCGGCATCCCGCCAGCGCCACAGGCCAAGGCGCATGCCGTAGTCGAGCGCACCCTGCGCGAACCGCCCGGTGCAGTCACCCATTGGACCGGCCGCGCCATGGCCAAGGCGATGGGTCTTTCGCTGCCAACGATCCAGCGCATATGGGCTGCCCATAAGCTCCAGCCGCACCGGATCAGGACCTTCAAGCGATCCACCGATCCCGACTTCGCCGCCAAGCTTGATGATGTCGTCGGTCTCTACATGAACCCGCCCCGCCATGCGGCCGTGGTCTCCATCGACGAGAAAAGCCAGATCCAGGCGCTCGACCGGACCCAGCCGGGTCTTCCGCTGAAGCGGGGGAAATGCGCAACCCTCACGCACGATTACAAACGCCGCGGCACGACGACCCTGTTCGCCGCGCTCAGCGTGCTCGAAGGCAAGGTCATCGGCCGCTGCGCGCCGCGCCATCGGCATCAGGAGTTCATCCGCTTCATCGCAACCGTCGAGCGGTCCGTCCCGGCCGGCAAGGTGATCCACGCCATCCTCGACAACTATGCCGCCCATAAACATCCTCAGGTGCTGGCCTGGCTCGCCGAACATCCGCGGTGGACGTTTCACTTCACGCCGACCTCCTGCTCCTGGCTCAATGCCGTGGAAGGCTTCTTCTCCAAGCTCACTCGCCAGAGCCTCAAACGAGGCGTCTTTCGCTCGGTCGACGACCTCGAAAGCGCGATTACCCGCTACATCGCCGCCACCAATAGGAACCCCAAGCCCTTCGTCTGGACCGCGACCGCAAAAACCATTCAGGCCAAGCTCACGCTGAACCATCCGTCTGAGTCAGTGCACTAGCTTTCAGGACGGAGAACTCAGAAGCCACCGGAAATACATGCGGTCTGTTCGAAAATTCACTCGTGAAGTGAGTTCTGCTTCCCGAAGACGAGCGTCAACGCGTGTTCGATGATCGTCAGGCAGAATTAATCGATCTGGCCAGTGACCTACGAAAATAATCCCGCTCAGCGTGGAAAAACCCGCCTCTTTTGTTATTGGATTGGCCGGAGCATATTGGACATTGCAGACCGGTGATCCGGTCGCTGCTATAATTGCGGCGAGCGCTTTGATTGCCTGGGGTGTAAATAGAGAAGCCAGCGACGCAGCAGCGTATAGTTATATTTTCTCTGCTCACAACAAATACGGGTAAGACAGCTAGTACGACCGATGCTCAATTGAATCCTTTTGGCCGTAGCTCGTCGCCGTCCTATCTTGGAATCCAGGATCCCCTGCAAGCGTAAAGCCGCCTCTATAGTTTGAGGCCGTTGCGCTTCAGTTGCCGGGTGAGACTGCCGTCGACGGGAAAGAGGGGGATGAGGCAGGCCTGCACGGCGTGGTAAATGTCGGGACGTCCCTCGAAAACGCGCGAGACGGGATTGAGCGCGCTGTCGAGTTCAGGCTGCCAGCCATGCGTCTTGTCGATCACATGGCGAGCGAGGAAGCTCCAGATGCGCCGATACCATTCTTCATAAGAAGGGTCGGGATTGACGGAGCCGAGCGCAGCGGCGGCGCCGACGCCCTCAGCGCAAGGCCACCAATAACGATCCGTTTGATCGGGCCGGTTGCTCCAGTCGAGCGTGTAGTAGAAGCCGCCAAGCTTCCGGTCCCAGCCGATCGACACCGTCTGGCGGAACAACTCTGCCGCGGCTTCGATCATCCAGCCTTTGCTGCGGCCTCCAAGCTCCCAGAGCTGGACCAGCAGGCGGCTCCATTCAAGCGCATGGCCAGGCGTTGTGCCGCTCGGGCGGAACATGAGGTCTCCCCGATATTCCCGGTCGACATCCCAAGCTTCCGTGAAATGCTCGGCCACCCGCCAACCCTCGTTGCGGGCGTGGCGGTCGATGATCAAGGACGCGATGCTTTCCGCCTTGTCGAGATAGCCCCGCTCGCCCGTCGCCTCGAAGGCCGCCATCAGCGCTTCGGTGAGATGCATGTTGGAGTTCTGGCCGCGATAAGCCCCAATCGGCGACCAGTCGGGATTGTATTCTTCCGTGCTTGCGCCGGCTGCTTTGTCCCAGAATTTGTCCTCGATCACCTGCGTCACGTCTGCAAGCAGACGCGGCGCGTCGGGATGCCCCACGCACATCGCAGACGAAGCGGCGAGCAGGACGAAGGCATGGCCATAAGCCTGCTTCGTCGGGTCGGTGGGTTTCTCGTCATCCACGCCCCAGACATAGCCGCCGTTCTCAGCGTCGCGCATTCGCTCCCACAGGAAGGCCAGCCCATGGTCGACAATGCGGTCGGCGCCGGAAGTCCCAAGCAGATGCGCGATGGCGAAGCAATGCACCATCCGCGATGTGTCGTGCACCCCCCGGTTCGCGCCTTTGTGCCCGGGCTTCGGCTTAAGAGGCCGCGCGTTCTCATCCAACGGGAAGAAGCCGCCTGCCGGATTGAAAGAGGGAAACTGGAAAAAGTCGAAGAGGGCGCGGGCGGTATCGATGAGCCACAGCCGGTGGGCCGTCAGCGTCGTGAAGCGCGGCGTCCCGGCCGCCGGAAGTTCCTTGATTGTTGATTCCGCCATCATGCGCCCCTTCGTACGAACGAAGACGGAGAGTTTATAGGCGCGCCGCCAGCCTGGCGAGGTGGGGTCAGCCGGCTGCGCAAGAGAGCGCGTGTCGATGAGCATCCGTTCGATCAAGCTCGCCGAGCGGCAGCCCCCCAGCCAAAGGCGCGGTGGATCGAACGCCCCGCGGGGTTGTTCGCTAATTTTACTGTGTCATAAACATTTGGGGGATGATTTCGATACGCGGCTGATTCGGAGGGGCCGGTGGATCGAAAAGCTGATGGTGAGGGAAGCGAGTCTCGATTTGCGTCTTATGTTGAGCATATCGCGTCGACCCTGGGGCATGCTGATCGGCGGACGCCATTTCGCTCCTCCTGTGCGGGGCTCATTCTTCTCTTGTGCGGGGCTCATTCTTCCCGGCGATCGAAAGAGCGTCGAGCCGATCGCGGCCCGCATCGAACCAGCCGCGTCCAGGGCGCGCATCAGTCGCTGCACCATTTTGTCGCCAACGCCGACTGGTCGCAGGAGGATCTGCCGCGGCGGGTTCGAGCCTTTGTCCTTCCCGCCATCGAGAAGAGCGGCAAGATAAGCGCCTGGATGGTCGACGACCCGGGATTCCCCAAGAAGGGCGTTCATTCGGTGGGGGTCGCCCGGCAATATTGCGGTCAGCTTGGCAAGCAGGACAATTGTCAGGTCGCGGTCTCGCTGTCGGTCGCCAACGAGCATGCAAGCCTGCCGATCGCCTTTCGGCTCTATCTTCCCGAGGATTGGGCCGCCGGCCCGGTTCGCCGAGCAAAGACTGGCGTGCCCGAGGACGTCGTGTTCAAGACCAAACCGCAAATCGCCCTTGACCAGATCAAGGCCGCGCGCGCCGAAGGCGTGCCGGAGGGCGTCGTGCTGGCGTAACGCCGGTTACGGGATCAACACGGCGTTGCGAACGGCGCTGACCCGCATGGGCCTGACTTATACCACAGCTCGATGCGCGACTCATCGCGCTCATCGGATTGCGCGCATGGGCGCGGGCGCGCGTTCGCGCTTGCGGATCTCGATGATCGGTTCCGATCACCGGGATCCGGTTTTATGTCGTCGCCATTCAGTCGTCGGCGCAGCTTTGGCCGCCAGGATCCGGTCCGCTCCCGCCCAAGGCATGGAGCGGGCAAGGTCGCCCGCCGCGAGGGGCGATGGTGTGAAGTAGTCGTCCGTGAAGAACGCGCTCTGACGGTGGGGACGGCAGGCGGCGTTAGACGGGTTTGATGATCGCGAACTGCACGGTCTCGGCGAGGATGGCGGCGCTGAAGACGCGCCAAATCATCGCCAGCCAGGCGAGGAGCCTGCGGAAGTTGTAGCCGGCGGCGGCGAGGACGGCGTTGGCGGCGTCGCCGTGCGGGCCTTTAAGGAAGTTGCGGCCCATGCGGTGTTCGGCCTTGGCGTGGCCGATGACGGGTTCGACGGCCGATCGGCGCCGCAATTCGCGCTTGATGGCGTCGGTGACGCCGCGCCTCTGGCCCGAGATATAGATCTTGAACCCCATGTCGGGTGGAGCGTTGTGGCCGCGATAGCCGCGGTCGGCGACGATGCGGGTCAAGGGCGCGCCGATCTGGGCCTCGATCTCGGGCAGGACGGTCGCCAAAGTATGGCCGTCCCTCGGGTCAAGCCCGAGGACAGGCTCCAGGGTTGCCCGGCATCGCCTTCACATGGGCGATGAACTGGCCGCCCTTTGAGCGATGAAGCGTGGTGGCGAGCGAGATCTTGACGCCGAACTCGTAAGGTCGATGCGCCTTGCCCCTCGGGTCAAGCCCGAGGGCAGGCCCTTGCCGATGCATTCGACCTCGGGCGCGTGCAGGGAATAGATTTTTCGCCCGCGCTGATGCTGACGCTGCTCGCGCACGGCAAAGGCGAGCGACAGGGGCTGGGCGAAAATCGCGCGCAATGGATCATCGTCGCTCGTCTTGCGAACGAGGTCGCGGCAGACCCGGCCAAGATAGGTGCGGATCGTCCTCAGCGCCCGGTTGGCGCGCTTGAACTGTTTGGCCATAGGATCGCGAACGCGATCCGTTCCGGGTCGCTATGCGCGTAGCGCTGATGGGCGATCAGCGCATGCTTGCCGACCCGCTCATAGGACTGGCGCAGGCAAACGCCGGTCTTCTTCGCCAGCCTGACCAGACGCTCCCGCGCCCGGTGCATGAGCCTGGCGTCGGTCGGGAACGCCACCGCCTTCGACTGCACCGTCGTGTCGACGATGACGCGCGAAAAGTCCGAGGGCTTGGCCGCGCCGGTTCGCGTCGCGGTCGCAAGGCTCTCCTGGATCAGCGCGACGAGCTTCTCCTCGCCCATCCTTTGGCGCCAGCGCGTCAGTGACGAGCGGTCGAACGGCGTCTTGTGCCGGAAGAACTCCTCGCCGCAGAACAGCTGAAAGTACGGGTTCTCGATCCAGCGCGCGCACAGGTCCTCGTCCGACAGGTCGTGCATCGACTTGAGAATCGCCAGGCCCGCCATCAGCCGCGTCGGCAGCGGCGGATGCCCGGCTCTGTCCGAATAGGCCGCTCCGAACCGGTCCTCGAGAAACCGCCAGTCGATCGCCTTGCCGAGCTTCACAAGCGGGTGTCCGACATCGACGATCTGGTCGAGCCGCGCCCGGAACAGATCGTTCTGTCCACTCTCCCGCCGCTCCTTCGGCCGCATCGAATCGCCCTCCGCCCGCTGACAAGCGCGAAGGAATCACAGCCGACCGGGCTACGCAATTTGCAAGATAACGACCGCCCAAACCCCCAAATCCGGCAAACGTGAAGACTCTCCACTCCGCGAATACGCCTGCAAATCAGGCCGCCTCAGAAAACTTCACACGGGACGACGTACGGAGACGTCGGAGGTAAAAATCCCTGCGGCTTGAGGCCGCCGTCCAAGCCATGCCGGTTGAAAGAAATTCCTTGTTTCATCCGCCGGGCGGTTGGGGCTGCCCGCCATACGGCGGCGCCCATCGCCGAAGCAGCGGCAAATGCTGGTGGATCCAGCCGCGAATGTTCAGGATGTTGAATACGATGACGAGTAGGGAATAGACGGCGCATCCTGCGACCACTTGCCAAAGGAGAGCCCACGGTCCTGAATATGAGGCCAGCTGCCGAACGACGAGAAACATTGCGCTCGTGCTTGCCACCACTTTGCCTGTATCAATGAGAGGGAACGGCAAGGGAAATAAGATGCGGCTGTAGATTGCCGCTACGATTGACGAGAACAGCAGTGCGAAAAAACTAGCCATAGCCGCGCCTAATATACCGAAGGACGGAATCAACCAGACGTTCAAAGCAATATTTACAATCAAAGCAAGCAAGGTAGACAGCGCCAGCAACAGCGTTCTATTCGCGAGTTGGAAAGTCGTGTCGATATAGTAGGCACGAATTGTCATCACGACGGCCGCCGAAGCAAGCCAAGGCGCCAACGAGACGACTGATTGCCAATAAAACGGCGCGACGATCAGCTCGGCAAGGTTTTGCGACAGGGCGACTACACCGGCCGCGCTGGGCAGCACAATGCCAATGAGCACAACGAAATTCTGTGCCAGTTGAGATTGCGTTGCTTTTGAATTCCGCTCAAGCGTCCGTACGGCCATGGCGTAAGCGAGCGGGCCTACGCCGCTCGCCAAGGCCTGGATCGGCATTTGGGCGACCAAAGCCGCAGCGGTGAACATGCCGACCGCTGTAGGGCCCGACAGGGCCTGTAGTAGCCACTTGTCGACCGACATCAAGACTGTTCCGAGTCCCACGCTGATCGATAGCGGAACTCCGAAGCGGAGGACTGAGGCGAATATTTCTTGGTCAAAACGAAGTCGGCTGAAGCCGAGACGCCGCTCCCGCACAAGAAAGCCGGCCGCAAGATTGCTTACCGCTAGCGCAAGCAGGGTCAAAGAGGCGCTGCCCCAAGCGAAGGCCGCTGACGAGACCAGCAGAGTGGCCAGCAGGCCACGACCGACGCTCATCCGGAAAAATTCGCCGCCCCGAAGTTCGGCCATCTGGAGGCGTTGCCGCAGCTCAAACCAGGCCATTAGTGAAGACGCAACGAGGCTTGCGAGAATTAGCCAAGCATGGGTCCCGAAGCCGTCCAGAATCATAGCCATTCCAGCCGCTGTTACGCATAGGGCGAGGAGCGAGACAAAACACGTGACGATTGTGCCGTAGAGCACATCGGGTCGCGAAGCTCCGGCCGCCATCCTCATGAGGCTGAGCCCAAGCCATTCGAACACGCCGATCGTCACAAAGAAGATGATGGAAAGGCCTAGCGCGTAGAGGCCATATTCTTCCGGTTTCAGCAAACGCGTCAGCAGCGCCGCAGTGACAAGCCCAAGGACGCTCGGAATGAGGCGCGCTAAGAGGAAAATGACGCGGCCTCGCAAGCGAACTCCCTTCTCACAATGATCCGCGATCCGCCGCGACCAGACGCTAGCGCGCAGGATAGCGGTCTATATAACAGTCTTACTCTGCGCAAGTGCAACACCGTCTCAAACCGTGTTGCTGAATTGCAGACAAAAATCGGGGCGCGGACGGCCCCGGGCTATGGGCTTTTTGTTCTTACCTAAGAGAAACCGAACCGGGTAGAGTAACTTCAGGGACCTCTGACAACCGAGGAGATTTTAGCGACGGCCCACCTTTATCGGCAACCCACCCGTACCTTCATCTCAGTCCATTCGACCTCATCGCAACCAGCGCGAACCCACCAGCGCTGTATCATTCAAAATTGCGCAGTGGCCAGAGATGGCGCAACGTAGGTGGATTGGGCGATGACGCGCTTCTGAGTGACCGGAGGTCGCGCGCCCCGTGAAATTGCTTGTTCGCAATAGAACCCGCTGGCGAAGAAGACTCCAGCCAATCCTGTCGCGTACATCAGAACCTGTTCACTGACGCCTTCAACGAGTATCCCGGCGCAACAAGAGAGGCAGGTTGTCGCCAATCCCGCGTTGTAGCGCGGGTCGTGTCCCGTTTGGTGGTGTAGCTCGGTTGGAGCAAGCCGCTCGCGAAGCGCGCTCCCGGTAGCGCCGTAGCGAGCGAGCGGCTTGCGGCGGCCATCGGCGGTTCTCCGGGTAGGTTCGGGTTGCGATTCTCAAACGCAAACCGAGGAACCCCGATGACCGACGAGATGATGAACCTTCGCGCGCTGGTGGAGAAGGCCCCCGACGCGGATATCTTGCGCGAGATGATCGCTTTCGCCGCCGAGCGGCTGATGGAGATGGAGGTCGGCGCCAGAATTGGCGCAGGCTTCGGCGAGCGTTCTCCCGATCGGCTCGTCCAGCGCAACGGCTATCGCGACCGGGACTGGGAGAGGCGCGCCGGCACAGTCGAGCTTCGCATCCCCAAGCTGCGCAAGGGCTCGTATTTCCCGGGTTTCCTCGAGCCCCGCCGAATGGCGGAAAAGGCTCTCACGGCGGTGATCCAGGAGGCCTATATTCACGGCGTCTGGACCCGCTCGGTCGACGACTTGGTCAAGGCGATGGGCGCAACCGGCGTCTCCAAGAGCCAGGTCAGCCGGCTGTGCGAGGAGATTGACGAACGGGTCAAAGCCTTCCTCGACCGTCCACTCGAAGGCGACTGGCCCTATGTCTGGTTGGACGCCACCTACCTCAAAGTGCGCTGCAACCACCGCATCGTCTCGGTGGCCGTGATCGTCGCGGTCGGGGTCAATGCGGATGGACGAGGCGAGGTTCTGGGCATGGACATCGGCCCCTCGGAGGCCGAGACCCCCGCCTTCGCGGGGGCAGGCTCTTCTGGACCGAGTTCTTGCGCAAGCTGCGCCGGCGCGGCCTGCGGGGCGTCAAGCTCGTGATCTCCGACGCCCATGAGGGCATCAAGGCGGCGGTCGCCAAGCTGATGAACGCCACCTGGCAGCGCTGCCGCGTCCACACGATGCGCAACGCGCTCGCCCATGCAGGAAAGAGCAGCCGGCGCGTCGTCTCCGCCTTCATGGCGACCGCCTTCGCGCAAGCCAGCGCCGAGACCGCCAAGACCCAATGGCGGAGGGTGGCCGATCAGCTCAGGCCCAAGCTCCCCAAACTCGCCGGCTTCATGGACGAAGCCGAGGACGACGTGCTTGCGTACATGGACTTTCCCGCCGAGCATTGGTCGAAGCTGCACTCCACCAATGGCCTCGAGCGGCTCAATGGCGAGGTCAAACGCCGCACCGAGGTCGTCGGCATCTTTCCCAACAACGAAGCCATCGTCCGGCTCGTCGGCGCAATCCTGCTCGAGCAGAACGACGAATGGGCGGTCCAGCGCGCCCGCTATATGGCGCTGGAAACCATGGCCGCCCTGAGCGATGATCCCGTGGTCGGATTGCCAGCCATGGTCATCTGACCAACCCGGCCCTTGCCGGAAAGCGTCCTGGCCGCTGCCGAGCTACACCACGCCAAGGGGCACGATCAGCGTTCGCCAGAAGCGAGCTTCAGAACGCATTTAATCGCAATAAACTGACCCGCGTCGTCATGGAAGATCTTTCAGCCACTTCGTGTTGCAGATCAATTGATGGCGGTCCGACCCCGATCTGGCGGGGTTGCGGCAGTAAGCGGAATACTACGGCATATTACGTTGGCATTCTCAGGTGGCGCTGGTGTGATGATCGTCACAGTTGAAGCGCTCGAATTGTGTTAGCTTTATAAAGCTCTCCTGAAACATGGGATCAGGCGGCCACTTTTAATTCGACGACAAACCCAAGCGCTCGGATTCGTTTTGCAAGGTTGTTGGCGGCGCGCTGCGGATTCCTGGGCGACGGTAACCGGGACCAAGATCCTGGTAGAACGTTCCGTCTTTGAGCATGTGATAGACGGCGCGCAGCATGGCTGCTGCGACCGCGATGATCGCCTTCTTATGCCCGAGGCGAGGTTTGAGACTGAGATATCGGGCTCGCATGCTGGAGCTCTTCACCTTTGTCGCCGACAATGCCGCTTGCACCAAGACAGGCTTCAGCCAGGGCGCGCCTTTACGCAGACGCTTCGAGCGCTTTCGGCCAGCGCTCTCGTCAAGGCGCGGACACATGCCCGCCCAGGAAACCAGATGATCGCCGGTCGGGAAGGCGCTCATATCGGCTCCCACCTCGGCAATCAGTGTTTGGGCGACGTTGTCGCTGACGCCCGGAATGCCTTTCAGTCGCTCGATGACGTCGCGAAAAGGCGCGAGTGCGACCTCCAGCCTGGCGTCGAACTCGGCAATGGTGGCTTCGATCTGTTCGATCGTCTTCAGGTGTTGTCCGATGAGAAAGCGATGATGGTCGCGCAGGCGTCCGTCCAACGTGGCGATGAGTTCCTGGTGCGGACAGGCAAGCCGAGGATGACGCAATCCGGCCAATACAGTTGGATCTCCTTCGCCCCCCACGATCGCTTTCAAAATCCGTCGGCCACTGAGTTTTCATTCGCGTCGCGCACCTATCATAAAGGGGTATAGGTCTCCACGAGGTCCTCCATTTTGTATATCCGAAGTTTATGGACGCCCAGGCGTACTTATTGTCCCACGGGGAGCTGCTTGTCCCCGGAAAGTATCGTTTTGGGCCGTCCTGGTACCCCGTAGGAGGAGGGATGGAGACGTTACATCGGCGATGCGCGGGACTGGACGTGCATCAGAAGGAAATCGTGGCTTGCCGGAGCCTCGTTTCTGGCCAGAAGGCCAGATCGGAGCTTGCTCGGTTTCCAACCACGACGCGAGGGCTTGTGGATTTGTCGACTTGGCTCTCCGAGGCCAAAGTCACGCACGTGGCGATGGAGGCGACCGGCGTCTATTGGAAGCCGGTCTGGCAGGTACTCTGCCATGACTTCAATCTGATCCTTGCCAACGCCTCGCACATTCGGAACGTACCGGGGCGCAAGAGCGACGCCAATGACGCGACCTGGATCGCCGATCTTCTCGCCCATGGGCTGATCCGAGCTTCGTTCGTGCCGCCCGCAACCGATCCAGGATGTGCGGGACTTGACCCGCACGCGGCGCGAGTTGACGCGCGAGATCGTTCGTCACACCCAACGCATTCAAGCGACGCTGGAGGAAGCCAACATCAAGGTGACCTCGGTCATTTCGGATATCCTCGGCCTCAGTGGCCGACGGATTTTGAAAGCGATCGTGGGGGGCGAAGGAGATCCAACTGTATTGGCCGGATTGCGTCATCCTCGGCTTGCCTGTCCGCATGAGGAACTCATCGCCGCGTTGGATGGACGCCTGCGCGACCATCATCGCTTTCTCATTGGGCAACACCTGAAGACGATCGAACAGATCGAAGCCACCATTGCCGAGTTCGACGCCAGGCTGGAGGTCGCACTCGCGCCTTTTCGCGATGTCATCGAGCGACTGAAAGGCATTCCGGGCGTCAGCGACAACGTCGCCCAAACACTGATTGCCGAGGTGGGAGCCGATATGAGCGCCTTCCCGACCGGCGATCATCTGGTTTCCTGGGCGGGCATGGTGAGGCCGAGGATATCCGAAATGACCGAGGTCACCTTGATGTTGGCTTCCTCCAGCGTCGCCTGAATGCGTTGGGTGTGACGAACGATCTCGCGCGTCAACTCGCGCCGCGTGCGGGTCAAGTCCCGCACATCCTGGATCGGTTGCGGGGGCACGAACGAAGCTCGGATCAGCCCATGGGCGAGAAGATCGGCGATCCAGGTCGCGTCATTGGCGTCGCTCTTGCGCCCCGGTACGTTCCGAATGTGCGAGGCGTTGGCCAGGATCAGATTGAAGTCATGGCAGAGTACCTGCCAGACCGGCTTCCAATAGACGCCGGTCGCCTCCATCGCCACGTGCGTGACTTTGGCCTCGGAGAGCCAAGTCGACAAATCCACAAGCCCTCGCGTCGTGGTTGGAAACCGAGCAAGCTCCGATCTGGCCTTCTGGCCAGAAACGAGTCTCCGGCAAGCCACGATTTCCTTCTGATGCACGTCCAGTCCCGCACATCGCCGATGTAACGTCTCCATCGCGCTCCTCCTCAACGGGGTGACCAGCGCGACGGCCCAGAAAACGATACTCTCTCCTACGGGCTCCGGGCGGGGCAGCCAAAGCAGCTCCGCCGTGGCGACAATCCAAAGTACGCCTGGGCCGTCCGATCAAACTCAGTGCCGGGATCGATCACCAAGAAATGGAGCGACCTCTGTGCCGGTCGGCAGACCTATACCCCGTTTCATGCATCAAGGTGCGCGACGCGCATGAAAACTCAGTGGGAAAGACCGACGGGTGTCGGCATCCGATTTGCGAACAAGGGAGGGGAACGTCGATGGCCCCACTTTCGATGGAGCAGGCGCTGGCCCAAGAGGCCGGCGCGATTGGCGGTCTGACGGCGGAACTCGAGGCCCGACTGAAGGAAGAGGCCCACGAGCCGGAGGCGGGACAGACATCGGAGCGAAAACGCACCCACAAAGATGCGGACGTGCGCGATGGGGACCAAGACAGCGCTACGCAGGCCGACAGCCGCCGTCGAGCGAAGTTTTATCGCGCGCTCAATGAGACCAAACGATCGGCGCTTTGCCTCTCGGGCGGCGGCATTCGAAGCGCTACATTTTGTCTCGGCGTCATCCAGGCGTTGGCCGCATTCGACGTGAAGACCGGGACCGTTCGCGCCGACCAAGGGCATTCGGGTGCGCCGGAAGACGCTCTCCTCGGCAGATTTCACTATCTATCGACCGTCTCCGGCGGCGGCTACATGGGGTCGTGGCTCTCGGCGTGGCGCTTCTATGACGATTTCCCAAAGGTGCGGGACGAACTGATAGGCCGCCCGGACGGCCCAGACGTCGAGCCGCCTGAGGTGTCATGGCTGCGCACTTACAGCAACTACCTGACCCCCCGGGTGGGGATTGGTTCAGCGGACGCATGGACGGCGATTGCGATCTATGCCCGAAACCTCCTCCTGAACTGGCTCGTGATTCTGCCGGTCCTCTGCCTGGCGCTTTTCGGCGTCAAATTGATTGCGGTCTCATCCGTGGCCGTCGCGCGAGTGCAGACGACCTTTTGGCCAGTCGCTTTGATCGGTATTTTTGGCGCGGTCGCGCTCATCGTCGCGCAGGCTTTTACGACATCGCATCGCCCGGCGCGCCGCGAGGAGCAACCCGACCCTGTGCCCGGACAGGATCCCGAGCCATCTGCGCACAACATCCGGCAACGAACGTTCATCACCCACGATCTGTTGTGGAGCGTTCTTTCGGCTATCGCCCTCACACTTACGTTGTGCTCATGGTTCGTGACAGCCTGGATCGACGAGAGCGGTCGCAGCGTGACGCTGATCACTTTCACAATCAGCGGCGCAGTCCTCTTCGCCATAGGACGGATCGTCGGATGGCCTTTCCACGGCTCAACGAAAGACGTCCTCCTCTGGACCGCCTCCGGTTTGGTTTACGGCGCCCTCATCGGACTTGGCGCCTATCTGTTCGCTTCCTTAAGCCCATATGAGGACCGGTCAGATTTCACACTTTTTCTGCCAATCGTGTTTGGCATTCCCTGGGTGCTGATGTCACAGCTGATCGCCGAAATGATCTTCGTCGGGCTTGTGAGCTACGAAGACCAATCGGACAGCGACCGGGAATGGCTGGGGCGCGCCGCCGGCTGGGTAAGCGTGGCTGCGATCGGCTGGGCGGTCATGGCGTTTCTGTCCGTGGGCGTCGGCAATTTCCTTTATCTAAAGTCCTTTCACTACGATATCGGCCGCTACATCACGGCGCTTGGCGGCGTCTCCGGCATCGCCACCGCGCTTCTGGGCATGAGCGGCAAGACGCCCGGGACCACCGACGGCAATCATCAGAGCTGGACCACCTTCGTCTTCAATCTCCTGCTGTCGATCGCAGGCCCCGTCTTTGTGGCGACGCTGATCGTCGCCGCATCCATTGGGCTCGACCTTCTTATGTTTGGCGGCGCTGTGCTAGACGTTCTTCATCACCCGCCGCCAACCCCGCTAACGATCATGCTTTACCTCGGGATCGGCATCGCTATCGCGTTGATCGTCGAAGTCATCGCCTCGAAGACCGTGAACATAAACCGGTTCTCACTGCACGCCGTCTACAGAAACCGCCTCGTCCGCGGCTACCTCGGAGCGGCGCGTCAGGCGCGATTTCCGGATCAGTTCACCGGCTTCGACGAAAAGGACAATATTCGCGCGCACACCTTGTGGCCTCCGAAAGCAGACGATAAGCGAAACACTTTCGGCCTCTTCCATGTCCTCAACCTGTCGCTCAACGTCGTCGAGTCCAAACGGCTGGCCTGGCAGGAGCGGAAGGCGGAGCCCTTCACCGTCAGTCCGCTGCATTGCGGGAGCGCGCTCCTGGGCTTTCGCCCAAGCGACGAGTACGGCGACCTCCCGAGGGACAAGTCCCGCCCCCGGGGCATTTCCCTTGGCACGGCGATGGCGATCTCCGGCGCCGCTGTCAGTCCGAATATGGGCTACTATTCTTCGCCTTCGATCTCGTTGTTACTCGCCTTCTTCAATGTTCGCCTTGGCTGGTGGTTGGGGAACCCAGGCCCGCACGGGAAGGATTCCTACACGAAGCAAGGACCCGACTTCGCCATCAAACCTCTGATTGACGAAGCGTTCGGCCTGACCACCGACGACAAACCGTACGTCTATCTGTCCGACGGCGGACACTTCGAGGATCTCGGGCTCTATGAAATGGTTCGGCGGAGATGCCGGTTCATTGTGGTCATCGACGCCGGCGGGGACGCTAACTTCGCGTTCGAGGACCTCGGCAACGCCGTTCGCAAGATCTACATCGACCTCGGAATCCGCATCGATTTCACAGGCCTGCGAGACCTGATTAACCGTCCACCACGCGCGCCTGTCGGGCAGCAGCAGCCACAACTGCCCTACTATGCAACTGGCGTCATCGACTACAAGGCGGCCGACGGCGACGGCAGCTGCGACGGAACAATTCTCTACATCAAACCGGCCTTGCATTGGACCGAGCCCGCCGGAATTCTGAGCTACGCGCGCGCCCATGAGACTTTTCCCCATGAGACGACGGCCGATCAGTGGTTCACTGAATCTCAGTTTGAGAGTTACCGCTCGCTCGGATTTGAGGTCACAGACCAGATCCTGAGGACCCGAGACATTGTAATCAGCGCTCCCGGGCACCCCAGGAAGACGTTGCATCAGCTCCTGGCGGAGTTGCCGGCAACAACCTGGGCTACTTCGCCGGCTGGATCGCCAACGCGCGACGCTGAACCGGCCGATGCGTCGGCGTGAAGGCCTCTCCAGCGAGTAGGGACTAGGGGTCGCCTTTTGCACGCCCGTCTTGGGTCCGATTCCGCACCGATGGACGAATGAGCAAAGGTCCGAGGCTTTCTCACTGAGCGGGAAAACTCTTCGGTAGCCGTTGCAATTCACCACCGTTGAACCGCCCTTCACGTCGAGACTGGACCTTTGCGGTGCACCTGTGCGTTGGCCGCTATCCGCCCCAAGCCGAAGTTTCGGAACATCCCCTTGTTGGCCGGCGCCATTTGTCAGGCTCGCCTCGCCAGTCTTTCCAGCGCCCCGACACCCTCCGCTGGAAGCGGCCATGACCGCGCCGCGGCCAGGACGTCCGCGATGTAAGCAGGACGCGCGACGCCAGGCCCGGAATTGGCGCCGAAATAGACAATCGCCTGTTTCGGCCCTCGCTCGGCGATGACCGCTTGCGTCAGCTTGACGTAGAGGCCCTGGGACAGGTTCTCATGGCGGTCGAGCGCGGCGATGTCGGAGAGCGCCAGGCTCCAAAGCACGCCGTGCACGGCGGAGATGGGATCGCGAACCGCGGTCAGCCAACCCTCGCGCATCACCGCCAGCCGGTGCCGCTCGAGCCGCGCCAGCCCAAGCGCCTTCGAGCGCGGGCAGCGGCGAGCCATGGCTTCGACGTTCATATTGGAGCCATAGGCGAAATAGAGCGGCATTGATCCGCTATGCGCTCAGTCGTTCGACGTTGTGGACCACGCTCTTGTCGCGAAGCTGCGACAGGACCGCGTTCAGGTGCTGGATGTCGCGCACCTGAAGATCGATGACGAAGCGCCGGAAGTCGGCGCCGCTGGGCGAGGTGGCGACGGAGTCGATATTGGCGCCATATTCCCCGATGGTCGTGGCGATCACGCCGAGCGCGCCGGGCTCGTTCAAGAGCGTAACCATGATCTGGGTTGAATAGAGCGCCGCCGGCGTGTTCTCCAGGTCCCAGCGCACGTCGAGCCACAGCTCCGGCCGATCGTCAAATTCGACCAACGCTGGCGAATGGATCGGGTAGATGACGATGCCGTCCTTCTCGCGAACGCCGACGATGCGCTCGCCCGGCACCGCTCCACCCTTTGGCGCGAACCTCACCGGCGTATCAAGGTCGATGCCGCGCAGCGGCAGCGCGCCGCCCGCGTCCAATTCGCCCGGCACGCGAAACACGAGATCGGCCGCTTTCGGCAAGCCGAACCAGCCGCTCTCGTTCTGGGGAACGGCCGGGCCGGGCCTGCGCTCGTCCTTGAAGTTCGGAAACACGGCGCGCACGACGTCGGTGGAGAAAATCTCGCCGCGCCCCACGCCGATGAATACGTCGTCGGTCGAGGCGCGCGCCAGACGCGACAGCGCGCCCTTCAGTTTCGCTTCCGTGAACTTCTTGCCCGCGCGCTCGAACGCGCGCTCGACGATCTGGCGCCCGAGTCCGCCGAATTGCGCCTTCGCCGCCTCCCGGGTCGCTCGGCGAATGGCGGCCCGCGCCCGCCCCGTCACCACCACGCTGTCCCACGCCGCCGGCGGCGCGCCGCCCTCGGCGCGGGAGATCAGCACTTCGTCGCCGTTGTGCAATTCGGAGATGAGCGGTGCGATGCGGCCATTGATTTTGCACCCGACCGCCGAATTGCCGACGTCGGTATGGACCGCGTAGGCGAAGTCGATCGCCGTTGCGCCGCGCGGCAGGGCGATGAGGCGCCCCTTGGGGGTGAAGCAGAACACCTGGTCGTGGAACAGCTCGAGCTTGGTGTGATCGCGGAACTCTTCCGGGTCGTCGCTCGCGAGCGCCTCGATCGTCTGCCGCAAACCCCGGTAGGCGCGGCTCTCGCTCACCGCCGGCGCGTCGGCGGTGAGCCCCAAATCCTTATAGACGGCGTGTGCGGCGATGCCGTATTCGGCCACTTCGTGCATCTCATGCGTGCGAATCTGCAGTTCGACCCGCTGGCTCCCGGGCCCGATCACCGTGGTGTGGATCGAACGATAGTCGTTCTGCTTCGGCGTCGAGATATAGTCCTTGAAGCGCCCTGGAACGCTCGGCCAGGTCGTATGCGCGACGCCGACCGCAGCGTAACAGTCGGCGACCGTGTCGACGAGAATGCGAAAGCCGTAGATATCGGACAATTGCTCGAAGGCGATTGAGCGGCGCTCCATCTTGCGCCAGATGGAATAGGGCTGCTTCTGGCGGCCCTTCACCTCGACCTTGATGCCGCGGCGGGCGAATTGGTCGGTGAGCTCCGCGGCGATACGCGCGATGATCGCGCCATTCTTGGTCTTCATAGCCTCAAGACGCGCCAAGATGAGCTTATAGGCGTCCGGCATCAGGCAGCGGAAGGCGAGGTCTTCGAGCTCATTGCGCATGCTTTGCATGCCCATGCGGCCGGCAAGCGGCGCATAGATATCGAGCGTGTCCTCGGCGATGCGGGCGCGCTTGTCCTCCGGCATGAACTGGAGGGTGCGCATGTTGTGCAAGCGATCGGCGAGTTTGACCAGGAGCACACGGGCGTCGTCGGCGATGGCGAGCAGAAGCTTGCGGAAATTCTCCGCCTGCTCGGCGTGCTTGGTGACGAAGTCGAGCCTGCCGAGCTTGGTCAGGCCGTCGACCAAGCCCCCAATCTCCTCACCGAACGCCTTGTCGACCTCCTCGCGAGTGACCGTCGTGTCTTCGATTGTGTCGTGCAACATCGCCGCCGCAATGGTGGCGTCGTCCACCTTAAGCTCGGTCAGAATGGCCGCCACTTCGAGCGGATGAGAGAAATAGGGATCCCCGGAAGCGCGCTTCTGGCTACCATGCGCCTTCATCGCGAACACGTAGGCGCGATTCAGCAAATCCTCGTCAGCTCGAGGATTGTAGCGGCGAACCCGCTCCACCAATTCGTACTGCCGCATCATCGCCGGAAACCGACCCGATCCGCTGCCCGCCGCGCCGATCTGTCGTGGCGACGCCGGTGCGGTTCCAGGACGGATCGACGTGAATGAATGAGCCCGTTTCGGCGGGTTGCCTGCCTGCGTCCGCCGGTTTCCCGACAAAAGGCGGGCTGCGAGCAATCATCCGCCGCGATCGGCGCGCGCGCAAGCACTAATCTTGAGCGCGTTCGGGATCCGGCCCGGACACCGAGCCCAAACAAAAACCCCGGAGCTTTCGCTCCGGGGCTGTTCGTTTCAACTGATCGGAATACGATCAGAAGTAGCGCGTGATGCGAAGGCGGCCCGCGAAGCCGTCCGAGTTGCCGTGCCAATCGCCAGGCACGAAGACCGCGCCGCCGACACCGCCGAGGTTGTAGACGGTGCCGAGGAAGCCCGCTCGGCTTCTCCTGATTCGTCCCCTGATACATCAACTCGAGGTCGAAGTTGAGGTTGGTGACCGGGTTCCAGCCGAGGTCGGCGCCGACCAGCCAGGTCGTCGCCGACGGCGAAAGCGCCGCCTTGGATCGCCTGAGCGACGCCGCAGCCAAAGCCGTAGAAATTGCAGCCGCCGCCCATATTGCTCCACTTGATCTGGCCGTATCGACCCTTCGAGATTGGTGTAGAAGGTCGGCGTCCAATGGTGCTCAAGCAGGCGCCGAGATCGACCACGCCGTCGGGCTCGACCACTGGTTGGTCAGCGGGTTGAAGCACGCGTCGGCGAGATACATCGGCTGGCCGTTGCCGTTCACCTGGCCATTCTCGCCCCACATCATGTCCGGCAGCCCAGAGTACCAGAGCCGCGTTCTGAGTGTAGGACGCCGGTGACGAGGATGTCGTCGCCGGCGCCGAACATTCCGCCCCAGCCCGACAGGTTGAACTTCACGCCGGCGTCGATGCCCCAGCCGACCTTGGTTTGCCTGGCTGTCGCAAGTTGACCAGCCGACCGCCGCGAGTGCCGCAACCGGCACCACGGCGGCGCCGTCGGTGACAGCGTTCGAAGTCACATTGACGTCGTGGATCACGCCTGAAAGCTGAGCCTCGCCCCAGCCCTGCTTGAAGTGCAAGGCGCCGACGATGTCGGGCCAGCGCTGGCCGCCAAAGGTGATGTTTCCAGGGTTGGAGCCGGCGGCGCCGTCATCCGGGTGCCGCCGCCGGAGCTCCCGACCGAGCCAGGGCTCTCGGCCGAGATCGTCGCCGAGAACCCGCCGCCAAACGAGGCGGTGTAGGCCAGCAGGTTAGGCTCGTTGAAGCCCTTGCGGTCGGGCGGAGGCGAAGTTCGCCCAGTTGGTGCCGCCGCCGACGAACGAATAGAACGACTGCGCCTTACCGGCGGTGATCCCGGCCCAGGTCAGGTAGCCGGTGTTGAGATAGGTCGCGGTGCCGGTGTTGTCGAAGCCGCTGCCCGTTTCCGAGTTGAGGTCGAAGTGGCCGATCAAAGGCCCGTAGGCGGTGTTGGAGGCCATGTCGAACCCGAAGTTGGCGCGGGTTGTCCAGCCGGTCATGTCACGATGGAAAGTTGTATTCCCTTGAGCTTCGCTAGCGGCGACGAGCACGCGCTGGGTGGAAAGCCGCGAGGGGGCCGTCCCGACGATCGGGCAGCGGGGCAACGCCGGTGATCCCTTCGACGATCGCAAGTGCTGCGCCGCCAGATTGTACTGCGGTCTGCAGGTTGCCGCCCTCGAACTGCGCCGTGATGTAACCGCTGAACTTCACGCAGGTGTCGGAGCCCGGCAGCGTCCAACCCGTGATGCCGCCGACATTACAAACTCGAACATATTCGACAGGCGCCGCCTTCCTGGTCGGAAGATCGGCCGCCTGAGCGGTGGCGACGGCGACGATGCCGGCCGCGGAACCGAGCAGAAGGCTCTTGATGAGCGTCATTTATTGACCTCCAGTTGCATATTTGGGCGTCGGTTCTCTTCTCACCTTCGATTTCCGCGGCCCGCTTAGGAACCGAATTCACCGAAGGCAGTTAGCCCCCTCGTCCCCGTTTGACTTCCTGACCGTGACCCTTGCCCTAGCAAAGGCCGCCGACCCTCCGCGATCGGGAAACTCCCCGCTCACCTGAGACACCATAGCTTCTCTAAATTTGGACACAATAAATTTTCTTCATAAACCGGGTTTCAAACACCGTTTCCCGGACCATGTTGCATAATTGTCACTCGATTTCGCTCCAAACCTGACGCACTAATTCCGTAATTTGATCAATGCCTTATTTGAATTTCCGCGAACTTCCGACCCCCAATCGGCGACCGTCGCTGCCGGTCGGTGGCCAGAGAGCCGGCCCGGGCGAAGACACGTGACGTTTAAACAGATCGTCAAGATTCGACCGTAGTCCGGCCTGATTCGTCAAACGACGAGGAGCGGACAAGGTCCGCGATTGGTCTGCGCCGCGCGTTGGGGAATCCGCGAGCATCGTTCCCAGACAAGCCGTCACATGGATGTTGCAGTGAGGAGGCGCAGCAGATAATATGTGTCTGGCTGATCACGAATTTATGTGTATCAGATCGTGGAAACGTGTTGATAAGCGCTCTGAACTGGCGCTATAATTGTCCGCAGCGGGTACAAAAAACTTTAATCCGCAAATATCTAACATTTTAACTTCTAATCGAGCGTGTCGGCGAGCGCTTTTAGCAGAACACATGCGCGCCCGCCGCGAGCGCTTCGAGCGCCATCGGCGCGTGCTGCTCGGTATAAGCGCAGATCGCGACGGCGTCTGGCTTGAGCGCGGCGAGGGCTTCAGTCAGGCCTTCGTAACGCGGCACGCCAGGGAACTCCTTGTCCAGATCGCCGCGCGCCGATGCGTTGCGAGTGCATAAGCCCACGAGTTCGAAGCCGTCGATCGCCTGGTAGGCGCGCGCGTGGCTCATGCCCATCGTGCCGAGGCCGACGACGAGCACGCGCCGGCGCTTCGCGTCGTTGGGGTGATATGCTTCGCTCAAACTCACGTCTCCTTCGGCGCGGGCGAATTGTAGCCGCGCTCGTCGAACGCGGCTGACGCGGTCGCCGACCGCGTCTACATGACTGCGATCTTTAGCTTGTCAACGCGGGCGTCAGGCCGGAGGCTGCGCCATCAGCCACTCGTGGGCGGGATCGTTGTGAAAGCGCCAGACGCGCTTCGGCCCGGCCATGACGTTGAGATGATAGAGATCATAGCCATGGGGGGCGGCGACCGGATGATAGCCTTTCGGCACCAGCACGACGTCGCCGTCGGTCACCGTCAGCGTTTCGTCGAGCGAACGGTCGTCGGTGTAAATGCGCTGGAAAGCGAAGCCCTGCGCGGGCTTCAGGCGGTGATAGTAGGTTTCCTCAAGATAGGATTCGTACGGCAGGTCGTCTCGGTCGTGTTTGTGCGGCGGATAACTGGACCAGTGGCCGCCAGGCGTGATGACTTCGACCACCAGCACGCTCTCGGCCTCGGCGTTCTCGGGCAGAACGTTGCGGATGTGACGCGCGTTCGAGCCCGACCCGCGGGTGAGCGCGCCGACATCGCCCGGGTTGATCACGCGCGATTTGAACTTGCCGCTCGCGGGCGCCGAGCACAAAGCCACTTGGCAATCCGACGCCGCCTCGATGGTCGCGGTGGAATGCGGGGGCAGGTAGACCGACCAGGGCAATCCCTCGAACACACTCGCGCGCTCGCCAATGATCCCGGAATCGAAGCCGTCCGCGGTCAAGCGCGCTTTGCCCGAGAGGATCACAACGCAGACCTCGTCGTCGCCGGTGTCGAGCGTGGACTTCGCGCTTTGTTTTAGTGTTCTTGTCTCAAAGCCCACATAACGCCATCCCGCGCTGGCCGGGGTGATGCGATGGCCGACGCCGTCGGGGGCGTGAGCCGGATGCACAAGCAGCTTCGATTGCCCCATGAGGTGCTCCAAATGGTTTTTCTGGCCCTTACGCCAATCCAGCTTCCTTCATCGCGGCGCGGATATGGGCGACGCCCCGCTCGGCGTATGGCAAGGCGGGGGCTTTCTTCGGGTCCTGCTCGGCTTCGAGGACGACCCAGCCGGAATACCCCTTAAGCTCATCGAACACCGAGACATAGTCGATCGCGCCGTCGCCCGGGACGGTATAGACGCCGAGTTCCTTGCCCTGGCCTAGGATCGAAATCGAGAAAGCTCCAATCGCCGGCGTTGGATTCGCGCATTGTCGCCTCGCGCACATCCTTGCAGTGCACGTGGCCGATACGCGAGCGATAGGCGCGCGCCAGCGCGGCCGGATCGGAGCCGCCCCAGCGCGCATGCCCGGTGTCGAGCAGCAAATGCACTGCGGGCTTGGTGTGGGCCATAAGCGCGTCGATGTCGCGTTCCGACTGGATGATCGTGCCCATATGATGATGATAGCAAAGCTTGAGCCCCTCGTCGGCCAGTCGCTCGGCGAACTCGGTCATCTTGGCGCCATATCCGGCCCAGTCACTTTTATGCAGACGGGGCCGCTCGGACAGAGGCTTGGAGCGGTCGCCGTGGACGGCGTTCGACGTCTCGGCCACAATGACGATATCGCTCCCAGCGCCTTTGGTCATGGCGATATGCGATTTCGCCGCCTTGAACTCCTCACGCGCGGAGCGCTTGAGCAATTCGGTCGAATACCAGCCGCCGACGAAGCTAAGCCCAAACTCCGCAAGCTTGTCCTTCAGGGCCGCGCCATCGCTCGGCAGCTTGTGGCCCTTCTCCATGCCGACCACACCGGCTTGCTTCGCCTCGGCAAGGCAGGTTTCCGGCGGCGTGTCGCCACCCACTTCCTGCAGGTCGTCATTCGTCCAGCCGATCGGATTGGCGCCGATACGAATGCTCATTTCAGTCTCCAACCCGCTGCAACGTCCTGGCCTCCTCATAGCCGCGGCGCGCGGCGTCGACCTCCTTGCGCTCGGAGACCTCCGGCACGGCGACGTCCCACCAGAAGCCGCCCGCGTCCGTCGATCCCATAGGATCGGTGTCGATGACAATGACCTGGGTCGATTTTGCAGCGCGCGCTTTTCTGAACGCCGTCTCAAGGTCCGCGATTGATTTGACCTTCACGGATTCCGCCCCAAGAGCGCGCGCGTGGGCGACGAAATCGACCTCCGGCATCGCCTCATGCCGCGCGTCACGCAGAAGGTTGTTGAACGGCGCGCCCCCAGTCGCCTGTTGCAGGCGGTTGATGCAGCCAAAGCCGCGATTGTCGTTGACCACGATGATGAGTTTCTGCCCCAGCATCACCGAAGTCGCGATCTCGGAATTCATCATCAGATACGAACCGTCGCCGAGGACCACGATCACTTCCCGGTCCGGCAGCGCCATCTTGACTCCGATTCCGCCGGCGATCTCGTAGCCCATGCAGGAATAGCCGTATTCGAGGTGGTAGCCGAGCGGAGCGCCCGCGCGCCACAGCTTGTGCAGTTCGCCCGGCAGTCCGCCAGAAGCGCAGACGACGACGTCGCTCTTTTCGCCCGCGCGCATGAGCGCGCCCAGCACTTCAGCGTCGGTCGGCGCGGAGGCGTTGGTCGGCGCGGTATAGCGGGCGGCGGTCGTCTCCCATTCGGTTTTCGCCTTCGCGGCTTCGTCGCTCCATGTGCGCGGGGCCTTCCAGGCGCCGAGCCCGAAATCGAGCGCCGCAAGCGCCGTGTGCGCGTCGCCGACGACGGAGAGCGCATGATGCTTGGCTGCGTCGAAGGGCTGCGCATTGACGCTGATCAATCGCCGGTCGGGGTTCGTGAACAAGGCCCAGGAGCCGGTGGTGAAATCGGCGAACCGGGTCCCGACGCCAAGCACGACGTCGGCCTGCGCCGCGAGCGCGTTGGCCGCTCCCGTTCCGGTGACGCCGACGGCGCCCATGGCGAGGGGATGATCGACGGGCGTCGCCGACTTGCCGGCCTGCGTTTCGCCGACCGGGATTCCATGCTTGGCGCAAAAGTCGATAAGCTCGCGTTCGGCGTCCGAATAAAGCACGCCGCCGCCGCAGACCACGAACGGCCTCTTCGCGGTCTTCAGGAGCGCCGCGGCTTCCTCGATCTCGCGCGGGTCGGGCCCGATGCGGCGCAGGCGATGGACACGCTCGTCGAAAAAGCTCGCCGGATAGTCATAGGCCTCGGTCTGCACGTCCTGGCAGAAGGCGAGCGTCACCGGCCCGCACTCGGCCGGATCGGTCAGAACGGAGATTGCGCGGTTGAGCGCGGGCACGATCTGCTCGGGACGGATGATGCGGTCGAAATAGCGAGACACCGGGCGGAAGCAATCGTTGGCGCTTATGGTCCCGTCCCCGAAGCACTCGACCTGCTGCAGAACCGGATCGGGCCGGCGGTTGGCGAAAACATCGCCGGGTATCAGGAGCACGCGGCAGCCGATTGACATGCGCGACTGCGGCGGCGGTGACCATGTTGGTCGCGCCCGGGCCGATCGACGTGGTGCAGGCCATCATCCTCTTGCGCCGTGAAGACTTGGCGAAGGCGATCGCAGCGTGCGCCATCGCCTGCTCGTTGTGGGCGCGATAGGTCGGGAGAGAATCGCGCGAGGCGAACAGCGCCTCGCCCATCCCAGCCACATTGCCATGGCCGAAGATCGCGAACACGCCCTCGAAGAGGCGCTGCCTGCGCCCGTCGATCTCGACCCGCTGGGCGCTCAGGAAGCGGACCATCGCTTGGGCGGCTGTCAATCGAATCGTTGTCATGGCGCTTCCCCGCTTCGATCAATGTTTCTGGGCCGGCGGCGTTTCAATCTCCGCATCGCGCGTCATCGGCAAACCTTGGCGCCAGAGATCGCCCAAACGCGCAAACGCGGCGGCCATGCGCTCGACCGCATCGCGATCGTCGATGCGGCCAGCGAACCACTCGACCGCCGGCTCGGCGAAGATCGTCCGGCCGACCGCAAAGCCCTTAACGACGCGACAATTGTGCGCCAGCTTGAAGGCTTGCGCCAGATCCTTTTCCGGCGCCTCAAGCCCAAGCAGCAACACGCCACGGCATAGAGGATCGCCGGTCTCAATGACACGAGCGATGTTGTCCCAGGCCGCTTCGCTCGCCTGGCCTTCCAGCTTCCACCAGTCCGGCTGAATTCCAATCTCATAAAGCCGCTCGATAACGCGCGCGACCGTGCGGTCGTCGACCGGCCCGGTCTTGCTGGCAATGATCTCAATCAACAATTCGCGCTCGAGCCGGCGCGCAGCGTCGTGCAAGCGTAACAGCTCGCGCTCCTGCCGCGCCTTCATCTCTGGCGGATCGTCAGGGTGATAGAAGCACAGGCACTTGATCGTATGCGCGACCGGCCATTCCACGAGCTTGGCCGCGAGCGAGCCGCCGGATTCGAACTCAAGCGGACGCGAACCAGGCTCCTCGACCGGCCGGCCGATCCAGAAATTGTGATCGACCGCGCGAAACAGCGCCTCACGGCCATACTTGCCGTCGAGCAGCATGCCATAGCCGGGGCGACCGGCGCGCAACCTTGGCGGCGGCCTCGACCGCGAGCAGCTTGAAGTCGCTGATCCGCTCGCGAGGGCTCCCCGCGGCGTCGGCGATCTTCTCGAGTTGCGCGCGATGGTCGATCGCCAGCGCCATGATCGTGGGCGGTTGGGTCCGGCGCGTTGTCGCCCAGTGAATGTGGTTGAGCGCCTCGTCGCGGCGCAGCGCCCGATGAGGCGAGCCGTGCTTGAGGAAGCGGCTAAGCTCGGCCCAGGTCGGATATTCGGCCGAGCACAAGAGCCGCGAGACGGCGAAAGCGCCGTTGGCGTTGGCGTAAGCGCAGCAGGTCTCGAGCGGCTCGTCGCGGAGCCAGCCACGCAGAAAGCCGGACATGAAGGCGTCGCCGGCGCCGAGCACGTTATAGACTTCGACCGGAAAGCCCGGTCCCTTGACGCCGTGCTCGAGCGAATTCGGGAATGGCGTCGGGAAAGACAACGCAGCCCATCGGGCCGCGTTTGAGCACCAGCGTCGCCTGGCTTGCGGCGCGTACGGCTTTCAGCGCGGCGAGCGGGTCGTCGGCGCCGCCCGCGATCATCATCTCCTCTTCGGTGCCGACGATGAGATCGCATTGCGGCAGGATGTCGCTCAGGCTCTTCGTGACCTCGCCCGATTTGATGTAGCGCTCCTCGCCCGCGCCATGGCCGGCGAGCCCCCACAGGTTCGGGCGGTAATCGATGTCGAACACGACTTTGCGTTCCGAGGCGCGCGCGATCCGCATCGCCTTCCGCTGCGCGGCGGCCGTGTTGGCGCGCGCGAAATGCGTACCGCTCACCAGCACTGCTTTGGCGCTCTCGATGTAGCGAGGATCGATGTCGCCTTCGTCGAGCGCGCTGTCGGCGCAATTCTCGCGATAGAAGATGAGCGGGAAGGTCTTTTCGTCGCGGATGCCGAGCAGCACGAGCGCGGTAAGGCGGACCGGATCGGTCCGAACACCCTCGACGTCGACGCCTTCGCGCGCGCATTGCTCGCGAATGAAACGGCCCATGTGCTCGTCGCCAACACGGGTGATGAGGCCGCTCTTCAGGCCCAAGCGCGCCGTGCCGATGGCGATGTTCGTCGGACAACCGCCGACCGCCTTGGAGAAGGTCGCCATATCCTCCAGACGGCCGCCGACCTGCGCGCCATAGAGGTCGACCGACGAGCGGCCGATGGTGATGACGTCCAGGCGGGGATCGGAGGCCAAGCGCTGCTCCGACTCAAGGCTCGATCGGCGGGTCGCTGGCGCCGAGCACGTTCTGGTCAAAATCGATGTTCGATCCCGTCATCAACCCGGATTCGTCGGAGCAGAGATAAGCGCAAGCGCGCGCTACTTCCTTCGGATCGAGCAAACGACCAAAGGGCTTTGCCTTGACGACCTCCTCGAGCCAGCCGTCCTTGGCGCCGTGGTAGGTTTTCTGGATATGGTCCTCGCCTGGCGTCGACATCCAGCCGATGTTCAGTCCATTCACGCGGATGCGGAATTTGAGCAGCGAATTGGCGACATTGCGGGTCAATGTGGCGAGCGCGCCCTTGGAGGCGCAATAAGCGATGTTGAACGGCTGGCCGCCGTGGGCCGACATCGACTGGATGTTGACGATCGAGCCTGCGATTGTCTCCCGGCGCATGATGCGCACGCTCTCCTGAATGAGGAAGAACGGCCCGCGCACGTTCGCGTCGAAGATCTCGTTGTAGCGCTCCTCGGTGGTGTCGAAAATATTGCCGCGATCGGTCAGCGCGGCGGCGTTGACCAGCGCATCGACGCGGCCAAAGCGCTCGTCCGCCTTGGCGACGACCTTGCGGCAGTCGGCGACCTTCGTGAGATCCGCCTGAACGAAGACGGTCGGACACCCGGCCGCCGAAATTTCGCTTGCGACTCGCTCGCCTCTTTCTGCGTTGCGGCCGCAGATGACGATGGCCGCCGCGCCGCGCGCCCCGAACAGACGCGCAATCGCCTCGCCCAAACCCTGCGTGCCCCCGGTGACGATGGCGACCTTGCCGTTCAGATTAGCCGGTCCTTGGTAGGCGGGGCGAGCGGCCGCGCCGGCCTGGGGCGCGGTGGTCTTGGCCATGGGCGTTTTCTCCTAAAGCCTTCCCGCCACTGCGAGCGGCGGAACGACAATTGCCTCATTCTGGGCAGAATGAAACAAAAATTCTATTCCTAAGTCAATATGGAACGTATATTCTTTTCATGGGCGCGCTGCGGACGGATTGGCGCGTCGGAGGAGGAGCGCATGAAATTCGGAATTATCGGCGCGGGTCGGATCGGCAAGATCCATGGCGGCAATATCGCGGCGCGCTCCGACAGCCGGGTGGCCTTCGTCGCTGACGCCGACCCCGCGGCTGCCGCCGCTTTGGCCAAGGCGACGGGCGGCAAAGTCGCCGACATCGACGCGATCCTCGCCTCCAAGGACGTCGACGCGGTCGCCATCTGCTCGCCAACCGACACCCACGCCGATCTCATCGAGCGCGCCGCGCGGGCCAAGAAGGCGATCTTCTGCGAGAAGCCGATCCACCTCGACGTCGACCGGGTCCGCGTCTGCCTTGAAGTCGTCAAGCAAACCGGCGCGACGCTCATGGTCGGCTTCAATCGCCGCTTCGATCCCAATTTCTCCGCTTTGCGCAAGCGCGTCGCCGAGGGCGCGATCGGCGCTCTCGAAATCGTCGCCATCACCTCGCGCGACCCCGGGCCGCCGCCCATCTCTTATATTGAGCGGTCCGGCGGGCTGTTCCGCGACATGATGATCCATGACTTCGACCTGGCTCGGTTCGTTCTCGGCGAGGAGCCGGTGGCGGTCAGCGCGATGGGATCGGCGCTGGTCGACACGGCGATCGGCGAGGCCGGCGACATCGACACCGCCGTCGTCATCATGGAGACGGCGTCCGGCAAGGTGGCGCAGATCTCCAATTCGCGGCGCGCGGTTTATGGCTATGATCAGCGGGTCGAGGCGCATGGCGTGAACGGCATGGTGCACGCGGCCAATGTGCGCGAGACGACGGTCGAGTTTGCCGGCGCGCACGGGTTCACCAGCGACAAGGCGCTCAACTTCTTCCTCGAGCGCTACGAGGCCGCTTATCGCAACGAGCTTGATGCGTTCATCAGCGCTGTGAAGGCCGGCGACAAGCCTCACCCGGACGGTGAAGACGGCCTCAAGGCGCTCGTGCTCGCGGACGCAGCGTACCGCTCCTGGAAGACGAAGCAACGGGTCGCGGTCGGTTGACAGCGTTCGCGGCCTTGCTTGCGCCTTAAGCGGCATGGCCCTATAGGCGGCGGCTCCAACGGGAAGGTGGTATGGCGCAGGCCGAGAAACGACGCCCGGCTTTGAACTGGGCGCCGGTCGAAGCGCCGCCGCCGAAGCCGCCGACATTCGTCGATCGCCTGATCGACGCCATCAACCGTCGGCGCTCTCTGCTTCGACGGCTGGGCATCGCGGCCAGCGTCATCATCATTGCCGGCGCGCTCGCCATCTTTCTGCGCATGCTCGTCCGCATCGACCCGAGCAAGGTCAAGGCGGCGATTGCTTCGACGAGCGGCGATCAGTTCATGCTCTCCTTCGCTTTCGCCGCGTTGAGCTACCTCGCGCTGACCGGCTATGACGGACTGGCGCTGCGCCATTTGGGCGTCAAGATTCCCTATCGGCTGGCGGCGCTGGCGTCCTTCACCAGCTATGCCTTTTCGTTCACGCTCGGGTTTCCGTTGGTGACCGGGGGCGCGGTCCGTTACTGGATCTACGGACCGGCGGGACTGTCCGCCGGCAAGATCGCGAGTCTCACAATCGTGGCGGGGATCACGTTTTGGCTCGGCCTGGCGCTGGTGGTCGGATCCGGGTTCCTTTCGGCGTCCGATCCGATCGCCGACATCGATCATTTCCATCCGCTCGCCAATCGCCTGATCGGCTTCGGCGTCATCGGCGCGCTGATCGCCTATCTTGTCTGGATCACCCGCATGCGCTGGCGGGGCACGGCGGTTGTCGGCGCCTTCAAGCTTCCAGGCCTACGGCTGACCCTGGGGCAAATGGCGCTCGGCGTCATCGACATCTGCTCGGCGGCGGCGGCTCTGTATGTTCTGCTGCCGCAGGATCACAGGTTGGGTTTCCCCGCTTTCGCGACGCTTTACTCGTTCGCCGCCGTACTCGGCATCGCCAGCCATGCCCCTGGCGGCATTGGGGTGTTCGAGGCGACGATCCTTCAGGGCGTCGGCGGCTCCTCCCAGGACGCCGTGCTGGCCTCGCTTCTGCTGTTCCGTGGCGTCTATTACGCCGTCCCTTTCATCGCCGCCATGGCGATGCTGGGCGGGGTCGAGGCGGTGCGCCGCTGGCGTTCGTTGCGCGAAGCGATAGCGTCCGCGTCGGACGACTAGCGGCTAAGCGATGAGCCGGCTCGACGCGCAAAAACTCGCCGACCTCGTGGGATCGCCGTTCGCGGCGCAGCTGATCGGCGCCTTGCCGGAGCCTGCGATGATCGTGAGCGCGGACGAGCGCGCGGCGGCCGCCAACCAGCCGGCGCTCGATCTGTTGCCGGGGCTCAGGGTCGGCGATCCGTTCGTGCTGGGCCTGCGCGCGCCCGACGTCATCGACGCGCGCCGCAGGGTGATGGCGAGCGGCGAAGCCGAGACGGTGCAGTGGAGCGAGCGCGTGCCGGTCGAACGGCTGTTCGACGTCACTGTCGCCCCGCTCGCGACGGCCGACGGGGAAGTCGTGGCGACGCTCATCACCCTGCGCGATCAGACCGAAGGCCGGCGCGTCGAGCGTCTGCGCGTCGACTTCATCGCCAACGCCAGTCACGAGCTGCGCACCCCGCTCGCCTCGCTGCTCGGCTTCATCGAGACCTTGCAAGGCTCGGCGCACGATGACGCCAAGGCGCGCGACCGGTTCCTCGCCATCATGCGCGAACAGGGGCGTCGCATGGCCCGGCTGATCGAAGACCTGCTGTCGCTCTCGCGCATCGAGCAGAAGCAGCACCTCAGGCCCGAAACCGTCGTTGACCTCACGCAGACGACCCGCAGCGTCGTCGATGCGCTGACGCCGATGGCCAAGGATCTCGGCCTCGACATCCGTCTCAGCGCCGATGAGCCGGTGCTCGTGGCCGGCGACCGCGACGAACTCCTGCGCGTCGCCGAGAACCTGATCGAGAACGCGATCAAATATGGCGCCCGCGTCAATTCCGACGCCGCCGGCGTGGTCGACGTCGCGGTCTCGACGACGGAAAAGGAGGGCGCCTTGACCGTGCGGGACTACGGACATGGCATCGCGCCTGAGCACCTGCCGCGGCTGACCGAGCGCTTCTATCGGGTCGACCCGACCCAGAGCCGGGCCAAGAACGGCACCGGCCTCGGCCTCGCCATCGTCAAGCATATCCTGACCCGCCATCGCGGCAGGCTCACCATCACGAGCCGCGTGGGCCAGGGCTCCTCATTCGTCGCCACCGTGCCGCTGCATCCGACAGCGAAGCTCTGACGCGCGGCGGCGCCGGCGCCAAATAAACGCCAGTAAACGCTAGTAAACGCTAGTAAAAATGCTAGCGTTTACTAGCGTTTATTTTTTCGAATCGAGACTTTTCAATGGGTTACAGCCAATTCAAATAAAAAATGTAACAGCCCAGCGGGGTTAGTCGGATTTGTCACGGTGGGCTGGGATTTTTGGATTGTGTGGATTTGGCAGGAGTCAGGTTGGTCGAATGTGATTCCGTTGGGGGATGATTCTGCCCTCCGAGGTCGCAGCCCTGATCGCGTCGCTGCAGCAGGAACTGGAAGTGTTGCGGGCTGAGAACGCGGAGCTTCGGCGCCGGCTGGGCCTTGACAGTTCGACGAGTTCGAAGCCGCCATCGAGCGATGGCCTGCGGAAGAAGCCTTTGAGCCTTCGCCAGCCTTCGGGCCGGCCGAGCGGGGGCCAGAAAGGCCACAAGGGCGAGACGCTGCGCCAGAGGGCCGAAGCCGACCGGATCGTGACGCACGCGGCGGCGGCTTGCCGTCATTGCGGCTCGGCCCTCAGCCTTGGCGAGGCGCGAGGCCTCGAGCGGCGCCAGGTGTTCGATCTGCCGGAGCGGCTGATCGAGGTCACCGAGCATCGGGGCCTGGTTTACGCCTGCGCCGAGTGCGGCGGAGCGACCCGGGCGGCGTTTCCCGAAGGAGTGGGGAGACCCGCCCAATATGGCGGGCGGGTCCGCGCCGCCGCCGTCTATCTCCACGCGCAGCATTTGATTCCCGAGGCCCGCGCGGCCGAGGCGCTTGCCGAGCTGATTGGCGCGGAAAGCCTTTGTGCGGCGAGCGTGGCGGAATGGACGCGGGGAAAAGCGGGGGCGCTGGCGCCGGTCACGAAGCGGATCGGCGCGCTCGTGTGCGCCGCGCGCGTGCGCTGCCTCGACGATCCTTCGACGATGCTCAGGACGGCCTGCGCATCGGCGGCAAAACGCAGTGGCTGCATACGGTCGCCACCGAAACCCTCACGCTCTACCGCGCCTGCGCCAGGCGCGGCGCGATGCCCGAAGGCCTCGAAGGGGGCGTCGTCGTCCACGACGGCTTCAAATCCTACGCCAAGCTCGGGACGGCGGCGCAGCCTCCTGTCCATGCGCTCTGCAACGCCCATCACTTGCGCGAACTCAAAGCGCTCATCGAGTTCGACAAGGAGACCTGGGCGCAGGCCATGACCGATTGTCTCCGCGACGCCTGCAAGGCGGTCGCAGAAGCCCGCGCCAACGGCAAAACCGCGCTCTCCCCCGCGGCGCTCGAAGCCTTCCACGCCCGCTACTGGGAGGCCCTGCGCCAAGGCCTCGCCTGGCATCGCAGCCTTCCCCGCCTCGAAAAAGGGGGCGCCAAAAGCGGCCGCACGAAGCGCAGGGCCGGAGACAATCTGCTGCTTCGCCTGCACAAATTCAAAGACGACGCGCTGCGCTTCCTGGTGGACTTCGAAGTTCCCTTCACCAACAATCTGGCCGAACAGGCGCTCCGGATGATGAAGGTGAAAATGAAAATCTCCGGCGGCTTCCGCACCCCCGAGGGCGCTCAGGCTTTCGCAGCCCTCCGCTCCGTCATCGCAACCGCACGAAAACAGGGCCTGAACATCCTCAAAGCCCTCGCCGCAGAGCCCCAAACCCTGGCCAGCGCCATCTCACCCTGATCACTCCGGCTGGGTAGTTACGTTTTTTGGTAACAGCCCAGCGGGGTGAGTCGGATTTGTCACGGTGGGCTGGGATTTTTGGATTGTGTGGATTTGGCAGGAGTCAGGTTGGTCGGAATGTGATTCCGTTGGGGGATGATTCTGCCCTCCGAGGTCGCAGCGCTGATCGCGTCGCTGCAGCAGGAACTGGAAGTGTTGCGGGCTGAGAACGCGGAGCTTCGGCGCCGGCTGGGCCTTGACAGTTCGACGAGTTCGAAGCCGCCATCGAGCGATGGCCTGCGGAAGAAGCCTTTGAGCCTTCGCCAGCCTTCGGGCCGGCCGAGCGGGGGCCAGAAAGGCCACAAGGGCGAGACGCTGCGCCAGAGGGCCGAAGCCGACCGGATCGTGACGCACGCGGCGGCGGCTTGCCGTCATTGCGGCTCGGCCCTCAGCCTTGGCGAGGCGCGAGGCCTCGAGCGGCGCCAGGTGTTCGATCTGCCAGAGCGGCTGATCGAGGTGACCGAGCATCGGGGCCTGGTTTACGCCTGCGCCGAGTGCGGCGGAGCGACCCGGGCGGCGTTTCCCGAAGGAGTGGGGAGACCCGCCCAATATGGCGGGCGGGTCCGCGCCGCCGCCGTCTATCTCCACGCGCAGCATCTGATCCCCGAGGCCCGCGCGGCCGAGGCGCTTGCCGAGCTGATTGGCGCGGAAAGCCTTTGCGGGGCGAGCGTGGCGGAATGGACGCGGGGAAAAGCGGGGGCGCTGGCGCCGGTCACGAAGCGGATCGGCGCGCTCGTGTGCGCCGCGCGCGTGCGCTGCCTCGACGATCCTTCGACGATGCTCAGGACGGCCTGCGGATCGGCGGCAAAACGCAGTGGCTGCATACGGTCGCCACCGAAACCCTCACGCTCTACCGCGCCTGCGCCAGGCGCGGCGCGATGCCCGAAGGCCTCGAAGGGGGCGTCGTCGTCCACGACGGCTTTAAATCCTACGCCAAGCTCGGGACGGCGGCGCAGCCTCCTGTCCATGCGCTCTGCAACGCCCATCACTTGCGCGAACTCAAAGCGCTGATCCAGTTCGACAAGGAGACCTGGGCGCAGGCCATGACCGATTGTCTCCGCGACGCCTGCAAGGCGGTCGCAGAAGCCCGCGCCAACGGCAAAACCGCGCTCTCCCCCGCGGCGCTCGAAGCCTTCCACGCCCGCTACTGGGAGGCCCTGCGCCAAGGCCTCGCCTGGCGTCGCAGCCTTCCCCGCCTCGAAAAAGGGGGCGCCAAAAGCGGCCGCACGAAGCGCAGGGCCGGAGACAATCTGCTGCTTCGCCTGCACAGATTCAAAGACGACGCGCTGCGCTTCCTGGTGGACTTCGAAGTTCCCTTCACCAACAATCTGGCCGAACAGGCGCTCCGGATGATGAAGGTGAAAATGAAAATCTCCGGCGGCTTCCGCACCCCCGAGGGCGCTCAGGCTTTCGCAGCCCTCCGCTCCGTCATCGCAACCGCACGAAAACAGGGCCTGAACATCCTCAAAGCCCTCGCCGCAGAGCCCCAAACCCTGGCCAGCGCCATCTCACCCTGATCACTCCGGCTGGGTAGTTACCTTTTTTATTTGAATCGGCCGTAACCCATTGAAAAGGCTCGATTTGAAAAAATAAACGATAGCAAAAGAAAGCAATTTTACTATCGTTTACGATCGTTTAAGCGCGTTTATTAGCGCTTATTGGCGGGTTATGGCCGCTAGGTCGAGCGCGAGCGGATGGCTGTGCTTTTTCGAAAGCGGCGGTCCAGCGGGATTGAAGCGCCCCGCGTTTTGGCTCACTCATGGGCGCCCGGAAATCGAGCCTTTAAACGATGATCGCCCCCTCTGCGCCCGTCTTCGCCCAGCGCCATCTCCTTGGCGTCGAGCACCTGTCGCGAGAGGAGATCGTGGCGCTGCTTGATCTCGCCGATGAAGCGGTGACGATCTCGCGGCAGGTCGAGAAGAAGCGGGCGACCTTGCGCGGGCGCACCCAGATCAACTTGTTCTTCGAGGCGTCGACCCGCACGCAGTCGTCGTTCGAGCTCGCGGGAAAACGGCTCGGGGCGGACGTGATGAACATGGCGGTCGGAGCGTCGAGCGTCAAAAAGGGCGAGACGCTGATCGACACCGCCCTGACCTTGAACGCCATGCGGCCAGACATTCTGGTGGTGAGGCATCATCACGCGGGCGCGGTGCATCTGCTCGCCCGCAAGGTCGATTGCTCGGTGGTCAACGCCGGCGACGGCGCACATGAGCACCCGACTCAGGCGCTGCTCGATGCGCTGACAATCCGGCGTAATCTCGGCCGCATCGAGGGCCTCACCGTCGCGATCTGCGGCGACATCCTCCACTCGCGTGTGGCGCGCTCGAACATCCTGCTCTTGAGCAAACTCGGCGCTTACGTGCGGGTCGTCGGCCCATCGACGCTCCTGCCGGCAGGCGTCGAGCGAATGGGCGTCGAAGTCGCCCATGACATGCGCTCAGGCCTCAAGGACGCCGATATCGTCATGATGCTCCGCTTGCAGCGCGAGCGCATGAGCGGCGCCTTCGTGCCGTCGGCGCGCGAATATTTCCGCTATTTCGGGCTCGATGAAAAAAGCTCAGCTACGCCAAGCCGGGCGCGCTGGTCATGCATCCAGGGCCGATGAACCGCGGCGTCGAGATCGACACCGTGGTCGCCGACGGCGTGCAGTCGCTCATTCGCGAACAGGTGGAAATGGGGGTCGCCGTCCGCATGGCGGTGCTGGAAGCTCTCGCGCGCAACATTCCAAACGCATGAAGATCAGCCAGGCGCCCTGTCGCTTCGCGGCTCACCGCCAATCACGCTGCGCGAAATCGGATATTCAGGCGCGATCGTCATCGAGCCTTTCGTCAAGATGGGTGGACAAGTCGGCAGCGACATCAGGGTCGGGCGCGATCTCAGTGACAACGCAGACGAAGCGCAGATGGACGAAGCCGCGCGACAGGCCTTGGCGTTCTCGCGGTTCGCCGAAGAGGGCGTCGCGTTCGTCCGCGAGGTTGGCAAGCCGAACGTCAAGGTCATGCTCGATACGTTTCATATGAACATCGAGGAGGATAGTTTCGGCAAGGCGCGATCCGGACGGCGGGCTCGCTGCTCGGCCATTTCCACACAGGCGCCGTCTTTCACGGACCCCGCCGCATCGGCCGCTACGACCGGAAAGGCAGGCTCAGGACCAACGATGACGCCCTTCGCGCCGCTTAAATCCGCTCAGCGGCGCAACGCTGTGGACGGCATGGACAAGCCCCCGGCTCGCCCACCCCGCCCACGAGGCAGACACAAAAGCGGAAGAAGCGGACACTTGATGTGCTGCCAAAACCGGACAAGTTCATTCGCTATCGACAGCGATTGTACGATGGCTGTCGCGGACCATTGGGTCAGACTTCGAACCTACATCGCTGATCAGTTGAATGAATGGCTGCCCGCTCGACCGGCCCCGCCGCCGCCGACCTCGGCCGACGCTGTTGGGGTTTCGCGTGAGTGCTTGCCGCAAGGCTGAGGTAGCTCTACCTATCACCAAGTTAACTATGTGGGTCGGCGGTTGGCGCTTCCGAGGCCGCGGTCCGACTGACGCCCGGCGAGCCTCATGACACCACTTGGCTGAAAGTTTAGGCGCCGGTACGGCCGGTCGGCAAGCACTATATTTCGTGGAATATATCGCGCAGTTCGGACAAAACCGGCCTGCCACCTTCGCCCTGACGCTGCCGGTGTCTCGAGGTGAATTTAATGGTGGGTGATATGGGTAGCCAAAGCCAACTTGTGGCTTGACAATCTTTGCATTGCTGTTTGACGTATAGTTCGGAGATCAGCTCCCGCTTTATCGGTGACCGGGACGAGAGGCCCGAAGACCGGTGGTGACGCTATTTTCGCATCGTCAGCCGCGGCTCCGAGACCGTCTCTTGTTTTCAGCAGCCTTGATCAACCTGCACTCCAAGTAAGCTTTCTCACTAACTAAAGCGCCGCGGTTCATCCATTCCCCTCCGGAAGTATTCAGACTGGAACCAGTTCACCACTCATCCGTTGGCGAGGCGCCTCTAATTGTACTTCCGATGATGTTTTAAGTACATGTCGCGCTTCACTCGCATTTAAAGGCAATTATAAGAGGAGTAATGGTCATGACCACTACAATTCCCAATATATTGGGTCAGCCGACTTGGGAAATCCAAGATTCGTCAGACGAGGTGAGTGAATTTGTCGTCACCACGAACACGACGCTCAACAAGCCTGAAGTTTCCTTCTCCGTAAATTTCACCAATACTAAGCCCGTCTACATCAGTGTCATCAACTCACCCTATGGAGTTGGAGATACCGACGCCGAGCTCAAGGCTCTATTCGATCCAACGATAATAAATAACACCGGAGTCAACTGGAGCGGTTTTCGGATCGATCTTAATGACCCAGAGTCCGGGACAGGCGGTGGTCTACACCCGATGTGGGCGCATTTTCACGATGCCAGCAACAGCACAATTTTGTCAGGCTGGCCAGACCCAAACACGGGTGTTTTTCCGTATAGTGAAAACGAAGGCTATGATGAAATAACGCATCTTACACACACGCCTGTTACTGGATTATCTTCGTTAAACGGCGCCAGCGAACTTCAATTATCAGGAGGAATATTCGCCGCGGGTACTTCCGAGAGTTGGTCTGACATCGGAATACATGAGATGCGTATGAACAGCCATTTTGATATCGAACTGACTCCCATTGCCGTCGACGACTTTTCGGCCGACACAACCACCACTGGAACGGCGCCAGTCGGAGGCTCTGCTAAGGGCGCCCTTGAAGTTCCCGGCGATCACGACTGGTTTAAAGTCCAACTGACTGCGGGGGTGCCCTACACGATTGACTTGAAGGGCGATCCCGCGGGATCGGGCGGATTGCTGCTCGACCCGAGTATGGAGCTGTTTGACAGTTCCAGCCAATTGATCGCTTCGAATAACGACGCTGGCAATAGCCTGAATTCCGAGATCAAGTACACGCCGACGACGAGCGGAACCTACTATATCGATGCCGGCTCACCTATGTTCGAGGATTTTACAGGCTCGTATCGCGTCAGCGTCAGTGATCTCGCGCACGACAGCGACTTTAATGGCGACGGCTATTCCGACATCCTGCTGCAGAACACAAACAGCGTGATGGAGGCGGGCATTCGGGAAATGGATGGAATCACGCCCATCCCTGGTGGCAGTCAAACTGTCGACGGCGGTGTTTTCGGGCCGAGGTTGACCGAGATCGGAACAGGCGACTTCGACGGCGATGGGCATGCCGATATCCTCTGGCAGGCCACGAACGGCACCGCCTCTATCTGGGAAATGAACGGGACTCAACGGATCCACGAGAAAGCGCTGAACCCAAATTCTGGGCCGAGCTGGCACGCCATTGGAACGGGCGACTTCAACGGCGATGGTTATTCCGACATCCTGTGGCAGAATGACAACGGTCAATCCGCCGTCTGGGAAATGAATGGGACCACCCCGATCGGCGGCGGGCCAGTTGCAAATCCCGCCGGGGTTGTCGTCAATCCAGGGCCGAGCTGGAAAGCCATTGGGACCGGAGATTTCAATGGCGACGGCTTTTCGGACATCCTTCTTCAAAACACCAGCGGGCAAGTCTCGATCTGGGAGATGAACGGAAACACGATTACCGGCGGACAAGTTAAAATCCCGCGGGGGTTGTCGTCAATCCTGGGCCGAGTTGGAAAGCCATCGGGGCGGGAGATTTCAACGGCGACGGCTTTTCGGACATTCTTCTTCAAAACACGAACGGCGACGTCTCGATCTGGGAGATGAACGGAAACACGATTATCGGCGGTGGACAAGTTAAGAATCCCTCGGGGCAGGTCCACCCCGGGACAAATTGGAAAGCCATTGGGGCGGGCGACTACAACGGCGACGGGCTTTCCGACCTTCTTTTGCAAAACACGAGCGGCGACGTCTCGATCTGGGAGATGAACGGAAACATGATTACCGGCGGTGGACCAGCCGGGCCAAATCCCGGGCCCGACTGGCATGCCATCCGGACAGGATAGGTTCGGCTGCGCCGCGAGCGCCGGCCCCGTCGGATTCGGTAGACTGCACCCCAAGGCCGCCCCTGCCGCCCAGGATTGGCTTCAGGCTGGAAAGTGGGTAGGAGAGCGTCACCCGCCCAGAGCAAACGGAGCGGCTGGCGCCGCCGCCGGAGAGACCTCCTCTATGCAAAAGCCGAGTGCGGTGCTCGCTACGCTTTTGGTCGCCACGGTCAGCGCCCATGCCCAGGCGCCGCAAGTCGGGCGCTATCAGATGGTGGCGGCGCCGGCGTCCCAATCGCAGACTTTTCCCGAGACCCTGCTGTTGGACACCGCCACCGGGCAGACCTGGATCCTGCACCACGAAACCGGGCAGACGATTCAATGGCTGCCGCTTCGGTTTTCGGCCGGAAAGGATCGGCCCCCGACTCCCCTGCCGCCTTCGCCTGAGACTGTCGGGGCCCCTCATGGGGAGGCGGCGCGAACTCCCGCCGACGCTATCCCCCGGTAGTGCTCCCTATTGCCAACCACAAGCTCGACGGGCGCGACTCATCGCGCCCATCGGATTCCGCGCATTCGCGCTTGCGGACCTCGATGATCGGTTCCGATCATGGCGATCCGGTATGACTTCCAGGTTCGAGGTGGTGACTTAACCATCCCGTCCACTACGTTATAATTCTTCGGCTTCTCGGCCGGCAGGGATCGGCCTTAGACGCCCTTGCCGCCCTCGCCCGACGCGGTTGGCGACACCCGTTGACGAGTGCGAGCACGTTGGTTAGATGTAGTTACTTCCAGATCCGGGTGGTGACTTAATCATCCGGGCGCGACGTTATAATTCAAACCTAACTTATTGTTTTTTATCGTGAAGGGAGGGATTTATGGGGCTTTCCCATTTCCCAATGTTTCTCTTTCGTTCGGCCGTGGCGCGTGACGAAAGCTCGGCGCCGTCGATGACGGCGCCAATCAACCCCGTCTTTTTCCGTCTGCTTGTGAACGATCGATCCACCGGTTCCGCGTCGAGTGCGGAAAGCGGTTTGCAGCGCGAGGGGAGTGAACCATGACCGCCATCAATTGGAAGAATGCGGCCAGCGGCGATTGGAGCGTCGCGGCGAACTGGTCGACCGGCGTCGTACCGGGCTTAGGGGATGATGTCGCCATTTCGGCGGTCGGCCCCTACATTGTCAGGATCACCAGCGCCGATCTGGCGCATAGCGTGACCGTCAACGCGTCTCAAGCCGCGCTTCTCGAAAACGCGGGCTCGCTGACCATGGCGGGGGTGTTGACCGTCGATTCGGGTCTGGTTTCGCTCAACGAGGCGAACACGCTCGGCGGCGTCGCGCTTGCGGGCGGCGTGCTCGCCTTCGGCGCCGGCGCGGCCCTGGGCGCCGGCTCGGTCACCCTGCTCGCCGGCGAATTGCTTGGGACCGCGAGCGAAACCCTGGCCAACGGGCTCTCCATTTCCGCAACTTCGACCATCGCCGCCGCGCATGGAACGACGCTCACCGAAACCGGGTTCACGAACATAAGCGCGAATTCGACGCTGAACTTCGGCGCGCTCGGACAGGATGGCGTGGTCGTTTGGAACCCCGCCGGATTTGCCATCGGCGCCTCGATCACCGTCAACGTGGCAGCCGGCACGCTCAAGGCCGGGAGCGACTTCCTTGCCGATACGATCAGCAACGGCGCCAAGCCGACCACGGTCGCCGCGGGCGCAACCCTCGACCTCGGCGGGTTCGGCCTCAGTCTCACCGATCTTCTGGGGGGCGGCGCGGTCATCGACAGCGGCGCCGCGGCGACCCTGACGCTCGCCGCCGCGAATTTCTCCGGCGCGATTTCGGGTCCGCTGTCGCTGGTCTCCAGCGGCGCAGTCGTCCTCAGCGGCGCCAACACTTATACCGGCGCCACCACGATCAATTCTGGCGGCAAAGTCCAACTCGGCGTCGGCGGCGCGACCGGTTCGATCGCAGCGGGCGCCATCATCGACAACGGCACGCTCCTGATCGAGCGCAACAACGGCGTGACGCTGACCAACGCGATTTCCGGCCCCGGCAACCTGGAACAATTCGGGACCGGCGTCACAACGATCAATGCGGCCAATACCTATAGCGGCGGCACGGCGATTTCGGCCGGAACGCTGGCAATCGGCAATGGCGGCGCGTTGGGAACCGGCACGGTCTCCTTGAGCGGGGGCGAACTGCTCACAATCGCGAACGAAACCCTGACGAACGGTCTCTCCTTTTCTGGAAGCTCCGCCATCGCCGCCGCGCATGGGACGACGCTCAACGAAACCGGGTTCACGAGCATCGGCGCCGATTTCGACGCTGAACTTCGGCGCGCCCGGACAGGATGGTGTTGTCGTCTGGAATCCCGCCGGATTTGCCATCGGCGCCCCGATCACTGTCAACGTGGCAGCCGGCACGCTCAAGGCCGGGAGCGACTTCCTTGCCGATACGATCAGCAACGGCGCCAAGCCGACCACGGTCGCCGCGGGCGCAACCCTCGACCTCGGCGGGTTCGGCCTCAGTCTCACCGATCTTCTGGGGGGCGGCGCGGTCATCGACAGCGGCGCCGCGGCGACTTTGACTCTAGGCGCGGCGAATTTCTCCGGCTCGATCTCGGGCGGGCTGTCGCTTGTCTTCAACGGCGCGACAGCACTGTCGGGCGTCGAAAATTACACCGGCGGCGCGACGCTCGGCGCGTCGGCCACCGTCGCCAACACGGGCACGTACGACATCGTCGGCAACACCAACATTTCCGGCAACCCCGTCTCCTCCTTCATCAACAACGGCCTGTTCGAGAAGACGGGCGGCGGCGGCGTCAGCGACGTCACCTCAAACTTTATCAACGGCGGCACGCTGAACGTGCTCAGCGGCAGCATCGAGTTCAGCGGCGGCTTCACCAACAACGGCGTGATTCACGGCCGGGTCACTCAGAGCGGCGGCGTCACCAAAGTCAGCGCGCTGGTCCCTTCCGATTTCAATGAAGACGGCATGTCCGACATCCTATGGCAGAACGACGACGGTCAGGCCGCAATCTGGGAAATCAATGGAACCAGCCAGATCCCGGGGGGCAATAGCCCGATTGACCCGAATCCCGGGCCGAGCTGGAAAGTGATCGGGTCAGGCGACTTCAACGGCGACGGGCAGGCCGACGTCCTGTGGCAGAACGCCAACGGCCAGGCCGCGGCCGTCGAGATGGACGGCGCCGCGGTGATCGGCGGGGGCGCGGTCAACCCCAACCCCGGGCCTGCCTGGAAAGCCGTCGGGACGGGCGACTTCAACGCCGACGGCCTTTCCGACATCCTTCTTCAAAACACGAGCACCGGCCAAGCCTCGATCTGGGAAATGAACGGGAACACCTTGGTTGGCGGCGGCGCCGTGAGCCCCAATCCCGGGCCGGCCTGGCAGGCGATCGGAACCGGCGATTTCAACGGCGACGGCCATTCTGCGACATCCTTTTCCAAAACACGAACACGGGCCAAGCGTCGATCTGGGAGATGAACGGGAACAGCTTGATCGGCGGCGGCCGGGTCAGTCCCAATCCCGGGCTGGCCTGGAAAGCGATCGGGACCGGCGACTTCAACGGCGACGGCTTCTCCGACATCCTGTTTCAAAATACGAGCACAGGCCGGGCGACGATCTGGGAGATGAATGGGAACACCCTAATCGGCGGGGGACCCGCTGGCCCCGATCCAGGCCCGACCTGGCATGCCATCGGAACCGGCGACTTCAACGGCGACGGCTTTTCCGACATCCTGTGGCAGAACGACAGCGGTCAGGCCTCGATCTGGGAGATGAACGGGACAACCCAGATTCCCGGCGGGAGTCATCCGGTGGGCCCCAATCCCGGGCCGAATTGGCGAACGGTCGCCTGAGCAAGGACCCGTGAGCGCCAATCCAGGCCGGACTGGCATGCGGTCAAACGCCAGCAAGCGCTGGAGCGGACTGCCTTTGGATCGAGGCGCCGGAGAACGGCGCGAACGACAATATGTTGCAGAAAATCAGAAAGTAGAGTAAGCTGCCCTCATGGACAATCCTGCGCTTTCGCATGGCCTCGACCGAGTGCGCCCGCTCGCGCGCTCGTGGGCGCGAGGGACAAAGCGCGAGGAAAAAAATTCCACCGGTATTCCCGCGTAACCCATTGATAAGTCTCGAGTTCGAACGAGAGAATCCAAGGAAATCCAAGAGAATCCAAGGCTGCTCGGCGAGGCCTTTCCAGCAAGACGGCCGCAGGCCAAGGAAATCCAAATCGACGGGCCGTATAAGGGCGAGCGAAGATTACAACCGTCATGTTCAATGCGCCGCCGGCGCGCGACCCCCGAGCCTGACCTTGCGCAGGCTCAGGGCCAGCGGAACGGCGGCGAGCGAGAGCAGCATCAGCACCCAAAAGACGTCGACGTAGGATAAGTAGGCCGATTGGGTCTGCACCTGCTGACCGATCCAGGCGATCGCCCGCGCATGCGCCTGGGCCGGCGCGAAGCCGTGCGTGACGAAATAGCGCGTCACCTGTTGCAGCGTGTCCTGATAGGCCGGGTTTGCAGGCGTCACCTGTTCGATGAGCCGGCTCTGGTGGAACTGCTCACGATGCATGAGCACGTTCGAGGCGATCGAGACGCCGATCGAGCCGCCCGTATTGCGCGCCGCGTTGATGAGCGCCGACGCCATATCAACCCGGTTTGGCGGGATCCCATCGTAAGACGCTGCGATAATTGGGATAAAGATGAGCGGCAGGCCGACGCCCAGCGCCATCCGCGTGCGCGCCAAGAACCAGAAGTCGAGATCGCCGTACACACTGGTCAGCTGATACATCGAGATCGCGACGAAGATCGCGCCGGTCATGATCAGGTACTTTGGCTGGAACCGGCTCGACAGATTGCCGACCACGAACATCATCACCATGGTGACCAGGCCGCCCGGCGTAAGCAAAAGGCCGGCCCAGGTCGCGGTATAGCCGAGCTCGGTCTGCACCAGGAGCGGGAGGAACTGGGAGGTCGCGTAGAGGATCGCGCCTGTCGCCCCCATCACCACGAAACAGGCGCCAAACTGACGTGTCGCCACCATCCGCACGTCGATCATCGGATCCCGCCGGGTCGCCTCCCAGGGAATCATCAGCAGGAACGCGAGCGCGCAAATCGCCGTGAACAGGACGATGAAGGTCGAGCCGAACCAGTCATCCTCGAGGCCGCGATCAAGCACGATCTCGAGCGAGCCGAGGAAAGTCGCCACCAACAGAAAGCCGATCGTGTCGAATCGGGCCGCCCGCTCTTCATTCGGTTCGTCCGCGGGCAGGAGGGCGGCGATCAGCGCGATCGTGGCGAGGCCGACAGGACCGTTGATCAGAAAGCCCCAGCGCCAGGACCAATTGTCGGCCAGCCACCCGCCGAGCGCCGGACCCACCACCGGCGCGACAACCACCGCGACGCCGAACAGCGCGAAGGCCTGCCCGCGCTTCGCCGGGGGAAACGAGGCAGCCAAAATCGACTGCGAGACCGGCACCATGCCGCCTCCGGCGAGGCCCTGAAAGGATGCGGGGAACAAAAGGAGGGAATTGAGGTTCCAAGCCTGGGCGCACAGAATTGAGCTTATGCTGAAGAGCGCGAGGCAGAGCAGAAAGAAGGTCTTGCGGCCGAGCCGCCTGGCGAGGAACGGGCTCGCCGTCAGGCTGACGGCGTTCGCCACCAGATAGGTCGTCACGACCCACGCGGCTTCGTCATCGCTGACCCCCATGCTGCCGGCGAAGTAGGGCAGGACGGTGTTGGCGATCGTGGTGTCGAGCACCTCCATGAAGGTCGCGAGCGCGACCAGGACGGCGATCAGCCAGGGGCTGGTCAAAGCTGCGCCGCCAGCCGCTGGAGGAGCGCCGGCTTGCGCGGCCGCGTCGGTCACACCCGACTTCGCCCGGGCTCCACCCGGGCCCTCAGCCGTCATAGAGCGTGGGCGTTGGATCGACGCGCACGGTCGGGACGACCGACATGCCCGGGCCCAGTGAGACGTCAGGGGGCGGATTGTCGATCGAGATCTTGGCGGGCACGCGCTGGACGATCTTCACGTAGTTGCCGGTCGCGTTTTCGGGCGGCAGCAGCGAGAAGGCCTGGGCCTGAGCCAGGCTGCAGGTCTGTCGAGATGGCCGCGGAAGCGGCGCTCCGGGTAAGCGTCGATCTCCAGCGCGACGGGCTGACCCGGCCGCATCCGGTCGAGCTGGAGTTCCTTGAAATTGGCGACGACCCAGATCGTGTCGGGCACGAACATCGCCAGGTTCGTTCCGACTTGCGCATATTGCCCGACCGCGCCGCTCAAATTGACGACCCGGCCCGGGCTGGTCGGCGACGACTTTCGTGTAGGAGAGGTTGAGCTTGGCCTGGTCGAGCTGCGCCTGCGCTTGGGCGAGGGTCGCCGCCGCCGACGCGCGCTGCGCCCTCAGCGTGTCAATTTGCCGCTGCGCCACTTTCAGCGCCGCTTGCGCGCTATCGACAGCGGCTTGCTGGGCTTAAGGTTCTGCAGGTCCGTGGTGCCCTGCTGGGCGGTCGCCCAGCCCTGCTTGACGAGCGGCTGGTCGCGTCCCCAGGCGACCCGCGCCAGCTCCATGTTCGCCTGGGCCTGGGCCACCTGGGCCTGGGCGGCGGAAATCTGGGCGTCTTGGGTGGCGATTTGCGTGTCGAACGTATGGATGCCGGCTTCCGCCCCGGTCACTTGGGCCTCTGCCTGCGCGAGAGCCGCGAGGTAGTCCCGCTGGTCGATGCGGGCGATCACCTCGCCCTTGACGACATGCTGGTTGTCGGTGACTGGAACCGCTGTCACATAGCCCGCGACTTTGGGCGCGATCGCGAACTGGCGCGCCGCTATAAAGGCGTCGTCGGTCGATTGGAAGCATGGGAGGCGTTGTCCCAGTAGACGTATGCGGCCGCCCCGGGCGATCAAAAGGGCTATCAGGCCTGCCGCCGCCATGAACGGGTGGCGGCGGAGGAAATTTTTGCCGTGGGCTTTTCTCTTTTTCGCCCGGGCTTCTTTCGTTCGAGGCGGGTTCGGCCGGGCGTTCGGTCTTCTCGGCCGGCTCCGCAGGGCGGTCAGGCTCCGGAGTTTCAACCGGACGTTCGTCCGCGGGCGTCGCCCCGGGCGGGGGAGCGCGCAAGGAAATAATATCCCGCTTGGGGCTCGGCCGAACCCCCTGAGCGCGGTGGCGAGATCTTGTCCCTATTGGCCTGGACGCGGGCGCGTCCTTGTACATTTGCTGGCCTCGGTCCTGATTTCCTGCGCGGCACGGCCTGGAACTCCCAACGTGGCCCCTCAGCGGCGGACCCCCGAGCGCCATAACGTCCTCGAAACGAAACTGTTCCGTTCTATTTACTTTGGTAAGCCTCGGACCTAAATCAAGGGACTGAAACTCCCGGCCTTGCGTTTCGTGAATAGGTGCGATGGAAGGCGAAGGAGCGATGGAAGCGACCAAGGAAAGACGCGGAGGCCGCCCGGGCCCCGTGCGTTACGGCCGCTCGCCGCGCGAATTGCCGGCCAGGTCGAGGAGAGAATTTTCGACGCGGCGGGCCGTGTTTTTCTTGAGCACGGCTTTGAGGGCGCGAGCGTCGACGAAATCGCCGAGGTCGCCTCGGCCGGCAAGCCGACCATTTACGCCAGATTTGCCGGCAAGCAGGCGTTGTTCACGGCGGTGATCGAGCGCCTCGTCAGCCGAAACACCAGTCTCGACGCGTTTTCCTGCCCCGGCGCATCGATCGAGCAGCGGCTCGATACGCTCGCCGCGCTTATTTTGCACCCGCGTTCTGCACCCCGGAAACGATCGGCTTGACTGCGGGCGGCGGTCGCCGAAGCACGCCGATTTCCCGATCTCGCGACGAGCGTCAGCTGCATGGGTCGCCAACGCCCGACCGAAGCCGTGGCTCGTGTGTTTGGCGAGTTGGCGGTGTCGTCGCCATTGGCGCTTCGCTCGGCGTTCGCACAGGACAAGGTCGCGGAGACGGCGCGCCGGTTTCTGACCTGGTGGTGTCGCCGATGCTGGTCAGGGCGCTGTTCGGCGAGGATCTAACCGCCCTGCGCGCGGAGATCGAGCCGCATGCCGCGCGGTCGGTCGCTTTCTTCCTCGCCGGGTGCGGCCACGG
>CAWDKC010000035.1:0-22884 GCA_963802615.1 uncultured Alphaproteobacteria bacterium
GACCACGATCGCCTCCTCCTCAGCGGTCGGGACGGTTGATCGGGGCTCTCTTGGGGCTCTGTCGGAAGATCGGAGACCGACGCTCCGCGCCTTCCACTTGGCGATGGTCTTCGGATTGACGCCGTAGCGCCTGGCGAGCGCCCTCAGGCTCTCTTGACTATGCTCGTATCGCTCGACGGACCGCCTCTGTCGTCGTGGCGCTCCCATGTAGAATCTGGCCCATAGCGCATCCTTCGAATCACTCGAGAAGGATGCCCCATCAAAGGCCGGGACGAAACAGCTAGTGGCTCACGTCATTGAGTTTGACGGGATTGTCTGAATTGATTGCGTTGGCGATTGCGCGATGGAGAAGATTCGTGGCCAGGCAAGAGGTTTCCGTCAAGAAGCACGTAGTCAAGCTGAGCGAAGAGGAGCGCGCCCGGCTCGCCGACTTTATCCGCAGGGGCAAGCGCGCCGCGCATTGGCTGACGAAAGCTGGCATCCTTCTGAAAGCGGACGTGTCGGAGGCCGGCGAGGGATGGAGCGACAGCCGGATCGCCGAGGCGCTGGACACCAGCATCCCGACGATCGAGCGAACGCGACGGCGCCTTGTCGAGGAAGGCTTCGAAGCCGTCCTGACGCGCAAGTACAATCCCAAATCGGCCCCGCGCCGGATTTTCGACGGCGCCGCGGAAGCCAAGCCGATCGCTCTGGCTTGCGGACCGGCCCCGGCCGGCCAGGCCAGATGGACGCTGCGTCTTTTGGAGGAGAAAGTCGTCGAGTTGCAGATCGTCGGGAGCGTCAGTGACAACACGATCGGGCGGACGCTCAAAAAAACATTCTCCAGCCCCATCGCAAGCAGCAATGGGTGATCGCGCCCGAGGCCAGCGCCGCCTTCGTCGCCAACATGGAAGACGTGCTGGACGTCCACCAGAGGCCGCACGATCCCAAGCGCCCCCTCGTATGCCTCGATGAAACCTCGAAGCAACTCATCGTCGAGAGGCGCGCGCCGATCGCGGCCACGCCAGGACAACCGGAGCGCCAGGACAACCGGAGCGCCAGGACAACCGGAGCGCCAGGACAACCGGAGCGCTACGACTACGAATACGAGCGCAATGGCGTGGCTAATCTGTTCATGATGTTCGCGCCGCTCGAAGGCTGGCGGCGCGTGAAGGTCACCGACCGGCGCGCGGGCGACCGATTACGCCCACGCGCTCAAGGATTTGTCCGACATGCATTTTCCCGGCGCCGACAAGATCGTTCTGGTGCAGGACAATCTCAGCACGCACACGGCTGCCTCGCTCTACCAAGCTTTTCCCGCCGCCGAAGCGCGCCGCCTCGTCGAACGATTCGAATGGCATTATGACCGGATCTCGATGATCGGAACCGATCATCGAGATCCGCAAGCGCGAACGCGCGCCCGCGCCCATGCGCGGAATCCGATGAGCGCGATGAGTTGCGCTCATCGAGCTGCGGTATTACACGCCCAAGCACGGAAGCTGGCTCGACATGGCCGAATCCGAGTTCGCCGTCCTCTCGACCCAATGCCTCGATCGCCGCATCTGCGACAAGACCGATCTGGTCGCCGAAGTCGCCGCCTGGCAAAAGCGCCGCAACACCCTGCACGCCAAGGCGGATTGGCAATTCAAAACCGCCGACCCCCGCGTCAAGCTCGCAAGCCTATACCCTCAGTTCGTCTGACTAGGCTGACTACGCGTAAAAGAGCGCCAGCGCGGCCGTCCGTGCGTCCGGATGGCGAAAGCCCGAACACGGCAATGTTGGTCGGCTACGCGCGGGTGTCGACGATTGACCAAAATCTCACCTTGCAACGCGACGCGCGCAGCCCGGAGCGGCGGGGCGAACTCTTGCACGCGCATTGAGTACTCCGGGCCGTCTCTGGACGGGTGTGCAGTCCTGGACGCGACCCAATGCTTTCAAGCCGTTAGGCGCATTTTTCTGTCCCGCGACTCGGCCCGTTTTCGGCAGTCCACGCCCGGCTAGCGTCAGGCGGCGTGTGTCGTCCTGACGCTCAGAAGATTCAACTGAAATGTATGGTTAGATACGACACCGAGCAGCGGGCAAGGTATATCACATAATAATAAAGCGCTTTGATGCGCGCAATAAGGAACCTTTCGACCCTCCAGGCCGTTTAACGGAGGACACAGAGCGGAACGCGCCGAAAGCACCGCAACCCGCTAATCCGATGGAGGTTTTCATGTCTCGATGCATGCTTGCCGTCGCAGCCGCGACTTTGATCTGCGCCTCGTCTTCGGCGGCGATGGCTAACGAAAGCGGGGCGGTGACCGGAGGGGTCGCAGGCGCGGTTGGCGGGGCCGTCGTAGGTGGCCCGGTCGGGGCGGTTGTTGGCGGCCTGGGCGGCGCGGCCATAGGCAATTCGGTGAGCAACCATCACCACCATGACTACTATTACCACCGCCACGGCTACCATCATCACCACTACCATCCGTACTGACCTCAGCGAAGAGTTAGAGGGCCGGATACCGCCAGGTTTGTGAATACGATCTCGGTTGAGAAACCCGGGAGACGCGGCGATCCGGGGCTTGCTGCAAGCCCTCTGCCCTGGGTCGCCGCGATCGCCTGCGTTCGTTTACGGCTGACCCCTTATTCCGCGGCGGCGGCCCGCTTCGGCAGCACCCAGTTCGGGCGAACATAGTGGCAGGTGTAGCCGTTCGGGTAGCGCTCGAGATAATCCTGATGCTCGGGCTCCGCCTCCCAGAACGGACCGGCCGGGGCGACTTCCGTCACCACCTTGCCTGGCCATAGGCCCGACGCCTCGACATCGGCGATCGTGTCGAGCGCCACGCGTTTTTGCTCGTCATTGGTGAAAAAGATCGCCGAGCGGTAGCTCGCGCCGACATCGTTTCCCTGACGGTTTCGGGTCGTCGGATCGTGGATCTGAAAGAAGAATTCGAGCAGCTTGCGATAAGCGATTTGCGAGGGATCGAAGGTGATCTCGATCGCCTCGGCGTGATTGCCGTGGTTGCGGTAGGTCGCATTGGCGACTTCGCCGCCGGTATAGCCGACCCGGGTCGAGATGACTCCGGGATAGCGGCGAACGAGATCCTGCACGCCCCAGAAACATCCGCCTGCGAGAACGGCCCGCTCTGTTGAACCTGCCATGGCGCTCAAGCCTCCTGTTGAGATGGGTCTGCGACCATTGAAACCAGGCGGCGAACCCTGCGGCATAGATAATCATTCGGGCCGAAAAACAAACCCGGGCCTCGGCTGCCCGGCAGGCGGGGGACGCCGCAAATCGGCCGCGTCGTTCAGGCGGCTTCTGCGGCGGGGGCGCGGGTGAGCAGCCTGCACAGGCGCGCCAGTGTCTCCCGTTGTTTCGGTCTGGGCACGACCATGTCGACCATTCCGTGATCGCGCAGGTATTCGGCGCGCTGAAAGCCTTCCGGCAGGCGCTCGCGAATTGTCTGCTCGATCACCCTTGCGCCGGCAAAGCCGATCACCGCGCCCGGCTCGGCGATATGGACATCGCCGAGCATGGCGTACGAGGCGGTCACGCCGCCGGTGGTTGGATTCGTCAGGATCACAATGAACGGCAGTTTCGCGGCGCGCAGGCGTCGGACGGCGACGGTCGTGCGAACCATTTGCGCCAGGGCGAACATGCCTTCTTGCATTCGCGCGCCCCCTGACGTCGTGAAAATGAGAAACGGGGTCGCTCGCTCGACCGCGGTCGAGACGCCAGCGACGATCGCCTCTCCAGCCGCGAGGCCGAGCGTTCCGCCCTGAAACGCAAAGTCTTGTATGGCGACGGTGACGTCCTGCCCCTCAAGCCTGCCAAATGCGACCGTGACCGCATCGGCCGTTCCCGCTTTGGCGCGATTCTCTTTCAACCGATCGGTGTAGCGTTTGATGTCGCGAAACTTCAGTGGATCGGTCGGCGTTTCAGGGGTGGCGAATTCCTCGTATTTGCCATCGTCAAAAAGTGAGGCGAGACGGGCTTTGGGAGTGATCGGCATGTGATAGCCCGAACCGGGCACGACCATGAGATTGGCTTCCAGGTCCTTGTGGAAGACCAGTTCTCCGCTCTCCGGGCACTTGACCCAAAGGTTCTCCGGCGTATCGCGGCGCAGCAGCGAACGAATCTTCGGCGGCACAACGTTCGAGATCCAGTTCATGCGTTGGTTTGCCTCCGTTGGGTCGGGCGTCGATGAGCGCTCACTTGTGCGCGGCCCGCACGCCCTGGGCCAGTTTCTTGACGAGCTCAGTCGCGGCGACGACAGTCGACGGCGTCGCCGCTCCGCCGTCGAGCGAAAGTCTTATCGCCTCGACTATGGACGAACCGACCACCACCCCGTCCGCGGTTTCTGCGATCGCCCGGGCGGTTTCGGCGTTCCTGACGCCAAAACCCACTGCGACCGGCAGATCCGTGCGCCGCTTCAAGCGCGAGACGGCTTCGCCAACCAGCTTGGCGTCCGGCGCGGCGGCCCCGGTGACCCCCGTGATCGACACAAAATAGACAAAGCCGCCGCCGTTCTCGAGAATCTCCGGCAGGCGGCCTTCGCTTGTGGTCGGCGCCACCAGGCGAACAAAGGCCAGTCCGGCTCGGCGCGCGGGCAGGCAAATCTCGTCGTCTTCTTCAGGGGGACAATCGACGATGATGAGCCCGTCGACCCCCGCCGCTTTCGCGTCGGTCAAGAACGCCTCGACGCCATAGATATAAATCGGATTGTAATAGCCCATCAGGATGAGCGGCGTGTCCGGATCCCCAGCGCGGAATGTCTTCACCATGCCGAGAGTCGCTGGCAGCGTCTGGTTGGCTTCGAGCGCCCGAAGGCCGGCGGCCTGAATGGCTGGACCATCGGCGATCGGGTCGCTGAACGGCATGCCAAGTTCGACAATGTCCGCCCCGGCCGCCGGCAAAGCCGCAAGGATCGCCGAGGACGTTTCGCTGTCCGGGTCGCCGGCCATGGTGAAAGTCAAAAGCGCCGCCCGGCGTTCGGCGGCGACCTGTTGAAAGCGCAGATCGAGGCGTGCGGTCATGGGCGCTTCGTTACCACGATGATCACGAGCGCGAAAGCAATGGCGAGAGGATGGGCGTCGGCAGGCGGAGCTCCGCGCAGTTCGAAACAAAGTCGCCTCTCGACCGGGCTTACGAATTTCGATAGACGGACCGAAGGCGTCACGTCATCGGCGAGATGATCGCCTGGTCGACGATCGGGGGGAATAATGAAGCTCTTCCTTTTGTTTGTCCCTTGTATTCTGGCGCTCTGGGTCCCGCTCTACAATTCGATTTCCCCGACCCTGTTCGACATCCCATTTTTCTTCTGGTTCCAGCTTGTCCTGATTCCGATCTCGGCCCTGGCAATTCTTGCCGCGGACCGGGTTGGCAGGAACTGAGCATGTTCGATCACCTCAACGTCGTCGCCACCGCCGTGTTCGTGTTCTTTTTCGGCCTGGTGTCGGTGCTGGGCTTCGTCGCGGCGCGTTGGAAGGCCGCCGATCTCAGCCAAATCCACGAATGGGGACTTGGAGGGCGCCGCTTCGGCCGTTGGGTCACCTGGTTCCTGCTCGGCGGCGATCTCTACACCGCTTACACGGTCATCGCGATTCCGGCGCTTGTCTTCGCCGTTGGCGCCTTCGGCTTCTTCGCCGTGCCCTATACGATCATTGTCTATCCGTTCTTGTACCTGACGTTGCCGCGCCTGTGGGCGGTCTCGCAAAAACATGGCTACATCACCGCGGCCGATTTCGTGCTTGGCCGTTACGGCCACAAGGGACTGGAGCTTGCGGTCGCGGCGACTGGCGTCCTGGCGACCATGCCGTATATCGCGCTGCAGCTCGTCGGCCTCGAGAAGGTCATTCTGGCGCTCGGCTTCTCCGGCCAAGGGGTCATGGCGCATGCGCCGATCACCATCGCGTTCGTCATTCTAGCGCTCTTCACCTACAAGAGCGGCTTGCGCGCGCCGGCCATGATCGCGTTCGTCAAAGACGCAATGATTTATATTTTCATCATCGCCGCCATTGTCATCATTCCCTACGAGCTCGGCGGCTTCGGAGCTATTTTTGCGGCCGCGGGCAAGGCGTTCGACGCGAAGGTCGCGGCGAATCCCAACCTTGCTGCGGGGCTGACGCTCAAGCCTGCGCAAGTCGGTCCTTACATCACGCTCGCGGTCGGTTCGGCGATGGCGTTGTTCATGTATCCGCACGCGCTCACGGCTTCGCTCTCGGCCTCGAGCGGAAGCGCCATTCGCTTCAACACCATGGCGCTCCCCGCCTATTCCTTCGTGCTGGGTCTGATTGCCTTGCTCGGGCTGATGGCGATCGCCGCCGGGGTCAAGGTCGACACTCCCCAGGACGCTGTGCCGCAGCTCGTGCTGTGGGCGTTTCCGGGTTGGTTTGCGGGCTTCTGCTTCGCCGCGATTGCGCTTGGCGCGCTCGTGCCGGCGGCGGTCATGTCGATCGGCGCGGCCAACACCTTCACCCGTAACATTTGGAAGCCGTTCATCCACCCGGAGATGACGCCGCAGGAGGAATCGCTTCTCGCCAAGCTCGCTTCACTGGTGGTGAAGGTTGGCGCGCTGGCCGTGATTTTTTTCGTGCCGACGCAATTCGCTCTGGACCTGCAATTGCTGGGCGGCGTCTGGATGGTCCAGATATTCCCGGCGATGATTTTGGGCCTGTTCACCCGCTGGTTCAGCGGCTGGGCGCTCCTGATCGGCTGGGCGGCGGGCATGATCGTCGGCACATCCCTCTCCTGGACGGGGAAAGTCTGGACTCCCGTGCATGCGCTGAAGTGGGATATTCCGTTTGCTGGCCATTTCGATCTCGGCCTTGGCTTCGCCGCCTATAACGGATTGACGGCGCTGCTCGTCAACTTCGTTGTTGCGGCAACGCTTTCGTTGGTTCTGCGTTCTCACGCCAGCGATGAAACTTCACCCGAAGACTACGACGATCGTGCCCTCGCCTGAGCAACGGCCTATAGAGGCCGGCTGATTTGGGCGCGCGGAGCTGCTCGAGCAAGGATGTCGCCGTCGGCCATGATGGGGTACAGTCTGCGCGCTATCTAAGGAGTTCTTAATGGTGGAAGAGGGGCAGGGCCCGGTGGAGAACGGTCTGCCGGCCACTGAGCCACAGCCGCGCCACGACTTTTCTGTTGTTCAAGGCTTTCAGGTTGTCGGCGCTGAGGATCATGGCGCGGTCGGCGACCAGGCTTGGCGCGATGCGCTGAGATTGGAATTGGAGGCGCGCGCTGCGCGCCTGCATCAGGCCGTTGACGCCGCGATTGTGCTCTCGAACGATGGGCTCATTCGTTGGCTGGGGGATCCGGTCGCCAAACTCTCGCTCGGGCCAAATGTGCTCAGCCCCGGCGTCGTGATCCTCGCCGATGACTCCCTGCCGGACGCGTCTCGGGAGACGATAAAGACGCGGATTGAGCTTTGGATCGCGGCGACGACGCGGCGCGTTCTTGCGCCGCTGTTCGCGCTCGAGGGCGTTCAAGAAGGATCGGAGATCGTTCGCGATCTGGCTCATGAGGTGGTGCGGTCGCTGGGGGTTCTGGAGCGCGAACCGATCAAGGCCAAGATCAAGGCGCTGGCTCAAGACGACCGGGCGGAGCTGAGAAAGCAAGGCGTACGCTTCGGCGCCTACTATATATTTGTGCCGGCGTTGCTCAAGCCAGCGTCAAGAAACCTCGCCCTTCAGCTCTGGAGCGTTCAAGCGCCCGGAGAAGACAATGAGCTTCTGCGGACGCTTGGCTCAGTCGCGTCGTCCGGTCGCACCTCTCTGCCGCTAGACAACGGAATCTCCAAAGACGGGTATCGTGTCGCGGGCTATCGGCCGTGCGGCGAACGGATTGTGCGCGTGGATGTCGCGGAACGCCTCGCCGGCATGATCCGAGCGGCGATCGCCGGCGAAGCAACTGAAGTCGCCAACGGGCGTCCAAGCCATCGGGCCGCCGAAGGGATTTGTCGTCAGCGGAGAGATGACGTCGTTGACCGGGTGCTCGGGAGAGCCATTCGCTTCGATTTTGCGTTCGATGGGTTTTCGGCCGGTTGAAATGAAGCGATCGGATTTTTTCGGATCCCAATCCGCCAACGAAGCGGCCAGACAAAGCGAACCGCCCAAGCCGGCGGAGGATCAAGAACCGATTGCAGACGATCAAGCGTCGCGGCCGGCGGCGCGTGAAGACGAGGCCACGGCCGATGCAGTTTTGGCTGCGCCGCCCGCTGAGCCGCCGCCTGACGCGGTCCTCGAGGGCGCCGACGCTCGTCGCCGGGGAGGTAGACAGCGTCCCTGAGGGCGCCGACGCTGTCCCGGAGGATGGCGAGGCCGTCGCCGAGCGCGCCGACGCATTTGCCGAGATCGGCGACCTCGCCCCTCTTGAGACGGCGACGTCTCGCGCCGCAGATCCCCCCGATGGCGACCGAGGAGAGGACGCCAGCGCGCACGGCGGTCGCTCCGCCGACATCAGGCTCGAGCAGTGAACCGGCAAAAAATGCCGATATGATCGTCGTCTGGCGCCCCGAACGTTCCAGGATCGCGCACAATCGCGGCCCGAGCGATAGCAGACAATCAGCAAGCGGAGCGCGGAGCCGCGCGGAGACTGACGGTCCGACTCCGGGGCGCAAATGGGCGCGCAAGGCGGCCTCACAGCCGAATCGGTCCGATCACGCCCGCCCCGACGAAAAACGTCGCCATCGGACGAGCAATTATGATATGCCCCCGTTGAATCCAACGCCGGCGCCGCAGCGTCAGGCCAAGGTTGACCCGAATTCACCCTTCGCCAAGCTTCTGGAGCTCCGGTCGCTACTTGAGGAACAAGCCAACAAGCGTTCTTAAACGCGCAACCATCGCCGCTGAGGGCGTCGGCAGTGAAAACGTCTCGGCGGATCGTCTGGAAATCCGTAGGAAACGGGCGCAAACGCCATCGAGCAGGTCGTTCATGAGGATATACGTATGACTTATGTGGTTGTTGAAAACTGCATAAAATGCAAATATTTGGATTGCGTGGAGGTGTGTCCTGTCGACTGCTTCTACGAGGGCGAAAATATGCTCGTCATTCACCCGGACGAGTGCATCGATTGCGGCGTGTGCGAACCGGAATGCCCTGCCGAAGCCATCAAGCCGGACACGGAGCCTGACCTCTCCTTTTGGCTGAAACTGAATTCTGAATACGCCAAGTCTTGGCCGAACATAACCAGTAAGAAAGAGGCGCCGCCGGACGGCAAGGACTTCGACGGGCGCGCCAACAAGTTCGCAGAATTTTTTTCGCCTCAGCCTGGGGAGGGCGATTAGCCCATTCCCATCCTCCGGCCGTTCGGCCCGCGGCGGACCCGCGCCGCCGCGGCTCAGGTCCCTCGGGTTTATCTTCTCTTTGATTTTTCGACGAAATTGTGCTAAACGACAAATTAATCGTCGAGCAGGAGTCGCTGGGCGTCCCGGCCAAGACAAAGTGTTTCCTGGACGAAAAGTCAACTTGCCGTTCTGAACAATAACATTCGTGCACGGATCTAGAGCAGTGTTCGTGCACGGATTTATAGCGTGTGCGGGAAAGTTTGCGCGTGGAGAGGTTAGCTATGGTTGCGCGTAAGAAATCTAAGAAGACAACAAGTTCAAAGACAAAGAAAACTCGCGCCGTTTCCAGCGTGAAAGCGAGATCGAAGCGCACCCCGAAGGCTGCCTCGTCATCCAGCGTACGAAATCGGGTCAGCAAGAGCAAGCCGGCTTCGAATACCAAAGTTGCGCGCAAAACGAGCAAAACTGGTGGAGCCAAGATCAAAAACGCCGCGACGAAACTTTCGAAACGAAAGCGGACAAGCTCCAATACTAGAACCGTGACCCGTGCATCGGTTGCGCCGAAGAGGCCCGCCAGCGCCGCCAAGCGAAAAGTGGCGGCGTCGAAGAGCCTGAGCAAGGCGACAAGAACCGCGGCTGCCGCGAAGCGGGCATCCGCCGTCCGGGCGCATTTGAAGGAACAGGAAGCGAAGTTGTCGACAGCAAGCCGAAGCGCCGCCCAGCAGACTCGAGCCGCTACGGAGAAAGTAGCCAGGGAGAAGGTGTCAGCGCCTCTTGCCGGGTCAAAGCCAAGTTCCGGTCACAGCGTTCAGGTCCCTCTCCCGACCGAAGCAGCGGCGCCGCCAAAGCCCGTCGCGCCCGTGGTCAAGGTCCAAAAGGCCGGAACGTCGGAAGAGGCGCTCTCGGCTGCGAAGACATTGAAGAGCGCGGGCCAGCGCCAGGGCTTCAGGCTCAACGAGTTCGTCGTCTATCCCGCTCACGGGGTTGGTCAGATCATCTCGATCGAGGAGCAGGAAGTCGTCGGGTTCAAGCTTGAGCTCTTTGTCATCAACTTCTCGAAGGACAAGCTCACGTTGCGCGTCCCGACGTCCAAAGTTTCAGGCGTTGGAATGCGCAAGATATCCGATCCCGACACCGCGAGGCGCTCGCTGGAGATTCTGACCGGACGCGCGCGCGTCAAACGCACAATGTGGTCGCGGCGGGCTCAGGAGTACGAAACCAAAATCAACTCCGGCGATATCAACGCGATCGCTGAGGTCGTGCGAGACCTTTACCGTTCTGAGGCGCAACCCGAGCAGTCCTATTCGGAGCGACAATTGTACGAGGCCGCTCTCGACCGGATGGTTCGCGAGATCGCCGCTGTCCAGAAGTCGAGCGAGATCGACGCTTTGAAGGCGGTCGAGGCGCAGCTGCAGAAGGGTCAGAGTCGGGCTGTGAAGGCCCTTGACCCACCGAGCGCGACAGGCGAGATCGAAGAACAAGCTGCGTGAGAGAATTTCGGCGGCCCCCGCCGTCCTTCTAATGGCTTCGGCGCTCTTGGCCCGCCCAGCCCCTGGCGATGAGCGCCCCGGGGCCGGGCTCGGGTTGGATTTGGGCGCGGGCGACGGGGGTTAAACAGTTTTCGCCGGCTCGGAAAACGCCAGCGGAGCTGAAATCTCGTCGTAAGGGTCACCATTGCTCGCGGTCCATCGATTTCCCGTCTATCCGATGCTCTCGCTGTGGATTCTGGTCCTCACCGCGGCGACCTTGTTTTGGGTGGCCCTGACAGATTTGAGGGAATTCAAGGTCCGGAACGAGTTTGTCGTGATCTTGGCCGGTCTCTATCTTCTCCACGCGCTCTGTTCGGGAGCGTGGGTGTCGATGCCGTGGAATTTTGCCTTTGCGCTCTTGATGCTCTTGGCCGGGACATATGCTTATTCGCTTCAGCAAATTGGCGGCGGCGATCTGAAACTGCTGGCGGTCGCCTTCCTCTGGACGGGTCCATGGTTCGCCGCGCCGTTCGTGATCCTCTTGCTGATTTTTACCGGGGCGTACTACGTCGCGGCCAGATTCGGATTTGCGGCGGCGAAGCGGACCTCCGCCGGTCTACGAATTCCGCTGGCCCCGTCACTGGCGGGCGCGCTCATCGGCGCGCTTGCTTTGGGTCTCATAGCGCCGAACAACTAACAGCCGCGAGCGCTGCAATCGGCAGCGCGTATCGCACGCGAGGAACTGGCGTACCGTCTTGAAGGGCGGTAACGCCGCCATGGGGCCCGAATGTCGCGTGGCGCGTCAGACCGGATGAGGCGCCACTTTGCCGGCGGATCTCTCCTCGGCCATGGCGTCATTGGAAATCACGGCGACAGCGCCTTATCCAGCGCAAGCCATTGCTTGGAAACCCAGGTTCCGACCAGGCCGATCGTGGCGATGACCGCGATCAACAATATCCCGAGCAACACTGTATATTCGATGAGAGCAGCGCCGTCTTCATCCTTCAGGAATTGGCTGAACATCTTCACAGCTTTTGACATGCGAGCTCCTGACGGATTTCGAATTTAACGGCGTCGGCGCATTCAAGGGTGCAAGCCGCTTGCAAGGGGTGAAAGCCACTTGTGGCCATCCGCGCGCAATTATCCGCTAAGGAATGGCTTGGTCAATACCTAGTCAAGCCAGCCAGTCACTAATAAATGCACGCGCCGAGGCGTATATTAGACAATATTGTCAGATTAATTCCGGTCATACTTTTTCGGAAACGGCAGCCATCCAAAGTCATGATGAAACTGTTATTATTTACGGTCTTGAACTTTCCTCAATTTTGAGTTCACAATAGTCCAGGTTTCAGCGTCTGGAGGTGGTTTTGTTTTTGAGCTCCTATGTACTGATTCGTTTTGCGGTCACGGCGACGCAGAGTTACCCTGACAAGGAAGTCTCCGCTCAATTCGGCGGTCCTAGAAGGGGAAATACGCTCGCCAACAATATTGTGGGGACAACACTGTGATTGCGTCAATAATCTCTCTTGCGCTAATTGACTATGTTTTGGCGAAGGGTTGCAAAATCTGCCCAGTCCGCCGCCGAGTCGGCCCAATCCGTTGAGATACGCAGGTCGATAGCAATAGCCGATAAATAACTTCGTACACAAGATGGTTAGTTTCAGGCAGAGGTCAGCGTAATCATGCGCCAGAGGACAAATCTTGCAATCCTGGTGGTTGCTGTGATGCTTGGCGGTGTTGCCGCATTTCTTGCTAGAAGCTGGCTTCAGAGCCATTCGACACGGACAGAGGCTCAGAAGACCGTATCGATTCTGGTCGCGAACGACGCGCTTGCTTTTGGAGCGCCGATCGGCGCCAAGGACGTGAGAGAAATCGATTGGCCGGCAAAATCCAGGCCGGATGGCGGGTTCGCGAACTTCGCGGAGCTCGTCAAAAATGGGCGACGGATCGCCCTGTCCCCCTTTGTCCGCGACGAGCCGATTATCGCCTCGAAAGTAAGCGCGCCGGATCAGAGAGCTTCGCTGTCGACGGTCATCAAGAAGGGCAAGCGGGCCGTGACTGTCGCGGTCGATGACGTGCGCGGAGTGGCGGGCTTCATTTTTCCGGGCGACTTCGTCGACGTTGTGGTGACGCGAAGCGGGAACAGCGACGGCCCGCAGAATTTCTCCGAAGTGATCTTGCAGCACGTCCAGGTGCTGGCGATCGATCAAATGGCCGGCCAACGCCAAGAACACCCGACCGTCGCCAAAGCGGTCACTGTTGAGGTGGACCCCGAGCAGGCGCTGAAGATCTTGCTCGCCGCCAATGTCGGGAAGCTGTCGCTGATCTTGCGCCAGCCCGAGGAAGTCGCGTTGGCCCCCGACGTGAAGGTCACCGATCGCGACCTGTTCGGGAGCGACGAGGCGCAAGCGCCGACGGCTCTGGCCAATCCAAGTCTCCCCGCGGCGCAGGCGCAACCCGCCGCTTTTCAGCAAGACCCGCCGCCAGCGGCGAACCCACCTCCAACGCTTCCGCCCGAAACGGCCACTCGGAAGGTCACCGTCGTTCGGTCGGTCAAGAGCGAACAATACGACGTGCCCGAAGATGTCCAATGACGGAAGGCGGCGTGTCGGAAAAGCGAACACAATCTCTTCCACCCGCGAGTGTCGGGCCGAAAGGGACAGACGGCTTCATCGCGGCGCTAGGTCTGGATCGCGATGCTCGCGACCGCCGGCACAGCAGCGGCCGCTTTCGGCCTCGCGCAAGCCGTAGCTCCCGCCTGGGCGCGCAAGGGCGGCCCCTGCCACGCGGTGACGAGAGCAAGTGAGCGCCCTGAAGGTGACGCTCAACAAATCGCGTACGCTTTGTTTTTCCGACCCGTTCTCGACAGCGGTGATTGGCGCGCCGGAAATCGCCGACGTTTTGCCGATGACGGATTCAATGCTCTACGTTCAGGGCAAAAAAGTCGGCGCCACCAACATTTCGGTATTCGATCAGCAACGGCGCCTGGTGTCGGTGGTCGACCTCGACGTCACGCCTGACACAACATCGCTACAGAACAAGATTGCCGCCAGCACCGGGGGCAGGGACATCAATGTCACCAGCGTAAACGGCGAGATTGTTCTGAGCGGCGAGGCGAGCGACGGCCTGGCGGCCGCGCGCGCCGTCGAAGTCGCAAAGGGCCTGTCGCCGGACGCTCAGGTCGTCAACGCGATGAAGGTTTCCCCTTCACAGCAAGTCATGCTGAAGGTGCGCATTCTCGAAGTCGACCGCAATGCGGGACGCGACCTCGGCATCAGCTGGTTCGGCAAGACGAACAGCGTGAGCTTCGCCACCGGTCTCGGCTCGCAGCCGACGACCGCGACAAACACCAGCGGCGTGTTCCCTGGGGCAGGCTCCACGGCGTCATCGTTCGGCGTGCTGCTCGCCAACATCGTCAACACCCATGGCGTCAGCATCGACGCGCTCTTGACCGCGCTCGAGGGCAAGGGGCTCGTCAAGAAGTCTGGCGGAACCGGATCTCGTCGCGCTTTCGGGAGAAAAAGCGACGTTTCTCGCCGGGGGCGAGATTCCCGTGCCGGTGGTGCAAGGCACGAACGCGACCAACACCACGCTTGGAATCGGCGTCAACTACACGCCGAACATTTCCATCGAATGGAAGCAATTCGGCGTCGGCCTGGAATTCACCCCCACGGTCCTCCACAACGGCATCATCAATCTGCAGCTCAATCCGTCCGTGACCGAGATCAACACGGCCAACAGCCTGAACATCAACGGCACGACCGTTCCGTCATTGACCGAGCGCAAGGCGCATACCGCAGTCGAACTGCGGGACGGGCAAAGCTTCGCGATTGCTGGCCTCCTCCAGGCTCAGGATTCTCAAAGCATCAGTCAGCTTCCATGGCTCGGCAACGTGCCCGTTCTCGGCGCGCTCTTCCGATCCACCGACTTCCAGAAGAGCCAGACCGACCTCGTCATCATCGTCTCTCCCCATCTCGTCAGGCCTGTGCCGCCCGGGCGGCATTTGGCGACCCCGTTCGATACAGCGCTTCAGTCAAATGACGTCGACTTGTTTCTGATGGGCGATACCGAGCGCAAGAAGCGCTACACCGACTACGTGACGAGCGGTGGAGGCCTCCAAGGCCCCTACGGCCATATTCTCGGCGGTCGGTGAGTTCGATGCCGCGCCGGTCAAAAGCTGAGCCCGCCGCGTTGAGAACCGCGATGGCGATCCTGTCGCTGACCGCGTCGTTGGCGATCGCCGGCTGCTCTTCCACAATCGGCTTCGACGACCCGACCGCTGACTATCTTCAGCGGACCCCTCTGGTTTCAACGAGCGGCGGCGACGCCCAGGCGGCGAATATCGCCATGCAAACAGCAACCCCCTGGCCCCGCTACGCCAACAACACGAACATACCAGCGAATGGCGCGCGGATCGTGAAAGCGATCAACCGCTACGAAAGCGGCTCTGCGAGCGGAGGCGCGAGCGATAGCGCAACGCCCAGCGCGACGAATCCGGGCGGGAACACGGGCGCCGGAGCAACGAACGGCGCCTCCGCCGGAATGACGCTTTCTCCTCCGGGCCAACCTTAAGGCCATTGGTAACGCGAAGGGTCTTGTCGATGCCGGAAGGCGCGCCAGCAAAACCAAGATCGTTCTGGCGTGACGAGGATGGATCGGCGCTCGTCGAGGCGACCATTGTCATGCCTCTGTTGCTCGGCCTCTTTCTCGGCGTGTTCGAGTTCTCCTGGTTTTTTTACAATCAGCAGCTGGTCGTGTCGGGTCTGCGAGACGCAGCGCGCTACATGACCCGAATCGAGCTCACCGACGGCAATCGCGATCCCTGCGCTCAAAAGGATCGGAACGGCGACCTGTACACAGTGGATGCAGCCAACATTGCGACCACCGCCCAACCCGCCGCTGGCGGCTCCGCGCGCGTCAGCAGTTGGAGCGCAGCCGATGTCACGATCAGCTGCTTTTCGAGCGCAGCCCTCGACGCCGGAAACTACGCCGACGGCTCGACCAGCATGACGATCATCGACGTTGCGACCCGCTTCGCCGATCCGTCGCTCGGGCTCTTTGCGATTTTGGGACTGAAGGCGCCGATGCTGTCCTTCTCCCATCAAGAGCGCTTCATAGGGCCGGGTTGATGGCCATGTCCTCGTTCATCGCGCGACTGGCTCGAGATGAAGACGGCGGCCCGCTGGTCGAGGTCGCGATCATCCTGCCGATTCTCATCCTGTTTCTGTTCGGCGGGGTCGACTTCATGAATGCTCTTTACCAGTGGAACGCCGCGGCCAAGGCGGTCGAGATCGGCGCGCGCATCGCAGCCGTGTCCGATCCCATCGCCTCGGGTCTGACCTCGATCGCCGACAATGCGGTGAGTTCAGGTCTGGCGTCGGGGAGTCCGATGCCCGAATTCACCGTCGAGTGCGACGGCGGTGAGGCGGCCTGCGCGTGCACAAGCGGCGCGTGCGACGGAATGGGCGCCTATTCGGCTGATGCAATGGGGCTCATCGTTTATGGGCGAGCCGGAAATGGCGATTGCACGCCTCCAGCCTCTCAATATTTCGCCGGGATGTGCAACCTTCATCCTGCGATCGCGCCTCGCTATGTCACGGTGGTTTATAGGCAGACCGGCCTGGGCTACGCCGGACGGAGTTTAGGACCCGTTCCGACGATCACAGTTTCGCTCAATGCGCCTTCGTCCAAGACCAAGCTGCCGTTCAGATTTTTCTTCCTGCCGTACGCCATGCTGAACATACCGCAGGTGACAACCACCATAACCGGGGAAGCCTTGTCGGCTTCGGCCGCCGACTAGATGGAGCCACCGTCGTCATTGCGAGCCACAGGGAAGACGCCCGTCCTTTCGAACGGGCTATGGCGAGGCAATCCAGGGATCGTGAGACGCCCTTCGTTCTCTGGATTGCTTCGTCGCCGTAAGGCGTCGAACGACGGGCGTCTTCGACGCCCTATGGCTTCTCGCAATGACGGAACTCTGGCGCGGCGCGCGCTTGCGTTGTGGCGCGACACAGATGGATTGATGGTCCCGTATGTGGCGGTGATGCTGCCGGTTCTGGTTGGCTTCGCTCTCCTCGCTCTGGATGGCTCTCGCCGTATGAGTTTGCAGACACAGATGCAGGCGGCGGCCGATAGCCTCGCACTTGCCGGGGCTCGCGAACTCAACAAACAAGAGGGCGCCGAATCGCGCGCGGTTCTGGCGATGGCGAACGCGCATGCAGCGACGAAACCGTCCAACACGCTGTTCGGCGCCGGATCGTCGCCAACGCTGGATTATACGTTCGTTTTCTATTCCGGCCTGTCCGCGGCGAGAGACGGCATCGGCGGCTCTGTGGCGAGCGGGGATTCGGACGCGAAATATGTCGCCGTGAAGATCATTCCGCAGAGGTGGTCCACCATCCTGCCGGCGTCGTTCCTCAAGAATATTTCAACCAACGCGTTCGCCATCGGCGCAGACGCGGTCGCCGGTTTTGCCGGGACGAGCGTTTGTTCGGTCGCGCCCATCTTCGTCTGCAACCCCTACGAAGAGAGCGCGGGATCGATGACCGACGCGCAAGCGACTGCGGCGCTTTATTCTGCTTTCGACGATCCGGCAATTCTGAGGCGGCAACTCAAGCTCAACAGAAACAGCGTCGGCCCCGGCCACTTCGGTTGGCTCAACACGGCGGATGGCTGCGACGACGCGACCTGCATGGCGAAGACTGTCGCAGGCGCCGCGGGCGCATGTTACAGCGATGCGGGCGTGAGCCTCGCGATCGGCAACACGAACGCCGTCGAGCCATATTTCGACACGCGATTTGATATCTACAATCAGGACCCGCCGCTCGCCTCGCCCGCCGCCGCCCCGCCGGGGGTCAATGTGCGAAAGGGCTATCTTCCAGGACGCAAGTCCAACGCCGTCGACTGGTGCAGCGCGACGCCGGCCGGCGCGTCGAACCTCTATTATACCTACCCGTCCGATCGAACCGTTGGGACGGCGACCCAGAATTCGCCCACGCTAACGGATGTCGCGAATACGAGCGGAATAACAGCCGGGGAGCCGGTGGTTGACTCAGGCGGCGCCTTCGCGAGCACCGCCGACAATCCCGTAACCGTCTCCGGCTCCACCGGGGCGACGGTTACGCTCTCCGCTCAAGCCAGCGCGACTCAAGCCTCGGACGGCCTGACAATCGAATGGACCACCAGCGGTTTGCCCGAGGACATCTCGTTTCCCAACCTTGGCGGCGCCGAGGGGAACGGCGAGTGGGATTGCGCCGACTATTGGGCGATCAATCATCCCCACGGGCCCTCGCCGGCGGCCGTCGGAGCGGCGCTCGGCGGAAGGTGCGGAACCCCGGCTCAGACGACGGTCAGCCGCTACCAGGTTTACCGATACGAAATCAGCCTGGGCGCGAACCCGGGCGGGATTAGCGACTGGTCCGGAAAAAATGGTTGGGCGAGCAACGGTCAACCGGATCCGCAAGGCTCCCGAATCCCGGCGGGCCACTTCCAGACCGAGAGCGGCGCGCCGTTCTGCGCTGCCGCGCGGGGGGTCAGCGGCGTCGACACCACGACCGGGGGCGTCGATCGGCGCAATCTGATCGTGCCGATCATCAACTGTCTCGCTCAGACGGCGCTCGGCAACATTACCGCCGCCGGCGCATCCTCCAAGACGCCCGTGGCCGCCTTTGCGAAGTTCTTCATGACCCAGCCCTACACCGCTCTCAAGGACGGCAATCTCTATGGCGAAATCACCGGGACGCCCGTTCCGGCCGACAACGTCAAAATCTTCCATCTCGTCCAGCTGTACCGGTAGGGAATGGACCGATGGCGATTTATCTGACTGAGGAGGGCGATGACGAGACCCGGGTCGAGGCGATCGAGGACAAACTCAAGTCGACAATTCCAGACCTCAAACGAGTTTCGCGGGTCGAGGACATCGACCAGCGATCGGTCAACGGCGCGGACCGCTCGATCGTCCTCCTGGTCGCCGCGCCCCAAGCCCGTGCCAACGTCGATGATCTGATCGACGTCGTCAGGCGCCATCCGCGAAACCTGTTCTTCATCGTGGTCGGCGGCGACATGTCCGCCCGCGATTATAAAAGGCTCGTCCAGTCCGGCAACGCCGACTGGGTCGCGGAGAGCGGAGTGACGCAGGAGATTCTCGACATCGTCGGACGGGTCAGCGCGCCAGCCAGAGACAATGCCGCGAGTGAATCGTCGATCGTCGTTTCGTTCCCGCCGAGCGCCGGAGGCGTCGGCAATTCGACTCTCGCGATCGAGACCGCGATCCACCTCGTCAGAGACAAGTCAAACAAGAGCGCCAAGGTCGCGCTGGTCGATCTCGACTTCCAGACAAGCCACGTCTGCGACTATCTCGACGTCGCGCCGAAATTTCAGTTTGAGGAAATCGTCGACGAGCCGGACCGGCTCGACGATCACCTGCTTGAGCGCCTTCATCAGCCATCATTCGAGCGGACTCGACATGCTGGCGGCGGCCGCAGTCGGTTTCACGCCCGCGATCTCGGCGTCGAGGCTCTGTCGGCCTTGTTCGATCGCATGGCGCAGCATTATGCCACGATCGTCGTCGACCTGCCGGTCTCGGTCCATGTGTGGACGCTTCCCCTGCTCGCGGCGTCGAAGGGGATCCTGGTGACCGGCGTCAACACCATTCCCGGCCTGAGGCAGATCGAAGAGACGATGCGCGCCGTACGCGAGGAGCCGACGATCACCGCGGAGGTCCGAGCTTTGGTCAACCGATGCGAAATTGGCCTCTTCGGCAGGGTCGCCAGAGCCGATCATGTGGCGCGCATTCTCGGCGAGGAAAAGCGCTTGCTCGTCAGAAACGCCGGCGTCGCGATCGAGTGCGTCAACGTCGGGACGCCGATCGCTCTGGCCCATCCGTCGGACAAGTCGGTCAGGGATATTGCGGCGATTGCGGCGTTTTGCGCGGGGCTGAACGCCGCGCCGCCTCGACAGAAGACCTGGAATTGACAATGCGCTCGTGGCTATCGGCAATTCGGCGACCGTCGGTCGATTGGATAAGAGCGATGGGATTTCTCAGCAGCACGAGCGCGCGCAGGAACGAGCCGATCGTCCGGGACGTCCTGAGACGCCATCGGCGCGCCCGGAGGACTTCTATGCGGATCTGATCGCGCGCCGTCCGGGGCTTCTCGACGAAAAGCTGAAGCTGCACGAGCGCATCATCGACGAATTCAATCTCGGCGGCGCTCGAGAAGCTGTCGCCCGACGAACTGGCAAGGCAGGTTCGCACCTATGTCGGCAACTATGTGCGCCGCGAGAATCTGTCGCTCAATCAGAAAGAGCTCGACATTTTCGCGAACGAGATCCTCGCCGAGATGACCGGCTACGGTCCGATCGAACCGCTGCTCAAGGATCCGACCGTCACCGACATTCTGATCAATACGCACAAGCGCTGCTACGTCGAGCGCTTCGGCCAGCTCGAGGAGACGAAGGTCCATTTCAAGGACGAAGCGCATCTTCTGCGCATCATCAACCGGATCGTCTCCGCGATCGGCCGACGGGTCGATGAATCGTCGCCCATGGTCGACGCGCGCCTGCCCGACGGCTCGCGCGTCAACGTCGCGATCAGGCCGATCGCCGTCGACGGACCGCTGGTCTCGATCCGCAAGTTCGCCGAGCGCGTTTCACGTGGACCGGCTGGTCGAGGTCGGGTCCTTGCGCCCGGCGATCGCCGAGGTCCTCGCCGCGGCGGTCGACGGGCAAAGTCTCGACGATCATCATCGGGGGGCACCGGCAGCGGCAAGACGACGCTGCTCAACGCGCTGTCGAACTACATTCCCGCACCGCGAGCGCCTCATCACCATCGAGGACGCCGCCGAACTGCAGCTGCAGCAGCCGCATGTCGGCCGCCTGGAGACCCGCCCGGCCAACATCGAGGGCAAGGGCGAAGTCAAGCAGCGCGATCTCGTCCGCAACGCGCTGCGCATGCGGCCCGACCGCATCATCGTCGGCGAGTGCCGCGGCGACGAGGCGTTCGACATGCTGCAGGCGATGAACACCGGCCATGAAGGGTCGATGACCACGATCCACGCCAACTCGCCGCGCGATGCGCTGAAGCGGCTCGAGCAGATGGTCGGCATGGCCGGCATGCCGATGACGCTTGGCCGCCATCCGCAGCCAGATCGCCTCCGCGATCACGCTCGTCGTTCAGGTGCAGCGGCTGCCGGACGGCACGCGCCGCGTGACCAGCATCAGCGAGATCACCGGCATGGAAGGCGACGTCATCCAGATGCATGAGATCTTCAAGTTCGTGAAGGAATTCACGGACGCCAAGGGAAATGCACGGCACCTTCAAGGCGACCGGGATCCGTCCGAATTTTCTCGCCGATCTGAAGGCCTATGGCATCGAAATCCCGTCGAACTATTTCGATCCGGCGCGAATTTTGTGAGTCCGATGAACGAGCTTTGGATTGTTTGCGGGATTGTGTTCGCGGCGTCGTCCTGGGGTCCAGGCTCTCTATCGGCTGGCTTTCGCGCCCAGCGCGACAGGAACGCGATCAACCGGCGCCTGGCGTCGAACGCCAACGACGGAGCCAGGATCGAGGCCCTCGACAGTCTTCGTCAGGAGCGCGGGTTCGCCGATTTTGATCATCCCCGATTGGCGGCCCTGAACGAGTTCCTGGCCCAGACGGGTTTACGAATTCCGTGGCCGCGCTCGGATCGTGGACGGCGTCGCTGTGCGTCGCGTTCGCTTTGGCGCTGTCGCTGTTTCTCCCCATCTGTGGATCGCCGCGAGCGCCGGCATGGTCGTCGGCTCGCTGGGCGTGGTCCTTTATCTCGCGATCGTTCGCCGGCAGCGGATCGATCGCTTCACCGCGCAGCTGCCGGACGCGCTCGACATTATCGTCCGCGGCTTGCGGATCGGCCACCCGTTGACCGCCATCAGCCTCGTCGCCAAGGAGATGCGCGATCCCGATGCAGCGAACTCGCCATGACCGCGGACGAAATTGCCTTCGGTCAGGATATCACGACAGCCGTCGTCAACCTGCACGGTCGTGTCGGCCAGGACGATCTGCTGTTCTTCGTCACCGCCGTCAGCGTGCAGAGCCAGACGGGCGGAAATCTGGCGGAAGTGCTCGCCCGCCTCGCGACCCTGATGCGCCAGCGCAGCACGCTTCAGCTCAAGGTCAAAGCGCTGAGCGCTGAAGGACGATTGTCGGCCTGGTTTCTCTCCGCCATGCCCTTCATCCTTTATGGCGCCGTCCGGTTGCTTTCGAAGGACTATTTCGGCGAGTTGGCGGGCAGTCCGGTCCTTGTTCCGGCTCTGGTTTATGGAGGGGTGTCGTTCCGTCGTGTTCGAATCTCGTCATCTATCGTATGGTGAATTTCAGGATCTAGGCTTCAGGGCATGGATATTTGGCTTGTTCTGTTTGTGTCGGCCGCGTTCGTTTCGGCAGCCGGGCTCACTTTCTCCGTGGGTCATCTGGTCACGAGCCGCAATCGCGTGCATCGGCGCCTGCCGGCCATCGAGAGCATGTCGGACTCGCTGACGCTGACCTCGAGCGACGACGTTGGCGCGCTGGTGGGGGACTCCTTCACCAGGGGTCCATTCAGGCATCGGCGAGAGGGTCACGAAAGAGCTGCGGCTCAAGTTGGTCCGCGCAGGTTATTTCAGCCCACATGCCATTCGATCTTACGTTTTTACCCGCCGCCTTTGCACGGTCGTTGTCGTGCCGTCGCTGGTTTTACTCAGCTGCCTGCTGCTCCTGCAGGATCTCTCGACCTTCAAGTTGATGCTGGCGTCGGCTGCATCCGTCGGTCTCGGGGTCCTTGGGCCGGACGCCTATCTGTCTCGCCGTCAATCCTGGCGGATCGCTGAGTACCGGCTGAATTTTCCGGATCTTTTGGACCTGTTGACTGTTTGCGTCACGGCCGGTCTGACGGTGGAGGCGTCATTCGAAAGAATTCGGGATCGGCTCAGCAAGCGAAGCCCCGCGCTTGGTTACAACATTGAGTTGATGGGCGCCGAGATGCGCGCGGGAAGAAGCTCGGTTGACGCCCTCAGCGCGTTCGCCGACCGGCTTGGGTTGGAGGAAGCGGCGTCCTTCGTCGCTGTCTTGCGGCATTCGGTGGAGCTCGGCGGCGACGTCGCGGCGACGCTGAGGGAATTCAGCGAAGATATGCGGTCGAAGTTTGCTGGCTG
>CAWDKC010000036.1:0-49523 GCA_963802615.1 uncultured Alphaproteobacteria bacterium
CTACACGCTGCAGGCGCGCGAAGCCGAATACGAACTCCTTCCGATCGCCCTCGATCAAAGGCTCGCTGTCCTCGTGTGGAGTCCGATCGCCGGAGGCTTGCTGTCCGGCAAGCACCGCCGCAACAAGGCTGCGCCGGAAGGGTCTGGCCAGGTGGCGGGATGAAACGCGCGCCGGTTCGCCGACGAGGAGAGCGTCGCTATGGAACATCGTCGACGAATTGGTGGCGATCGCCGAGACCCATCGGGTCTCGGGCGCGCAGATCGCGCTCGCGTGGCTGCTCGGCCGGCCGGCGGTGACGTCGGTGATCATCGGCGGCACCAAGGCGCAGTTCCGCGACAATCTGGCCTCCGTCAACGTGAAGCTCACCGACGATGAGCGCGCGCGCCTCGACAAGGTGAGCCAGCCGCCGCTCATCTATCCGTACTGGCATCAGTCGTGGACGGCGAAGGACCGCCTCGGCGAGGCGGACCTCGCGCTGCATGCGCCTTTCCTGAAGGGGTGAGCGGCGCGCGTTTTCGTCAAGTCGCGCGTTCCCTTGCGGGCCTTGATTTGGTATAGCTCGTCGCCATCGGCGCAGTTCGCGTTCGGGAGCAATTCGATGCAGTTCTTGGTTCTCGCCAAAGGACGGGCCGAGGCGTTCAAGAACGGACGGCCTGCCGACTTTGCTCAGGTCGCGGCCCAGAATTCCGCTCATGCTCAGAAGGCTTACATGAGCGGTGCGCTTCGTCAGATGTGGATACTCGCGATGCGGGCAACGGCGCGGTCGCGATCGTGGAGGCGGGGTCAGCGGAAGACGTCCGCGCCCTCTTCGCTGAATGGCCGCTTTTCAAGGTCGGCTACCTCGAAATCGACGTCTTCGCCCTGCATCCCTATCATGGTTTTCGGGGGCGGCTAAGCCGCACGCATTCGGCACCATTGGCTTGCCTAGGCGCTCTCCCAATGGCAATCAGTGCCGAAATAATAGGGGTGAGGGACAAGCGACATGGCGATCAAGGAGATATAACCCGGCACGACATTCCCCGGCCGAATGGGCCGCACAATCGGCAAGTCCGGACCAGGCCTGGCCGTCGCCGGTCCGCGCAGGGACGGCGCGCCGAACGTGCTCTTCATCGTCATCGACGACACCGGCTTCGGCCAGCTCGGGTGTTATGGCTCGCCGATCGCCACGCCCAACATCGACAAGCTCGCCAAGAATGGTCTCCTGTTCGACGACGTGCACACGACCGCGCTCTGCTGGCCGGTCGGCTCTGCATTGTCCACGGCCGCAATCACCACTCGAATGCGATGTCCTGCATCACCGAGGGATCGACTGGCTATCCGGGCGGCAATGGCGCGATCCGGTTCGAGAACGGCTTTCTGTCGGACATGCTGCTGCAGCAGGGCTACGCCACCTATGCCATCGGCAAGTGGCACCTGACGCCTGCCGAGCAGGTCAGCGCCGCCGGGCCCTACGATCGCTGGCCGCTGGCGCGCGGTTTCGAGCGCTATTACGGGTTTCTCGGCGGCGACACGCATCAATATTATCCTGACCTCGTCTACGACAATCATCAGGTCGAGCCGCCGAAAACTCCCGAAGAGGGCTATCACCTGACGGCGGACCTCGCGGATCAAGGCGATCGGCTTCATCGCCGACCTGAAGCAGGTCGCGCCGGACAAGCCGTTCTTCCTCTATTTCGCGCCGGGCGCGAACCATGCGCCCCATCATGTGCCGAAGGAATGGGCGGACAAATACAAGGGCAAGTTCGACGAGGGCTGGGACGTCTATCGCGAGAAGGTGTTCGCGCGGCAGAAAGCGCTCGGCATCATGCCCAAGGACGCCAAGCTCTCGCGCCACGATCCCGACGTTCAGGAGTGGGCCAAGCTGCCGGCCGACCAGCGCAAGCTCTATGCGCGGATGATGGAGGTGTTCGCGGGCTTCTGCGAGCACATGGACCATCATGTCGGCCGGCTGATCGATTTCCTCGACCATCTCGGCGAACTCGACAATACGCTGATCATGTTCATCTCCGACAATGGCGCGAGCTCGGAAGGCGGTCCGAACGGCTCGGTCAACGAGAACAAGTTCTTCAACAACGTGCCCGATGACCTGAAGCAGAATCTGGCGGCGATCGATGATCTCGGCGGCCCGAAATATTTCAACCACTACGCCTGGGGATGGACCAACGCCGGCAACACGCCGTTCAAGCGCTGGAAGCGCGAAACCTATCGTGGCGGGACGGCCGATCCTGTTCCTCGTTCACTGGCCGAAGGGCGTGAAGGGCAAGGGCAAGGTCTGTCCCCAATTCGCGCACGCGATCGACATGGTCCCGAGCGTTCTGGAGGCGCTCGGCGTCGAAGCGCCGACGCAAGTTCGGGGCGTCAGCCAGTCGCCGATCGAAGGCGTGAGCTTCGCTCATGTCTTCCAGGACGTGAAGATGGAGAGCCGGCACAAGACGCAATATTTCGAAATGTTCGCGCACCGGTCGATCTATCACGACGGCTGGCGCGCGGTGTGCCCGGTGCCAGGAACCTCATTCAAGGAGAGCGGCACGTTCTTCGGCATGCTGACGCTGACCGAGGACATGCTGCGCGAACTCGACGCCAAGCACTGGGAGCTTTACGACCTCACCAAGGATCCGACCGAGACGACGGATCTTGCCGCGTCGAATCGCGCGAAGCTGATCGAGATGATCGCGCTCTGGTACATGGAGGCCGGCAAATACAAGGTCTTCCCGCTCGACAGCCGCGGCACGCTCCGCTTCGCCGACGAACGCCCGCAACTGACCCAGGATCGCAAGACCTACGTCTATTATCCGCACACCCAGATGATCCCGGAGAATGTCGCGGCTAAGCTCCTGAACAAGTCGCACAGCCTTACCGCGGAGGTGGAGATCCCCAAGGGCGGCGCCGAGGGCGTGCTGATCTGTCACGGCGGCAATGTCGGCGGCTACACCTTGTTCGTGAAGGACAAGACGCTGCACTACGTTCACAATTATGTCGGCGCGGAGGAATTTCACCTCGCCTCGAACGTGGACGTGCCGACGGGCAAGGTTTCGCTTCGCTATGAGTTCGAAAAGACCGGCGAGCCTGACTTGAAGGCCGGCAAGGGCGCGGCGGGCAAGGCGCAGCTCTACATCAACAAGAAGCTCGTCGGCGAGATGAAGCTGCCCTACACCGTGCCGCTGGCGCTTGGGATCGGCAGCGGCGTGTTCATCGGCCGCAATTCAGGCTCGCCGGTGAGCGCGCTCTATGGACCGCCGTTCGAATTTACCGGCGTGATCCATCAGGTGACGGTGGACGTTTCCGGCAAGCTGATCGCAGATTCGGAAGAGGAAAAGCACGTTCGCGCCAAGGTGGCGATGGCGCGGCAGTAAACTCGCCATGGCCGACGCGCACTTCCCGCCGCTCAAGCGCGAACCTCTGCTGGAAAAGGAGCTGCCGGCCGCGAACCCGACCGTGCGCCTGATCAAGGGCGCGCGGATCAAATTCGCGCCGGGTCAGCCGACAGGATTGCATCGTCATCCGATCTCGACCGTGGGCGTGGTGACGGCCGGAAAGTTTAATCTTCAGCTGGAAGGCGAGCCGGTTCAGCTTCTCAAAACCGGCGACAGCTTCTTCGAGCCAGCCGGCCACACGATTCTCAAGTTCGACAACGCATCGGCGACCGAGCCCGCTGAGATCGTCTGCTTCTATCTCGCCGACACGGCGGAGCGCCCGCCGATCGAAATGCTCGCGGGCGGCATGGACAGCCAGTTGGGCAAGACATAGTCCGACGCTATCGGCTCGGACAGAGCTCCGCGCTCGCCGATCTCGTGGGCGAGCGCGGATGTAATCGTTCAGCGCGCCGTCCAGCCTTTGTAGTCCTTCAGGTTGTCGCTGGTGATGAGCACCGGGTCGAGCAACACGATCGGCTTCTCGATCTTCTCGCCTTTGAGCACCTTCGCGCCGAGCTCCAGCGCCATGCCGGCCATCGTGTAGGGATCCTGCGAGGACGAGGCCTTGATCATCGACTTGCCGGTCTTCAGCTCCGCTTCGATGTCGGGCGCGCCGTCGACGGCTGTGATGAAGAATTCGTCGCGGTGCATCTGCTTGGCGGCAAGCGCCGAGCCGATGCCGGTCGGATCGTTGATGGCGAAGATCGCGTCGATCTTGGGGTTGGCGGTCAAAAGGCTCTGGGTGACGGCCATGCCGCCGTCACGCGAACCCTTGGCGTCCTGATCCGAAGACAGGACCTTGACGCCGGCATTCTTCGCGAACACGTCCTTGCAGCCCTTGACGCGATCGACAACCGAAGTGACCTGGGGACCATTGACGATCAGGACATCGCCTTTTCCACCCGGCAGATGGTCGACAATATACTGGCAGGCGAGCGTGCCGGCCTTCACGTTGTCGGTCATAACGGTGACGTCCGCGCCCTGCGCGCCGACGTCGAAGGCCGCGACGACGATGCCGGCCTTGTGGGCGCGCTCGACTGCCGGAGCGATGGCCTTTGCGTCGACGGCGTTGAGCATGATGACATTGACGCCGGCGGCGATGAAATTGTCGATCTGCGTCGCCTGCTTGTTGAGGTCATAGTCGGACGAGACGGATATGACCTGCACGTTCGGATTGATGGACTTCGCCTTGTCCGTGATGCCCTTGATCGTGGCGACGAAGAACGGGTTGCCGAGCGAGCCCACGGAAATCCCGACCTTGTCGAGGTTCGCCGCCGAGGCCGAGCCCAGCATCGAGACGGCGAGGGCCGTCCCGCACAGCAGTTTCGCATAAATCTTCATCTTGCTTCCTCCACTGGCCGCATCGCGGCTCCCATCCGCCGGCATTGCACCGGAGATTTCTCTTGAACTTAAGGCGCTGAGCTTCAGGTTCGCGCGCCCTCGCGCAGGCGGAAGCGATCGAGCGCCACCGCGATCACGATCACCAGGCCTTTGATGATGTACTGCCAGACGTCGGACACGCCGGCAAGAATGAGGCCGTTCGACAGGACGGCGATGATCAGGCCGCCGATCAGCGTGCCCCAGATCGAGCCGATGCCGCCGACGAAGCTGGTGCCGCCGAGAATGACGGCGGCGATTGCGTCGAGTTCGTAGGACTGGCCGAGCTGCAGCCCGTTTGCCGCCAAGAGCCGCGCGGCCGACATGGCGCCGCCGAGCCCGGCGAGGAAACCGGACACCCCATAGACGAACAGCAGCACGAGCGGCACCTTGATGCCGGTCAGCCGGGCGGCCTCGGCGTTGCCGCCGATGGCGTAGATCCAGGTTCCGAGCACCGTGCGTCTGAGGATGAGCCACGAAATGACGACGACCACGAGCGCGATAACGACCAGCCAGGGCACGCCGAAGATCGAGCCGTTGCCGATCTCGGCGAAGGGGAGATCGGCGTTGAAGACCGTGGTGTCGTGACCAATCAGCCGCGCAACGCCGCGGATCGCCGTCAGAGTCCCCAGGGTGACGATGAAAGGGGGAAGCCGCACATAGGCCACGAGCAGTCCGTTGACCAGGCCGAACCCAAGCCCCAGCGCCATGGCGGCGGGAATTCCGAGCATGCCGAAGTCGGGCCACAGAGACGCAAGCACCGCGACCATCGCGGACGCTGCGAGGATCGAGCCGACCGACAGGTCGATGCCGCCCGTCAGGATCACGAACGTCATGCCAGCCCCAAGCACGATGTTGATCGCGGACTGCTGCAGGACGATCGTGAGGTTGGTGTTCGTCATGAAGCGCGGATTGATCCCCCAGAAGACCAGCGCGATCAGCACGAGGGCCGGCAGCATGCCGAGCGTCGACATCAATTCGCGCGGGTTCAGGCGTGAGCGTGAGCCTGACTGAGAGGCCGGCGCCTTGGCGGTGTCTTCCTGAGTCAAGGCGCGCGTGCTCCAGTGGCAAGTTCGATCACGTCTTCCTGACGGATCCGGTCGCCGTCCCTCGGCCCCACTTCGCCGACGACGACGCCTTCTCGCATGACCAGCGTCCTGTCGCAGACGCCGACGATCTCCGGAAGGTCGCTTGAAATCAATAGAATTGCGATATCGCGTTTGGCGAGTTCGTCGATCAGCCGGTAGATCTCGGACTTCGCCCCGACGTCCACGCCGCGGGTCGGCTCGTCCAGAAGGACGATGCTCGGCTTGAGCTCGAGCAGACGAGCCAAGAGAACCTTCTGCTGATTGCCGCCCGAAAGCGCCCCCAGCGTGACAAGCGGCGATTTCGCGCGGATGGACAGCGCGGAAAAGGCGGCGTCCGCGCGACGCGCAGCGGAGGAGAGGTTGCGCACGATTCCGCCGTAGGCGTCTTCCGGCATGACCCCCATGTTGATGTTGTCCGAGATGCTCATGTCGAGGAAGAGACCGAGCGATTTCCTGTCTTCCGTCAGATACACAAGGCCCATCGCCATCGCGTCGCTCGGCGACCCGATCTCGACGGGCTTGCCGTCGATCAGGATCTCGCCGCCCCCACGCGGGTCCGCGCCATAGATGATGCGCGCCGCCTCCGTGCGGCCTGAACCCACGAGGCCGGACAGGCCGAGAACTTCGCCGCGATGGAGGTCGAACGAACAGTCCCGCACCAAGGCGCCGCCCGAGAGGTTCCGCACCGACAATGCGACAGCCTTCTTGCCCTGGGTGGAAGGACTGTGGTCCTTCTTGTAGAAGCCGGACAGGTCGCGGCCGACCATCATCGAGACCAGACGCGACGCGCTGAGTTCCGAGCGGTCGAGCGTGCCGACGTAGCCTGCGTCGCGCAGGACCGTCACGCGATCCGCGATCTGATAGACCTCCTCCATGCGATGGCTGATGTAGATGATCGCGATTCCGTGCGCTTTCAGGGAGGCGATCACCTCGAACAGCTTCTCGGTCTCGCGCGAGGTCAGCGAGGTCGTCGGCTCGTCCATGACGATGATGCGCGCGTTGGTCGACAACGCGCGTGCGATCTCGACCATCTGTCGCTCGCCGAGCGACAGCGATGAAACGCGCGTGCGTGGCGTGAACGGAAGCCCGAGTTGTTTCAGGACTGCGCGGCTGCGCTCGCCGATCTGGGCCTGATCTGGAATGCCGAAGCGGCGCGGCTCGTTGCCGAGGAAGATGTTCTCGCTCACCGTCAGGTTCGGAGCCAGCGAAAGCTCCTGATAGATGACTGCGACGCCATTGGCCCGCGCGGCGATCGGATCGCCGGTTGCGACCGGCGCGCCATCGATCAGGATCTCGCCGCCGGGGTCTGGCGGATAGGCCCCCGAGAGAACCTTGATCAAGGTCGATTTTCCCGCGCCGTTCTCGCCCATGAGGGCGTGCAAGCTCGCCGGCGTGAACAGAAAGGGACACAGTCTCTCAGCGCCTTCACCGTGTGGAAGGTCTTGCTGATGTTCCGCATCTCTAGAATCGGGCGCTGGTCCGCGGGATCATTGTCGCCGGACCGCGTCACTACCCCCCTCCGCGCCGCTCATCTCCCCCCGCTCAGTTCAAGCCGGCGCCCTTCAGGGCCCGCGAAGACGCGCGAAAACCCCGCGACTTCGATTGGCTCAACATATCATGAACCAGTCCGGGCGGAAGAGCCGGGCGCGGGTCGTGAGGGCATTCTGTCGCCGGCAGGCGATAGAGCAAACCACGAAAGGCCGAGACGGCCCTATCGGCTCGCCTCAATGTGGTTGCGCAGCACCGGATAGATCTGCGCTTCCCAGCGCCTGCCGTTGAACACGCCGTAATGACCGACGCCCGCCTGCAAGTGATGCGTCTTCATATAGGGCCTTAAGCCCGAACACAGGTCCTGTGCGGCGAGCGTCTGGCCGACGGCGCAGATGTCGTCCTTCTCGCCTTCGATCGTCAGAAGAAATGTCTTCTTGATCGCGCGCAGCTCAATCGGCTCGCCCTTGTGCTGCATTGTTCCGAGCGGCAGCAGATAGCGCTGGAACACCTGATCGACAGTCTCGAGATAGAAGTCCGCGCTCATGTCCATGATCGCGAAATATTCCTTGTAGAAGTCGCGGATCGCATCCGCCTTCTCGATGTCGCCGGCGATGCGATGGTGGAAGAGGTCGATGAAGGACTTCGAGTGCCGTTCGGCGTTCATGCTCATGAAAGCGCAAAGCTGAAGAAATCCAGGATAGACGCGCCGGCCGCGTCCCTCGAACTTGGCCGGCACGGTTCCGATCATTTTTGAGCGGAACCATTCGATCGGCTTTTCCTGGGCGAGCGCGTTGACCTTGGTCGGCGCGACGCGCGCGTCGATCGGCCCGGCCATCAAGGTGAGGCTCGCCGGCTGGATCCCGTTGCGGTCGCGCGCCATGACCGCGGTCGCCGCAAGCGCCGAGACCGTCGGCTGGCAGACCGCGACGATGTGGCAGTCCTCGCCGATGAAGCGCACGAAGTCGATGAGATGCTGGGTATAGTCCTCGAGCGAGAAACGGCCGGCTTCGAGCTTGACGTTGCGCGGATTGATCCAGTCGGTGATGAACACCTGGTGGTCGCGTACGAGGGTGCGGATCGTGCCGCGCAAAAGCGTGGCGAAATGCCCCGACATCGGCGCGACCAGAAGGATCTTGGGATCGTCCTCGCCGCCTGCTTTGCGGAAGCGAAGCAACTGGCAGAACGGCGTCCACATGACGCCGCGCTCTTCGACGGATATGGGCGCGCCGTCGATCTCGATGCTGTCGATGGCGTAGTCGGGGCGCGCATGGGTGAAGCCGGCGAGCGCGACCAGTTCGTAATAGGCGCTCATCCGCGCCCAGGGCGAAGCGGTCGGATGCGCCGACCAGGCGGAGAGGATCGCATGGGCGTTCTGAGCCAGGAGACGCACGCGATCGCCGACATCGGCCATCCCTTGGTATGCGTCATACATCATGAAGGTGTCCGGACTCTCAAGGGGAAGGTAGCAAAGCGTATGCCATCGGCGGCTGGCACGCCCTTTGCTGGATTGCGGGCGGAGACAGTTGCGGGCCCCTGATGTCGCAAACAACACTGACCATTAGCAGCAAGAACTATTCGTCGTGGTCGCTGCGAGGCTGGCTGATGGCCAGGCTCGCCCGTATCGATTTTGAGGAAGTGGTCGTTGCTCCCGGTGACGCGGACGCCCGCGCCGAGATCCTGCTGCTGTCCCCCTCTATCCTGGTTCCCTGCCTGACTTATAAGGGCATTCGGGTCTGGGACACTCTGGCGATCGGGGAATTCCTGAACGAAATCGCGCCAAAAGCCGGACTTCTGCCTAAGGATCAGGCAGTTCGCGCCCATTGCCGCTCCGTCTGCGGCGAGATGCATTCCGGTTTCGTCGCGCTCAGGCAGGCGCTGCCGATGAACATCAAGGGGCAGTTTCCGAGCTTCAAGATCTGGTCGAAGGCGCGCGCCGACATCGACCGCATCGTCATCATCTGGAGCGAATGCCTCCAGGCCTATGGCGGGCCGTTCCTGTTCGGCAAGATCAGCATGGCCGATGCGATGTACGCGCCGGTGGTGAGCCGGTTTCGCACCTATGGGATCAGGCTCGACGGGGAATTGAAAAGCTACGCCGAGCGCATCTGGGACTTGCCTGCGATGCAGGAATGGCGGGAAGCGGCGCTGGCCGAGCGTGAGGAGATCGAGGAGCTCGAGGCCGAGTTTTAAGCGCAGATCGCGTTCCCTGTCGGCGCGCTCCATAGCCCGTCGTCAGACGGCCGTTCTTCCGAACGTCCTTTGGAGCGCGGCGACGCTGACCGCGTCCACAAAGTCACCGCAGTCTGCTCTGGTCGTCCAAATCAGCCGGACCTCGCCGTTTTTGCTTCCCATTCATCGCGCGTGATCTCGTACTCGACCTCCCCGAGTTCGCTTCCGGGAAGAGGATCGCGCCAGTCGGGATAGACGGTCCGCACGTGGGTCAAGCCCGTCCTTTCCAGCACTCGCCGCGAGGGGCGGTTGACCGCCATGGTCGTGGCGACAATCCGCGCGAAATCCTTGTCCGCGAACCCCATCGCGACCAGCGCGGTTGCGCCTTCGGTGGCCAGGCCCCGACCCCAGGCGTCGCGACGAAGTCTATAGCCAAGTTCGCCGACGCCTCCACGCACACGCCGGAGCGAGAACCATCCGACGAAGGCGCTCGAGCGCGTCTCGACAGCCGCCCAGATGTCGCTTTCGCCGCCGCGAGGCGTCAGGAATCCGACGCCCTTGTCGGCTCCATCCTTGCGCGTGGTGCGGCCGCCGTTCAGAAACCGCATCACTTCCGGGTCGCGTTCGAGCGCGATCAGGTTCTCTCTGTCCGTCTCCTGAGCCAACGACAGAGAAAGGCGCACGGTTTCAAAGGACGCCCTCATGTGAACCGCGTCGTTATCGCTCCGCGCGCCGCCGCGTCAATCGCGAGAGGGCTCGCTGGTCAGTCGTTGCGCGGAATCCGTTTCGCTGAGGCGCAGATCGCTGACCCTTCGTGCGGGAGGGGAAGGAATGGGTCACGGGGATCACGCGGTGGGCGGGGCCGGTGCGCGGTCGCGAGTCGAGGGAGCCGTTAAAGCTTTCCCTCTTTCAACGCGGTATAAACCTCGAGCGTCGTCGTGTAATCGCCGCGATTCTTTATCGTCTGAGGCGAAGAATAGCCCCCGTCGCTGACCGCTTTGATCATGCGATGATAGAAACTTCGCCTCCTTTTCTTTCTGGTGGCGCTTAGACCAAGCGCCCAGAGCTTCTCCGCTATCGTCATCCGCCGCCACATCTGCGCGCCGGCTCATCTTTCAGCCAGCTCAGCCTCTTGCTGGTCGTTGGAATGAAATGCGCGATCTGCTGTCTTCGGTACCTTTTGAAGTCGATTTGAGCAAACTGGTCGGCCGGAATTGTATCCCGGACTTGCTGCATCGTCACGATATAGTTGGTCAAATAAGTTGGGCCAGGAAGGAGATAGGCTTGGCAACGACGAAAGCTCTCGTGCTCCTGTAAGTCTGTCTTTAGAAGTTTCGCGCCGACTTCCTCGAGATTGTTGAACAAAGTATAGCCGAACGAGCGGGTTGACACGCCCGCGATCGTCAGCGGACGCGGATGGGCGACGATTGTATCGGCCAGGGCAAACGCCACATTCGCGATGTAATAGTCAGGGAACGGCGTATGAAAAAACCTTCCATTCCTGGTTAGACGATCAACGAGCTTGCGGCTGAAAATAAGAGACTGCATGTTGAATGTAAAATTCCTCTTCAGTTGAAGGGAACCGTTGACAGCGTGCGTTCGATCCCGCGAGCTCAACACGAAGGGAAGCTCCCGACCGGAGAAGAAAAAAGCGTTTCGCAAGTCGGACACGTAACCGTCCCGCTGCCAAGGCGCGACACCGGGATGAAAGAATTGGTAAAACGAACAATAGATACAATCAGGTTCGTTAAAGTCCTCGATGAGTTTGTTCACGTCTTCAAAGAAATTAGGCGTCAGGCCGTCATCATCCCCGATAAGCATGACGTAGTCGCCGCGCGCCTTTGAGAACGCCTGGTTCCAGCTGTCCGTCACGGGCAAAAAAACGTCCGAGCGAGAAAAGCGGATTCGATCGTCGTTGAGAGCTTTGACGTGAGCCTCGAGCGGCTCTTGCGAACAATTGTCAAATATCACAAGTTCCCAGTTATACTTCCTGTCGGCCCGGACGGTCTCGATCGCCTCTGCAACCAGCGCGAGCCGATTGTGGGTCGGGATGACGATCGAGATCAGCTTGCTCCCGACCACGGCGTTCGCCCCGGAGGTCGTACGGTCCGGCGACCCGGCGCCAAAAAGCTGTCGATCGTTTCTTGCGAACGAGAATCCAAGCTTGATGCGCTCGGGCAGGGGACAGTCTACGTATTCCCCCCACGTCATATTTTGCAGCACTGCGCGCTGGGGCGGGCCAAGCGACAGATATTCGCGGGTTTGATTATCGCCAAACAGGAGATTGCTCTGATCTTCCAGGCGAAACGTGCCGCTCTTCACCCAATCCGGGACGTCGTAGGCGGCGCCATCTTTCCCCACGACTAATAAGCGCAGACCCAGCCGTTGCAGCCTTGCGGATAGACCATCAGAGCCGCTTTCAAACATATTGCAGGCAATTTTCGTGAGCTTGAGCTTGAAATCAAGTTTTAAAAGCAATTTCCTGTCCATTAGGAAGGCATTGCTTCGGATATGCGGATTGGGGAAGTAGGGAAATTTTCTGAACTCCTTCACGTTCTCGTCTTTGGTGGCCACTTCGGTCCAAAAATTATCGTATTCATCATCGAAATCTTCCAGATTTACTGGTCCAGAAAAAAGTTGACGAAACAAATCTCCGTTTAGAAATTTGCGGTGAAATTTTGCCGAACGGACCCACTTCTGGCAGTGGAAGTCAAGATAGCGGCGGAACGATTTATAAAACTCGTCGTCGAAAGGCAATTTCCGATTGGTCGCAAGCCAAACGGCTTTTGATATGAGCTTCTGACTTATACTGATACTCTCGTACGACGCCGTCGCTCCGACCAAACCGACATTCTCCAAGTTCGGCGGCGGCCACCAATTTGCCGAGCCAACCTTCGGACAAGATTTCTGTATGAGTGTTACAAAATAATACGTAATCGTGGTCCAGTTTTTTGGCGATATACAAATATGCGTTGATATCATACCCTTCGTCGGAGATCGAAATCAGTTTGTGATCAATCTTGCTGAAAATATCGTCGATGTAAACACGCTCGCCGCGATTGCGTAGACCTTTAGCAAGCACGATAAAATCGTGATCATATCCCGATGCGTACTTTAGGTACGAATTTGAAAAGCGAGAAAATACGTCCATACCTTCCGCGACTCTCGCCAAGTACACAACTGCGATTCGTTTCTGCACGTCACCTCTCATGGGATTTAGTAAGTCTCCGCGTTGCGGCCGGCGCAACCGAATCCTCATTGTTGGGGAGTCATTCTCATGTCCCCACGGTCCGAGCAAGAAGATCACGAAACTATTCGACAACAAAAACGGGCGAGCGAACGCCGTTCGTCGCTCAATGTCCGCGAGAAGTTAAATGCGGATTTGTTGCGCAGAACGCCCGTTCAACGGAAGGAGAGCCAAAATCTTCCTTTCCGTTGCCGATTAACTTGACGACCGCCCCTCTCCCCTCGGGAGAGGGAGAAGAGGCCCGAGCCCGTCAGTCGTTGCCTTCGTACTTGAAGGACACTTTGAGCTTGGTGCGGTAGGCTTCGACCTTGCCGTTTTCGATCACCAGGTCCTGCTCGAGAACTTCCGCCACGCGCAGGTCTCGCAGACTCTGCGAGGCGCGCTCGATGGCCGCGACGGCCGCCCTCTCCCACGAATCGGCGCTCGTGCCCACCAGCTCGATGACTTTGTAAACGCTCTCGGCCATGAGATCCTCCCTCGCCGCCCGCTCGCGCCCTCGGCTCGACCGGCGATCCCGCGCTTCGAAGGGCGCGGACTTTTCCGGCGCGCGGGGCAGCTTGCGGCGCAAACGACCGTGCGGTCAAGGCGGGCAGACCGCCAGCGCCGAAAACATGCGGCTGACAAGGCGTCCAATTTCGGGCGCGATGCGCTCAGGCTCGAGGCCTTCAAAGGGCAGGGCCAGGGCGCGGTCGACCCACAAAGTCGCGAAGCCATGCACGGCCGACCAGGCGACAAGGACAAGGCCGGTGGGGTCGCCCTTCGGCGCGACGCCTGCCCGCTGGCAGGCGACCACCGCGTCGCGAAGGATATGGAAGGCGCGCAACCCTGCCTCGGTCGGCCCGGAGGATTTCAAGTCGCCGTGAAACATCACCCGGAAATAGCCGGGAGACGAGACGGCGAACGTCACATAGGCCAGGCCCAGCGCCTCGAGGCGGGCGCTGGAATTGTCCGGCGCGGCGTCGCGCGCCGCGATCAATTGAGCCTCGAGCCGCGCGAATCCCTCCTCGGCAATCGACGCGAGCAGCGCGTTGCGGTTGGCGAAGTGATGATAGGGAGCCCCCGGAGTGACGCCCGCTCGCGCGGCCAGCTCGCGCAGGCTCAACGCATCGATTCCATGTTGCGCGATCGTTTTGATCGCCGTCTCGATCAGCCCCTGACGCAGACGCCCATGATGGTAGTCGGCCTTCCTTTTCGCTCGCATGACGGACCTGGCTCAGCGCGCGCAGGCGTACGGGCCGCCGCGGCTCAGCGCCCTTTGATAAGCGGGCCGCGCATGAATGCGGGCAAGAAAGCTCGATAAGTTTGGTCGCGACGCATTCAATCCCCCGCGCGCGCTCGCGGCTTCGAGCGGGAAGCTCATCATGACGTCCGCCTCGACCGGCAGGAACGCGTCGAGCGCCAACTTTATCTTGACGAAAAACAGAAATTATCACTATCATTCAGTTTAGACGAGCAGAAGGTATGGACATGGCTGAAGACGCGGGCGGGAGAGCGCCAAAGACGAACCTCAAGCGCCCGCGGGCGACGAAGCGGGAGCTCGCGCAACGCGACCTGAGACTGATCGAGAAACTCGCCGCCGGCGTCACAATCGAGGAAATCGCCGCGAGCGAAGGGATCTCGGTGAAATGGGCGCGGGAGCGCAAGGCGGCGCTTCTGGCGAGCCGCGTCATCGACACGCCGCACGAATTCATAAAGCTCCAGATCCGCCGCCTGAACGAAGCGATGCTGGTCGCCTACAGTTCGATGACCACGGGCAACGTGAAGGCCGTCGATCAGGTGATCAAAGTCGTGCGCGAGCTCGACCGCTATCATGGGTTCGGCCCACTCTCGACGCCGCAGAGTTTCCCTGAGGCGCCGTCGCGCCGCCCCCTCTCGCCCTGCTCGAGCCCCCGGCGCGCGAGCCGGCGATGGGCTGGACCGAGTGCGAGCCCTGCGACGACGGCGCGCCGAGGGACCCATCCCAGTCGCGGACTGAAAGCGCGCCCTCCGAGCCTCGATGACCGGCCGAAGGTCGCAATTGAGCGCACGGCTGCCCTATTTCGCTGACCGCCGTGTGATCTCGGCCCGTGTCTCATCGCGGCGGCTCGACAGATCGAACCCATTCGGGTGGCCAGACAGATGTGGTGACGGCCAGGCACGCGCTAAAGGCCGCGACCGCCTCCTCGAGCTTGCCGGTCCCGCTCTCCCGCTCGCCGAGCGCCCTGAGCGCATTGCCGAGATTCGTTTGCGTCATCGCCCAGTCGAGCGGCACGCGCTCGCGCGTCCTTTCCTTCAGCGCCTCGCGATAGGCCGCGACCGCCTCCTCGAGCTTGCCGTCCCGCTCTCCCGCTCGCCGAGCGCTCGCGAGCGCAGTGCCGAGATTGATTTGCGTCCTCGCCCAGTCGAGCGGCACGCGCTCGCGCGTCCATTCCTTCAGCGCCTCGCGATAGGCCGCGACCGCCTCCTCGAGCTTCGCCGTCCCGCTCTCCCGCTCGCCGAGCCTTGCAAGCGCAACGCCGAGATTGATCTGCGTCGTCGCCCATTCGAGCGGCACGCGCTCGCGCGTCCATTCCTTCAGCGCCTCGCGATAGGCCGCGACCGCCTCCTCGAGCTTCGCCGTCCCGCTCTCCCGCTCGCCGAGCGCTCGCGAGCGCGGTGCCCAGATTGATTTGCGTCATCGCCCAGTCGAGCGGCACGCGCTCGCGCGTCCATTCCTTCAGCGCCTCGCGATAAGCCGCGACCGCCTCCTCGAGCTTGCCGTCCCGCTCTCCCGCTCGCCGAGCGTTCGAGCGCAGTGCCGAGATTCGTTCTGCGTCGTCGCCCAGTCGAGCGGCACGCGCTCGCGCGTCCATTCCTTCAGCGCCTCGCGATAAGCCGCGACCGCCTCCTCGAGCTTGCCGTCCCGCTCTCCCGCTCGCCGAGCGCCTCGAGCGCATTGCCGAGATCGTTCTGAGCCACGCCAGTTTCGTCCGGCCCGTGCGCCAGCGCGACCTCCTGCCGGGCGATCGCTATCGCGACTTCGAGCGAGAAATTGACGCCCTTGTCCCGGCCCTCCGCATCGAATTGGTCCTGCCGGGCGCGAAGCGCGTCAAACAGCGCCTTCGGATCGTCCTCGTGCTGAAGCGAAGCTATTTTCTCGACCCGTTTGGCCGCCGCGGTCGCGTCGAACCGCAATAGATCGGTCTTCAGCGCCGCTTCGAGCAGCGCGACCCCTGTGGCCGCAGCGCTCGCCCGCCGCTCCGTCTCCTGTTTCTGCCAGCGGGCGAAGCCTTCCTCCGCCTCGCGCGTCGCGCCAGCCGGATCGTTCGCCTTCGTTCGCTCGGCGATGCGTTTCAACACCTCGTCGACCAATTGGTCGCTCGAGCCGCTCGACCCTTCCGCAACGACCTTCATCGCGAGGTCGACGGCATGCGAGACCTCGACCACGGCCTCGGCGAAATCCAGCTTCTGCGTCGGTTTCAGCCGCGCGGCGAGGCTGGCGATGACCGGCGTTTCGATGCCCGCGTCTTCCGCCCGCCGCACCACGCCTTGGCGAACGAGTTCGTCAACGACGCGCGCGATATCTTCCTTGCTGAGACAGTGAATCTCAACGTGCGAGCCGATCATCGTTCCGCTGACGGCGCTCGAGCAATCCTCCGCCTTGACCTGCGTCTCGGCCCGAGCGGCGGCGGCCGCAAGACAGCAAACCAGCAGAACGAATGCGAGATGCGCGGCCGCTCTCATGGCGGGGCGCTCCTTCTATTTCTTGCGGCGGACAATTTGCGGTCGATGATGCGCCGCCTGTCGTGATCGACGATCCGATGAAAGTCCCCTGCGCGGCGACGCTGCCGCAACTCGCTTCGAGCGTGTTCGCCCCGCCGCCGCCATCATTCTTCGTCGGCGGGAAGAAATAAACGAAGGCGGCCCAGAGGCCCGCGATCACGACCACGAGACCTCCGCCGAGCCATCCCAAAGTCTCGCGATTGCGCTTATCGCGAATGTCCCACAATTTGCTCATGGCGACCACAGTTTCGAGGTAGCCTTATGGTTGTTCTTTTCAAATGCGCGCTGCATAATTTGATTTCTGCACAAGCGCAGCCTTTGCGCAAACCTTAATATACATAATCTACGTGTTTAGTTACCTCGAACCTGGTTCGGCAGATTGGGTTTTGACCCCTCCCAGTGTGGGAGTTCTGCGGAGCCGCCTGGTCGTCGCCCTCACAGCTTGGCCTCGGCTTTGAGCGGATGAAGGGAGCGAGCGGGCGCATTGAGCAGCCAGCCCGTAAGCACGAGGGCGCAGACGGCGCCGATGAGTTGGGCGACGATGAAGCCCGGCAGATCGACCGGCCGGATGCCGGAGAAGGTGTTGGTCAGCGCGCGGGCGAGCGCGACGGCTGGATTGGCGAACGATGTGGAGGCTGTGAACCAGTAGGCCGCCGTGATGTAGAGTCCGACCAGCCACGGCAACCGCCTCTTGCCGAAAGCGAATGCCTGCAAGAATGGTGGTGACGAGGCCGAAGGTCGCGACGAATTCGGCAAACCATTGCGCGGCGCCGGTGCGGGCATGCAGCGACACCTCGGCGACCGGCAGCGCGAACATGATATGGGCGGCGAACGTTCCCCCGAGCCGCCGCCAATATTTGCGCAACCGTGTAGAGCGCTGCTTCCTTGCCCGATAGCTCGCCCTTGAGGGCGAAGACCATGGAAACGGCCGGGTTGAAATGCGCGCCCGAGATTGGCCCGAGGATGGTTATCAAGACGACCAGGATCGCGCCCGTGGCGATCGTGTTGCCGAGCAGGGCCAGCGCCACGTCCTTCGTCAAGCTTTCAGCCATGATGCCGGAGCCGACGACGGTCGCCGACCAGCAGCCCCGTGCCGAGGGCCTCGGCCGCGAGGCGACGAGGTCGATCGTAGGCCGCCATCAACCCGCCTTGGCGGGGCTCGACGTCGCTCCGTCCATGCGGCCGATCTCGCGCAGCTTTGTCCCGAGCGCCATTCTGTCGATGCTGGCGAGCGGCAGGCTGGTGAAAACTGAAATGCGGTTTTTCAGGTGGCGGAAGGCGGTGACGAACGCCGCCTCCTTTTGAATGTCCGCGCCCTCGACGGCGGCCGGGTCCTCGATGCCCCAATGCGCCGTCATCGGCTGGCCCGGCCAGACCGGGCAGGTCTCGCCCGCTGCGCTGTCACAGACGGTGAACACGAAATCCATCACCGGCGCGCCAGGCATTGCGAACTCTTCCCACCCCTTCGAGCGGAAGCCGGCAGTCGGGTAGGCGTAGGACGCGAGAACCTTGAGAGCGAACGGATTGACCGCTCCCTTGGGCTGGCTTCCGGCCGAGAAAGCGTTGAAACGTCCGGCCCCGTCCTTTCGCAGGATCGACTCGGCGAGGATCGAGCGGGCGGAATTGCCGGTGCAGAGAAAGAGGACGTTGTAGCTGGGATCAGTCATGAGCCTTGACCTTCGGCGGACAGCAGGGCGTGAGATCGGCGATAAGCGGCGCGCAAAGCTCTGCATTGCCGCCGCAACAATCCTTGAGCAGGAACACCATCAGCGCGCGCAATCGATCGAGATCGGCGCGGTAGATGATCGAACGGCTATGACGTTGTCCTTTGACAAGGCCCGCTCGCGCGAGGATCGAGAGATGCGACGACATCGTGTTGTGAGGAACGCTGAGCGAACGGGCCAGATCGCCCGCAGGCGAGCCGTCGGGCTCATGGGTCACCAAGAGCCGAAAGACATCGAGGCGCGTCGTCTGCGCCAGAGCCGCAAGAGCAAGGATGGCGTCTTCGTTCTCCATATGTCTATAATGCTGGACATATGGACTTAAGTCAATGCGAGATGGGGTCCGTCCGCGCCATTTTTCAGCGCGGAACTAAACGGGGTCGTAAGCCCCTGATTCCGTTGGAGGGCGCCGGTAAAATGGCGGCTACGCCCGCCGCGACCGCCTGGGCCGGCTGGACGTCTTACTCCGCCGCGACCGCGGTCACCGGCGCGTAGTTCAGGACCGGCCCGAGCCAGCGCTCGACCTCGGCGACGGCCATGCCCTTGCGCGCGGCGTAGTCCTCGACCTGGTCGCGCTCGACCTTGGCGACGCCGAAGTAGTGCGCGTCCGGATGGGCGATATAGAGTCCGCTCACCGACGAGGCCGGCCACATGGCGTAGCTCTCGGTGAGCTGGACGCCGGTCGCCCGCTCGGCGTCGAGCAGCCGGAACAGAGTCGCCTTCTCGGTGTGATCGGGCTGGGCGGGATAGCCGGGCGCCGGGCGGATGCCCTTGTACGGTTCGGCGATCAGCTCCTCGGGCGTGAACGCTTCATCAGGCGCATACCCCCAGAGCTCGCGGCGCACGCGCGCGTGCATCGCTTCGGCGAAGGCCTCGGCGAAACGGTCGGCGAGCGCCTTGACCATGATCGAGGAATAATCGTCGTTGGCGTGTTCGAAGCGCTTGGCGATGGATTCGTCGGCGAGGCCGGCGGTGACGACGAAGGCGCCGACGTAGTCGTGGGCGCCGCTCGACGCGGGCGCGACGAAATCGGCGAGCGCGACATTCGGGCTGTCCATCGCGGCGCGTAAGCTGCTGGCGGAGCGTGAACAGCGTGGCGATCGGCGTCGCGCGCGTATCGTCGGCGAACAGCTGGATGTCATCGCCAACTTGCGCCGCCGGCCAGAAGCCGACCACCGCTTTCGGCGTGAACCAACGCTCGTCGATGATGCGCTTGAGCATCGCTTGCGCGTCGTCGAACAAAGCGCGCGCCGCCGCGCCCTGCTCAGAATCGTCGAGGATCGCGGGATAGCGGCCCTTGAGCTCCCAGGTCTGGAAGAACGGGGTCCAGTCGATGTAGCGCGCGAGATCGGCGAGATCGGTCCATTCGAACGCACGCGGTCCAAAGTAGGTCGGCGTCGTGGGGCGATAGCCGCTCCAATCCGCTTTGAGCGCATTGGCGCGGGCTTTCGCAAGCGGCACGCGGATCTTGTCGGCTTCGCTGCGCTCGTGGGCTTCCGCAACCTTGCGGTATTCGGCGCGCACCGACTGGATAGTCGCGGCGCGGGTCTCCGGCGAGAGCAGCGACGCAACGACGCCGACCGCGCGGCTCGCGTCGTTGACGTGCACCGTCTGACAGCGGGAATAGCGGGGATAAATCTTGACCGCGGTATGGACGCGGCTGGTCGTCGCGCCGCCGATGAGGAGGGGAATGTCGAAGCCCTCGCGCTCCATCTCCGAGGCGACGTGAACCATCTCGTCGAGCGACGGCGTGATGAGGCCGGAAAGACCGATCGCGTGGGCTTTCTTCTCGCTGCGCGACGGCGAGAATCTTCGACGCCGGCGTCATCACGCCGAGATCGATGATCTCGTAATTGTTGCAGGCCAGCACGACGCCGACGATGTTCTTGCCGATGTCGTGCACGTCGCCCTTGACGGTCGCCATCACGATCGTGCCTGCCGTCTTGCGCTCGTCGCCGCCCGCGGCCTTTTCCGCTTCCATGTAGGGCAGCAGGATCGCCACCGCCTGCTTCATCACCCGCGCCGACTTCACGACCTGCGGCAGGAACATTTTTCCTGCGCCGAACAGGTCGCCGACCACGTTCATGCCGGCCATCAGCGGGCCCTCGATCACGTCGAGCGGGCGTTTGGCCTGAAGCCGCAACTCCTCGGTGTCGACTTCGATGAATTCGGTCACTCCGTTGACCAGCGCATGGGCGATGCGCTTGTCGACTGGCCACGTGCGCCATTCGAGGTCCTGCGGCTTCGCCTCGATCCCGCCTTTGCCGCGGAAGCGCTCGGCGATGGTGAGAAGGCGCTCGGTCGCGTCCGGACGGCGGTTGAGGACGACGTCCTCGCAGGCGTCGCGCAATTCCGGTTCGATCAACTCGTAGACCGCGAGCTGGCCCGCGTTGACGATCCCCATGTCCATGCCGGCCTGGATGGTGTGATAGAGGAATACCGCATGCATCGCCTCGCGCACCGGCTCGTTGCCGCGGAACGAGAACGAGAGGTTGGAGACGCCGCCGGAGATGTGCGCGTGGGGCAACGTCCGGCGGATCTGCCCCGTCGCCTCGATGAAGGCGACGCCATAGCCGTTGTGCTCCTCGATGCCGGTTGCGACAGCGAAGATGTTCGGGTCGAAGACGATGTCCTCGGGCGGAAAGTCGGCCTGTTCCGTCAAAAGCTTGTAGGCGCGCGTGCAGATGGAGACCTTGCGCTCGAGCGTGTCGGCCTGGCCTTGTTCGTCAAACGCCATCACGACGACCGCTGCGCCATAGGCGCGAACGAGCTTGGCCTGGCGCAGGAATTCCTCCTCGCCTTCCTTCATCGAGATCGAATTGACGATCGGCTTGCCCTGAACGCATTTAAGTCCGGCCTCGATCACCGAGAATTTCGACGAATCGACCATCACCGGAACGCGGGCGATATCGGGCTCCGAGGCGACGAGGTTGAGGAACTCGACCATCACCGCCTTCGAGTCGATCAGCCCCTCGTCCATATTGATGTCGATGACCTGGGCTCCGTTGGCGACCTGATCGCGCGCCACGACGAGCGCGCCGGCATAGTCGCCGGCCGTGATGAGCTTGCGGAATTTGGCGGAGCCGGTGACGTTGGTGCGTTCGCCGATGTTGACGAACGGAATGTCGGAGGTGAGGGTGAACGGCTCGAGGCCCGAAAGCCGGATCAGCGGCGCGATCTTCGGAACCGTGCGCGGCTTGTGAGCGCGAACCGCTTCGGCGATGCCGCGGATGTGATCCGGCGTCGAGCCGCAGCATCCCCCGACAATGTTGACAATGCCGTCGGCGGCGAAGTCTCCGATCTGCGCGGCCATCGCCTCCGGGCTTTCGTCATATTGGCCGAAGGCGTTGGGCAGGCCGGCGTTGGGATAGGCGCACACGAGCGTGTCGGCCGCGGCGGAGATCTCCGCCAGATGCTCTCGCATGGCGCTGGCTCCAAGCGCGCAATTGAGTCCGATGGAGAACGGGCGTGAATGGCGCACCGAATGCCAGAACGCCGTCGGCGTCTGGCCGGAAAGGGTGCGTCCCGAGCGGTCGGTGATGGTGCCCGAGATCATCAGCGGCATTTGAAAGCCGCGCTCGGCAAACGTCTCGAAGCAGGCAAAGATCGCCGCCTTGGCGTTGAGCGTGTCGAAGATGGTTTCGATCAGCAGGATGTCCGCGCCGCCGTCGATGAGGCCTCGGATCTGTTCGCCATAGGCGATGCGGAGCTCATCAAAGCTGACCGCGCGGAACCCCGGATTGTTGACGTCCGGCGAAAGCGACGCGGTGCGGTTGGTCGGCCCCAGGGCGCCGGCGACGAAGCGGCGCCGACCGTCGGCCTTCTCGGCCTTGATCGCGGCGCGGTGCGCCAATCGCGCCCCGTCGCGATTGAGTTCGTAGACCTGATCCTCCATCCCGTAGTCGGCCTGTGCGATCGAGGTCGACGAGAAGGTGTTGGTCTCGAGAATATCCGCGCCGGCAAGCGCGTAAGCCAGATGGATGTCTTCGATCGCTTGCGGTTGCGTTAGCGTCAGAAGATCATTGTTGCCTTGCAAGGGGCGGTCGCAGGAATGAAAACGTTCGCCGCGAAAGTGCTTCTCATCCAGATTTAGGCACTGGATTTGGGTGCCCATCGCGCCGTCAATGATCAGAATACGCTGGCTTGCGGCTTGTCGCAGCGCCGTCAGCGCATCCTCATGGCGCCCGGCGTCCGTGTGTGGGGTTGGATTGGAGGACCAATTCATTTGCATAAAGCTCAAGCCGTTTCGAACTGACATAATCATATAAAGATGTCTTTATATGAAAGCAAGCGATCCTCCAGCCGTGCCTGGCTACCAAAGGCCTTTGCTGCCGCACGGCGATCTGCCAAAAGCATGGTGCCCTCTCAGTATTCGGCCCGTTAAAACAGCCAGCCTAATCTGTACGAAGAGGGCCACGGGAGGAAGGCTGATCGAAACGGCGGACGGTTTCTTCCCCGCGAGCGATCCTCAACCGAGTCGCGCTCCGCCCGGCAAAGCGGCTTCCCGTTCAAGATCCAGGCAGGGTTTCAGTTATGAATGACAAGGTCGAGGGACCGAGCACGCGCTTTTCGATCACCGATCAGGAGGCGCTCCAGTTTCATTCGCGAGGGCGCCCCGGCAAGCTCGAGATCGTGCCGACCAAGCCCATGGCGACCCAGCGCGACCTGTCGCTGGCTTATTCGCCTGGCGTTGCGGTTCCGGTCAAGGCGATCGCCGCCGATCCGTCAGCCGCCTACGACTACACAACGCGCGGCAACATGGTCGCGGTGATTTCCAACGGCACGGCGATCCTGGGGCTCGGAAACCTCGGCGCGCTCGCTTCCAAGCCGGTGATGGAAGGCAAGGCGGTGCTGTTCAAGCGCTTCGCCGACGTCGATTCGATCGACTTAGAAGTCGGGACGGAGGACCCGGACGAATTCGTCAACGCGGTGAAATACCTCGGGCCCTCGTTCGGCGGGATCAATCTCGAAGACATCAAGGCGCCGGAGTGCTTCTACATCGAGGAGCGCCTGCGCGAGACGATGGACATTCCCGTCTTTCATGACGATCAGCACGGCACCGCGATCATCGCGGCCGCTGGCATGATCAACGCCATGCATCTGACCGGGCGCGACATTCAAAACACGCGGCTTGTCTGCAATGGCGCCGGCGCCGCCGGCATCGCCTGCCTCGACCTGATCAAGGCGATGGGATTCGAGCCCGCCAACGTCATTCTGTGCGACACGAAAGGCGTCGTCTACCGTGGTCGTCAGGAAGGCATGAATCAGTGGAAGTCAGCGCATGCGATCGAGACACCACTGCGAACGCTCGAAGACGCGCTGAAAGACGCGGATATTTTCTTCGGCCTTTCAGCCAAGGGCGCGCTGACTCCCGAAATGGTCAAGAGCATGGCGCCCGATCCGATCATTTTCGCCATGGCGAATCCCGATCCCGAAATCACACCTGAGGAGGCGAAGAAGGCCCGCGACGACGTGATCATCGCCACCGGCCGGTCCGACTATCCCAACCAGGTCAATAACGTCCTCGGGTTTCCCTACATCTTCCGTGGCGCGCTCGATGTGCGGGCCAAGACGATCAATATGGAGATGAAGATCGCCGCGGCACATGCGCTCGCGGATCTCGCGCGCGAGGACGTTCCCGACGAGGTGGCTGCCGCCTATCGAGGGGCAAGGCCTCGCTTCGGTCGCGACTACATCATTCCGGTTCCGTTCGATCCGCGTCTCATTCATGTTGTGCCGATCTCAGTGGCCAAGGCGGCAATGGCCTCCGCGGTGGCGAGGCGCCCGATCGTCGATCTCGACGCCTACAAGGCGCAATTGTCCGCGCGTCGCGATCCGATCGCAGGCGCAATGCAGCTCATCATCGAGCGCGTCCGCCGCACGCCCAAACGCGTGGTGTTCGCGGAAGGTGAAGAAGAGCAGGTGATCCGCGCCGCTTATTCATTCGTCAATCAGGGTCTTGGCGAGGCGATTCTCGTTGGCCGGGAAGAGCGCGTACGGAGCGTCGCGAAGGCGACGGGTCTCGATCTTTCGGACAAGGGCATTGAGATTCACAACGCTCGCCTGTCGCAGCGCAATTCGATCTACGCCCAATTCCTCTATGAGCGTCTGCAGCGGAAAGGCTACCTGTTCCGCGATTGCCAGCGCATGATCAACCAGGATCGCAATTACTTCGCCGCCGCGATGGTCGCGCGCGGAGACGCTGATGCGATCGTGACCGGGGTCACCCGCAACTTCTCGATTGCTTTGGAGGAAGTCCGGCGCGTGATTGACGACAAGCCGGGTCATCGGGTTGTCGGCGTCTCGATCATCCTGTCGCGGGGGCGCCCGATTCTGGTCGCCGACACCGCGATCGCGGAGATGCCGACCGCCGCGGATCTCGCGGAGATCGCGATCGAAGCGGCGGGCGTGGCCCGCCGGCTGGGTTACGAGCCGCGAGTGGCGATGCTTGCCTTCTCCAATTTCGGCCATCCGCCCGGCGAACGCGCGCTGCGGGTGCAGGAAGCGGTGCGGATTCTCGAACTCCAAGCGGGTCGACTTCGAGTACGACGGCGAAATGGGCGCGGACGTTGCGCTCAACCGGGAGCTGATGGCCGCCTATCCTTTTTGCCGGCTGAAAGACACCGCGAACGTGCTCATCATGCCGGCCTTCCACTCCGCCGCCATCTCGACCCGTATGCTGCAGGAACTGGGCGGCGCAACAGTCATTGGTCCGTTGATCGTGGGGCTCGAAAAGCCGGTGCAGATCGTTTCCTTGGGCGCCAAGGATTCCGACATTGTGAACATGGCCGCCATGGCCAGCTTCAATATTGGCGGCTGAGGCGCATCCGCGCCTTCGCGTTAGACGCGAGAATCGAAATCGCTCCGGGAGAACTTCGTAACGGGCGTTCAGCCAACGCCGACCGTCGTGGTCTCCACGCGCAGAAACGTCTTTTCATAGCTCCGTTCCATCAGACCCGCGACTTGGCCGGCGAGACGAACGCTCTCGCGTCCCAGTTTCTCGAGCGTTGAGGAGCGGAGCGGCGTCGCGCTCCCGTCGTTCGCAGCCATCGCCGTTGTGAACGCTTGGCCGCCCTGGCTCGGCTCAAGAAGGTGATCCTGAATCGCGATCGCGGGGCACAGCTGATAGATGTGCAACCCGAGGCGGCGAGGATGCCTGGGGAACAGCGCATAATCCGCCGGCAGCGGGGCGCTGGCGGTCAAGTCAAGATAACGGGCGGCGCCCTCTCGGGTGAGGATGTAAGCGGCGCTGCTTTGGTGGCGCGAATAGAGTCTCGCGATCTGGCGGTTCCCGACCGCAACTTTCTTGCCTCCGAGCTCGACCTTTTGCAGATAGGTGTCGAGCTTAACCGAATGGGCGTCCATCGGTATCCACGAGCTGCTTGCCGTCATCGCCGCGAAGCTCGGCCAGACGTGCAGGTCATCCTCCAGAAAGCAGGCGTGACCTTCCGGACCATTCAGGAATTGACGCCAGGCGAGCTTATGGCTTTCCAGGCACGCCAGTTCGAAGCGGCTAAGGCCTTTCGTCGTGGGCGAATCATTCGATCCGTCGACAGCGGAAATTCGTTCAAATGCGACCCCATTCAACTGCTCGCGCATATGCGCAAGGCGCTCCGGGCTGCGATCGAGGTTGATCAGGTAAATCTTCATGGCGCCAGCTTAGCGCTTCCACTCCGGCTTGTTCAGCGTTGGGCGCGCGCTCTAACTCGTCGGGAGAGCAGCGCTCAGACCTTCATCTGTGCGCCAAGCTCAACGACACGGTCGGAGGGCAAATTAAAGAAGTCCGGCGCGCTCGCCGCCTGTTTCGTCATGGCGATGAACAGTTTGTCCTGCCACTGGGGCATGCCAGAATTGGGCGCGGTCTTCAGCGTGCGTCGCCCCAGAAAGAACGACGTCGTCATGATGTCGAACTTGAGCCCGGCCTTCCGCATCGCCGCCAACGCGCGTGGGATGTTCGGTTGCTCCATATAGCCGAAATGAAGCGTGACCAACATGAAATCCGGCGACAGACTTTTCATTTCGTAACGATTGCTGAGGGCGACGCGCGGGGTCGTCTCGTTGCGCACGTTCGCAATCACGACGCGCTCGTGCAGCACTTTGTTGTGCTTGAGATTGTGCATCAGCGACGAGGGGGCCGAGGTCGGATCATTGGTGAGGAAAACCGATGTTCCCTGGACCCGCACCGGCTTCGACTTCTCGAGCATCTTGATCAGGTCAAGCATCGGGATCGAATCCCGATGCGTCCGCGCAAGCAAAATTGCGCTGCCGCGCGACCAGGTCCACATCAGGATGAACATTGCCGTGCCGAGCGTGAGAGGCACCCAGCCGCCGTCCACGACCTTGTAGAGGTTGGCGAAGAAGAATCCGACGTCGACGACAAGAAATACGCCAGCGAGCGCCAACGCCGCTCCAAGCGACCATCGCCACAGCTTCCAGACGACGAAAAAGGCGAGCGAGGTGTCGACGACCATCGTGCCGGAAACCGCAATGCCATAGGCGTTGCCGAGCGCTTCGGAGGTGCGGAACAAGAGCACCAGCGCGAGGACTCCGACCAGGATGATACGGTTGACTCGGGGAATGAATATCTGCCCCTCCTGGGTCGAGGAGGTGTGGACGATTTCGAGCCGCGGCAGCAATCCGAGCTGGATCGCCTGGCTGGTCAGCGAAAAGGCGCCGGTGATGACGGCCTGGCTGGCGATCACTGTCGCGGCCGTCGACAGAAGGATGAGCGGCACGAGCGCCCAGCTTGGCGCCATCAGATAGAACGGGTTCTCGACCGCCTTCGGGTTGGTCAGGATCAGCGCGCCCTGGCCGAGATAGTTGCAGACTAAAGCCGGCAGAACGATGAACAGCCAGGCGGCCTGGATTGGCCGCCGTCCGAAATGGCCCATGTCGGCGTAGAGCGCTTCCGCGCCGGTCACCGCCAGAAAGACGCTGCCCAGGACGATGAATCCGATCAGACCATGGGCATGGATAAACAAAAGCCCCGGGATTGGACTTAAGGCCTCCAATATGATCCAGGCGGAGGCGATATGCATGAGGCCGAGTACGGCGTTAACGGCGAAGAACGTCACCATGATCGGACTGAAGAAGGCCGCAACGCGCGCCGTGCCCCGGCTCTGGCCCGTGAACAGCAGCACGAGGATGACGATTGTGGCTGGCAGCACATAACCCGCGAGGTCCGCGTCGACCTGTTTCAATCCCTCGAGCGCTGAAAGCACCGAAATCGCCGGAGTGATGATCGCGTCGCCGGAAAAAAGGGCCGCCCCTGCGACGCCGAGCAGAAATACGACTGTGGTTCGTCGCCCCAAGGCATTCTGCGCCAGCGCCACCAGCGACAGCGTGCCGCCCTCGCCCTTGTTGTCCGCCTGCATCAGGAACAGCACGTATTTCCCGGTGACGACGAGCAGCAGCGCCCAAATGATGAGCGAAACGACGCCGATGACCTGAGGAGGTCCGAGCGCGCCCTCGTCCAGCTGGCTGAGCGCGGTCTTCAATGCGTAGAGCGGGCTTGTGCCGATATCGCCGAACACAACGCCGATCGAGCCGAGCGCCAGAACCCCGAAATTCTTGGACGAATGCCCCTGGTCCTCGCCGCCGCTGCTGACAGACGAGGGCGATATGGCATCCTTCGAAACGGGATTTGACATTCGGAAAGCGGACCTCGCGGCGACCGGCTGCCGCCGGGCCGTCAAACGGCGGGTGTCTATACCCTCTCATCCCAAGAACGGAAAGGGTCGGAGTTTCCGACGTTCCATGAACTCTCGGCAACCTGTTTCGGCGCCACGGGCGACGTCGCGCGTCGAGAGGCCATCCGCCTTGCGTGCTCGGCGATCAATCCGGCGACCGCGAGCGGTTGCTCCACATTGGTTGGATGACCCGCGCCCTTTATGACTTCACGCCGCGAGCCCGGGATGAGCGCCGCCGTTTGCGTCTCCTAAGCAGAGATTCGTTGGTTGGCCAACGGAATGCGGCTGCGCTCGGAGTTTAGGGCGGCGACGGCGCGGTGGATCGTCTGGTCGAGGACGCCTGGATCGGTGAAGGTCTGGTGGGCGAGATGGCGGGCTTTCAGATCGCTCCAGACGACTTCGATGTCATTGAGTTCGGGCGTGTATTTGGGCAGCCATTCGACGGCGAGCCAGTGGGCGCGTTCGGCCAGCGCGGCGTGCATGGCTTTGCTGACATGGATCGGGCCGTTGTCGAGCACGAGAACGACCGGCTTAAGGGGCGCGCCGGGCTTCGGGCCGTAGAGATGGTCAAGGACTTGCAGATGCGCAATGAAGTCTGTGCTGCGCTTGGTGCGCGAGGTGGCGACGAGCTTGCGCCGGGCGTAGTCGAGCGAGCCCATCATCGCGACTTTCCTGGCTTGCCCGGGCGCTGGCACGCGCAAATCCGCGCCGCGCCTGGCCCAGGCGCGGGCGAGATAGGGATGCGTGAGAGCTTCGCTCTCGTCGGCGAACAGAACGACAATGTCGCCCGCCTCGGCCTGCGCCTTGCGCAGCTTGAGCCGCAGGCCGAGGCGGTCGACGGCGTCTTTGTCCTGACGCCCTTTCAGCGTGTGGCGCGGACGGCGAAAGCGGAACCCCTTTTTGGCGCAGAACTTTCGAGAGCTGCGATCTTGAGATCGTCACGCCTTCGCGGCTGGCGATCTCCTTGGCCAGGCGGGCCAGGGTCCAATTGGGCCGATCGGCGACCGGCGCGGATAACAGCGGCTCGGCCACCCGAAGCGCGGCTTGCGCCTTGAGCGGCTCCGGACCCGGCGCGACCCGCGCTTTGAGAGCCTCGACCCCGCCGCTGATGAAATCGCTGCGCCATAGCCGCACCGTATCCTCGCGAACGCCGAAGGCTTCGGCGATCCGCCCGCTGGTCCAGCCGGCCAGCCTCAACAAGATCGCCCGCGCCCGGTCGGCCTCGGCCCGATCAACACCGCCAGCGAGAGCCTTGAGCGCCGCCTTCTGATCATCCCCCGCCGTCACAGGAGATTTGCCCGCCATGCTCCATCCTCCGAATCAAACCAGAGAACGCAATCACGACCGGCAATCGTTGGCCAGTCCGCTCAAACCTGCTTAGACTGATCGCGCGAGAGAGCAGCTTCCTCGCCGATGAAACAGGAGCCTTGAAATCATGGGATCGGCCGCCCGGGTCACGTCCGCAGCCGAGGGTCTGCCTCGCCGGCGCTTCACCGTCGCCGAAGTGGAAGCGATGGTCGCCGCAGGGGTGATGGAGGAGGACGAGCGCGTCGAACTGATCGGAGGGGAACTGGTTCCGATGTTGCCGAAGGGAAGCCGCCATGAGGCAATCAAGATTGCGCTCGTCGATCGCTGGATCCGCGCGCGTCCCGACAATTGCTGGCTCGCGCAGGAAACGACTTTTCGCCTGAGCGAAGACACCTATCTTGAGCCAGATATCGTGATCTATCCACTGCGCGAGCGGCGTGACGGGACTAAGCCGGAACAATGTCCTGCTGGTCGTCGAAATCGCTGATTCGTCGCTGCGCTACGATACCGGCCGCAAGGCGGCGCTCTACGCCAGTTTCGGCATTCGCGAGCTCTGGGTCATCGACGCCGTTCGACTGACGGCGCGGATGTTCCGAGAGCCCGCGGCGGACGGCTATCGCGACGCGCGCGACTTCGGCCCCGCCGACCGTCTCATGCCGCTGATCGCGCCGGAGGCTTTCGCGCTGCGGCTGGATGCGCTGGAGAGCGAATAAGCGTCGGGTTCAGCGCGAGGCTGGGGGCCTTCTCGATGAGCACATTCATCGCTGTTGACGATCGGCTATTGATCGAATGGATCGCTGCCGTAAAGCGACGCGTCGTCTTTGTCGCTCCGGCAGTTTCAAAGGAAGTTGCGACTGCGCTTGGGGGATGTCTACGCAGGGCGGACCAGATCTCAATCACGCTTGTCCTGGATCCGGACGCTGATGCGCACCGGATCGGCTACGGTGACCTGGACGGGCTGAAGAAACTGCAAGAACTGGCTAGAGATAATCACATTGGGTTGCGTGCTCATTCGGGCTTACGCATCGGTCTCCTCTTGGCCGACGATAATGTCTTGATTTGGTCGCCAACCCCGAGGGCGGTGGAAGATCGGCGCCGGGTCGATGAGCCTAACGGTATCGACCTCGGCTTCGCCGTCAGCAAGATTCGTTTGTCCACTTCAGTCGGCGACAATGCATCGGCAATGCCTAGCAGCGATGAAACGCAGGCATCCGGTTCGTTGGCAGATGCCATTCGCAACGCCGTTGGAGCCGACGATTCGGACGTCTTGCCCTCAAAGGCGGAGATTGGATGTCAGCCCTTCACACCCGAGCAGGTGGCTGAGACAGTTAGGGAGCTTACGGACAACCCGCCCGCTCCGTTCGATCTGTCCCGCAAAACGCGCGTCTTCTCGACCAAGTTTCAGTTCGTTGAGTTTGAGGTGCGAGGCGCAGCATGGACGACGAGAGAGATCAAACTCTCCAGCCTGTTGCTCAATCCGGATGTCCCTGACGAACTGCAGGATCTGTTCGACACTCGCGTAAGGCCGTTTTCGGCGCACGCCGATCGGGAGATCGAAGTTCCTACGCTAGGAGCCTGTCTGAGTCGTCACTAGCCAAGTAGCGACGAGTTTGATTCTTTGCGTGGCGATGAGCAAGCGCTTTCGGCCGTGGAAGATTGACGAGACGCATCTGCTGGCGCCGAGCGTTCAGGATTACGTGGCTGCGGACCATCTGTCGCGGCTGATTGTTTCCGTCGTCAGAGAGAGCCTCGATCTGAGCGCGATCGCCGGCAGCTACGCGAGCGGGCTCGGCCAGCCGCCGTTCGACCCGCAGATGATGACGGCGCTGCTGTTGCAGTCTTAGGTCCCGTTGTGAAGGTGGTTGGAATTGGGTTGGCGTAGGCTCCGGGTTGTTCAAGCCAAATGATTCCGTTGGCGCGCTGGAACGGAGACCACGCCATGACGAGAGATACCACGAAGGAGGCGGCTGTCGCCGCCGAGGGTTTGCTTTTCGATGATTGGTTCGACGCGATCGAGGACGGGGTCCGGGCTCGGGTGCGCGGCTTCATCGAGACGATGTTGGAGGCGGAACTTTCCGAGGCGTCGTCGCGTCCGCGCTACGGCCGGCGCAAGCCAGGTGAGGACGACGCGACGCCGTCGGTTGTCGGCGTGCGCCACGGGCATCGCGAACGGATGCTGACGGGCACGTTCGGCAAGACGCGGATCGCCGTGCCGCGCGCGCGGTTGACCGGCGAGGACGGCAAGACGCGCGAATGGCGGAGTGGTTCGCTGCGCGCCTGCCAACGCCGCACCCGGGCCGCCGACGCCTTGATCGCCGGGGCTTATCTCGCAGGGACCAACACCCGCCGCGTGCGCCGCGCGTTGAACGCGGTGTTTGCCGCGCCGGTCGGCAAGGACGTGGTCAGCCGCGTCTGGCGCAAGAGGAAGGGCGACTGGGACGCCTGGAATGCGCGCTGGCTCGCCGAAGAGCCGATCGTCCGGCTGATCCTCGACGGCACGGTCGCGCGTGTCCGGCTCGATAGAAAGGCGACCCCGATCTCGTTGCTCGTCGCGCTCGGCGTGCGCGCCGACAGCCAGAAGATGCTGCTCGCGATCAGGAGCATGGGTGGAGAAGGCGAGGCGGCCTGGCGCGCGCTGCTCGACGATCTCGTCCGGCGCGGATCGCCAACGCCGGAGCTGGTCGTCGTCGACGGCGCGCCGGGCCTCGAAAAGGCGCTGGCGGCGCTGTGGCCCGACATGGCTGTCCAACGCTGCACCGTGCACAAGCATCGCAATCTCCTCGCCCACGCACCCGAGCGCCTGCACGAGGAAATCTCGAACGACTACCGCGACATGATCTACGCCGCGACGCGCGGCGAGGTCGAGACCCGGCGCAAGGCGTTCATCCGCAAATGGCGCCTCAAACGCCGCGCCGTCGCCGACAGCCTGGAGGAAGCCGGCGACAGGCTGTTCACCTTCACGCGGTTCCCGCCGAGCCAATGGAAATCGATCCGAACCTCGAACGCGATCGAGCGATTGCACCAGGAGTTCAAGCGCCGGATCAAGACCCAGACCGTGCTGCCCTGCGCCGAAACCGCCGCCATGCTGGTCTGGGCGCTGCTCGCCTCAGGACGGTTCACCATGCGCAAGGTCGACGGATGGCAGACCCTCGCCGAGAAACCAGACGATCAGATCATTGACCTCGCCGCATGATCGGATAGCCTCATGTCGCCCGAAGACGCGCCAGCATATTCCAACACAAGTCGCGACGGGACTTGCCAAGCGGCGCGGGATCAATCCCAAGACGGTCGGCAAGTGGAAGAAGCGGACGTCCGTCTCCGATCTTCCGACCGGCCCCAAGGACGCCGGATCGACGGTTCTGACTGTCGAGGAAGAGGCGGTGATCATTGCCTTCCGCAGGCATACGCTTTTGCCGCTCGACGACTGCCTCTACGCGCTTCAGCCGACGATTCCGCATCTGACCCGCTCGTCATTGCATCGCTGCCTGCGGCGCCATGGAATCTCGAGGCTGCCCGAGGTTGAAGGGGAAGCCTCTCCGAAGCGGAAGTTTAAGGCTTATCCGATCGGATAGTTCCATATCGAGATTGCCGAGGTTCGAACCGCCGAAGGCAAACTCTACCTCCTCGTCGCGATCGACAGGACCTCGAAGTTCGCCTTCGTCGAACTCCGCGAGACGGTCTGGCGGCGCGACCCCGCAGACTTCCTGCGTCGACTGATCGAGGCCGCCCTTACAAGGTCCACACGGTCCTTACCGACAACGCAACCCACTTCACCGATCCCGCTGGCGACTCCTGGTCGCCGGTGGAAATCAGGGAGATGATCGCCGAGCAGAAGCCCTTCCGAGCGCATGCCTTCGAATATGCCTGCGCCCTCAACGATATCGATCACAGGCTGACGAAGCCGAAGCATCCATGGACGAATGGTCAGGTCGAGCGAATGAACCGGACGATCAAGGACGCCACCGTCAAACGCTCCTTCTACCAATCCCACGACCAGTTGCGCACGCATCTGCGGGACTTCGTCGACGCCTACAACTTCGCCCGAAGGCTCAAGACCCTCAAAGGCCTCACCCCTTACGAGTTCATCTGCAAAGCATGGACTTCCCAGCCCGAACGATTCAAACTTAACCCGCTCCATCAGTGCCCGGGACTAAACGATCGAACGATCCCGTCCATCTCTCCCCGTCTCGTACAAGGTCGGCCCGGCGCGTTCAAACCATGTTCGAGCGCGCCGATCTCGTCAGGCGGCCGCTGGCGCAGGAGCCATGGCGGCGCATGCGTAGCGCTCGCCGCTCGCCATCAGCTTCCAGGCGATCCGCGCCATTTTGTTGGCGAGCGCCACCGCCGCGAGCTTGGCGGGCTTGCGCTCCAACAGCGCCAGAACCCAGCCGGATGGGTTGTTCGCGGCGCCCCGGCGGGTCTGCCAGATCACGGCGGTCGCGCCCACGACAAGCCGGCTGCGCAGCATCGGATCGCCGGCGCGGGTGATGCGCCCCGGCCGCGCCTTGCCGGCGGTCGAATGGTCGCGCGGCGTCAACCCGAGCCAGGCGGCGAAGTCGCGCCCCGACTTGAACAGATGCGGGTCTGGGGCCTTCATCACCAGAAGCGAGGCGATCAGCCGGCCGACGCCGGGGATTGCAGTCAAGCGCCGGGCGACCTCATTTTTGGCGTGCCAGTCGCGCAGGCGCCGGTCGAGCGCTGCGATCCGCGTGCACAGGCCCGCAGGCTCTTCCGCGAGCCCGGTGAAAAGCTCGCGCGCCAACGTCGGGATGTCGGCCCCCGCCAGACGCTCGAGGAGGGGCCCGATCCCCGCCGGCCCCTTAGCGGCGACGAGGCCAAACTCGGCCCCATGGCCACGGATCGTATTCACGAGGCGCGTGCGCTGGCGCACCAGCCGCTCGCGCTGGCCCACAAGCATCAAGGCTGTTCGTTGATCGATCGTTTTCGCCGGCACGAAGCGCATGTGCGGCCGGCTTGCCGCCTCGCACAGCGCCGTCGCATCGGCCGCATCGTTCTTGCCGCGCGCCACATAAGGCTTGGCAAGCTGTGGCGCGATCAACCGCACCTCGTGCCCAAGCCGCATCAACTCACGGGCCCAATGATGGGCCGCCCCGCAGGCCTCCATCGCCACCACCGTCGCCGGCAGCCTCTCGAAGAAGGGCAGCACCTGGGCGCGCGTCAACTGGCGGCGCAGCGCAACCTGTTCGCTCGCGTCGACGCCATGAAGCTGAAAGAAACGCTTGGACGTGTCCATCCCAATGCGCGTAACCTCTTCCGTGGACGGCTCCTCTCCGATGAAGTCTTCGACAAACCTCATCATGGCACACGGACGCCGCTCAGGGGCCGTCCACCTCAACAATCCAGGAGAACGTCGGGAGCCCTACGACCCCTCGATCGCCGCGTCGCGATAGCCCGTCCGGGAGGACGGGCGTCTCGTTGACGCCCTTCGCACCTCGCGATGACGATTCCATTCAAACCCGGCGTGGTCTAGCTCTGCACGCCCTTGACGTACCAGTCGATGACGGCAAGGTCTTTGTCTTCCATGCGCTGCCCCTTGGCGACGCGCTCCTTGCCGGACTGGTCTACGATCGGGCCAGTGAAGACGTCATAGCTGCCGTCCTTCCAGCCGGCGATGACTTTGTCGGCGGCCGCCTTCACATTGTCGGGCAGAGCCTTGTTGTACGGCGACATGACGACCGTGCCCTCCTTGAAGCCCCACCATGCGTCGTCGGGCTTCCAGGTTCCGTCGAGCATCGCCTTCGCGCGCGAGGTGTAATAGGGGCCCCAGATGTCCTCGATGCCGGTCGCCTGCGTCTTCGGGGCGAAGCGCGACATGTCGGCGCCCTTGTCCGAAGCACCAGACCTTGCGTCTGCTCGCACACCTGAAGGCCGGCGGGACTGTCGGTGTGCTGGGCGACGACGTCGCAGCCGAGGTTGATGAGCGTCTGCACGGCGGCTGCTTCCTTTGCCGGGTCGAACCACGAATCGATCATGACCAGCTTCGTCTTGATGTTCGGATTGACCGCCTGCGCCGACAGCGTGAACGAATTCACCCCGAGCACGACCTCCGGCACCTTGTAGGAGCCGAGATAGCCGATCGTCCCCGACTTCGAGAGCATGCCAGCGATCGTACCCTCGACCGATCGCCCCTGATGGAAGCGCGAATTGTAGGTGCCGACATTGTCGGCGTGCTTGTAGCCGGTGCAATGCTCGAACATCACGTTGGGGAACAGCTTGGCCACTTCGATCGTCTGATCCATGTAGCCATAAGAAGTCGTGAAGATGAGTTTGGACCCGTTCTGCGCAAGGTCCTTCAGGATCGGCACGGCGCTTGCGTCTTCCTTCACATTCTCGACATAGCTCGAGACGACTTGGCCCTGGAGCGCGGCGTCCATCGCCAGACGCCCTTTGTTGTGCGCCCAGGTCCAGCCGTAGTCGCCGATCGGGCCGAGGAAGATGAAGCCGACCTTAAGGGGCTCGGCGGCGAAGGCGGCTCGGCCGAGCATCGGCAGCGCCGACAGGCCCGCGCCTGCGGTCTGCAGGAAATTGCGGCGAGTGATTGAGTTCACATTCTTCTCCCTTTGCTGGCCCCATGGGACCGATCCGAAACTGTTACAGGTCTTAGCAAAAAGCATGCCTTAATACACAACGGAATCGCACGAGGCGCCGCGCGCCGGCGCACTCCCTCTCTCCGTGAAGATGGGGAGAGGGCCGGGGTGAGGGGCAGAGGAGATTTGGCGCAATTTGGCCATAACCTCTGCCGCCGCTTCAGCACCGCCAGGATCGCGTCGAGCACCTCGTCGATGTTCCGATAGACTTCGTCATTGTCGAATCGAGCCACACGATAGCCCTGAACATGCAAGAACTGTTCTCGCGTCCCATTGCGACGACGCTCATTGTCGGTCGCATGCCTGGCGCCGGCGATTTCGATGACAAGTTTTTCTTCGCGACAAACGAAGTCGGCGAAATAGGGGCCAATAGGCTCCTGCCAAACGAACTTGAACCCACCGAGAATGGGTTTCGAAGTCGCCTCCAAAGCTGGCGTTCCGCCTCGGTCTGGTCTCTGCGCAGCCCGCGAGCTCGGCGCGGTTCGACCAAGCGTAATCCGCGCATCGCCCGGCCCCTCAGCCTAACCTGTCCCCGTAAAGACGGGGAGAGGGAAGTCGGGACTCTAGCTCTGCACGCCCTTGACGTACCAGTCCATCACCAGAAGGTCCTTGTCCTCCATGCGCTGGCCCTTGGCGATGCGCTCCTTGCCGCTCTGATCCGCGATGGGCCGGTGAAGACCTCATACGTTCCGTCCTTCGTCCCCGCGATGATCTTATCGGCGGCGGCGCGCACATTGTCCGGCACGGTCTTGCTGTAGGGGGCTATCGCCAGAAGGCCCTCTTTGAAGCCCCACCAAACGTCGTCTGATTTCCATGAGCCGTCGAGCATCGCCTTGGCGCGCTCGATGTAGTAGGGCCCCCAGAGGTCGAGGCTCGCCGTCAGATGCGCTTTGGGCGCGAAGCGCGACATGTCGGCCCCGTAGCCGAAGCCGTAGATCTTGCGCTTTTCGCAGACCTGCAGCACCGCCGGCGAGTCGACGTGCTGGGCGATGACGTCGCAGCCGAGATTGGCCAGCGTCTCCGCCGCCGCAGCCTCCTTGGCCGGATCGAACCAGGTGTCGATCATCACGAGCTTGGTGGTGATCTTCGGATTGACGGCCTGGGCCGCGAGGGTGAAGGCGTTCACGCCCATCACCACTTCCGGGATCTTGAAGGATCCGACGAACCCGATCACGCCCGACTTCGACATCATGCCGGCGATCGTGCCGGTGACCGCGCGGCCCTGGTAAAACCGCGAGTTGTAGGTGCCGACATTGTCGGCGCGCTTGTAGCCGGTGCAATGCTCCCATTTGACGGCGGGAAACTGCTTGGCCGCCTCGAGGGTCTGGTCCATGTAGCCGTAGGAGGTGGTGAAGATGAGCTTGTTGCCCTGCTGGGCGAGATCCTTCATCACCGGGACCGCGCTCGCATCCTCCTTGACATTCTCGACGTAGCTGGTGACGACCTGACCTTTCAGAGCCGCGTCCAGCGCCTTGCGGCCCTGTTCGTGCGACCACGTCCAGCCGTAGTCGCCGATGGCCCCCAGATAGACGAAACCGACCTTGAGCGGTTCGGCGGCAAAGCCGCTGCGAGACAAGCTTGGCAGCGACAAGCTCGCCACGGCGGCCGTCTTCATGAGGTGTCGTCGAGTAATCATCGTTTCTCTCCCTTGATGAGTCTTATTATGCCTCAGCTGTTGGGCAGAAATGGCCGGCCGAGGCAGGCCGGGGCTTCGCTTCCGGCGACCTCGCGCGCCGAGATGACGGCGAGCGCGACGACGGCGGCAATGTAGGGCATCGCCGCCCAGAACTGCGAGGGCAGGAACGAGAAGCCGGAAGCCTTGGCGTAAAGCTCGAGCGTCATCAGAACGCCGAAAAAATAAGCCCCGGCCAGCAGGCGCCCAGCCCGCCAGCCGGAGAACACCACGAGCGCGAGCGCGATCCAGCCGCGCCCGGCGGTCATCTGCTCAGCCCACATCGGGGTGATTACCATCGAGAAATAGGCGCCGCCGATTCCGGCGAGCGCCCCGCCGAAGGCGATCGCCGCGTAGCGGATCGCGATCACCGGATAGCCGATCGAATGGGCGGAAAGGTCATTCTCGCCGACCGCGCGCAAGATCAGCCCGGCGCGCGTGTGGTTCAGGAACCAGCCGACGGCGAAGACCATGACCAGCGCGAAATAGACCAGCGGACTATAGCCGAACACGGCCCGCCATATGGGATCGCCAGCGAGCCAGTCGGGAAAGACGGTATCGAACGACGGGATAATCATCCCCACATAACCCGCGCCGATCAGCGACGAGAGGCCGATGCCGAAGATCGCGAGCGCCAGGCCGGTCGCCACCTGATTGGAGCCGAGCGTCAGCACCAGCACCGCGAACAGCATCGAGGAGGCCGCGCCCGCGATCGCCGCCGCAAGCACGCCGAACCAGGGCGCCCAATCGCCAAGATCGGGACCGTAATTGAGGGTGACGGCGAACCCAGTCACCGCCCCGATCAGCATCATGCCCTCGAGCCCAAGATTAAGCACGCCGCTTTTCTCGACCACCAGTTCGCCAGTCGCGGCGAGCAGGATCGGCGTCGTCACGCCGACGACGGTGATGAGGGCGTCGATGAAGAAGCCGATATTCACGCGACCGCCTCCGCGGGCGCGGCGCGCGGCGCGTCGCGAATAATGCGCACGCGGTATCGGACCAGAATGTCGCTGGCGAGAATGAAGAACAGCATCATCGCCTGGAAGATGCCAGCGGTGGCGCTGGGCACGTGCACCACCGTCTGCGCCACCTGCCCGCCGACATAGGTGACCGCGAGGATCAGGCCAGCGAGAAACACGCCGACCGGATGGAGGCGGCCCAGGAACGAGACGATGATCGCGGTGAAGCCGTAGCCCGATGGGAAGCCGAGATTGATCTGCCCAAGCTGGCTCGAGGCCTCGAGAAGGCCAGCGAGGCCGGCCATGCCGCCGCTGATCATGAGGGTCGACCAGACGGTGCGCGAGGCGTCGAAGCCGCCGTAGCGTGCGGCGTGGGGCGCTGCGCCGACGGTGCGGACGGAAAAGCCGTAGACCGAGCGCGTCGTGAGTACCCAGAACACGAGCGTCAGCACAAGTGCGACGACAAGGCCCGGCGGAATATCGGTTCCGGGAATTGCGTGCGGCAGGAGCTCAGCGGCCGTGAACGGCGGCGTCTGGGGGAAATTGTGCCCGTTCGGATCCTTCCACGGGCCGCTGACCAGATAGTTGAGAACCTGCAGCGCGACATAGACCAGCATCAGGGTGGACAGCACCTCGGACACCCGGTAGCGCGTCCGCAGGAACGCCGGGATCGCCGCCCAGGCCATGCCGCCCGCGATCCCCGCCGCAATCATCAAAAGGATGACCCAGAAGCCGTGCGCATCGGGCAGAGCGAAGGCGACGCCCGCGCCGGCGAGCGCGCCGATGATGTACTGGCCCTCGGCGCCGATATTCCAGATCTTGGCCTGGTTGCCGAGCGACAGGCCGAGCGCGATGATGATGAGCGGCGCCGCCTTGGTCGCGACATCCTGCCACTTGTATGAGGCGACGACGGGCGTGATGAAGGTCTCATAAATCGCGCGCGGCCCGTCGAAGCCGATCAACTGAAAAATGATCGCCCCGAGCGCCATGGTCAGAAGCACCGAGGCGATCGGCGTCGCGATCTGCATGAAACGGCTTGGCTTCAGGCGTTTTTCAAGCCGGATGCGCATGCAGAGCCTCTGTCATTTCGACCGTCGCCGCCGGGTCTCCGTGCACCCCGCCCATGAGCAGGCCAATCTCTTCGATCGAAACCTCGCCGACCTTCATCGGCGCCGACAGCCGGCCGAGATTGATCACGACGATCGTGTCGCAAAGCGTGAGCAGTTCGTCGAGGTCCTGCGAAATGACCATGACCGCTGTCCCGCGCGCGGCAAGATCCACGATTGCCTGATGGATGGCGGCCGCCGCGCCGGCGTCCACGCCCCAGGTCGGCTGGCAGACGACGAGCGCTTCGGGCTGTTGCAGGATCTCGCGACCCATGATGAACTTCTGCAAATTTCCGCCCGAGAGCGAGCCCGCAAGCGCGCCCGGGCCAGTCGCCTTCACAGTGTAGGCGCCGATCACTTCGGACGCGTAATTGGCCGCCTTGCCGGGATCGATGAGGCCGAAACGCACCATCTCCATACGGTCGCGCCCGGTCAGCGCGCCATTGTCGGTGAGCGAGAACTCTCCGACCGCCGCATGGCCGTTGCGCTCTTCCGGAACCGCGCATAGACCCAAGGATCGCCGCTCGGTGACGCCGAGCCGTCCGACCTCGCGGCCCACGACCGTGATCGCCTCGGGCGTCGGCGCCAGCGTCTCGCCGCTCATCGCGCTCATGAGTTCGTTCTGTCCGTTTCCGGCAACGCCGGCGACGCCGAAGATCTCGCCGGACCTGACGTTGAGCGCAATGTCCGTGAGCGCGACGCCGAACTCGCTTGGCTTCGGCAAGTTCAAGCCATGTGCTGTTAGCTTGGGCGGGCCGAAGCCCCGGCTCATGGGCTTGGCGATTTCCTTCAGGTTGGCGCCGATCATCATCTCAGCCATCGAGCGCGAGGTCTCGCGCCTGGGGTCGCAATGGGCGACCACCTTACCGCCGCGCAGGATGGTCGCCGTGTCGCAGAGCGCCACGATCTCGTGCAGCTTATGGGAGATGTAGAGGATCGAGCAGCCGATCGCCGCCAGCTTTCGCAACGTCTCGAACAATTGCTCGACTTCCTGCGGCGTCAGCACCGAGGTCGGCTCGTCCATGATCAAGAGCCGCGGGTTGAGCAGGAGCGCACGCACGATCTCGATGCGCTGGCGCTCGCCGACGCTCAGCGTCGAGACGACCCGGCGCGGATCGAGTTTCAGCTGGTAGGCCTCGAGCACACCATTGAACTCGGCCAAAAGCTCGCGCGACGAGAGGCGCGAGTCGAGGCCGAGCGCGATGTTTTCGAGCACCGTCATCGCCTCGAACAGCGAGAAGTGCTGGAACACCATTCCGATGCCAAGACGGCGCGCCGCGCGCGGATTTCCGATGCGGACGGGCGCGCCGTCGAAGACGATCTCGCCCTCGTCGGGCGCGAGGATGCCGTAGATCATCTTGACAAGGGTCGATTTTCCCGCGCCGTTCTCGCCGAGCAGGGCATGAATCTCGCCGGGCCTAACGCTCAAATTGACGTTGTCATTCGCGCGGACGCCCGGGAAGGACTTGCTGACGCCGATGAGCTTCAGCCGCAGGGGAGCTTCGCCATTCACCGCAACATGTCCTCGCTTACAGGCCCGTAAGGGCGCGCTTAAGCGCGCTGCGATGCAAAATCACGCCGACTGCGCTCCTGCCCTCGTGAGGCGGCGGGTCGAAGACCAGCGAGTTCCCCACGCGTCCTTCGTTGCCGGACGCTGCGATTTTAGGCAAGCCTAGCGACGACCGCCCGCGTGTCAAATGAATTGACGGTCATGTTCTGTGCGGAGCCTGACAGGCCGAGATGCGGGAGAATGTCGGGCAATTTGCCCGCGCCGCAGGCTCGACGCCGCGAATCTGAACGGGAATGTGGCGCGTTGGGTCCTATGGGAGTGACAGCTCGATCTCGGCGGCTTCGGTCGGCGAAGAACTCGACCACATCTGATGGAGAACCGGTCGATTGGCCTTGAGGGCGAGCAGATAGTCGCCGCCGCCGTCACGATCCGCTCGGCAATCTCGGTCTGGGTTCCATGGCGTCGATGGTGACGAGCGCGCCTTCAGTTCGAGCCGCTGCAGAAGCGCGGGATGGCATGGATTTCGTTGGACTTTTCCTCGATCGCCTCTGACCAGGACCAGGCGCTGTCGGGCGGCCAGGCGCTGACCATGTGCAACGGCGCGCGGCTTGGCGCGGGCGTGGCTTCGCCTCAGGTCTTGCCGTCGATCGCCACGATGTCGGTTCGTCTCACGCAGACTTTCCACCAACGCGAAAAGCAGGCCTGAAAACGTCGGAGCCAGCGCGTTGAGCACGTATTGAGCGTGTGTGCGTCCTCCCAGCTCCGCTCCTTGTCGTAACCGCAACCAGCAGGTAGTATGGTGAGGAAGCGAAACGCGAGCGGATCTCGATCCGGGCATATTTCGCCTCACATCACCACTGCGGATGTCAGGGTAACCGATCGATTCCAATTGAGTAGACGATAATACGAGATCTCGCTCGGCAGAATATCGAAGGGTGGGCCGATGCTCAATGTTATCCGAGGTAGAATCCGGAAAGCTCTGAAGGCTATCGTCTCACAGCACGATTTTCTCTTGAGAGCACAACGGGCGCAAGAATCAAGGGCGACGAAGAATCCGCTCAATCGGTTTGGAGCTAAGTATTTTTCTCAAGCCGACGAGGATGGAATCACACTTGAAATTGTCAAGCGGCTCGGCATCAGCGCCGGAACATTTGGGGAGCTTGGCGTTGGTGACGGAACTGAGAACAACACGCTAATCCTTCTCGCAAGTGGTTGGCGAGGCTTTTGGATAGGCGGTCAGGATTTGGCTTTCAACCATAAGCTAAATCTACAACGGTTCACCTACCAGAAGGCTTGGGTGTCAATGAGAAACATCTCCAGCCTCGTACAGCAAGGCCTAAAGAATATTCAAACGAGAGATTTGGACGTCCTTAGCCTTGATCTGGATGGCAATGACTACTATCTTGCGCGCGAGATTCTAAGTTCTGGTGTCTTACCTAAGTTATTTATACTTGAGTATAACGCAAAATTTCCCCCACCAATCAAATGGACTATCAAGTACGATGAAAATCACACATGGACCGGAACCGACTATTTTGGCGCCTCATTGGCGTTATTCTCCGAACTGTTGAGCGAATATTCTTATACATTGATATGCTGTAACTCGGGGTCGGGTTCAAACGCCTTTTTTGTCAGGAACGAATACCTCCTATACTTTCCCGAAGCGCCCAAAGACATTCAAGATATTTTCGTCGAATGCCGCTACCAGGCCTATGATCAATGGGGTTATAACGTATCGCCAAAAACCATTGAGGAAATGCTTCTTACTTGACGTGTGGCTTTGAGCCTGCCCCAACCGCCGAACTTGAGCGCGTGGCGTTGCATATCCGCGTTACCCACCCGTCCCGCAAGGCGGAGACGCCGACATGACCGTTGCCCTTCTTCGCCCCTATGACGAAACTCTGTTGCGCCGGGCCTTCGACGTCGCGCGTCGGTCGCGCGCCGCGGGCGATCATCCGTTCGGCTCCGTGCTCGCCGACGGGGAGGGCAGGGTGCTGGGGGAACAGGGAAACGGATACACGAGCGAGGGTGGCGACCGCACCGCGCATGCCGAGCGCCTCCTCGCCTCACGCGCGGCGCGATCGCATGATCTCAAGTTCCTGGCGCGGTGCACGCTCTATACATCCGCCGAACCCTGCGCGATGTGCTCGGGCGCGATCTATTGGGCTGGGATTGGCCGCGTCGTTTTCGGCCAGACCGAGAAGACGCTCAAAGAGCAGACCGGCGCGCACGACGAGAATCCGACACTCGATCTGCCTTGCATAACGGTTTTCGCCGCCGGTCAGCGGCCGACCGAAGTCGTCGGCCCGCTGCTCGAAGACGAAGCGGCTCAGTTGCAGGCCGATTTTTGGAAAACGAGGGGATAGTCCGTGCTACCGGTCGGCGACGTCCGTCTTTGGTTTGTTCACGCGCGTCAACAGTGACAAGAAAATCACCCTAATTCTACTTCACAATTTTTCGCTAGGAGCCCGTCCGGATAGCTGTTGGGGTGAGTTGGTGGAATGAAGGATAGCCCGCTCAGTTGGACCGGGCGAGCTTGCCGAGGTTGTGTGCGGTGCAGATCAGCGCCCATTCGGCCTTTACTTTGTCGATGCCGCGTAACAGGAACTGTCTGAACCCTCTTGCCTGTTTGATGTCAGCGCGGAGTTGCCCCGATTTTGTGGACACCCTTGTATTTGATTTTTGAGGTGTCTGATGCCCCGTTACCGAACCGCTTATCCGCCGGAGTTCCGGCGACAGATGGTCGATCTGGTGCGATCTGGACGCACGCCCGAAGAGCTGGCGCGTGAGTTCGAACCGACCGCACAGTCGATTTCCACTTGGGTGAAGCAAGCCGAGCGGGACGCCGGCAAGCGCTCTGACGGACCAACCAGCGTCGAGCGAGAAGAGCTGGGTCGCCTTCGACGTGAGAACCATCGCCTGCGTCAGGAGCGCGATATCCTGGCAAAGGCGGCGGCCTGGTTCGCGCGGGAGAGCAAGGCGAGCCCGAACGGGTTTACCGGTTCATGAGCGCGCACCAGGCCATGTATCCCATTCGCACAATGGCCCACGTCCTGAAGGTTTCGGCCTCGGGCTATTACGCTTGGCGGAGCCGACCGGCTTCGGCTCGGGCGACCGCCGACGCCGATCTGACGCGCCGCATCCGCACGATCCACGCCGGCTCGCATGGAACCTATGGCGCGCCGCGCGTTCATGGCCCGAGCTGAAGGCCGATGGCCTCTCGGTTGGCCGGAAGCGGATTGCTCGGCTGATGCGAACGGCAGGAATTGCAGGCGTCAGCCGGCGCAGAAGCGCGCCGATCACGACGCGGCAGGCGAGGGACCATCATCCGCGAGCGATCTCGTCCGCCGCAACTTCATGGTCGAGCGGCCGAACGAATTGTGGGTGGCCGATATCACCTTCCTGCCGACGTTGGCCGGCTTTCTCTATCTTGCGGTTGTTCTCGACGCCGGTCTCGACGCATCGTCGGATGGGCCTTCTCGGCTGATCTGAAGACCGGCGTCGTGCTCGACGCTCTCGACATGGCGCTCGCGGCCCGAAAACCCGATAACGTCATCCACCATTCGGACAGAGGATCTCAATACACGTCGATTGCCTTCGGCAATCGCTGCAAGGAGGCCGGCGTCCGTCCATCGACAGGCTCGGTCGGCGACGCCTACGACAACGCGATGTGCGAGAGTTTCTTTGCAACGCTTGAATGCGAGCTGGTCGACCGCCGTCGCTTCCAATCTCACAGCGAGGCGCGAATGGCTGTCTTTGAGTTCATTGAGGGCTTCTACAATCCTTCGCGCCGACACTCGGCTTTGGGCTATCTCTCGCCCCTCGAATACGAAAGGAAATACGATGAGCTGACCTCCTAAGCTGAAACCCGTCCACAAAACCGGGTGAGGTCCAGTAGTAGTCGCCGCCCTTGTCGGTGATGGCCTTGGCGACGGCGGGATTGGTCGCGATGGCGTCGATTGTCACCAGCGCGCCCTTGCTCGTGAGACGATCGAGAATTGAAAGGATCGCCGCGCACTCGTTGTCCTTGGCGTCGACCGCTTCCTGCGCCAGAACCAGGCGCTGGGTCGAGGCCCAGGCCGACACGAGGTGGATCGGCTTGAGGGACGCCGCCTCGTCGCCGCTGCGGCGCGCTGTCTTGCCATCGAGGGCGATGAGATCGGGAGCGTCGGGCCGCAGGCTGACTGTCGAGGAAGAGGGGGTGATCATTGCCTTCCGCAGGCATACGCTTTTGCCGCTCGACGACTGCCTCTACGGGCTTCAGCCGACGATTCCGCATCTGACCCGCTCGTCATTGCATCGCTGCCTGGGGCGCCATGGAATCTCGAGGCTGCCCGAGGTTGAAGGGGAAGCCTCTCCGAAGCGGAAGTTTAAGGCTTATCCGATCGGATAGTTCCATATCGTATTGCGAGGTTCGAACCGCCGAAGGAAACTCTATCTCCTCGTCGCAATCGACAGGACCTCGAAGTTCGCCTTCGTCGAACTTCGCGAGACGGTCTGGCGGCGCGACCCCGCAGACTTCCTGCGTCGACTGATCGAGCCGCCCTTACAAGGTCCACACGGTCCTTACCGACAACGCAACCCACTTCACCGATCCCGCTGGCGACTTCGGGTCGCCGGTGGAAATCCGGGAGATGATCGCCGAGCAGAAGCCCTTCCGAGCGCATGCCTTCGAATATGCCTGCGCCCTCAACGATATCGACCACCGGCTGACAAAGCCCAAGCATCCATGGACCACTGATGTGATCGACAAGTGTTTTTTTGCTGGATCCGAGTTATTTTCCTCCCGCGCACGGGCGACCGCGTGGCGAAGAGCAGGGCGCGAGGCGCAAGCCCTGCCGCGCAGCCTTCATCGTCGCCCCTCGGTTGCGGCGCCCGTGCGCGCCTGCTTGGGACCACGCGGATTCCAACCGGCGACGAAGCGCGCGTACGCCGTCTCGGCTTGCTCGACCCACCTGCGCTCCTGATCGCGATGGCTCTTGATATTGTAAGCGTGAGCTGCGCCTCTTTGGCCGCGTTCGGCTTTATAACCCGCCTTCAGCTCCAAATCGCGCAGCTTCCTGGCGTGCAGCGCCGGCCTGGCCCAAACGTAGCTTTCACTTTTGCTCAGCAGATGCCAGATGAGCACCGCGAGCTTACGGGCCGTCGCGACAGCGGCGACATGCTGACCGCGGCGGGCGCGGACTCGGCAGGAAGAACGCACGCAACGGACCCGGCGCTCGCGCTGCCGCCCAGGCTGCCTCGACGAGCATGCCGCGCGCGTGCCCGCGGCCCTGTTTGGTGATCCGTCCGTGATAAGCCGGTCCGGGACCTGACTGTCTGACGCTTGGGTTGAGGCCGAGATAGCTGACTAGCTTCTGCGACTGCTCGAAGCGTCCCACGTCGCCTATCGCGGCCACGATGGCGAGCGCCACCACCATGTCGACCCCTGGGATTGTCATCAGGCGCTTGACGCCCTCGTCCCCTAACGCTGAACGGGCAAGGTCACGCTCGATGACCTTGAGGTCATCGCCGAGCCGGTCGAACTCGCGCAGATGCCGTTCAACGGCGAGCCGTTCGTCCTCCGGCAAGACCTGGTGAAAAAGCCATGTCCGCCCGCTGGCCCCGCACAGATCGGCGTGCGGGCAGGAGGGGATCAGATGGCTGTGCAGGATCGACTGGATGATATTCTTCAAGCGCGACCGCTGCCGGACGATCTGATTGCGCCTGGTCACTTGCCGGCGAAGCGCCTGCGTCGGCTCATCAGGTATCCAGACTTCCGGCAGAAAGCCGCTCGCATAGAGTTGGGCAAGCACGCTGGCGTCGATCGTATCGGTCTTGATCTTCGCATGAGCGATGACGCGCACCTGCTTTGGGTTAGCGATCACGACTTGCTTGACGTGCGGCGCGACCACCGCAGCGACCGAGGCTGCGTTACCGGTCGCTTCGACGACGACCACGTCCTCCTTCGAAAGCTTCTTTGCGAAAGCCTCGAGAAGAGGCCGGCGCATGTCGACACGCCCCAGTCGTTTGAGCTTGCCATCGTCCCAGGCGACCGCCTCGGCGAAGGCGCGGTGGATATCCAGACCAATGATCCGCATGTTTGCTGGCTCCGTCTCTGTTCGTTCAAAGCGGAAGCTGGCGGGCAACACGACATCTACTGATCCGCGCTCACGGCGCATCCGGGAAAGTCGCAAGGGGCGGCCATGTAACGAGCTCGGGCTCTCTGCCCACTGTCTATCGGCGGCCTGCCCGCACCTTCGTGCTCCCGGCGCCCCGTGTCCCGGATGGGCTCACCATATCGCCGGCTCCCTTTCGGGAACAGCTGGACAACGAGGCGCCGACGGATCACATACCCGATAATGGGCAGGTCGAGAGGATGAACCGAACCATCAAGGACGCCACCGTCAAACGCTCCTTCTACCAATCCCACGACCAGTTGCGCACGCATCTGCGGGACTTCCTCGACGCCTACAACTTCGCCCGAAGGCTCAAGACCCTCAAAGGCCTCACCCCTACGAGTTCATCTGCAAAGCATGGACTTCCCAGCCCGAACGATTCAAACTTAACCCGCTCCATCAGTGCGCGAGACTAAACAGCTAGCGAGGGCTCGTCCCCCGGCTTCTCGCGCTAAGACGGGGCTTACAAAAAGCTTTCTGCGGAAAATCCCGCGCAACCCACGCTTGTGCAATTGCACCCGGTCATTTGCCCTCTCCGCCGTCGCCGCGGTGCGCATCGCGGCGCCGAGGGTTCAGGAGGCGGCGGAAAATCTGACGCGCTCCTGCGAGCGGCGCTCGCAGATCCGGCGCCCGGGCGCCCGTGGAGACAAGCGGTTTGGGGAGCAGCGAGCCGGAATCGGAACGCCGATCAGGGCCAGGATCGATCTTAGGCGACCGGCCGCGGCGGCCATCTCGGAGCAGGGACAATTGGGATTCCACCGGAAGCGACAGGGCCGCGTATCCAGCCTCGCGTTCGAGGAGAGCTTCCAGCGATAGCGGCTCCGGAAGTCGGCCGGCGTCCACGGCGCGGAACCAGGTCTCTGAGACGCACGTCAACGCCAGCCGATGCTGCCGGACGCTGTTCTCTGCAGTTGTCTTGAATTGGCGGGATTGGCGAAAAACTTCATCGAGAGCTTCCGCGACGGCGCGATCGTCGCTCATATCGACCAAAGGACCGCAGCGCAGCGGGGTGTCCCGATAGGGCGCGACGTCAGCGTCGACTGCGGAGACGCCTGCAGCTGCCGAAATCGACCATCTTGACATCCGATTTACTGTCGATGAACTCCTGCGTTGTTGGATCGCCGCGTCCTTCCAAAGGGGCGATCGCCATGGCGTTCTGCCGGCGCAGCACATCCCGATAAGCGCGATAGTCCAGCGTACCCAAGGCTTTGACGCTGACCCCAAGAGCCGAGAAGTCGTTCATATCGATGCCAGTGAGACGATTGGCAGGTTGCGACGGTCAACGAAACGCTTCACTCCGCGCATGAAGCAGTCGTGCGACGTCGTCAGAGGCAGGGGCCCGCTCATGGCCAGCAGAAGCGACGAGGGATCCTCGCCGACGTGGAGAACCTCCACGTCCACCGCCAAGTTCGGCGCGATCACCGACTTGCCATCGAGTCGAGAGCCCGATCGCGTCTGAAGACTGTCCAGCAACCGGTTACTCGTTGCCGAGACAATCTTCGATTCTCGTAGTAGCGCGCAAAGGATCTCTTTATACGTGTCGCTGAGGCGCTGGTAGAGTGGCGAGACGAGCAGGTTGTCGTCGAGATCGTAGACGAACTTGCCGGCCAGCGCTTCAATTAGGAACAGTAAGTTCCGATCTGGCAGCCGCTGAACCCACACGACGTCGATCGTCAACGGCGCGGAGCTCGAATGGAGCGCGAGATTCGCCCTCGATGAAGTATGTGATAACCTCGTATCAAGCCGAGCTTGAACATCGCGTCAAACGGTATCCGAACGCGAAGATCGACGAAATTTTCGACGTCGTCGGTGATTATCAGCACGCACGGCGGGTGGTTGACCCGCGTGGTCAAAGGTCGCCGCGGAGCGTTTGCGTGAACGCGCATTTTAGCCGCACTTCCTGTCAGCTGACCGGGAACGACCCCGGGCATCTAGCAATAGAGTTCTACCCGACGAAACGACGATCGACTCCCCTCCCTTCGCGTCGTGCGCTAACCCGCTTGCACGCCGATCAGGTCTCTTGAGCGGGCGGGCTGCAACCATGGCTACTAGGCAGCCCGTCCTGCCTTCAAGGCAGGAGAGTCCCGGCAGGGACGCGAAGTCTCCCTTGTATCGCTGTTCCGTCGAGCCCGTCTGCTCAACAGGAGCATACATGGAGACCATCTTGGCAACACTCTCGAGGGTCGCGAGGGCGTCTGCGCTTCCGCTCGCGGCCCTGCGCCCAAGCCGCATGAGGTCCTCCGCCCATTCGATCTCCTCGACGGA
>CAWDKC010000037.1:0-81680 GCA_963802615.1 uncultured Alphaproteobacteria bacterium
ATCTCTCGACAAAGGCTAGGCTGTGTGGACGAAATTTCGACCGATGACGTTTTTGCGATTCCCCTGCGGAATCGGGCATGATTCATAGGACTCCGACCGAATCAAGAGGGCCGGGGTCAATGTCGACAAGGATGGATGAGGACGATTGGACGCACACGCTTGCGGTGTTCCGCGCCTGCCTGCCTCGGCGTGGACGGAAAGCCGAGGATGATCGCCGCTTCCTCGAGGCGCTGCATTTCTTCACCGTCGAGAACGTTCGCTGGCGCGCGCTGCCGGAGCGCTTCGGTCATTGGAACAGCGTGTGGAAGCGCTTCGACCGCTTGAGCAAGGCTGGCGTCTTCGAGGCCTTCTTCGACACGCTTGCGTCCATGAGCTCCACGGCGCATCTCCTTCAGATGTTCGACTCAACCATCGTGCGCGCGCACGTGTCGGCGGCTGGAGCAAAGGGGGGCAAGACGGCCAGGCGCTCGGCCGCTCGCGTGGTGGTTTCACCACGAAAATCCACGCAAAATCGGACGCCTCCGGGGATATCATCGCCTTTGACCTGACCGGCGGCGAAGCCTTCGACGGGCGTCACTTCGAAACCCTGCTCGATATCGGGCCCGACATTCAACCCCGCGCCGTCATCTGCGACAAAGGCTACGCCAGTAAAGGCCAATCAGGACGCCGCGAGAGCGCGCGGCATCGCTCCCGTCATCCCCCACAAGGTCAACGAAAAGAACAAGCCGCCCTTCTTCCCACGCACCCTCTACAAGGCCCGCGCGCGTATCGAGCAGGGCGTTGGACGGCTCAAGCGCTTCAAGCGCGTCGCGCTCCGATGCGAAAAGACCGAACGAAACTTCAGATCCATCGTCAGCTTCGCCACAGGCCTATGTTTGATCAAATTCGTCCACACGACCTAGATCTCGCCTGCCCTTGTCCTTCAGGCATCAAGCCGCTTCTTGCTGCGTTCTGCTGTGGGTACGCGGGCGACGCGTTTGCGTTGTCGAAGCGAAGTGGCATAGCCACAGCCCTCGCCGCCGCCTCGATTGTGACCGATGCCGGCGCGCCGCGCCGCCCTCGGCGTCTGGTTGTTCATCGCCTGGCGGGGCGCTCCGTCGGTTGCGACAGAGCAGGACATTTCACACCTCAGCCGATGGTCCTCAATCCAGGGTCCAGTTCAGAGAGTCTTTCCCAGAAATCGATTCCAATTGAGGCCTCCTTATCGCCCCCGCTTGGGCGCATTTGCCACTGCTCAAAACGCGAACGCGAACGCTTGGTTCCATCGAATCCGCTTTGGCAAAGGAAGACGTTCGCGGCTAAGCTCAAGCAGAAGGAACCGGACGTCCTTACGGGAGTTGAAGGCGCAGGGGAAAAGCGGCCGATGAATGCCGTCAAGGGGGCAGAATGCAGATCAGCGAAGGCAAGCCGTACCCGCTCGGCGCCACGGCGGATGAGAAGGGCGCGAATTTCGCTGTGTTCTCAGCGAATGCGACGCGGGTCGAGGTTTGCTTTTTCGATACCGAGGGCCGCCGCGAAGTCGGACGCTGCGAACTTCCTGAGCGGACCGATGAAGTGTTCCACGGCCACGTGACGGACGTCGGCCCGGCGACGCTTTATGGCTTTCGCGTGCACGGCCCCTATGAGCCCGAGGCTGGCCACCGCTTCAATCCCAACAAGCTGCTGCTTGACCCTTACGCACGAGCCCATGCGGGAGAGTTGAGGTGGGACCCCGCGGTGTTCGGATACACAATCGGAGCGAAGGGCGACGACTTGACTTTCGACAAACGCGACAGCGCGCCCTTCGTACCGAAATCCGTCATCGTGGATCCGAATTTCGATTGGCACGGCGAATATCGGCGCCGAACGGTCCCATGGGAAGGCACCATCGTCTACGAGACGCACGTCAAGGGCTTCACCAAGCTGCACCCGCAGGTCGACGAGAAGCTAAGAGGCTTTTACGCCGGACTGGGCTCCAAACCCGTCGTGGACTACATCAAATCGCTGGGCGTCACGACTGTTGAGCTCATGCCGATTCACACGTTCATCGACGACGATTACCTGCTCGAGAAAGACCTCAGAAATTACTGGGGCTATAACTCGATCGGCTTTTTTGCGCCTGACCCCCGTTACGCTTCTGACGTGCCCAATTCGTTGCGTGAATTCAAGGAAATGATCGCGCGCCTTCACGACGGCGGCCTCGAAGTGATCCTGGACGTCGTCTACAATCACACGGCGGAGGGCAACGAGCGCGGTCCGACGCTGTCGTTCAAGGGCATCGACAATCGATCTTACTATCGGCTGATGCCGGACGAGCCGCGTTTTTATATCAACGATACGGGCACCGGCAACACGCTCAACCTCAGCCACCCGCGCGTCATCCAGATGGTCGCGGACAGTCTGCGTTATTGGGTGACTGAAACGCGGGTCGACGGATTCCGCTTCGATCTGGGAACGATCCTTGCCCGCGAGCCCGACGGGTTCAACACCGAAAGCGGATTCCTCAAGGTCGTGGGCCAGGATCCGGTGCTCGCTGACGTCAAACTGATCGCCGAGCCGTGGGACTGCGGCCCGGGGGGATATCAGGTGGGCGGCTTTCCCCCGGGCTGGGCGGAGTGGAACGACCGGTTTCGCGATGACGTGCGCGATTTCTGGCGCGGCCACGGCGACGCAAAATCGCTCGCGCCTCGCCTGTGCGCTTCGCCGGACAAGTTCAACTTTCGCGGCCGAAGACCCTGGGCGAGCGTCAACTTCATCGCCGCGCACGACGGTTTCACCCTCAATGACCTCGTTTCCTACAACGACAAGCATAATGAGGCGAATGGCGAGGACAACCGCGACGGACATTCCGATAACCGCTCATGGAACTGCGGCGCCGAGGGGCCCTCCGACGATAGGGAGATCCAGACGCTGCGATGGCGCCAGCTCCGCAACCTGCTCGCCACGCTGATCCTGTCTCAAGGCACGCCGATGGTCTGCGCCGGCGACGAGTTCGGGCGGACTCAGAATGGCAACAACAATGCCTATTGCCAGGACAACGAGATCAGCTGGATCAATTGGGAGATGGATGAGGAGCGTCTGTCGCTCGTGACCTTCTTCCGTGGATTGACGTCGGCGTTTCATCTCTACCCGGTGTTGCGCCGCTCGCGGTTTCTAACCGGTGAAATGAATCCCGACCTCGAAGTGAAGGACGTCGCCTGGATCGACGCCGATGGCTCCGAGATGTCGGACGAGGCCTGGGACAATGGCATGCGCTGCTTCGGCATGCTGCTGGACGGGCGGGGACAGGCGACCGGCGTCAAGAAACGAGGAGCGGACGCAACGCTGCTCCTGGTGTTCAACGCCCATCACGAGGCGGTCGAGTTCACCCTGCCGCCCTGCTACGAGGCGCAAGGCTGGAAGCGGCTGTTCGATACGACAGACCCGAACCTGGAAGCGAGCCAACTCGACATCGGCGCTGTCTACGAAGTGACCCCGCGCTCGATGCTGCTGTTCGAGCGGGTTCCGGAGAAGGGGGATCGCTAGTCGGCGAAGGCGGGCCGTCCGCTGTAGGCGCGCTCGGTGAGCGCGGCCGACGCGGTCAGCGACCGCATCTACAACGACCTGGACAACAAGACGGCGAACGGGAGCGGGGTCAGCCATTCATGCAGGGCAGCCCCGACAGGGGCGTCCCAGCCGCGAAACGGCTCGAACCAGGGACCCTCCGGCAATTGCGCAATCGCGCTCCACTCTGGCTCCGCCTCTCGATGTGCGGGATAGCGCGCCATCACGACAGCAAGCTTTCGGTCTCCCAAGGCGCGAACAAAGCCAAAGGCCCAATCCGATCGGTCGCCCTCAATGACAATCGGCTGATAATCGCCGCTGCTGAAAAGCTCCGGCTCGTCGCGCCGGAGGGCAAAGAGCAGAGCGGTCGTCGCCAGCTTCACTCGGCCGTCCTGCCATTCGTCGATCAGGGTTTCGAACAGCGCGGCGCGCTGTTCGGGCGCCTTGAGACGCGCGGCGAGATCCGTCATGTCGGCCTCACGAAGCGCGAAATCGACCGGCCGCCGATTGTCGGGATCAACCAGGTTGAAGTCCCATAGTTCGCAGCCCTGATAGATGTCGGGTACGCCAGGCGCTGTGAGTTTGGCGACCGTCTGAACGAGGCTGTTCTGGATTCCAAGCCGCGCCACACGCCGCGTGAACGGGAGGAAATTGGCAAGGAACGTGTCGGACCGCAACGCCTCCAGCGCGAAGGTTTGCGTCGCCTGCTCATATTCAGTGTCGGGCGCAGCCCAACTCGATCGACGCTTCGCCTCACGCAGCGACTTCTCCAGAGCGGAATGGATGCGGATTCCATAAGCCTCCAATTGTTCGGCGCTGGGGGCGTCGAGCATATCGATCGGCCAGGAGCCCACGAACATCTGGTAGAGCATGTATTCGTCGTCGCGGTCGGGGGCCGCCGTGCGCTCGACGTCGCCGCGTCTCGCTCGCAAGATGCGGGTCCAGGTTTCGACCTGCCGGCGCCATTCTTCCGGCATCTCGGAAAGAACAGCGAGCCTCGCCCGATTGTCTTCGCCACGCTTGGTGTCGTGCGTTGCAGTCGCCAACATGGCGTGCGGCCAGTTTTGGGCGCGCGCGGCGTTCGCCTTGTGAAACATCGGCGGCGCGAGGCCGAACCGTTCGGGAGCGCCGCCGACTTCGTTGAGCGCGACGAACCGATTGTAGCGATAGAAAGCGGTGTCCTCGACCCCCTTGGCCATCACCGGGCCTGAGAACTGCTGGACTTTCATCGCGAAGCGGAGGGCTGCGGAATGGCTGAGCTCCTGCGTGGGCGCCTTTTCGGTTTCCGCCATCAGCGCGTTCTGCAGGAAATCGAAGGCGGACGGATGGACATCCGGATCGGAACGTCGGGCGCGCGTCAGCGCCCAGGCAATATCACGCCGGTCGGCTTCGCCCGGCGGCGCGGCGAAGTCGAGATAGGTGCGGTACACGGGAAAGCTTGCGACGACCTGTCTGATCGCGCGCTGCAGCAACGCGCGGGTCAAATCCGCCGTCATCGGACTTTGATCGGCCAAATGAGCCGCCCGGCGACCGAGCGCATTGAGCTCGCTCGCCATTTCATTTTCCATGATCCTGAGCTTGCCGTCGCGCGCGACCGTCGCAAAGTCGTCGTCCTCGCCGGCGAAGTCATGATAGGCCTGCGAGAAGGCGAGCTCGGCGCCCGGGTCCACCAGCACGCCAAGCGACGAGGTTGGTGTAGTCGTAGCCAGTTGTGCCCTCGACGGGCCAGTCCGCCCGCAACGATTCGTGGGTCGCGAGGATCTTCTCGACGACCAGATAGAACGGGCGGCTTACGCCGGTCCGAAGCGCCTCGAGATAGGCTTTCGGATCAAAAAGCCCATCGATGTGATCGATCCGCAGTCCATCGATCTCGCCGCTTTCAAGCATGCGGAATATACGGGCGTGAACGTGGTCGAAGACCGGGCCGACCTCTATGCGCAGACCCGCAAGGTCGTTGATGTTGAAGAAGCGGCGGTAGTTGATCTCGTCCTCGGCCACGCGATGGAAGGCGACGCGCCAGAACTGCTCCTGGATCAGCCGATCAAGTTCGCGCCAGTCGCTGTTGAACTCCTTAACCCGAGCATCGATCGCTGTGCGCGCGCTGCGGTCTTCGTTGGCGAGAGAAGCGAGTTCGCTCTTCAATACGCGCGCCCTCTCCGCCACTTGCGGGCGCCATTGCGGAAGATCGAGAAAGAGGTCGCCCATCCGGTCCAGCGCCGGGTTCTGATGACCAAGAATTTGCGGAAAGGTCAGCGGGTGGATCGGCAGCTTGTGCGCGTCATAGGCCCAGACAGCGAAACTTCCGTCCTCTTCGAAATGGAGCTTGAGTTTCCCTGATCTCAGCTCTTCGCCGTATTGCGCGCCAAGCACAGGCGCCAGGAGCTTGCCGTCTTGAGCCGACCAGTCGATGTCGAACCAACCCGCATATTGGGAATAAGGACCCCATTCCAGAACATCGAGCCACAGCGGATTGTCGGCGCCCCATACGCCCATGTGATTGGGAACAATGTCCAGAATTCGCCCGAGGCCTTCGCGGCGGAAGGCTTCGATCATGGATGCGAAATCCTCCTCCGTCCCGAGCTCCGGATTCAGTTGGTTATGATCGGTGACGTCGTAGCCGTGCACGCTGCCTGGGCGCGCCTTGAAGATGGGGGACAGGTAGACGTGACTCACGCCGAGTTGCGCAAGGTAGGGGGCGACCGCCGCGGCATCATTGAAACCAAAGGCGGCGTGCAGCTGCAGTCGATAGGTTGCGCGAGGGACATTCATGCAGGATCGAGTCCCCACCGCACGGCCCAAGGCCCAAGGGAAGCGCCGGTTTCGCCGCAAAGCCAAAACGGATCGACTTCGATCGCTGGAAAGGCGACAGGACTGGACGAGAGATTGGCGTCGAGCACGAGCCGCCGCTCGCCAGCCCGCCAGATGACCCGCACCGCTTGCTCGCCCACGACGAGCGCCTCTCCCCCATGTCGAATGGAAGGCAGCAAGGGCCGCACAAATTCGCGGCGGATCTTCAACAGCTCGCGGTAAAAGGCGAGATGCTTCGGGTCGATCCGGCTCCAATCGAGCTTGGACGCAAGGAACGTCAACTCCGCCAAAGGATCAGGGATCTTCGCCACCCGTTCGGGATCTGCAAACTCGGGGAATCGCGAGAATTCCTGACGCCGGCCTTTTCTCACCGCCTCCGCCAGCTCTCCATCGAAGTCGCAGAAAAACAGGAATGGCTGCGTCGCGCCCCATTCCTCGCCCATGAACAACATCGGTATCTGCGGCGCAAGCAGATAGACGCTCGCAAGCGCGCGCGATCGCTTCCGGAGGCGCCAGCGCGTTCAGCCTCTCGCCAAACGCTCGATTGCCGATCTGGTCGTGATTTTGGATGAAGGACACGAAGGCCGTCGGCGGCAATCCGGCGCTGGGGGCGCCGCGCGGCGCATTTCGATAGGGCATCATCTCGCCCTGGTAGGCGAAGCCTTCCGCGATGGCCTTGCCCAGGAGCTCCGTCGAGCCGTAGGCCGCGTAATACCCGCTGCTCTCATGCGTGGCGGCGACATGGAGAACATGATGGATGTCGTCGTTCCATTGCGCGGTGTAGAGATTGGCCTTGTCGCCGTTGCCGCGTCAGACGGCTCGGGACATTGTCCTCGTTTTCCAGGATGAAGGTGGATGGGCCGGGAGACCCGCGCGCGAACGCGCACGGCGAGTTCGTCAAGCAGATCTGGCCGCGTATCGTCCTTGATGGCGTGGACGGCGTCGAATCGAAGCCCGTCGAGATGAAACTCCTCAATCCAATATTCGGCGTTCTCGATGAAGAAGTCGCGCACCGGCCGCGAGTTGGGTCCGTCGAATTGGATCGCATCGCCCCAGGGCGTTTTGTGTCGGCTGGTGAAGAAACCGGGCGCGTAGAGGGACAGGAAATTCCCCTCGGGACCGAAGTGGTTGTAAACGACGTCCAGCAGCACTGCGATCCCGCGTTCGTGCGCGGCCTCGACGAAAGCCCTGAAGTCGTCCGGTCGTCCGTAGCTTGCGTCCGGAGCGTAAAGAAAGGCTCCGTCATAGCCCCAGTTCCGGCGGCCCTTGAAGTCACCGACCGGCATGATCTCGACGGCCGTCACCCCAAGGTCCGCGAGGTGGTCCAGCTTGAGAGCAGCGCCCGCAAACGTGCCCTGAGGCGAAAAAGCGCCGACATGGAGTTCGTAAAGCACCACGTCGTCCCATTCGCGGCCTGTCCAGGCCTCGCTCCAGCGATATGTGCCTGGGTCTATCGGCCTCGCTCGGACCGTTCACGTCGTCGGGCTGAAAGCGAGACGCAGGATCAGGAACGAGTTGGCCGCTCGACAGAGCGAACCTGTAACGCGCGCCCGCTGACAGGCCATTCACAAAGGTCTCGAAGAAGCCATTCTCGTTGCGCGCCATTGCGACGGGATCGCAACCATCGACCACCAGCGAGACACGCTCGTCTTTTGGCGCCCAAAGACGAAAGCCTATCCCGCCGTCCTCGAAAGACGGACCGTGCGTCCATTTCAACACGCCGTCTCCATTCCCGACAGCCAGAGCCGGCTCGAGACCGACTGTAAACGAGTTGTAGGGGCGGCGGTTCCATAGGCTTAAAAGGGCGACACGCGCTGGCGTCGCCAACTTCAAGCCTCGACCCGCCGTTCGAAATTTTTGTTCCGGGGCTGGGAACAAAGTCCGTTTTCACGAATTTCACCGGCGTGCAAACTCAATTCGGGTCCGTGATCTGCGCCCAGCCCAGCCCAGTTGCTCAAGATCGACAATTCCCCGATGCGCCATTGCAGGCTATGCTCCGCCCGACAAAAAGGGCGGTCTTGCAATTGGCGCGATTGCTTGTGACCTAACCCCAAGCCGCCATTTGAACGTCTAGTGACGAGGAGGAACGACATGTCGATCTCGGACGCCATCGCGCCGCATATCCCGTTTTTGCGCCGGTTTGCGCGCGCGCTGTGCGGAACGCAGGCGGCGGGCGACGCTTACGTCGCGGCCACACTCGAGGCGATTCTGGCGGACCCCGATTGTTTCGACGCCGAACTCGATCCCAAAGTCGCCCTCTACAAACTGTTCTTACGCGGCTGGCGCGACATACCCCTCAACAATCATGTCGACCCCCCGGCGTTTGGCGACGAAACTGGCGCAAACCGGAATCTGGCGGCCATTTCTCTTGAGCCACGCATGGCGTTCCTGCTCAGCGCGGTCGAGTCCTTCAGCCCAAGGGAAATCGCTCAAGTCCTTGATTGCCCGGAGGATACGGCCAGAGACCTGATTGACCGCGCGGGACGTGAAATTTCCGATCAAATTCGTACAAGTGTGTTGATTATCGAGGATGAGCCCCTCATCGCCCTCGACATACAGACGCTCGTCGAGCAACTCGGCCACGACGTTACAACGATTGCTCGGACTCATACCGAGGCGGTGCGCGCGGCGCTGAAGGCTCGTCCAGGCCTTATTCTGGCCGACATTCAACTTGCCGACGGAAGCTCCGGGCTCGAAGCGGTCAACGAGATTTTGGGAACTGAGGAAGTTCCTGTTATTTTCATAACCGCCTTTCCCGAGCGCTTCCTCACCGGCCAAGCGCCAGAGCCGGCATTCCTGATCACCAAGCCGTTCAGCGCGGATTCGGTCAAGGCCGTGATCAGCCAAGCCTTATTCTTCGATCGGAAATCGCAGAGAACGGTAGCGAAAGCGGCGGCTGGCTGACCGCAACCCGGCTGGAGGGCTCGCTGCTTTACCGGCTCCGGGGCCACGGACCCAAGCGCCAAAAATGGCGCCCGAGGAGCGGAACCTTAGACCTTGCCGGACGTTCGGCGTGAGGGGGACCACTGAGGAAACGCTGTGCCGTATTACGAATTCTGCCTGATCGGCGGGGATGGGTCTCGGTTGTCGCGCGAGCGTCACGTGGCGCCCGACCTCGAAACCGTCTGGGGTCGGGTTTTCCGTATGGCTGAGCTTGAGAGTAAGCGAGGAAAGCAGATCCATGTCTTGGATGACCAAGGAAGGATCGTTATCGGCATCGGGGCAGTCGCTGCCGCGCTTTCCGCGGAACGAGCGCGCGTGGCGCGGGGTCGCGTCCGCACGGCATGAGGCCACAAGCTCGTCAGGCGGCGCAACCAAGGGCGCTGATGTCTGCTGGGTCGGCAAAGCCCTGGGAAAGCCTCCGAATGAAGGAGGCGTTTACCGTTCCGAAGGATTTGGCTGACAGGACAGGCCCTATGGGCAAGTCCCGCTCATTGAGCTGGCGTCTGGGCGTGTCGACGCTTGTCATCGTTCTGCCCCTCGCCGTCTTCGCGTTGATCATGGTCGGATGGATTACCCATGACGAGCGGGAAGAGCAGCGAAAACTGTTGATTGGCGACGCTTACGCATTCGCTGACGGCGTTGGGCGCCAAATTAATGCGTATTTCCTCCTGTCAGCAGCGCTGTCGCATTCGAGGCTTCTTCAGCACGGCGATTTGACGGGCTTCGCGGAGCAAGCGCGAGATACGCTCGCTGGAGCGCCTGGCGTGAAGTTGATCGTGTCGACCGCGGACGGCGATCCTGTATTGAGCATTCCGTCGCAGCCTTTGGATTCGCCGCTCCTGCGCGGTCGTGCGGCGCTGGTGCGGCGGGCGATCGAATCGGGCTCCGCGTTCCTTTCGGATGTCAACGCTGATCCCGCGTTGCCCGAAGCGAATCGCTTCGATCGAAACTCCGGTGTTTCTGGATCGCAAGCCTGTCTATGAAATCGCGATGTTTCTTCCTCTCAAGCAATTTCGAGATCTGATCCAGCGTCAGAACTTCCCGTCAAACTGGCTCTCTGGAATCGTCGATCGCAAGGGCGCATTTGTCGCGCGAATTCCAAGCGAATCGGTTCGTCCGGGGACATTGGCGAGCAAGGAGTTTCGTGACGCTGCGCGAAGCTTGCCTGAATCGACGGTGACGCACTGATTCGATCGGCGGACAAAAGGTGGTCTCGGCCTATGCGCCCGTGGAGGGGGGGTGGACTGTTGGCGTCGCCGCTGACGCGCGCTCGCTTGGAATTGGTCCCAGCGCATTTTTGATCACCTCGCTCCTGGCGGCGCTCGCGATGCTGGGGAGCCTGCTGTTGTCCTACCTGAATGGTCGCGCGCTCACACGACAAGTGCGAGACCTGGAATCGAAGACGAAGAATGTGCTGACCGGCGCGCCGATCGCCACGACCCCCACGGGCGTTCGCGAGTTTGACAGCCTCTCCGACACTTTGACCAGGACTTCCGAACTGTTGGCGTTGCGAACCGAGCAGCATCGCCAGACCGAGCAGGAACTGCGAAGCCGCGAAGAGCATTTCCGGCTTCTGGCCGACAGCCTGCCTCAACTGGTATGGACGGCGGGTCCCGACGGCCGGATCGAGTACACCAATTCACGTCGGGAGAGATACGGCGCGATCGGCCAGACGGATTGGGAAGGGATCATCCATCCCGATGATCGGCGGGCGACGGCGGAAGCGTGGCTTCGCGCCAGCGAGGCTGCGGTCCCCTATGAGATGGAGCACCGCCTGTTTGCGATTGGCAAAGGATACGCGTGGCATCTCAGTCGCGCATCGCCGCTGCTCGATGCTCGCGGAGACGTCGTGAGGTGGTATGGCACGACCACCGACATCGACGATCAAAAGCATCGCGAGGCGAGTGTCCGGGACCTCATGACCGAGGTCAATCATCGTTCGCGCAATCTGCTTGCGGTCGCGCAAGCCATCGCGCGATCCGGTGTGCCCAACGCGAAAACGGTCTATGAGTTTCAGGAAAGGTATTCTGAACGGTTGCTCGGACTGGCCGCCAGTCAGGATCTACTCACCGATCGGAATTGGCGCGGCGTCCCGCTTGAGGCGCTGGTGCGGGCGCAAACGGCTCGTTGTCCGGAAAAGCGCTTCGTCATTGAAGGCCCGCAGGTGCTGTTGAGCCCCAATGCAACCCAGACGCTTGGCCTTGCTTTGCGCGAACTGTGCGACAACGCTCTGAAGCACGGCGTCTTCTCGAAAGCGGATGGCGAAGTTTCTCTCCTTTGGCGGATCACCGACAGCGAGGCCGAGCCTAAGCTCGAGATGATATGGCGTGAACGGGGCAAACCTCGCGTGAACCGGGCGGCAACCTCCGGGTTCGGCAAAGTTGTTATTGAGCGTCTCACTGCCGCAGGTCTCAACGCCTCCTCGACATTGAGTTTCGAACCTGACGGGGTCACATGGAGATTGATCGCCCCCCTGAAGGACATCGTGAAAACCGAACCTGGCGATCCGCTCTCTTCGGAGCCGTGGGCCGAAGTCGCATCGAATTGACCGCAAACCCACCAATTTCTCGCGGTTCATGCCCTTGTCTGCCCGTCGCTTCTCGTGGGAATGAGGCTGGCGTCCTTGGGCTGGCCGGGGCAAACCGGGATCGGAGATTCGCCAATGCCGGACAAAACGTCGCCAAGACCGCGCAGGAGGGCGACGAAGGCTGCTTCGTCCAGCGCCGCATCCGCCCGCGCAGAAGCAGAGAAGGCGGACCAATATATCGCCGATCAACTGAAAGCCCTGTACGACGCGGTGGTTGTCGAGCCGGTTCCTGATCGGCTTTTGCAGCTGCTCGACCGTCTCGACGGCGACGCGGAACAATAAACTCGCGCGGTCTATGGGGCGAGCGGGGCGGTGACGACGAATTCGACGCCGGGATGCTGCGCGACGACCTCCAACGATGCGTTCAACTGTTCGGTGAGCGCGCGCACCATGCGAGCGCCCAGGCCCTTTCCTTCGCCAAACTGGAAGTCTTCTGAAAGACCATCGCCCTTGTCCCGGACGGCGATAAAAAAGCTGTCGACGCCCGTGGCCGCGATATTGACCCATACGCTGCCGGCGCCTTGGCCCTTATAGGCATGCTTTGCGGCGTTCGACACCAGCTCATTGACAATCAGCGCACATGAAATCGCGCGATCGGTCGAAATCACGATTCCCGGCTGCGCTTGAACGCGAATGTCGCATTGCGCGAAGCTCGCGCCAAGGTCTTTGCAAATGGCCTCGATATAACGTCCGACGTCGAAGCGCTCGACGTCCGCCGATTGATACAATTGCTCGTGCACTCTTGCGATGGCGCCCACGCGGAGCGTTGCGTCTTCAAGCTGCTGCGCGAATTCCGGCCGGCTATTCTCGCGCGCCTGAAGGCGCAGCATGCCGACGACCAGGGCAAGGCTGTTCTTGACCCGATGGTTCATCTCCTTGAGGAGAAACTGCTGGCGCTCCAGCGCCGCATTCAGATTGCGCTCGTGCCGCTCACGCTCGATCGCCATCCCCAGGATATTGGCGGCTCCCTGAAGGAACGCGAGGTCATGCTCGACGAAGTCATCCTCCAATCGGCTGTCGACCTCCAGCACGCCGAACGGTCGGCCATCGCCTTGCAGGATGACGTTCATGGCGCGGCGAATGCCATGCCTGAGCAAAATCTCGGGCGTTCTGAAGCGCTCCTCCGCTTCGAGGTGATTGGAGATCACCGGCTTGCCGGTTTTCAGCGCGAATCCGGCTGGCGAAGCGAGGTCCGCGCCGATGCTGACGACGCCGACAACGCCTGGCTCCCAACCAACGCCCGCCCTGACGAGGAGGCGGTTTTCAGTTGGAATGTATTCGAGCACCTTGCAAAACTCAGTGCGCAGGCCCTCGGCGGTAAGCCGCGCCGCGTCAGCGAGAAGCTGGTCGAACCCTGGTCCCTGCAGCGCGCCAACGCCGAGCTCGGCAAGGATTTCCTGCTGACGCACCCGGTGACGCAAGGCGTGCAGAAGCGGATCCGCCGCCTCGGTTGCTGGATGTGGATTCGACGACGGGAGCTGGCCTATCGGAGGACGGCATCGGATCGGCTATGCGGCAAGCTGCGGCTCCTTCGCCGCCAATCTATGTCGCCCCGCGCGCGTGCGCCAGTGCCGCCAGCCGCCGCTTCTGGAACAGAATGGCCATGACCGTGGTTCATGCCAGGGACGAAGGAGGCCATCATGGACTGGAACCGGATTGAAGGAAACTGGAAGCAGATGAAAGGCGCTGTGAAGCAGCAGTGGGGAAAGCTCACCGACGACGACCTCACCCAGATCAACGGCAGCCAGGAAAAGCTCGAAGGGATAATTCAGGAGCGATACGGGATCGCAAGGGATGAAACCCGCAAGCAGATCGACGCGTGGTATCAAAATCAGGGATTGCAATAAGGGCCGCGCGCGCGGGGCTAAGCCTCGAGCCGCGATCGGGGGACACGCAGGCGAATCGCAAGTCCCTCCGGTCGCCAGTCACGCTCGATCTCGCCGCCGAGCTGATCGGAAACCGCGATTCGCGACAGCACGTCGCCGAATCCCAAGCCGCCGTTCGGCGCGGCGACCAGGGGACCGCCGCGTTCGGTCCAGCGAACCACGATCGAGTCGCCCTCGTCCGCAAAGACGACGGCGACCGATCCAGTGTCGGCGGAGAGGGCGCCGTATTTGGTCGAATTGGTCGCGAATTCGTGCAGCAGCAAAGCGAGGCTGGTGACGCCGGAACCGGAAACGCCACAGTCGATTCCCGAGATTTCGATGCGCGGATGTTCGGGTTCGTCAAAAGGCGCCACGATGGTGCGGACAAGCAACTGGAGTGTGGTCGATAGGGGCGGGGCGTCACCGAAGCCGTCGGAGAACGTGAGAGCGTGGGCTCGCGCCAGCGCGGTGAGCCGGGCGCGTGTCGAGTTCGGCAAGCTCGCGCGGGGACTTTGCCGAGCGCGCGCTCAAGCCGACGATGCTGCCGGAAAGGGCGAAAAGGTTCCTTACCCGGTGACTCATTTCTCTCAAGCAGCAGATGCTGTCGTTCCCGCGCTTTTCTCAACTCGGTTATGTCGCGCGCGATTTTTGACGCGCCGACAATCGTCCCGCGTGAGTCCCGGATCGGCGAAATGGTCAGCGAAATGTCGACCAAACTTCCATCCTTGCGCTGTCGCACAGTCTCGAAATGCTCGATTCGCTCGCCGCGGTGGATCTTGTCGAGGATCGTGGGCTCTTCGTCCCGGCGATCGAGCGGTATGATGATCGTCACCGGCCGGCCGACAGCCTCTTCGGCGGTAAAGCCGAACAGCCGCTCCGCGCCCCGGTTCCAGCTGAGGATCCGACCGTCGAGATCCTTCGACAGGATGGCGTCTTCAGACGACTCGATAATGGCTCGGTAGTGGTGAGCGGCGAGGCTCTCGCGGCCATCCGCCGGGCTCGGCCGATGTGACGCACGCAGCGACGCCCGCTTCCTCGGCGGCTGATCCGCAGTGTTCAACGCCCCGTCCTCAAAAGCAACCCTGGTCCCGATCAAGCCCACCGGTAAGCCTGGCGCCCCGACCCTTACACGCTTTCGCGAGCGGCGTCCCAAAGGTTGAGGAGGAACAGGAAAGATATCATCGGCAAAACATCACAATCCCTTGCGGCGCGTCGAGGCTCGGGCAGCTGGCGCGCCGGCGGCTCGCCTAGCGGTTCGCCCGGAGGCTCGCCTTCGATGCGTTTGCGTTCGAGGGGGTCGGATTCAAGCAGGGTTTCGGCGGCGCGCCAATGACGGTCCGCCTCGCCGTCGGGGCGATCCTTCCTCAAGCCAGAGGAAATAGGCGATCTCACGGATCCGATCGTTGCGGTCGGTCGTGATCGTCTCCGGCTCGGGTTGGTCGCGGATGGCGTTTCGCTTGCGTGGGGCCCTTTTGGGCGTTGCCAATGAGGACATGGGACCTCCTGGGAAAGATGTCGCCTGTCAACTCGACTTGGTCGCGCCAAGTTCCAGACGGCCGGCTGAATATGGCGCTTGCCCGGCGATTGCGCCACCGGCGCGGACCAGAGGCGCTAAATCCCTTGCTCAGCCTTTGGGCGGCCCAGAGTGATGAAGAACGGACGCCCGGCGATCGCGCCGCCGAGCGACGGCGTTATCCGAAACGGCAGGCACGTCTCGACCGCGCGCTCGGCGTCGTCGACGAAATGCTGTCTGGCGTCCTTGTCGCCCTCGAGATGGGAGAAGGTGATGCGCGGCTTGCCGAAGATCGAGCCGTCACGCTTCATCATCAGCATGATCGTCAGCCGGAGCCGGCGGGGCCGAGCGACTTGCCGGCCATGCAGGCGCCGAACTGGCGTTGAAGCTCGACGAGCGTGTTGGCCGGCGCCGCCTCCTCAGCAAGCCCGCACGCGCCCGGCGCAAGCCAGACGCCGCCGCCAACACGATCATCGCCCGGGCGCAACGCATTGAACCTCGCTTCGACGATCGGACATCCGCCTCCCCATGGTTGGGCTGAAACGGGTAAAGATCAATGCGCAGGCGTCGAAGCCGGCGTAGTGTCGCTCGAGGGAAGGGAGCAGGGAGGGACGGCGTGGCGGACCCACTTGCGAAACGCCGGGCCTATGCGGCCGAGATCACACGAAGCGCCGGCGTCGGCGACCCGAGGATCGAGGCGGCCTTTGCCGCCGTTCCGCGCGAGGATTTCGCAGGGCTCCCGCCGTGGCGAATCGGCTCCGGCGCCCTTTGGCATGGACTTCGCCAGCGACCCCGAGCGCCTCTATGAAGACGTCCTTGTCGGCATCGACGCGCGGCGCGGCATCAACAACGGCCAGCCGTCGCTGCACGCGCAGGCGATCGACGCGCTTGGGCTGAAGGAGGGCGAGACGGTCCTGCAGATCGGCGCCGGCGCCGGCTATTACACCGCGATCCTGGCGACGCTGGTTGGGCCCAAGGGCAGGGTGACGGCCTACGAGATCGAGCCGGACATCGCCGAGCGCGCCGCAGCCAACCTCGCGCGCTACCCTCAGGTCGAGGTCCGCGCCCGTTCCGGCGTCGAGGACCTGCCCGCTGGCTGACGCCATCTACGTCAACGCCGCCGCCACGCATCCGCTCCGCGCCTGGCTCGACGCGCTGAAAGCTAGGCGGAAGGCTCGTCTTTCCTCTCCAGGCGGCCCGCTCGAGCGGCGCCATGCTCATGGTGACGCGGCCCGAGCGCGGCGAGGCGTGGCCGGCGCGGCTGCTCTCGGGCGTGGTGTTCATCCCCTGCGCGGGAGCGCAGGATCCCGAGATGGGCGCGCAGGCTCGACAGGGCGTTCCGCCGCGGCGGCCAGGAGAGGGTCCGCTCGCTGCGCTTCGGGCGCGCGCCGAGCGATACGGACTGGGTCCGGGGCGACGGCTGGGCGCTGTCGACCGAGCCGGCCGGGTAGGGCTCTTGCCCGGCGCACTTGCGGCCAGGCGGCGTCTTCCGGATGCAACTTCAGGGCGAGCGCCGTGCAAGGAAATGCAAGGAAAAGCAAGGAAAAATCCTTGAATTTCCTTGGATTCCTTTGGTCGAATTCGGGGCTTTTCAAAGGGTTACGGCGAATCCAAATGAAAAAATCCCATCGGTCTCAATTCGCCTTGGCGGTTGTGTCCAGACGCCTGCCGTGCCTCCTGTTCCTTCCTTCGAGGCTCGCTGGACTATTCGGTCAGCTGGAATATTGTTACCACAGAATTCTGGTTTTGGCAAGCAAATTTTTGGCACACGATATGTCCGGTTTAGGTAGCGCACGACCTGTCCGGTAAGTCGGGGCCCTTTGGGAGGGGCTGGATGGGCCGCAGGGAAGCCCGAGAGGCTGTGCGCATGGCGAGGTTTTTGCATCTTCTTAGCCGGTGGGAATCGGCGGAGCTCAACCAGGCGGAGGCGGCGGCGTTGCTGGGCGTGAGCGAGCGGACATTCCGGCGCTGGACGCGGGCTTATGAGGAGGACGGCGAGGTCGGGCTATTGGACGGCCGGCTCGGCAAGGCGTCGGGCAAGCGTGTTCCGACGGACCGGGCCGAGGAGGTGGAGCGGCTCTACCGCGAGCGCTATCAGGGCTTCACGGTCAAGCACTTTCACGAGCATCTGGTGAGGGACCATGGCTTCGGCTGGGGCTACACCTGGTTGAAGCTGCACCTTCAGTGGTCGGGGGTCGTGCCGAAGGCGCCGCGCAAGGGCGCGCATCGGCGCAAGCGCGAGCGGCGGCCCTTGCCGGGCATGATGCTGCATCAGGACGGGTCGCGGCACGCCTGGCTCGAGGGCGAGCCGCCGCTCGACCTGATCGTCACGATGGACGATGCGACCGGCGCGATCTATTCGGCCTTTCTGGTCGAGGAGGAGGGAACCGCCTCGACCTTCCGGGGCTTAAGCGAGGTTTTCTCGCAGCACGGCCTGCCGATGAGCCTCTATACGGATCGCGGGGCGCATTACTTTCACACCCCCAAAGCTGGCGGCGAGATCGATCGCAGCCATCCGACCCAGGTCGGAAGGGCGCTCGAGCAGCTCGGAATCGAGCATATCGGCGCCTATTCGCCCCAGGCGCGTGGACGCTCGGAGCGGGCGTTCCATACGCTGCAGGACCGATTGCCCAAGGAGCTCAAGCTCGCCGGCGTCACCGACATCGAAGCCGCCAACGCCTTCATCCGCGACCGCTATCTGCCGGCCCACAACGCGCGTTTCGCCGTCGAGCCGGCCGGCGAGGGCTCGGCCTTCACGCCGATTCCAGGCGTCGACCTCGACGAGATCCTGTGCGTCGAAGAGGAGCGGCAGGTCGGAAACGACAATTGCGTCTCCTACCGGACGCTGAAATTGCAGATCCCCGAAAGCCCGATGCGACCCCATTTCGTGCACGCGCGGGTCAAGGTGCACGTCTATCCCGACGGCTCGCACGCCGTCTTCCACGGGCCCAGATGCATCGGCCGCTACGACGCCAATGGAGCGCTCAAGGACAGCAACAATGAAAAACGCGCCGCTTAAGCCCGCTCGGCGGCGCAACGCTGTGGACGGCATGGACAAGCCTCCGGCTTGCCCACCCCGCCCACAGCAGAACAAAACCAGAAGAAGCGGACATTTGATGTGCTACCAAAACCGGACAACTTCATTCGCTATCGACACAAAAAAGAGCCTCGTAAAGGCAGCGAACGTATCTTATTGAAAACATTTGCGTGTTGTCAGCGCAGACGACCTTGTCGGCGCTCGGCGTGGATGGCCGGGACAAGCCCGGCCACGACGGTGCTGAGGCTGCGACAAGAGCCAAATTTTCCGCTCTTGTGGCGGTTCTCAAGCGGCGCGGGACCGTTTCCGCAAGAGCCCCTCGAGCGCAGCCGCGAGAGCAATCTGAATTGAGGATTCGATGAGCGGCCGAACATTGATCCCGCCTGGCACGCGGTCGATAATGGTCTCCAGCTTTTTGCCGATCTCGTCGGACAGCATTGTCGCTCCCGTTGCGACTTGCGATTGAGCGACGTCAACAAACTCTCGCCTTTTCGCTTCGGCTCGCTCCCGAAACACCTTCGTCGCCGACCCGACAATCGACTCCGACGTTTCTCTCAAAGGCGCGCGTTACAACTGCGACGTGATCTCGTCTGTCGCGATTGCGGATCGCCGACATCGTCCACAATGCGATTCCAAGTCCAACGATCGCGGTGGGAATCGGATGCCGTTTGCTGGCGTAGTCAAACGCGCCGCCCCACGACAAATCGGCCAGGCCGACGCGGGACGCCGCTTCCGAGGCAAGGTTCGAAGGCGTGAGGCCGGACCGCAACGCGTCCATCGTCGCCCCGATTTGCGCGCGCAACCGATTGGCTTCAGCCTCGTACATACTGGATTTTGAGAGGGGCGCGGCCACGCTAGAGCCCCCCAAACAGCGACGAGATTTGCGCGATGCTCTTCGCCGGCACGAGTCGTGACGGCTTCAAGGCGGAGACGCCCACGCGCAGGAGGATCAAGCTGACCACAATCACAACCGCGGCGACAATCAGAAACGCCAGGTCGAGAGGCAATCCGAACCGCAGAAGGAAAAGACTGGCCGCGACCAGAACAAGCCCGAGCGCGAGGCAAAGAAGAACCATTCCAACGACGACCGCCATGAGGCTCGATGGAATTGCACGGGTGCTCTCGCTGATCTCCGCGCGGACGAGCGACAGCTCGACGCGCCCCAATTCCCGAATCTGATCGAGAAGGTCACGCAGTTCGAGCGTCGTTCGCATGTCTTCAGCTCATCTTCCCGATCAGCAAACCAATAAGGCCCGCGATGGCGACCGCGCCCCAGGGATTCTTCTTGATTCTCAATTCCACGTCGCCCTCGAGCGCTGTGAATTTGTCCTGCGCAGTCGCGGCCGACTGGGACAGGGTCTCACCGGCCGCTCCCATCGCGCCAACCACCTGATCTCGCCTCGCTGACACCTGATTCTGGGTGAGATCGGAGACCTTCTGAGTGAGCTTCATCACTTCATCGCGCAAGCCGGAGAAATCGAGCGAGGAAATTGCATCGGCGCCCCCGCTGATTGCGTCTTTTGCGCTTCCGACGGCCGCCCGCGCTTTCCCGGCGGCGTCGTCGTAAACGCCTTGTGCCGCCGTCGCCCGATCGTTCATCGCCTGGCCAAGCATCTTTTCACCCTGACCGACGGCCGAGCGAACGTTTCCCTCAAGCGTGTCTTTGTTCATTTGAGCGCCTCCTCGGTCCGAGTTGAGACCGTATAGTTCTAACAACTGAGCCCGGTAATGGTTCCGCTATGTCGGAAATGATTCCACGCCGATCAATTTGAATCAAGCCGCTCTCGTTCCAAAGCAAGATCAATTCTAACTTTCCCGAACACGAGCGGAACCAAATAAGAAGGACGAAGTTCTCCTTTTTGCACGAATGGAAACCGACCAAACAAGGTAACTTTTTATGTTTTTACATCGCAAAGAGCTGATTCAGCCGGTCAACGTCGGAACCCCAGACGCTCGCTTTGGCACATATCTTCTCGAGCAATTTGGAGGAGCCACCGGGGAATTGACCGCCGCTCTGCAATATTGGGTGCAGTCGTTTCATGTCGAGAACGCCGGCATACGCGACATGCTTCAGGACATCGCGATCGAGGAATTCAGTCATCTGGAAATGGTGGGTAAACTGATCGCACAACATACAAGCCAGCTTGATCAAACTTCAATTGGGGAAGCTCCCTTGTTCAAGTTGAAGGGCGGCGGTCCGCACTTCTTGGACAGCCAAGGAAGCTGCTGGACGGCAGCTTACATACAAGAAGGCGGCAACGTCGTTCGCGATCTGCGCGCCAACATCTCGGCTGAGGCTGGCGCGCGCCAGACCTACGAGGCTCTGATCAAGGCCTGCGACGACGAGGGCACCAAGAAGACATTACACCATCTCCTTACACGTGAGATCACCCACGCCAACATGTTCATGAAGGCGCTCGACGCGATGGGCAAGTTGGATGATCCGTTCTTCGGCAACATCCCGCCTGATGAGACCGTCAAGCTCGTGTTCAATCTCTCCCAGGACGAGGACGTGCGGGGCCCGTGGAACGAGGAGCCCGATTTCGAGTACGTAGCCAATCCGCAGCCCGAAGGGGGCCTGCCGCCTCCCCCTATCAATGCCGACGATGAAGGCCACAACTCAAAGGTAACCAGTCGGCGCAAGAAGCTATCACACGCTAATCCATAAATCGATCGGCCAGCTGGCGGCGGACGCTGCGTGAAGTCGCGTCCCATCCCGCCTCAGAGCCTTCCCAGCGGAACCATATTTCGCTTCACGCGTCATGAGAGACGAAAAGGAGACTGCCATGACTGAGAAAACACTGAGCGACCTGTTTCTGGCCCAGTTGAAGGATATTTACTACGCGGAAAAGAAGATCTTTCGGACGCTTCCCAAGATGGTGAAGGCGGCCAAGGTCCCGGAACTCAAGCAAGCCTTTACGACGCACCGCGAAGAGACCCAGGGCCACATCGAGCGTCTGGAACAGGTGTTCGAAATGATCGGCAAGCGGGCGCAAACCAAGCCGTGCGAGGCGATCAATGGCATCGTCGCGGAGGGTGAAGAAACGATCGAGGATTTCGGCGAGAGCGCCGCGATCGACACCGGTCTGGTCGCGGCGGGCACGGCGGTCGAGCATTATGAGATGGCGCGCTACGGCGCACTCATTGCGTGGGCCGGTCAGCTCAACATGCCGAAAGCCGCAGCCTTGCTGAACGAAAATCTGCAGGAGGAGATGAAGGCGGAAAAGCTCCTGTCGCAGATCGGGGCGAGCAAGGCCGACAAGATGGCCGCCACCAAAATGGCGGCGTAGCGCGAGGATAGACTGGGAGCGACCGGCTCCAACCGATCTCGGCATCAGCATCGCGGCTGCCGGGATCGGGTTGGCCGGAGTGCGACGGGTTTGCGCTTCGACCCTAGACGGTAAAGCTCACCCCGCAGCCGCAGGACGCAACCGCATTCGGGTTCTTGACCCGGAACGACTGGCCCATCAGGTCGTCGACGAAATCAAGCTCGGCGCCTTTCAGCATTTCGAGCGACACCGGATCGACCAGCACCGTCGCGCCGTCGCGGGTCACCGCCACGTCGTCCTCGGCCCGGCTCCTCTCGACATCGAAAGAATATTGGAAGCCCGAGCAGCCGCCGCCCTTGACCGAGATGCGCAAAGCCGCGCTCTGATCGCCTTTGAGGATCACGTTGAGCCGCCGCGCCGCGCTGGCGCTGATCGCGACCCCCTCGGGAGCAGGAGAAACAGCCTCGTTCATGGGCGTTAGCCTTTAATCGCTTGCGCCGCGGAGCCGGCGCGATCAAGATTCTCTCAGGCCCAAGATATGGACGCCGAGCAAAGAGCGCAATGTCAAGGCGATCAATGGCGGACGACAAAGGGCATCGCGGCTCGCGCGCCCTACGCAACCGACCCGGCGCGGGCGCCGCGCCTTGTCGCCGAGGCGCCGTCGCCGACGCGGACGGAATTCCAGCGCGATCGCGACCGGATCGTCCATTCGACCGCCTTCCGCCGGCTCGCCCACAAGACCCAGGTGTTCGTCGATCACGAGAGCGACCATTTCCGCACCCGCCTCACCCACACGATCGAGGTGGCGCAGATCGCGCGCGCGCTCGCCCGGGCCTTGAGGCTCGACGACGACCTGGCGGAAGCGGTCGCGCTTGGCCACGATCTCGGCCATACGCCCTTCGGCCATACCGGCGAGGACGCGCTCGACGCCTGCATGGCCGGGCATGGCGGCTTCGACCACAACAGCCATGCTTTGCGCATCGTCACCGAGCTCGAGCATCGCTACGCCGCGTTCGACGGCCTCAACCTGACCCAGCCGACGATTGCCGGGCTCGTCAAGCACAACGGACCGCTGCTCGACGCCTCCGGCGCGCCGACCGAGCGCTACCGGGCGCGCGGCGTTCCGGCGGCGATCCTCGATTACGACGAGAGGCAGCCCTGGACCTGAGGCTCCATGCGAGCATCGAGGCGCAAGCCGCTGCAATTGCAGACGATATCGCCTATGACGCGCACGACATCGACGATGGGCTTGCGCGCCGGTCTGTTCTCGCTTGCCGAGCTTCGCGCCGCCGTTCCGTTCGTCGACGGCCTGATGCGGGAGGTCGATGGCCTCCATCCCGGCCTCGAGGCGCCGCGCGCGATCCATGAGCTGACCCGTCGCCTCATCACCTGCTTCATCGAGGACGCGATCGGCGAGAGCAGCCGGCGGATCGCCGAATTGAACGTCATGAGCCCCGAAGCGGTCGCCGCCGCCGGGCGAACGCTGGTCGGGCAAACCGCCGCGATCGAGACGGCCGATCGCGACATCAAGGCCTTTCTCGTCGCCCGCATGTACCGGCATCCGGAGGTGAAAAAGGTCCGCGAGCAGGCGGACGCGATCGTGCGGCGCCTGTTCAAGGCCTATATGGCCGACGCATCCGCTCATGCCGCCGGAATGGGCGGCCAAGGCCGGGGAGGGAGATCGCGCGCGGGCCGTCGCCGACTATATCGCCGGCATGACCGATCGTTTCGCGATCGCCGAGCACGCGCGGCTTTTTGACGGCGCTTCCGACTTGCGATAGAGGCGCGCCCTTCCTTTGTGGACGCGGTCGCTGACCGCGTCGCCGGGCTCGCCGCGCGCGCCGGCGGCGTCAGCGACGCCGCCCTACAGACGCCGCTCTGGAGTTCAATGAACATTTTCGCCGACTTCCAGTCGCGCATCGCGAGCCTGCTGCGAGAAGCGGATCGCGGCGGGAGACTTGCCGCTCGAACTCGATCTTGGCCGCTTTACCGTCGAGCCGCCGCGCGAGGCGGCGCATGGCGACCTCTCGACCAATGCGGCGATGGTCTACGCGAAGGAAGCCAAGCTTGCCGGCTCGAATCCGCGCGCGCTCGCGGCGAGCCTTGTCGCCGATCTTAAGCTTGAGACCCGGACGTGCAGAGCGCGGAAGCCGCAGGCCCCGGCTTCATCAATATCACTCTCAAGCCAGAGGTTTACGAGCAGGTCCTGAAGACGGTTCTCATCCAGGGCCAGCGGTTCGGCGCGGGAGCCCGAAGCGCGGAAGGGCCGGTCAATGTCGAATATGTGAGCGCCAATCCGACCGGCCCGCTGCATGTCGGCCATGCGCGCGGCGCGGTGTTCGGCGACGCCCTCTCGAACCTGCTTGATCTTCTCGGGCCGCGAGGCGACGCGGGAATATTACGTCAACGACGCCGGCGGCCAGGTCGACGTGCTGGCGCGCTCGGCCTTCCTGCGCGACCGCGAGGCTCTGGGCGAAGACATCGGGCCGATCCCCGAGGGCCTCTATCCCGGCGACTATCTGAAACCCGTCGGGGAGTATCTCGCGCGCGAATTTGGCGTGAGCCTCGTGAGCAAGCCCGAGGCGGAATGGCTGCCGATCGCGCGCAAGCGCGCCATCGAGGCCATGATGGCGATGATCCGCGACGACCTCGCCGCGCTCGCCATCACCCACGAGGTGTTCGCCTCCGAGCGCGCGCTGACCGGCGCCGACGGCGGCGAGGACCGGGTGCGCGAGACGATCGACTGGTTGCGGGCGAGGGGCCTCGTCTACCAGGGCCGCCTGCAGCCGCCCAAAGGCGCGCCCGCGGAGGATTGGGAGGATCGCGAGCAGACTTTGTTCCGCTCGACCGACGTTTGGCGACGACGTCGACCGGCCGCTGATCAAGTCGGATGGCGGATACACCTATTTCGCCAGCGACATCGCCTACCACAAGACCAAGATCGACCGGAATTTCCGCACTCTGGTCGACGTGTGGGGCGCCGACCACGGCGGCTACGTCAAACGGATGCAGGCCGCGGTCGCCGCATTGTCGGACGGCAAGGCCAAGCTCGAGGTCCGGCTTTGCCAGCTCGTGCGTCTCATGCGCGCCGGCGAACCGGTCAAAATGTCGAAACGGGCCGGGGACTTCGTGACATTGCGTGAGGTGGTGGATGAGGTCGGCGCGGACGCTGTCCGGTTCATCATGCTGATGCGCAAGAACGACGCGCCGCTCGATTTCGACCTCATGAAGGTGATCGAGCAAAGCCAGGACAATCCTGTCTTCTATGTGCAATACGCCCACGCCCGCGCCCGCAGCGTTCTGAGACAAGGCAAGGCCGTCTTTGCGGACTTTGACCTCGATCAAAAGGCGCTGGCTGAAGCCGATTTCTCGCTTCTGACCGACGAGGGGGAGCGGGAACTGATGCGAACCTTCGGGCAATATCCTCGCGCCATCCGGCAGGCCGCCGAGGCGCACGAACCTCACCGGGTCGCTTTCTTCGCCCACGAATTGGCGACGCGTTTCCATGCGCATTGGAACAGGGGCAAGGACGCGCCCCGTTTGCGGTTTCTTAACGAAAATGAACGAAATTTATCCTATGCGAGATTGGCTTTGGTCGCGGCCGTCAGCCTTGTTTTGGCCTCCGCATTGTCAATTTTGGGCGTTAGCGCCCCCGAGGAGATGCGGTAGCGGATTTGTCAGGTTGGGCGGCGGCTCGACTCGCGCCTTAAGTGATCCGCGACGCATGAGGACAACCCGCAAGAGTGAGGACAATATGAGTGCTTCCGGGTCCCGTGCGACGGACGAGATCAACCTCGACGAATTCGAGCGGCGCTTGCGCGCCGCGGGCGCTCAAGCTGCGCGCGCCGAAGATCCACTCGCGGAACTGTCCCGTCTGGTCGAATTCTCGCATATGGGGATCTCGAACGGCGAGACGGCGCCGCGCCGCGCCGCCGAGCCCGCCGCTGCGCGCGCGGCGCCTTGCCCTCGATCGAAACCGAGCCTCTCCGGCCGACGCTCGACGATGAGGTGGAGGAACTCGCTCCCGGCGCGTCCGAGGCCGATCGCGCGGCGCGGCGGGACTACGAGTTCGACGGCGCTTCCGACGCGTCCGGACGCGGGCGAGGAGCGCCGGCCGATGCGCTGGAAGATCGCTGTATCCGCGCTGGCGCTTGCCGGCGTCGCGATGCTCGGCGCCGTCTTCGTGCTGCGAGGCGGGGTTCCGGGCCTGAAAAAGGATCCCCCGTTCATCGCCGCGGCTCAGGGACCGACCAAGGTCGCGCCGCCCACCGACCAGACGGTCACGACGTCCAGCGACGCCGGCGCCAGCCTGCTCAACGGCAACGCCAAGCCGGGCCCGGTCAAAGTCGTCAATTCCGAGGAGCAGCCCGTTGACCTGAAGCGCGCAGGCGCCGATCAACAATCCTCCGGCGTCTGGCGATCAGGCCAAGGCGCCGGCTAGCGCAACGGACGCGCCGGCGCTCGCCGCCACCATCAACACGCCGCTTGTCGCGCCGCCGGCCGCAGCGCCGCCGCAGGGGATGACGTCGGAATTCCCCGAGCCAAAGCCGGTGCGCACGATCTCGCTCAGGCCGGACGGAACGCCGATCGCGCTCCATGAGCCCTGCTGATCAACCGGCCAGCGACGCGAAGGTCGCGGCGGCGCCGGCGGCAGCGCCGGCGGATGAGCCAAGCAAGCCGGCCGAGGCGCCAATCGAGCCCGCGCCGAAGACGACAGACGAGGCGACGGCCGTCGCGCAGCCGTCGACGCCCAAGCTTGATTTGCCAACCAAGCTTTCCCCCAAGTCGTCGGCTCGCGTCGTGGTCGGCAAAACCGATACGACCGCCCCCGAGCAGACCGCTCAGACGCCGACCCAGGAGGCCGCTCCGGCCAAGCCGGAAAAGACGACGAAGAAGCCGAAGCCCGGACAAGTCGCCGACGCGACCGAGACGACTGGAGCGATCGCGCCGCCGGTCGACGCGACGCCCGCCACGACTTCGGGCGGATGGTCGGTTCAGCTCGCCGCGCCCAGATCGGAGGCGGAGGCCAATAGCGAACTCGCACGGCTGACCAGCAAATACGGCGCCGAGCTTAACGGCTCCCCGATCGGCGTGCACAAGGCGACGGTGCACGGCCAGACCATCTATCGCTTGCGCGTGGTGGGGCTCACCAAGGCGGACGCCGCCGCGATGTGCGCCAAGCTGAAAGGGGAGGGAGGCCAGTGCTTCATCGCCAAGTGAGCGAGACGCCGCAGCCCCTTCACATCTGAGCTCCGGAGCCGCAATGCCCAAGGCCTTTGTCAGCGGCTGCGCCGGCCTTGTGCTGAGCGATGAGGAACGGGCTTTCCTGCGTCAGGAAGACCCGTGGGGCCTGATTCTCTTCAAGCGCAACATCGCCGACCGCGATCAGGTGCGCGCGCTGACGCATTCGTTTCGGGACAGCGTTGGCCGCGCTGACGCGCCGGTGTTGATCGATCAGGAGGGCGGCCGGGTCCAGCGCATGGCGCCGCCGCATTGGCGCTCATATCCGGCTGCGGCGGCGATCGAAGCGGGACTTGAACCATCCAGGGCTGAGGCGGCGGCGCGTCTGATCGCCCGCCTCATCGCTCATGATCTCATCGAAGTCGGAATCACCATCGACTGCGCGCCGGTGCTCGATGTCGCGGGCGAGGGCATGCATGGCGCCATCGGCGCGCGGGCTTTCTCCTCGCGTCCGGAACGCGTCGCGGCGATGGGCCGGGCGGTGGCCGACGGGCTGCTGGCCGGCGGCGTCGCGCCGGTGATCAAGCACATGCCCGGGCATGGGCGGGCGCGGGTGGACAGCCATCACGAATTGCCTGTCGTCGACGCCACGCGCAGCGAGCTCAAACGCGATTTCGCTCCCTTCGCGGCGCTCAAAGACTTGCCGATGGCGATGAGCGCGCACCTTCTCTACACGGCGATCGATCCAAGCCGCCCGGCGACCGCGTCGCCGATCGTGGTCGCGGAGATCATGCGCGGAGAGATCGGGTTCGACGGCCTCATCCTGAGCGACGACTTGTCGATGAAGGCGCTGAAAGGTCCGTTCGATGAACGCGCCGCCGCCGTGATCGAGGCGGGCCTCGACATCGTCCTGCATTGCAATGGCGTTCTCGAAGAGGCTCGCCCCGTGGCTTCAGCCGCGCCGGTCCTCGCCGGAGCATCGCTGCGTCGCGCCAAAGCCGCTCAAGCCGCGATCAAAGCGCCGCAGCCGTTCGATGTCGAGCGCGCCGAGCGGGAGCTTGCGGCGATCACGGCCGAACTTGGCGTCGCCTGAGGGTGCGGATCCAGGCCGTTTCCGCCCGCGCGGGTACGGTTCAGGTCTGGGCGCGACGAAGCGATTTCAAGGGCTTAAGCGTCTTTTTCTGCCCGAATCGAGCGGCTGGTCGCAAGCGTCAGATTCGGCGTGCCTGGATCGATCAGTTTATCAGTATTAGATAAACAATGAACAGGCATCGTACCCGAGCGAACGCCAGAAGGTTCGCGTCCGCGCCATGATGGATCGTAGACTTCGAAGACGCCCGCTCTTTCGGGCTCCTTGAGGCATGAGGGCCTAGCGATAGCGCGACGATCGGCGGCGCCCCGCGTGTTCTCAATCCGCAGTCCGCTTCGCTCGTCCGCCGGTCAGGCGGCGTCCTGAGTGACGCGATTGCGGCCCGCGGATTTCGATAGATAGAGCGCCCGGTCTGCTCGGCGATAAAGCTCGGCGGAGTCCCAGTCGTCCCGCCATTCGGCGAGACCGATCGAGGCCGTAATCGAAACGGAGCCGGTCGCGCCGTTGATACTGAATTCGCGGCTCTCCGTGGTCTGTCGCGCGCGTTCCGCGATCCGGGCCGCCTGGCTTGCGTCGACGTCCGGCATCACAACGACAAATTCCTCTCCGCCCAGACGACACAGGAGGTCGCCGCCGCGGACGATGTCTTGCAGCTGAGCGGCGAAGCCCTTGAGCACGAGATCGCCGACGTCGTGACCATAGGTGTCGTTCACGCGCTTGAAATGGTCGATGTCGAGAACCATCATGGTCAGCGCCGCGCCTCTCTGGCGGGCGGTTTCGATCATTGCCGGCAGGCGTCGCTCGAGGAAACGGCGATTGTTGAGCCCGGTCAGCGCGTCGAAGAGCGCCATCTCGATCGATTGCTGCACGGACTGGCGCAGGCGATCCGCGTAACGCTTCTGGCGGATGTTGGTCTTGACCCGGGCCAGGAGCTCGTTTCGGTCGATCGGGCGCGTGAGGTAGTCGTTGACGCCGAGCTCGAGGCCGCGAAGAACCTTTGGGCGATCGTCCGGGTCGGCGATGATGAGGATCGGCAGATTGCGCGTGCGCTCGTGCGAGCGGGCCTGGCTGCACAGCCTCAAGCCGTCGAACGCGCCAGACCCGAGACTGACGATCATGAGGTCGATCGTCTCTTCGCGCGCCATCGCCAGCGCTTCGCCTGGGTCGCTGGCGAGGATCACGTCATGATAGGGGCTCAGCGCGCCTTGAATGCGCTCACACGAGCTTCGCTGCTCGTCCATCAGCAACAGTCGTCCTCGCGCTGGCGCGTCGAGTTCGAAAGCGTGCGCCGGCGCCGCCGTTCCCGCTTCCGCGCTCTGGGCGGCGCGAGCGCGCAATTCATCGATCGAAAACTTGAGCCGAACCAGCGAGCGAACGCGCGCGATCAGCGCGATTTCGTCGACCGGCTTGGTGAGGAAGTCGTCAGCGCCGGATTCGAGACCGCGCACGCGATCGGCCGGCCGATCGAGCGCGGTCAGGAGAACGACCGGCAGATGAGACGTTTCCGGCATGGTTCTGAGGCGCCGGCAAACCTCGAAACCGTCCATGCCCGGCATGCGCACGTCGAGAAGAACGATGTCGCATCCGCCCTTTTTGCAAATGGCGATCGCATCGGGGCCGTTGGTCGCCGTGAGCACCTCGAAATATTCGAGGCTCAGTCTCGCCTGAAGCAGTTTGAGGTTGGAGCGGACGTCATCGACGACCAGCACGCGGGCTGTCATCCCGCCGTCCCCGGGCCAAGAAAGCGGTCGATCGTCTCGAAGAACTTCGCCACCGATATCGGCTTGGACAGGTAGGCCTCGCAGCCGCCCTGGCGGATTTTTTCCTCGTCGCCCTTCATCGCGAACGCCGTCACGGCGACGACCGGTATCGCCTCTGAGCTCGTCGTCATCCTTCAGCCATTGCGTCACTTCGAGACCGGAAACCTCGGGCAGCTGAATGTCCATGAGAATGAGGTCGGGCCGGTGCTTGCGCGCCAGTTCGACCGCCTCGATGCCGCTGCGCGTCTGCACGATGCGGTGGCCGCGGGTCTCGACGAGGTCGTTGAACAGTTTCATGTTGAGTTCATTGTCCTCGACAATGAGCACGGTCTTGGGCATCGGGCGTTCCATGGAGAGTGAATTCGGCCGGCGCGCCGGGTATGATTAGCGTCGAGACATTACTGAATGGAGAATCGGACTATGCGCGATTCCTTGAAAAAGATGCAATCCGCAAGCCTCGATTCCGCGCGATCTCTGGCGGTGAGCGCGCTCGCCTTCATCGCCGCCGATCCCGACCGGCTGAGCCGATTCCTCGGCATGACCGGGCTGGGCCCCGATAACCTCCGAACCGCGGCCGCGGACCCGGCGTTCCTGGGTTCGGTGCTCGACTATCTGGTCGCCGACGAAAACCTCATGGTCGAGTTTGCGGCCGAGGCCGGCCTCAAACCGGAGGCGGTGGCGCGGGCGCATGGCGCTCTCAGCGGGACGCAGGAGGGTGGACCTGATGGATCCGCCTCCGCTTCGCCTCTGCCGCGACTGTCTGAGGAAAGGTCCCCGACCTTCGGCGCGATGCGCCCATTGCGGCTCGCCTCGCACGATTCTCCTCGAAGACACGGGGCGCCTGACCATCGCCCATGTCGATTGCGACGCCTTCTACGCCGCGGTCGAAAAGCGCGACGACCCGAGCCTCAAGGACAGGCCGGTGATCGTCGGCGGATCAGGGCCGCGCGGGGTCGTCGCCACCTGCTGCTACATCGCACGGACGTTCGGGGTGCGCTCGGCGATGCCGATGTCGCGGGCGCGGGCGCTTTGCCCGAACGCGGTGGTGCTGCCGCCGGACATGGCCAAATACGGGCGGGTCGGGCGCGAAATTCGAACGCGGATGGAGGCGCTGACGCCGCTGGTCGAGCCGCTGTCGATCGACGAGGCCTTTCTCGATCTCAAGGGTTGCGAGGGGTCCAACGGAGCGGGGCCCGCGGAGACGCTCGCCCGCTTCGCCGCCCAAGTCGAGGCCGAGATCGGCGTGACGGTTTCGGTGGGCTTGAGCTATTGCAAGTTTTTGGCGAAGCTCGCCTCCGATCTCAACAAGCCGCGCGGCTTTGCTTTCCTTTCGCGGGAAGAAGCGAAGGCCTGGCTCGCGCCCCAGAGCGTCGCACGCCTGTGGGGCGTGGGCAGGGTAGGGCGGGAGCGGCTCGAGCGCTCAGGCCTTCGGGTGATCGGCGACCTGCAGCGGATCGAAGAGCGGGAGGCCGTGTTGCGCCTCGGCGAGGACGGCTTGCGTCTGTGGCGTCTGGCGCAGGGCCGCGACGAGCGTCGGGTCAGTGCCGAGCGCGACACGAAGAGCGTTTCGTCCGAGACGACGTTTGACGGCGACATCAGCGACAAGGCGGAGCTGACGCGGATATTGCTTGCGCAATGCGATCGCGTCGCAACCCGCCTGCGTAAGGAGGCGCTGGCCACCTGCGGGGTGACGCTCAAGCTGCGCCTCGCCGACTTCTCTCTTCGGACGCGCAGCCGGAGCGCGCTTAGAGCCACGCAGCTCGCGCCGCGCCTCTTCGCGGCGGCGCGCCCGCTTCTGGACGCTGAGCCCGACGGCGTCGCCTATCGCCTGCTGGGGATCGCCGCAACGGACCTTGCGCCGGCCGAAGGCGCGGATGAAGAGGACATGTTCGCAGTCGACCTCGGCCGTGAGAAAGTTCGAGAAGCCGCGATTGCGAGCCTGCGCGATCGGTTCGGCCCCACGGCGGTGCAGCGAGGTCTTGCGTTCCGGCCGGGGCCAACCAGCAAGTGAGCGCTCCCGCCTATTTGGCGCAGGCCGGGGTCGGCAGAATCTCGAGCTTGCGAAGGCGTGCGAGCAGGGCGAATTTGCCATAGTCGAGCTTGAGGCTGCCCGAAACGCCATTCTCATAAAGGTCGAACGAAAGCGTATATTCCGGCGGGGCGTCGGTCGCCGCCTCGTCGAAATAGGAAATCACCACCGGCCAGCGGCGCACTCCCCCCAGCGCCGCAGCCGTCTGGGTGTCTTCGTCCGGCTTTGTCGCTTCCTTTCCAATCACCGACAGCGTCGCAAAGATTTTCGCGCCCGTATCGGAGCCGTCATAGACGCGCGCCTGCATGACGTCGTCGCCGTGCTTGGCCGCCTCGATCAGATGCTCGATATGCTGGGTGGGGAACAGGACCTCGCGGCCGAAGTCCAGCGTCTCGGCCTTCGGTTTGGTCAACACCACGCGCAAGTCGTCATCGGCGCCGCGGGTGGCGGTCCCGGCGACCGGGGGCGTGTCGTGCAAGCCTTGGGAGTCAATCTGGAAATGCATCGATTTCCCGTTCGCCTCCTCAAACGACATGGCGTTCACCTGCATGGAGAGGGGTTCGCCCTCGCTGCGCTCCATTTCGGTCATCTGGCGGAAATTGGACGTGTATCCCTCGCAGGCCGAGCCGTGAAATTCATAGGCGATGAGGCCCGTGGCCGCGACCGGCGTCTGAGCGGACGACCGTGTCGGACCCGACGGAATCGACCAACGAGACGTCATAAGCCGCGCGATGCGCCGCGAGGGGCAAGACCGGCGACGTTTGGGCGAGCGCAGCCGAAGACGCGCACAGGAACCCGGCGAAACAGACGGCGAATCGTGAGACCATTGTCTCTCCACGCGACGACGACAATCTTCAGAGGCCGCGCATTGTCCGCGCTTTCGTGACGCCGTCAATGCCTCGTGGAGGCAAGCCGCGTTCTCGACGCTTATACCACAGCTCGACGGGCGCGACTTAATCGCGCTCATCGGATTCCGATCATCGAGATCCGGTCCTAGCTGTCTTCCGGCGCGACAGGCGCCCAGGCTTGCTCGAGCGGGGACGAGTCTTCGAGAGGGTCCTCGTCCGCCCTCAGCGCCGAGGCGTCATCCGGTTGGGGAATGTCATAGCCGACCGGCAGTTTTCCCTCGAACAATCCGGCGCCCTTGAGCTCGTCGAGGCCAGGCAGATCCGCAATCGCATTCAGCCCGAATTCCACCAGAAACTCGGTCGTCGTGCCGTAGGTGATGGGCCGGCCCGGCGCTTTTCGCCGCCCCCGCATGCGCACCCAGCGCGCCTCCATGAGCACGTCGAGCGCGCCCTTCGACACCGCCACTCCACGGATTTGTTCGATGTCGGCGCGGGTCACGGGTTGGTGATAGGCGACAATGGCGAGCGTTTCGAGCGCCGCGCGCGACAGTTTTCGCTTCTCGTCGCGGTCGCGCCCCAGCGCCCAGCCAAGATCATCGGCGGTGCGGAACATCCATCGGCGCGCAACCCGCGTGAGATTGACGCCGCGTCCCTCATAGAGCCGTCGCAATTCCTCCATCACCGCTTCCACGTCCGCCCCTTCCGAAAGGCGTTGGGCGATGGCCGAGTTCCTCGAGCGGTTCCGCAGCGGCGAAAACGAGCGCCTCGGCGATCCGCACATCCTCCGGCGAGACGACGGGCGCGGCGGAGGGGAACAGTTGCGCGACATTATCTGCGCCGGTCATACGGACCATGGAGCGCCTTTCTTGAATTGTGAGTGTTGAGACAGGATCGCGGCCTCCTGGGGGAGGGAGCCGCGCGAAGGCTCGCGAATTCTGCGCGCGGCGCAGCTGGCGTCGACTGCGGCGGCGTCCATGGGCGAAAGTCACGCGGCGCGCTCTTCGCCAGGATCGACGCCCGTCGGGCGGAGCCAGATCGGCGCGAAGGCCCTCTCCTGGCGCATTTCGATTTTGCCCTCGCGCGCGAGTTCGAGCGAGGCTGCGAAGGTGGATGCGCGCGCGCTCCGCCGCATCTGCGTAGTCCGCGCATGCCTCCAGGAGAAAACTGTCAAAGGCCGTCCAGTCGGCCTTCGACTCCAACCAGCCGGGCCAGAGCCTGACGCGCCTCGGCGAGCGACCAGACCTCGCGCGCCTTGAAGCGCACGCGCGCCAGCGCATGGCGCTGGGACTGCCGCGCATAGGCGGCCAGCAGGTCGTAGAGATTGGCGTTGTAGGAGATACGCCCGGATGTGTTGACGGCGCTTCCGGTTCTCCTCGGGCGAAGAAATCGCGGCCCAGGCGAGGCCGGCTCATCAAATGTTCGCCTGCTTTGCGCATCGCCGCAAGCGCGCGCAGCCGCTGCGCGAGACCCTCCGCGAGCGCGGGAGCGTCGAGTTCAGCCGGCTCTGAGAGAGTGGGAAGAAGCAGACGAGACTTGAGGAACGCAAGCCACGCCGCCATGACCAGATAGTCGGCGGCAAGCTCGAGGCGCAATTTGCGCGCGGCCTCGACGAACAGCAAATATTGCTCGGCCAGCGCGAGAATGGAAATGCGCGCCAAGTCGACCCGCTGCCGTCGAGCAAGCTCGAGCAACAGGTCAAGCGGGCCTTCGAAACCGTCGAGATCGACGGTGAACGCGGGCTCGCCCGTCGCCCTGAGCGAGGTCGAAATCGCCGCCAAACCCATCCGTCGCCAACGAATCACCTCCTCGGCGCATGCTGGCGCAGCGGCAGCGGTCAGGCAAGGGCGGCCCAAGGCCTGTTCAACAGGGCGCGCAGGTCCGAGGGAGTTAAAATATATGGTTTCTCATCAAGCGTATAGTCCTGCATATAGGACGCTGCCTCATCTCTTTCCACTTACGTAACGTAAGGATTAACTGAATTCATTTAGGTAAATACGACGCGGTTGAATTGAATCCTCCGATTATTATTGTATATCCGGCGACCGAGCGTATCCTTCGATTGTCCGTCAGCTCAAGCGTTGGCGGCAACGCCCAGCGGCCCCGGTCCGCCGCAACCCCGGGAGCTGCTGGGCTGGCCGGCCAGAACGCGCGATGGAGCGCCTCCACACCCCGCGTTCGGCCGGCCTCCCTCTGTCTATGCAATCGCCGCTTAGTATCGGCGCATCAGGCTCACCATTCTCCCCTGAACGCGGACACGATCGGGCCCGAAGATGCGGGTTTCGTAAGCCGGATTGGCGGCCTCAAGCGCGATCGAGGCGCCGCGCTTGCGCAATCGCTTGAGCGTCGCCTCCTCCTCGTCGATCAGCGCGACGACGATGTCGCCCGTCTCAGCCGTGTCCTGCTTGCGGATGATGACGGTGTCGTTCTCGAAAATGCCGGCGTCGATCATCGAATCGCCACGCACCTCGAGGGCGAAGTGCTCACCGCTCCCGAGGAATTCCGGCGGCATGGCCAAGGTTTGCAGCCGTGTCTGGATGGCCGAGATCGGGGTGCCGGCGGCGATCCGGCCCATCATCGGCACCATGACCGCAGGGTGGTCGTCCGCGTCGCGCGTCGGCGCCAGAGGCCGCACCCGGCCCAGATTACCCGGGATGACGCTTGGCGAGAACCGCTGCAACCTTGGACCTGCGACGGTCGCCGATTCGGGCAGCCGCAGGACTTCGATCGCTCGGGCGCGGTTGGCGAGCCGCCGAATGAAGCCGCGCTCTTCGAGCGCCATGATGAGGCGATGAATTCCGGATTTCGAGCGCAGATCCAGCGCCTCTTTCATTTCATCGAACGACGGCGGCACGCCCGATTCCTGCAGGCGCTCGTGGATGAAACGCAACAGCTCGCTCTGCTTCTTTGTCAGCATCTCGGTCTCCAAATCACCAGCATTCGCCGTCGAAGTCTGTTTGGGCGAATCACGATTTTGGCTAAAACAAATCACGAACAAAGCCTAATCGTTCACGCCTTGTTCGGCAAGAGAAATCTACGGCTCTGTCGCCAGCACACGATATGTCCGGTTTAGGTAGCGCACGATCTGTCCGGTAAGTCGGGGCCCTTTTCGGGAGGGGTTGGATGCGCCGGACAGCAGCCCGAGAGGGGGTGCGCATGGCGAGGTTTTTGAACATTCTCAACCGCTTGCGAATCGGCCGAGCTCAACCAGGCGGAGGCGGCGGCGTTGCTGGGGGTGAGCGAGCGGACGTTCCGGCGCTGGACGCGGGCTTGACGTGGGAGGCCGGCGAGGCCGGCCTCGTCGGCCGCAGGCTCGGCAGGGCCTCGGGCCGGCGGGTCCCGGCGGACCGGGCCGAGGAAGTGGAGCGGCTCTACCGCGAGCGCCACCCGGGCTTCACGGTCAAGCCTTTCCACGAGCATCTCATCAAGGACCACGGCTTCGGCTGGGGCTACGCCTGGCTCAAGCTGCATCTGCAGTGGTCGGGCGTCGTGCCGAAGGCGCCCCTCGTGGACGGCATGGACAAGCCCCCGGCTCGCCCACCCCGCCCACAGCAGAACAGAAGCAGAAGAAGCGGACACTTGACGCGCTGCCAAAACCGGACAAGTTCATTCGCTATCGACACTCAGCGCCGCGGGAAAATTGAGCGGCTGCTCCGCTCGCCGTCGGGCGCTGAATTTGCGGCCTCGAGATTCGGCGAGGCACTCGCCCGACTTGCGTTATGGTCGGATATGGCAAACCAGGCCCGCGCTGGCGGGCCAACGATCGCGGCGCTTAGACTTGATCAGACGAAATCCACGGAAGTTTAATGTTTATACGGCTTGATTCAGGACAAGTCTGAAATCGAGCTGTCCGATGCCGAGGTTCCTGGGCGCCACTGTCTTGGCGATCGCAATCTTCTGCGGCTTTGCTTTCGAGGGCCGGTCGGCGCTGACGCTTTCACAAGCTCCTGCGGCGCCAAGCTCGATTGATGGGCAGGCGCAAGTCCACTACGCGCCGGGCGAGGACCTGGAGAGCATCGACGTCGCTTTGATCGGCGAGGCCGTGAAGCGGATCGACATGGCGGCGTTTGTGCTCACGGACAGGGCGGTCATCCAAGCGTTGCGCGAGGCCGCTGGGCGCGGCGTGAGCGTGCGAATTTGGCGCGACGCCAACATGGCCGCGAAAGTTGGCCGCTATGACGTGGAGGCGCAGCTCGGCGGACAGGTTCAGGGCCTCGAAATTCGCTCAAACTCGCCGGGCGACGAACTGATGCACTTGAAGGGCTATTGCGTCGATCACCGCCTCTTGCGGAGCGGCTCGGCCAATTTCAGCCGGTCCGGCGAGACGCGCCAGGACAACGACCTCGTGGCGTTGCGCGGCGCATCCGTCTGCGCGGGGTTTGACGCCAAGTTCGACGGGGCTTGGGGCAGGGGTTGAAACACGGATCTGTCCGCGGCCGCGCGCGAGCTCGACGACTGAGCGATGGCATGCGACACGCGCACTGGCCGACGCCGGCCAGGTCGCCGTTGGTCTCAGCGGCCGTCACCGCTTCGCTCCATTCCTCAAAGCTTATGACGAAACGGCGGGTCCGGGCGCGGGCTCCCGCTGCGCAAGCAACTTGTCGATCCGCCTGCGGTCCATATCGACGATCTCGAACCGCCACCCCTCATATCTGAAATGCTCGCCAACTTCGGGCAGATGTCCGAGTTGGGCGAGCGCAAATCCGGCGATCGTGTGAAAATGGCCCTCTGCCGATCCCGGGCGGAAGCCAAGGCGGGCGAAGGCATGGTGCGCCGGGGTCATTCCGTCGATCAGGAACGAACCGTCCTCGCGCACGACGATGTCAGGCTCCTCACCCTCGACACCCGGCAGATCCCCGGCAATGGCTTCGAGCAAGTCGGTCTGGGTGACGATCCCGGCGAGCTTGCCATATTCGTCGACGACAATCGCCAGGCGGACCGGCGCCCTCTTGAACTGTTCGAGGACACGGAAGATCGGGGTTGCGTCATGAACGATGAGCGGTTCTCGGACGACGGCCATGGGATCGAGGGTTTTCCCGTCCAGGATCTGGTCCAGGAGTTCCTTCTTCAGGATCATGCCAAGCGGCTCGTCAATGCTGCCGCCGCGGCCAACCAGGAGTTGCTCGTGCGAGCATTGCCGAATGGTTCGCAGGATTTCGTCGTGAGAATCGTCCGCGTCGATCCAGTCGATCTCAACGCGCGGCGTTAAGATGTCGGCGATATCGCGATCCCCGATGGCGAACACCCGCTGGACGACCTCTTCCTGGGACCGATGGAGAAGACCCGCCTCGTGGCTCTCGGCCACAAGCAGCTTCAACTCCTCTGCTGAGTGCACCGACTCCTCCCCCGTACCGGACCGGAGGCCGAAGAGTCGCAGCACGAGGTTGCCAAGGCCATTGAGGGCTATGATTGCCGGCCGGAAGACAAACAGAAACAGGCCGATAGGTCGAATGACCCAAAGCGCCGTCCCCTCGCTGTGCTGCAGCGCCAGGCTCTTCGGCGCCAGTTCGCCGAGGACAATATGCAGGGCGGTGATGATAACGAAGGCGATCGCGACCGCGAGCGCGTGAGAACCGGCGACCGCGAGCCATTCCGGCAGGCTGCTCAAAGGCGGTTCGATCAGGTGGGCAAGCGCTGGCTCTCCGATCCAGCCGAGCGCAAGCGAGCAGATCGTGATGCCAAGCTGGGTCGCTGCAAGATTGGCGTCGAGGTTGTTGACCGCGCGTTGAAGCGCGGCGGCATTGGTCCTGCCGGCGTCGACGAGTTCAGCGACCCTGCTGCGACGGACAGAAACAAGCGAGAACTCAGCCGCTACGAAGAAGCCGTTTGCGACCACGAGAACGAGTACAGCGAAGATGCCGATAAGATCGGACATGACGCCATCGGCGCTGGACATGCTCTCCTCTCAGGCGACCTGAGCCGCCACGGGGCTTTGAGCGATCGGTGCTTCCGCATCGTGGGCGCAATGTGTCACGGCCGCCAAACGGAAATCGGCGCTTTGAACCCGCTCAGGAACGAGAAGCCCAGTCCTTGTAGCGCTTGAGATTGTCTTCGTTCGGCGGATAAAGGCCCGGCAGCTTCGCGCCGTTCGAGACTTCATCCATGATCCAGGTCTCCATGCGCTCCTGCTCAGGCGCGACGCGAACCACGTCCTCGACCAGCGCGGCCGGGATGAGCACCGCGCCGTCGTCGTCGGCCACGACAAGATCGTCGGGATAGACGGCGACGCCGCCGCAGCCGATCGGCTCCTGCCAATTGACGAAGGTGAGGCTGGCGACCGAGGGAGGCGCGGCCGCGCCCGCCGCACCAGACGGAAAGGCCGGTCTTGAGAACGCCCGCCATGTCGCGCACGGCCCCGTCGGTGACGAGGCCGGCCACGCCGCGCTGCTTGATCCGCGCGCACAGGATGTCGCCGAAGATGCCGGCGTCCGTGACGCCCATCGCGTCGGCGACCATGACGCAGCCGGGCGGCGCCTCCTCGATCGCCGCTCGCGTCGAGCGCGGCGAGGCCCACGAAGCCGGCGTCGCGAGATCCTCGCGCGCCGGAATGAAGCGCAAGGTGAAGGCGCGCCCGACCGTGCGCGGCTGCCCAGGGCGAATCGGGCGCGTTCCTCGCATCCACACCCGGCGCAATCCGTGCTTGAGCAGGACCGTGGTGATCGTCGCGGTCGACACGGGTTTCAGCGCGTCGACGATGTCGCTCAGTTCACTCATATGTCCTCCGGCGGACGGGTTCGGCGAGGCTGGGGCGGCGCCGGAGGCTAGGATACGACTGCGCTCGGCCAGTGGATCAGGCCGAACGCGAATCTCCCCCGTGAGCCTCGTCGATGTGCAACGACTTATCGATTGCTGACCGATGCGGCCACGCTCTTCGAGGGCTTCTCCGAGAGCCGGATCAAAATCCGCTTTTCGGAAGGAACGCCCAACATCGAGGCGCGCGAGGACATCAAGATCACGGATATGGCGCCCGATCGTCCGCGCGGTCGACGGCGAGCCGGAGGCCGGCGACCTTGTGCAGCGACGCTGGAGCTGGCCCGGGCAGAACGGCAAGCCGGTCTACAATTTCCGCTCCGACGGCCGCGAATTCGCCTCGGGCCGAGTGCCTCATTCCCGCCGACGGCTTCTACGAGTTCACCGATCCGGCGGACAAAAAGAAGAAGCGGAAGGACAAGTGGCTGTTCACCAGGACCGGCGAGCCGTGGTTTTGCATCGCCGGAATCTGGCGCACCGACACCCAAGTCGGCGAGGCCTTCACGATGCTGACGATGCCGCCGGGCCCCGACATCGCGCCCTATCATGACCGGCAGATCGCCATTCTCGATCGCGCGGATTGGGCCGCCTGGCTTGATCACTCGATTTCAGCCAAGGCGATCCTGAAGCCGCTGCCCGCAGGCAGCCTCGCCGTCGAACAGGTGGGTTAGACGCGTCGATCGCGCGCCTTTGGCGTAAGCGCACATGAGCAAAAGAATGAGCCAGCCGGCGGCTCCGGCAAGTACGATCGTCACTGAAGTTTCCTCTTGAATTCGGTTGCGTGGCGGGAGCGGATCCGTTCCGTTACATTCGCTCGGCGATCTTGAAGACGAGCCAGCCCAGACCGGCAAAACTCAAGCCCCAAAGAACCATGACCGCGATCATCGCCTAGACCCTCGCTTTTTACAGGATGATTGCGCCCTTACCGCACGAAAGCAAGTAACAAATTGTTAAAGGCAAATCGGCGGTTGAAGATCTTCGTCCTGTTCACGCGGGTGGTTGTAGACCTCCGCCCGCCTCCGCGCCGTGACGCGGCTCACACTTCGTTAACCATAGGGAAGCCAACCAGGCTCTGGGCGCCGCGGTCTGCGGCGTTGCGCCGCGGCAATACGCGCCGCGCGAGGCAAATCATGCGCAGACGAGGTTCGTCCTAACGGAAGATTAACCTTGAGCCCCTAATGCGTTGAGTCCCATGGGGTCCCATGCTATCCCACGTTGTCCCGTCACTCGACTGCGCCCCGGCGCCGTCGCCTAAAACCGCAAGACCGCGGCTCGGGCGGGCTTGCTCGCGCGCCGAAGGGCTGTCTGGTGGATCGATTTCTTTCGAATTTCACCCACCGCTTCGACGCCAAGGGGCGGATCTCGATTCCCGCCTCGTTCCGTCAGGTGCTGACGAAGGACGGCTTCGCCGGCGTCTACGCCTATCCCTCGCTCGACGCGCCGGCGCTCGACTGCGGCGGCAATGCGCTGATCGCCGAGATCGACTCGCTGCTTCAAACGATGCCGCCCTATTCGCAGGCCCGCGACGCCTTCGCGACGGCGCTTCTGGGCATGAGCGAGGTCTTGCGCCTCGACGCGGAGGGCCGGGTCTTCTTCGAGGAGCGGCTCAAGACGGCGCTGGGGCTGGGCGACGAGGCGGTGTTCGTCGGCCAGGGGCACAAGTTCCAGATCTGGGAGCCGACGCGCTTTCAGGCCCATCTCGAACAGGCGCGGGAGCGCGTCCGGCGCCTGCGCGCGGAGCGCGACGCGCTCGCGCCGCCGGGAGCCTCGGGATGAGCCCCGCCGCGCCCGCTGGGCTCGGCCATGTTCCTGTCCTGCTCAAGGAGGCCATGGAGGCGCTCGATCCTCGCGCCGGCGGCCTTTATGTCGATGGCACGTTCGGCGCCGGCGGCTATTCGCGCGCGCTGCTCGACCGCGGCGCGCGCGTGATCGCGCTCGATCGCGACCCCTCGGCCATTCGGGCCGGCGAAGCGCTGAAGGCTTCGTCCGGCGGCCGGCTTGAGCTTGTCGAGGCGCGCTTCGGCGAGCTCGACGAGGTCGCCAAGCGTCTCGGCGTCGACGCGGTGGACGGAATCGTGCTCGACATCGGCGTTTCGTCGATGCAGCTCGACGAGGCCGCGCGCGGCTTCTCGCTGCGCTTCGACGCGCCGCTCGACATGCGCATGGGGAGCGGCGGACGCTCGGCCGCCGACATCCTGCGCGACGAGGACGAGGCGACGATCGCCGACATTCTGTTTCATTTCGGCGAGGAGCGCGCCGCGCGCCGGATCGCGCGCGCCATCGTCGCCGACCGCGAGACAAAGCCGTTCACTTCGACGCTGGAGCTCGCGGGCATGATCGCGCGGGTCGCGCCGGCGCGGCGCGGCGAGCTCACCCATCCCGCGACGCGCGCCTTCCAGGCTTTGCGCATCGCGGTCAACGACGAACTCGGCGAGCTCGCACGCGGACTTTTCGCCGCCGAGCTTTTGCTCAAATCCGGCGGCCGCCTCGCGGTTGTGACGTTCCACTCGCTCGAGGACCGGATCGTCAAGCAGTTCCTGGTTGGCCGCTCAGGCCGCGGACGAGCCGCCTCGCGCCGCCTGCCCGGCGAACCGGCTTTGGCCGAGCCGACATTCGAGGTTCCGCGCGGCCAGCCGATCGAAGCGAGCGAAGCGGAGACAAGCGCAAATCCGCGCTCGCGCTCGGCGAAATTGCGATTTGGGGTCCGCACCAGCGCGCCGGCGCGGGGACGGGACGAGGGCATTGAGGCGCTGGCTCGACTGCCGGCGCGAAGGGGGAGATCGTAAAAATGTGGCGCATCCTGCACGCATTCGCCATCGCCGCGCTGATCGGGTCGGCGGCTTACGTCTACGGCGTCAAGTACCGAACGATCTACGCCTCCGAGCAGCTGGTGAAGACGCGCCATCTCATCAACAGGGAGAAGGACGCGATCAGTCTCCTGCGCGCCGAATACGCGCATCTCGCCCGGCCCGACCGCGTGCAGGCGCTCGCCGACTCGAAGCTCGGCCTGCAGCCGCTCACGTTAAGCCAGATCGCGACCGTCGACGAGTTGCCCGACGCCCAGCCCAAGGTCGACTCGATCGGCCGCGCGCTCGAATTGCTCGGATTCACCGCCGACAATTCGACCCCGGCCGTCACCGCCTCCGTCTCGACTCCGCCGGTGAGGTGAGAAATGGCCGAGACCCCGACCGACTCGAGAGCGAAACCCATGAGGCCGCGCGCGGGCGCGCCTCAAGCTCCTGGACGCCCTGGCCGACGCCGCGATCGCCTGGCTCAGGCGCTATCTGCCGAAGAATTTCGGCGTCGATCTGGAGCCGCCTGGCGCGCGCCTCGCGCAGCCGGCGGGAGCGAACAAAGCGAAGCTGAAGGCCTTCGCGCGCGCGCTTCTTTCGACCCGGCTCGACCGTTCGAGCGCGCGCGTCCGCACCGTCGCGCTTGGGCTGTTCGTCGCCTATGCCGGGCTCGGCGTGAAGCTGCTCGCGCTCGGCCTTCAGCCATGATCCGCCGCAGACGCTGAAGACCGCGGCCGATGGCGCGGTCTCCGGCGCGAGGCCCGATCTCCTGGACCGGAACGGCGAGATCCTCGCCACCGACGTCAAGACCATGTCGGTGTTCGCCGAGCCGAACCGCATCATCGACGTGGACGAGGCGGTCGAGCTCATCACCGCCGTGCTTCCCGACGTCAACGCGAAGCAGCTGCGCGAGCGGCTGAGCCTCGAAGAAGGGCTTCATCTGGGTCAAGCGGCACATCACGCCGAAGGAGCAGGCGGAGATCTTTCATCTCGGCCTTCCCGGCGTCGGGTTCCTGCCGGAGAACATGCGCGTCTATCCCAACGGCCCGATCGGCGCCTATGTGATCGGCTATGTCAACGAGGACAATGTCGGCATCGCCGGCATGGAGAAATATCTCGACCAGCAGAGCCTGACCGATCCGCATGTCGCGGGCTTCACGGTCGATCCCGACCGCCTCAAGCCGGTCCGCCTGTCGCTCGATCTCAAGGCGACGCATGCCTTGCGCGACGAACTCGTCGACGGAATGGACCGCTTCCACGCCAGAGCGGCGGCGGGCATGATCGTCGACGTCAACACCGGCGAAGTGATCGCGCTCGAATCGCTGCCCGATTTCGATCCCAATGATCCGAGCGACGCTCAAGACCCGAGCAAGATCAACCGCATCAATGTCGGCGTCTACGAGATGGGCTCGACCTTCAAGGCGCTTTCGCTCGCCATGGCGCTCGAATCCGGCAAGGTCAATCTCGGCTCGCATGTCGACGCGCGCGACAGCTTGCGCTACGGGCGGTTCACCATCCACGATTTTCACGCCACCCATCGCGTGCTGACGGTGCCCGAAGTGTTCACCCATTCCTCGAACATCGGCGCCGCGCGGCTGGCGCTGATGGTCGGCGTCGAGGGCCATAAGGCCTTCTTGAAAAAGATGGGCCAGCTCGACCGGCTGCGCACCGAATTGCCGGAGAGCGCCGAGCCGCTGGTGCCCAAGCACTGGGGGCTTCTCAACACCATGACCATCGCCTTCGGCCAGGGCCTCAATGTCGCGCCGATCCAGGCGGTGATGGCGGTGTGCGCGCTGGTCAACGGCGGCGAAATGATGACGCCGACCTTTCTGCCGCGCACCGAGGAGGAGGCGGCGAAGGTCGGCCATCGCGTGATCAGCGCGCAGACCTCCGAGTCCATGCGCTATCTGATGCGGTCCAACGCCACCCATGGGTCCGCAAGTTTCGCCAACATTCCCGGCTATTACGTCGGCGGCAAGACGGGAACCGCCGACAAGATCATCCACGGCCACTATGCGCAGAACAGGGTTTTCAACACCTTCATGGCGATCACGCCGGCCGACAAGCCGAAGTACCTCTACCTGACGATCTACGACGATCCGCAGGCCGCGCCCGAGGATCATGGATACCACACCGCCGCCTATAACGCCGGGCGGGTCGCGGGCGCGCTGATCCGCCGGGTCGAGCCGCTCGAGGGCGTGCCGCCCATGAAGGAGCCGCCAACTCAGCCGTTCCCCATCATCGCCCGACTGGGGTATGGAGCCGACGCCGACAAGACCGGCAAGGAGTGACATCAAGGGCGATGAGACGGCTTGGCGACATCCTCGAGCTCAAGGACGCCGATCGCGCGCTTGGCGATCGCGCGATTGCGGGCTTGGCGTTCGACAGTCGAAAGACCGCGCCGGGCGATGTCTTCTTCGCGCTTGCCGGCGCCAAGGACGACGGCCTCAGGCACGTGGGCGAGGCGGTGGCGAAAGGCGCCGCCGCGATTGTCGCCGAGCGCTGGGCGGACACCCCCAACGCCGCCTTCGTGCACGTCGCCGACGCCCGCGCCGCGCTCGCTCACGCCGCCGCGCGCTTCTATCCGCGCCAGCCCGAAACCATTGTCGCGGTGACCGGCACCAGCGGGAAAACTTCGGTCGTCGCTTTCGTGCGCCAGATCTGGCGGGCGCTGCGGCGGGAGGCCGCTTCGATCGGAACGATCGGCATCGTGTCGCGCCCGCTCACTGTCTACGGATCGCTGACGACGCCGGACCCGATCGCGCTGCATCAACTGCTCGATCGGCTGGCCTCGAACGGCGTCACCGACCTCGCGATCGAGGCCTCCTCGCATGGTCTCGACCAGAAGCGGCTGGACGGCGTGCGGCTCGCCGCCGCCGCATTCACCAATCTGACGCGCGACCACATGGACTATCATGCGACGGTCGAGGATTATCTGGCCGCCAAGCTCAGGCTGTTCCTGGAGCTTTTGCCTGATGGGGCGCCGGCGGTCATCGACGCTGACAGCGCCATCGCTCCGCGCGTGATCGCGGCGGCGCGGGCGCGCGGGCTCGACGCCGTCACGGTCGGCGTGAAGGGCGAGACGATCCGCCTCAACGCCGCCGCGCGCGAGGGACTGTCGTCGGCGCTCGATCTTCAGTTCGGCGGCCGAAGCTTTCGCGTGAACTTTCCGCTGGCCGGAGACTTTCAGATCTCCAACGCGCTGGTCGCCGCCGGCCTTTGCATCGCGACGGGCAGCGAGGCGGATGCGGTGTTCCAGGCGCTGCAAACGCTGGAAGGCGCGCCGGGGCGCCTCGAGCGCATCGGCGACGTCCGCGGCGCGACGGTCTTTGTCGATTACGCGCATAAGCCCGACGCGCTCGAGAAGGCGATCGCCGCGCTCAGGCCCTTCGTGCGCGGGCGTCTCGTGCTGGTGTTCGGTTGCGGCGGCGACCGCGATCCGGGCAAGCGGCCGATCATGGGCGAAATCGCCGCGCGCTGCGCCGACGTCACGATCGTGACCGACGACAATCCCCGCTCCGAGAACTCCCGCGGCGATCCGAGCGCAGATCCTCGCCGCCGCGCCTTCGGCGATCGAGATCGGCGACCGGGCGGCGGCCATTCGCGCGGGCGTCGCGATGCTTCGCGACGGCGATGCGCTTCTGATCGCCGGCAAGGGTCACGAAACGGGGCAGATCGTCGGCGACAAGACGCTGCCGTTCTCCGACGCCGACGAGGCGCGCGCGGCGCTCGAGGAGGCGCAGTGACTGCGCTGTGGACCCAGGCCGAACTGAGCGGCGCCCTCGGCGCTTCCCCGAGCGCGCCGCTCAGCGCGCGTGTCACGGGCGTCTCGATCGACAGCCGGACGCTTGAGTCGGGCGACCTGTTCTTCGCCATCCGGGGCGATGCGCATGACGGCCACGATCACGTCGCGCGCGCCTTCGAAGCCGGCGCCGCGGCGGCTGTCGTGTCGCGCGAGCGAGCGCCTGAGCTCGCTGCTCTCGGACCCGTGTTCGCCGTCGACGACACCCTGAAGGCGATGGAGCGGCTGGGGGTCGCCGCTCGCGCGCGTTCGAAGGCGAAGATCGTCGCGGTGACCGGTTCGGTCGGCAAGACGACGGCCAAGGAGATGCTGCGCGCGATGCTCGCGACCTGCGGCTTAACGCACGCTTCCGCTGCTTCCTACAACAATCACTGGGGCGTGCCGCTGACGCTCGCGCGCATGGCCTCGGACGCGCGCTTCGGCGTGTTCGAGATCGGCATGAATCACGCCGGGGAAATCGCGCCGCTCACCCGCATGGCGCGGCCCCATGTCGCTCTCGTGACGACGATCGCCCCCGTCCACATCGAGCATCTCGGCTCGATCGAAGCCATCGCCGACGCGAAGGCTGAGATCTTTCTCGGCCTCGAGCCTCACGGAACCGCGGTCCTGAACCGCGACGCGCCGCAGTTCGAGCGGCTGAAGACAGCCGCCGCGGCGCGGGGCGCAAGGGTTTGGAGCTTTGGCCGCGGCGCCGGTTGCGACGCCAGGCTCATCGAGGTCGAGGCGATCGGCGAGGGCTCGCGGGTCAGGGCGCGCGTCCTCGGCCGCGAATTGGCGTTCGAACTCGGCGCGCCCGGAGCCCATATGGCGGAGAACGCGCTTGGCGCGCTGCTCGCGGCGGACGCGCTCGGCGCTGATCTTGACGCCTGCGCCGCCGCGCTTCGCCGCTTCTCGCCGCAGAAGGGCAGGGGCGAGCGCTTTCTCCTGCCGACCCCCGACGGTTCGGCGACCATCATCGACGAGAGCTACAACGCCAATCCCGCCTCGATGCGCGCGGCGCTGGCGCTGCTCGCCGCCGCCGAGCCCGGACCGAAGGGGCGCCGGATCGCGGTCATCGGCGACATGCTCGAGCTCGGGCCGAAGGCGGCGGCGATGCACGCCGAACTCGCCGGCGATCTGAGCGCCAATAAAGTGGATCTCCTGTTCGGCGCGGGGCCGCTCACGCGCGCGCTTTATGAGGCGGCGCCGGCGTCGATGCGGGCGGCTTGGGCCGAGCGCTCAAGCGAGCTGACCGACGAAGTCGCCCGGACCTTGCGCGGCGGCGACATCGCGATGATCAAAGGCTCGAACGGCAGCCGGATGGGCCCGCTCGTCGCAGCTTTGCGCGATCGCTTCGCTCATGCGGCCAGGAGGCTAAAACATGCTGACCTGGCTGGCCGAGCTTCCCGGCGCCTTCCACCTGTTCCGATACCTCACGTTCCGCACGCTGGGCGCCGCGGGAACCGGGCTTTTCCTCGTCTTCTTCTTCGGTCCGACGATCATCTCCGCGTTGCGTCTGAAGCAGGGCAAGGGGCAGCCGATCCGCGCCGATGGACCGGCCTCGCATCTTCTGAGCAAGAAGGGCACGCCGACCATGGGCGGCCTGATGATCCTGTTCGGCCTGTTTGCGTCGGCGCTGCTCTGGGCCAATCTCGAAAGCCCCTACGTGTGGATCGTGCTGTTCGTCACCGCCGGCTTCGCCGTGATCGGCTTCTACGACGATTATCTGAAAGTGACGAAGCAGTCGGACCGCGGTTTCTCGAGCCTCGGCCGCCTGTTTGGCGAATATGTCATCGCCGCGCTCGCCTGTTACGCGCTGATGCGGGTCGGCGCCGAGGGCGCGACTGAGCTTGCGGTGCCGTTCGTGACCGGCTTCGTGTTCGATTTCGGCTGGGCCTTTCTTCTGTTCGGGCCGTTCGTCATTGTCGCTTTCGGCAATGCGGTCAATCTGACCGACGGGCTCGACGGTCTCGCGATCGTGCCGGTGATGATCGCCGCCGCGACGCTCGGCGTCATCGCCTATATCGCCGGCAACTTCGTCTACTCGCACTACCTGCTGATCAATCATGTGCCGTTCGCCGGCGATCTCATGGTGGTCAGCGGCGCGCTGATCGGCGCGGGAGTCGGATTCCTCTGGTTCAACGCGCCCCCGGCCCAGATCTTCATGGGCGACACGGGGTCGCTGGCGCTCGGCGGACTGCTGGGCACGATCGCTGTCGCGATCAAGCACGAGGTCGTGCTGGCGGTGATCGGCGGCCTGTTCGTGATGGAGGCGGCGTCCGTCGTCGTGCAGGTGGTGTCGTTCAAGCTCACCGGCAAGCGGGTGTTCCGCATGGCGCCCATTCATCACCATTTCGAGCAGCTCGGCTGGTCGGAGCCGCAGATCGTCATGCGCTTCTGGATCATCGCCTTCGTGCTCGCGATGGTCGGCCTCGCCTCGCTCAAACTGAGGTGACGATGATTCCGGTCGAGACCCTGAGCGGACAGAGCGTCGCCCTCTTCGGCCTCGGCGGCTCGGGGCTGTCGACGGCGCGCGCGCTGGTCGCCGGCGGCGCCGAGGTGGCTGCATGGGACGACAGCCCGGCGGCTCGCGAGCGTGGCGCCGCCGCGGGCATTGCGCTCGTCGACCTCGCTCACGCGGATTGGCGCAGCTTCCGGGTGTTCGTGCTCGCGCCCGGCGTGCCGCTGACTCATCCGGCGCCGCACTGGACCGTCAACCTTGCCGACGAAGCGGGGGTTCCGATCATCGGCGATGTCGAGCTCTTCGTGCGCGAGCGTGGCGTGAGAGCGCCGGACGCGCCGTTCGTCGCCATCACCGGCACCAACGGCAAATCGACGACCACGGCGCTGATCGCCCATGTGCTCAGGGAAGCAGGGCGCGAAGTCGCGATGGGCGGCAATATCGGCGTGCCGGTCCTCGATCTGCCGCCCCCCGCCGCCGGACGGACGCATGTCGTCGAGTGTTCGTCCTATCAGATTGATCTTGCGCCCTCGCTCGCGCCCAGCGTCGGACTTCTCATCAACATCACGCCCGACCATCTCGACCGGCATGGCGATCTCGCGCGCTACGCCGCGATCAAGGAGCGGCTGGTCGCGCAGGCCGGGATCGCGCTGGTCGGCGTCGACGATGAGCCCTGCCGGGACATCTATGCGCGGTTGAAGGCGCGCGTCGGCGCGCCTCGGGCTCTTGCCGTCTCCGGGACTGACTCTCCGCTCGCCGACGTCTGGGTCAGCGAGCATCGCGTGATGGCTAAAGGTGAAGCCGGGCCCGTGGCCGACCTTGCCGGCGCGCGGGCGCTTCGCGGCGCCCATAATGGGCAGAACGCCGCGTTCGCCTACGCCGCCGCGCGGGCGCTTGGGCTCGAGCGCGAGAGCATCGCGCGCGCGTTCGAGACATTCCCCGGCCTTGCGCACCGCATGGAAGAGGTCGGCCGGCTTGACCGGGTGCTGTTCATCAACGACTCGAAAGCGACCAACGCAGACGCCGCCGAGAAGGCGCTCATGTCGTTCCATGACATCCATTGGATTCTCGGCGGCAGGCCGAAAGCAGGGGGCGTGGAGCCGCTGCGGCCGCTTTTTCCCCGCGTCGCCAAGGCCTATTTGATCGGCGAGGCGAGCGATGAATTCGCGGGCACGCTTGACGGCGCTGTTCCCTTCGAACGCTACGGGACTTTAAGCGCGGCCATCGAGGCGGCGGCGGAGGACGCGGCGCACTCGCCGGCGCGCGAGCCCGCGGTGCTGCTCTCGCCGGCCTGCGCGTCGTTCGATCAATTCACGAATTTCGAGGCGCGCGGCGACGCGTTCCGGAGCCACGTCGCCAAATGGCTTGAGCGGCGCGCGGCGGCCGGAACGCGCGCGCAAACGGGGAGATAGAGCGCATGGTTTCGAGAGTGGAGCGCGGGCCCGTCGCGGATTGGATGCGCACCGCCGACCGGTGGCTGATCGGGTCGTTCATCGCGCTGATGGTGATCGGCCTGGTGATGGCGCTGGCGGCGAGTCCGGCGGTCGCGGAGCGGCTCAACCTTTCGACCTTCCACTTCGTCAACCGCCAGGCCTTGATGCTGATCCCGACGGCGGCGCTGATGATCGCAACCTCGTTTCTCTCGCCCCGGCATGTGCGGCGCGCGGCGTTGGTGACGTTCGCCGTGTCGTTTGCGCTGATCATTCTCGCGCTCATGTTCGGCGTCGAGGTCAAAGGGGCGAGGCGCTGGATCTTCGGCCTGCAACCCTCGGAGTTCATCAAGCCGGCGTTCGTTGTTCTTGCGGCCTGGGCCTTCACCGAAGGCGGGCGGACCGGGCCGACCGCGATTCCTGCGAAGATCCTGTCCTTCGTGCTGCTGCCGATCGCCATCGTGCCGCTCATCCTCCAGCCCGATTTCGGTCAGACGATGCTGGTCGCGGTCGTGTGGACGGCGCTCTTCTTCCTGGCTGGCCTGCACTGGTTCTGGGTCGTCGCGGTCGGGGGCATGGGCATGGTCGGGGGGTTCACGGTTTTCAAGCTGTCGCCGCATGTGCATGAGCGCGTCCTGCGCTTTCTCGATCCGGACTCGACGAACGGTCTGGTCGACACGTTTCAGGTCGACACGGCGTTGCAGAGCATCCTCAACGGCGGCTGGTTCGGACGAGGGCCCGGCGAGGGCGTCTACAAGCGGATCCTGCCCGACGCCCACACCGACTTCGTGTTCGCCGTGACCGGCGAGGAATTCGGCATGATCGCGTGCATGGCGCTGATCGCCTTCTTCGCCTTCATCGTCCTGCGCGCGCTGACCCTCGCTGCGCGAAACCCGGATCCGTTCTGCCGGCTCGCGGCCGCTGGCCTCACGGTCATGTTCGCGGTGCAAAGCTGGATCAATATGGCGGTCAACCTGCGGGCCATGCCGGCCAAGGGGATGACCTTGCCGTTCATCTCCTACGGCGGCTCCTCGCTCTTGGCGCTCGGGCTTGGCATGGGCTTCCTCATCGCGTTGACCCGCAAGCGGCCGGCCGCTGATCTCGACCATCCGGCGGCGACGGAGGAATGAGTTCGGCGCGCCCGATTCTGCTCGCAGCGGGCGGCTCGGGCGGACATCTCTTTCCCGCCGCGGCGCTGGCCAGCGCGCTCGCCAGGCGGGGCGCCGAAGTCGAGCTGGCGACCGACAGCCGCGCGCTCAAATTCGACGCGGATTTTCCGGCGCGCGCCATTCACGCCTTCCCCGCCGCGACAACCACGGCAGCCGGCGCGCTCGCCAAGGCGCGCGCCACGATGACCTTGAGCGCGGGCCTCGCGGCCGCCGCTGTCAAGCTCAGCCGCATCAGGCCGCGCGCGGTGGTTGGGTTTGGCGGATATCCGACCGTGCCGCCGCTTCTCGCCGCCTGGCTCCTCAGAATTCCAACACTCCTGCATGAGCAGAATGCTGTGATGGGGCGCGCCAACCATTTCTTGAGCCCGCGCGTCAACCTTGTCGCTTGCGGCTTTCCTCAGCTGAAGGGCGTCGATCCGGCCAAGACCCGCGTGACCGGCAATCCGGTTCGGCCATCGGTCATCGCCGCTGCTGCGATCCGCCTATCCGGAACACGTCGGACAGCGCTTGAACCTTCTGGTGACCGGCGGCTCGCAGGGCGCCCGCGTCATGGCGGATGTCGTTCCGGCGGCGCTCGCGCTGATGAACCCGGACGAGCGCCAGTGGATCCGCCTCACCCAGCAGGCGCGCGGCGAGGATAGCGCGCGCGTTGCGGCGGCGTGCGCGCGCATGAACTTTCCGGTCGAGATCGCGGAATTCTTCCCCGATCTGCCGGCGCGGATCGCCGCCGCCCATCTCGTCATCGGCCGCGCCGGCGCTTCGACCGTCTCCGAGCTCGCGGTCATCGGCAGGGCTTCCGTCCTGGTGCCCTTTCCGCATGCGCTCGATCAGGATCAGGCCGCGAACGCCGCGGCGCTCGCCAAGTCCGGCGGCGCGATTGTGGTGCCGCAGAGCGAGTTCACCCCCGAACATCTGGCTGCGATCCTGCGAGACGCCATCGCGGCGCCGGCCAAGCTCGAGGCGGCGGCGCGGCGGCGAAATCGGTCGGCGCGCCCGACGCCGCCGAGCGCCTCGCCGACCTGGTGCTCGAGATTGCGCGGCCTGCGTAGTCAGCGCGTTCAATCGCCGCGATTTCAAAGCGCGCGCCAACTGGGCCCAGGATTGGATGCGACAGCTCCGCCGCCGATCACGTTGGTCCCGCTCATCTCCCAGATCGAGGCCTGACCGTTGGCGTTCTGCCACAGGATGTCGGAATGGCCGTCGTCGTTGAAGTCGCCGGTTCCGACCGCGCTCCAATTCAGTCCAGGGTTGGATGCGATGGGGCCGCCGCCGATCACGTTGGTCCCGTCCATCTCCCAGATCGCCGTCTGGCCGTTGGCGTTCCGCCACAGGATGTCGGAACGCCCGTCGTCGTTGAAGTCGCCGGTTCCCAGCGCCTGCCAACTGGGCCCAGGATTGGACGCCACCGGGCCGCCGCCGATGATGTTGGTCCCGTTCATTTCCCAGATCGAGACCTGGCCGCTGCTCGTGTTCCGCCACAGGATGTCGGAATGGCCGTCGTGGTTGAAGTCCCCGGTTCCGATCGCTTTCCAAGCCGGCCCGGGATTGGGGCCGACCGGCCCGCCGCCGGTCACATTGGTCCCGCTCATTTCCCAGATCGAGGCCTGACCGCTGGCGTTCTGCCACAGGATGTCGGAATGCCCGTCCTTGTTGAAATCGCCCGTCCCGATCTCGGTCCAGCTCGGCCCGGGGTTGGACCCAACGGCCCCGCCGCCGATCACATTGGTCCCGTTCAGCTCCCAGATCGAGACCTGGTCGCTGCTCGTGTTCCGCCACAGGATGTCGGAATGGCCGTCGTCGTTGAAATCTCCAGTTCCGATCTCTGTCCAGTTCGGCCCGGGGTTCGGGCTGATCGGTCCCCCGCCGGCTATGCTGGCGCCGTTCATCTCCCAGATCGCGGCCTGACCGCCTGTGTTCTGCCACAGGATGTCGGAAGAATTTCCGCCGGAGTTGAAGCGGCGCGGCGGCGGCGGGGAGGAGACGACGCCGGCCACTCCAAAGCCGATAACGCTCAGGGCTTCAATGTCGAGGCTCGTCAAGGTTGTTGCGGCGCTGGTGAAGGGCAGTCTCAAGGCGTCGTCAGGGGGCACATCGGTGAACAGCGTCTGATCGAAGGTGGTGCTGAAATCACCCAGGTTCGTATTGCCGCCGTCGATGGAGAAATAGGCCGGCTGGCCGGACGTCCACTGGTAGTGTCCGGGCGACGAATAGCGAAACAGATCCGCCACGGCCGGGTAGGATCCGCCCTGGGCGATGCTATCCCAGCCCAGGGCATGGGCGATCTCGCACAGGGCCGCCGGCTCCCAGTCTTCGGGGGAGCTTGCGTCGTTGATGTTGAACCCGATTGAGCCGTCAATCGCGCCGCCGTCTCCACTGAAGACCCCGAGCGCTTTCTTCTCCGCCGGGCTGACGACGAACATGTTGGCGGCGTTGGGGAAAGAAGCAGCGCTCGCGGGCAAGGACCCAACCGCGGCGATCTGGGCGCTCGAGGCCGCATCGGCGGTCAGCCAGTTCTTAAGCTCCGAATAGCTCACGAATGAAAGAGGGCCGCCCCCAAGCGAGTAGGCGCCGCCGGCTGGACCAGTCAGACTATCGGATGGAGCATTATCAAACGTTCCCCAGCCGTAGCTGATGTTCACATTATAGTTGCCTGGAAAATCCTGCTCGAAAACGCCTGCGGCAGCCTCAACCGCCGCGGTCAGCCCGGCCGGCGCGGAAGCAATGCTGGCTGTCTGGAACGAGAGTGATCTGCATCGCAGCCCCGATGTGTAGCCTGTCCGACACCAGCGCGCAGCAAGCGGCCACTCACAGGATTGCATAAACAATCTGGGCGCTGGCGGCGAGCCCAAGCCGGATCGCGTCGGGCTGAACGCGCGCGATCGAGACGATCAAACGCCGGCGGCGTCAGTCGATCACCGCATGCGCCGCCGCTTCGCGGGAAGCGGCCGTCGCGGCAGACTTCGGCGAGCGGATGAGCGCGAGCAGCGGGAAGGCGCAGAGCGAGATCAGGGTCATGAACAGGAAATCGTTGGCATAGGCCATCGCCGCCGCCTGCTGGGTGACGATCCCCTCCAGCATCGCCATGCTCGGAAGCCCGTGTCCCCAGACCATCGAGGCGCTCGGCATTCTCAAGGCGTCGTTGAACGGCGTCACATGCTCGACGAGCTGGCTGTGGAATTGCATTGTCATGCTCGTCAAGCGCGCGATGACCACCGAGATGCCGACCGCGGAGCCGATGTTGCGGATCAGCGTCCATAGCGCCGCCCCTTCCGTGCGCAATTCGCCGGGCAGCGTGGCGAAGGCGATCGTGTTGAGCGGCACGAAGATGAAGCCGAGCCCAAACCCTTGCGCGACCGAATTGATCGCGATCGTGGTGGCTGGGACGTCGAGCGACCAGCCGACCATCTGCCAGAGCGACCCGGTCGCGAGGACGAGGCCGATGAAGATGAGCAGCCGCGAGTCGACCTTGCCGACGAGGCGGCCGACCAGGAACATGGCGACGAACGTGCCGATGCCGCGCGTGCCGAGCAGATAGCCGCTCGACAGCACCGGATAGCCGAGCATGTTCTGAATGAACGGCGTGATCAGCGCCATGGTCGCGAGCAGGATGACGCCGACCAGGAACATGAAGACGAGCGCGATGGAGAAATTCCAGTCGCGGAAGATGCGCACGCTGATGAAGGGCCGCTGGGACGTCAGGCAGTCGGCGAGGAAGAAATAGAAGCCGACGACCGAGAGGATCGCCTCAACGATGATCTCAGGCGACTGGAACCAGCCGAGTTGCTCGCCGCGGTCGAGCATCATCTGCAAGGCGCCGATGCCAAGCGACAGGCTCAGGAAACCGAACCAGGAGAACGGCACGTCGCGCCGGGTCGGCGTTTCGCTCATGAAGATCCAGAGGCCCGCGGTGGTCAGAATGCCGAAAGGCAGATTGACGAAGAACACCCACCGCCACGAATACGAGTCGGTGAGCCATCCGCCGAGCGTCGGGCCCATGATCGGGCCGAGCATCACGCCCATTCCCCAGATCGCCATCGCCGAGCCGCGCTTGGCTGGCGGGAAAATGTCGAGCATCACGGCCTGGCTCAACGGCACGAGCGCCGCGCCGAAAACGCCCTGCAGCAGCCGATAGGCGACCATCTGCTCAATCGACAGCGCGACGCCGCACAGCATCGAGGCGATGGTGAACCCGGCCGTGCAGACGATGAACAGCTTCTTGCGGCCGAAGCGCGTCGCCATCCAGCCGAGCGGCGAGGTCATGATCGCGGCGGCGACGATGTAGGAGGTCAACACCCAGTTGATCTGGTCCTGCGTCGTCGCGAGCGACCCCTGCATATAGGGCAGGGCGACGTTGGCGATCGTCGTGTCGAGCGCCTGCATGATCGTCGCCATCATGATGCAGACGGTGAGCAACCACCTGAGCGTCGGCGAGATGGTCTCGTAGAGCGGAGGAGCGGGCGCTTGCGCGTTCATCTGATGACGGCGGTCCGCGCCCCCAGGAGGGTGTCGACGTAACCGACCACCCACTTCTTCAGCCCTTCAAGCGTGCCCGCAAGGGTGCGCACCCGTCCCGTGTCGATCGTGAGATAGGCGCTCATCCCGGCCCGCAGGCCCGTCGTGTCCTCCTTCGGGCCGAAGCAGAAACGGAGCGGCACGCGCTGGACGACCTTGACCCAATTGCCGCTGGCGTTCTGCGGCGGCAGGATCGCGAACTGGGCGCCGGTGCCGGGTGCGATCGAGCAGATCGTCCCTTTCCATTCCCGGTCGGGAAACGTGTCGACGCTCACGCTGGCGGGGAGGCCGACGTGCACGTAGGTCAGGTCCGATTCCTTCGGATTGGCGTCGACCCAAAGGCCGGTGTTGGCGACGACCGCGAACACCGGCTGTCCAGCCGCCGCCACGCGCCCGAGCTCGATCTGCGGCACTTGCGTCGCGACGCCGTCGATCGGCGCAAGCACCTTGGTGTTGCGCAGGTTGCGCTCCGCGTCGTCGACCGCGGCGTTCGCCTGCATGTAGTCGGGGAACTGATCGATTGTCGTGTCGGGGCCGCCGCCGAGCTTCACCTTGACCGTCGCCTGCTGCGATTTGACAAACTCGAGGATCTGCTTGGCCTGAATGAGATTGGCCATCGAGGTGTCGCGATCGGCCGCGGTGCCGGAGTGCGACACGGCCAGCGCGTTCTTGCGGTCAAAGTCGGCCTGGCGCACGCGCACGGAATCCTCGCCCATGTCGATCTGGTCGACATTGCTGAGATAGGAGGCTCTCAGGTTGGCGAATTCGATCTTGGCCGCTTCGCGCTTGCCCTTGGCGAGGGCGAGGGCGATCTCATAGGGCTTCGGATCGATGTCGAACAGCGGATCGCCGACCTTGACCTTCTGTCCCTCGACGACATGCACGGCGACGATCGCGCCGGTGACCTGGGGCGTGATCAGCGACTTGTCGGCGCCGACATAAGCGTTGTCGGTCGAGACATAGCGGCCGCTGCTCAGCCACCAGCCGAAACCAAGCGCCAGCGCGATGAGCGGGATGACGACGAGCATGACGAAACGCCCGCTCCCGCGCTTCCGCTTGACGACGATCGGCGTCTCTTTGGCGGGGGGCGCTGGAGGCGCCTGTGGCGCAGACGGCGGCGCTTGCGGGCCAGGCGCCGGCGTTCGCGCCGGCGTGAACTGAATTGGCTGTGACGGCGGCTGTCCCGATGGCGTTTGCGCCGCGGTTTCGCGCGAGGCCGACGGGGCGGCGGCTGCCTTTGACGGCGTGAAAGGCAGCGGCTGCGCCGCCTGGGGCGCGGCGGGCGGATCGTCCTCCTGCGCCGGATCGCGCGCGGAAACTGGCTTGGACTGGGTCACTTTGATTCGGCTCCCGCAATCAATTCGTTCTTGAGATTGGCTTTTATCGTCATGAGGCCGGCGTGCATGGCGTGGGCGGTCGATTCATCGACGCCCGCCAGCGCCCGGCCCATCAGGTCCTCGGCGAGCGCGCCGAGCTCAACCAACGCTGGCGCAGCTTTTTCAGTGAGATAAAGACGGTTGGCGCGCCGGTCGGTTGCGTCGTCGCGCCGCTCGACCAGGCCCGCGGCGGTCAGTTTGTCGATCAGCCGCCCAAGCGTGATCGGCGCGAGGTCGAGCGCCTCCGCCAGTTCGCTCTGCTTGACGCCCTCGCAGCGCTGCAGGCGCGACAGGACGGCCCACTGGGCGCGTGTCGTGCCAAGTTCCCGCGCCCGCTGGTTGGAATAGGTCCTGAGCAGCCGGGCGACGTCGTGGAGCGCGAAACCCAGCTCCCGGGCGGGAGACGCGGTCCCCTTATGAGCAAGCGATAACATAAGCATGCTTATAATATAGTGAGTAGGCTTATTCAAGGGTGCAGTGCAAAAAAAACACCCGCCGCCCACCGCAGCCGTGGCGTTCGCGTTGAGAAGAACACGGAAGTGCTGTTGAATTGTTGACGGCGTTAGCCAACATGTCGCAGATGGCTCGATAATCAGGGCCGACTGTCGGAGCGCGCCCGCTCGTTTTCGACTGCGGCTCCAACCCTTTCATAAAGAGCCGACATTTTGGCTCTTATAGCGATACCTGTTGATTCGGGACTCCGCAGTCTCGTCGCAGCCTCAGCACCGTCGTGGCCGTCCCCGGACTTGATCCGGGGATTGTCCCGGCCATCCACGCCGAGCGCCGACAAGGCGCTCCTGCCGCTGACAACACTCAATGTTTTCAATAAGCTACGGTCGCTGCCTCAATGAGCCTGCCTTTTTGCTGCAGCGCCGCGTGGATGGCCGGGCGAGGTCGCGAGGCCGGCCATGACGGCAGAATTCGATAGCTCGACCCTTAATCCGCGACCAACAGCGTCATAAGAGCCGACAATTATCTTGCAGAAAATCAGAAGTCAGGGTAACTTGCCCGATGACCAGTCCTGCGCTTTCCGCACGGCCTCGGCCGCGGGCTCTCGCTCCCGGCGCTGCTCGACGCAGGGGGAAAAGCGGCCTGAAAAAAATTTTCGCGAAAATCCCGCGTAACCCATTGAAAAGTCTCGTTTCGGACGAGAGAATCCAAGGAAATCCAAGGAAATCCAACATGGCCTTAGCGGGGGTTTTCGAACCGAAACGGCACGGTTCCAAGACTTTCCAAACCCGGTCGCCGCCGCTCGCCCGGAAGGGGCCGGCGCCCCTCAGCTTCCCCGATAGGTCGAGTAGCTCCATGGCGAGACGAGCAGGGGCACGTGGTAATGCGCCTTGGGATCGGCGAGGCCGAAGCGGATCGGGATGATGTCGAGGAACGGCGGGTCGGCGAGTTCGGCGCGCCGGCGGCGGAAATAGTCCCCGGCATGGAAGATGAGCTCGAACCGGCCGGCGCGCGCCTCGTCGGGGCGCACGAGCGGCTTGTCGGTGCGCCCGTCGGCGTTGGTCACGACATCGGCCACGAGCTTGCGCCCTGATCCGTCCGCCAATTCGTAAAGCTCCAGCCGGACGCCTTCCGCCGGCCGGCCGGTCGTCACGTCGAGGACGTGGGTCGTAACGCCGGCCAAATTCTGCTCCCTCAGCACGGAGAACGCCCGCTAGCGGAGCGCGCGATCCGTAGTCTATCCTGAAGGCCGAGGGTCGGCCAATGCGCTCTCCTTCATGCAAGGTTGACATGGCTGCGGCGCCATCCGTCGCAATTGCCAATTGCTCGGACGCATGAGAAGACTGCGGCGGCTCGCTTACGACTTTTGTTTAAGGCATAGGGAGGTCGGCCCGATGGACGACAGGGTCAAGGACCAATCCGACGAAACCGGCGAATGGCTCGACGCGCTCGATTCGGTCGAGGCCTTCGAGGGGATCGAGAAGGTCGACGACATCCTCGATGCTGTTGTTACGTCCGCCCGTCGCAAGGGCGCGAAGCTGCCGTTCGCGGCCAATACCGCCTATGTCAACACCATTGCGCCCGAAGCCGAGCCCCCCCATCCCGGCGACCGCGAGCTCGAGCAGCAGATCCGCCGCTACGTCCGCTGGAACGCCGCCGCGATGGTCGTCAAGGCGAACAAGGAATCGTCCGAGCTTGGCGGCCATATTGCGAGCTTTCAGTCGGCGGCGACCCTGTACGACACCGGCTTCATGCATTTCTGGCATGCCTCCAACGAGACGCATGGCGGCGACCTGGTCTATTTCCAGGGCCACAGCTCGCCCGGCATCTACGCCCGCGCTTACCTCGAAGGCCGGCTGAGCGACGATCAGCTGATAAACTTCCGCCAGGAGGTCGGCCGCAAGGGCCTCGCCTCCTATCCGCATCCCTGGCTGATGCCGGACTTCTGGCAGTTCCCGACCGTTTCGATGGGCCTCGGTCCCCTGATGGCGATCTATCAGGCCCGGTTTCTGCGCTATCTGCATGGGCGAGGCCTTGCCGACACCGCGCCGCGCAAGGTCTGGGTGTTCTGCGGCGACGGCGAGATGGACGAGCCGGAATCGCTCGGCGCGATCTCGCTTGCCGGCCGCGAGAAGCTCGACAACCTCATCTTCGTCATCAACTGCAATCTCCAGCGGCTCGACGGGCCGGTGCGCGGCAACGGCAAGATCGTGCAGGAGCTCGAGGCCGACTTCCGCGGGGCGGGCTGGAACGTCATCAAGTGCCTTTGGGGTTCCGGCTGGGACGCGCTGCTCGCCAAGGATAGTGAGGGCAAGCTCCGCCAGCTCATGGACGAATGCGTCGACGGCGAATACCAGGACTTCAAGTCGAAGGACGGCGCCTATATTCGCAAGAACTTCTTCGGCCGCCATCCCGAGACAGCGGCGATGGTCGAGGACTGGACGGACGCGGAAATCTGGTCGCTGACCCGAGGCGGGCACGATCCAGTCAAGGTTTACGCCGCCTATAAGGCTGCGGTCGACCACAAGGGCCAGCCGACCGTCATCCTCGCCAAAACCGTCAAGGGTTATGGAATGGGCTCAGCCGGGGAAGGGCAGATGATCGCCCATCAGGCCAAGAAGCTCGGCCACGAGGCGCTCAAGGCCTTCCGCGACCGGTTCCACATCCCCGTTTCAGACGCTGATCTCGACAGCGTTCCCTTCCTGCGCTTCGCCGAGGACAGCAAGGAGATGAGCTATCTGCGCGAGCGCCGCGCGGCGCTCGGCGGCTATCTGCCGTCCCGTCGGCGCAAGAGCGAACCGCTCGTCGTTCCTCCGCTTTCCACTTTCGATGCGCTCTTGAAAGCAACGGCTGAGGGACGCGAAATCTCGACCACAATGGCCTTTGTCCGGATTCTGACCGCGCTCCTGCGCGACAAGAATCTGGGCTCGCATGTGGTGCCGATCGTCCCTGACGAGAGCCGCACCTTCGGCATGGAGGGCCTGTTCCGGCAGGTCGGGATTTTCAGCCAGGTCGGCCAGCTCTATCGGCCCCAGGACGCCGATCAGCTCATGTATTACCGCGAGGATCCGAAAGGCCAGATCCTTCAGGAGGGCATCAACGAGCCGGGCGCGATGGCTTCGTTCATCGCCGCGGGCACCTCCTATTCGACCTCGAACGTGCCGATGATCCCCTTCTACATCTACTATTCGATGTTCGGCTTCCAGCGCGTCGGCGATCTCGCCTGGGCCGCGGGCGACATGCGCACGCGCGGCTTTCTCATCGGGGGCACCTCCGGCCGCACCACCCTCAACGGCGAAGGCCTGCAGCACGAGGATGGCCATAGCCATATCCTGGCCTCGACCATCCCGAATTGCGTAACCTACGATCCCACTTACGCCTACGAACTGGCGGTGATCGTCCACGCGGGCCTGAACCGCATGCTGGTCGATCAGGACGATGTCTTTTATTACATCACGACCCTGAACGAGAATTACCCCCATCCGGCGATGCCGGAAGGGGCGGAGGAGGGCATCCTCAAGGGCGCCTACAAGCTGCGCGAGGTCAAGGCCGATCAGCCCGGCCTCCACGTCCGGCTCTTGGGCGCGGGCGCGATCCTGCGCGAGGTCGAAGCGGCGGCCGAGATGCTGGCCAGCGAGCACGGCGTCAGCAGCGAGATCTGGAGCGTCACCAGCTTCACCGAACTGCGCCGCGAGGGTCTCGATGTCGAGCGCTGGAATCTGCTGCATCCGGAAGCTGACGCGAAGGTCCCGTTCATCACCCGCGCTTTGTCGAGCGGGAAGGGCCCCGTCATTGCGTCGACGGACTACATCAAGGCGCTTCCGGACGGAATTCGGCCATATGTGCCGGCGCGCTACAAGACGCTGGGAACGGACGGCTTCGGACGTTCCGACTACCGCCGTCGTCTGCGCTCGTTCTTTGAGGTCGACCGCTATCACGTCGCGGTCGCCAGTTTGAAGGCGCTGGCGGAGGAACAATTGCTGCCCAACCGGCGGGTGGCCGAGGCGATCGCCAAATATGGCATCGATCCGGAGGGACCGAATCCGGCGCGAAGCTGAAGTCGGTGTCCCTAAACTAAGTGTTCGCTGAGGAGAGCGCCGGTGGCGAAAGTCGACGTGAAGGTTCCCGATATCGGCGACTTCAAGGACGTGCCGGTGATCGAGGTGCTGGTGAAGCCCGGCGACGTCGTCAAGGTCGATCAATCGCTGGTTACGCTCGAATCCGACAAGGCCGCGATGGACGTGCCTTCGCCGGTGGCGGGGACCGTCGCCGAGGTTCTGGCGAAGGTCGGGGACAAAGTGTCGATGGGGACGCTCATCGCGCGTGTCGAATCCGCGGGCGCCGAGGCGCCGAAGGCCGAAGCGGCTCCCGCCAAGGCAGGCGCCGCGCCGGAAAAAGCCGCGCCCGCGCCGGCAAAGGCGGCCGCGCCCGCGCCGGCAGCCCGCGCCCGCGAAGGCGGCGACGATCGACATCACGATCCCCGACATCGGCGACTTCACGGACGTGCCGGTCATCGAGATTCTGGTCAAGGCCGGCGATACGGTCGAGGCGGAGCAGCCGATCGTCACGCTCGAATCCGACAAGGCGAGCATGGATGTGCCGTCGCCCGCGGCCGGCAGGATCACGGAGATTGTCGTCAAGGTCGGCGACAAGGTGTCGATGGGCGCGCTGGTCGCAAAGCTCGACGCCGGAGGATCCGCAAAGTCCGTCTCGCGCGATCAGGAGGACGAGGCGGATGCGACGGAAGAGGAGGACGCCGCGGAAGCGCCCGATACCTCGCCCGTTGCGCCAACCGATCTGCCGCCCAGGCCTCCGAAGGCAGGGTCGGGCCCGGCGCTCCCTGATTTCTCGGGCGTCTTCGCGGGGCCCGCCGTTCGACGGCTGGCGCGCGAGCTTGGCCTCGACCTCAATCAGATCAAGGGGACCGGCGAAAAGGGCCGTATCACCCGCGAGGACCTGAAGGCGGCGCTCGCCAAGGGCGCCGCTGCGCCCGCGGGAGGCGGCGGCGCGCTGCCCGCGGTCCCGCAGGTCGACTTCGCCAAATTCGGCCCGATCGAGACCGTGCCGCTTTCGCGCATCAAGAAGATTTCCGGGCCGAGGCTGCATGCCTCATGGGTCAACGTTCCCCATGTCACGCATAACGACGAAGCGGACATCACCGATCTCGACGCCTTCCGAAAGGCTCTCGACGAAGACGGGAAGAAAGACAAGTCAAAGCCTTACCGCGTCTCGTTGCTGCCGCTTCTCATGCGAGCGGCGGTCTCGACCTTGAAGGCCTTCCCGAACTTCAACGCCGCGCTCAGTCCGGGCGGCGACTCGTTGATTTTGCGCCGCTATTGGCATATCGGCGTCGCCGTCGACACGCCCGACGGCCTCGTCGTCGCGGTCATCAAGGACGTCGACCAGAAAGGCGTCATCGACCTTTCCCGCGAGCTTGGCGCTCTCTCGGAAAAGGCGCGCGCCGGCAAGCTCGCGCCAGCCGAAATGCAGGGCGCGACCTTCACCATCTCTTCGCTGGGCGGCATCGGGGGGACCGCCTTCACCCCGATCGTCAACGCGCCCGAGGTGGCGATTCTCGGCGTCGTGCGGTCGAAAATGGCGCCGGTTTGGGATGGAACGGCGTTTCAGCCTCGTCTCATGCTGCCGCTATGCCTATCTTACGATCACAGGGTGATCGACGGCGCTGCGGCCGCTCGCTTCATGCGCCATCTCGCGGGCCTCCTGGAGGACATGCGGCGCGTTCTCTTGTGACCGCGGCCCGATAGAGAGACGAGGCATGGCGAAAGAAATCCGGCTCCCCGACATCGGCGACTTCAAGGATGTGCCGATCATCGAAATCGTCGTCGCGCCCGGGCAGAGCGTCCGCAAGGACGAGACGATCCTGACGCTCGAAAGCGACAAGGCGAGCATGGACGTGCCCGCGCCCGAGGATGGCGTGATCGGCGAGATCCGCGTCAAGGTCGGCGACAAGGTCACGGAGGGCGACCTGCTGGCGACCTATTCGGCCGGGGCGGAGACGAAAGAGGCCGCGGCGCCGCAGACGCCCAAAGCCGCCGCCCAAGGCGACGGCGTCGAAATTCAGGCGCCGGCTCCCAAGGCCGCGCCGGCGGGTCCACCGCCGAAAGCCGCCGCCGATCCAGGCGGCCAGGCCGATTTCGAAGCCGATATCCTGGTTCTGGGCGCCGGTCCCGGCGGCTACACCGCCGCCTTCCGCGCCGCCGATCTCGGGCAGAACGTCGTTCTGGTCGACTCGCGCCCGTCGCTGGGCGGCGTCTGCCTCAACGTCGGCTGCATCCCGTCCAAGGCGCTGCTGCATGTCGCCAAGGTCATCGACGACGCCAAGGCGATGGGCTCGCACGGCGTGAGCTTTGGCGCGCCGACCTTCGACCCTGGCGCGATCCGCGGCTGGAAGGACGGCGTGGTCAAGCGGCTGACGGGCGGCCTGACCGGCCTCGCCAAGCAGCGCAAGGTCAAGACGCTGACCGGGGAGGGCAAGTTCACTTCGGCCAATACGCTGCGCGTCGAAACGGCGGAGGGCGCGCGGGTGGTGCGCTTCAACAAGGCGATCATCGCCGCCGGCTCCGAACCGGCCGCGCCCGGATTTATTCCCGCCGATCCGCGCATCTGGGATTCGACCGCGGCGCTCGAGCTCAGTTTCATCCCCAAGCGCATGCTGGTGCTCGGCGGAGGCATCATCGGGCTCGAGATGGCGACGGTCTATCATGCGCTGGGCGCCGCGATCACCGTGATCGAGATGATGGATCAGCTGATGCCGGGGGCTGATCTCGGACATCGTCGACGCCGCTCGCGAAGCGGATCGGCAAGCTCTACGAGAAGATCCTGCTGAAAACGAAAGTGACCGCCGTCAAGGCGGAGCCGGACGGGCTCAAGGTCAGTTACGAAGGCCCCGACGGCGCGAAGACCGAGACGTTCGACGCGATGCTGGTCTCCGTCGGACGACGCCCGAACGGCGCGCGCATCGGCGCCGCCGCTGCGGGCGTCGCCGTCGACGAGCGCGGCTATATCGCGGTCGACCGGCAGATGCGCACCAACGTGCCGCATATCTTCGCCATCGGCGACATCGTCGGCCAGCCGATGCTGGCGCACAAGGCGACGCACGAGGGGAAGGTCGCGGCGGAAGTCGCGAGCGGACACAAATCCTCCTTTGACGCCAAGGCGATCCCGTCGGTTGCTTACACCGATCCGGAAGTCGCCTGGGCGGGCCTGACCGAGACGGAGGCCAAGGCCAGGGGCGTCAAATACGGCAAGGCCGTCTTTCCCTGGGCGGCGAGCGGAAGGTCTCTGTCGCTCGGTCGCGACGAGGGCCTGACCAAGACCCTGTGGGATGAAGAGACCCAGCGCCTCATCGGCTGCGGCATCGTCGGGCCGAACGCCGGCGACCTCATCTCCGAGGCGGCGCTGGCGATCGAGATGGGCGCCGAAGCCGAAGACATCGGCCTGACCGTCCATCCGCACCCGACGCTCTCGGAGACCTTCGCCATGTCGGCCGAAGCCTTCGCCGGCACGCTGACCGACCTCTACATGCCGAAGAAGAAGTAGCGGTTCCCTTCTCCCTCCGGGAGAAGGTGGCCCGAAGGGCCGGAAGGGCGCAGGCAGCCCTGGTCGAGGGGTTGGAGGGACATGGGGAGCGATCTTCTCGACCGGATGCGGTCGAGTCCGATGTCGGGCTGGAGCATCGCCGACGTCGAACGCGTGTGTAGGGCCTACGACGTGAGGTGCGCTCCGCCGTCTGGCGGCGGCTCGCACTACAAGGTTTCTCACGGCTCCCAACGTGAAATCCTCACCGTGCCCTTTCGCCGCCCGATCAAGCCGGTATATGTTCGGAAGCTCGTGCGGTTCATCGACGCCGTAAGGAATTCGAATGCGAAAGCCTGACTATGCGGTCGTAATCGAGCCGCTGTCCGAGGAAGATGGCGGCGGGTTCCTTGCGACCGTTCCCAGACCTGCCCGGTTGTATGTCCGACGGCGACACCCGCGAGGAGGCCGCGCGCAACGTCGAGGACGCCATCGCGAGCTGGCTTGAAGAAGCACGGTCGATTGGCCGTGCAATTCCCGAGCCGCGAGCGGCGCTGCGTACAGCTTGAAAGTCTTCTTCTTCGGGCTCGGCTATTGCGCCCGGCGGCTCATTCAGCGCGAGCCCTGGATCGAGGCGAGCGGAACGGCGCGGACGCGCGGAGAGCGTCGCCGCGCTGCGTCGCGAGGGCGTCGAGGCCTATCGGTTCGACGGCGCCGAGGCGGAGCCCGGGCTTGAGCAGGCGCTTGGCGAAGGCCGAGGCGATCGTCGTCTCGATCCCGCCGCGCGACGGGGCAGGCGCGACGCTCGATCGCTTCGGGGCCGCGATCGCCGCCGCGCCGGCGCTGCGGCGCATCGTCTATTATTCGACCATCGGCGTTTATGGCGATCATGCCGGCGCCTGGGTCGACGAGACAAGCGCGACGCGGACGCGCACGGCGCGCGGACTGGCGCGGCTCGAGGACGAGGCCCGCTGGACGGCGGCGGCTCGGGCGCGAGGGGCGGAAGCGGACATCCTGCGCCTCGCCGGCATCTATGGGCCCGGGCGCAATGCGCTCGTCAATCTGCGCAAGGGCGAGGCGCGGCGGATCGTCAAGCCGGGCCAGGTGTTCAACCGCGCCCATGTCGATGATATCGCTGAGATTTCCCGCCTCGTGCTCACGCGCGGCCTTAAGGGCCAGATCTGGAACGTCGCCGACGACGAGCCGGCCCCGCCGCAGGACGTCATCGCCTATGCGGCGGCGCTGCTCGGCCTTGAGCCGCCGCCCGAGGAGCCCTTCGACGGGGCCACGCTCTCGCCGATGGCGCGGGAGTTCTACGCCGACAACAAGCGGGTTTCGATCGCCAAGGCCAAAGCCGAGCTGGGATTTGCGCCCGCCTATCCGACCTATCGCGAGGGGCTCAAGGCGCTGGCGGAGGCGGGCGAGGGGCGGGCCTGAGAACGTCGGCGCCGCCGTGGCGCCAAATAAGTCCACGCGAGGTTGTTGGTGAAGGGAACGTCGAAGTCGACGAGGAAGCGCAGGACATCGTCTTTGAACCGTGCAGCCGGCGCAGCAGGTTCTCTCCGGGTCGTCGCTTGGTCTTGCCCGTGGCGGACTTGGGAAGGCGGGGCGGCTTGCGGTGAAAGGCGAGGCCTTCGCGCAAGATGTCCCGGAAGCGGGTTGCGAAGGCGGCCAGAAGGGCAGGGTCGAGCGCCTGTCCGCCCCGCGCCTCGCCCCACGTCGACCGCCCGGTTGGCGTCGCAGAGCAGATCGCGCATGGGCGCCGGCCCACGGCTCCTCGTCGAACTGCGATCAGCGCCTTGAGTTCGCGTAAGTGATGGGCGTTGCAAAGCGCATGATCGGTTGCGGAAGCCGGCGATAGGATTTGAAGCCGTCGTGGACGACCACCCCGCCGGCAAGGTCTTCGGGCACGTCGCCCCGCTGGGCCGACACGCGATAGAGGGTGAGGCTTTCGGTTGCGACCGTATGCAGCCATTGCGTCTTGCCCGCGATCCGAAAGCCGTCCTGAGCATCGTCGAAGGATCATCGAGGCAGCGCACGCGCGCGGCGGCGGCGAGCGCGCCGATCCGCTCGGCGACCGGAGCCAGGGCCTTCGCCTTTCTCTTCACCCAGCCCATCACGCTGGCCGGGCGAAGCCGATCCGCGCCGAAGAGGTCGGCGAGCGTCTCGGCCGCCCGGTCCTCGGGGATCAATTGCTGCACATGGAGATAGACGGCCGCCGCGCGCAGGCGCTCGCCATATTGGGCAGGCGCGCTCGACGCCATCCGGGAAAGGCCGCCGCCGTGCGGCCGCCGCAGCAGGCGCAGGCGTAGACCGGACCCCGATGCTCGGGGACTTCGATCAGCTTCGCCGGCAGGTCGAACACCTGGCGCCGCTCCGCTTGATGCGCCATCGACCGCGTCAGGCCAGCCCCGCAATGGCGGCACGCGCCGGCTTCATGGGTCACGACCCGGTCAGGCTCGGCGACCCGCTTGAGCGTATCGCCTTATGACCCTCCTGTCCGCCGCCGGATTTGGCGGAAGGCTCGCGAAGGCTCACCGGTTTCTTCCGCAAGCCGTCGCTCGACGGCGGCTTCGAACTCGTCGAACTGTCGAGGCCAAGCCGGCGCTTCAAATCGGCGTTCTCCGCCCGCAAGGCGGCGTTCTCGCGCTCAAGCTCCGCCACCCGACCCTCAAGCGTCTCGATCCGGCGCTGAAGTTCCTCGATGAGGCTGCGAATCTCGGCAGGAAGGTCCATGCCCGCCTTGAATCACAGGCCTGCCCCCGCTCACTCCCTCAAACCCTCACCAGCCCATTTCCCCGCCCACCGTGACCTTCCGGACTCACCCCTCCTTGGCAGTTACAATTTTAGTAACTGCCCAGCGGGGTGAGTCGGATTTGTCACGGTGGGCTGGGATTTTTGGATTGTGTGGATTTGGCAGGAGTCAGGTTGGTCGGAATGTGATTCCGTTGGGGGATGATTCTGCCCTCCGAGGTCGCAGCGCTGATCGCGTCGCTGCAGCAGGAACTGGAAGTGTTGCGGGCTGAGAACGCGGAGCTTCGGCGCCGGCTGGGCCTTGACAGTTCGACGAGTTCGAAGCCGCCATCGAGCGATGGCCTGCGGAAGAAGCCTTTGAGCCTTCGCCAGCCTTCGGGCCGGCCGAGCGGGGGCCAGAAAGGCCACAAGGGCGAGACGCTGCGCCAGAGGGCCGAAGCCGACCGGATCGTGACGCACGCGGCGGCGGCTTGCCGTCATTGCGGCTCGGCCCTCAGCCTTGGCGAGGCGCGAGGCCTCGAGCGGCGCCAGGTGTTCGATCTGCCGGAGCGGCTGATCGAGGTGACCGAGCATCGGGGCCTGGTTTACGCCTGCGCCGAGTGCGGCGGAGCGACCCGGGCGGCGTTTCCCGAAGGAGTGGGGAGACCCGCCCAATATGGCGGGCGGGTCCGCGCCGCCGCCGTCTATCTCCACGCGCAGCACTTGATCCCCGAGGCCCGCGCGGCCGAGGCGCTTGCCGAGCTGATTGGCGCGGAAAGTCTTTGCGGGGCGAGCGTGGCGGAATGGACGCGGGGAAAAGCGGGGGCGCTGGCGCCGGTCACGAAGCGGATCGGCGCGCTCGTGTGCGCCGCGCGCGTGCGCTGCCTCGACGATCCTTCGACGATGCTCAGGACGGCTTGCGGATCGGCGGCAAAACGCAGTGGCTGCATACGGTCGCCACCGAAACCCTCACGCTCTACCGCGCCTGCGCCAGGCGCGGCGCGATGCCCGAAGGCCTCGAAGGGGGCGTCGTCGTCCACGACGGCTTTAAATCCTACGCCAAGCTCGGGACGGCGGCGCAGCCTCCTGTCCATGCGCTCTGCAACGCCCATCACTTGCGCGAACTCAAAGCGCTGATCGAGTTCGACAAGGAGACCTGGGCGCAGGCCATGACCGATTGTCTCCGCGACGCCTGCAAGGCGGTCGCAGAAGCCCGCGCCAACGGCAAAACCGCGCTCTTCCCCGCGGCGCTCGAAGCCTTCCACGCCCGCTACTGGGAGGCCCTGCGCCAAGGCCTCGCCTGGCGTCGCAGCCTTCCCCGCCTCGAAAAAGGGGGCGCCAAAAGCGGCCGCACGAAGCGCAGGGCCGGAGACAATCTGCTGCTTCGCCTGCACAAATTCAAAGACGACGCGCTGCGCTTCCTGGTGGACTTCGAAGTTCCCTTCACCAACAATCTGGCCGAACAGGCGCTCCGGATGATGAAGGTGAAAATGAAAATCTCCGGCGGCTTCCGGACCCCCGAGGGCGCTCAGGCTTTCGCAGCCCTCCGCTCCGTCATCGCAACCGCACGAAAACAGGGCCTGAACATCCTCAAAGCCCTCGCCGCAGAGCCCCAAACCCTGGCCAGCGCCATCTCACCCTGGCTTCCGGACAGAGGGCGCGCGCAGGTTTCGCAGCCCTCCGCTCCGTCATCGCCGCCGATCGCCGCACCCCAACGGCCGCCACTCAGCTCACCGGCTGGGTAGTTACGTTTTTACTTGAATCGGCCATAACCCATTGAAAAGGCTCGAGTCGAAAAAATAAACGATAGCAAAAGAAAGCTATTTTACTATCGTTTACGATCGTTTAGCGCGTTTATTAGCGCTTATTGGCGGGTTATGGCCGCTAGGTCGAGCGCGAGCGGATGGCTGTGCTTTTTCGAAAGCGGCGGTCCAGCGGGATTGAAGCGCCCCGCGTTTTGGCTCACTCATGGGCGCCCGGAAATCGAGCCTTTAAACGATGATCGCCCCCTCTGCGCCCGTCTTCGCCCAGCGCCATCTCCTTGGCGTCGAGCACCTGTCGCGAGAGGAGATCGTGGCGCTGCTTGATCTCGCCGATGAAGCGGTGACGATCTCGCGGCAGGTCGAGAAGAAGCGGGCGACCTTGCGCGGGCGCACCCAGATCAACTTGTTCTTCGAGGCGTCGACCCGCACGCAGTCGTCGTTCGAGCTCGCGGGAAAACGGCTCGGGGCGGACGTGATGAACATGGCGGTCGGAGCGTCGAGCGTCAAAAAGGGCGAGACGCTGATCGACACCGCCCTGACCTTGAACGCCATGCGGCCAGACATTCTGGTGGTGCGGCATCATCACGCGGGCGCGGTGCATCTGCTCGCCCGCAAGGTCGATTGCTCGGTGGTCAACGCCGGCGACGGCGCACATGAGCACCCGACTCAGGCGCTGCTCGATGCGCTGACAATCCGGCGTAATCTCGGCCGCATCGAGGGCCTCACGGTCGCGATCTGCGGCGACATCCTCCACTCGCGTGTGGCGCGCTCGAACATCCTGCTCTTGAGCAAACTCGGCGCTTACGTGCGGGTCGTCGGCCCATCGACGCTCCTGCCGGCAGGCGTCGAGCGAATGGGCGTCGAAGTCGCCCATGACATGCGCTCAGGCCTCAAGGACGCCGATATCGTCATGATGCTCCGCTTGCAGCGCGAGCGCATGAGCGGCGCCTTCGTGCCGTCGGCGCGCGAATATTTCCGCTATTTCGGGCTCGACGAGGAGAAGCTCCGCTACGCCAAGCCCGGCGCGCTGGTCATGCATCCAGGGCCGATGAACCGCGGCGTCGAGATCGATACGCTGGTGGCTGATAGCGCGCAGTCGCTCATTCGCGAACAGGTGGAAATGGGGGTCGCCGTCCGCATGGCGGTGTTGGAAGCGCTGGCGCGCAACATCCCGAACGCTTGACGATCAGCCAGCCGCCCTGTCGCTTCGCGGCTCACCGCCAATCACGCTGCGCGAAATCGGATATTCAGGCGCGATCGTCATCGAGCCTTTCGTCAAGATGGGTGGACAAGTCGGCAGCGACATCAGGGTCGGGCGCGATCTCAGTGACAACGCAGACGAAGCGCAGATGGACGAAGCCGCGCGACAGGCCTTGGCGTTCTCGCGGTTCGCCGAAGAGGGCGTCGCGTTCGTCCGCGAGGTTGGCAAGCCGAACGTCAAGGTCATGCTCGATACGTTTCATATGAACATCGAGGAGGATAGTTTCGGCAAGGCGCGATCCGGACGGCGGGCTCGCTGCTCGGCCATTTCCACACAGGCGCCGTCTTTCACGGACCCCGCCGCATCGGCCGCTACGACCGGAAAGGCAGGCTCAGGACCAACGATGACGCCCTTCGCGCCGCTTAAATCCGCTCAGCGGCGCAACGCTGTGGACGGCATGGACAAGCCCCCGGCTCGCCCACCCCGCCCACGAGGCAGACACAAAAGCGGAAGAAGCGGACACTTGATGTGCTGCCAAAACCGGACAAGTTCATTCGCTATCGACAGCGATTGTACGATGGCTGTCGCGGACCATTGGGTCAGACTTCGAACCTACATCGCTGGTCAGTTGAGTGAATGGCTGCCCGCTCGACCGGCCCCGCCGCCGCCGACCTCGGCCGACGCTGTTGGGGTTTCGCGTGAGTGCTTGCCGCAAGGCTGAGGTAGCTCTACCTATCACCAAGTTAACTATGTGGGTCGGCGGTTGGCGCTTCCGAGGCCGCGGTCCGACTGACGCCCGGCGAGCCTCATGACACCACTTGGCTGAAAGTTTAGGCGCCGGTACGGCCGGTCGGCAAGCACTTATTTCGTGGAATATATCGCGCAGTTCGGCCAAAACCGGCCTGCCACCTTCGCCTGACGCTGCCGGTGTCTCGAGGTGAATTTAATGGTGGGTGATATGGGTAGCCAAAGCCAACTTGTGGCTTGACAATCTTTGCATTGCTGTTTGACGTATAGTTCGGAGATCAGCTCCCGCTTTATCGGTGACCGGGACGAGAGGCCCGAAGACCGGTGGTCACGCTATTTTCGCATCGTCAGCCGCGGCTCCGAGACCGTCTCTTGTTTTCAGCAGCCTTAATCAACCTGCACTCCAAGTAAGCTTTCTCACTAACTAAAGCGCCGCGGTTCATCCATTCCCCGCCGGAAGTATTCAGACTAGAACCTGTTCACCACTCATCCGTTGGCGAGGCGCCTCTAATTGTACTTCCGATGATGTTTTAAGTACATGTCGCGCTTCACTCGCATTTAAAGGCAATTATAAGAGGAGTAATGGTCATGACCACTACAATTCCTAATATATTGGGTCAGCCGACTTGGGAAATCCAAGATTCTTCAGACGAGGTGAGTGAATTTATCGTCACCACGAACACGACGCTCAACAAGCCTGAAGTTTCCTTCTCCGTAAATTTCACCAATACTAAGCCCGTCTACATCAGTGTCATCGACTCACCCTATGGAGTTGGAGATACCGACGCCGAGCTCAAGGCTCTATTCGATCCAACGATAATAAATAACACCGGAGTCAACTGGAGCGGTTTTCGGATCGATCTTAATGACCCAGAGTCCGGGACAGGCGGTGGTCTACACCCGATGTGGGCGCATTTTCACGATGCCAGCAACAGCACAATTTTGTCAGGCTGGCCAGACCCAAACACGGGTGTTTTTCCGTATAGTGAAAACGAAGGCTATGATGAAATAACGCATCTTACACACACGCCTGTTACTGGATTATCTTCGTTAAACGGCGCCAGCGAACTTCAATTATCAGGAGGAATATTCGCCGCGGGTACTTCCGAGAGTTGGTCTGACATCGGAATACATGAGATGCGTATGAACAGCCATTTTGATATCGAACTGACTCCCATTGCCGTCGACGACTTTTCGGCCGACACAACCACCACTGGAACGGCGCCAGTCGGAGGCTCTGCTAAGGGCGCCCTTGAAGTTCCCGGCGATCACGACTGGTTTAAAGTCCAACTGACTGCGGGGGTGCCCTACACGATTGACTTGAAGGGCGATGCCGCGGGATCGGGCGGATTGCTGCTCGACCCGAGTATGGAGCTGTTTGACAGTTCCAGCCAATTGATCGCTTCGAATAACGACGCTGGCAATAGCCTGAATTCCGAGATCAAATACACGCCGACGACGAGCGGAACCTACTACATCGATGCCGGTTCCCCTTTGTTCGAAGATTTTACAGGCTCGTATCGGGTCAGCGTCAGTGATCTCGCGCACGACAGCGACTTTAATGGCGACGGCTATTCCGACATCCTGCTGCAGAATACAAACAGCGTGATGGAGGCGGGCATTCGGGAAATGGATGGAATCACGCCCATCCCTGGTGGCAGTCAAACTGTCGACGGCGGTGTTTTCGGGCCGAGGTTGACCGAGATCGGAACAGGCGACTTCGACGGCGATGGGCATGCCGATATCCTCTGGCAGGCCACGAACGGCACCGCCTCTATCTGGGAAATGAACGGGACTCAACGGATCCACGAGAAAGCGCTGAACCCAAATTCTGGGCCGAGCTGGCACGCCATTGGAACGGGCGACTTCAACGGCGATGGTTATTCCGACATCCTGTGGCAGAACGACAACGGTCAATGCGCCGTCTGGGAAATGAATGGGACCACCCCGATCGGCGGCGGGCCAGTTGCGAATCCCGCCGCGGTTGTCGTCAATCCTGGGCCGAGCTGGAAAGCCATTGGGACCGGAGATTTCAATGGCGACGGCTTTTCGGACATCCTTCTTCAAAACACCAGCGGGCAAGTCTCGATCTGGGAGATGAACGGAAACACGATTACCGGCGGTGGACAAGTTAAGAATCCCGCGGGGGTTGTCGTCAATCCTGGGCCGAGTTGGAAAGCCATCGGGGCGGGAGATTTCAACGGCGACGGCTTTTCGGACATTCTTCTTCAAAACACGAACGGCGACGTCTCGATCTGGGAGATGAACGGAAACACGATTATCGGCGGTGGACAAGTTAAGAATCCCTCGGGGCAGGTCCACCCCGGGACAAATTGGAAAGCCATTGGGGCGGGCGACTACAACGGCGACGGGCTTTCCGACCTTCTTTTGCAAAACACGAGCGGCGACGTCTCGATCTGGGAGATGAACGGAAACACGATTACCGGCGGTGGACCAGCCGGGCCAAATCCCGGGCCCGACTGGCATGCCATCCGGACAGGATAGGTTCGGCTGCGCCGCGAGCGCCGGCCCCGTCGGATTCGGTAGACTGCACCCCAAGGCCGCCCCTGCCGCCCAGGATTGGCCTCAGGCTGGAAAGTGGGTAGGAGAGCGTCACCCGCCCAGAGCAAACGGAGCGGCTGGCGCCGCCGCCGGAGAGACCTCCTCTATGCAAAAGCCGAGTGCGGTGCTCGCTACGCTTTTGGTCGCCACGGTCAGCGCCCATGCCCAGGCGCCGCAAGTCGGGCGCTATCAGATGGTGGCGGCGCCGGCGTCCCAATCGCAGACGTTTCCCGAGACCCTGCTCTTGGACACGGCTACGGGGCAGACCTGGATCCTGCACCATGAAACGGGGCAGGCGATTCAATGGCTTCCGCTTCGCTTTTCGGCCGGAACGGATCGGCCTCCCACTCCCTTGCCGCCTTCGCCTGACGCGGTCGGCGTCTCGCGCTGAGGACCAAGTCGTTCACGAGGACAGGGCTAGAAGCCATTGAAATGACGACAACAGACCGTGGCCAAGGCGGTCGAGGTCGCGCGAATTCGCTGTCGTTTGCAACGCGAGCCACCACCCGTTCAGCTCTCGAGCCAATGAAGCGCCTCACCTTCCTGGCTCTTCTCGAAGAAGCTCTCACCTGGGGATGCAGAAACACCCTGATCGCGCCAATCAGCCAATGCTGCCATTCGTGCGCGGCGATCACGGCAATGCGGTCGACTTTGTCCTGATGGGATTTCACGAAGGCGGCGTGTTCCTCGAGAGCCGCAAAATCTTTCCAGCCGCCCAACTCGGAGGCGTCAATCAGAAGCCTGAGGCGCCCTTGCTGCCGGATAAGTGGTTCGACCTGCCGAGCCAATTCAGCGAAATCGCCCGATTGCAATTTTACCGGCGCGACGACCTTCAAGATGCGGCCGGCGATCAGTTCTGTTCTTATCATCGTTTCCTTCCCCTTCCCGCTCATGACCTGCAAATAACGCGACGCGTGGCGCTCGGAACCGAGATGCCGGTCGCCTTACGATCCTGACCTCGGTCTGATGGTAACGCCCCAAGAAGGCAAGTCGACCAAGTCGGGGCGGCGCCGGCGTCACAATCGCAAACTTTTCCCGAACCCTGCTCTTGGACACCGCCACCGGACAGACCTGGATTGTGCCGCCCCCGCCCGACGGCGTCGCGCACTGAGGGCGGCCACAGTCGCGGCGCAAAGCAAGCGATCCGAGGCGCCGCCGGTTGTGACGTTCGACGACGATTGAGTCCGATGCGCTTGCAATCGGCCGCGACTAATTTACAGTCCAAACCTGCCAACATTCTCCAAAGCCAATTGGCGGTGATGAAAGACCCTTCGCATCCCAGTCCAGGGAAAACCTAGGCCGCCATTGAAGGACCGGTGGACCGCATCGTTTGCGTCTATTTCTGAACAATCAATTCACCGAATTCCGGCGCCCAGACCGGAAATCATTCCTGGCAAAAAAGGGAGCGAAGACATGACAGCCATCAGTTGGAAGAATCCGACCGCCGGCAATTGGAGCGTCGCCACGAACTGGTCGACCGGCACAGTCCCGAGCTTAGCGGACGCTGTCACGATATCGGCGCTCGGACCGTACATTGTCACGGTCAGCAGCGCGGATTTTGCGAATTCCTTGACCTTCAACGCGTCCCAGGCCGCGCTTGTCGAAAACGCGGGGTCGCTCACGATGGCGGGGGCGCTCACAGTGAATTCCGGCTTGGTGTCGCTCAATCAGGCGAACACGATCGGCAGCGTCGCTCTAGCGGGCGGCGTGCTCGCGTTCGGCAACGGCGCCGCGTTGGGAACCGGCACAGTGACCGAAAGCGGCGGCAAACTGCTCGGAACGGCGAGCGAGACCCTCAGCAACGCGCTGAGCCTCTCGGGAGCTTTCACCACCGCCGCCGCGCACGGAACGACGCTCACCGAAACCGGGTTCACGAGCGTCGCCGCGAATTCCACGCTGAACTTCGGCGCGCTCGGACAGGATGGCGTCGTCGTTTGGAATCCTGGCGGCTACTCGATCACCGCCCCTTTCACCTTCAACGTTGTGGCCGGCACGCTCAAGGCCGGCGGCAGCCTCATTGCCGATATGATCAATTTCGGCGCCCAGCCGACGACAGTCGCCACCGGCGCAACCTTCGACCTTGGCGGCTTCAGCGCCTCCCTCACCAATCTCCTGGGCGCCGGCGCGATCGCCGATAGCGGCGCCGCAGCCACTTTGACTTTGGCGGCGGCAAATTTCTCGGGGTCGATCAGCGGCCCGCTGTCGCTTGTCGCCAAGGGCGCGGTCATCCTCAGCGGCGCCAGCGCCTACACCGGAGCCACCACGATCAATTCGGGAGACAGTCTCCAGCTCGGCGCCGGCGGCGCGGCCGGTTCGATCGGCGGGGGCGCCGTCAGCGATGGCGGCACGCTCCTTATCGACCGCAGCAATGCGATCACGCTCGCCAACGCCATTTCCGGCGCCGGCGTTCTGAAACAGATCGGGACCGGCGTCACCTCGATCGGCGCCGCCAACACCTATACCGGCGGCACGACCCTCTCGGCCGGAACGCTGGCCATTGGCTCCGGCGGAGCGCTTGGAAGCGGAACCGTTTCAATCGGCGGAGGCGAATTGCTCGGAACCGCGAGCGAGACCCTCAGCAACGCGCTGAGCTTCTCGGGAGCTTCCACCATCGCCGCTGCGCATGGAACGACGCTCACCGAAACCGGGTTCACGAGCGTCGCCGCGAATTCGACGCTGAACTTCGGCGCGCTCGGACAGGATGGCGTCGTCGTTTGGAATCCTGGCGGCTACTCAATTACGAGCCCGTTCGCCTTCAACGTTGTGGCCGGCACCCTCAAGGCCGGCAGCAGCCTCATTCCGGACATGATCAATTTCGGCGCCCAGCCGACCAAGGTCGCCGCCGGCGCAACCCTCGACCTTGGCGGGTTCGGCCTCAGTCTCACCGATCTTCTGGGGGGCGGCGCGGTCATCGACAGCGGCGCCGCGGCGACTTTGACTCTCGGCGGCGGCGACTTTCTCCGGCTCGATTTCCGGCGGCGCTGTCGCTCGTCTTCAACGGCGGCGACGGCGCTGTCGGGCGTCGAGAACTACTACCGGCGGCGCGACGCTCGGCGCGTCGGCCACGGTCGCCAACACGGGCACGTACGACATCGTCGGCAACACCAACATCGCCGGCAACGCCCGCTCTCCTCCTTCATCAACAACGGCCTGTTCGAGAAGACGGGCGGCGGCGGCGTCAGCGACGTCACCTCGAACTTCGTCAACGGCGGCGACGCTCGAACGTGCTGAGCGGCAGCAGTCGAGTTTTCAGCGGCGGCTTCACGAACGACTGGCGTGATCCACGGCCGGGTGACCCAGAGCGGCGGCGGCGTCACCACCAGTCAGCGCGCCGGTCCCGTCCGACTTCAACGGGGACGGCCTGTCCGACATCCTGTGGCAGAACGCCAACGGTCAGGCCGCAATCTGGGAAATCGATGGAACCAGCCAGATCCCGGGCGCAATAGCCCGATTGACCCGATCTGGGCCGAGCTGGAAAGTGATCGGGTCAGGCGACTTCAACGGCGACGGGCGGGCCGACGTCCTGTGGCAGAACGCCAACGGCCAGGTCGCGGCCGTGGAGATGAACGGCGCCACGGTGATCGGCGGGGGCGCGGTCAACCCCAACCCTGGGCCTGCCTGGAAAGCCGTCGGGACGGGCGACTTCAACGGCGACGGCTTTCTCCGACATCCTGTGGCAGAACGCGAGCAGCGGTCAGGCCTCGATCTGGGACATGAACGGAAACGTCCTGGCCGGCGGCGGGTAGGTAACCCCGAATCCGGGGCCTGCCTGGAAAGCGATCGGGACGGGAGATTTCAACGGCGACAGCCATTCGGACCTCCTGTGGCAGAACGCCAATGGTCAGGTCTCGATCTGGGAAATGAACGGCGTCAACGTGATCGGCGGCGGACCTGTCAGCCCCAATCCTGGACCGAGTTGGCGCGCCGTCGGAACGGGCGACTTCAATGACGACGGCCATTCCGACATCCTGTGGCAAAACGCGAGCACCGGCCAAGCCTCGAGCTGGGAGATGAACGAGAACAGCATTGTCGGCGGCGGCCCCGTTAGCCCCAATCCGGGGCCGAGTTGGCGCGCAGTCGGGACCGGCGACTTCAACGACGACGGCCATTCAGACATCCTGTGGCAGAACACGACCAGTGGCCAAGTCTCGGTCTGGGAAATGGACGGGGCGACTCCCATCGGCGGCGGGAGCCTGTCAGCCCCAATCCTGGACCGAGTTGGCGCGCCGTCGGAACGGGCGACTTCAATGACGACGGCCATTCCGACATCCTTTTTCAGAACGCCAGCGGGGCAGGGCCGCAATCTGGGGAAATGAGCGGGACCACCTTGATCGGCGGGGGCAAGCTGGCGCCCATATCGCAGGCCCCACTTGGCACGCGATTGGAGCCCGTGACTTCAACGCCGACGGCTTTTCCGACATCCTCTGGCGAAGAACGATAGCGGCCAGGCTCTCGATCTGGGAGATGAACGGAAACACGATCATCGGTGGCGGGACTCTAAGCTCCAATCCCGGGGCCTAGCTGGCGTGCGATCGGCGCGAGGAGGGGCGTCGTCCACAGCAGCTTTCGATGGCGCCGCTTTGGCGCGGCTTGTCAGCAAAGCTTGCATCCCTTGTGAGCTTACCGCCATAATCGACTATAAACCAACAGGAATATGACGCCGGTCATGTCTCAATGCGCTGCCGGCGCCCGACCGCCGAGCTTGACCTTGCGCAGGGTCATCGCCAGCGGCACGGCGGCGAGGGCGAGCAGCATCAGCACCCAAAACACGTCCCCGTACGACAAGTGCCCATCGGGATCTTACCTGCCGACCGATCCAGGCCATCGCGCGCGCCTGGGCGGCGCTCGGCGAGAAGCCTTGCGCGGCGAAATAGTGCGACACCTGATGCAGCGTGTTCTGATATTGCGGGCTCGACGGCGTCACGTGCTCGATCAGCCTGCTGCGGTGGAACTGCTCGCGATGCGCGAGCACGTTCGAGGCCATTGCGACGCCAATCGAGCCGCCCGTGTTGCGCGCCGCGTTGATGAGCGCCGACGCCATGTCCACCCTGTTTGCCGGGATTCCAGCATAAGACGCGGCGATGATTGGGATGAAGATGAGCGGCAATCCGACGCCCAGCGCCATGCGCGTCCGCGCAAGGAACCAGAAGTCGACATCCCCGTACACGTTCGTGAGCTGATGCATCGAGAACGCGACGAAGATAGCGCCGGTCATGATCAGGTATTTTGGCTGGATCCGGCTGGAAAGCTGCCCGACGATGAACATCATCACCAGGGTGACGAGGCCGCCCGGCGAGAGCATCAGACCCGCCCAGGTCGCGGTGTAGCCGAATTCGGTCTGGACCATCAGCGGCAGGAACTGGGTCGTCGCGTAGAGGATCGCGCCAATCGCGCCCATCACCAGGAAGCCAGCGCCAAACTGCCGCGATCCCACCATGCGCACGTCGATCATCGGATCGCGCCTGGACGTCTCCCACGGGATCATCAGCACGAAGGCGAGGGCGCAAATCACTGTAAATGTTACGATAAAGCTTGAGCTGAACCAGTCGTCCTCGAGGCCGCGATCGAGCACGATCTCGAGCGCGCCGAGGAACGTCGCGACCAATAGAAAGCCGATAACATCGAACCGGGCTTGCTTGGTCTCATTCGGTTTGTCCGCCGGCAGAAGGACGGCGATCAGCGCGATCGTGGCGAGGCCAACCGGACCGTTGATCAGGAAACACCAGCGCCAGGTGTAAGTGTCGGCGAGCCAACCGCCGAGCGTCGGGCCGACCACCGGCGCCACAACCACCGCGACGCCGAACAAAGCGAAGGCCTGGCCGCGCTTTTCGGCCGGGGAAAGGCGTCCGCCAAAATCGACTGCGACACCGGCACCATGCTGCCTCCGGCGAGGCCCTGAAGGATGCGGAACAAGAGGAGGGAATTGAGGTTCCAAGCCTGGGCGCACAGAATCGAGCTTATGCTGAAGAGCGCGAGGCAGAGCAGAAAGAAGGTCTTGCGGCCGAGCCGCTTGGCGAGAAGATTGGCCGGCCTGCTCCAGGCTGACGGCGTTAGCCACCAGATAGGTCGTCACGACCCATGCGGCTTCGTCATCGCTGACCCCCATGCTGCCGGCGAAGTAGGGCAGGACGGTGTTGGCGATCGTGGTGTCGAGCACCTCCATGAAGGTTGCGAGCGCAACCAGGACAGCGATCAGCCAGGGGCTGGTCAAAGCTTCGCCGCCAGCCGCCGGAGGAGCGCCGGCCTGCGCGGCCGCGTCGGTCACACCCGACTCCACCCGTGCTCCACCCGAGCCCTCAGCCGCTCATAGAGCGTGGGCGTCGGATCGACGCGCACGGTCGGGACGACCGACATGCCCGGGCCCAGCGAGACGTCCGGGGGCGGATTGTCGAGCGAGATCTTGGCGGGCACGCGCTGGACGATCTTCACATAGTTGCCGGTCGCGTTTTCGGGCGGCAGCAGCGAGAAGGCCGGGCCGGAGCCAGGCTGGACGCTGTCGAGATGGCCGCTGAAGTGGCGCTCCGGGTAAGCGTCGATCTCCATGCTGACGGGCTGACCCGGCCGCATCCGGTCGAGCTGAGTTTCCTCGAAATTGGCGACGACCCAGATCGTGTCGGGCACGAACATCGCCAGGTTCGTTCCGACTTGCGCATATTGCCCGACCGCGCCGCTCAAATTGACGACCCGCCCCGGCTGGTCGGCGACGACTTTCGTATAGGAAAGGTTGAGCTTGGCCTGGTCGAGCTGCGCCTGCGCTTCGGCGAGGGTCGCCGCCGCCTGATGCGCGCTGCGCCCTCAGCGTGTCAATTTGCCGCTGCGCCACTTTCAGCGCCGCTTGCGCGCTATCGACAGCGGCTTGCTGGGCTTTAAGGTTCTGCAGGTCCGTGGTGCCCTGCTGGGCGGTCGCCCAGCCCTGCTTGACGAGCGGCTGGTCGCGTCCCCAAGTGACCCGCGCCAGCTCCATGTTCGCCTGGGCCTGGGCCACCTGGGCCTGGGCGGCGGAAATGGGCGTCTTGGGTGGCGATTTGCGTGTCGACACTATGGATGCCGGCTTCCGCCCCGCTCACTTGAGCCTCTGCCTGCGCGAGAGCCGCGAGGTAATCCCGCTGGTCGATGCGGGCGATCACCTCGCCCTTGACGACATGCTGGTTGTCGGTGACTGGAACCGCTGTCACATAGCCCGCGACTTTGGGCGCGATCGCGAACTGGCGCGCCGCGATAAAGGCGTCGTCGGTCCATTCAAAATGCGAGGAATTGTTCCAGTAGACGTATGCGGCCGCCCCGGCGACCAAGAGGGCTATCAGGCCTGCCGTCGCCATGAACGGGTGGCGGCGGAGGAAATTCTTGCGCGGCTTTTCCTCTTTTTCGCCGGGCTTCTTCTCGTTCGAGGCGGGTTCGGCCGGGCGCTCGGGCTTCTGGGCCGGCTCCGCAGGGCGGTCAGGCTCCGGAATTTCGACCGGACGTTCGTCCGCGGGCGGCGGAGCGCGCAAGGAGATAATATCCCGCTTGGGGCTCGCTGAACCCCCCGAGCGCGGTGGCGAGATCTTGTCCCAATCGGCCTCGGACGCGGGCGCGACCTTGTACATCTGCTCGCCTCGGTTCCTGATTCCTGCGCCGTGCACGGTTTGAACCCCCTCCTACGTGGCCCCTCAGCTGGTGGACCCCCAAGCGCCCTAACGCCCTCGAAACGAAACTGTTCCGTTCTATTTACTTTGGTAAACTTCGGACCTAAATCAAGGGCTGAAACTCCGCGGCTTGCGTTTCGTGAACAGGCCCGATGGAAGGGAAGGAGCGATGGAAGCGGACGCGGCCAAGGAAACACGTGAGGCCGCCCGGGGCGTCGTGCGTTACGGCCGCCCGCCGCGCGAACTTGCCGGCCAGGTCGAGGAGAGAATTCTCGACGCGGCGGGCCGCGTTTTTCTCGAACACGGCTTTGAGGGCGCGAGCGTCGACGAAATCGCCGAGGTC
>CAWDKC010000038.1:0-113611 GCA_963802615.1 uncultured Alphaproteobacteria bacterium
ATCGAGGCGAAATACCCGCCCCGAAGCCGCATCTGCATGAATGGTGAATTCGAGACCGCGTTCCCGGAATTCGTCGCGCAGCCCTACGATGTCATGCAACGGATCAACAGCGCTCTCTTCCGTCGAACCCATGACGGCGACGACCGTGATGACCGGGGTGAAGGTGTCGAGCGCCTTCTGCAAGTAGGCGCGCAACGTGCTGGTATCTCGGTGCATCCGGTTGGCGCGATCGACCTCCTGGCGCGCATCAAGATCAACATGCACATCCCATTGCTGGTTGGTTCCAGCCCAAGGAGCGCGGCGGCTTTCGGCCACGAATAATGCTTCGTCGCGGGCGTCGTCAGGATAGGCAGATTCTTCAATCCGTGTCTGAAAATGTACTCCTGGCAAGCGCCCGCCATTCCGAGCGCGGAAACGGTGAAGGGCGCCATGAAGGACGCCATTTGGATCTCATCGATGCCGGTCTGCGCTTTGACGAGCGCAGGAAGATTGGCGACCAACTCAATCGGCAGATTTAAGAGCTCCCAGGCGCTGCAGTTCGCGAAAAATTCCTTCTTCTGCCCATTGAGGAGCGGCACTTCGAGGCCGAGAATCGCGCCGCCTTCCCGACGTTTCGGGCCGCTGAAAGCAAGGCGGGCGGGACAACTTGAGGTTCCGCGCCATCCACAGCCCCTCCATATTAGCGATGGATCCGTCGCAGGTGACGTGACCCCAGGCCCGCGGCCTTGTGTCCGCGCCGACCTCTTCTGAATCTCGAACGGCCCCAGAAGCCCAGCATGCGGCAGAGGTCATCACCGACGGCAATTTCCATCATTGTAGTGACTGGTGACGCCTCGGCAGCGACATTGTTCTGATTGTAGAGTATCGCCGCCAAATATCCTGCGACGCTTGGGATCGTGACGTCCCAAAGCATGTGCCCCTGGCTACGCATACTGAAGAACGCGCCCGACTCCTGAAGCGCCTTCAGCACATCCTCGAAGTCGCTGCGAATTATGCTCACCGAGCGTTTATATTCAGGCGCCGCCTGCATCTCGGGCGTGATGAACATCGGATCGTCCGGGTACACATTGCGGCGGAAAATCGAGGTGCGCCTCCACCGCGCGACTAGCCAGATCCGCACGAAGCTGGTGTTCTCGCCCTTGGGACCGAAGAACCAGCTGGTAACCGCGTCAGCGCCCCCACCCCCGAGCCGGATATTGTGCCTGTCGCGGATCGCGCAGAGCATGTCTGCGATCTGCGACCTAAGGTTCTCCCGCATTTTGGATCCTTTGTTATTCGATACCGCTTCGACGTTCGATCATTCGGGGTTCTATGGTGGCGCTAGTGTCCCGGCTCAAATTCATTCGGCTTTCGCGCGGCAATCCTTCGTCACATCAGCCAAGCAACCGCTTCAGCGCGTTCGTCTCGATGTGTCCCCGTCGATCAGAAGCTTGTGATGGCGCAGATGAAGAGGGTCATCGGGATCAAGCGGGGGTAGAATTCGGCCGCGCTCAGTGCAGTGCGAGTGGCCGACATGGCGAACGCCGAAGTCCAGCACGCTGCGCGATGCGCGTAACGGAGCGCCGCTTCGATGGCCGGCCTTCCCGCGCGATGGTCAATGATGGCCCTCAAGCGGTACAGCTCTGCCAGCCACCAGCGCTCACCGCTGCGTTGGGCCACCTCGAGCCCAGCGGATACGGCGAGGGCCGCAGCGTCGGTCGCACCCATCTCGAGCCGCACTTCCGCCAGTAGACCTTGATGTAAGGGTAGAGCGAGGAGCGCGCCGGTCGACTTCCGAAGCGCTAGCCCAGAGAGGACGTTCTCGATGGCTGCTTGCGCGTTATCCTGCAGCAAAGTCCGCCCAAGGAAAATCATTCCATAAGCTTCGTAATGTGGGAGCTTCGCCGCGCGCGCGAGTTCAATTTCCTCGCGGGCCATCGCGTTAGCCCGCCTGTAGTCGCCGAGAAAGACGGCGAGTCCGGTGGCGTAATTGATCGCGTGCGCTCGGGTGATCGGATGATCCAGCGTCTCGGCCAGAGCCAGCATATCTTCGGCCATCGCGCGCGCGGCCATGACCTCCCCATTCAGCCAGTGGAGCCAGCACCGATGCGACATCGCTAGAACGCCCGGATCCAAACTATGGACAACTCGGTGACGGACAGGCGTGATCGCCTCATATTTGCGGATGGCGCTGTCGAGCGTTGAGGCCGCCTCCGTCGCGAAACCCTGAAGAACCGAATCGTGCCGAGCCAGGGCGGACGTGGCCGAGAAGCTATCGTGATCCGACCGCCTGCGGCCAATGCCAGTGCGGTCTCCGCTAGCCTGTAGGCCTCTTCGATCTGCTCCGTGACCAGGAAGTAGGCCGTCAAGCCCTGCACCGCGTCGAACAACTCGGCGCTGTCAGCTTCTGACGCGCACAGAGACCATGCACGGCGATAATTGTCGCCGACTTCCTCCGAACCATATCCACGCGCTGCGATCAGCGATGGGCCCAGAAGGAGTCGAAGCCGCAGTTCTTTCTTTCGCCGCGCTTCGGCGTCGGATAGGGTCGCGGTCGCCTTGAGAGCCATCGTTGCATGGTTGATTGCCTCGGAGTGGGCCGACCGGGTGGCCGCCGAGCGCGCCGCCTTGGCGAACAAATCGGCCGATTCTTCGAAACGCTGCGCCTCGAACAGATGAATCCCGGCGACGGTTTCCGGGCTTCTTTCGAGGATCTCGGTGTAGTGCTGTGGCAAGGCATTCGCGATTGCCGCGTGAATGGACCGTCTCGTCGTGCGCAGGATCGATCCATACGCGGCGTCGCGGATGAGCGCGTGCTTGAACTTCAGCTGGTCGGCCTGTTGCGAGGGCAGCACCAGGCCCGCGGCGATCAGATCGTCCAGATCGCGACGCTGGCGAGCGTCGTCAAGACCGACGACCCGTTCCAACAATCCGACATCGAATTCCCGACCGATCACTGAGGCGACCTGCGCGACTCTCTGGCGGGACCCAAACGATCGAGACGACCAGTCAGTACGCCTTGCAGCGTGAGAGGGATGTCGGCGTCCAGATCGAACGGACCGCTTAGCGCCTGGGTGAGTCGGCCGCTCTCACTAAGCGTCCGGATCAGCTCCTCAACAAAGAGCGGCACGCCGCCCGAGCGATCCACCAGCCAGTCCAAAAACCTTGGCGATGGAGCCGCATCGTTAAGCAGGATATTGCGGATCATCTGGAGAACAAGGTCGCGTTCGAGCGGCTGGACGAATATCTCTTCGACCGAGGCGTGCGCGAACCACTCAGGCCGAAGCTCGGGCCTGAGGGTGACAATGACCAGAAGACATTTCTCGGCGACCCGTTTTGTCAGGCGAGCCAGGAACTCCAAAGTCGAAGGGTCTGACCAGTGAATATCCTCCAGAACGAGCAGAGCGGGTGTTTCGCCCGCAAAGTCGAGCACCCGGCGAACTGCAGCATTCAGCAAAGCCTCTCGCTCTGCGGCCGTCGAGCCATAGTCACCCGCCCGAACGCCTAGCGCAGCATGAAGGGTTATTCGCCCGCCGCTGGTAAGGGTGCCGGCGGAGCGGATGCAGTGGGGTCGATTGCGTGTGGGTGCGCAGCCGGCACTGAGCACTGGCCAGCCAGCTGTCATTTGGGTCATCGCCAGCTCCACAGCCGGGACTTGCCGACGCCGGCCTCGCCGGAAATCACTATCATCCTTCCTTTGCCAGCAACAACTTCGTCGCGGATCGCCTCCAGCTTCCTGTGTTCCACCGAACGGCCTACCAGCGGCATTCGACCGGCAGGAGGAACTCCGGCGCGCTTCGGCGCGGGAGGTGGCGCCGGTCACGTCGACGACCTGAAAGGTCGCGATCGCGTGGGAGATGTTCTTGAGTTGCTGCGGGCCGCGAGCGAGCGTTTTGAAATATCCCGTCACAAGCCCATAGGTGTCGCCGCTGATCAATACGGTCCCGGGATCGGCGAGCCCTTCCAAACGAGCCGCGATATTCGGCGTTTCGCCGACGATGTCGGCGACCTCCCGTCGATTGCCGCCGCCCATCTCGGTGATGACGGCCAAGCCCGTGTGGATTCCAATGCGGATATCGATCTCGACGCCGTAGGTGTCCTTGATGTCGAAGCGCCGCTCCTTCGTCTGCTGAATGATCGACAGTGCGGCGTGAACGGCCTGGCGCGGCGCTTCTTCGGTCGCGTCAGGATAGCCGAAATAAACCAGAACGCCGTCGCCCATAAAGCGTGCGATCAGCCCGCCGGCGGTGGTGACCGCTTCGCCGACGATCCGATGGTACCAGCTCGAGAACCTCTTGCGTCTCCTCCGGGTCGAGGAGTTCAGCCATTCTGGACGAACCGACGAGATCACAAAACACTACAGTGACCGTACGACGCTGGGCCTCGACGGGGAGTTCCGTCCTCTTCCGGCGCCGCTCGATATGCGCAAGAAGCCCCTGCGCTTCCGCATGATCCGGGTCGAACGCAAGAATTTGTGAAACCTCGTTAAACGCCTCGTCCCATTCCTTCCGGTCAATAGCGGCATCGACGCGCTCAAGCAGGATCGCGATGCGCCCGCCAGTCTCCGGTGAGACGCGGTCCAACAAATCTCTCCTGCCTTGCCTAGCTGCGGCAATCGCCTTCCCAGTCCCGTCTTAGTTCGTAGCACAATCCGTGGACTGATTGCGAATGACACGGCGGGGCGGAACGTCGCTGAGCGCACTTGATCGCGCGGGGGTAAAACGCATGCCCAACTTTTGTCTGTTAGACAACGATATTGATATAGAAGAGGGGCTGTCCCGAGATCCGTAGCGGATTTAGGATCGAGGAATGCGGATAAGGGGTTGTCGTCTGAGGGAAAGAGACGCAGGATCGGTTGGCGGAGTTTTTTGTCGGAGGGGTGACGGCTCGGAGCGCGGCGGATTTGGTGCGCGTCAATCGCAAGACGGCCGCCTATTTCTTTCATCGGTTCCGTCAGATCATCGCTAGGCGATTGGAGGATAGCCTGCCGGTCGAAGGGCTCGTCGAGGTGGACGAAAGCTATTTTGGCGGCGTTCGGAAAGGCAAACGCGGGCGCGGCGCAGCCGGGAAGGTCCCCGTCTTCGGCATCCTCAGGCGCGGCGGCAAGGTCCACACCGTGATGATCCCCAACGTCTGCAAAGACACGCTCCTTCCCGTCATCCGGCAGAGAATCGTTCCTGATTCGATTGTCTATACTGATAGTTATCCCGCCTATGACATTCTCGACGTCTCTGAGTTCCACCACCACAGGATCGACCACTCAGACGCCTACGTTCTCGATCGCCACCAACCACATCAACGAAATCGAGAACTTCTGGAACCAGGCCAAGCGCACCCTCAGCCGATACAACGGCATTCCGGAAAGCCCACTTTCCCCTCTTCCTCAAGGAGACCGAATTTCGCTTCAACTCCAGAACGCCCAGTCAGCAATTGCGAACCCTCAAACGCTGGGCCAAACTCAAGACCTAGCCAACCCGATCTGCGACAGCCCCTAGAAGAAAATACCGTGCGCGTATCCGAGTTCGGCGCAGCGGCAAAAGCAGCTTCACGTATGGCCACCGCGTCTGCGCGGGTTAAATCGAGAGCGCCTAGCAGGCTGTTGAAAAACTCATTTCCGCGAGTGCGATTTCGACTCCGGACTCCTTTGGATTCCGTTGTGTTCCCGGTTACGACCGTGCTCGGTGGACTTTTTCAACAGCCTGCTAGGCCTATCAAAAATGTCAACGACATTTCAGGACAATTTAGAGACGGTCAACGTCTCGAAGTTGCGCGCGATGGGCGCTGTGACTACCGACGCAACGTCAGTCGTCGTCAGGTTCGGGTGGGACGATGCGCAGCGGCCAGAACTCCGCGTCGTGCACCCTCAGTTTGCGAATAGCGGCGGATGAAGGTTCTTCGTCGCCGCGTGTTCTTGCGCCGCACGACGCGCCGGCGTGTCGGCAAAAGCATGGGAGCGACGAGGGGGCGCGCAGCTTCACCTCGCGCCAGCACCTGACCGCTCCTGTTCGCGCAACTGAGCGGCGCAGCATCGTTGCGCGAGATCGAAGCGGCGATGGCGAGCCATCAAGGCCGGCTCTATCATTGCGGCGCGGTCGCGCCGAAGCGCTTGACCTTCGCCGATGCCAACCGAGCGCGCGATTTCCGCGTCTTTTCCGGCCTGTTCGAAGCCATTCTGGCGGGCGCGAGCCATGACACCGCGCCTCTGACTCGACATCCGAAACCAGTGCTTGGGTACCCGCCTCGCCATCGTGTGGCGGAACAGCCTCAGGCCGCCGAGGCCGAGCATTCCGGTCGCGAGCAGCGCCCAAGTTGAGGGTTCGGGAACCGCTCGCGGCGACATGGCGTCGATCGTTGGATCGATAGCCCCCGTGATGGGGTCGAATCCCATAATCGTCAGCCCAGGGACGTTGTTCGCGAAGCTGATTGTCCTGCAGAACCCATTCAATTCGGTGCAGAATGTGCCACCGCCGGTCAGTCCAAGGAACGTATTGAGGTTCAAGAGGCCGTCGGCGATGAACTCCCGTGCGTTGGTGCCTGCCATGAAATCGAAGACGAACGTGGTATCGGTAATGCCGATCTCGAAGCTCCGGTCGAAGGACAGGCTCGTCTCCAGAAAGCCGCCATCCTTACTGGGGTCGATCTCGAAGACGATCTGGCCGCCTGTCTGCGAAAAATTGCCAAGGAATTTGAGCGAATCGCCAGGCCCACCGCCGGCCTTCATCGTGCCGCCGGTCACCGAGACGTCGCCGACCAAAGAGCCGCCGCCGCCGAAAATCGTGCCCGCATTAGTCACCGAGCCACCGTTTCCGACGTATACAGTGAGCGCGGAAGCCCCCGAGATGCCAAGGGTTCCGCCCGATTCGTTGATGAACGAGCCCGACGCGACAAGTACCGCGATCTCGCGTCCGGTGGTCGAGCCCGCATTTGTTACTGCGCCTGCGCTGCCTCCGACAAAAACGCCGGCGTAGCCGCTGATCGACCCGCTGCTCTCATTGGTCACGGTGCCGCCGTTCGGGAGGTGGACCCACGCCGTCATTTCCGCCTATTGCACCCCAGTTCGTTACCGTGCTGCCCAATGACTTGAGATAGAATCCCCCCGACGGTCCCCCGATCTTGCCATAATTGGTGCCGTTCCAGGGCGTGCTGGAGCCGCCATAGACCCCAGCGTTCGAGGGGCTGACGGCGTCGATGTTGGTTCCCGCCCCCAACGTGATCGGGTTGAGCATTCCAAGAGTATACGTCAAGGTTTGAACTGGGCTTACGGCGCCCGCGCTCGCCCCGTGGGGCAAAGCGACGCCGAGCGCGAAGCCGAACGAAAGCGCCGCCAACGTTGTCCTTGACACGCTGTTGAGGAGGCGCGTAGGCGTGAAAACTCAGTTCGATCGAATTGGACCCCACGTGTCGCCCCCCGATGTCGCGCGCGACAGGCATTTGATTCAAAACAGAAATGACATTGAGCGCCGGTTCACGGCGACATTGTTTTCCAGTTTCTAAATGGCAACGTGGCGATAAAACAAAAGCGTGTCTATCAGCAAACATGTGGACCCCGAATAGCAGGGGCTCGGGCGCCTTTGCCGCGCTCAGGTCGGGCGCTCGGCTCTCGATTATGACCCCTTCCATTCGGATCGCACTTTCGGTCGTGGAAGATTGACGAGACGCATCTGCTGGCGCCGAGCGTTCAGGATTACGTGGCTGCGGACCATCTGTCGCGGCTGATTGTTTCCGTCGTCAGAGAGAGCCTCGATCTGAGCGCGATCGCCGGCAGCTACGCGAGCGGGCTCGGCCAGCCGCCGTTCGACCCGCAGATGATGACGGCGCTGCTGTTGCAGTCTTGCGCGAGCGGCCTCTATTCGTCGCGGCGGATCGCCAGGGCGACGATGGAGCGGGCGGACTTCATGATGATCGTGGCGGGCGATCCACCGGACTTGCGCACGATCTCGGACTTGCGCACGATCTCGGACTTGCGCAAGCGGCGTCTGAAGGCGCTGGCTGGTTTATTTGTGCAGGTCTGAAGCTTGCGGAAAAGGCGGGCCTGGTGAAGCTCGGGCGCGTGGCGCCCGACGGCGCAAAGATCAAAGCGAACGCCTCGAAGTCCAAGGCGATGAGCGATGAGCGGATGAAGAAGCGGGAAGCGGAGCTTCAGGCCGAGGTCGACCGCTGGCTGGTCGCGGCCGAAGCCGCCGATGCAGAGGAGGACAAGCTCTACGGCCAGAAGCGCGGCGATGAGACGCCCGATTGGGTGGCCGACAAGCAGAGGCGGCTCGAGAAGATCGGCGAGGCCAAAGCCGAGGCGGAAGCCAAAGCCGCCGCCGCGGAGGAGACACGGGGCGCGCCGGGAGGAGGCGGAACAGAAGCGCATCGCCGAGGGGCGAGAAGCAGAACGGCAAGACGCCCACGCCGCCTAAACAGGAGCCCGAGGGCAAGACGCGAGCCGAAACTTCACCGATCCCGAGAAGCCGCGTGCTTTTGACCAAGGACGGCTCCATCCAGGGATACAACGCGCAGGCCGGCGTCGATGCACAAGCCCAGATCATCGTGGCGCACGGCCTGACGCAGAGCATGAGCGATCAGGACCAGCGCGTTGCGCTCGTGGACGGGATCAAAAGAACCTCGGTCGTAAGCCCAGGGAAGCTTCCGCCGATGCTGGTTGCTGCAGCGAGGCTCAACCTCGGCGCCCTGGCCGATCGCCGGATCGGCGCCTCCATCGCAACGGGTCGGGCCAAGCCCCCGCCCAGGCCGAACGAAAGCACGGCGGCCCGCTCACCCAGGCCATGCGGGACAAGCTGAAACGCGCGGGGTGGCGAAGCCGCTACAGGCTCAGACAGCAAGGGGTCGAGCCGGTGTTCGGACAGATCAAACAGGCAAGAGGGTTCAGACAGTTCCTGTTACGCGGCATCGACAAAGTAAAGGCCGAATGGGCGCTGATCTGCACCGCACACAACCTCGGCAAGCTCGCCCGGTCCAACTGAGCGGGCTATCCTTCATTCCACCAACTCACCCCAACAGCCCTAGCAGGCTGTTGAAAAAGTCCACCGAGCCGGGTCCTAACCGGGAACACAACGGAATCCAAAGGAGTCCGGAACGGAATCGAACTGCGGCGGAAATGAGTTTTTCAACAGCCTGCTAGCGGTCTACAAGCCTCGTCCCCCGGCCGGACACGTCAACCGGCGGTGCTCCCACATTCCCCGGTCAAAATCGTATCGGCCCGGGACGCGTGCTGTGGTAGCCGGCGCCATCAATCGGCGCTACGTTTGTGCAAGAAAAGTTGAATACGCCTGCAAAAAACCTAACTTGGTCATCTCAAATGACAGGCGTTGGGAGGAAAACATGGGACCCGATCTGGAACTGGTTCAGATTCGGCCGGGTGAATCCTTCGCCGTGATGGCGCACGGGTATCCCTTCCGTACGGTCCGCTGGCATTTTCATCCGGAATTCGAGCTTCACCAGATCGTCGAGACGAAGGGGCGGTATTTCGTCGGGGATTTCATCGGCGAGTTCGAGCCCGGCAATCTTGTCCTCACCGGCCCCAACTTACCGCACAACTGGGTCAGCGACGTTCCGAACGGCCAGACCGTGCCGCTGCGCTGCCGATTTATCCAGTTCGACGAAGACTTCATCGGACGGACCATCCAGACCTTCCCCGAGATGGCCGCGATCTCGACCCTTCTCAAGCTTTCGGCGGCGCGGCGTGCTCTTCAGCCAGAGCACGCGCCGTGAGATTTTTCCGCTCCTCGCTGAGATCACCGATAGCCATGGTCTTCGACGGGTCACGCTCTTCATGGCGATCATGGACGCCTTGAGCCGCGAAACCCAACCACAGATGCTCGCCAGCGAAAGCTATCTTCCGGACCCGTCGGGCTATCTGTCGACGGGCATGAATCGGGCGCTCGCCTATATCCGCGAGAACCTGACGCAGCCGTTCAGCGAAAGCGATCTGGCCACGATCGCCCGCCAGACTCCGAGCGCTTTCTCGCGCTCGTTCCGCAAGCATACGGGCATGTCGCTCCTCCAGTACATCCGGCGGCTGCGCATCAACTTAGCCTGCCAGATGCTCATGAGCGACGAGCGGGCGCAGATTTCCGACATCTGCTTCGAGGTCGGCTTCAACAATCTGTCCAACTTCAACCGGCAGTTTCTCGCGGAGAAAAGCATGCCGCCGTCGCAGTTCAGACGGCTCGTCATGGATAACTTCTCGCCAGCGCACGCCGCTTAATGGGAGGACCTTCGATCGAAACATGAAGCAAGGCGCGCACGACTGCAAAAACCGGCCCGAGACAATTCTGCTAGGGCAATCAACTTGCATGGAGGAGACGCAAATGGTCCAATATTCATCGAAACTGACCGGCGCAGCCGTCCTGGCGATCGCTCTTGCGACGTCCAGCGGGACGATCGCACGCGCGGCCGACATCTCGGGATCGACGGTGGCGTTCCTGATGCCCGATCAGGGCTCGACACGCTATGAAGAGCACGATCATCCGGGCTTCGTCGCCGAGATGAAGAAGCTCTGCGAGAGCTGCAAGGTGATCTATCTCAACGCTGACACCGACGCGGCGAAGCAGCAGCAGCAATTCAATTCGGTCATCGCCCAGGGCGCAAAGGTCATCGTGCTCGATCCGGTCGATTCAGCGGCCGCGGCGTCGCTCGTGCACAACGCCCAGAGCCAGGGCGTGAAGGTGATCGCCTACGATCGTCCCATTCCCGACGCCAAGGCTGACTTCTACGTCTCGTTCAACAATCAGGCGATCGGCAAGGCGATCGCCTCTTCGCTCGTCGAGCATCTGAAGTCGAAGGGCGTGTCCGCCGACGGCGACGTCGGCGTCCTCCAGATCAACGGCTCGCCGACCGACGCGGCCGCGGGACTGATCAAGAAGGGAATCCACGAGGGACTGGCCACCGGCCCGTACAAGACGCTCGCGGAATACGACACGCCGAACTGGCTGCCGACCAATGCCCAGCAATGGGCGGCCGGACAGATCGCGCGCTTCGGCGGCAAGATCGTCGGCGTCGTCGCGGCGAATGACGGGACCGGGGGCGGCGCCATCGCAGCGTTCAAGGCGGCCGGCGTCAATCCGGTGCCCCCGGTGACCGGCAATGACGCCACGATCGCGGCGCTTCAGCTCATCATCGCAGGCGACCAGTACAACACGATTTCGAAGCCGAGCGAGATCGTCGCCGGCGCCGCCGCCGACGTGGCCGTGGAACTCCTGAAAGGCGAGACGCCGAAGGCGGAGACGACGCTCTACAATACGCCCTCGAAGCTGTTCACGCCGGCCGTCGTCACCCGGGAGAACCTGAAGGCGGAGATCATCGACAAGAAGATCCAGACCGCCGCCGAGCTCTGCACCGGCCGATACGCGGAGGGCTGCAAGCAGCTTGGCATCGAGTGAACGCCACGGGCGCGGGCGCCTAGGCCGCCCGATTCGACTCTTGCTAGGATCGGACTGAGCCCGTCCGGCCGCCGACCTCTCCGGCGACCGGACGTCCCGCCTGAACCTCTTATTCCCACGGACACCATGGCCGAACCTGCTGCGATATCGGCGCCGGACCCCACGGCGGTGTTGAGCCTTCGGAGCGTGTCGAAGAATTTCGGCGCCGTTTCCGCTCTGACCGACGTCGATCTGGACATTCGCAGCGGAGAGATTGTCGCCCTTGTCGGCGACAACGGCGCCGGGAAATCGACGCTGGTCAAGATCCTCGCCGGCGCCCATCCGCCGAGCTCCGGCTCGATCGCGTTCGAGGGCAAGCCCGTCACGCTTGCGAGCCCGGTCGACGCCTTGCGGCTCGGCATTGCAACGGTGTTCCAGGATCTCGCGCTTTGCGAGAACCTCGACGTGGTCGCCAATATCTTTCTCGGCCGTGAGCTCGAACCCTATCGGCTTGATGAAGTCGCCATGGAGGTTCGCGCCTGGACCCTGCTCAGCGAACTCTCGGCGCGCATTCCGAGCGTGCGCGAGCCGGTCGCCTCGCTCTCCGGCGGTCAGCGCCAGACGGTGGCGATCGCGCGTTCGCTGCTGATGCAGCCGCGCGTCATCCTGCTCGATGAGCCGACCGCAGCGCTCGGCGTCGCGCAGACCGCCGAGGTGCTGAACCTCATCGAGCGCGTTCGCGACCGCGGACTGGGCGTCGTGATGATCAGCCACAACATGGAAGACGTGCGGGCGGTGGCCGATCGGATCGTGGTGCTGCGCCTCGGCCGCAACAATGGCGTCTTCCTGCCGTCAGCGTCCAATCATGAGCTTGTCACCGCGATCACCGGCGGCGACGACAACGCGGTGTCGCGCCGAACGCAGCGAACAGCCGAAGCGAGGGGCCACGCTCCCGGGAGCGCTGTCGTGAGCCAGACCACGGAGCCAGGACCCACGCTGCTCGATCGGCGGCGACGAGCGGCTCGAAGATCGAAGCGGTCTTCTGGGGTCGGTCAAAGCCTTCTTCGATCGCGTCCGGGCCGGCGACCTGGGCTCGCTGCCCGTCGTGGTCGGCCTCATCGTCATCTGGACGATCTTCGAGACGCTCAATCCGGTCTTCCTGTCGCCGAACAATCTCGTGAACATGCTGTTCGACTGTTCGACCACCGGCGTCATCTCGCTCGGCATCGTCTGCGTGCTGCTGGTCGGCGAGATCGATCTCTCCGTCGGCTCGGTGAGCGGGCTTTCCTCGGCGATCCTGGGCGTTCTCTGGGTGCAGCTGGGTTGGCCGGTCGTCCTCGCGATCCTCGCCGCGCTCGTCGTCGGCTGCCTGATCGGCTGCATGTATGCGCTGCTCTTCAACCGGCTCGGGCATGCCGAGCTTCGTCTCGACTTTGTCGGGCCTGCTCGCGTTCCTCGGCCTCCAGCTCTACATCCTCGGGCCGACGGGATCGATCAACCTGCCCTATGGCTCGCCGCTGGTGAATTTCGGCCAGACGCTGGTGATGCCCGCCTGGGTTTCGCATGCGCTCGCCGCCCTGCCGGGCCTCCTGATCCTGTTTTTTGGCTATCGCAGCGCGCAGCGGCGCAAAGCGGCTGGTCTTTCCTCGCGGTCGCTCAGCGGGTTGGCCATTCAGGCGGTCGTGACGATCGCGGTCCTCGAGGCGGTGACCTCCTACCTGAACGCCTCCCGAGGCGTCCCGTGGATGTTCGGCCTGTTCGTCGGGCTTGTCATCGCCATGAACTATGCGTTCAAGCGCACCAAGTGGGGACGCTCGATGACGGCCGTCGGCGGCAACCGGGAAGCGGCGCGCCGCGCGGGCATCAACGTTCCCCTGATCTACATGAGCGCGTTCGCCCTGTGCGCCACGTTCGCCGCCGGGGGCGGCATCCTCGCTGCGGCCCGGCTTGCGAGTTCGAGCCAGCAGGCCGGCACGGGCGACGTCAATCTCAACGCCATCGCGTCGGCCGTCATCGGCGGCACCAGCCTGTTCGGCGGCCGCGGCAGCGCCTATTCGGCGCTGCTCGGCATCATCGTCATCCAGTCCATCGCCAGCGGCCTGACGCTGCTCGATCTGTCGTCGTCGCTCCGGTACATGATCACCGGCTGCGTGCTCGCGGTCGCAGTCATCGTCGACTCTCTCGCCCGCCGCTCGCGCGTCTCCCATGGCCGCGCCTGAGCGGTCGGACCAAGAGGGTTGAAATGGCTGACAGTCTTTCCGGCAAGGTGGCGGCGGTCACGGGCGCTGCGTCCGGCATCGGCTCGGCGTGCGCGCGCGCCATGCTCGAGGCGGGCGCGCGCGTGGCGCTGGTCGATTTCGCCGAGGATCAGCTGCAATCCTTGTGCGCGGAACTGGGCAAGGACGCCATTCCGCGTGGTCACCAACCTTCTGGATCCGTCGAGCGTCAAGCGCATGGCGCCCTCGATCCTCGAAAAGACCGGACAGCTCGACATTTTCCACGCCAATGCGGGCGCCTATGTCGGCGGCGAGGTTGTCGAGGGCGATCCCGACGCGTGGGATCGAATGCTCAATCTCAATATCAACGCAGTCTTCCGCACGATTCACGCGGTTCTGCCCCACATGGTCGAGCGCAAGACCGGGGACATCATCGTCACGAGCTCCGTCGCGGGCTTCGTGCCGGTCGTCTGGGAGCCAATCTACACGGCGTCGAAATTCGCGGTCACGGCGTTCGTCCATACGCTCCGGCGCCAGGTCATCAAGCACGGGATCCGGGTCGGCGAGGTCGCGCCCGGGCCCGTCGTGACCGCTCTGATCAAGGACTGGCCGAAGGCGAAGCTCGACGAGGCGCTCGCGTCGGGCAGCCTCATGGAGGCGAAGGAAGTCGCCGACGCAGTCATGTTCATGCTCTCCCGGCCGAGGAACGTGACGATCCGCGACATCGTCATCCTGCCCCAGGCTCTGGACATCTGAACGCCCTCTTGACCGCTCAATTCGCCTGAACCTCTGGAGATAGGAATGAACGCGTTTGGCCTGCATGCCCTGGTTGTCGTCACCGATTGGGACGAAGCGGGCGCCGAAAAGGCGATCCGGACAGCGGCGGCGATCGGCTACGATGTGATCGAGACGCCAATCTTCGATCCCGCGTCGGTCGATCTCGTGCGCACGCGCGACCTCTTGCGGCAGAATAAACTCACTCCGTCGGTCAGCCTCGGGCTGACGCCTGAAACCGACATTTCCAGCGCCGATCGAGCCGTTTCGACCGCAGGAATCAATCAGCTCCATAAGGTCGTGGACGCAACGGCTTTCATCGGCGGCAAGGTCGTGTGTGGCGTGATCGCCTCAGCCTGGCAGAAGTACCTCGTCCCTCCCACCGACGCTGGCTACCGCAATGCGGTCTCCGGCATCCGGGAGGTGGCCAAGGAAGCTCGCGGCAAGGGCGTGACGATCGCGGTCGAGGTCGTGAACCGCTTCGAGTTCGAACCTCTTCAATACGGCGGCCCAGGCGATCCGCTTCGTCGACGCGGTGGGCGAGGACAATGTCGGCATTCATCTCGACACGTTCCACATGCATATCGAGGAGCCGGACGCCGCGGCGGCGATCCGCGCCTGCGGTTCTCGTCTCCGCTATTTCCACGTCAACGAAAACCATCGTGGTTATCTCGATGCGGGGAGCATCGACTTTGCTCCCGTGTTCCGGGCGCTTGTGGCTGCGCAATATGACGGCGTGATTGCATTCGAAGCCTTCTCGTCATCGACTTGCAGCCCGACTGTCGCCGGCAAAGCCGCGGTCTGGCGGAGCGTATTCGAGGACAGCGAAGACGTGGCGCGCCGCGCCCTGGATTACCTCAAGGCGGGCATGGCGAGCGCCCACCGTGCGATCGAAATGGCGGCGGCGCCTAGTTATTCCAGCCCTCTGAGAGTGACACGGAGTGGGATTTCCGAATCAGGGCGGGTCTGATTCAAGGTGGCGAACGAAGGAGGTTCGCCATGCCCACTGCGCTTCGGGCTGATTTTGATACTGCCGCTCTGCGTGGGTGGGCGAAGAAGAGCAAGGACGGGCCGCAGGCGCGACGGCTTTTGGCGCTGGCGGCGATCTAGGACGGGGGCCAAGATCGGCGGCGTTACGCTTCAGATCGTTCGCGATTGGGTGGTCAAATTCGACGCCCATGGGCCGGAGGGGCTGATCGACTGCAAGGCTCCCGGAAACCGCCGCGGCTCAACGACACGCACCGAGCCGCGCTCGCGGCGATGATCGAGAGCGGGCCGACCGGCTATCCATGGCGTCGTGCGGTGGCGGGTGGTCGATCTGTGCCAATGGATATTCGAGGCGTTCCTCGTCACGGTGGCCAAGCAGACCCTGAGCCGGGAACTGCCAGCCATGGGGTATCGCAAGCTCCAGGCAGCGTCTGCGCCATCATGCCCAGGCCGAAGCGGCGATCGAGCATTCTAAAAAAGTCTCCCCGCCCGCCTGGACCAGATCGCGCGCGAGAAAGGCCTCGCTCCAAGCGCCATAGAGGTCTGGTTCGCGGACGAGGCCCGCATCGGCCAAAAGAACAAGATCACTCGCCGCTGGGCCCAGCGTGGTACCGCCCGAGCGCCCCGAAAGATCAGCGAACCGCTTCCGCCTCTATCTTCGGAGCGATCTGTCCAAAGGTCGGCAAGGGGGTGGTGTCTCAGTTTGAAAATTGAGAGGCTTGACGTTCGCTCGCGCCGCTCCGATGTCCCGTTGTATGCTTAGCGGGAAGCATGAGGAAGGCCATGAGCGAAAACCAGGATAGGGCAAATCATCGGGCGTTTGAAAAGGGACAAGAGGCCTGGCGCGATAGCAAGGACATCGACCGCGACAACCCCTATCCGCCAGAGTCGCCCTATCATGATTTCTGGCGTGAGGGATGGGAACAAGAAGCCGACATTCAGGTAAAGTGACCACGATGCCCACTGGACCTAAAGGCGAGAAGCGCCCCGCCGATGTGAATGCCCGTGCGGTCATGATCGGTAGATTGCGACGGGCGAGATTGAGGATTCGGATGAGAAAGCCCGAATCCGTGCCAAAGCGGGTAAAAAGGGCGGACGAAAGAGAGCCGTCTCCCTATCGCCTCAGCAAAGGCACGAAATCGCGGTGGCGGGCGCAGCGGCGCGTTGGAAAAAGACCTAAGCGGCCTCGTCGTCCTTATCTCGGGCCAAGAGTTCAGCCGCACGCTTCTCAGCGCAATCCTCCGTGAAGTCCCTCAGTGTCTGTCCGCTGAGATGTTGAATCATGTGAGTTGTTTGTGATTTCAAGGGAGGCTGCCTGATTTGGGGAGCCGGGGATGTGGACGACAGAGAATCGCGGGCGATATGACCGCGATCGTTTGCGCTATCCAAGCGATCTGACCGACGAAGAATGGAAGCTGGTCGAGCCGTTAATTCCGCCGGCCAAGCGCGGCGGCGACAAGCGCACTGTCGATATTCGGGAGGTCGTAAACGCGCTCATGTACGTTCTGTCCACGGGCTGTCAGTGGCGCGCGATCCCCAAGGACTTGCCGCCGCGCTCGACGGTGCATGGCTATTTCGATCTCTGGAGTTGGGACCGCACGCTCGATCGCATCCATCACGAACTCTACATGAAGTGTCGCGAGGCGATCGGACGTGAAGCCAGTCCCACAGCCGCCGTGATCGACTCCCAAAGCGTCAAAAGCGCCGAAAAAGGGGGGCCCACGATCCGCCGGGGTACGACGCGGGCAAGAAGATCAAGGGCAAGAAGCGTCACCTTATCGTCGATACGCAAGGCCTGCTGATCCACGCCATCGTGCATGCGGCCGACATCCAGGATCGCGACGGTGGCGCACTTGTCATGGCGACAATGTTCGGCATGTTTCCGTTCTTGCTGAAGCTCTACGCCGATGGCGGATATCAAGGCCCGCTGTTTCGCGCCGCCCTCAAGAAAATCATGGCTCAAGTCAACGTCGAGATCGTCAAGCGCTCCGATCAAGCGAAGGCCTTCGTCGTCCTGCCAAGGCGATGGGTGGTCGAGCGAACTTTCGCCTGGCTCGGACGATGCCGAAGGCTCGCCAAGGATTGGGAAAATCTCAACAGCAAGGCGCTCGCTTTCCTGCGCCTCGCCTCCATCAGGCTCATGTTGAGAAAGCTATGCAATCCCGTATAAACTCTTCGGACAGAACTCTCAGAGATCGCCACCACCTGCTCAAAGAGCGAGCGCGCGCCGGCGAGTTCGCTTGGGCCCGAAGCACGCTGGCAAGGTTATTGAGGCTCACCGCAGTGCTGGGATGCTCGGGGCCGGACGCCTTCTCGCGGATCGCCAACGCCCGCTCGAAGAGCGGCGGGCGCTTGCGAGGTCGCCTTGGGCCTGAAGCAGGCGGGCGAGGATGTTGAGGCTCTTGGCAGTGTCCGGACGCTCGGGGCCCAGCGCCTTCTCGCGGATCGCCAACGCCCGCTCAAGGCGCGGGCGGCGAGCGCCGGCGAGGTCGCCTTGGGCCTGAAGCAGGCTGGCGAGGTCATTGAGGCTGATGGCGGTGTCGGGGTGCTCCGGGCCCAGCACCTTTTCGCGGATCGCCAGCGCCCGCTCTAAAAGCGGGCGCGCGCCGGCGAAGTTGTCTTCGTCCCAAAGCAGGCGGGCGAGGATGTTGAGGCTCGCGGCAGTGTCAGGGTGCTCGGGGCCCAGCGTCTCGACGGATGGCCAGCGCCCGTTCAAAGAGCGGGCGCGCGCCGGCGAGATCGCCTTGGGTCTGAAGCAGGCAGGCGAGGTTTTTGAGGCTCGTACCTCGGCACAGAGGTTTTGACTCTTTGACGTCAGCCTGATGCGCATGCAGGCTTCGGATAAGCGCGGCCCATTTTGTCGCGCGCTTTTTCGGTTGTGGCCATCCACTTGATGCGGGCGCGCTCGGCGTTGCGTCGCTTCTCCCAAGCGGCGGTTTCGGCGACGAGGCGCGCGTAGCTTTCGATGCGCCGGTCGAGGCATTGGGAAGCCAGGACGCCGATCTCGATCTCCACCCTGTTCAGCCAACTTGCGTGCTTGGGGACATAGTGGAACTCCCGTCGAGGCAGCACCCGTCGGGCTTCGTTGGCCGGAAAGGTCCGGTGGAGGGCGCCGAGCGAATGGGTCGACAGATTGTCGAGCGCCACGAGGATGCGCTCCGCCTCGGGATAGTGAACCTCGGCGAGTTCTCGCCATGCAGGTCGCGAAGTCTTCTGCGGCGCGCCGCTCGGCGACCTTCACCTTGCGCCCGGGGCGGTTCACGTCGAGAGAAGACGAACAGGTTCGCCGTGCCGTTGCGCCGGTGCTCGCAGTCGTAGCGCTCGATCTGTCCCGGCTTGGCCGGGATCGGCAGGCGGGTCTCGCCGATGAGTTGAATCGGGCTCTCGTCGAAGCAAACCACGGGCCGCTTCGGGTCGGGCGCTTGGGCGTGGAGATCGAGCACGTCCTCCATGCGGGCGACGCAATCCGCGTCGAGGGGGGGACTGCACCCCATGTCCTTGCGCCACGGCTTGAGTTTGTTCTCGGCCAGACGCCGAGGCGCCGTCTCGCGCGACAGGCTCTCGTGGGTCGTCACCTTGACCAGCGTGTCCGCCAGCAGTTCCAGCGTCCAGCGGGCGCGGCCCGCCGGGTCGACCGGGAGCAAAGCCCGGGGAAGGGACGAGGGTCGCAGCGTAAGCAGACCATCAAGGCTGGTAAGAGGCTGGCCATTTCGATTTTCAACGCCCGCTCCGCGCGATTCACCCGAGCCTGAAATAGCAGAAGTTTGGCGCTTGAAGCAGGGATTTCTTGACGATCAAGGCCCATGAGCGGCGACACAGCCAGTATTGGAACATACTCGCGGCCGGCACATTTAGGGTCATTGATGGCGGCAGTCCCGTCCTTGGGCGAAGGCTTCGCGGTGCAGCCCAAGCGAGACATTCCCCGAGGAATTGGTCATGCCCGCGCCTATCATGAATTACCGAGTCGTTTTCGAAAGGGATGGGCACATCGGAACGCTGTATTGGCACGGAACATTGGAAGAGACTTGGAGTTTGGCGGCACATATATCCCTTGAGCGCGAGACAAACTATCGAATATTTGACTGCACAGGCGTGGAGGTTGCGTCAAAGAAATGCTTCCCTTCCTGGAATTGACCAGCAGGTCCTCGCGGGCCCCGATACAAAGGGCGAGGATCTACATCGCCGTCGTTGGGCCGACGCTGTGGAACCTCACTATTCGAAGGCCAGCCTCAGTTCTTCGCCCGTCGTGACGCGCATGACTTTGACGGCGTTGCCGATCACGTCGGCGGGGCGCTTCTCGCCTTTAGCAGGCTGTTGAAAAACTCATTTCCGCCGCAGTGCGATTCCGTTCCGGACTCCTTTGGATTCCGTTGTGTTCCCGGTTACGACCGTGCTCGGTGGACTTTTTCAACAGCCTGTTAGGTCCTCTGGGCAGGAGTTGAGATCCTGTAGACAAACCGCACGGGGTGACCCGCAAATTTTCCATAATGTTTCGGACACTCTACTCAAATCGCAAATCGACATCCCAAACCGTCCCAGGTCCGCGCTCCATCTCTTTCAAAACGATGCCATCGAATTCGCTCATGCGGGACCTCAGGACCTTTCTCCAAGCATAGCGCGGGACATGGGAAACGCGGAAAGCAGCGCAGGTTTCTGGCTTCGCGCCCGTGCTGATCGAGGGTGCAGTTGCTGCATCCTCTCCGACGGCGGCGCCCTCTTCCGAGCCCGGCCTAATCGTTGTCGACGTGAAAGAGGCGCGGGTTCGGATCTGCGCTGGCGCATCTTCGGCGCTGATTTCGGCTAACTCTGAAGGCGCTGCGATCGTGATCCCAATTCCCTCGGGATGCCGGGTCGGGATCGCGACGGCCACACGGACATGCGGCGCGGCATGCAGGGGCTTGCGCTTCAGATCCAGGAGCGGCTGAAGCGTGATCCCCATGCCGGCGATCTCTACGTTTTTCGGGGTCGAAGAGGCGATCTGGCGAAGGTCCTTTGGCACGACGGCCTTGGGCTATCGCTCTATGCGAAGCGGCTCGACAGGGGCAGTTCATCTGGCCATCGGCGAGCGAAGGCGTCGTTTCGATCTCGGCGGCTCAGATGGCCTATAGGCTCGAAGGGATCGATTGGAGAAATCCGCAACTGACCTGGAGACCCAGGAGGGCGGGGTGAGAGCGCCCGGTCATCCGTGACCTACGGAAAAACATGGGGTCACCTGCATTTTAGGGCGCCTCGAATCGCGGAAAATATGATTCCCTTCGTCTCATGGAACCGGCTCGCGAGGCTCTGCCCGACGACGTCGCCTTCGCTGAATCCCAAAAAGCGTCGAACTCGCGAAAATTCGTTCACACGGCGTAACGCTAATATATTACTCACGCTTAACGGCGTTTACTCGCTTCTACTGAATCGCTTCGCCGCGATGCTGTGCGCTTGCCTCAGGCTGCAACCACGAACAGATCGCGCTCTCGACCTTATTCGACGTCCTCGACCATGACAGTTCGTCCTGACAGGCGCTGAGCCAGCGAAGCCTCCATGAACGGATCGAGATCCCCGTCGAGCACATCGTCGGGCGACCCAGACACGTGGCCGGTGCGAAGGTCCTTCACCATCTGATAGGGCTGCAGCACGTACGAGCGGATCTGGTGTCCCCAGCCAATGTCGGTCTTGGACGCCGCGTCGGCGGTGGCCTTATCTTCACGCGCCTTGAGCTCCCGCTCATAGAGCCGAGCCCGCAGCATATTCCAGGCGGTCGCCCGGTTCTTGTGCTGCGAGCGCTCCGACTGGCAGGCGACGACGATGCCGGTCGGCAAGTGGGTGATGCGCACCGCTGAATTCGGTCTTGTTGACGTGCTGCCCGCCGGCCCCGGAGGCGCGATACGTGTCGATCCGGCAATCGCTCTCGTTGACTTCGATCTTTATCCGGTCGTCGACGACCGGATAGACCCAAACCGAGGCGAAGCTCGTATGGCGGCGCGCATTGGAATCGAATGGGGAAATGCGCACCAGCCGATGAACGCCCAACTCCGTCTTCAGCCAGCCATGCGCGTTATGGCCCCTGACGATGATCGTCGCCGACTTGATGCCAGCCTCATCGCCGTCCGTCTCTTCGACAAGCTCGACCTCGAACTTCCGACGCTCCGCCCAACGCACGTACATACGGAACAACATGCGCGCCCAGTCGCAGCTTTCGGTGCCGCCCGCGCCCGAATGCACTTCGACGTAGGTGTCGTTGCCGTCCGCCTCGCCGGAAAGCAGCGCCTCGAGCTGGCGCCGGTCGCCCTCGGCTTTCAGCGCCCTCAGCGCGGCGATCCCTTCGGTTTCCGTCGCCTCGTCGCCTTCAGCTTCTCCAAGCTCGACCAATGTCGTGGCATCGTCGAGGTCGTGCTCGATCTTCTTGAGCGAGCCCAGCCGGGCCTCCAGCATGGTGCGCTCGCGCATAACCTTTTCGGCGGTTTCGGGATCGTTCCAGAGGCTCGGGTCTTCGGATTTGGCGTTGAGTTCGCCTAGGCGACGCTGAGCGGCGTCGACGTCAAAGATGCCTCCTCAGCAGTCCCATGGACTGCTTGATCGAATTCGACCAACTGTTCGGCTTCGGCGCGCATGATTCTACCAACGAAGTTAAGGCAAATGACCCAGCCCAGAGGCCGTCTCAATCGTCGCGATAAAACCTGGCTCCGTTAATAGAGCCCGCCGGTTCCGGACCCGATCGATCGTTCGCTTCGCGACGAGGTTTGAGCGGATTCTCCCCACCCGCCGCCATACAAGAGTCAGGCGGCCCGGTGCCGGGCTTGAACGCCTCCATGATCGAACCAGGGCCGGTCGAGCGCATGCCGGAATGAACGTCGACCGAAATAAGCTGAATTTCCAGGCGGAATGCGGAATGGCGTATCGGGAGTGTCCTTGAGCGCCATTTTCATGAAGTCGCGGAAGATGGGCGCGGTGTAGAGCGCGGCCTGCGCGCTGCCGCCAAGAGAACGAGGTTTGTCGTAGCCCATGAACACGCCGAAGGCGAGGTTCGGCGAATAGCCGACGAACCAGAGGTCCTTCGCATCGTTTGTCGTGCCAGTTTTGCCGGCGAGATGTTTGCCAACTTCCTTGATCGCGATGCCGGTGCCGCGCTGAATGACGCCCTCCAGAATGGAGGTCACCTGATAGGCGGTGAGCGGATCGATCACTTGTTCGCGTTTGTCGATCAAAGTTGGCTCAGGTTGATTGTGCCACGTCGGGGCGTCGCATCCCTCGCAGACCCGTTCGTCGTGCTTATAGATGGTATTGCCCCAGCGGTCCTGAATTCGATCGATCAGCGTCGCTTTCACGCGCTTGCCGCCATTGGCGAACATCGAGTAGCCGGTGATCATGCGCAGCACGGTCGTCTCGCCCGCCCCGATCGACATCGACAGGAACGGCGGCAGGTTATCGTAGATGCCGAAACGCTTGGCGTATTCGACGACCAGCGGCATGCCGATGTCGCGCGCAAGCCTGATCGTCATCAAATTGATCGAATGCTCGACGCCGAACCGCAACGTGTGTGCTCCGCCCGACGTGCCCTCGAAGTTCGCCGGAAGTCCACGAATTGACCGCTGCCGTCGTCGATTGTGACCGGCGCGTCCAAAAGGGTCGAAGACGGCGTGTACCCGTTATCAAGCGCCGCAGCATAGACGAAAGGCTTAAACGACGAGCCAGGTTGTCGTTGGGCCTGTGTGGCTCGATTGAATTCCGAACTCGTCGAACGAAAATCCGCCCACCATCGCGAGCACGCGGCCGGTAAAGGGATCCATCGCGATGGCGGCGCCGGATACTTCCGGGATCTGGCGCAGCCGATATTCGCCTTGGCGGCCAGGGATAGGCTCGACATAAAAGACGTCGCCCGGCTTGACCAGGCCCTTTGGCCTTCGGCCCGTCCAGCGCGTCCCCTCGGGCGTGACCACGCCCGTCCGACGATCGGCGACGACCGCGCCAGACTTGTCCCGCTCCGGCTGAAGACCGACCCGGACGGCCGTATCGCTGACGTCAAGCGCCACCGCGAGGACCCACGGCCTGATGTCGCCGTATGCTGGAATGTCGGCCAGAGGGACGCCCCAATCCTGACTGATGTCGATCGTCTTAAGAGTGCCATGCCAGCCGTAGGCCTCGTCATAGCGGACAAGACCATCGACAAGCGCCTTACGCGCCATGAGCTGAATCTTCGGGTCGAGCGTCGTGCGAACCGAAAGGCCGCCCTCGTAGAGCTTCTGCTCGCCGTACCGCTCCTGCAATTCGCGCCGGACTTCCTCCGCGAAGAATCCCGCAGCGATCGAATTCGGGGTAAGGACCCGCGGATTGACGACCAACGGCTCCGCCCGAGCCTCGCTCGCCTGTTTGGCGGTGATGTAGCCGTCCTCCTCCATGCGCCCGATGACGTAGTTACGCCGCTCTACGGCGCGGTCGTGATTGCGAAACGGATTGAGCGCACTTGGCTCCTTCGGCAACGCCGCCAGGTAGGCGACTTCCGCGATAGTCAGTTCGTGCACAGACTTGTTGAAATAATTGAGCGCCGCGGCGGCGATGCCGTAGTTGGAAAGGCCGAGATAAATCTCGTTGAGGTAAAGCTCGAGAATCTTGTCCTTTGAATAGGCGGATTCTATCCGCAAGCTCAGCAAGATCTCACGGATCTTGCGATCGAAGGTCCGGTCTGAGTTCAACAGAAAGTTCTTGGCTACTTGCTGGGTGATGGTCGAGGCGCCCTGAATGTGGCGCGAGCCCTGCATGTAAACGATGCCGGCGCGCACGATCCCCTCGGGGTCGACGCCCCAATGACTGTAGAAATTCTTGTCCTCGGCCGAGATGAAGGCATGTTTGACCAAGTCAGGAATTTCATCCGACGGGAGATAGAGGCGTCGCTCACGCGAATATTCGGCGAGCAGGCTGCCGTCAGCCGCGTGGACGCGGGTCATGACCGGCGGCTCGTAGTTCTTGAGCACAGAATAATCGGGGAGGTCTTGCTCATATTTCCATATGACGCCTGCGAAAATCGTCGCCGCCACCACGAACAACAACGCGCCGGTCGCGAATATGAAGCCAAGAACACGAGCTATCCCGCGCATCTCTCGATCACAACCTCTCATGGCGCCCGGCGGCGAGCGCTCGCGTCGACGAGCCGAACTGAAATTTCGGCGCCTCGAAGGCGCGAAGTCTAAGACACTTCTGCGCCGAGGTTCTTCAATCCGCGGTTCTGGGTGAGAATCGGATGCGTTTCGGCAATTCACCATGTCGTGTTCGAATAAGTCTAATCTATGAACGACCCATCTCGCGCCGCAACCCCAGCGCCATTACCCCGGAGCGAGAGCCGCGCGCAAGCCCTAATGCGCCAGGGGCGCCGCAGCGTGAACGACTGTAGACGCGACGCCGCTTTCCGCCGATGGGCCGTTGTCCGGCGTTCCGTTTCCGGCAAAGAACGCAGTGATGGCTTTCACCATGGCGGCCGCCGCCTTGGCCCGCCACTCCGCGGAGGAAAGGGATTGGACATCCTGGGCGTTTGAAAGATAGCCGAGTTCCACGAGGACCGAGGGAAACTCCGGCGCCTTAAGCACGACGAAACCTGCGGAGCGTTCTGGGTTGTGGTTGAGCTTCGTGGCGCCTCGCAGGCTGTCGACGAGACCCCGCGAGAAGATGTGGTCGTAAGTCCGAGTCTCTCTACGCTTAAGATCGAACAGAATCCCGGTGACATCCGGATTGTCCGCTCGACTGCCGACGCGGGGGGTCCTGTCGGCCGCGTTCTCGCGAGCCGCGATGCGGGCGGCCTCCGCGTCGGAAGCGCTATCGGCCAAAGTATAGACTGTCGAGCCACTGACGCTCGCGTCGTCGCTCAGTGCGTCAGCGTGGACGGAAATGAATAAAGATGCATTCGCCTTGCGTGCGATGGCTACGCGATCGTCCAGGTCGACATATTGATCTCCGTCACGCGTCATGACGATCGCGTAGCGCTTCGTCGCGTCAAGCTGTCGCTTCAGTTCGGCGCAGAAGTCGAAGACAAGAGTCTTCTCTTGCGCTCCGTGCAGTCCGCGCGCGCCACTATCAACTCCGCCGTGACCGGGATCGAGGACGATGACGGGACGCGCGGGAGCGCCCGCCGTGGGCGAGTTTGCGGTTGAAACGGCGGAGGAACGGACGAGGGCGGCAAAGGCTGAAGGATCGCAGGGCTTCAATTCGATCGTGAGGCGCGCGGCAGATTCGCCTTTGACAATCGGTTTCGCGGAAAGTTGGACCGGACAGGCTCCGCGCTCAAGATCGATGACGATCCTGGATTTGCCGGGGGCAAGCAAGCCGAAGCGAAACCCCTTCACGAGCGAACCACCGGCCATCGCGCTGGTCCGGCCGATCGACGGATCGATTTGAAAGTTCACCTCCGGCATGTTGACGACAATGCGATCCGGCGAGGCCAAGGCATAGGCGCTCACGTCGACCGGTTGCGAAAGGTCGAACACCAGTTTGGCCGCGCTGTCGTCCTGTGAGAGCCGCGCGCCGACCGCGACGGGAACGCCCGCGTCACCCGCCAACCCGCGCTGAATTGGCGCCCCGATCAGTGTGAAGACCGAAAGAGCCGCCACCCGCGCCACCCGCGCCATTCGCGCCATCTCGCCTCCCCTCGGCGCCACGCCTTGCGCCATCGTGCAGATCCCGCTGCGGCGCAAGGCCTGCATTTCAACTGGCTCCGCGCGCGGTTCGCCCCGGTCAAGCCGGGCCAGAGCGAGGAAAAGACTGGTGAAACTCTTTACGATGGGTTAACTGGTCAAGGAGCGATCAGAGCTCCAATGAAATGAAGGAGGGATTCCGCGTCAGCCAGGAAAATCATAGACGGGAAAAAGAAACTGTCGATAGCGAATGAAGTTGTCCGGTTTTGGCAGCGCGTCGTTTGTCCGCTTCTTCTGGTTTTGTTCTGCTGTGGGCGGGGTGGGCGAGCCGGGGGCTTGTCCATGCCGTCCACGAGGGGCGCCGCTGAGCGGAGTTGAGCGGCGCATCTGGCGTCATCGTTGGTCCTGAGCGCTGCCGTTCTGGTCGTAGCGGCCGATGCGGCGGGGTCCGTGAAAGACGGCGTGCGAGCCGTCGGGGTAGACGTGCGCCTTGACCCGCGCGTGCACGAAATGGGGCCGCATCGGCCCCCGGATCGCAGTCCGGGGGTTCAGCGTCCGGTCGGAGACGCAAGTGTCCTGGCCGACCTGCCGCTCCTCCTCGACGCACAGGATCTCGTCGAGATCGACGCCCGGAATCGGCGTGAAGGCCGAGCCCTCGCCGGCCGGCTGAACCGCAAAGCGGGCGTTGTGCTCCGGCAGATGGACGTCGCGGATGAAGGCGTTGGCCGCCTCCACATCGGTTAGGCCGGCGAGCCTGAGTTCCTTGGGCAATCGATCCTGCAGCGTCGCGAACGCCCGCTCTGAGCGGCCCCGCGCAAAGGGCGTTCGGGAGGAACGCCCGTCTTTCGACGGGCTAAAGGGCGTTCGGAAGAACGCCCGTCTTTCGACGGGCTGGAAGACGTGCGGAAAGGACGCCCGTCTTTCGACGGGCTAAAGGGCGTTCGGAAGGAACGCCCGTCTTTCGACGGGCTATGCGGCGAATAGGCTCCGATGGGCTCGACCCCCAGTTGTTCGAGCGCCCGGCCGACCTGGGGTCGGACAGCCGCGGTCGATCTCGCCCTTGGTTGTGCGGAAGTCATGCGCCCCGCGGTCGGTGAAGAGGCTCATCGGCAGGCCGTGCTCGACAAAGACCTCCTTGAGCGCCCGGAAGGTCGAGGCCGTGCCCTCCTCCTCGATGAGAAACGCCGAATGGATCGCCCCCGTCGCGTCATCGAGCGTGACGCTGAGATCAAGCGCCGGTTGGCCTTCGAGCCATGCGTGCCGCGCGCCGTCCCCCGCCTTCGCGGGGGCAGGCTCCGGTGCAGCATCATGGCCCGGCAGCGGCCGCCGCTCGCGCTTGCGCCGATGCGCCCCCTTGCGCGGCGCCTTCGGCACGACGCCCGACCACTGCAGATGCAGCTTGAGCCAGGCGTAGCCCCAGCCGAAGCCGTGGTCCTTGATGAGATGCTCGTGGAAAGGCTTGACCGTGAAGCCCGGGTGGCGCTCGCGATAGAGCCGCTCCACTTCCTCGGCCCGGTCCGCCGGGACCCGCCGGCCCGAGGCCCTGCCGAGCCTGCGGTCGACGAGGCCGGCCTCGCCGGCCTCCCACGTCAAGCCCGCGTCCAGCGCCGGAACGTCCGCTCGCTCACCCCCAGCAACGCCGCCGCCTCCGCCTGGTTGAGCTCGGCCAATTCGCAAGCGGTTGAGAAGATTCGCCGGGCGCATTGCCCGGCCTCCCCGTCGCCTTCGCTTCGACCCGCGCGAACCCGGCGCCCGCAAGACCCAGCCCATCAACGAAGGCGTCGATGAACCGAACCGGATTGTCGGCCTCGACGGAATCGTCAACCGCCTCCGGCAACAACAGAAGCTGGTCCCGTCCGAATCCGGCGATCTGAGTCATGCGCGATTCTAACCTCGCCAACGCCGCGAAGGAATCCGCTCACGCCGAGTGTCCGCACGGTCTGCTCGCCATGCGCACCCCCTGAAGGGCTTCCGTCCGGCGCATCCAACCCCTCCAAAAGGGGCCCGACTTACCGGACAGATCGTGCGCTACCTAAACCGGACATATCGTGTGCTGGCGACACTTTTCGCACTAATGCTTTACGAAAAATAGAATCTGTGTTATAGTTTCCTATTGGTCGAAGAATCGTCGCCGCAATCGCCCAGAATGAAGGTGGTATGCATTTTAGGAATATCTCGTGAAAGCGGTAGGGAGCGCCAGATTTTTTTATTCCAAACGCCCGTAACCCATTGAAAAGTCCAGATTACAAAAAATAAAAGCTAGTAAACGCTAGCTATTTTACTAGCGTTTACTAGCGGTAACTGGCGTTTATTCTCGTTTGTTGGCGTTTGCCGCAAGAGAACCTATGCAAAATCTGAAGGCCAATCGCCGCGACGCCCTCCCGGCCAGCCCAGTTTCGATCTGCGCGGCCAGTTCAGATCAGCCTCATGCCTTTCAGCGAGGCGTGTCCGTTGCGTCCGACGATGATGTGGTCATGCACCGCGACGCCCAAGGACTTGGCGATTGCGATGATGTCCAGGGTCATCTTGATGTCTTGCGTCGACGGCGTCGGATCGCCGGAGGGATGGTTGTGAACAAGCACGATCGCTGTCGCCGACAGTTCCAGCGCCCGGCGCATGACTTCGCGCGGATAGACCGGGGTGTGATCGACGGTGCCTAACCCCTGAACCTCGTCGGCGATCAGGCCGTTCTTCTTGTCGAGGAACAGGATGCGGAAGCTTTCACGGCCTTCGAACGCCATCGACGTGCGGCAATAGTCGATCACCTCGCTCCACGAGCCCAGCGGCAGCCGCTTCTTGACGGCGCCCTTGGCGAAGCGCTGCGCGGCGGCCTCGACGACCTTGAACTCCGAAATGGCGCCCGCGCTCATGCCCTCAATCTCAGCGAGCCTTCCGGAATCGGCCGCGATCACTTCGCCGAACGAGCCGAAACGAGCGATAAGGGTCTTCGCCAGCGGCTTCACGTCGCGCCGAGGAATCGCCCGAAAAAGAATGAGCTCGAGCAGTTCATAATCGGCAAGCGCGCCTTGGCCCGCTTCCCTGAGGCGGGCGCGCAACCGCTCGCGATGCCCATGATAATGGGGCGTTTCGCCGGCGCCGCCTTCACCTTCGGGCTCCGCCGGCTCGGGGGCCGAGTGCGGTCGGAGGCCCATTAGCGCGGATGCGCCTGCCTCATGCAATTGAGGGCGCCGCTCTCGGGGCCGATGCGCCTTGCTTCCGGGGCCGGCTCCCGCGGTCATCGGATTGGCGCGCGATCGGCTCCGGTGGGCGAGAGGGTGAAAATCTCGTACCCGGTCTCCGTCACGGCGACGGTATGCTCGAACTGCGCCGATAGCGACCGATCACGCGTCACCGCCGTCCAACCGTCAGCGAGAATCTTTACCCCGTAACCGCCGAGATTGATCATCGGCTCCACCGTGAAGAACATGCCGGGGCGAAGCGGAACCCCTTCGCCCCTTCGCCCGACGTGCAGGATGTTCGGCTCGTCGTGAAAGAGCCTTCCGAGGCCATGGCCGCAAAAATCCCGCACCACCGAACAGCGCTCGCCCTCGGCGTAGCTCTGAATGGCGTAACCAATGTCGCCTGTCGTCGCGCCAGGCTTGATCGCTTCGATGCCGCGCATCATCGCTTCGTAGGTGACGTCGATCAGGCGTTGCGCGCGCCGCGGAGCCTCGCCCGCGACGAACATGCGGCTCGCGTCGCCATGCCAGCCATCGACGATCAGGGTCACATCGATATTGAGGATGTCGCCTTCGCGCAGCGGCTTCTCATCGGGGATGCCGTGGCACACGACATGATTGATCGAGATGCATCCCGACTTGCGATAGCCCCGGTAGTTCAAGGGCGCAGGATAGGCGTCGTGGTCGCGGGCAAACTCGAATATGAACCGGTCGAGGCTCGCGGTCGTGACCCCTGGTTTGACGAGTGGGCCGATGAGATCAAGCGCTTCCGCGGTCAGCGCTCCGGCCTTGCGCATCGCCGCGAAGTCTTCCGGCCCATGCAGGCGGATCTGCCCGCTGCGGCGCCCAACCTTCTCGTTTGCGAGCACAAATGTCGTCGACGTCGCCACCAGCATTCCCTTGGCCCAGGTTCCAGAAACTGTCACACATATGCCCTGCTTCGCGCCGAAGACAAGTCACCAATTTGGGATTGGGAAAGGTCCGCCGGCCTGGCGGACTTTTCTGGCGTTCATGCTAGCCTGACGCGAGGCCGTGGCAGGTTCCGATTGTCGCGGGCGGAGGGGACTTGGCGATGACGACACCGACGACTGTAACCGCCGCTGTCCTGCTGATCGGCGATGAGATCCTGTCCGGGCGCACCAAGGACCGCAACCTCGGCTATATCGCGGAATATCTGGCGAAGATCGGCATCGACGTTCGGGAAGCGCGGGTGGTCCCCGATATCGAGGACGACATCGTCGCGGCTCTCAATGCGCTGAGGGGACGCTACGATTATGTGGTCACGACCGGAGGCATCGGCCCGACTTACGACGATATCACCGCCGACGCGGTCGCGCGGGCGTTTGGGGTCACGATTGACGAGGATCCTCGGGTCATCGCCGCGATGCTTGAGCGCTATGCGCCGGGCGATCTGACGCCCGCACGGCGGCGGATGGCGCGCATCCCGGCCACCGCGGACCTCATCGAGAACCCGGTCTCGATCGCGCCGGGTTTCCGCATTGGCAATGTGTATGTCATGGCCGGCGTCCCGGCCGTCATGCAGGCGATGCTCGACTTTGCGGTGAAGACGATGAAGACGGGCGCGGCGATGCAGGTCGAGACGATCGAGGCGGGCGGGGTTCCGGAGGGCCGGTATGGCGACCCGCTTGGCGCGATCGCGGCGGCCCACCCGGATGTCGCGATCGGCTCCTATCCGTCCTACAGGGACGGACGCTTCAACAACCAAATCGTCGTACGCGGCAAAGATGAAGGAGCGGTCGCGGCGGCGAAGGCCGCGGTCGAGGCGATGGTCGCCGCGCTGTCGGGAGACGTTGTGGCGCGCTGAGGCGCGATTTAGCTGCCCACGCTGCAAAAAGTGTTGATCCGGCGCGGCGGCGGCTCGCCCATCGCCATCGCGATTGCTATGGAGAGGGCGTTCTTTAACGAAAGGAGCCGCCGGTGACCGCCCCCCGCGACAAGGCTTTTCCGGTTTCGTGGGACCAGTTCCATCGGGACGCCCGCGCGCTGGCGTGGCGGCTCGCCTCCGCAGGACCGTTCAACGCCATCGTCGCCATCACCCGCGGCGGTCTCGTTCCGGCGGCGATCGTCGCCCGGGAGCTCGAGGTCCGGGTGATCGAGACGGTGAGCATCGCGTCCTATCACGACTACAAGACGCAAGGTGGGCTCAAGATCCTCAAGACGATCGCTCCCGATGTCTCCAATCTCAATGACGGGGCGAAGATCCTGATTGTTGACGACCTGGTCGACACCGGCGCCACCGCGAAGCTCGTGCGCGAGATGCTGCCCAAAGCGCATTTCGCCGCCGTTTACGCCAAACCCTTGGGGCGTCCGCTGGTCGACACCTTCATCACCGAAGTCTCCCAGGACACGTGGATCTACTTTCCCTGGGACATGGGGCTCGCCTTCCAGCCGCCGATCGCCAACGACAAAGGCGGCTAAGGTTCATTTTCGCCGCAAAGTGTGAAACAAACGCGCTTTAGCTAGAGGCTACGTGCGTCGCCGTCGCCACAATAGCCGCAAGCAACGCCGCAAAAGGCGTCTTCAGCATCTTGATTTCCCCCTGCGGCAAAAAAATCGTTGGAGGACTACTCAAGACTCATCTGACCCGCGCACAATCCAACAGCTTTGTGGATTTGCTGTCTTAGGCGGTCCTTCGCCCTGCGGCCAAAGTCTCTGTGATTTCGCGGTGCGCGGGCCAGCGGACGCTCGTCGCCTAGGAGCCTGTCTGAGTTGTCACTAGCCAAGTAGCGACGAGTCTGATTTTTTGCGTGGCGATGAGCGAGCGTTTTCGGTCGTGGAAGATTGACGAGACGCATCTGCTGGCGCCGAGCGTTCAGGATTACGTGGCTGCGGACCATCTGTCGCGGCTGATTGTTTCCGTCGTCAGAGAGAGCCTCGATCTGAGCGCGATCGCCGGCAGCTACGCGAGCGGGCTCGGCCAGCCGCCGTTCGACCCGCAGATGATGACGGCGCTGCTGTTGCAGTCTTGCGCGAGCGGCCTCTATTCGTCGCGGCGGATCGCCAGGGCGACGGTGGAGCGGGCGGACTTCATGATGATCGTGGCGGGCGATCCACCGGACTTGCGCGCGATCTCGGACTTGCGCGCGATCTCGGACTTGCGCACGATCTCGGACTTGCGCAAGCGGCGTCTGAAGGCGCTGGCTGGTTTATTTGTGCAGGTCTTGAAGCTTGCGGAAAAGGCGGGCCTGGTGAAGCTCGGGCGCGTGGCGCCCGACGGCGCAAAGATCAAAGCGAACGCCTCGAAGTCCAAGGCGATGAGCGATGAGCGGATGAAGAAGCGGGAAGCGGAGCTTCAGGCCGAGGTCGACCGCTGGCTGGTCGCGGCCGAAGCCGCCGATGCAGAGGAGGACAAGCTCTACGGCCAGAAGCGCGGCGATGAGACGCCCGATTGGGTGGCCGACAAGCAGAGGCGGCTCGAGAAGATCGGCGAGGCCAAAGCCGAGGCGGAAGCCAAAGCCGCCGCCGCGGAGGAGACACGGGGCGCGCCGGGAGGAGGCGGAACAGAAGCGCATCGCCGAGGGGCGAGAAGCAGAACGGCAAGACGCCCACGCCGCCTAAACAGGAGCCCGAGGGCAAGACGCGAGCCGAAACTTCACCGATCCCGAGAAGCCGCGTGCTTTTGACCAAGGACGGCTCCATCCAGGGATACAACGCGCAGGCCGGCGTCGATGCACAAGCCCAGATCATCGTGGCGCACGGCCTGACGCAGAGCATGAGCGATCAGGACCAGCGCGTTGCGCTCGTGGACGGGATCAAAAAGAACCTCGGTCGTAAGCCCAGGGAAGCTTCCGCCGATGCTGGTTGCTGCAGCGAGGCCAACCTCGGCGCCCTGGCCGATCGCCGGATCGGCGCCTCCATCGCAACGGGTCGGGCCAAGCCCCCCGCCCAGGCCGAACGAAAGCACGGCGGCCCGCTCACCCAGGCCATGCGGGACAAGCTGAAACGCGCGGGGTGGCGAAGCCGCTACAGGCTCAGACAGCAAGGGGTCGAGCCGGTGTTCGGACAGATCAAACAGGCAAGAGGGTTCAGACAGTTCCTGTTACGCGGCATCGACAAAGTAAAGGCCGAATGGGCGCTGATCTGCACCGCACACAACCTCGGCAAGCTCGCCCGGTCCAACTGAGCGGGCTATCCTTCATTCCACCAACTCACCCCAACAGCTATCCGGACGGGCTCCTAGGACCATTGTAAACGCTGGCTGGGGCGGGAGGATTCGAACCTCCGGATGGCGGAATCAAAATCCGCTGCCTTACCACTTGGCTACGCCCCAACGCGCCGCGAGGCTGTTTCAGGCCTTGGCGGAAAGCGGCCGGACAATAGTTCGGGCTTTTCCACGCCGCAATGGCCGAAGGCGCAATTTTGCCCTCACGAAACGGCGTCGCGACCACTCTCGTGGGGCGCGAACCTATTGAGGTCGGCGTTTGCGCCGCAGACCAGAACGCCGACCCGCTCATGAGGCCCGGGCCGATAGGCGCGGCTCATGATGGCGGCGAAGGCCGCCGCGCCGCCCGGCTCGGCAATCAGCGAAAAGTCCGCCCAGAGCCGGCGCTGCGCCTCGGCGATCGCCTTGTCCTCGACCAGAACGACGCCGCTCACGAACCTCTTCGCGATATCCAGATCGAGTTCGCCTACCCGCTTCGCGCCGAGCGAATTGGCGGCCAGCGAGTTGACGGTTACGTCGACCGGTTTACCTGCCTCGAGCGCAGCGTGAAGCGCGCGCGAACCTTCCGGCTCGACGCCTACGACCTTGACCCGGCCTTGAAACCAGGCGGCGACGCCGGCGATGAGTCCGCCCCCGCCCACCGCGACAAGGACCGTGTCCAGCTTCTTGAGCCCGAGTCGTTCGAGGTCCTCCTCCCACTCGAGCGCAACCGTCCCCTGTCCCGCGATCGTTTCGACCGCATCGTACGGATGGATCAGGAGAGCGCCGCTCTCCGCGACATAGGCGTCGCACCGCTCCTGCGCGATTGCGTAGGCGGCGCCCCCTACAATGGCCTCGGCGCCGTAAGCCTTGATCTTCGCGATTTTTGCGGGCGATGCGATTTCCGGCACGAAGACGCGCGCTCGGATCCCGAGCGTCCTGGCGGCGTAGGCGACCGCGGCCCCGTGATTGCCGCCCGACGCCGTGGCGCAGCCCGCGGCGCCCGCCGGCCGGGTCAGAAGGTTGTGGAAGGCGCCGCGCGCCTTGAACGAACCGGTCGCCTGAAGGCATTCGAGCTTCAGCGACAGCGGCGGCGCGCCGTCGATCGGCGAGGCGGTCTCGAGCAGCGGCGTGCGACGAATGTGATCGCGGATGCGCGCATGCGCCGCGCGGATGTCTGAAGGCGTAACGATTGCGCTCGCGGTCATCGGTCGTCCGCCAACCCCAGGGCGCGCTGCGTTCGCTTCGGCAAGCCGGCGGCGACGAGCGCGTGGCTTTGACGCAGATAGGCCTCAAGGCCCGCGTCGTCGAGCGCGCCGTCGTCGATGCGTTGCATCCACAGAAGTCCGCGAGACGCGAGATAGGGCGCCGGCCGCAGGCCTGGCAATTCGCTCAGGATTTCGAAGCTCGTCTTCGAGCATTTGAAGCTGACGGCGAATTCATCGCCATGCGACCAGCCGCCGATCGCAAACACCTTGCCGCCGATCTTCCAGACGCTTGCGTCGCCCCATTGCACGACATGCGTCGCGTGCAGCAGGCTTTTGCAAAATGCGTCGTAGTCTTTGCGGGTCATTGCCGCGTCTTGCTGCGCCAGGCAGGATTGCCGAAAAGCGGATGCCGGTTTTCGGCTCAAAATCCTGCGAAATCCAAGGAATCTAAGCGTCCGCTCGGCGCCTAAACCTTGATGACGTCCTTCAGTTCCCGCAAGCGGTCGAGCTTCTCTTGGGCCAGGGGCTTTTGGTCGTCCTTGGCGTCAGCGAGGTCTTCCTCGGCGTTCTTGATCTCCTCGCCGAGCGTGTCGGAACTCAGATCCTCAAACGGGATCGCGGTTTCCGCAAGCAGGATGAGACCAGCTTTGCTTGCGTCGGCGAAGCCGCCGCGCACGAACACGCGAATGTGCTTGCCCTCGGCGTCGTCGATTCCGACCACGCCGGCGCGCATCGCGGTCATCACCGGCGCGTGGTCGCTGAGCACCTGGAAGTCGCCTTCGGCGCCGGGCACGAGCACCGCCTGAGCGGAGCCGTTGAACAGCATCTTGTCCGGCGAGACGAGCTCGAAGTGGAAAGTCGTCGGCATGGGCCTTCTCCGGGCGCGGCGTTCTTAAGCCTCGGCCGCCAGCTTCTTCGCCTTCTCGACGGCCTGCTCGATGGTGCCGACCATGTAGAACGCAGCCTCCGGCAGATTGTCGTACTTGCCTTCGACGATGCCCTTGAAGCCCTTGACGGTGTCCTCGATCTTGACCTGGACGCCGGGCGTGCCGGTGAACACGGCGGCGACGTCGAACGGCTGCGACAGGAACCGCTCGATCTTGCGCGCCCGCGCGACGATCTGCTTATCCTCTTCCGACAATTCGTCCATGCCTAAGATCGCGATGATGTCCTGCAGCGCCTTGTAGCGCTGCAGCACCTGCTGCACCTGGCGGGCGACGGCGTAATGTTCCTCGCCGACAATCGCGGCGGTCAGCATGCGCGAAGTCGAGTCGAGCGGATCGACCGCAGGATAGATGCCTTTTTCCGAGATCGCGCGGGAGAGCACCGTCGTCGCGTCGAGATGGGCGAACGAGGTCGCCGGCGCCGGGTCGGTCAGGTCGTCGGCGGGAACATAGATCGCCTGAACCGAGGTGATCGAGCCTTTCGTCGTGGTGGTGATGCGCTCCTGTAGCGCGCCCATGTCGGTGGCGAGCGTCGGCTGGTAACCGACCGCGGACGGAATGCGGCCGAGCAGCGCGGAGACTTCCGAACCGGCCTGAGTGAAGCGGAAGATGTTGTCGATGAACAGCAACACGTCCTGGCCCTGGTCGCGGAAATGCTCGGCGACGGTGACGCCGGCCAGTCCGACGCGCATGCGTGCGCCGGGCGGTTCGTTCATCTGGCCAAACACCAGCGCGCATTTCGACTTCACGTCCGAGTTGGGATCATGCGGATCGGCGTTGACCTTCGATTCGATGAACTCGTGATAGAGGTCGTTGCCCTCGCGGGTGCGTTCGCCGACGCCGGCGAACACGGAATTGCCGCCATGGGTCTTGGCGACGTTGTTGATCAATTCCTGGATGAGCACCGTCTTGCCGACGCCCGCGCCGCCGAACAGCCCGATCTTGCCGCCCTTGGCGTAAGGCGCGAGCAGGTCGACGACCTTGATGCCGGTGATGAGAATCTGGCGCCTCGGTCGATTGCTCGACATAGGAAGGCGTGGGCTGATGGATGGCGCGGCGCTCGTCCATCTTGATCGGCCCGGCTTCATCCACGGGTTCGCCGACCACATTCATGATGCGCCCGAGCGTGCCCTCGCCGACCGGCACCGAGATCGGCCCGTTGGTGTCCGTGACTTCCTGGCCGCGCACCAGACCCTCGGAGATGTCCATGGAGATGCAGCGCACGGTGTTCTCGCCCAGATGTTGGGCAACTTCGAGCACGAGGCGATTGCCGTTATTGGTCGTCTCCAGCGCATTGAGAATGGGCGGCAGATAGCTGTCGAACTTCACGTCGACGACGGCGCCGATCACCTGCGTGATTCGGCCGGTGGCATTCGCGATATTCGCCATTTTGACGTCCTCATTTCTCATTTCCCGCGGCGGCGGGGCGTGTCTTAGTCTGACCGCATCGGCAGGGCGCTCTTCGTCTTTAGGCGCCGTTGGAATGGACTCGATCCCTGGTGCGCCACCTTGGTGGTTGGGACACTTACGCTCATAGAAGTCGGAACCGTTCGCCCCGTACTGGTGGCCACACTGTTCGCATCGAAGTATCCAGACGTACTGGTTATGATCCGTTCCGGGATGATCGGTCTTTTTGACCAAGCGCTGGTCGTTGCGGTTGATCGCCCCTTCTTCGACCTTCGACTAGTCATTAGAGCGCCTCGGCGCCCGATATGATCTCGATCAATTCCTTGGTGATCATCGCCTGGCGGGTGCGGTTGTAGCGAAGCGTGTACTTTTGCACCATTTCGCCCGCGTTGCGGGTGGCGTTGTCCATCGCGCTCATCTGCGCGCCGAAGAACGAGGCGGCATTTTCGAGCAATCCGCGATAAACGCGCACTGTCACGGCGCGCGGCAGGAGCTCGGCGAGGATTTCCGCCTCGTCAGGTTCATAGTCGTACACCGGCGCGCTCTCATCTTTCGCGCCAAGCTCCGGGGGGATCAGCTGCTGCGCCGTCGGGATCTGCGCAATCACCGACCTGAAGCGCGAGTAGAACAGCGTGCAAACATCGAACTCGCCGTTCTCGAACAGCGCGATCACCTTGTCGGCGATCGGCTTGGCGGTCGCGTAGGTGATCGTACGAACCGCGCGCAGGTCGATCAGCTCAAGGATCTGCCGCTCATGTGTGCGGCGAAGCTGGTCATAGCCTTTCTTGCCGACGCAAAGAATCTTGACCGTCTTGCCTTGTCCGGCAAGCGCGTTGGCCCTCTCGCGCGCCAGGCGCACAATCGAGGTGTTGAAGGCGCCGCACAGCCCGCGTTCGCCGGTGCAGACGAGCAGGAGATGAGTTTGGTCCGCGCCGCTGCCGACCAGGAGACGCGGGCCCTGACCATCGGTCGCGGCCCCGGCCAGATTGGTCAGCACCGTTTCGACCTGCTCCGCATAGGGACGCGCCGCTTCGACCGCGCCTTGCGCGCGCCGCAGCTTCGACACCGCGACCATCTGCATGGCCTTGGTGATCTTCTGCGTCGACTTGACCGAGGCGATCCGGTTCCTCAGTTCCTTTAGCGACGGCATCGCTCAGCGCCTCCGCGCGCGCTTCAAGGCCGGCGAACGGCTTGGTGAAGGTCGGCCCATATTACGCGAAGGTCCCAGCGTAAGATTCGACGGCCGTCTTGAGCTTGGCTTCGACGTCGTTCGTCAGATCGTTGGATGTGCGGATCGAATCCAGGATGTCCGGGTTCTTGCCCCGCAGAAAACTGAGCAGTCCGTCTTCAAAAGGCCGAACCTTGTCGAGCGGCAACTTGTCGAGATAGCCGTTGACGCCGGCATAGATGACGCAGACCTGCTCTTCCATCTTGAGCGGCGAGAATTGCGGCTGCTTGAGAAGCTCGGTCAGCCGCGCGCCGCGGTTGAGCAGGCGCTGGGTGACCGCGTCGAGGTCGGAGCCGAACTGGGCGAAGGCGGCCATTTCGCGATATTGCGCCAGTTCGCCCTTGATCTTGCCGGCGACCTTCTTGGTCGCCTTGGTCTGCGCCGCCGAACCGACGCGCGACACCGAAAGACCGACGTTCACCGCAGGCCGGACGCCCTGGTAGAACAGATCCGTCTCCAGGAAGATCTGACCGTCGGTGATCGAGATGACGTTGGTCGGAATGTAGGCCGACACGTCGTTCGCCTGCGTCTCGATGATCGGCAGCGCGGTGAGCGAGCCCGAGCCGTTGTCCTTGTTGAGCTTGGCGGCGCGCTCGAGCAGGCGGGAGTGAAGATAGAACACGTCGCCCGGATAGGCTTCGCGGCCCGGCGGGCGGCGGAGCAGAAGCGACATCTGGCGATAGGCGACCGCCTGCTTCGAAAGGTCATCGTAAACGATGACCGCGTGCATGCCGTTGTCACGGAAGAATTCGCCGATCGCGCAGCCGGAAAACGGCGCAAGAAACTGCATCGGGGCCGGGTCCGAAGCGGTGGCGGCGACGATGATCGTGTATTCGAGCGCGCCGTGCTCCTCCAGAACCTTGGCGAACTGAGCGACCGTCGAACGCTTCTGCCCGATCGCGACATAAACGCAGTAGAGCTTCTTCGACTCGTCATCGCCCTGGTTCAGCGACTTCTGATTGAGGATGGTGTCGAGAGCGATCGCGGTCTTGCCCGTCTGCCGGTCGCCGATGATGAGCTCGCGCTGGCCGCGACCGATCGGGATCATGGCGTCGATCGCCTTGAGGCCGGTCGCCATCGGCTCGTTCACCGACTTGCGGGGAATGATGCCGGGCGCCTTGACGTCGACGCGAGCCCGTTGTGATGAGTTGATCGGACCCTTGCCGTCGATCGGATTGCCGAGCGCGTCGACGACGCGGCCAAGAAGCGCCTTGCCGGTCGGCACGTCGACGATCGCGCCGGTGCGCTTGACCGTCTGGCCTTCCTTGATCTCCCGGTCGCCGCCGAAAATGACGATGCCGACATTGTCGCTCTCGAGATTGAGCGCCATCCCGCGGGCGCCGTTCTCGAACTCGACCATTTCGCCGGCCTGGACCTTGTCGAGACCGTAGGCGCGCGCGATGCCGTCGCCGACGCTCAAGACCTGCCCCACTTCGGTGACCTGCGCCTCAGCGCCGAAATTGGCGATCTGAGTCTTGAGGATCGAGGAAATTTCAGCGGCGCGGATATCCATCAGCCGACCTCTTTCATGGCAAGGCGAATTGCGATTGAGCTTGGTTTTGAGCGACCCGTCGACCATGCGCGAGCCCAGTTTGACGATCAGGCCGCCGATGATCGAGGGATCGACCTTCATGTCGAGATCGACCTCCCGGCCGCCGGACGCGGCGCGCAGCGAATTCTTTCAGCGCGGCGACATTCGCGTCGGTCAGGGCGGCGGCGCTGGTGACTTCAGCCCGCGTCACGCCGCGGGACGTGTCGTAGAGTTTGCGGTAATCCGCGATCATTTCACGGATGAAGAAGAGGCGGCGCTTCGTCGCCACCAGCCGGATGAAATTCGCGGCTACGCCGCCAATTCCCGCCTGCGCGAGGATGGCGTCGAGGGCCTTGAGCTGGTCGGCGGCGGAAAACACCGGGCTCTCGACCAGCCGCGCCAGGTCAGGGCTATCGGTGATGAGAGCGTCGAATCTCGCCAAGGCGTCCGCGACGGCCTCGCCCTCGCGTTGGTCCTGGGCGAGCGAAAACAGGGCGGACGCGTAACGTCCGGCTACGCCGGAAACAACCGTGTCTTCCTCTGCCACGCCGCCACCTCGGATGACGATTAAAGCTTCGGTCGCGCCGCCTCCCCGAAGGCTTGCGCGAACCCCGGAAATTCTCGACGATTCCGCGCTCAAAACCAAGCGCTCGGCCAAGCCTGCCCGAAAGGCCGGGTTGCCTAACATAGGCGTTTTGCAGGCGCAACCGCCGCGAGAGCGCGCAGGCGCTCCCTGTCGACGCCGGGTCAAAGGGCATGAGGCGGCCAAAGTCAGCGCCGGTCGAGCGGCCCTAAACGCGCTTCGGTTCCCTTTCGATTTCGCGCAAAGCCTTCGCCAGGACCGCGCCGGCCGTCGACCGCAGCGAAGCGCCAACCGCCTCGAGCGCGGCCTCCCGCGGCGACCCGCGTTTGAAGACGAGCCTGATCAACCGCGACGCGCCCTCGCCAACGATCCTCAAGCCCGCGATCCCCGCGCCGGAACGGCGCCAATCCGCATAGGCGAGGAGGGGCGCGAGCGTCGCCCCCTGCCCGGCCGAGGCGAGATGGCGCAAGGTCTCGAGGCTCGTCCCGCGGACGTCGGCGCCGAGCGCCGTCCTCTCCGCCGCATGACAAAGCGCCAAGCGCCTGATCGCGCAGACAATGACCCTCGGCGAGCAGAAGAAGGGTGCTCGGATCGATCTCCTCGACGGCGATCGCGGCGCGCGCAGGCTTTTTCGTAGAACCGGAAAAGACGAGGAAGAAAGGCTCGTCGTAAAGCTCCGTCGACGTCAGTCTGGCGTCCCGCGGGTCGGTCGCGATGATCGCTGCGTCGAGGGCGCCGTCGCGCAAGCGCTGAAGCAGCCGGTCGGTCAGATCCTCCACGAGATAGAGGGGCGTGCGCGGCAGAGCCTCGGCGAGCCCCGGGAGCGCGATCGGCAAGAGGTAGGGCGCGACGGTCGTGATCACGCCCAGGCGCAGTGCGCCGGCGAACGGATCGCGCGCCGCGTCAGCGGCGGCGCTGACCCCCGCCGCCGCTGCGAGCGTGGCGCGCGCCTGCGCCACGACGGTCGCCGCCCTGTCGCTGACGCGCGCGCCACGGCCTTCCCGGTCGAACAGACGAAGGCCGAGCTCCGCCTCGAGCTTGAGAATTTGACCGCTCAGCGTCGGCTGACTTACGTTGCAAGCGGCGGCCGCGCGGCCAAAATGGCCATGCTCGGCGACCGCGACGACATATTCGAGGTCTCGAAGGTTCATGGACAGAAGATCGGCCAAGCCGATTGCTTGTCAAGGGACAATCGATTGGACCTATCGCGCGTACGGGCTTATCGACGAGCGAACGCGATGGACGTGACGCTCAGGCGCCACATGCGGCTTCTATGGTCGCCCTCCATCCCTGTGGGTCTTCGACGGCGCGAGAAGCCGGACACGATTGGAGGAAAGCATGACAGAGGAAAGCAAATGCCCGGTCGTGGGCCACGACCAGGCGGGCAAACAGGGCAAATACGCGGAAAAGTCGGACGCCATGCGGGCGTTCGCCAACAGCGACTGGTGGCCGGAGCAGCTCAATCTCAAGGGCCTGCAGCACGATTCGCCTCAGGTCGATCCGATGGGCGAAGAGTTCGACTACGTCAAGGAATTCGAGAGCCTCGACCTGAACGCCGTCATCAATGACCTCAAGGCGCTCATGACCGACTCGCAGGACTGGTGGCCGGCCGACTTCGGCCATTACGGGCCGCTGTTCATCCGGATGGCGTGGCACAGCGCGGGCACCTATCGCATTCACGACGGCCGCGGCGGCGCCGGTTACGGGCAGCAGCGCTTTGCCCCGCTCAACAGCTGGCCGGACAACGCGAGCCTCGACAAGGCGCGGCGCCTGTTGTGGCCGATCAAGCAGAAGTACGGGCGCAAGATCTCCTGGGCCGACCTCCTGATCCTGACCGGCAACGTGGCGCTCGAATCGATGGGCTTCAAGACGTTTGGCTTCGCCGGGGGACGCCCGGACAGCTGGGAGCCCGACGATTCCATCTACTGGGGCCCGGAAGGCGAGTGGCTGGCGGACGAGCGCTATTTCGGCGATCGCGAGCTGCAGAATCCGCTTGGCGCGGTGCAGATGGGCTTGATCTACGTCAATCCGGAAGGGCCGAACGGCAAGCCCGACCCGCTCGCGGCGGCGCGCGACATCCGCGAAACCTTCAAGCGCATGGCGATGAACGACGAGGAGACCGTCGCGCTGATCGCCGGCGGCCATACTTTCGGCAAGACCCACGGCGCGGCGGACGCAAAAATCAATGTCGGCCCCGAGCCGGAAGGCGCGGCGATCGAAGACCAGGGCTTCGGCTGGAAGAACAAGTTCGGCGCCGGCAAGGGCAATGACGCGATCACCAGCGGCATCGAGGTCATCTGGACCACGACGCCGACGAAATGGAGCAACAACTTCTTCCAGAACCTGTTCGGCTTCGAATGGGAGCTGACGAAAAGCCCGGCGGGCGCCTTTCAGTGGACCCCGAAGGGCGGCGCCGGAGCGGGGACGGTTCCCGATCCGCACGATCCGTCGAAGCGCCGCTCGCCCTCGATGCTGACCACGGATCTGGCGCTGCGGATGGACCCGGCCTACGAGACAATTTCCCGGCGGTTCTTCGAGCATCCGGATCAATTCGCCGACGCCTTCGCTCGCGCCTGGTACAAGCTCACCCACCGCGACATGGGCCCGATCGTCCGCTACCTCGGGCCGCTTGTGCCGAAAGAGACGCTCATCTGGCAGGATCCGATCCCGGCGGTGAACCATCCGCTGGTCGGGGAGAAGGACATCGCCGACCTCAAGGCGAAGATCCTGGGCTCCGGGCTCACGGTTCCCGAACTGGTCTCGACCGCCTGGGCGTCGGCCTCGATCTTCCGCGGCGGCGACAAGCGCGGCGGGGGAAACGGCGCGCGCATTCGGCTTGCGCCGCAGAAGGATTGGGACGTGAACCAGCCGGCGCAATTGTCCAAGGTTCTCGGAAAACTCGAGGAGATCCAGAAGGCGTTCAACGCCTCGGCGCCGGGGGGCAAGAAGGTCTCGCTCGCCGATCTCATCATTCTCGGCGGCTCAGCGGCGGTCGAGAAGGGCGCCAAGGACGCCGGGGTGGAGGTGAAGGTCCCCTTCTCCCCCGGCCGGATGGACGCTTCGCAGGAGGAAACCGACGTCGAGTCGTTCGAGCCGCTCGAGCCGACCGCCGACGGGTTCCGCAACTATTCCCGCGGCAAGCAGATGCTCAAGCCCGAGCAGAACCTGATCGACCGCGCGCAGTTGCTGACGCTGACCGCGCCGGAAATGACCGTTCTGGTCGGCGGCCTGCGCGTCCTTGGCGCCAATGCCGGCGGGTCGAAGCACGGAATGTTCACCACGCGGCCGGGGACGCTGAGCAACGATTTCTTCTTAAACCTCCTCGACATGAGCACCGAATGGAAACCGGCCGAGGGCGCGGACGGCGTCTACGAGGGGCGCGACCGCAAGACGGGCGCGGTCAAATGGACCGCGACGCGCGCCGATCTCATCTTCGGCTCGCACGCGCAGCTCAGGGCGCTGGCCGAGGTCTACGGGTCGTCCGACGGGAAAGAGAAGCTCGTCAGGGACTTCGCCAAGGCCTGGGCCAAGGTGATGAACCTCGACCGCTTCGACCTCGTCTACACGCAAGGCGCCGCTCGCCATGGCGGCGGAGTAGGCAGGCCGCCGCACGCGCGCCCTTCTCCCTCAGGGAGAAGGTGGCCGCGCGAAGCGCGGTCGGATGAGGGAGCCTCCGCGACGGACCAAGACGCGAACCCTCACCCCCAACCCCTCTCCCGTAGGAGAGGGGAGAAGGGTTCCCGCTCTCCCGGGGAAGGAGGAGCTGCCGGGACCGCCCATCGTATATAGCAGAAATACTATGTTGTTATTGCTCCAGCCATCCGCGCCAGGGGCAATCCGCGCCAAATTGAGGGGCGGAACTAAACGGGGTCGTAAGCCACTGAAAATATTAGGGGGCGCCGGTAAAATTGCGGCTAGGCAGGCGCGCGCGGGTCCTCGACAGCCGTTCCCTTGCCCGCCGCGCCCTGCTATCCCGCGCCCCATGACCGCCCACGCAATCGAGAACATCCGCAACTTCGCGATCATCGCCCATATCGACCACGGCAAGTCGACGCTCGCCGACCGGCTGATCCAGCAGACCGGGACGATGGCGGAGCGCGACATGGTCGAGCAGGTGCTCGATTCCATGGATATCGAGCGCGAGCGCGGGATCACCATCAAGGCGCAGACGGTGCGCCTCGAATACCGGGCCGAGGACGGCAAGCCCTATATCCTCAACCTCATGGACACGCCCGGCCATGTCGACTTCGCCTACGAAGTGTCGCGCTCGCTCGCCGCCTGCGAGGGCTCGCTCCTGGTGGTCGACGCGAGCCAGGGGGTCGAGGCGCAGACGCTGGCCAATGTCTATCACGCGCTCGACGCGGGCCATGAGATCGTGCCCGTGCTCAACAAGATCGACCTGCCCGCCGCCGAGCCCGAGCGGATCAAGGAGCAGATCGAGGACGTGATCGGCCTCGACGCCTCGGACGCCGTGCCGATCTCGGCCAAGACCGGGCTCAACATCGATCTCGTGCTCGAGGCGATCGTCAAGCGCCTGCCCCCGCCCAAGGGCGACGAGGCCGCGCCGTTGAAAGCCCTCCTCGTCGACTCCTGGTATGACGCCTATCTCGGCGTCGTCGTCCTTGTCCGCGTGATCGACGGCACGCTCAAGAAGCATTCGCGCATCCGCATGATGGCCGCGGACGCGGCTTATGAGGTCGACCGCATCGGCGTGTTCCGGCCGAAGATGATGGAGATCGCCGCGCTTGGGCCGGGCGAGGTCGGCTACATCACCGCCCAGATCAAGCAGGTCGCCGACACCCGCGTCGGCGACACGATCACCGACGAGCGACGGCCCACACAGGACCCGCTGCCTGGATTCAAGCCGGCCCAGCCGGTCGTCTTCTGCGGCCTCTTCCCGACCGACGCGGCCGACTTCGAGGATCTGCGCGCGGCGATGGGCCGGCTCAGGCTCAACGACGCAAGCTTCTCCTACGAAATGGAGACGTCCGCGGCGCTCGGCTTCGGCTTCCGCTGCGGCTTTCTCGGCCTCCTGCATCTCGAGATCATCCAGGAGCGGCTCGAGCGCGAGTTCAACCTCGATCTCATCGCGACCGCGCCATCGGTCATCTACAAGATCGCGCTCACCGACAAGTCGGAGATCGAGCTGCACAATCCGGCCGACATGCCCGACGTGGTCAAGATCGCCGAGATCAAGGAGCCGTGGATCAAGGCGACGATCCTCACCCCCGACGATTATCTCGGCGCGATCCTGAAACTCTGCCAGGACCGGCGCGGGGTGCAGATCGACCTCAATTACGTGGGAAAACGGGCGATGGTGGTCTACGAACTGCCGCTCAACGAAGTCGTGTTCGACTTCTACGACCGCCTGAAGTCGATCTCCAAAGGCTACGCTTCTTTCGATTATCAGCTCACCGATTATCGCGTCGGCGATCTGGTCAAGATGTCGATCCTGGTCAATGCCGAGCCGGTCGACGCGCTATCCATGCTCGTCCACCGCGACCGGGCCGATGCGCGCGGCCGGGCGATGGTCGAGAAGCTCAAGGACCTCATTCCGCCGCACATGTTCCAGATCCCGGTCCAGGCGGCGATCGGCGGCAAGATCATCGCCCGCGAGACGATCCGGGCGTTGCGCAAGGACGTCACCGCCAAATGCTACGGCGGCGACGCGACCCGCAAGCGCAAGCTGCTCGAGAAGCAGAAGGCGGGCAAAAAGAAGATGCGCCAGTTCGGCAAGGTCGACATCCCGCAGGAAGCGTTTATCGCGGCGCTCAAGATGGATTCGTGAGCGGCGAAGCCTGCGAAGCACCGACGTCGATGGTCGAAGTGATTTGACAGAAATATCGCCACGGTTGCATCCTTCGTCGCGTCCCAAACGCCGAGAGAGCTGAAAGCTGAAAGAATTCCAATGCCGGACGTTTCGCTGGATTTTCTCGCAAGCCAATTGGAGCGTGTCCTCAATCGACTTGGCGCGGTTGAAGATCAAATCACGGTTCTGACCGGCATGGCCATACGTCTCGACGGCGCCGTCAATGGGCTGGCGACCGAAATGCGGGGTCTTGTCCAGTCCATCAATCGCATTGAGCATCGGTTGCGCAAAGTGGAGGATGCGGGCGCATAGTTGGCGTCGCTGTCCAACGCGTGGCCGAACGCGAAGTGTCGATCCTGTTTTCGTCTGGTGGGTGTGCGCCGGTTTGATTGCGTGATTGGCTGCAGCCTCTGAGTCTTTTCGTGCCGAAGCCATATCGGGAGAACCGTCATGATGGGCCGCGGAATTCTTGCAGCGCTCGGCGCCGTCGCCGTGATCGGCTCGGCTGCGCAGGCGCAGACCTTAGCGACGCATCGCATACCCGCGGCGCTCGCGGTCGAGGCGGCGAGCGAGGTGGTCGCGTCTTGCGCCAAACAGGGCTACCACGAGACGGCGCAGGTGGTCGACGCCGATGGCGTGATCATCGCCACCCTCCGCGGCGATGGCGTCGGCGCGCACTCGCTCGATAGCGCCCTCGCCAAGGCCTATACCGCCGCCTCGTTCAAGAACGACACGCTTGCGCTCGCCGAACGCGCCAAGGGCGAGGATTCGATCGCTGCCCCTTTCCAAGCTGCCGCATGTGATGTTCTTCGGCGGCGGCGTGCCGATCAAGCTCGGCGATGAGCTCATCGGCGCGATTGGCGCTGCGGGCGCTCCCGGCGGCAAGCTGGACGACGCCTGCGCTCGCGCCGGGCTCGACAAGATCAAGGATCGCCTGCAATAGCCTCGCTGCGGCGGACCATGCAGGCCTTCGCGGACGTTCAGGCTCTCGTTTTCGATGTCTTTGGCACCGTCGTCGACTGGCGCAGCGGAGTGGCGCGGGAATCAGCGCGCTTTCCTCGCCCGCTATGCGCCGAGCGCCGATCCGGCTGCCTTCGCCGACGCCTGGCGGCGGCGCTATTCGCCGGCGATGGAGGAGATCCGTTCCGGACGCCGTCCCTTCGTCCGGCTCGACGTGCTGCACCGGGAAAACCTCGAAGCGATGCTGCCGGAATTCGGGATTGATCCCGCCTCGGTTCCTCCTTCCGAACTGGACGCCTTGAACCTCGCTTGGCGCCGGCTTGACCCTTGGCCCGATTCCGTTCCCGGCCTCACGCGGCTCAGGCGCCGGTTCATCATCGCGCCTCTCTCGAACGGCAACATCCGTCTGATGCTCGACTTGGCGAAGCGCGCCGGCCTGCCTTGGGACGCCATTCTGGGCGCTGAGCTTGCTCAGGCTTACAAGCCGACGCCAGAGGCGTATCTGCGCACCGCCGAAATCCTGATGCTTAAGCCGGAGCAGGTCTGCCTCGTCGCCGCCCATAATTACGACCTGGCGGCGGCGCGCCGCTGTCGGTCTCCGAACCGCTTTTATCCCGCGCCCGACGGAGCACGGACCGGGTCAGACCACCGACCTTGCTCGGCAAGAGGATTGGGACGCATCCGCAGACAATTTAGAGGATCTAGCCGGTCGCCTCGGCCTTTGATCACAGCGCCCGAGGCGGCTTAAGACGCCCCAGGTGAAAGCGTTTTTTGGCCGTGCCGAGGCGCAGCGCGCCGATGCCGCTCCGCGCCAACAGAACGCCCATCTTGAGCTTTTGTGGCGGAAGCCACACTATGGTCGACGGCGTCGATCGGAGGATCGAAAATAACCCGGAGGCAGCATGGCCAGCACGATCAAGGTCAATGGCGTCGATCATACGGTAGACGTCGAAGGCGGCACGCCGCTCCTTTGGGTGTTGCGCGATGTTCTCGGCATGACCGGCACCAAGTTCGGCTGCGGCATCGCGCAATGCGGCGCGTGCACGGTGCAGATCGATGGCGAACCGGTTCGCTCGTGTCTCATGCCGGTCGGCTCGATCGGCGATCGAAAGATCACCACCATCGAGGGAATCGACGCAACGGAGGCCGGACGCAAGATCCAGAAGGCGTGGCTCGACCTCGAGGTCGTGCAATGCGGCTATTGCCAGTCCGGCCAGATCATGTCCGCGGCCGCTTTGCTGGCCAGGACGCCCGAGCCTAAGGATTTCGGACATTGACGCGGCCATGGCTGGAAACATTTGCCGGTGCGGCACCTATGTGCGCATCCGCGCCGCGATCAAGCAAGCCGCCCACTCGGCCTGATGGAGACGCGACCCAAAGGAGACGCGACCATGACGCAGATCCCCTCCGCCCCGAAGCTCACCCGCCGCACGATGCTGAAGGCGACAGCCGCCACAGGCGGCGGTCTGATCCTTAGTTTCTCCATTCCCCGACTCACCGTTGCGCTCGCGGCGGAGTTCGAACGCGGATTTCGCCCCGAACGCGTTCATCCGCATCGATCCTGACGGCAAGGTCACCTTCACGATCCCGCAAGTCGAGATGGGGCAAGGCATCTATACCGCCCTTTCCATGATCCTTGCCGAGGAGCTTGATGCGCCCTTCGCACAGGTGACCGCGGTCGCGGCGCCGCCGAACGACAAGCTCTACGCGAACCCGCTTATCGGCTTCCAGGTGACCGGCGGGTCGACCTCCGTCCGTGCGTTCTGGAAGCCGATGCGAATCGCCGGCGCGGCCGCCCGCGCCATGCTGGTCGAAGCGGCGGCCGCGAAGTGGAGCGTCGATCCGGCCTCCTGCCGCACCGAGAATGGCGAGGTCCTTCACGACGCGAGCGCCCGGAAGGCGTCGTACGGCGAGCTTGTGCAGGCGGCTGCCGCGCTGACGCCGCCGCAAAATCCGCCGCTCAAGCCTGCAGCGGATTTCAAGCTCATCGGCAAGTCGCTGAAGCGGCTCGACACGCCCGACAAGGTCAACGGCAAAGCCGTTTATGGGATCGACGCGCGACCCGAGGGCGTGAAGATCGCCACGCTCGCGAGCTGCCCGGTGTTCGGCGGCAAGGTCGCGCATGTCAGCGACGACCGGGCGAAGACCGTGCCCGGGGTCCGGCAGGTCATTGTTCTCGACGATCTCGTCGCGGTCGTCGGCGATCACATGTGGGCCGCCAAGCAGGGCCTCGACGCGCTCGACATCACCTGGGACGAAGGGCCGAACGCCAACCTGTCGACGGCCGACGTGCTGAACGGCCTCGTCGCGGCAAGCGAGAAAGCGGGCGCGGTCGCGAAATCGACCGGCGACATCGCCAAGGCTCTGGGCGAGGGGACGAAGATCGAGGCGACCTATCACGTGCCGTTCCTCGCCCATGCGCCAATGGAGCCGGCGAACTGCACCGTGCATGTGCAGGCCGACGGCTGCGAGGTCTGGGTCGGCAATCAAGTCATCACCCGCGCGCAAGGGATCGCCGCGAAGGTGACCGGCCTGCCGCCCGAGAAAGTCACCGTCCACAATCATCTGATCGGCGGCGGCTTCGGCCGGCGGCTCGAAGTGGACTATATCGGCAAGGCTGTGCGCATCGCGCAAAAGGTGGACGGGCCGGTAAAGGTCATCTGGACCCGCGAAGAGGACATTCAGCAAGCGCTCTACCGGCCCTTCTACTTTGACCGCTTCGCTGCGAGCCTGTCAGGCGGCAAAATTGCGGCGTGGAGCCATAAGATCGCCGGCTCTTCGATACTCGCCCGCTGGGCGCCGCCTGCCTTCAAGGACGGGCTCGACTCGGATGCGGTCGACGGTGCGATCGATGTTCCCTACGACACCCCGAACCTTCACGTCGAATATGTGCGGTCCGAGCCGCCCGGCGTGCCGACCTGCTTCTGGCGCAGCGTGGGTCCGGGCCACAATATCTTCGTCGTCGAGAGTTTCGTCGACGAACTGGCGCATGCCGCGGGGCAGGATCCGGTCGCCTTCCGGCGCGCGCATCTGACGAAGGAGCCGCGGCTTCTCGCCTGTCTCAATCTTGCAGCGGAGAAGGCGGGCTGGGGAGGCGCGCTTCCTGCGCGCGTCGGACGCGGCGTCGCCTGCCAGAGCGTGTTCGGCTCGTATGTCGCGGCGATCGCGGAGGCGGAGGTCGACGCCGACGGCGAGATCGCGATCCGCCGCGTGACGGCGGCGGTCGATTGCGGCACGGCGGTCAATCCCGACGGCGTCGAGGCGCAGATCCAGGGCGGCCTCATCTTCGGGCTCACGGCCGCCCTCTATAACGAGATCACCATCGCCAAAGGCCGGGTGCAGCAGAGCAACTTCAACAATTACCGGATGATGCGGATCAACGAAGCGCCCGCGATCGAGGTCCATCTCATCCGAAACGGCGAGGCGCCGGGCGGCATCGGCGAACCGGGCACCTCGATCGCCGGTCCCGCGCTCGCCAACGCGCTGTTCGCGGCGACCGGAGTTCGGCTGCGAAGCCTACCCGTCGACCGCAAGCAGCTCGCGCCGAGGAAAGCCGCGTGAGGACCTTCTGGCGCATCCTGCTGGCGGCGGTCGCGCTGGTCGCCGTCGCCGCCCTCGGATTCGTCGGCTGGAACGTCTTCGGCCCCGGGCCGACCGATTTCGCAGGCCGGGACCGGGTCGCGCTCAGCGACTACAAGCTCGCCGATCCGACCGGCGTTCCGGCGAGCCTCAAGGATGCGAGCCTCATCGACCGGGGGCGCTATCTCATCCGCGCCGCCGATTGCGAGGCCTGCCATACCGCCATCGGCGGGCAACCTTTCGCCGGGGGCCGGGCGTTCGTCCTGCCCTTCGGCACGATCTATTCGACCAACATCACCCCCGACAAGGACACCGGGATCGGCCAGTACGCCGACGCGGATTTTCTCGCGGCGGTCCATCGCGGCGTCCGGCGTGACGGCGCGCCGCTTTACCCCGCGATGCCCTTCGCCAGCTACACCTATCTCACCGACGCCGACGCGCTCGCCATCAAGGCCTATCTCTTCAGCCTCAAGCCGATCAGCGCGCCGGCGATTCCGAACACCTTCGCCTTTCCGTTCAATCAGCGCTGGGCGATGGGGATATGGGCGATGATGTTCAACGCCGACCGGCGTTTCGAGCCGCACGCCAATCAGAGCGCCGAGTGGAACCGCGGCGCCTATCTGGTCGAGGCGCTCGCCCATTGCGGCGAATGCCATACGCCCCGCAATCTGTTCCAGGCGCTGGACAACCGCCGCAAATTCGCCGGCGCCGTCACCGGCGGCTGGCGCGCCTTCAACATCACCAGCGACCCGACGAGCGGGGTTGGCGACTGGACGAAAGAGGCGCTGGCGCACTATCTCGCCACGGGACATGCCGAGGGACGCGGCACGGCGGCAGGGCCGATGGGCGAAGCGGTCGACCTCAGTCTCGTGCATCTGACCGGCGAAGACATCGCCGCCATGGTCGCCTATCTGCGCACCGTTCCGCCAATCGCCAATCCGAGACCTGCCCGCGCCCAGATCGCCCGACGCGATCGCCGCGCATGCGCCCGGAGCGAGCGGCCATCCGCTTGGCGAGCAGATCTATGCGGAAGCCTGTGCAAGCTGCCACGGGTGGACGGGCAAGAGCCCGATCTCCGGCCTCGCGACGATCGTGGGCGCGCGCTCCGTCAACGATCCGTCCGGCGTCAATGTCGCGCAAGTCATCCTGTTCGGCGGAGGACGCAAGCCGGGCGAAGCGGGGATGGCGATGCCAGCCTTCGGCGACGCCTATTCGGACGCTCGAGATCGCCGCCGCCGCGAACTATGTCACGGCGCGGTTCGGCGCCGAGGGTTCGCGTCTAAAGGCGGAAAATGTCGCTGCGCTCCGGCTCACCCGCTGACGGATGAGCTTGCGGCTCCACAATCTGCATTTGTCGGCCCGGCTCTCCGGCTGCTTCCGGCTGGAGCGGTTGCCGGGTGGGGCTTGCACCCACCGGAAAGCGCCGTCTTCTCACGGCGCGCACGTGAAGCGGATATCGCAAACTGCGTAGGTACGCCCCAATTAGATGAATAATACCCGTCCGCCCTGGAAAAAAGTGAGCGTCAGGCCAAGCGCAGATCGCGACGGCTTCCTTCTGCCGTCAGTCGCTCGATTGCCTCGAAATCCTAACTGATGCCAAGGCCCGGCGCTTCGCTGGGCTCAGCGTGGCCGTCGCGGATCCGCATCGGCTCGGTCGACAGGTCGTCCAATTGGGGAATGTATTCCAACCAACGGGAATTCGGCGCCGCACAGCACAGCGCGACATGCAGTTCCATCAGGAAGTGGGGGCAGACGGCGACATTGTAGGCTTCCGCCAAATGGGCGGTCTTCAGCCAGGGCGTCACGCCGCCAATGCGCGCGACGTCGACTTGGACGATGGAGCAGGCCCCGCGTTGCAGATAGTCGCGAAAGTGTGAAAGCCCGTAGAGGCTCTCGCCAACCGCGATGGGGATCGACGTCGATCGTGAGAGCCTCACGTGTCCCTCAATGTCGTCGGCGGGCAAAGGCTCTTCGAACCAGCCGATGTCTGCGGCCTCGTAATGGCGGGCGCGGCGGACCGCTTCGTCGACGTTGAAGGCCTGATTGGCGTCGGTGAGAATCTCGAAGTCCGCGCCGAGCGCCGCGCGCGGCGTATCCAGTCGTTCGACGTCCTCGTGGATAGGGCGCCCGACCTTGATCTTGCAGCCCCCGAAGCCGAGCGAGTTCGCCTTGAGCGCATCGTCGACCAGCGCCTGTTTCGGCAGATGCAGCCAGCCGCCCTCCGTGGTGTAAAGACGGATCCGGTCCTTGCGCCGCCCGCCATCACATGCAGGGGAAGTCCTGCCTTGCGGCAACGCAGGTCCCACAGCGCCGTATCGATCGCCGCGAGCGCTAGACTCGTAATCGCGCCGACCGAAGTCGCATGCGTGAGAAAAAGGAGATCGCGCCAGATCTTCTCGACCTGCGCTCCGTCGCGCCCCAGTAGCGCCGGGGCAAGCGAGAGGGCGAGCAGTTCGACGATGGCGGCGCCGCCGGTGCCGATCGCGTAGCTGTAGCCGACCCCGACCGCGCCGTCGGAATCGGTGATGCGGACAAAGGGCGTCTCCTGACTGACGAAGGACTGGATCGCGTCGACGCGCTTCACCTTGGGCTTGAGATCGACCATCCGAATTTCGACGCGCGCGATGGTCGCCATGCTGTTCCTCCCCTTGGTCTGCGTCGTTCTATTCGACGAAGTATTTCTCGTGCGACCCGATCAGCGTTTCCATGATCGCGGGCGCGCGTTCGAGATGGTAGTCGAGTCGCTCCACCGCCTGCTCGGGGTCGCGGCCGTCGAGCGCGTCCAGGATGGCGCAGTGTTCGGCGACGACGAGGGGCAAGCGGCCCACCCCCGACGCGAGCCGGTGGACCCGGTCGACCCGCGCCTTGGCGATCTGGATCGTGCTCCAGACGCCTCCCAGGTCGGCGGCTGAGCAGAAGGAGCGATGGAACTCTTCGTCGAGTTCGTGGAAGCGCTCGAGGTCCTCCTCGGCCAAAGCCGCGGCCTGGGCCATCAGGATCTGCCGCGATCGTGCCGAGATTTCGGCCGTCCAGGCCGCGGCAGCGCAGCGCAGCACGGCGATTTCGAGGGCCTTTCGAATGAAATGGTTGTTGCGCACCGCGCTCAGCTTGATCGGCGCGACGAGGCTGCCCTTTTGCGGGAAGACTTCGATCAACTCGTCCTCAACGAGCCTTGTGATCGCGCTGCGCACCGGAGTGCGCGAAACGCCGATCTGGCGGCAAATGCGGTTTTCGCTGATCAACGTTCCCGGCGGCAACCGCAACGAGATGATCGCTTTCTTCAGCGCCTCGTAGACCTGGTCGCTGAATTGACGGCGCCGATCGAAATGAATGGTCAGCCGGAGGAGGGCGTCGTCTTCGTCCGCTGTTTCGACCGCCAAAGCCGCCGTCATCGGCCTCTTCCAAAATTGGCGACAGCCCGACAAAAGCCGTTGCCGGCAGCCGGCTTGTATACTAGTGTACCTGTGGTGCACAAGATGTCGTTTCGCCCGATGCGCAGGGCGCCGACCTGTCAACGAACGTGCGCAAGGAAAACGTTCAGGAGGAATGGATGCCGCGCTCAATTTCCGCGTTGAATATGATTGCCGCCGCCGCGATTGCCCTTTCGGCGTGGGCGACGACCGCTCTGGCCGCGGACGCGACCAAGGTCGCGCTCGTGCCCGGAGGCCCGCACCCCTATTTCGCCGCATGGGAAAAGGCCGGGCAGGACGCGATGAAGGATTTCAACCTCGGCGCCGCCGACTATCGGGTTCCGCAAAAATGGGAGCTCAGCGTGCAGAATGCGCTGCTCGAGAGCCTCCTGAGCCAGGGCTACAACGCCTTCCTGGTTTTCCCGGGCGATCCCGTCGGATCTAACAGCACGGTTCAGGAACTGACGGAAAACGGCGCGCCCGTCATTGCGACCGCCGGCTGCCTCAAGGAGCCGACGACGGCGTCGTTCTGCTTTGGCACCGACACCGGCAATTCGGCGTATCTGGGCGCCAAGGAGCTGATCAAGGCGATGGGCGGCAAGGGCCGCATCGCGCATTTCACCGGCTTCCTCGTCGATCCGAATACGCAGTTGCGCATTGACGCGGTGGAGAAGGCGGCCAAGGAAACAAACGGCGCCGTCAGCGTCGTTCAGGTGATCGCCGACATCGACGCTCCCGAGCCCGCCGAAGAGAAGATCAACGCCTATCTCGCCGCTCACGCCAGCGACGTCGACGGCATCATCACCACCGCCTGGGTCCCCGCTGTTGTCGCCGCCAATGCGCTTCGCAAGATCGGCGACAAGCGCATCAAGATGGTCGGCATCGACCATGACGAAGTTGTGCTGAAGGCGATCAAGGACGGTTACGTCAACGGCACGATGCTGCAAAATCCCTATGGCCAGGGTTACATCGGCTCCTACGCGCTCGACAAGCTGCGCCACGGCTGCAAGGTGAAGGCCGACGCGCCGTTCAAGACGATCGCGCTGACCAACCGCTTTATCGACTCCGGCACCGTCTACGCCGACAAGGACGCCGTCGACAATTATGTCGCCTCGATGCAGGCGATCACCAAGAAGATCTTTGCCGATTTCGAGAAGACCTATCTCACCTGCTCGTAAGTTCGAGCAGGCTCGAAACGGCGCGGCCCTCTCGGCCGCCAAGGAGGCCGGGCTGAGGATTGTCAATTCCTCATCCGGTCCCTTGGGCCGCTTTTCTCCCGCACGTGGAGAAGCGGATGAAACCTGCAAATTGATTGGCGACAGGCCTTAAGATGGACGCGCCCGCCCCGGTCGAACGCTCCCAAGCGGCCTCGGACGCCAAGCGAGCGCGCGGGGATAGCGCCTGGACCGAAATCCCCGCTCCGGGGCGCCTCCTGCTCACCAACGAATTCGGGCTCATCGCGCTGATCGCGATCTTCGGCGCGATCTTCGCCTTGGGAACGCCGGGCTTCGGCTCGCAATTCAATCTTTTCACGCTCGGCCGAACGATGGCGATCGACATCATGATCGGCTTCTCGATGATGGTCGTGATTGTCACCGGGGGCCTCAATCTCTCCGTCGGCGCGATCGGCGTCTGCGCGGCAATGGCGATGGGCTGGCTGCTCGAGCGCGCCGGCCTGCCGCTCCCGCTTTCGATCGCGGGGGCGCTCGCGCTCGGCGGCGCGCTTGGCGCGGTCAACGGCGCGCTGATCGTCCGCTCCGGGTTGCACAGCTTCATCATCACGCTGGCGACGATGAGCGTATTTTTCGGCGTGATGGTCTTCATCAGCCGCGCCCAGGCGTTTCGTAACCTGCCGCCCGAGATTGCCACATTCGGGAAGATGCGGATCGAAGGCTATGTCTCGGCGCTGCTGATTGTGAGCATTCTCGTCGGTTTGGGCCTGATGGTCCTCTATCGCCTGACGCCGCTGGGGCGGGATATGCTCGCGGCCGGGGCCAAGGCGGCTGCCGCGGAGCTCTCGGGCGTGAGGGTTGGGCGCATCTTCGTCATCTGCCACATTCTCTCGGGCATTCTCGCCGGGATCGCCGCGATCATGGTCGTCGCGCGCACCGGCGCGGCCATTCCCTCGATGGCTGGCGATCTCGGACAGGACTGGCTGTTGCCGGCGTTCCTAGGGCCTGTTTTGGGCGGCACGGCGCTCGCGGGGGGGCGCGTCTCGGTGGTCGGCGCTTTCCTTGGTTCCGTGCTCGTCAGCGAACTGACGAACGGCTTGCTGCAATATCGCATCGGCGAGTTCTGGCTGCAGACATGGCTCGGGCTGCTGCTGCTGCTCGCGGTGTTGATGGACCTCGCACGACGGTCGCTCCTCGCGCGAATGGGGAGTCTCGCGCGATGACCGCCGCCTTTTCGCGTCTTCTGCGCACGGACTGGTTCGGCCCGCTCGCCATCATCGTGGCGGCTTCGATCGGCATCAGCATATTTGATCCTTCGTTCCTTTCGCCGTTCAACATCCAGATCCTATTGCTCGCGGCGTCGGTGAATTGCGTGATCGCAATGTCGCAAATGGTCATCATCGCCATCGGCCAGATGAATCTGGCGATTGGCGCAATCGGCGGCCTCTCCGCGATCTGTTTCGCCGGCCTGATGCAGGTGTGGGGTTTCCCGCCGGTTCTCGCGGCGGCGGCAGGTCTCGCGATCGGCGTCGCGGCAGGCCTCATCAACGGCTATCTGATCGCGCGGACCGGCATTTCGGCGTTCGTCATCACGCTCGCCAGCCTCTCGATCTTCAAGGGGGCCGATCTCGGCATAACGCGCGCGCAACCGTTCTACGGCATCCCCGCGAGCGTGAAAGCCTTCGGCAACACAACGATCATCGGTCCCGTTCCCTGGCTCGCCCTGCCCGCGGCGCTCATCGTCGCGGGCATGTGGTATCTGCTCTATCGCCAGCGGATCGGGCGATACATCCTCGCCGTTGGCGGCAATTCGAACGCGGCGGAGCTTTCCGGCATTTCGATTGCGCGTACGGTCATCTCAGCGCACGCGATTTCCGGCTTTCTCGCCGCGCTCGCCGGGATCATGCTCGTCGCGCGCCTGCAAATCGGGCAGCCTTCGATCGGCGACGATTGGTTGATCCTTTCGTTCGCGGCTCCCGTCATCGGCGGCGCCGCGCTTGGCGGCGGACATGTCAGCGTCTTCGGCACATTGTTCGGGGTCGTGATCGTCGCGATCATAACGCAGGCGCTCGTGATCTTTCACATTGATCCCTACTTCGTCGAGGTCGTGCTCGGTCTGCTGATCCTTTGGGCGGTCGGCGTCAATCGGTTGCGCGAGGTGAGGTTCCAGAACGTAGCGGGGGCGGCGTGAGTTCGACGCTCAGCCTGGAGGCTCGCGGAATTCAAAAAGCCTTCCCCGGCGTGCTGGCGCTGCAGGACGTAACGTTGACGATGCGCGGCGGCTCGATCCACGCGCTGCTCGGCGAAAACGGCGCCGGCAAGTCGACGCTGATCAAGGTTATCACTGGCGTCTACCGTCCTGACGAGGGCGAGTTGCGGCTCAACGACGCGCCCGTCCGCTTCGAGGGTCCGCGCGATGCGATCGCCGCGGGCGTCGGCGTCGTCCATCAGGAGCGCAACCTCATTCCGCGCTTCTCCGTGGGCGAGAACATATTGCTCGAACGCCTCGGCGGCGGACTTATGCGCCCGATCGATTACGACGCCGTTCATGCCGAGGCGCGCCGCTGGCTGGAGGTTCTCGAGCTCGATCTCGACCCGCGCACACCGGTCTCGCAGCTCAACGTCGCGAAGGTGCAGCTTGTCGAGATCGCCAAGGCGCTTTCGCTGCGCTCGCGCGTCCTGCTTCTCGACGAGCCGACCGCCTCGCTGACGCCGCAAGAGGCCGAGGTCCTGTTTCGCCTGCTGCGGAAGCTCCGAGACGAGGGCGCGAGCATCTTGTTCGTCAGCCACAAGCTCGAGGAAGTGCAGCAGATCTGCGACGAAGTGACGGTCTTGCGCGACGGCCGCAACGCCTGTCCGAGCCGGCCGATGGCGGGTCTCGGCCGCCAGGATCTCGTGCGCCTGATGATCGGCCGAAACGAGCAGATACCGGATTGGGCGCCGAGCGACCACAGCCGCTCGCAGACGATGCTGGCCCTGAAAAACGTCTCCACCGCGCTCGGCCACGCAAACCTCGATCTCACCGTGCGCCAGGGCGAGATCGTCGGCCTCTACGGCCTCGTCGGCGCGGGCCGGACGGAGCTCGCCAAGTGCATTCTGGGCCTTTATCCGCTGACCGCCGGCCAGATCGAGATCGCGGGCCGGCCCGAGCGTATCGCCGGCGTCGCCGACGCGATCCATCGCTGCGGCATCGGCTACATCAGCGAGGATCGCAAGCAGGAAGGGCTGATCCTCGCCCATACCGTGCTCGAGAACGCCGGGATCACGGTCTGGCGCAAGCTCGCCGGGCGGTTCGGCCTGCTGCGCGACGAAACGGTGCGCGCGCATGTCTCGCCGGTCATCGCCGAGTTGGAAGTGCGTACGCCTTCGCTCGCGCAGATGGTCGGCAATCTCTCCGGCGGCAACCAGCAAAAGATCAGCGTCGCCAAATGGCTCGCCGCGGGCGTCAGGATCCTCATCGTCGACGAGCCCTCCGTCGGCATCGACATCAAGACCAAGGCCTACATTCACGAGCTGCTGCGCCGTCTCGCAGACAAGGGAACCGCAATCCTTTTGATCACGAGCGACATGCCGGAGATGATCACTGTCGCCGACCGCATCGTCGTGATGGACGACTACCGCATCAAGGGCGAACTCGCGAACTCGCGGCGCTACACGGAGATGAGCGAGGGCATCATGGCGCTCATCCACGCGCGGGACGCAGCCTAGCTAGCTAGTGCCCGTCCATAAACGCTAAGGCGCTGAAATTATTCATGGAATCGTTGTTTTAGCGAGTGCAAGGTCCGGCGGTTTCGGGTAATCTTTGGGATCAAGCCACTGATCCCAAAAGCAAAACCGTCACCGCCCTGAGCCGACAATGCGTCAGGAACGCGCCGTCCAGGCCAGCCTATTCGATCTCTTCGCTGAGCCCGGGATCGGCCGCGAGCTGAAGGCGATGTCACAGTTGCTGGACGAGCATCGCGAGTTGATCGGGCTGGTCGCGGAGGATCTGCGCCGGCGTGGCGCTCAGGAGATCGGGCGACAGGGGCTGCCGGCTGAGTTGGTCTTGCGCTGCGCGCTTCTCAAGCAACATTGCCAGCTGAGCTACGAGGAGCTGGCGTTTCACCAGGATCAGCCAACCCGCGCCAAGCAGGCCGTAGCCGATCACCAGGGCGACGCCGGTGAGCAGCGAGAATGGCGTGAAACAGTCGAATGAGCCGCCGGAGAAGTGGCGACCTTCCGTTTGAAAACCTTGAATGAACGCGCCGAGGACGACGCCCTGCGCGAAAGCGCCGACGACGGAGCCATAGTTGAAGGCATGATCCCAGAACGTGCGATGCTCCGCGTCGCGGTAGCGAAACTCGAAAGCGACGCCGCGGAACATGAGCGCGAGCAGCATCATTAGGAGCAGACCCATGCGAACTGGATCCGGGACAAGACAACGGGATCCATGGCTATTGCTCTCTTATTATTGCGCTCAAGCCTTCGGCCCCGAATGCTCAAGGTCATGACGCTCTGTCCACAGGAGCTGAGCGACGCTATCACGGACGGCGGCGATTTTCATGTCGATGTCCCGAGCGCTCGGAATCGGTTGCCTCGAAGCGGGAGTTCTATTGGTTGCGAGCTTCGTTGGACCGGTCCCGTCGCCCGACGTCGCGCGCGGGCCGGTTCCCCGTAACATTTGACGCGCGGTCGTCGAAGCGCCATCTGTCACACCATGGCCGACGTCTCCTTTCCCGCCGCGTTTGGCGCGGGCCTCCTCTCCTTTGTTTCGCCGTGCGTGTTGCCGCTCGCGGCGCCGTATCTTTGCTACCTCGCAGGCGCGAGCGTCGAAGCGCTGGAGGACGAGAGCGAGACGAAGGCGCGACGCGACATTCTCATCACCGCGGTCTTGTTCGTGGCCGGCTTCTCGACCGTGTTCGTCGGCCTTAGGCGCGACGGCGTCCGCGTTGGGAACGGTGCTCAGGCAATGGAGCCATGCGCTCTCGATCGCGGCCGGGATCGGGGTGATCCTGATGGGGCTGCATTTCCTCGGGCTGTTCAAAATCGGCGCGATGCTGCGCGAAAAGCGGGTCGAGATCGAGAAGCCCGCCGGCCTATGGAGCGCCTATCCGATGGGCTTCGCCTTCGCCCTCGGCTGGACTTCGTGCATCGGTCCGATCCTGGCCACGATTCTCGCCGTGGCCGGCGCTAGAGAGACGGTCGCCAGCGGCGCAGCCCTGCTCGCCGTCTACAGCCTTGGGCTGGGTCTGCCGTTCATTCTCGCCGCCGCCGCGATGGGTCCATTCATGCGCGCGTCGCGCCATCTGCGCGCGCAGTTCGGCCGGATCGAGAAGGCCGTCGGCGTCCTGCTCGTCGCGACCGGCGTTCTGTTTCTGACCGGCGGCTTCCAGAGCGTGTCGCTGTGGCTGATCGAGACGTTTCCGCAGTTCGGCCAGATCGGGTGAGTGGGCGAAAAAAGAAACCCGCCGAAGAGGGGCGGGTTTCCTATTCACGCGCAGATTGCGGCCGCTAGGCGATGAACCGCCCAGAAGCCGAACGGATCAAGACTTGTTCTGGACGTAGGTGATCTTGCCGTCGGGACCCTTTTTCCAGGTGTACCAGACATAGTCGACGCTGGTGCGATCACCCTTCTTGTCATAGGCGATGGGGCCGATAACCGTGTCGAAGGTCATGCCCGAATGCATGGCTTCCGCGACCTTCTTCGGATCAAGCGACTTGGCCTTCTCCGCCGCCTGCTTGACGATCTGGACCGCGGCGTAGGAGTAGAGCGTGTAGGCTTCCGGATCGAAGTTCTTGGCCTTGAACTCCGCAACGATCGCCTTGGCTTTGGGATTGTTGCGCGGGTCGGGACCGAACGACATCAATGTGCCTTCGACGCCGGGCCCGCCGATCGAGGCGAACTCGTTGTCGGTGATGCCGTCGCCGGAGATCATCACGGTCTTGAGGCCCTGGTCGCGCATCTGGCGGATGATGAGGCCGCCCTCGGTGTGCAGGCCGCCCCACATCAGATAGTCGGCGCCCGCTTCCTTGATCTTGGAGACGATCGCGGAATAGTCCTTTTCGCCGGTGTTCACGCCCTCGTACAGCACTTCCTTGACGCCGAACTTGTGCATGTTGTCGAGCGCGGCGTCGGCGAGGCCCTTGCCGTAGGTCGTCTTGTCGTGGACGACGGCGATCTTCTTGCCCTTGAGATGGTCGCGCGCATATTCGGCCCACAGCATGCCCTGCTGGTCGTCGCGGCCGCAGGTGCGGAACACGTCCCAATAGCCGCGGTCAGTGATTTTCGGGTTGGTGGCCGAAGGCGTGATCATCAGGATGCCGTTCTCCTTGTAGACGTCGGAGGCCGGAACGGTCACGCCGGAATTGAAGGGACCAATGACGAACTTGACGCCGTCGCCGACGAACTTGTTGGCGACCGAGACGCCCTGCTTCGGATCCGAGACGTCGTCGCCCTGCTCGAGGGTGATCTGCTGGCCGAGAATGCCGCCGGCCTTGTTGATGTCCTCGACGGCCTGAGTCGTGCCCTGCACAAGTTGCGCGCCGAAGGCGGCGTTCGGGCCGGTGATCGGCCCCGTCACGGCCATCTTGATCTCTGCTGCGTTCGCGGCGCCCGAGAACGCCAGGGCCGCGGCAAGCGCAACCCCAGACAACCACTGTTTCGTCATTCAACTACTCCCTTGAGTTACGGGCGCCCGGCCCTCCCCGGCGCCTTTGGCAGAAGACAATTCCACCTTGAAGGCCGATACTTTCTTGTTTTTGGTCAAGAGTCACCTTAAAAAACACAAAGGTTTGATCGACCAGCGGCTGATCATTCAGCCATTTCCTTTGGCGCGCCAGCTCAGCCCGGAACTGTCATAAGCCCAGGAATATTGGGTCGCCATCTGCGTCGCGCGCATGGCCCGGTAGCCGAGCCCGCCGACGACGATCATCCAGATCAAGGCGCTGATGAAGAGAGGGACCGACAACAGCGGCTCGCCATAGAGCGCGTAGTGAAGAAAGCGCACGCCCGCGGTGAGCAAGACCATATAGGGCGCCAGCGTCGCCAGCGGCCTCCAGGTCTTGGCGACGGCCCTTCCGGTCGCCCAAGCGCCCGCCCCGCCCACCACCAGGGTGATGAGGATGAAGGTGAACAATCCGTAAGGTGAATCCGCCCACAGGAGCCCGCCCATCAGTGACCCCCCTCGAGATAGGCGGCGCGCACCTCAGGGCGCGCCAATAACTCGGCGCCCCCGCCCTGCATGGTGATCGCGCCGTTGACCATCACGTAGCCGCGATGGGCGAGTTTCAGCGCATGAAAGGCGTTCTGCTCGACCAGGAAAACGGTCAGGCCCTCGGTCTTGTTCAGATCCGCGATCACCTGGAAGATCTGCTTGACCACGAGGGGCGCAAGTCCAAGCGAAGGCTCGTCCAGGAGCAGCAATCGGGGCCGGCTCATCAGCGCGCGCGCAATCGCCAGCATTTGCTGCTCGCCGCCCGAGAGCGTTCCCCCGCGCTGCGGCGCGCGCTCCTTGAGGCGGGGAAACATCGCGAACATGCGTTGAAGATCTTCGTCGAAATGAGCGAAATTGTTGATCGAGGCGCCCATCTGCAGGTTCTCGAACACCGTCATGCGCGGGAAGATGCGTCGCCCTTCGGGCGACTGGGCGATCGAGAGGCGCGCAATCATGTGCGTCGGCAAGTTGGTGATGTCGTGGCCGTCGAACGTGATCCGGCCGTGGCGCGCGCGGGGCGCGCCGAAAATCGTCATCATCGTGGTTGATTTGCCGGCCCCGTTGGCCCCGATCAGGGTGACGATTTCACCCTTGTTGACGTCGATGTCGACGCCCCGGAGCGCCTGGATTTTCCCGTAGAACGTTTCGATCCCGCGCAGTTGCAGGAGCGGCGTCAGCGCGGCCGCCGCAACGCTCATTGCTCCAACTCCTTTTCGATCTGCTCAACGTCCTCCTCGTCCTCGACGCCGAGATAGGCGGCGATCACCTTCGGATCGGCGCGCACTTCCGCCGGCGTGCCGTCGGCGATCTTCACCCCGTAGTCGAGCACCACCACATGATCGGAGATCTGCATGACGACCGACATGTCATGCTCGATCAGGAGCACCGACGTCTGGTGGTCGGCGCGGATCGATCGCAGGAGCTCGTTGAGCTCGGCGGATTCGCGCGGGTTGAGCCCCGCCGCCGGCTCGTCGAGGCAGAGGAGCACCGGATCGGTGCACATCGCCCGCGCGATTTCGAGCCGGCGCTGGGCGCCGTAGGGCAATTCGCCCGCCGGGTCGTCGGCCCGGTCCATGAGACCGATCTTGTCGAGCCAGTATTTCGCCCGCTCGATCGTTTCGGCCTCTTTGCGGCGATAGCTCGGCGCTCCGATGAGGCCGAGCACGGTGAAACCGCTCGCCAGCATCAGCGTGTTGTGATGGGCGACCAGCAGGTTCTCGAGCGTCGTCATGCCCTGGAACAGCCGGATGTTCTGGAAAGTGCGGGCGACCCGCGCCTGGCGGGCGATTTCGTGGTCGGGCATGCGCTCGAGCAGGAAGAGCTCGCCATTCGCTGTCGTCGCGTGGCGCCCGCTCGAACGGGTGACGGCCGCGATGTCGTTGGGCGTCGCGACGCCGTCGCGGGCAAGCGCGAGACGCCCCTCGGTCGGCTTGTAGAATCCGGTGACGCAATTGAAGACCGTCGTCTTGCCCGCGCCGTTCGGGCCGATGAGCGCGGTGATGTCTCCCCGTCCGACCGAAAAGCTGAAGGCGTTCACCGCGACGAGGCCGCCGAACCGCATTGTAAGGTTTTCGACGGCGAGCAGCGGGCCGGTCAGCCAGTTCATCAGCCGTGTCCCTCTTTGACGAGATCCCCGGACACGGCCTTTTGCTCTTTCAAGAACACCGACGGCAGGCGCGTCGAAACGAGACCCCGCGGCTTCCAGATCATCATGATGACCATCGCGGCGCCGAACAGCAGCATGCGGTACTGGGTCGGATCGAAGTTCTCGCCGAAAATACTCTTCAGCCAGTCGAGTTCGCGCATGAGTTCGGGAATGCCGATCATCGCGGCGGCGGCTACGGCCACGCCAATCTGCGAGCCCATGCCGCCGAGCACGACGATGGCCAGGATCGTCGCCGACTCGATGAAGGTGAAGCTCTCCGGGCTGACAAACCCCTGGCGCACGGCGAAGAACGAACCGGCGAAGCCGCCGAACATCGCGCCGAGCGCGAACGCCGTAAGCTTGGTGGTGGTGGTGTTGATGCCGAGCGACCGGCAGGCGATCTCGTCCTCGCGCAGCGCCTCCCAGGCCCGGCCGATCGGCAGCCGGCGCAGCCGAACGGTCACGAAATTGGTCAGGAGCGCGAGCGCGAGAATGAGGTAGAAAAGAAAAATCGAGCGGTAGATCGGCGTGTAGGGCAGGTGGAAGATCGCCGCGAACCCGTCGTCGTCGTCGGTGAACGGTATGCCGAAGAACGACACGTGCGGAATTTCGCTGATGCCGGCGTAGCCGTTGGTCAAATCGACCCAGTTGACCAGCACCATCCGGATGATTTCGCCGAAGGCGAGCGTCACGATCGCAAGATAGTCGCCGCGGAGTCTTAACACCGGGAAGCCGAGAATGACGCCCCACATCGCGGCGAGGATTCCGGCGAGCGGCAGGCAGATCCAGAACGAAAGGCCGAACGTGGTCGAGAGCAGCGCATAGGAATAGGCGCCAACCGCGTAAAAGGCCACGTAGCCCAGATCGAGGAGGCCGGCGAGGCCGACCACGATGTTCAATCCCCAGCCCAGCATCACGTAAATCAGGATCTGGACGCCGTAATTATTGATCCACTTCAGCGAGCCCTGAGGCCCGAGGAGGCCGAGCGCGATCAGCGGGAACAAGATCACGAGGCCAAGCATGAACGGGGCGACATAGCGTCCGAACGCCAGCCGGGCGGCTGACGGCGGGGCCGTGCCCTCGCCCTCCCGCGCCGCCTGCGCCAGCGCGCCGCCCATGCCGCCGGCGGCGATCGAGCCGACGCGGTCGAACCAGATCCGCCAGTCCGCGCGCGCCATCTGGCGCAGGAAGACGAAGACAAAGACGATCGCCGTGATGGCGAAGGAGAGCGGCCAGCGCCCCATCAGCACGAGTTCGTTGTTGATGTTCGATTCGGCATGGTAGCTGATGATGGGAAAGCACAGGCCGAAGGCGACCAGCGCGGCCGCCGCCGCGGTGCGGAGCGCGGGAACGAATTGCGCCGCGGTTGCGCCGGGGGCCGCAATCTCCGAGGTTTGCGAGGGCGCGGTCATGTCTCAGACCTTCTCGACTTCCGGCCTGCCGAGAATGCCGGAAGGCATGAAGATCAGGGTGATCGCCAGGATCATGAACGCGGCCACGTCCTTGTAGTCGGTGGTGAAGTAGGACGACCAGAACACTTCGATGAGGCCGATCAGGAGGCCGCCCAGCACCGCCCCTGGCAACGAGCCGATGCCGCCCAGCACGGCCGCGGTGAAGGCTTTGACGCCCGGCACGAAGCCGTCGGCGAAATTCACCACCCCGTAGTAGATCACGAACATCACGCCCGCGACCGCCGCCAGGGCGGCGCCGATCACGAAGGTGATCGAAATCGTCGCGTCGACGTCGATCCCGAGCAGCGCCGCCATCTTGCGATCCTGCTCGCAGGCGCGCTGGGCCCGTCCGAGCGAGGTGAATTGAACGAGGTACCAGAAGGCCGCCAGCAGAACTATTGTGACGACCACGATGAGGATCTGGCGCAGAGAGAGCGTGACATTATAGGCTCCGCCGGTCAGATTGAAGACATGATTGGGCAGGTGCGGCGCCGCTTTGTTGCGCGGCCCCTGGACCACCTGGACGAAATTCGACAGGAAGATCGACATGCCGATCGCCGAGATCAGCGGGGCGAGGCGGAACGATCCGCGCAGCGGCCGGTAGGCGAGCCGTTCGATCGCCCAGTTCCACAGCCCGGTTAGCGCCATGGCCGCGACCATGACCACGACAAACACCAGCGGCAGCGAGCCCAGGTGTAGAAGCTGGGTCAAAATCATGAAGATGATCAAGGCGATAAAGGCCGACAGCATGAACACGTCGCCGTGCGCGAAATTGACCATGCCGATGATGCCGAAAACCATCGTGTAGCCGATGGCGATGAGTCCGTAGATCGACCCCAGCGTGAGCCCGTTGATCAGCTGCTGCAGGAAATTATCCATGCGACAACCCGCCCTCCTGTTTCTCCCCGCTTCGCAGGAACCGTGCCATTGACCTGCGGCCGCCCTGTCCTTGCCCGCTCTCGACCCGCCGTCACTGCGCATCGGGAGCGTCGCCCAGATTCGTAGCCTAGCCGTCACAGAAGCGCCCGGCAACCCGACGCCGGCGCGTTTCCCGGCAACCCCGGGACGGCCGAAGAGCTCGAAGTGTTGCGGCGCTTCTCGTAGTATCCGTGAGAATATTTCGGGTCGCGTGCAGGATCGCGCTTCGAACAACAATCCGGTTGGAGGCGCAGCGTCGTCATTCCAGGAATGAGAGCCAAGGCGGCGTCTTGATCTTTCTCGCGCGTTGCGAAATGCTGGCGACACACACCGCCGCTGATCTCGAACGCGTATGGGATCAGCCAAGCGTCGTCTCGGAAGGAAGCGTTCATGGCCATGACGATGACGGGCGAAGTGACTTTGCCCGCCGAAAGACCGAAAGTCTGGGCGCTGCTGAACGACCCCGAAACGCTCAAGTCCGCAATCCCCGGGTGCCAGTCGCTGGAAAAGACAGGCGAGAACGGTTTCGCCGCGGTGGTCAAGACCAAGATCGGACCGGTCTCCGCCACGTTCAAAGGCAAGGTTGAACTCTCCGACATCGTCCCGCTCGTGGGTTACACCATCAAGGGCGAGGGCGAGGGCGGCATCGCCGGTTTCGCCAAGGGCGGCGCAAAGGTGTCGCTCGCCGATGCGCCAGAGGGCACGCTGCTGCACTACGACGTCGAAGCCTCGGTCGGCGGCAAGATCGCCCAGCTCGGATCGCGTCTGATCGACGGCGTCGCCAAGAACATGGCCGACAAGTTTTTCTCCAATTTCGCTGCAGCCGCCGCCGGCGGCGGCGCCCAGGCGGCGAGGCCGATTGCGGCGTCTCCTTCGGGCGATAACAGTGAGGCCGCCGCTGACGCGGCGCCGAAGAAATCTTGGTTCGGGAGGATAACGGGATGATTCATGTCTCTATGGCGGTAAACGGCCGCCCGGCGTCGGCGGATGTCGATCCGCGGACGCTGCTGGTGCAGTTCCTGCGTGAGAATCTGCGCCTGACCGGCACGCATGTCGGCTGCGACACCTCGCAGTGCGGGGCCTGCGTCGTTCACGTCGACGGCGCGCGCGATCAAGTCCTGCACGGTGCTGGCGGCGAGCTGCGAGGGCGCTCAGGTGACGACGATCGAAGGCCTCGCCACGAACGGCAAGCTGCACCCGATGCAGCAGGCGTTCCAGGACAATCACGGGCTGCAATGCGGATTCTGCACGCCGGGCATGATCATGGCCGCCGTCGACCTCGTCAACCGCGCAAGGCCCGAACCTCGACGAAGCTGCGATCCGCCACGGCCTCGAAGGCAACATCTGCCGCTGCACCGGCTACCACAATATCGTGAAAGCGATCGCCCAGGGCGCGCGCGACATGGGCGCCGCCGCGACGCCTCAAGCGGCCGAATAACAAGGACGCTTCAACGCCGTCCCAAGGGAGAGAAACATCATGGGCGTGACCGCACTCGGCGCCTCCGTCAAACGCACGGAAGACATCCGCTTCATCACCGGCAAGGGCCATTACGTCGACGACATCAACCGTCCGGGCCAGGCCTACGCGTATTTCCTGCGCTCGCCGCACGCCCATGCGACGATCGACAAGATCGACACGTCGGCCGCGCTGAAGGCGCCGGGCGTCGTCGCGATCTTCACCGGCGACGACATCGCGGCCGACAAGGTCGGCGGCCTCATCTGCGGCTGGATGATTCATTCCAAGGACGGTTCGCCGATGAACGTCGGCGGCCATCCCTCGCTCGCGCAAGGGGCGGTGCGCTATGTCGGCGATCATGTCGCCGTCGTCATCGCCGATACATACGCTGAGGCGAAGGACGCGGCGGAAAAGATCGTCGTCGATTACGGGGTGCTGCCTGCGGTGATCGACATTGCGGGCGCCGCCAAGCCCGGCCAACGTCAAATCCACGAGGCCGCGCCGAACAACACGGTCTACAACTGGCACCTCGGCGACAAGGCGGCGACCGATGCGGCCTTTGCGTCCGCAGCGCATGTGACAAAAATCGATCTCGTCAACAACCGCCTGATCCCGAATGCGATGGAGCCGCGCGCCGCGCTCGGCGACTACGATTCCGGCACCGACACGATGACGCTTTATACGACGAGCCAGAACCCGCACGTCGCGCGGGTGGTCCTGTCGGCCTTCGTCGGCCTTGCGCCCGAGAACAAGCTGCGGGTCATCGCGCCCGACGTCGGCGGCGGCTTCGGCTCGAAGATTTTCATCTACGCCGACGAAACCGTCTGCCTCTGGGCGGCGAAGAAGATCAACCGGCCGGTGAAATGGACCGCCGATCGCACCGAGGCCTTTCTCTGCGACGCGCATGGGCGCGACCACGTCACGCATGGCGAACTCGCGCTCGACGCAAGCGGCAGGATCACCGGGCTGCGCGTCCACACCACCGCCAATCTCGGCGCCTATCTGTCGACCTTTGCTTCCGCCGTGCCGACGTATCTCTACGCGCCGCTGCTGTCGGGACAATACGCGATCCCGACTATCTACTGCGAGGTCGACGGGGTCTACACCAACACCGCGCCGGTCGACGCCTATCGCGGCGCCGGCCGCCCGGAGGCGACCTTCGTGATCGAGCGTCTGGTCGAGGTCGCGGCGCGCGAGACGGGGCGCGACCCGGCCGAGTTCCGCCGCACAAACTTCATCAAGACTTTTCCTCACCAGACTCCGGTTCTGATGACTTACGACGCCGGCGACTTTCCGGCCGCGCTCGACAAGGCGCTGGCGGAGGCCGACTACAAGGGCCTCGCGGCGCGCAAGGCCGCCTCGGCCGCGAAGGGCAAGCTTCGCGGCATCGGATTCTCCGCTTACATCGAAGCCTGCGGCATCGCGCCATCGGCGGCGGTCGGCGCGCTCGGCGGCGGCGTCGGCCTCTGGGAATCGGCGGAAGTCAGGGTCAACATGATCGGCACGGTGGAGGTCCTGACCGGCTCGCACAGTCACGGGCAGGGCCATGAAACGACGTTCGCCCAGCTCGTCTCGAGTCGTCTCGGCATCCCGATCGAAAATGTGACGATCGTCCACGGCGACACCGACAAGGTGCAGATGGGCATGGGCACCTACGGCTCGCGCTCCGGCGCGGTCGGCATGTCGGCGATCTCCAAGGCGCTCGACAAGATCGAGGCCAAGGCGAAGAAGGTCGCGGGCTATGTGCTCGAAGCCTCCGAACAGGACATCGAGTTCAAGGATGGCAAGTTCACGGTCAAGGGCACGGACAAGTCGATCGACTTTGGCTCGGTCGCGATGAACGCCTATATCCGGGCACAAGATCAACACCCAGGAAATCGAGCCCGGCCTGAAGGAAGGCGCGTTCTGGGATCCGACCAACTTCACCTTCCCGGCGGGCGTGCACATCTGCGAGCTCGAGATCGATCCGCAAACCGGCGTCGTCACGCATCGAGCGGTGGACCGCGGTCGACGACTTCGGCAAGCTCATCAATCCGATGATCGTCGAAGGCCAGGTGCATGGCGGCATCGCCCAGGGCGTCGGTCAGGCGCTGCTGGAAGGCGCGCATTACGACAGCGACGGCCAGCTGTTGACGGCGAGCTTCATGGACTACTGCATGCCGCGCGCCGACGACCTGCCCTCGTACAAGGTCGAGACGATCGAGACGATCTGTCCGTCCAATCCGCTCGGCATCAAAGGCTGCGGCGAAGCGGGCGCGATCGCGGCTCCGCCCGCGGTCATCAACGCCATCACCGACGCGCTTGGCCACGAGGACGTCGCCATGCCCGCCACTCCGCAGGCCGTCTGGCGCGCCGCACAAAAGACCGTGATGAAGCGCGCCGCGGAATAAAAGAGCGGGCGGCGCTCAGCCGCCTTTCATTCCCCCTTGGGAGAGATCGACCATGTACGCCTTCGACTATCATCGCCCCGAGACGCTCTCCGCCGCCGTCGGCGATCTCGCAAACCCGGACGCCAAGGCGCTGGCCGGCGGCATGACCCTGCTGCCGACCATGAAGCAGCGTCTTGCGTCGCCGACCGCGCTCATCGATCTCAAGAACGTTCCCGAGCTCGCCGGCGTCACCCGCGAAGGCGACAATCTCGTGATCGGCGCCATGACCCGGCACGCGGACGTCGCCCGCAGCCCTGTCGTGCAGGCGGCGATCCCGGCGCTGGCGAAGCTCGCCGGCGGCATCGGCGACCCGCACGTGCGCAACATGGGCACGATCGGCGGTTCCATCGCCAACAACGATCCGGCCGCGGACTATCCGGCGGCCGCGCTGGCGCTCGGCGCCACGATCGTCACCAACAAGCGCCGCATCGAAGCGAAGGATTTTTTCACACGGGCTGTTCGAGACGGCGCTCGAGGCCGGCGAACTGATCACCAAGGTCAGCTTTCCGACTCCCGCAACGAGCCGCGTACATGAAATTCCCGAACCCGGCTTCGCGCTACGCGCTGGTCGGCGTCTTCGTCGCCAAGACGGCTGACAGGCGTTCGCGTCGCGGTGACCGGCGCCGGCTCGAGCGGCGTCTTTCGCGTGACGCGAGTTCGAAACCGCGCTGAACGCGAATTTCTCGCCGGCGGCGCTCGATGGCGTCTCGGTCGCCTGCGAGCGGCCTCAATGCGGATCTCCACGCCGACGCGGACTATCGGGCGCACCTCATCGGGGTGATGGCGAAGGCGCGCAGTCGCGGCGGCCTGAAGCGCCAAAAAGCTGCGAGCCAATGCGTCGTTGAGCCGGACTTGACCCGGCCGCGCCGCGCTTTGTCAGGGTGCGGCGGCGGATTCTCGACGCGGAGTTTTTCTTGTCCGTGCAAACGCCGGCCCTTCCGGCCTCGATCGACGAAACCTTAGCCTTGCTCGGCCGAGCTTCCTACGTCGGCGACCGCGCGCTGGCGACGGTGATTTTCCTGAGCCTGCGGCTTGGACGGCCGCTGTTCCTCGAGGGCGAGGCCGGCGTCGGCAAGACCGAGGTCGCCAAGGTTCTCGCCGCCTCGCTCGGCCGAAAGCTGATCCGCCTGCAGTGCTACGAGGGCCTCGACGTCGCGAGCGCGGTCTATGAATGGAACTATCCCGCGCAAATGATGGCGATCAGGCTGGCCGAGGCGTCCGGCGAGCATGACAAGGATCGCATCGAGCACGACATCTTCTCTGAGCGCTATCTCATCAAGCGGCCGCTCCTGCAGGCGCTCGAGCCTGACGGTCAATGGCGCGCCGGTGCTGCTGATCGACGAGATCGACCGCGCCGATGAGGCCTTCGAGGCCTATCTGCTCGAGATTCTGTCCGACTTCCAGGTGACGATTCCGGAAATCGGCGCGATGACGGCGCCCGAACCGCCGATCGTCGTCATCACCTCCAACCGCACGCGCGAAATTCACGACGCGCTCAAGCGACGCTGTCTCTATCACTGGCTCGGCTATCCCGACCTTGAGCGCGAGATGGCGATCGTGCGAGCCAAGGCGCCGCGCGCGCCGGAGCGACTGACCGCCGAACTTGTCGCGTTCGTTCAGCGTCTGCGCAAGCAGGACCTGTTCAAGTCGCCGGGCGTGGCCGAGACGCTCGACTGGGCGGCCGCGCTGACCGAGCTCGATGCGGTGGCGCTCGACCCGGCGCAGGTCTCCGATACGCTGGGCGTGCTCCTGAAATACCAGGACGACATCGCCAAGATCGAGAGCGCGAAGGCGCAGACGCTGATCGAGGAGACGCGCGCCGAGCTTCGTCGACTTGAGATCGGGTCGGATTGAGATCGAGCCCAGGTGGAATGAGCGCGACTCTGGAAGCCGAACGCGCCGGCGGCGGCGTCCTGGCGGACAACATCATCCATTTCGCCCGCGCGCCTGCGCGAGGCTGGCGTGCCGCTGGGCCCGGGCGCGGTGCTCGACGCGCTGGCGGCGGTCGAGGCGGCGGGCGTCGGGGATCGAGAGGATTTCTACACGACGCTGCATGCTGTCTTCGTCAAGAAGCATGAGCACAGCCTGCTGTTCGACCAGGCGTTCCGCATCTTCTGGAAGCGAAAGGGTCTGATCGAAAAGCTGATCGCGATGCTCTCCCCCCGAGCGCCGAGCCAGCCCGACGTGAAGTCGCCTCGAAGCCGGGGCGCAGCCGCGTCGCCGACGCCCTGTTCAAGTCGGCCGAGGACCACGCCAAAAGGGTTCCGGAGGTCGAATTCGACGCCCGCCTGACGATGTCGGCCATCGGAGATCCTGCGGTCCAAGGATTTCGCCCAAATGACCGCGGCGGAGATTGACGAGGCTCGCAAGGCGATCAAGCGGCTGGCGATGCCGGAAGACAAGCGTCGCACGCGACGCTTCGCTCCGGGCGGAAGGCCCGCTCGGGTCGACACTCGCCGCAGCTTCCGCCGCTCGTTGCAGCCCGGCGGCGTCATCGACCTTGAGTTTCGATCGCCGGTCGAACGCGCGCCCCCCGTTGTCGCCCTGTGCGACATATCCGGCTCGATGAACGAATACACCCGCCTGTTCCTGCACTTCCTGCATGCGCTAGGCGAAACGCGGCGCGTTTCAACCTTTCTCTTCGGCACCCGTCTGACCAACGTCACCCGCGCGATGCGCGCCCGCGATCCCGACGACGCGCTGGCGCGGTGCTCGGCGCTCGCGATCGACTGGTCCGGCGGGACCCGCATCGGCGAGGCTTTGGCGCGCTTCAACCGGGATTGGTCGCGGCGTGTGCTCGGCCAGGGCGCGATCACGCTCCTCATCACCGATGGGCTGGAGCGGGACAATCTCGACAGGCTTGAGGCCGAGATGGAGCGGCTCGCCAAATCGAGCCGGCGCGTCATCTGGGTCAACCCGCTCCTGCGCTATGGCGACTTCGCCGCCAAGGCGGGTGGGGATTCGAGCCATGCTGCCTTACGTCGATTCGTTCCGGCCGATCCACAATCTCGCCAGCATGGCCGACCTTTGCCAGGCGCTTTCTAGCGGCAGGGATTTGGCTCGCGATCCAAAGGCGCGGCTTCTGGCGGCCGATTGATCTCCGGCTAAAGCCTTGCGGGGAGGCGGGCGCGGGTCCATTTTCTTTTAAAGCCAAGGAGTGCCGAGCGAGGAGGAGGCGGAATGAGCGTTGAAACTGTGAGCGGCAAGTCCGCGACGATCGAGTTCAATGGCCAGCTTTGCGTCCATGCTCGCCGCTGCGTGCTCTCGCAGCCGGGCGTCTTCAAGGCGAATGTGGAAGGACCTTGGATCGATCCCGACGCGGCTAGCGCTGATGCGCTTATGTATGTGGCGTTGAATTGTCCCTCCGGCGCGATCCAAGTCTCCCGTCATGATGGCGGGCCGAATGAGGCCAACCCGAAGGTCAACACGATATCGGTGCGCGAAAATGGGCCGCTGGCGTTCAACGCCGAGATCGTGCTGGCGGGCGCCTCGATTGGAACCCGCGCGACGCTGTGTCGCTGCGGCGAATCCAAGAACAAGCCCTATTGTGACGGCTCCCACGGCGCGGCGTCCTTCACGGCCACAGGCGAGCCGGCGACAAAAGAGGCGGCGCAACTCGCCAAGCGCGACGGGCCGCTCGAAATCACGCCCTATCCGAACGGACCTCTCGGCCTCGCCGGCTCGGTCGAGATCATCTCGGGAACGGGACGCACGGTGAATCGGGTCGAGAGGACCGCGCTTTGCCGCTGCGGCCATTCGGCCAACAAGCCCTATTGCGATGGGACGCACGCTAAGGTCGGATTCGTCGCGCCTTAGAGCTGTAGCCGCGCTCCATGGGGCGTCCGGAAAAACGCCCGTCTATCGATGGCCCGTGGACCGCGTCTACAAAACCGAATGAAAGGAGACCCTGGAATGCTGACCCGAGACGAAGACGTCCTTTCCGCCGCGGAGTCGTGGCGGGAAGCGGGACGAGACGTGGCAATCGCGACCGTGGTCGAGACCTGGGGCTCAGCGCCCCGCCCGGTCGGCTCGCATCTCGTCATCGACGCCGAAGGGAACTTCCTCGGCTCTGTATCCGGCGGATGCGTCGAGGGCGCCGTGGTCGAGGAAGCTGCCGACGTGATCGCCAACGGTGAGCCGCGGATGCTGGAGTTCGGCGTCGCCGACGAGACCGCCTGGCGCGTCGGCCTCTCCTGCGGCGGGCGCATCAAGGTCTATGTCGAGAAGCTCGGCTGATGCGGCTCGACATCCTCAAGGCCATGAACCTGGCTCGCGCCGAACGGCGGGCCGGCGCCATCGTCACCCGTCTCTCCGACGGCGACCAGCGATTCGTTCGCGCCGAATCTGTCTACGCCGATCCTCTCGCACAAGAATTGGAGGCGGCGCTGCGCATGGGCAAAAGCGCGACCGTCACCCGTCAGGGCGAGGACTACTTTCTGACCGTCCAAGCGCCGGCGCCGCGCCTTACTCTGATCGGGGCCGTGCACATCTCACAGGCGCTCGCGCCGATGGCGCGAATCGCCGGTCTTGACCCATCGATCATCGATCCGCGCACCGCGTTCGCGACCCCGGAGCGCTTTCCCGAAACGTCGGTCATCGCCAAATGGCCGGACGAAGCGCTCGCGGAGGCGCCGCTTGATCGCTACACCGCAATCTGCCTCTTGACCCATGACCCCAAGATCGACGATCCCGCGCTGATGGTGGCGCTCAGGGCCGAGTGCTTCTATATCGGCGCGCTCGGATCGCGGAAAACGCACGCCAAGCGGATCGAACGCATGCGGGCGCGAGGCTTCGACGAAGCGGCGCTCGCGCGCATCCATGCGCCGATCGGCCTCGACATCGGGGCCGTCAGCCCGGCTGAAATCGCGGTCTCGATCATCGGCGAGATCGTCGCTTCGCTGCGCAAAAAGCCGCTGCGCGGCGAAAGCGCGGCGGCATGAAGTTCGGCTTAACGCCAGTCGAGGAGGCCGAGGGCGCGGTCCTCGCGCACGGCGTTCGGATTGACGGCGTCGCGTACAAGAAGGGCGACACTCTCACGCACGAGCGCCGGCTGGCCCTGACGGCGGCGGGGGTGAAGTGCGTTGTGGCGGTCAGGCTCGAGCCGGGCGACGTCGGCGAGAATGAGGCGGCGCTCAAGCTCGCCAGCCATCTCGCGGGCGCGCATCTGCGCTGCTCGCCGCCCTTCACGGGTCGAGTGAACCTGTTCGCCGAGAGTGCGGGGCTTGCGATCGCCGAGGCCGACGCCATCGACCGGGTCAACGCAGTTGATGAGGCGATCACCGTCGCGACGTTGCCCCGTTGCAGAGCCGTTGCCGACGGCGACATGGTTGCGACGATCAAAATCATTCCTTTTGCGACTGAAGCTCCAACCCTGGAGGCCGCGCTTGCTGCGGCTCCGACGGGCGTGATCGCCATTCAGCCATTCAGGCCAATGCGGATCGGGGTGGTCTCAACGACGCTCCCCGGCCTGAAGCCCTCGACTGTAGCGAAGACCTTGCGCGTGCTCGAGGCGCGCCTCAAGCCGGCGGGAGCCCGGATCGTCGGACAAGAGATCGTGGCGCACGAGATCGGGCCGCTCGCAAAAGCGCTCGCACGGCTGATCGACGGCAGCGATGCCCTCATTGTGTTCGGGGCCTCCGCCATCACCGATCGGCGCGACGTCATTCCGGCCGCCATCGAGGCGATCGGAGGGCGGATTGAACGGTTCGGCATGCCGGTCGACCCAGGCAATCTGCTGCTGCTGGCCGAACGCCACGGGACGCCGATCATCGGGGCGCCGGGCTGCGCGCGTTCGCCGAAGGAGAATGGTTTCGACTGGGTCCTGCAGCGAGTGCTCGCAGGCGTGCCAATCCACGACGCAGACATCCGCGCAATGGGCGTCGGCGGGCTGCTCATGGAGATCGCCACGCGGCCGCAGCCGCGCGCGCCCGATGACTAGGGTCCGATGACTGGAGTCGGCGCTGTCATTCTTGCTGCGGGCGCTTCCTCGCGCTTTCGCGCCGGCGGCGGCGCGGAGGCGACGAAGCTCGTGGCGAACCTCGACGGCAAGCCGATCGTGCGGCGCGTCGCGGAAGCAGCGCTCGGCGCCATGGCGCGTCCGATCGTCGTCGTCACCGGCTACGCGCGGGACTCAGTCGAGGCGACGCTCGCCGACCTCGACATCGCCGTCGTCCCAAATCCGGAATTTGCGACTGGCCTCGCCTCGTCGCTCAGAATTGGTCTCGCCGCGATGCCCTCGGACGTCACGGGGGCGCTCGTGCTCCTGGGCGACATGCCTTGGATCGAACCCCGGCTCATCGATGCGCTGATCGAGGCTTTTGTCGCGCGCAAGGTCGCGCTTGCGGCCGTCCCCTCGCGGCAAGGTCGGCGCGGCAATCCCGTTCTTCTGGGCCGCGGCCTATTCGAGGCTGCAATGCGGCTCGAAGGCGACGAGGGGGCTCGCGGGTTGATTGGCGCCCTCAGCGCGGTCGAACTGATCGAAGTCGAGGCTTCCGACGCGGGGGTGACGTTCGATATCGACATGCCCGACGATTTGGCGGCCGCTCGACGCTTTCGAGGCCGCGACCTCTAGCCACGCCTCAAGTCAGATCAGCCTCATGCCCTTGAGCGAGGCATGCCCGTCGCGCCCAACGATGATGTGATCATGAACGGCGACGCCCAATGACTTGGCGACTGCGATGATGTCCAACGTCATCTTGATGTCTTGCGTCGATGGCGTTGGATCGCCTGAGGGGTGATTGTGAACAAGCACGATCGCCGTCGCCGATAATTCGAGGGCGCGGCGCATGACTTCGCGCGGATAGACTGGGGTGTGGTCGACGGTGCCTGATCCCTGAACCTCGTCTGCGATCAAGCCATTCTTCTTGTCGAGAAACAGGATCCGGAAGCTCTCACGGCCTTCAAACGCCATCGACGTGCGGCAATAGTCGATCACCTCGCTCCACGAGCCGAGCGGGAGGCGCTTCTTGACCGCGCCCTTGGCGAAGCGTTGCGCGGCGGCTTCGACGATCTTGAACTCCGAGACGGCGCCGGCGCTCATGCCGTCAATTTCAACGAGCCTTCCGGGATCGGCTGCGATGACCTCGGCGAAGGAGCCGAAGCGGGCGATCAGGCTCTTGGCGAGCGGCTTCACGTCGCGTCGCGGAATTGCACGAAAAAGAATGAGCTCGAGGAGCTCATAATCGGCCAGTGCGCCTTGACCGGCTTCCCTAAGCCGGGACCGCAGCCGTTCGCGATGGCCGTGATAGTGGGGCGTTTCGACCTCACCACTCTCCGCAACCGGCGAATTGGAGAGCGATTGCGATCTGGAGCGCCGCCAACGCCGGCGCCCCGGCCTCGTGCAGTTGAGAGCGCCGCTCGCGACGGGCTGGAGCAGCTTTGGCGTTGCCGCCGGCTTCCGACGTCATCGGATTGGCGCGCGATCAGCTCCGGTGGGCGAGAGGGTGAAAATCTCGCACCCCGTCTCGGTCACGCCGACCGTATGCTCGAACTGGGCCGACAACGATCGATCGCGCGTCACCGCGGTCCAGCCGTCAGCGAGAATCTTCACCCCGTAACCACCGAGATTGATCATCGGCTCGACGGTGAAGAACATGCCGGGGCGAAGCGGAACGCCTTCCCCTTTTCGGCCCACATGCAGGATATTCGGCTCGTCATGAAAGAGCCGTCCCAATCCGTGGCCGCAAAAGTCGCGTACAACCGAGCAGCGCTCGGCCTCGGCGTACGTCTGGATGGCGTAGCCAATGTCGCCCGTCGTGCCGCTAGGCTTGATCGCTTCTATCCCGCGCATCATCGCCTCATAGGTCACGTCGATCAGTCGTTGCGCCCGCCGCGGGGCCTCGCCGGCCACGAACATGCGGCTCGCATCGCCATGCCAGCCGTCGACGATGAGGGTCACGTCGATGTTGAGGACATCCCCGTCGCGCAGCGGCCTCTCATCCGGCACGCCATGGCACACGACATGGTTGATCGAGATGCAGACCGACTTGCGATAGCCGCGGTAGTTCAAGGGCGCGGGATAGGCGTCGTGGTCGCGCGCGAACTCGAACACGAACCGGTCGAGGCTTGCGGTCGTGACACCCGGCTTAACGAGCGGACCAATGAGGTCGAGCGCTTCCGCGGTCAGCGCGCCGGCCTTGCGCATCGCGGCGAACTCGTCCGCCCCATGCAGCCGGATCTGCCCGCTGCGGCGGCCAACCTTCTCGTTTGCGAGCACAAATGTCGTCGACGTCGCCACCAGCGTTCCCTTGGGCCTTGTTCCAGAAACCACCACACATATGCTCTGCTCCGCGCCAAAGACAAGTCACCAACTTGAGATTGCGAAAGGTCCGCCGGCCTGGCGGACTTTTCTGTCGTTCATGCTAGCGTCGTTAGGTCGCGCCGGGTTCCGACTGTTGCGCGCACGAAGGGGACTTGGCGATGACCAAACTGACGACTGTGACCGCCGCCGTCCTGATGATTGGCGACGAGATCCTTTCAGGGCGCACCAAGGACCGTAACCTCGGCTATATCGCGGAATATCTGGCCAAGATCGGCGTCGACGTTCGGGAGGCGCGGGTCGTGCCCGACATCGAGGACGAGATCGTTGCGGCTCTCAACGCGCTCAGGGGGCGCTACGATTATGTTCTCACGACCGGAGGCATAGGCCCGACCCACGACGATATCACCGCCGATGCGGTCGCCCGCGCGTTCGAGGTCACGATCGGCGAAGACCCGCGCGTCATCGCCGCCATGCTTGAGCGCTATGCGCCGGGCGATCTGACGCCGGCGCGGCGGCGCATGGCCCGCATCCCGGCCAGTGCGGAGCTGATCGAGAACCCGGTCTCAATTGCGCCTGGGTTTCGCATCGGCAATGTCTACGTGCTTGCCGGGGTGCCGGCGGTCATGCAGGCGATGCTCGACTTCGCGGTCAAGACGATGAAGACGGGCGCGGCCATGCAGGTCGAGACGATCGAAGCGGGCGGGATTCCCGAGGGCCGGTACGGCGACCCGCTCGCCGCGATCGCGGCCGCCCATCCGGATGTCTCGATCGGCTCCTATCCGTCCTACAAGGACGGGCGCTTCAACAACCAGATCGTCGTGCGCGGCAAGGACGAAGAGGCGGTCGCTGCGGCGCGAATTGCAGTCGAGGCGATGCTCGCCGCGCTGTCGCAAGACGCCGCGGTGCGTTGAGGCTTGGTCAGCGCGCTCGGCGAAAGGTGTTGATCCGGCGCGGGCGCCGCTCGCCCGTCGTCATCGCGCTTGCTATGCAAAGGCGATCTTTTGCGCCAAGGAGCCGCCGTGACCGCCCCCCGCGACAAGGCCTTTCCGGTTTCGTGGGACCAGTTCCACCGGGACGCCCGCGCGCTGGCCTGGCGGCTCGCCTCATCAGGGCCGTTCAACGCCATCGTCGCCATCACACGGGGCGGTCTCGTCCCGGCGGCTATCGTCGCCCGCGAGCTCGAGGTCCGGGTGATCGAGACGGTGAGCATCGCCTCCTATCACGACTACAAGACTCAAGGCGGACTCGAAGTCCTGAAGGCGATCGCGCCTGAGGTTTCCAATCTCGACGGAGGCGCGAAGATCCTCATCGTCGACGATCTGGTCGACACCGGCGCCACCGCCAAGCTGGTGCGCGAGATGCTGCCCAGAGCGCATTTCGCCACCGTCTACGCCAAGCCCTTGGGGCGCCCGCTGGTGGATACCTTCATCACCGAAGTCTCCCAGGACACCTGGATCTACTTTCCCTGGGACATGGGCCTCGCCTTTCAGCCGCCGATCGCCAACGACAAGGGCGGCTAAGGTTCATTTTCGCCGGGAAGTGTGAAACAAGCGCGCTTGATAGCGGACGTGGCGAAATCGGTAGACGCAAGGGACTTAAAATCCCTCGGCCGTAAGGCTGTGCGGGTTCGACCCCCGCCGTCCGCACCACCTGTCGTCTTGCTAGCCGCGCGCCGCTCAGCCTTGGCGCAGGCGCTCCGGACGCGGCGTGGGCCGACCGCAATGCAAACCCTCGTCCCATCATGAGATCGTGATCGAAGAAAGCCCCGCCGATAGGTGTTCTTGTTTGCCGCGCCGTCACAAAGCGTCGGCCTGAAGCAAGATGATCGCGCGCCTTGGCGCGGATTTGGAGAACTCTGCTCGCCGCTCCTCGCCTGAGGCGCGCCCGGGGTGACGCCGCAAAGGCTCCAGGGCGGCGCTGTCTGCGCGCCCGGATCCCGCGCCTTGCGGCGGCGCCCCCTTTCCCGTAACTGGGCCCGGTGAAGGTAGCGGCGCTGCGCTCTGCGCGCGCGTCTGCGCCGCGTCTCCTCTATCCGTGAAGGCCGAATGACTTCAGGACTCCGATCCCGCCGTCTGACCAGCCCCAAGGATCTCATCGAAGCGGGGTTGGCCGAGCCGGAGCGGCTTCAGGACCTTAAGGCCGTCGCCAGGCGCTATGCGATCGGCCTGACCCCGGCGCTGGCGGAACTCATACAGTCGGGCGATGCAGCCGACCCGATCGCGCGTCAATTCATTCCCGACGCCCGCGAACTCATCCGCGATCCGGCCGAGCGTGACGATCCAATCGGCGACGACGCGATGAGCCCGGTCAAGGGGCTCGTGCACCGCTATCCCGATCGGGTGCTGATCAAACTGGTCGCGGTTTGCGCGGTCTATTGCCGCTTCTGCTTTCGCCGCGAGCAGGTGGGCCCCGGCTCCGGGTCGCTCAGCGCGGCCGAGTTCGCCGCGGCGGTCGACTACGTGCGCGCCCGGGCGGGGATTTGGGAGGTCATCCTGACCGGCGGCGATCCGTTGACGCTATCGCCCCGGCGCATCGCCGAGGTGACGCGAACGCTCGCGGCGGTCGCCCACGTTAAAGTGTTGCGCTGGCATACTCGCCTGCCCGTCGCTCTGCCGGAGCGGGTGACGAAGGCGATGGCGCGTTCGCTCGTGGCCGAAGGCAAGACGACGGTGGTTGCAGTACACGCCAACCATCCGCGCGAACTGACCGAAAGCGCGCGCCTCGCGTGCCGGCGCCTTTCGGCCGAAGGCGCGATGCTGGTCAGCCAAAGCGTGCTTTTGAAGGGCGTCAACGACGATGAGGATACGCTCGTCGAGCTGATGCGGTCCTTCGTCGAGGCGGGGATAAAGCCTTACTATCTGCATCACGGCGATCTCGCGCCCGGCACTGCGCACTGGCGGACGCCAATCGCCAAAGGGCAGGCATTGATGCGTCATTTGCGCGCACGCCTCTCGGGGCTGGCGACGCCGACCTATATGCTCGATATCCCCGGCGGACGAGGCAAGGTTCCGATCGGGCCGCAATGGATCCATTGCCGCGAAGACGGCGAGCATGTCGTCACGGATCCCCTGGGAATCCAGCACCTCTACGCCGATCGGCTGGGCGCGGACGGGTGACATAGGTTTGGCGCCACCCACGTTCCTGGCCCAGTCGCAGTCCGCCGAGGAATCACGGGCTGACGAATTGCAGCAGCGCGGGATCGCTGCCTCGTGCCACGCTCCTCTCGCCGAGGCGCGGGCAAGAAGGGCCCGGCCGGCGTGCGGCTTCGCGCGCCGCTAAGCGCTGGCCGAGCCTCAACCCTCCGCGGTCGTGCGTAACCCCGACCCGGATCAGAGCCCGCTGCCTTCGTGGTTGATTTTCGCCGTCGCCACGTCGTCCATCATGCTGAGAAGCCTGTCGGGCGCCGGCATTGGCGTGCAGGCTTTGTCGCCATCGATGAAGAAAATGAGGCCGCCGGAATTGCCGTCGACCTTGGCCAGCGCCGCTTTGTCGCCGTATGGCAGCCCGGGAGGGGTGAGCGGATTCATGGCGTAGATGCCGCGCAGGAACTGCCACTGCTCCGGCGTCAATTGGATCCATTTGCCGTTGCGCGCCTCGATCGCCTTCTTCGGCACGGAGACGTCGACGCACTGACCCGTTTCAGCCGCAAACGCCAATTGAGGCAGAATCGCCACAGCAGCGCTAAAAGCCAGTACTCGTTTGTTCAACATGAGGACCTCCTTAAGGTTCGGACGCCCTCGTTGGTTGTTTTCCTCGCCTAACGATCCTTCCGATTCGTCCTTTCGCCGATTGACGCGCCACCTGAAGCCGCGAACATACTGCAACTTGATTAAACAAGATTTATGCCAACGAAATGCGCGCGGGGAATTTCGCCTGCGCCGGTCAGCCGTTCCAGGTGGCGAACATGCCGACCGCCGCTGCGGCCATGACGACGGTCGCGATCCAGCCGAGCGCTTTGAGCCAGGATTTCAAGGCGAACTCGCCCATCACCTTCCGCCGCGAGGCCATATGCATGATCATCGCCATGACCGGAACGGCGACGACGCCATTGACCACGGCGCTGAAGATCAGCGCCTTGATCGGATCAAGCGACGAGAAGTTGAGCAGCGCGCCAAGGACAATCGTCCCCGCAATTGCCCAGTAGAAGCGCGGCGCGGCGCCTGGCCGCTCGTCGAGCCCGATGCGCCAGCCGAGCGTTTCGCCGAGCGCATAAGCGACGCTCCCTGCAAGAACCGGCACGGCGAGCAGTCCCGTGCCGACGATGCCGAGCGCAAACACCGCGAAGGCGAATTCGCCCGCGATCGGCTTCAGCGCCTTCGCGGCGTCAGCCGAGGTCTCGATGTTGGTCACTCCATGCGCGTTGAGGGTCGCCGCGGTCGTCAGCAGGATGAAAAGGGCGACTAGATTGGACACGCCCATGCCAACGATCGTGTCGAGCTCGATGCGCTGAAGCTGCCGCGGCGCCTGATCCGGGGCTTCGAGAATGGGCTGAGCGGCGGGGTCGTCCTTGACCTCCTCGGCCTCCTCCGAAGCCTGCCAGAAGAAGAGATAGGGGCTGATGGTGGTGCCGAAGATGGCGACAACGATGGTGAAATAGGCGGTGGTCCATTCGACATGCGGAACGACAAGATGGAAGGCGACCGTTCCCCAGGGCACGCCGACCGCGAAGACCGTGGCGACATAAGCGAAGAGCGACAGCGTGAGCCAGCGCAATACGGAAGCGTAGTTGGCGTAGCGCATGAACACTTCCAGAAGCGCAATGAAAATGGCGAACGCTGCGACATAGAGCCATTGCGGGCCGGGAAGCATGAGTTGCAACGCTGCGCCCATCGCGCCAAGGTCGGCGCCGATGTTGATGACGTTGGCGACGACGAGAAGGCTCACTAGCGCGTAGAGCACAAGAGGGGGATAGGAGCGCCGCATATTGGCGGCGATGCCCTTGCCGGTCACGCGCCCGATCTCGGCGCTGATCATCTGGATTGCGCACATGAGCGGATAAGTCAGAAGAAGGGTCCAGGAGAGGGCGAAGCCGAACGCCGCGCCCGCCTGCGCATATGTGGCGATGCCGCTCGGGTCGTCGTCCGAAGCGCCGGTGATCAGGCCCGGACCGAGAACGTCGGCAAGCTTAGGCCGATCAGGCCGCTTGACCTGACCGGTGTTTGGATAGTCTGCGATCGCCAATCCCGCATCCCCTTCTACACTAGGCTAACGGTTGATAACCCTGTTTCGTTCCTTAGCTCTTCGCCATCGCCCGTGCGTCGATGACCGCGCGCGCCCATTCCTCCGGCCGCTCCTGCGGCAGGTTGTGGCCCGCGTCCTTGAATATGCGATGCTCATGCGGCCCGGTGAATTTCTTCGCGTGATGAGCCGTGCCGAGGTTTACGCCGTCGGCGTCGCCGTCGATGGTGATCGTTGGCAACCGCGATCGGCGGCTGTGCCGCGAGCTCCATTTCAATCTCATCATACCGAGGATCGCTGGCGCCGCGCGCGAGCCCGTAACGATGCCGATAGGAGTGGATGACGACGGCGACGAAGTCGGGATTGTCGAAGGCGCTCGCCGTGCGATCAAAGGTCGCATCGTCAAACGCCCAGTTCGGCGACCACATGCGCCACAAGAGGCGCGCGATCTCTCTCCGGTTCTTCGTCAGGCCGCGCCGACCCCGCTCGCTGTGGAAGTAGTATTGGTACCAGAACGCCGCCTCCTCGGCCGGGGTCGCCGGCTCCATCGCATGCGCGATGCTCTGGATGTTGTATGAATTGCCGGAGACGAGGGCGACCACGCGCTCAGGCCACAGCGCCGCGACGATGCAAGCGGCGCGGCCGCCCCAATCATACCCGCCGAGAACCGCGCGCTCGATTCCGAGCGCGTCCAGGAAGTCGAGAAGGTCCGCGCCGAGGGCCGCCTGCTCGCCAGAGCGCGGCGTCTCGGCTTTGAGAAACCGGGTCGGCCCATAGCCGCGCAGGTAAGGAACGAGTACTCGCGCCCCGGCCTCAGCAAGGATCGGCGCGGCCTGATCATAGGCGTGCGCGTCGTATGGAAAACCGTGGCCCATGATGCACGGCCAGCCGGACGCAGATCCATATTCGAGGTATGAGACGGCAAGGACATCGGTGTCGATGGTCTTGACAACTGTCGACACGTGTCGCCTTCCCTCCGGCCGGCGAGGCCGTGATAATGTGGCTCGTCGATCGTACATACGGCAAAAGAGCGGGAAACAACATGGAACCTAAAGATGACGCCATCGTCGACATTCCCAAGGAGCGCCTGAGTTTTTTTGGCGGCGCAGGCAAAATGCTCCTGCCTAGTCCTACGACCGTGGCGGCGCTGATCGAGAAAATGCCAGAGGGCAAACTCATCACCACGAGTCTAATTTGCCAGAAACTTGCACAGCAGTTTAACGTTCGCGGGACATGCCCGGTTACGACCCAAAAAGCCCTTCAGGCCATCGCCCATGATCCCGACAACAAAGTCGCCTATTGGCGAGTCGTGAAAGCGAATGGAGGACTCATCGACCGGTTTCCCGGCGGCGCGGAAGGTCAGGCGGAACGCCTGCGAAAAGAGGGCTTCACGCTCGATAGGAAGGGGAAGACGCCAAAGGTGACGAATTTCCGGGAAAGCATCGTTCCGTTGTGAGTGGTCTTGACGTCGGCATCGCCGGTAGGCTAGATGCTAAACTAAGTTGCTTGCGAGGTTATCGCGTGGCGAAGCTTATTGTACCTTTGGCGCTGGAGGGCGGGCAGACATAAGGTCTGCATCCCGTTCGCTAGCGCTTACCCGAAGGCCCCTTTGAGGGCCTTTTTTGTTGCCTCGAATTCGTGATTGACGAGAAAAAGACGGAGAGTTGCGATTATGGCGAAGGACATGACCGGCGCGGAGATGGTCGTCGAGGCGCTGAAGGACCAGGGCGTCGAGATGGTCTTCGGTTATCCGGGCGGCGCGGTGCTGCCGATTTACGACGCCATCTTCCATCAGAACAAATTGCGCCACATTCTCGTGCGCCACGAACAGGGCGCGGCCCACGCCGCGGAAGGTTATGCGCGCTCGACCGGCAAGGTCGGCGTCCTGCTCGTCACCTCGGGGCCGGGCGCAACCAACGCCATCACCGGGCTTACCGATGCGCTCATGGACTCGATTCCGCTCGTCTGCATTACCGGCCAAGTGCCGACCCATCTGATCGGTTCCGACGCCTTCCAGGAATGCGACACGACCGGCATCACCCGCAGCTGCACCAAGCACAATTATCTCGTGCGCCGCATAGACGATCTGCCGCGCATTCTGCACGAGGCCTTCTATATTGCTTCCCACGGACGGCCCGGTCCGGTGGTGGTCGACATTCCCAAGGACGTGCAATTCGCCACCGGCGCCTACACGTTTCAGAAAAACGTCCAGCACAAGACCTATCAGCCGCAGCTCAAGGGGGACCTGGAGCGCGTTCGGCACGCGGTCGAGATGATGGCGGCGGCGAAGAAGCCTGTTTTCTACACCGGCGGCGGCGTCATCAATTCCGGCCCGCATGCCTCGACGCTCTTGCGGGAACTTGTGCGTGCGACCGGATTTCCGATCACGTCGACGCTGATGGGGCTCGGCGCCTATCCGGCCTCCGACAAGCAATGGCTCGGCATGCTCGGCATGCACGGTTCGTTCGAAGCCAACAACGCCATGCATGATTGCGATCTGATGATCTGCGTCGGCGCGCGCTTCGACGATCGCATTACCGGGCGCCTTGACGCCTTTTCGCCGAAGTCGAGGAAGATCCACATCGACATTGACGCCTCCTCAATCAACAAGAACGTCAAAGTCGATCTTGGCGTTGTCGGCGATTGCGCCCACGTGCTTGAGGACATGGTCCGGTTGTGGCGGGCGGGTCCGCACCATGCCGAGCCAGCCGCGCTCGCCAAATGGTGGGGCGCGATCGACGGTTGGCGGGCGCGCAATTCGTTCGGCTTCCGCAATTCCGAGAAGATCATCAAGCCCCAGCACGCGGTGAAGAGGCTTTACGAGCTGACCAAGGGCCGCGACGTTTACATCACCACCGAGGTCGGCCAGCACCAGATGTGGGCCGCGCAGCATTTCCCGTTTGAGGAGCCGAACCGGTGGATGACCTCGGGCGGCCTCGGGACGATGGGCTATGGGCTGCCGGCCGCAATCGGCGCCCAGCTCGCGCATCCGAAGTCGCTGGTCGTCGACATCGCCGGCGAAGCCTCGATCCTCATGAACATGCAGGAGATGTCAACGGCGGCGCAGTACCGCCTGCCGGTCAAGATTTTCATTCTCAACAACCAGTACATGGGCATGGTGCGCCAATGGCAGGAGCTTCTGCACGGCGGGCGCTATTCCGAGAGCTACACCGACTCCCTGCCCGATTTCGTCAAGCTGGCCGACGCCTATGGCGCGCATGGCATCCGCTGTGCGGATCCGGCAAAGCTCGATGCGGCGATCATGGAGATGATCGAAACGCCCGGGCCCGTCATCTTCGACTGCCTGGTCGATCAGAAGGAGAATTGCTTCCCGATGATCCCGTCCGGCAAGGCGCATAACGAAATGATCCTGGCGGCGCTCGAGGACGACGCGGGCGTCGAGATGGAAAATATCATCGACGAGAAGGGCAAGATGCTGGTCTGAGGGCCCTTATCCGGCGCCATAGCCCGTTTCGGAAGAAGGGGCGTGGGCGCCGCCTTCTCCCTGGGGGGAGAAGGGTTCTCGATTAGGGCCAGATCTCGGGAGAGGGGTAGGGGTGAGGGTTCTTCGCGATGTTCAGTTTGCAGGATATGCGTCGGGCGCATGAGGTGGTGCTCGGGGCCCTGCGCCCGACGCCGGCGCTCAACTGGCCGCTCCTTGACGAGCGGCTTGGCGCCGAGGTTGTCGTCAAGCATGAGAACCACCTGCCGACCGGCGCCTTCAAGGTGCGGGGCGGCCTCACTTATGTTGATGCGCTGATCAAGCGCGAGCCCGCTGCGCGCGGAATCATTTCCGCGACCCGCGGCAATCACGGCCAGAGCCTCGCTTTCGCCGGTAAGCGCGCTGGCCTCAGAGTGACGATCCTCGCGCCGCAAGGCAATTCGACAGAGAAAAACGCCGCCATGCGGGCGCTTGGCGCCGAACTGATCGAATTCGGGCGCGATTTTCAGGCGGCGCGTGAGCAGGCGATGCGGCTTGCGAGCTCGCGCGGCCTGCATATGGTTCCATCCTTCCACCGCGATCTGGCGCTTGGCGTCGGAACTTATGCGCTCGAGCTTTTGAGCGAACGCTCGGACCTCGACGTGCTCTATGTGCCGATCGGCCAGGGCTCGGGAATCTGCGGTTGCATTGCGGCGCGCGACGCTCTCGGCCTCAAGACGGAGATCGTCGGCGTGCAATCGACGGAAGCGCCCGCCTACGCGCTCTCCTTCGCCGCCGGCCATGCCGTGCCGACCAACAGCGCCGACACCCTCGCCGACGGCATGGCGACGCGCCTTCCGGACGAAGAGGCGCTGGCGCTGATCAGGAAGGGCGCGGCCCGGATCACGCTGGTCAGCGATGACGAAATCGCTGCGGCTGTCCGAGCCTATTGGACCGACACGCACAATCTCGCCGAGGGCGCGGGCGCGGCGGCGCTCGCCGCGGCGATCAAGGAGCGATCGCGTCTTCAGGGGCGTAAGGTCGGGCTCGTGTTGTCGGGAGGCAACATCGACTTCGATCTCTTCCAGCGATGGGTCTTGGCCGCGCCGAGCGCTGTGGCCGCGTAACGGAAAAGACATCCCGCCGTCCCCAGGGCCGGCGCAAACAAGGACATGACGCGTATGAGCAAGACCTCGATCCTCCAGCCGCTGTCGCCGTACTCTTCCTCTACGGCGAAGCACAATATCGAGACCCATACGCTTTCGGTCCTGGTCGACAACGAGCCCGGGGTGCTCGCGCGCGTCGTCGGCATGTTCTCAGGGCGCGGCTATAACATCGAGAGCCTTACGGTCGCCGAAGTGGCCCACGAGACGCACCTTTCGCGCATCACCATCGTCACCTCCGGCACGCCGGAGATCATCGAGCAGATCCGCCACCAAACCGAGCGGCTGGTTCCGGTTCATACGGTGAACGACCTGACCTTGACCGTGCGCGCGATCGAGCGCGAGCTGGCGATGATCAAGGTTAGAGGCAAGGGCGAGAACCGGGTCGAGGCGATGCGGCTCGCCGACGCCTTCCGCGCCAAGGTGATCGACGCGACCACCGAGAGCTTCATCTTTGAACTGACCGGCGCGCCGCGCAAGATCGACGATTTCGTCGAGCTTATGCGGCCGATCGGCCTGGTTGAAGTCTCGCGCACCGGCGTCGCCGCGATCTCGCGCGGTCCGGACCCGATCTAGCGGCGGCGGGACATCGGTTGCGACACGGCTGCTGGGCGCCTCTTATGCATTGGCGGGCGACTCGGAGACGGCCATTGAGCGGACCCGCGGCAGCAGCAGCTTGTCCAAAGGGTAAGCCGTCATTCCGGGTATGCGATCATCCCTCAACCGTCTTGATGTGATCCAGAAACGCCACCTCCATCGCCGAGTTTCCGGCGACTTGAATCCAGCAGGCTTCTAGGCGTCACGCTTGCTCAGACGCCATCGGTTGACCGCGACCGGCGTGCAAGCGCCGACGAAAGCTAAGCTTTAGCACGGACCGCGGTCCTTGAGCGCGTAGAAGAGGAGCGTGGCGGTTACGGCCAAGAGGCCGAACAGTGTCAGGGCGTCCATCGGCTCACGGCAAAGCGGAGAAGCGCCGTCCTGTCCAGCCGGTTAAAGCGGCGCCACGTTTTGATGGAGCGCGCCCGATTTCTGACCAAAGCCGCGCTCTCGGCTCTCGCAATGTCGCCGGATTCCCTCTATAGCCGCCCCCCAAGTAAACGGAAACCACCGGCGACCGGCGCTCGGCTGCCCCAAAGGAGTCCCCCAATGACGACCATCTTTTCCGCGCGCTCGCGCACGGCCACGCTCGCGTTCGCGCTCGGGCTCGGCGCAGCCATGGGTTTCGTGGGCGAGGCGCTCGCCGATCCGAAGGTATTGGCCAAGGTCGACGGCCAACCGATCACCGAGGAGGACCTTGCCGACGCGATGGCCGATATCGGCCCCGGCCTGCCGCAGAAGCTCGAAGGGGCGGCCCGGCAGAAGCAGGTGCTCGACTATCTCATCGACCTCAAGCTCGCGGCCAAGAAAGCCGAGGCAGATAAGCTGACCTCGACCGCCGAGTTCGAGCGCAAGGCCGCCTACTTTCGGCAGAAACTGGCGATGGAAGAGCTGCTCAACTCGGTCGCCAAGGCCGCGACGACCGAGGAGGCGGAGCGGAAAGCCTATGACGACGCCGCCAGGGCCGAGCCACCGCAACAGGAGATCCACGCCCGCCACATCCTGCTGCCGACCGAGGACGAGGCCAAAAAGGCGCTGGCGCGCGTGAAGGGCGGCGAGGACTTCGCGAAGGTCGCGACCGAGTTGTCCAAGGACCCCTCAGGCAACGGCGGCGATCTCGGCTGGTTCACCAAGGACCGCATGGTGCCGGAATTCTCGGACGCGGCCTTTAAGCTGAAGGAAGGCGAGATTTCCGAGCCGGTCAAGACGCAGTTCGGCTGGCACATCATCAAGATCGAGGGCGTACGGACCAAGACTTTCCCGCCCTTCGAGCAGGTCAAGGATCAGGCCGCCCGCTACGTCTCGCAGAAGGCGGAGCAGGAGGCCCTCACCCAGCTCCACAACGCAGCCAAGATCGAGCTGTTCGACGCCGAAGGCAAACCGCTGCCGGCGGCGACGGAGGTCCCGGCCGACCCGAGCAAAGCGGCCCCCGCCGGCGCCGACAAGCCGAAGACGCCCTGATCCAAGGTCGTCGCGAGTGCGGTCCATCCGCTCCTTTCTGCTTTAAGAAACGCCCATGGCCGCTCCCTCCCCGCTCTCGCCGCTGGCGCCGAAGACCTATCCCGACTTGCCGACGATCGCCGGCGTCCGCTTTGCGACCATCGCGGCGGGGGTTCGCTATGCGGGGCGAACCGACGTCATGATGGCGCTCTTCGACCGGCCGGCCGCGGTCGCGGGCGTGTTCACCCGCTCCAAGTGCCCCTCGGCGCCAGTCGACTGGTGTCGCGCGCAGCTGAGCGGGGGGAAGGCGCGGGCGCTGATCGTCAATTCCGGCAACGCCAATGCTTTCACGGGCGGGGTCGGCGCAGCCGCGGTCGTCCATGTCGCCGAGGCCGCCGCCAAGGCGATCGGCGGCGCGCGCGAAAGCGAAATCTTCATGGCCTCGACCGGGGTCATCGGCGAGCCGCTCGACGCCACTCGCATCACTAACGTCCTGGGCGCGCTGGTAGCCGACGCGCGCGAGGACGGGCTCCTCGCCGCCGCCAAGGCGATCATGACCACCGACACCTATCCGAAGATCGCGACCGCCCGCGTCAAGCTCGGCGACGGCGAAGTCGTCATCAACGGGATCGCCAAGGGGGCGGGTATGATCGCGCCGGACATGGCGACGATGCTGGCCTACGTGTTCACCGACGCAGCCGTGGCGCCGAGCGCGCTGCAGGCGATGCTGTCGAAGTCGGTCGAGCGCTCGTTCAACGCAATCACCGTCGACAGCGACACGTCGACGTCGGACACGCTGATGATTTTCGCGACCGGCGCGGCCGAGCGCGCGTCCCGAATTGAAGACGCCGCCGATCCCCGCGCGGCCGAGTTCAAGCGCGCGCTCGACAAGCTTCTGCGCAATCTCGCGCACCAAGTAGTGCGCGACGGCGAAGGCGCGCGCAAGTTCATCACAATCAACGTAGAGGGCGCAGCGACCCGCAAGGCGGCGAAGCGCATTGCATTCTCAATCGCCAACTCACCGCTGGTCAAGACGGCGTGCGCCGGCGAAGACGCCAATTGGGGCCGCGTGGTGATGGCCGTCGGCAAGGCGGGCGAGAAGGCCGAACGCGACAAGCTCGATGTCTTCTTCGGCAAGATCCGGGTGGCTCATGACGGCGCGCGCGACGGGTCTTATGACGAGGCGGCGACGTCGGCCTATATGAAGCGCGACGCAATCGAGATCACCGCGAACCTCAATCTCGGGCGCGGGCGCGCGACCGTCTGGACCTGCGACCTGACCAAGGAATACGTCGCGATCAACGGCGACTATCGCTCGTGAGGCTCGTGCTCGTCGTCGCGGCGGCGTTGATCGACGCCGACGGGCGGGTGCTGCTTGCGCAACGGCCGAAGGGGAAAGCGCTCGAGGGCCTGTGGGAGTTTCCCGGCGGCAAGATCGACGTAGGCGAAGCGCCAGAGGAGGCGCTCATCCGCGAGCTTAAGGAAGAGCTCGGCATTACGGTCAAAGCGGACTGTCTCGCGCCGCTCACCTTCGCCAGCCACGGCTACGATGACTTCCACCTCCTAATGCCGCTCTACGTCTGCCGGCGCTGGGACGGCTTCATTCAGCCCCTCGACGAGCAGGCGCTGAAATGGGTGCGTCCGAAGGACCTGCGTGCTTACCCGATGCCGCCAGCGGACGCGCCGCTCATCCCGCACCTCGAAGACCTGCTCGGGTAACGACGCCGACTACTGGGACGCCGTCCAAGCCTTGTATTCGTCATCGGATGTGCTGGGTAGCTTCTTGATGAAGGCGACGATCGACCACAGGTCCTGATCGGACGCCCCGGCGAGACCGAAGCTCGGCATGCTGGTGAACCTGATCCCATTCTTGATCACCCAAAAGAATTGGGAAGCGGTGCGATCCTTCGCCATGACTTTGAGATCGGCGGGGACGGGCTTCAGCCCTTCGGACCACTTGGCCCAATTGGCGTTCGGCGGTCCGCCGTGGCAGTTGACGCAACCGATCGTCGAATAGACGCGAGCGCCGGCTTTCACCGTCGCGGGATCGTCGAGGTTGGCGGGCGTGGCCTCCGTCCCGTGGGCGACGACCGACGCGCCCCTCACGCTCGCCAGCGCCCAGTCGACGATCGAAGGATTATCCGCGGTCTGAGCGACATTGTAGAAGCCGCCGAAGAAGTAGATCGCCCCGGCGATAGCGGCGATGATGGCGAGCGCGCCGATGATGGCAAGGAACCGCATGGGTCGTCTCCTGTCCCTCGATCGCCGCTGTCGATCGCCGGGCGCGGGCGACGCGCCGGCGATCGCGCAACTCAGCATCCCCCGGGCGGGGCCACGGGTCAAGCTCCGAACAGTGGGACGCCTTCGGCAATCGCCGCGCGTTCGAGGCCGCGATCAAGGGTCGCCAAGGGCAACCTTTCGCGCCTCGCGAGTTCGAGATAGGCGGCGTCGTAGACGGTGAGCTTGCGCGCGCGGGCGAGCGTCATGAGCGCATTGTCGTCGGGCAACGGCGCAAACCGGATGGGCAGTCCCGCCAAGCGGCGAAGAAAATCGGCCGACCCTGGGGCGTGGCGCGGCCCCTTCTCTCGTTGACGAGGAGCGCATTGCGCAATTCAAAAAAGAAGAGGCTTGGCGTTAGCGCCTCGACGCGCGGCAAGCTCGTCGACCGCTAAGCCGATCTTCGGATTGGGCGCCTCGTCGAAGGCAAGACCAACGATGATCGAGGCGTCGATGACAAAGCTCAATATTTGTGTCCCTCGTGACGGCTCGCCAGGATTTCGTCCAGCGGCGCCTTGCCGAATGTTCGGCTCAAGGCCTTGAGTTCCTCGATCGCCTCGGCGACCTCGGCCGCTCGTCCGTCCGCCTCAGGCACCACCCGGGCGATCGTCTTGCCGTGCCGGGTGATGCGGACGGTGCGGCCGCGCTCCACTTCGTCCAGCAGCTCCGCCCATTTGGCCTTGGCGTCGGAGGCTTGATATTCTAGAATGTCCGCCATATTTTGACCAGTCCATTTGACCGGTCAAAAGATAGCATAGTCTTGTTCGGCCCGCCACGCGGCAAGGGCGGGTTAAATTCTCCCGTGTAGACCAACCCAATGCCGAAGCCCGCCCGCTCCCCTGCTCGCCCCGCCCTTCCGGCCGCGCCCGACCTCGCCCAGGCGGCCGCCGCGTGGCTCGTCCATCTCGCCGGCGAGCGGCGGCTTGTCGGAGCGCACGATCGAGGCTTACGGCCGCGACGCGGCAGTTTCTCGGCTTTCTCGGCGAGCGGTTCGGCGCGCCGCCGAGAATCGCCGATTTCACCGATTGCGCGCCCGCCGACCTTCGCGCCTTTCTCGCCCGCCGGCGGGCGGAAGGCGTCGAGGGCCGGTCGCTCCAGCGCGCGCTCTCGGCCCTGAGGTCGCTCGCCCGCCATATCGCGCGCGAAAGCGGACGAACAGCCGCAGCGCTCGGCGCCGTCTGCGCGCTCCCAAGGCCGCGCGCCGCCTGCCGCGACCGTTAAGCGCGCCGGACGCCACGGCCGTGACCTCGATCGCCGCCGCGTGAAGGCGAGGCGCGCGAGCCCTGGGTGTTGGCGCGCGACGCCGCGGTGCTGGCGCTGCTCTATGGCGCGGGTCTGCGCATTTCGGAAGCGCTGTCGATCCGGCGCGCCGATGCGCCGATCGGCGACGTCGACGCGGTCACGGTCGTCGGCAAGGGCCAGAAGTCGCGCTCGGCGCCGATCATCGCCCCGGTGCGCAAGGCGATCGAGGATTACTTCGCGCTCTGTCCCTATCGGCTCAAGCCCGCCGGCCCGTTGTTCGTCGGCGTGAAAGGCGGCCGCTTGTCGCCGCGGATCGTGCAATTGGCGATGGCGCGCATGCGCGGCGCTCTCGGCCTGCCCGACACCGCGACGCCGCATGCGCTGCGCCACTCCTTCGCCACCCACCTTCTCGCCCGCGGAGGCGATCTGCGCACGATCCAGGACCTGCTCGGCCACGCCTCGCTGTCGACGACGCAGGTCTATACCGGCGTCGACAGCGCCCGCCTTCTCGCCGCCTACCGCTCCGCCCATCCTCGGGCGTAAGCGCCGTAGAGGTGACTAGTTGAGTTCACGGTGCCTTTATTGCACTTTCTCAAACAACGTCGTGCTGGTGACAGTGGAATTAGGCCTGCTGATAACCTTCAGCTGGGTTCCATTAAGTACATAAATCCGAGGATGCGGGCCGATTCCATGAGGGTCAAGATCAACGTCAATAGTAGTTATGACCGGAGTTCCTTCAGCAGTGGTCGTAGAACTAAGCTCTACAATGCCAGAGTATGCGTTATACGACCTATAGAGTTGGAGGGCCTCTTGGTCAGTAGCATAGCCCTGGGCTTGTTTGCGGTCAGCGGCTGCGAAATTAACTGAAGCTCGGAGGTTTTTTCCATCCCGAACGAAGGTTAAATATCCAATCGAGAGGGGGCTGACCATATCCTCTCCCGTCGTTGAGGCGTTGTGGATCGTCATCGATTTCAGTTTCCACACACCGACGAGTTGATCAGCTGTAATCGCCTGCTGCGCCTGAGCCGAACTCGATATCGCCAACGCAAACACAGCCAATGTCAATGATGCAGGAAATCGTTTCACCACAATGTCTCTCTCTCCTGGACAGCGGGATATCTTAATTTCCGGCCCGCGCAAATCAGGTTACGCTGCGCTCAATCTGTGTCAACTTCGCAGCGTCTTTCCCACGAAGAGAAGAAAATCGAACGCCAACGCCGGCGTGCGCGGCAAGTTATTGCCCGCTTGTCCGTTCTCCGACGGACGCGGCTTCCCCATTTGATGCCTCCGACTTATGGTCGACGGTCCGCTACTCCGAGGAGCCCATGTCCGGCAAGCGCATCGTGTTCACCGGCGGAACCGGCAAGGCCGGTCGGCACGCCGTTCCGCATCTCGTCGCCCACGGCTACTCGGTTCTCAATGTGGACTTGAAGCCGCTCGACGATCCCCGCGTCCCGACGCTGATCGCCGATCTCACCGACAGCGGGCAGGCGTTCAATGCGCTGACCACTCATCCCACCTTCGCTGGCTTCAATGATGGCCGCCCGCCGAGCCCGCCCGACGCGGTGGTGCATTTCGCCGCCATTCCACGCGTCCTGATCGAGCCCGACAATGTTACCTTCGCGACCAATGTGATCAGCACCTACAATGTGATCGAGGCAGCGATGAAGCTCGGGGTGCGCAAGGTTGTCATCGCCTCGAGCGAGACCACCTACGGCGTCTGCTTCGCCGAGGGAGACAAGGACTTCCACTCGTTTCCATTGGAAGAGGATTACGACGTCGATCCGATGGATTCCGACGGCCTCTCCAAGGTCTGCAACGAGAAGACCGCGCGCGCCTTCGCCATGCGCTATTCCGCCGACATTTACGCGCTGCGCATCGGCAATGTGATCGAGCCGCATGAATATGGGCCGTTCAAGGGCTATGTCGCTAACCCGCCGGTGCGCAAGCGCAACGCCTGGAGCTACATCGACGCCCGCGACCTCGGCGAGATCGTGCGCCTGTGCCTGGAGAAGGACGGACTGGGCTTCCAGGTGTTCAACGCAACCAACGATACGATCACGCTCGACATTCCGACCAGGGAGGCGCTGAAGCAGCTGGCGCCGAAGACGCCGGTCACGCGGGAGATGGGGGAGTTCGAGGCGCCGCTGTCGAACCGCAAAATCCGCGAAGTGCTTGGCTTCAAAGAGGCCCACAACTGGCGAACGCACGTCAGCGGTTGAATCCGGCGCTGCTGCAAGCTTCGGGATTCTCGAGAGTTTTCGCCCTTGCCACAAGCCTAAACGCCAGCGGAACTGCGGCTTTTAGCGATCTTCGACCGATGCTGACCTAAAGGAAAATTCTGGATTCATAGGCTTGACGCTCCTGTCATCACGGCGAGATATTCGCGTGGTCGGTTGCATTTGGTGCGATCGTTTTATAGGGGACCCCGCCTATGGGTACGGTTTGGGAAAAGCTGTTTCGAGGCCGGGCGCCCGCAAACGACTCCCGGGCCCTCGCCCTCCGCTACGAGCCGGGGGAAGCGCCCGACCCCACCAAATCGGGCTCCGTCATCACGAGCCTGGGCGCGCTCGCGTCGGGCGATCAGGGCCGGAACGGCGAAGCGAAGTCGCTGAAGGTTGCACGCACCTTCGACTCGATCGGCCGGCGCAACGAAAGTCTGCGCACGCACCTGGACGCAATCGAGTTCTCGTTCCGTAATATAGAAGCCATCCGCTCACAATTCTACGAATTGCTAACACCCATTGATCAGACCCTCATTGAGATTGAGCGCACGAAAGTCGCGCACCTCGAGGCCGAGCGGAAGTTCGAGGGTTTGACCGACGCGTACGAACGGTTGCGTGGGGATCATGCCGCTCTGACGCTCGACCGCAATGCGCTCGCTGTCAGGCAGGAAGAATCGTCGGAGCGAGTCAACGATCTCGAGAAGGCGATCGCCGCCGCTGAAGCCTTCGCTTCGGAGGCGCGAACCGCGCTCGCCGATCGACGGGCCAAGCTTGAGCGCACCGAGCGGGAATTGGAGGACAACAAGCGACGCCTGCACACCGTGAGCGAACAATTGCCCTCTCTGAGGGCCGAGTTCGCCGCCAAGGAGAAGCGCCTGCAGGAGGTCGAGCAGCAGCGGGCGGCGCTGCAGGACCAGAACGCTCTCATGTCGCAGGAGAACCGGACGCTCCGCACAAGGAGCGAAGAATTCGTGGCCAACGTTTCGAAGCTGAACCGGCAATTGAGCGACGTGGAAAGCCGGCGCGACGACCTGGCCCGCCGGGTGGAGGAGCTCGAGGCGACCATTGCCCAGGAGACGGCGGCTCACTCGAAGCTCAAGGCGGCTCATCTGGACGCGGCCGAAGCGCACCGGCTGACCGCGTCGAACCTGCGAGAAGAGCTGAGCGCAATGACTTCGCGTTCGGAGGCGGCCGAGCGGCTGCTCTCGGAGGCGCGCGAGAAATTGCGCGAGCGCGACGCTGAGATTCGCGGCTTCGAGCAGCGGACGCTCGAAAGCTTGCTAGCGGCGAAATCCAAGGATGCGACGCTCGCGGACCTCGAGAAAGACCTGGCCGCGGCGCGCGCGCTGCACGGGGAAGTCGAGACTGTCCGCTCGGCGCTCGATCAGCGCTCGACCGAACTCGCCAAGTCGCTCGAGGCCAAGGACGCCGCGTTGCAGCGCGCCGAACAAAAGATTGTGGCGGCGGAGGGGCGGATCGCCGAGCAGAGCAAGGGGATGGACGCCGAGCGCGAGGCGTTCGAGGACAAGCTCGCCAAGCTCAAGGATCAGCTCGAGACCGAACAGGCCGCGCGCGCCTTCGCCGAAGGGGCGCTGCAAGCCGCCCGGCAGGAACGCGGCTCGCGCCGCCACGACGCGGAAACCGCCGTCGCCGCCGCGCCGAAAGACCCGCCGGCCCCGGCGGTCGACACGGCGCGCGACAAGATCGCCCGCCTGCGCGGATGACCGCCGGCCTCGGGCGGCGGCGCCCCGTCCGGAAAATCGATAGGTTCTGGTGTCGCCAGCTTAAGCGCGGGCCAGGCCTCTCTCCAATTCTTGAGCAGCCTCATGGGCGCGCTTGACGGGGCTATCCACGTGCTGGGTGCGTCGAACTGGCGACGGGCGCACTAACCCAGCCACGCGGGTCGATCAATAGCTCACGTCCTTTGAGAGTCGCGACAATCGCTCTTATGCGTTAACGGTTGGACGGCTGCTTCCGGATCCTCCGCCGTCATGGCCGGGGTGACAAAGCTTATTAACCTCGTAGCCCCTTCCGATCATTCTTTGCGCGAAAACCCGTGGATGGCCGGGTCAAGCCCGGCCATGAAGCTTCAGGCTTCTCGCGCCGGCCCCAATATTCGGAATTCCCAGATTCGGGGCGCTTAATGATCTCAATGACTTGCGCCAGCCGTCGCGAAACGATTCATTTCGCGTCGCGAAACGAAGGCCGAGACGGAAGGAGTCAAAAGAGTTGCGCAAAAGCGCAGCTAAGCCGTTGAAATGATTGATGCGTGTATTGTGCCAGGCCGCTCCAAAAGGTATGGGCCCCGGCGCGCTTCGGCGGAACGGGGCCCTGTTTCGCGGTCAACGAAACGTCTGCGATGTTGCAGATGATATTTCGGCGGAAAGACCGCTTGGCCTTCGCGATTGTCCGCCGCGGAAGTTGGTTAGCCATGTCTGGAACGCCCTTCCGCTCTGGCATGTCGAGCGGCGACGGCGTTTTGACCCCGATCGCCCGGGGTCAGGCTCTTTGGTCCGGCGGAGTCATGGTTACCCCGTCTTTCTGCCGCGCCTCGTGATCGGCCGGCCCTGCGTCGCCCTAACGATGCCTGTTCATGACGACGCGATGACATTGTGCCTTGCGAGCCGCTGCTGTCAAATCACAAATCGGCCCCCGTCCGAGCCGGAATGCGGGAAACCGCCTGTCCACTCGCGGCTTCGACCGCCGCGATCGCCGTCATGTTGACGATGCCGCGCGCCGTCACTGTTGGCGTCAGCACATGCGCCGGCTTGGCGGGGCCAATGAGAATGGGCCCGACCGGCAGCGCGTCGGCGACGACGCGGCTAAGCTGGAGCGCGGTGCTTCCGGCGTCGAGATTGGGGAAGATTAGCACATTGGCCTCGCCTTGAAGGCGCGAATTCAGGATCACGCGCTCACGCGCCGCCAGCGACAGCGCGGCGTCCGCCTGCATTTCTCCGTCGACCTCGAGGTCGGGCGCACGCTCCCTGAGCAGACGCAGGGCCTCGCGCATCTTCAGCGCCGACGGCGTGTCGGCGGAGCCGAAGTCGGAGTGCGAGATCAGCGCGATCTTGGGCTCAAGACCGAAGCGCCGCACGTGAGCGGCGCAGGCCACCGCCGTCTCGGCGATTTCTTCCGCGCTCGGGTCGTAACGAACATGCGTGTCGGCGAGGAAATAGACGCCCGCCGAGGCGATCACCACTGAGAGCGCCGAGAAATCCTTTACGCCCGGCGCGAGCCCGATGATATCTCGGATATGGTCGAGGCGCGACGTGAACCGCCCTTCGAGGCCGCAGATCAGGGCGTCGGCCTCACCGCGATACACCGCGAGCGCGGCGATCACACTTGGCGACGAACGGACGACAATGCGCGCCACGTCGGGGGTGACGCCCTTTCGCTCCGCCAGTTTGAGATAAGTCGCGACATACTCGCGATAGCGCGGATCGTCGGCCGGGTCGATGAGTTCGAAATCGTCGTTGGGACGAATGGTGAGACCGAAGCGCTTGATGCGGTCTCTCACGACTTCGGGCCGGCCGATCAGAATTGGCTTGGCGAGCCGCTCCTCCAGCACCACCTGGGTCGCCCGCAGCACGCGTTCGTCCTCGCCTTCGGAATAGATCACCGTCTTCATCTCCGCACGCGCCTTGGCGAACAGCGGCTTCATGATGAAGCCGGAACGGAAGACGAAGCGGTTGAGCTGATCGCCGTAAGCGCCGAAATCGGCGATCGGCCGCCGAGCGACGCCGCTTTCCATGGCGGCGCGCGCAACCGCAGGCGCGATGCGCAGCATCAGCCGCGGATCGAAGGGGCTCGGAATGAGCGAAGTTCTGCCGAACAGCGCCGACTCGCCTCCGTACGCTTGCGCCGCGACCTCCGAGGGCGTCTCGCGGGCGAGCGCAGCGATCGCCGCGACGGCGGCCTTCTTCATCGCTTCGTTGATCTCGCTTGCGCCGACGTCGAGGGCGCCGCGGAAGATGTAGGGGAAGCAGAGGACGTTGTTGACCTGGTTGGGATAGTCGGAGCGGCCCGTGCAAATCATCGCGTCCGGCCGTGCCCTGAGCGCCAGCTCCGGCATGATCTCGGGCGTCGGATTGGCGAGCGCCATCACCAGCGGGTCGCTCGCCATCTGTTTGAGCATCTCGGGCTTCAGCACGCCGCCCGCCGACAGACCGAGGAAGATATCGGCGCCAGAGATGACTTCAGCGAGTGCGCGCGCCCTGGTCTCGCGCGCGTAAACCGCCTTCCAGCGGTCCATCAGTTTCTCGCGGCCCTCGTAGACGACGCCCTCGATGTCGCAGACGATAATGTTCTCTCGGCTAGCCCCGAGCGAAACGAGAAGATTGAGCGAGGCGATCGCCGCCGCGCCTGCGCCCGAGCAGACGATCTTGACCTCGCCGATCGTCTTGCCAGTGAGCTCAAGCGCGTTGACGATCGCCGCGGAGACGATGATCGCCGTACCATGCTGATCGTCGTGGAAGACGGGAATGCCCATGCGGGCCTTCGCCTTCTCCTCGACCTCGAAACATTCCGGGCCCTTGATGTCCTCGAGATTGATGCCGCCGAAGGTCGGCTCGAGCGCGACGATGACATCAACCAGCTTGTCGACGTTCGTTTCCTTGACTTCGATGTCGAAGACGTCAATGCCGGCGAATTTCTTGAACAGGACCGCCTTGCCCTCCATCACCGGCTTGCTCGCGAGCGGACCGATCGCGCCAAGACCGAGCACGGCGGTGCCGTTGCTGAGGACAGCAACCAGGTTCTGACGCGCGGTGTAGATCGCAGCCTTGTGTGGATCGGCGGCGATTGCCTCGCAGGGGAAAGCGACGCCCGGCGAATAGGCGAGCGCGAGGTCGCGTTGATTGGCGAGAGGCTTGGTCGCGACGACCTCAAGCTTTCCCGGCCGGGGAGCGCTGTGAAAGTGCAGGGCGTCCGCCCTGAGATCGGCCTCGCCTTCCAGAGGCATCAGCGGCTCCCTCCGCTTCTGAGGCTGGACTGTTGTCGCATCGCGCCGGTCAAGACAAGCGCCGCGACCACAATGCTTGAGCGGGTCCTTCGTCGCGCTACTGGTCTTGGTCCGAAACCCCCGGGGCCGGCCGCTGGTCGTCCGCCTGTTGCGCTGCTGCCGCTTGCTGTGCGACGGCCGCCTGCGCTGCAGGCTGAGGCGCGGGCGTGTCGCTCGGCGCCAGTTGCTGGGTCAGAGCTTGTTCTATCGTGTGCTGCCGTGGGCCCGACGGCTGCTCGCGCAGAAAGGCATCCCACTGCACCTTCGTGCCGTAGAACACGTCGCGATCGACGTTGCCATTGATGCCGGGCGTCTGTCCGTCGGATTGATATTGCCAGAACGCCCAGGCGCGAGACCCGTACTTGACTGCCGGGTGGTGTTTGGTCGATCGGACCCAGATCGGATAGTCGGAGAAGGCGCCGTCCGACAGGATCGCCTCATAGAAATCGACGGTGGTATAGATGATCGGCCGCTTGCCATAGTGACGCTCCATCTCCTGCAGCATCACCCTCATGTCCGCAATCGCGCCGTCTTGGGTAAGATGTCTATGGCAGGTCTTGGAGGTCGGCGTCGCCTCGACGTCGAGCACCGGCGGCAGGGCGTCATCCTCAACCGGCGCGTTCTGTTCGAAAAAAGCCATCTCCTCCATCGGCGGCCGGCACCAGTAGACGAAATGATAGGCGCCACGCGGCACTCCCGCCGCCTTCGCGCCAGTCCAATTGGCCTGGAAGCGCGCATCGGCGCGATCGCCGCCCTCGGTCGCTTTAATCCAGGCGAACTTGACCCCGCTGCCGGCGACCGCACTCCAGTCGATGTCGCCCTGGAACTTGGAGACGTCGATCCCGTGAACGGGGTAGTCGTGCGGCTTGGGATAGTTGGACTTAAGCATTTCGCGCGGAAGGTCGGCCACATCCACCGGCCCTGCGCCACCGCCGCAAGCCGACAGAACTGCGGCGAGCGCCAACCCTGCAAGTGAAAGCAAACGGGAAATGAGAATCTTGCCGTCCGGCATCGTCAGCCTGCCCCTTCGGTCCCTAAACACCGAACGACCGAACTAGAGGAATCCTCGTAACGATTCGTTAAATTCCGCCGGGGGCGCATCCCTTATGCCAAACCACGCACAACCCGCTGAACCCTCTATGTCTTGCCGACTGGGCCTGTCAATGCGGGTCGCGGTTCCGCTCGAGGCGCTTCATTTTTCGCTTGACAGGCGCTAGCAACGCTCTACATGCGCGTCATCCTGAAGTCGTTCTGGGTCCCGGCGCCGTCTTCGAGCGCGTGGGATTTTTTGCGTTCTCTGAGGATTCTCGGCAAGGGCCGGCCTCCACCGGACGCCGAGACGGAGGCCCCGCGGCTCTCGGCTTTGTAAGGTCGAGGCGTCGCCGAAATGGAGAAATGGGCGAATGGCTCGCATTGCAGGCGTCAATATTCCTACCAACAAGCGCGTCGTCATCGCGCTTCAATATATCCACGGCATCGGGCCGAAGAAGGCCGAAGAGATTGTCGAGAAGGTTCATATCCCTCCGGAGCGGCGGGTCGCCCAGCTGACGGACGCGGAAGTCATGCAGATCCGCGAAACGATTGACCGCGACTACATGGTCGAAGGCGATCTTCGCCGCGAGGTTGCGATCAACATCAAGCGGCTCATGGACCTGGGCGCCTATCGGGGCCTGCGCCATCGCAAGCAATTGCCGGTGCGCGGTCAGCGCACCCACACCAACGCTCGCACCCGCAAGGGCAAGGCGAAACCGATCGCCGGCAAGAAGAAGTGATCGCGGCGCCGTTTCAACGTACTGCGGATCAGGACGCGCTTCGGAGCGCGGTTGAAGGATAGTCTAAAATGGCAAAAGAAGCGACCCGCGTCCGCCGTCGCGAACGCAAGAACATCGTCTCGGGCGTCGCCCATGTAAACTCGACGTTCAACAACACGATGATCACCATCACCGACGCGCAAGGCAACACGATCTCGTGGTCCTCCGCCGGCACGATGGGGTTCAAGGGCTCGCGCAAGTCCACCCCTTTCGCGGCCCAGATCGCCGCCGAGGACGCCGTGCGCAAGGCTTCCGAGCACGGCATGCGGACGCTCGAGGTCGAGGTTTCGGGTCCGGGTTCAGGCCGCGAGTTGGCGCTCAGGGCGATTCAGGCCGCCGGCTTCACCGTCACCTCGATTCGGGACGTGACGCCGATCCCGCACAACGGCTGCCGTCCGCGCAAGCGTCGCCGCGTCTAAACCCATTCTTTTGCGCGCCGCTCGGTTAGAGCGCGCGCATCGCGGATTGGAGCGTCTTCGACCAACGCTCCGTCGAGTCCGCTCTAGGGTCGAAAGAGAAGGCTAAGCGCCGTGATTTAGAAGAACTGGCAAGAACTGATCAAGCCGAAGAAGCTCGATATCGTTCTCAGCGATGCCTCGCGCAAAGTGGCGACGGTGGTGGCTGAGCCACTCGAGCGCGGATTCGGTCAAACGCTCGGCAACTCGCTGCGCCGGGTGCTGCTGTCGTCGCTGCAGGGCGCGGCGATCACCTCGATTCACATCGATGGCGTGCTGCACGAATTCTCGTCAATCCCCGGCGTGCGCGAGGACGTCGTCGACATCGTGCTCAATGTCAAGGACATTGCGGTCAAGATGCAGGGCGAGGGCGTCAAGCGCCTCGTGCTCAAGAAGCGCGGGCCGGGACCGGTCACCGCCGGCGACATCCAGACGACCGGCGACATCCAGATCCTCAACCCCAACCTCGTCATCTGCACACTCGACGAGGGCGCGGACCTGCGCATTGAATTCACCGTGACAGGCGGGAAGGGCTACGTGCCAGCCGATGGCAATCGGGCGGAAGACGCACCGATCGGGCTCTTGCCGATCGACAGCATGTTCTCGCCGGTGAAGAAGGTTTCCTACCGGGTGGAGGCCACGCGCGAAGGGCAGGACCTCGACAAGGACAAGCTGACGATGACGATCGAGACCAACGGCGCGATGTCGCCTGAGGACGCGCTCGCCTACGCCGCCCGCATTCTGCAAGACCAGCTCGCGGTGTTCGTCAACTTCGAGGAGCCGCGCCGCGAGGAGGCTCAGCACGCGATCCCGGAACTCGCCTTCAATCCGGCGCTTTTGAAGAAGGTCGACGAGCTCGAGCTTTCCGTCCGCTCGGCCAACTGCCTCAAGAACGACAACATCACCTACATCGGCGATCTCATCCAGAAGACCGAGGGCGAGATGCTGCGGACGCCGAACTTCGGCCGCAAGTCGCTGAACGAGATCAAGGAAGTGCTGGCGCAGATGGGCCTTCACCTTGGCATGGAGGTGACAGGCTGGCCACCGGAGAACATCGAGGATCTCGCCAAGCGGTTCGAGGAGCACTACTGAGAAACCCCCTTGTCCGTCCGGGAGAAGGTTGCCCGAAGGGCCGGATGAGGGCGCTGCCCCTCACCGGCCCTCTCCCGCAAGCCGGGCGAGAGGAACAAAAGAGCGGCCGTTCCGTGGCGCGGCGGCCGTAAGACCCGAGCAAGGAGACAGGCCAAATGTATCACGGACACGCCAAGCGGCGCTTCAACCGCACCGCCGAGCATCGCCAGGCGATGTTCGCCAATATGGCGCAGGCGCTCATCAAGCACGAGCAGATCACCACCACCCTGCCGAAGGCCAAGGACCTTCGCCCGGTAGTCGAGAAGCTGGTGACGCTGGGCAAGCGCGGCGATTTGCACGCCCGCCGGCTCGCCATCTCCCGCTTGCGCGACGCCGCCCTTGTCAAGAAGCTAATCGAGGTGCTGGGCCCCCGCTACAAGGATCGCAAGGGTGGCTATACGCGCATCATGAAGGCGGGATTTCGGCCCGGCGACAACGCAGCCATGGCGGTGATCGAATTCGTCGATCGCGACGTTGAGGCCAAAGGCAAGGATTCCGGCCCGGCGCAGGCTGTGACCGAGGGCTGAGCGGCTCCTCCTGGGAGCCTAAAGCCGGATCGCCCCAAGCCGCGCCGCTTGCGCCACCGCCTCGGCCCGTCCCTGCGCGTCAAGCTTGTCGAGCAGCGAGGCGATGTGAAACTTCACCGTGTGAACCGAAATCCCGAGGCGCCGCGCGATCGCCTTGTTGGAGGCCCCTTCCGCGATCAGCGCCAGTACGCCGAGTTCGCGTGGCGTCAGAGCGACGTCGGGCCCCGGCTCCGGCTCGCCGGGAGCGACGAGCGCCGCGTCCGCGACCTCGCCGGGCGCCGCGAGCCTTAAGCCCGGAATGTCGGCCAGAAGGGCGATCAGCCGGTCGGCGAGCTCCGGCTTCCTAATCTCGATCGCCACAACCACGACGGGCGGCTCATTGATCATTGGCCCTCCGGCCGTTCGCCGATCGTCAGCGTCGCCTCGACCGGCTCGCCCGCCCGGCGCAGCGAGAGCCTGACGCTCTCGCCGACGCTGTCGGGTCCGAGCGCGCGCGCGAGCTGATGGACGCCGCGGATCGGGTCGCCGTTCCAGGTGACGACGATGTCGCCCTGCCGGACGCCCGCGGCGGCGGCAGGCCCCTTGGCGTCGACGCTGATCGTCATCGCTCCGGTTCCGCCGTCGTCCAGCTTGACCGGCTGCAGGCCTAGGCCGAGATAGCCGCGCGCGATTCTGCCCTTCGTGGCCAAAATGTCAGCGACGCGGTCGATTGTCGTCATCGGGATGACGAGCGTGCGCCGCCGGGGGCCAAAAACGACCATGCCCAACGCTTGGCCTGAGGCGTCGAGCGCAAGACCGCCTTCGCTCGAGGGAGCGAGCGCCGCGTCGAGTTCGATGCGCGTACCAATGATTCCGCCGCGCAGGCTTCTCCACTGCGGGCCGACGAACGAAACAACGCCCAGCGCCGCGCTCGCTGCGCTTTGGCGTGCGCCGGCGACGACGGCCAGCGCCCCGGCGGCCGGCGCAGCGGCTGCAGCGGGAGCGTTCGGCAGATCCGCCCGCTCGATCCGCAGCAGGGCGACGTCGGTCGACGGATCGCGGCCGACGATGTGCGCGGGGCTCGAGGCGCCGTCATGAGCGACAATTGAGACATCGCCGTCGTCGGCAAGCGTGTCCTCTGCCGTGACGATGAGCCCCGGCCGCCAGACGAAGCCGCTCGATTGCGCGCGCCCGGATTGGACGGAGACGAGGCTCGGCGCGACGTCGCGGACGAGACCGGCGAGCTCGGTCGACAAGGCGAACAGAAATGAAGAGACGGAGTTGTCTGGCATTGCAACGCTCCTTCTTCCGCCAAACATGCCCCTCGATGGGCCCCATGCCCACCTCGCCAGGTGGTCAGGCTGGGGTTTGCGCTCATGCGGTATCGTTGCCGCTTTGCAGTGCGGGCGCCCCCGCCTATATCAGCGGCCGTGGGAAGATGATCGGAGGTTCGGTTTGATCCGCTGGGCGCTCGTTTTGACTTTCGTCCTGATATGGGGCGCCGCGTTCGCCGACACGGCGCCGAAAGTCCTGCCGCAGAACCCGAGCCAGGTGCGTCTCTCCTTCGCGCCGGTGGTGAAGAAGGTCACGCCCGCGGTCGTCAACGTCTACGCCTCGCGGATCGAAACGGCGCCGCGCAACCCGCTGTTCGACGATCCGATCTTCCGCCGGTTTTTCGGCGGCGGCGACGAGTTCAGGGTGTCGAAGGCGCTTGGGTCGGGAGTCATCGTCGACCCGTCGGGACTCGTCGTCACCAACTATCACGTGATCGAAGGGATGACCCAGGTGAAGGTCGCGCTCTCGGACAGACGCGAATTCGAGGCCGAGATCGTGCTGCGCGATCCGCGCACTGACCTAGCCGTGCTTCGGCTGAAGGGGGGCAGAGATTTCCCGGTGCTCGAGCTTGGCGATTCGGACGCGCTCGAAGTCGGCGACTTCGTCATCGCGGTCGGCGATCCTTTCGGCGTCGGGCAAACGGTGACTCAAGGCATCGTCTCGGCGCTCGCGCGAACCCAGGTCGGGATCAGCGACTACGGCTTCTTCATCCAAACCGATGCCGCCATCAATCCCGGCAATTCAGGCGGCGCTCTGGTGGATCTCGACGGCAAGCTGGTCGGCATCAATTCCGCGATCTACTCCCGCACGGGCGGCAGCATTGGGATCGGTTTCGCCATTCCCGCCAACATGGTCAAAGGCGTCGTTGCCGCGGCGCTCCACGGCGGGGCAACGGTCAAGCGACCCTGGCTCGGCGCCACGCTGCAGAGTTCTGACTAAGGACATTGCTGACAATCTTGGCATCGACCGGCCGACGGGCGCGATGGTGGTGACGGTCGCTGCGGTTGGTCCGGCGGCCGAGGCGGGTCTCAAGCGCGGCGACCTCATCACTGCGGTCGACGACCAGAGCGTTGATGACGCCGAGGGCGTCGGATTCCGGCTCGGGGTTAAGCCGCTGGGCGGCTCGGCTCGCTTATCGATCCTGCGCAACGGGCGCGCACTGAACCTGCCGCTCAAGCTCGCGGCTGCCCCGGAAATCCCGCCCCGCGACGCGCTGACCATCCGCAGCCGCTCGCCTTTCGAGGGCGCGGAGGTCATGAACATGTCGCCTGCAGTGGCCGAGGAACTGTCGCTCGAAGGCGCTTCTCAGGGGGTCGTGGTTGCGGCGGTCGGCGACAATTCGACCGCGGCGCAAGTCGGCGTGCAAAAGGGGGATATCGTCCTCGCTGTCAACGGCCAGAAGATCGCGACGACGCGCGATCTGGAGAAAGCGTGCGCCGAACGGTCGCGGCTGTGGGATCTCACCATCCAGCGCGGCGGGGAAACAATCCGCAGCCAACTCGGCGGCTAGTCAGCGCGGCAAAATGGCGGCGGAAGCATCCTGCGGATGCCGCGCGAGAGGAGGACCATTGCGGTTCGCTCGCGGCTCCGCCAAGCCGAATTCGGCTCGCCTCGAACTTACGCTGCCTCGCTCGCCCCGCTCTCGACCTTGGCGCGCGCCAGGCGTCGCTTGATGGACCGCCAAAGGCCGCGAATTTCCTGCGCCGCCGCGCCCGAGGGGTCGAGCTCGGTCACGCCCCAGCCGCGACGCGCCGCTTCCTGGTAGTCCGCCCGGGCAAGAATCAGCGGAGAGATGAGGTCGCCCATCTCTTCAAGCGCCTCGACGCGGTCCCGGACCTGGGCGGTCTCATGCGCGGGCGGGCATTGATTGAGCACGAAGACGAACTTGGCCCCGATTTCCTCGAGCGCCGCAGATGTTCGGGCGCTGGCCCGCACGTCGAACATGCTCGGGCGCGAGGGAACGATGTTGAGATCGGCGACCCGCATCGCAGCCGCGGACGCCGCGCCTTCCGCGCCAGGGGTGTCGAGGATCGCGAGCGTGACACCCTTGCGCTCGAGCGAGGCGAGCAGAGCCGGCAGGCGCGCCGCTCCAGATGCGAGAACCTCGATATCGCCGGCGGCGCGATTCCTGGCCCAACGCGCGAGCGAGCCTTGCGGATCCATGTCGATGACGCAGACGGCCTCGTTCATTTCACGCGCGGCGACCGCCACCGACGAGGCGATCGTGCTCTTTCCCGAGCCGCCTTTTTGACTCACAAACGCAATCGTCCGCATCATTCCCGTGCTCAAACTTCGGCGCCGGTCCCTTGCGATCAGGACAGGAATTAATGAATGTTCAACGAGTTGAGCGGAAACGGGTTAACAGGTGGTTTCACAACGTTCAGTCGTCGTCGAGGGGCGCCACGCCCTTGAAGGCGCCGTCCGCCGCGAGGGTGATCTTGTCGATGCGCATTTCGGCGTTCTTGAGCAGTTCGTCGCAGCGTTTTTTCAGCGCTTCGCCTCGTTCATACAGCCGGATCGACTCATCCAGCGCCACCGCGCCTTTTTCAAGTTGATCGACGATCTGTTCGAGTTCCGCGAGCGCCGCCTCGAACGGCATCCCGGAGATTTCGGGCTTGGCCTCGGTCACCTCGGCTCCTTCAATCGGGCAAAGCCGAGACCAGATAGAGGGTCTTCAACGAATCGCTTGGTTGAATCTGCTCACCGAACACGTGAGTGAACAGAGCGCCGATCTCGCCCGAACGGTAGATATGGCTCAACGCCCGATCGACCGCGAGGCGAAAATCTTCATCCCCGTGCGCCAGCGCCAGAGCATAGGGTTCGAGAGAGAAATAGTTGTCGGCGAGACGCAGCTTGCCGGGGTCGCTACTTTTGGAGGCGAGATAGGAGAGGATCGCCCGATCGCCGAAATAGGCGACGATCTCCCCCTTGTCGAGCATGGCGAGCCCCTCTTCGTGCGTCTTGGCGGGCGCGATCTCCGCCGCAATACCCGCGCTTGTCAGCGTATCGCGCAGGCTCTGCTCGGTCGTTGTCCCGGCCAAGACGCCGATCTTCTTTCCGGCCAGGCCGCCGAAGTCGGCCGGACCGTCGCCGGCGACAAGTAGGCTCGCGCCATCGACGAATGTCGGGATCGAGAAGTCGACGTGCTCGCGCCGCGAGAGCGTGGCCGAAGTCGGCTCGCAGAGAAGATCGGCCTTAGCCGTTTCGATCGCGTCAAACCGGTTCGCCGCGGTCACGAGCACATAAGTCACCTTGAGGTCGTTGATGTTGAGCTGCTCGGCAATATGCTTGGCGACCGAGCGGCAGAGATCCATCATGAAGCCCGCTGGTTCGCCGATCGAGTTGGTGAACGAGAAAGGCGGCGCGTCATCCCGGTAGGCGATGCGGAACACCTTGTCCTGACGCACTTTGTCGAGAGTTCCAGCGTCAGCTGCGCCCAAAGCCAACGCGGCGCCTGTCGCCGCGAACATCACCGCTCTGAGCCGTTGCCCGATCGAACTCATCCGCTCCCCTCTCGAAAATTGTCGCGCGGATACGCGCGCCAAAGCCCGCCATGAGCGAGTCGCCGCTTATAACAGACGCGGCCATCAACAGCCAAAGCCGGCGCGTCGGTTTCCGAGCGAGTGTCCCGGCGGCGAATTTCCTGCGATAACCGCCTCAAGGTGGTTTTAAGCGCGCTTTCGGAGTGAGGCCCATGCTCGTCGGCGTTCCCAGGGAGATCAAGGACAACGAATTCCGGGTCGGCATGACCCCGGCCGCGGTCGCCGAGCTCGTCCATCACGGGCACAAGGTCATAATCGAGGCGTCGGCCGGCCTCGGCTCCGGGTCTGCCGATGAGGAATATGTCCGCGCCGGGGGCAAGATCGCGCCGACCGGGGCGGACGTGTTCGCGCAAGCGGAGATGATCGTGAAGGTCAAGGAGCCGCTCAAGCAGGAGCGCAAGCTCCTCAGCAAAGGGCAGATCCTGTTCACCTACCTCCATCTCGCGCCGGACCTCGAGCAGACGCGCGACCTCATGGCCTCGGGCGCGACCTGCATCGCCTACGAGACGGTGACCAGCCCCTATGGCGGCCTGCCGCTCTTGACCCCGATGTCGGAGGTCGCGGGGCGCCTGGCGCCGCAGGTTGGGGCGCATGCGCTCGAGAAGGCGCAGGGCGGGCGCGGCGTTCTGCTCGGCGGCGTGCCGGGTGTGGCTGCGGCCAATGTGCTCGTCCTCGGCGGCGGCGTCTCGGGAACCCATGCGGCGACCATCGCCGTTGGCATGGGCGCGTCCGTCACCGTCGTCGATCGCTCGCACGAGGCCTTGAAGCGGCTTTCCGCCGAGTTCGGCTCGGCTTTGCGCACCATCTACTCGACCCGCGCCTCGATCGCCGATCTCGTGCGTAGCGCCGACCTCGTCATCGGCGCGGTGCTCTTGCCCGGCGCCGCCGCGCCCAAGCTCATCACCCGCGACATGCTGAAGACCATGCGCCCGGGCGCGGTCATCGTCGACATCGCCATCGACCAGGGCGGCTGCTGTGAGACCTCGAAGCCGACGACGCACTCGCACCCGACCTATGTGGTCGACGGCATCGTCCATTATTGCGTCGCCAACATGCCCGGCGCCGTCGCCCGCACCTCGACCTTCGCCCTCAACCACGCGACCCTGCCGTTCGCGCTCGCGCTCGCCGACAAGGGCTGGCGCAAGGCCTTGAAGGACGATCCGCACCTGCGCGCCGGCCTGAACGTGCACGACGGCAAGCTGATCTGCGAGCCGGTCGCGACGGCGCACGGGCTCCCCTACACGCCCGCCGAGACCCTGCTCGGCGAGTGACCGCCCCGCCGCGGCGGGCGCCCTGCGCGCCGCGGCAAATACAACCGAGGCGCGAAAGTGCCGGCAAACAAAAGCCAATAAACGCCGGTAAACGCCAATAAATGCGAGTAAATGCTAGTAAAAGTGCTAGCGTTTATTTTTTCGAATCCGGACTTTTCAATGGGTTACGGCCGAAAAAAATAAAAAAACTTTCCGCTTTATCGTGGGTTGCATGCTCGCAGTTCGAACCTCCCCAGCGCTTAAACGCGTTCCTCCTCCGCCTTAGACTAGAACGCAGCCGGCGTGGCGATCGGCGATCGACTTCGTGACCGCCAAGGATCATAGCCGCGGTTTCTGCTCAACGCAAACGAATGTCGGTAATTTTCGAATTCGATCAGGTCGGTCAGCTGATCCCGATCGCATGCCAGTTTGGGCCGGCGTTGGCGCTGCACCGTCCCGCTCGCGGTCACGCTGGTCCCGCTCATGTCCCAGATTGCGGTTTGGCCGCTCGTGTTCTGGAGAAGGATGTCGGCGCCGCCGTCCGTCCCGATCGCGTGCCAGCTCGGCCCCGGATTGGCCACCACGGCGCTGCTCATGAGATTGGCTCCGCTCATTTCCCAGATGGCGACGGCGCCGCTCGTGTTCTGCAACAGGATGTCGGAATTGCCGTCGCCGTTGAAGTCGCCGGTTCCGATCACCTTCCAGTTCACCCCGGGATTGGTCACGACCGCGCTGCTTATCAGGCGGGTTCCGTTGGTCCCGCCCATCTCCCAGATGGCGACGCTGCCGTTCGTGTTCTGCAGCACAATGTCGGAATGGCTGTCGTCGAAAGCGCCGGTCGCGACCGCCTTCCAGTTCGCTCCCGGATTGGTCACGACCGCGCTGCGCGTCAGATCGGTCCCGCTCATCTCCCAGATCGCAACGTTCCCGTTCGTGTTCTGCAACAGAATGTCGGAGAAGGGGTCGCCGTTGAAGTCGCCGGTCCCGACCGCCTTCCAGCTCGCCCCGGGATTGGCCACCGCGGCGGCGGTGGTGACATTGGTCCCGTCGGTTTCCCAGACCGCAACATTGCCGTTGGTGTTGTGCAACAGAATGTCGGGCTCGCTGTCGCCGTTGAAGTCGCCGCCTCCGACCGCGCTCCAGTTCGGCCCGGGATTGGCGCCAAGGAGCGCGCTGCCGGTGAGGCTCGCCCCGTCCACCTCCCAGCCGGCGACTTGCCCGCTCGCGTTCTGAAACAGGATGTCATGGGCGCCTGTCGGCGGGGGCGGCGGGGAGGTCGCCGGCGGCGGGGGCGAGCCCATCGTGATAAAGCCGCTGCCGGTGACCTCGAACACCGTGCCGTCGTTGTTCGCGCCGCCCTCGAAGGACGTTCCGAACAGGTCGCCGTCGGCGTCGGCGATCAGGCCGGCCTGGGAGCCGTTGATGCTGACCACCGAGGTGGCGTTGCTCGCGTAACCTGCGGCAGTCTTGACGAGTTCGAATAGCGTGCCGCTTTCGGTCGTGCCGAATAGGTCGCCAGCGGCGTCGGCGATGAGGCCAGCTTCTGGAAACGCGCCGTTCCCGTTGAAACGGACCAGTATCGTGGCCGTGTCCGCGTAACCCCCCGCCGTTTTTTTGATCTCGAACACCGTGCCGGTGGTTAATTGAGTGCCGAGCGGGGTGAGGCCGCTGGTGGTGCCGAACAGGTCGCCGGCGGCGTCGGCGATGAGGCCGGCCTGTGGAAGGGAGCCGTCTTGAAGGCCGTGGAAGCTCACCAATGTGGTGGGCGTGCTCGCGTAACCCGCGGCAGTCTTTTGAATTCTCAAACACCGTCCCGAGACTGGGGCCGCTGCCGCCGCCTGCGGTCGCGCCGAACAGGTCGCCGTTGGAATCGGCGGTCAGGTCGCCCAGTGGAGACGCGCCGTCGGCGCCGCTGAAGCTCACCAGCGTGGTCGGCGTGCTGGCGTAACCGGCGGCAGTCTTGACGATTTCAAACACCGTGCCGTCGTCGTTCGCGCCGCCTTTTTTCGTCGTGCCGAACAGGTCGCCGTTGGTGTCGGCGAGCAGGCCGCCCAATGGAGTTGCGCCGTCGGCGCCGTCGAAGCTGAACAGCGTCGTCGGCGTGCTCGCGTAGCCGGTTGCGGTCTTGGCGATTTCGAAGACCGTGCCGTCGGTTATGGGGGTGCCGATGGAGTTGAGGCCGCTGGTGACGCCGAACAGGTCTCTGTTGGAATTGGCGATCAAGTCGCCCACTGGATCCATGCCGCCGGCACCGTCAAAGCTGATCAGCGTGGTGGGAGTGCTGGCGTAGCCGGTCGGAGTCTTGGCGATCTCGAACACCGTGCCGTCGTTGTTCGCCCCGCCGATGCGTGTCGTGCCAAACAGGTCGCCGTTGGCGTCAGCGATCAGACTGCTGTCTGGAAACGAGCCGTCGGCGCCGTCAAAGCTGACCAGTGTCGTTAGGGTCGCGCTCATCGGCCGATCCCTCCCACATTCCCGAAATTTTCATTCAATCAAGGAATGCGGGCGAATTTACGCTTCCGGCCTTGGAAAACGCAACAACCTTTGAGTTGCATTCGCTTCGTCCCCGTCAGCGCTCATACCGAT
>CAWDKC010000039.1:0-109779 GCA_963802615.1 uncultured Alphaproteobacteria bacterium
GAACGTCGCGACGCACAAGGTCTCGAGCGACTGGGCAAAGCCAAGGGCGGCAAGAGCGGCCGCGAAACCGAAACCGGTGATGACCGACGCCGGTCCACTGCGCAAACGGTGGGCGAAAAGCACCCATGAGCGGCATCGAAATGATCGCGCCAGCGGCAAAAGCCAGAAGCGCGACGCTAAGCGTTGCATCGGAAAGCGCGAGGTCCGCCTCTGACCCGGGGGATAGCGGCCGCCCGGCGGCCAATTCCAAGGCCATTCGCCAGGAAGACGCCGAGCGTCGCGAAGCGCTGCGGCCAGGGCGGGGCGACAGCTCTGTCAGGGGCAAGCACGAGGGGCGCGTCGATCATTTTGGGTTTGTTCCGGGCATGCACAAACATGGGCGTGAGCCGGGCTAACGCGCTTCAGCGGGCTGCGCGCGGAGAACGGGGAAGCCCGCGGTTCGAGAATGCGCGGGCGACGAATTCGGGCGCGTCCGCTTCGAGGACCACGGTGTCTAGGCCTTCGGCGTCGCCAATGGCGAATGGGGCACCGGTTTCGAGCTTTTCGTTCAGGACCCCCGCGGCGACGCGGCCGGAGTTGCGCAGAAGCGCTCGTTTTGATCTCGGCGTCCTCCGGATCGAACGCGGCGATGCCCTTTTAGCGGAATCGAGCACGCAATCCTCCGAGGAGCGCAAGCTCGGGGCGCAACGCCTCGATGTCGGCCAAAGTCCGGCCTCCGGAGAGCCGCGCCGACCCGAGGATCAACGCGGCCGCCTTTAAATCAGCCAAAGCGTGATCTTTAGGCTTCAACCGACACAGCCGCGGCGATCGCCGGATCATGCGTCGCCGCTGTGAACCGAAGATCGTCGGGAAAAGCCCTCGCCGCCGCGAGGCTTGTCGAGCCCGAAATCGACGAAGACCAGGACGAATTTTGGGCGACAAGGGCGGACAAGGCCTGGCCCAGCGCCGCCTTGCGATCGGATCGCCTCCGCCGGCGCGGACTTGAGCCGCACTCGAGGCCGGCGAGACCGGCAGCGCGCCGCCATAGACCCGACGACAGAGACCGCGTCCGGCGAGGTCGCGGAGGTCACGGCAAATCGTGTCCTCCGAGGTGGAGAAGATTTCAGCGAGCGCCGCAGCCAGCACCCGCCCGTCGCGGCCGAGGCGGTCGAGAGTGTGCTGCTGTCTTTCGGCGGCGAGAATCGACATGAATGCGCACGGCTGCTGCGGGTTTTCCGCATGATCATGCATGAACGTGCATGATCGGTCAACATTAGGCGCGAGTCGCGTCTGCGGCACGGCCGAGCGGGCTCTGTCGCTGCCGTCGCGATGACGAGCGTTTTGTGGCGAACAGCCGGCGATATGGGCTCGACGGGCGGGGAGGCCGCGGCGGATACGGGGAGGGCGTGGCTGCGGTGAGACCCGATTGCATGCCAGCTCGGCCCGGGATGGGGCTGATTGCCCCGCCGCCGATGATCGTGTTGCCGTCCATCTCCCAGATCGAGGTCTGGCCGCTGGTCTTCTGCAGAAGGATGTCCGAACCGCCGGCGCCGGTTCCGATCGCGTGCCAGCTCGTCCCGGGATTGGCGCTACCGCCCCGCCGCCGATCAAGCTCGTCCCGTCCATCTCCCAGACCGAGACCTGGCCGGTGTCCTTGTTCTGAAACAGGATGTCGGAGAAACCGTCCTGGTTGAAATCGCCGGTCCCGATCGCTTGCCAGCTCGGCCCGGGATTGGGGGTCACGGCCCGCCGCCGATACCTCTCCGTTCATTTCCCAGATCGAGACCTGGCCGGTGCTCCTATTCTGCCACAGGATGTCGGCGTAGCCGTCGTGGTTGAAATCGCCCGTCCCGATCGCTTTCCAGACAAGCCCCGGATTGGGGCTCACCGCGCCGCCGCCGATGATACTGTTCTCGTCCATCTCCCAGATCGAGGCCTGGCCGGTGCTCGCGTTCTGCCACAGGATGTCGGAGAAGCCGTCGCCGTTGAAATCGCCGGTCCCGACGGCATGAAAACTCGTCCCGGGATTGGGCTCACCGGCCCGCCGCCGATCAGGGTGTTTCCGCTCATTTCCCAGATCGAGGCTTGGCCGGTGCTCGCGTTCCGCCACAGGATGTCGGATTGGCCGTCGTCGTTGAAGTCGCCGGTTCCGATCGCTTTCCAAGCCGGCCCCGGATTGGGGCTCACGGGTCCGCCGCCGACCAGGGTGCTTCCGTCCATGTCCCAGATCGTCGCTTGTCCATTGGTGTTCTGCAGAAGGACGTGGGGTCGTTTTCCGCGACGGCGGTGGTCGTGGCGCCGACGGAGTTGGCGGCGTAGATGGATCTACCCGTCGTCACGTCGAAGATCCCGACCTTGAGCGTGTCGGTCCCGGGGAGGATCCGCCGACGTATTGAACGTTGTCGGAGGGCGAGTGCGTAGATCGGCATATTATCGGGTTGCGGCACCCCGTTCAGCGTGAAGTAGCCGCTCCCACCCCCGAGATCCTCATAAATGTAGTCCAAGATGTCGTCGCCGCTGGGATTCGAAATCGACGCGATCAGCGACGACGCTGAGATCGACTGTCCCTGTTCTAAGCGATATGTTCGAAGCGGCGGTCACCACCGGCGCGGCGTATAGCGTCGTAGCAACGACGAAGGTTGAGATATTGCTGTTGGTGGTCGCGTCGTGGATTCCCACGCCGAGCGTGTCGCTCCCGGGCGAGGATCCTGCGACATATCGGACGTGTCTGCGATGGCGCCGCGGTAATCCATACGCCATCCGCCTGCCTCACTCCGTTGACGGTGAAATAGCCGCTTCCGCCCCCGAGGTTCTCGAAGATGTCGTTCGCGATAGCGTCGCCGCTCGGGTTCGAGATCGACACGATGAGCGAGGAAGCCGAGATCGACTGTCCCTCTCCAATCGACACGCTCGGAACGACGGTCACCACCGGCGCGGTGTGGGTCGACGTAGCGACGACCGAGGTTGTGATGTTGCTATTGGTCGTCCCGTCGTGGATTCCCACGCCGAGTGTGTCGCTGCCCGGCGACGCTCCCGCCACATACTTGACGGTCACCCCGGGGAACGCGGAAATCCATACGCCGTTCGGCTGCCTCACCCCGTTGACGGTGAAATAGCCGCTTCCGCCCCCGAGGTCCTCGAAGATGTTGTATGCGATAGCGTCGCTCGTGGGATCTGAGACGGACGCGATGAGCGAGGACGCCAAGATCGACTGACCCGCGGCAAGCGATACGCTCGGGACGGCCGTCACCACCGGCGAGGCATTCGCGGCTAGAGTGTAGCCGTCCTGGCTGACCCAGCTTTCGATTTGGTTCCAATCCGCCGTGGTGAGTTGAGCAGCCCACTGACCTGTCGAAACGATGCCGGCAACCTGATCCGATCCATTGAAATCGAGCCATAGCGGCGCGCCGCTGTCGCCGGGCGAGGTGGTCAGAGTCCCGTAATCCAGCACCGAAAAAGACGGATCGGCCGAAACTGCGCCGACCTGATCGGTCTGGAGGCCCCCTGCGGTCGCAGGGTATCCGGTCGCGGTGACAACGCCGCCCGCATAGTTGAGGACGACACCCATCCAACTCGAAAATGTGTAACTTGTGTCTATTATGGCGAAATCCAGAGCGCTCTGCGCTTTAGTGAGACTGTCGCTGCCAAGGGTGCCAATCTCGTGGAAGTGATCCGTGTAAGAGGTGGGGATGTAGCCTGCCCCAAGGTGGGGATCCGGACTATCCCAACCCGGGTATAAATCTATGTTTTGGACAGCGGTTTGTTCGGATAGATCGAATACGACATGCGAAGCTGTCAGGATTGTGTGAGGTCCAATAACCACCCCTGAACCTTGAATGTATCCATCTCCATCCGGATTTGGACTTTCGATCAGGACAACAGAATTACCGGGAAATGTAGAGATGGCGTTGCCTGTCATGAGGGTGCTTCCCTGCGAACGCTAACAGTGTCGGCGTAAATCCGCGTCGACTGCGTCCATTCGATTTCGAATCCAGCTCATCGCGAGTGACGGCTCGCATTTCACGACTAATAAATGAAGAATTATCGAACTGGCCGTCTCGACAAAGGAATGCGGTTAACTTTTCGCCCCGCCAGGCGCCGCTCTCTCTCTCTCTCTGCCTCTTTTCGCTGGCGTGGAGCTGACTTCCGCAGGCAGCTGAACTGACGCCCGCGCGAGAGGCGGCGACATGCGGCGGGAGGCTCATGGACTGAAGGGAGAGGCCGGTTCGTCACTGGCTTCTTGACGGAGGGGGCCCGCCTGGACGAGCCGCCGGCGGAACGCGAGACGCCGGCCAGCGACAATCTGGCGAAACTTCTTGAGAAAAAGCAGAAATCCGTGCTATATCATTAAACAGGCGCCGGATCGAACCCGGGTCGCCGGAAACGCTTGGACGGGAGAGAAGGAGTGGAAGGGATTACGGGCTGGGACATTTGGCGCAGGGCTTGGGACCGCGAGAGATATTTTTATTTCAATCGGCCGTAACCCATTGAAAAGACCCAATTCGAAAAAATAAACGATAGTAAACGCTAGCAATTTTACTAGCGTTTATGCGCGCTTACTGACGTTTACTCGCGCTTATTCGCCAAAGCGGAGCATCCTGGAACGCGCGAGGGGCGGGCGGCCGGCGCGCGCGGACAACTCGGGTCGTCGATGAGAAAGCGCTGGCGCCGCGGCGCGAAATCTGTATAAGCGCGCAATCCGCGCCGTGTTATTGCGCGGGTTTTGCGTTGCGACCGACCTGGACGACATCCCGGTTCGGCCGCTTTGGAAACGAAAAGGCTCGCTTCGGCCAGCCGCAGATTTAAGGACAATTCCGATGTCGATCACAGCTGAGCGCAAGTCTGCGCTCATCAATCAATATGGCGCGAAAGTCGGCGACACCGGGTCGCCCGAAGTTCAGGTTGCGATTCTCACCGAGCGCATCACCAACCTGACCAGCCACTTTAAAACTCATGTCAAAGACAACCATTCCCGCCGCGGCCTGCTCAAGATGGTGTCGCAGCGGCGAACGCTTCTCGACTATGTCAAGAAGCAGGATGAGAGCCGATACAAGACCCTCATCGAGCGCTTGGGCATCCGCCGCTGAAGGCGAGCCCGACGCAAACGGAGCGCCTGATTTCAGGCGTTCCGACCCGAAGACCGGGCGACGGCGCGGCCGAAGTCCTTTTCCCAATGCGAGAGCCTCGCGTCATGGCAGGATCGCAAGCGGCTGGCGTTCGCGCAAGCCTCTCGCAATCTTGCCGATGACGAGCCCGATAGGCGGGCGGCATGGGCCGCGGGCTTTCGCATCCTCAACTTATGCAGGATGAAGACAGATGTTTGACATTGAACGCGAAGAACTCGACTGGTGCGGGCGCAAGCTCACGCTCGAGACCGGACGCGTCGCCCGCCAGGCCGACGGCGCCGTGCTGGCGACCTGGGGCGAGACCACGGTGCTGGCGACCGTCGTCGCCGCCAAGGAGCCCAAGCCCGGCCAGGATTTCTTTCCCCTCACCGTCCACTACCAGGAGAAGGCGTTCGCCGCCGGACGAATTCCCGGCGGCTATCTCAAGCGCGAAGGGCGCCTGTCCGACCGTGAAACGCTGACCTCCCGCCTGATCGACCGGCCGATCCGCCCGCTGTTTCCCGAGGATTTCCGCTGCGACACGCAAGTCATCGCGACGGTCTTCTCCTATGACCTCGAGAACAACTCGGACATTCTGGCGATGGTCGCCGCCTCAGCCGCGCTGACCCTTTCCGGCGTGCCGTTCATGGGCCCGATCGGGGGCGCGCGGGTCGGCCACATCAAGGGCGAGATCAAGGTGAACCCGACCGTCGAGGAGATGAAGGATTCGACCCTCGATCTGGTCGTCGCCGGCACCGCGGACGCCGTGCTGATGGTCGAGTCGCAGGCCCAGGAACTCAGCGAAGACACGATGCTGAAGGCGGTCATGGCTGGCCATTCCGCATTCCAGCCGGTCCTTCAGGCGATCATCCGGCTGGCCGAAAAGGCCGCCAAGGAGCCGCGCGAACTCGGAACGAAAGATCACTCGGCGGTCGAAAAGGCGGTGATGGACGCAGGCGAGGCCGAGCTCCGCGCCGCCTATTCCCTCACCCAGAAGCAGGAGCGCTACGCCGCCCTCGACGCCGCCAAGGCGAAGGTGTTTTCCGCGCTCGCGCCCGAGGGCGCCGAAGCGAAGTTTCCCGTAGCCGAGATTGCCAAGGCTTTCCACGACGCCCAGGCCAAGGTCGTGCGCTGGAATATTCTCGACCACAAGCGCCGCATCGACGGGCGGGATCTGACCACTGTGCGCCCGATCCTGGCCGAGGTCGGGGTGCTGCCCCGCACCCATGGCTCCGCTTTGTTCACGCGTGGAGAAACGCAGGCGATGGTCGTCGCCACGCTCGGCACGGGCGAGGACGAGCAATATGTCGATTCGCTGGACGGGACCTATAAGGAGCGGTTCCTCCTCCACTACAACTTTCCCCCCTATTCGGTCGGCGAAACCGGCCGCATGGGCGCGCCCGGCCGGCGCGAAATCGGGCACGGCAAGCTCGCCTGGCGCGCCATCCGCCCGATGCTGCCGACCCCGGCCGAATTTCCCTACACCATCCGCGTCGTCTCGGAGATCACCGAGTCGAACGGCTCGTCGTCCATGGCGACGGTGTGCGGATCGTCGCTGGCGCTGATGGACGCGGGCGTTCCCCTCAAGCGCCCGACCGCGGGCATTGCGATGGGCCTCATTCTCGAGGGCTCGCGCTTCGCGGTGCTCAGCGACATTCTGGGCGACGAGGACCATCTCGGCGACATGGACTTCAAGGTCGCGGGCACCAGCGAAGGGGTCACTTCGCTGCAGATGGACATCAAGATCGCCGGCATAACCGAGGAGATCATGCGCCAGGCGCTGGCTCAGGCGCGCGACGGGCGCCTGCATATCTTAGGCGAAATGAGCAAGGCGCTCACCGGAGCGCGGGCCGAGCTTGGAGAGTTCGCGCCGCGCATCGAGACCATGAAGATCCCGACCGACAAGATCCGGGAGGTCATCGGCACGGGCGGCAAGGTGATCCGCGAGATCGTCGAAAAGACCGGCGCCAAGATCAACATCGAGGATGACGGCACGGTGAAGATCGCCTCCAGCGACGGCGCGAAGATCAAGGCGGCCGTCAACTGGATCAAGTCGATCGCCTCCGACGCGGAGGTCGGACAGATCTACGACGGCACGGTGGTCAAGACGGTTGAATTTGGCGCCTTCGTCAATTTCTTCGGTTCGAAGGATGGCCTCGTCCATATTTCGCAGCTCGCGAAGACGCGGGTCAACAAGACGACCGACGTCGTCAAGGAAGGCGACCGGGTCAAGGTCAAGGTCATGGGCTTCGATGATCGCGGCAAGGTCAAGCTGTCGATGCGCGTCGTCGACCAGCAGACAGGCGCCGACCTCGAAAAAGCGCCGGCGGCTGAGGCGACGGCGACAGCCGAGTAGCGAAACCGGACCTGACGCCTACGTCATAGTGCGGCGCTGCAGCGCCGCATATGACGCTTCCACGCCGCAAAAACGGAAAATTTCAAGTCGTAATGGGTTGTTAACGACTCGGAAAGGCCGAGTGCGTTATGGAATCTGCGCCTGAGTACATGGACTGAACCTTATGCAAGTGAGTTTTGCGGCCGCGCTCGACAGCGGCCGGCGTACAGTTGCGATTGGGCGTATCCGGGCGACAGCGCCCTGGCGCGCGGCGATCGGGTCAAGCGTGGAAGCGGATCGTCAGACAGCGGTCGAGGCTTTAAGGCGCGAGGCTGAAGATTATGGAGCCGACGCCGTCATCGACGTGCGGTTCGAAATAGAGGGCTGCAAGGGCTACGACGTTAACGGCGTCCAGCTTCAGCGGGTGACCGCGACAGGCCTCGCGGTTCGGTTCGCGCAGGCGGCTTAGGCTCACTCCGCCGCGTGGCGCATCAGGGGCTGCGCAGCCTCGCGGCGGCGTAGCTCGGCCTCCCGCTCCGGGATGTAATCGCGGGTCAGTGGAACCGATTCCTGGCGCTTGGCGAGTTGGAGCTGCATGACCATGTGGCCGTCGACGCGGAACGAGGTTTCTGAGCCAGCGAGATAGAATTCCCACATTCGGCAGAAGCGCTCGTCGTAAAGTTTTGCGGCCTCATCTCGGTGAGCCATAAATCGCTCGCGCCAAACACGCAGGGTCTCGGCGTAGTGCAGCCGCAGGATTTCAACGTCCGTCACGTAAAGACCCGCCCGCTCGATCGCCGGCAGCACTTCGGACAGGCTCGGAATGTAGCCGCCAGGGAAGATATATTTGCGGATCCAGGGGTTGGTGACCCCGGGCACGCCAGTTGCGGCCGATGGAATGGAGCAGCATCACCCCATCATCTTTGAGCAGGTCCCGGACTTTGGTGAAGAACTCGTCGTATCGGTTCGCCCCGACGTGCTCGAACATGCCGACCGAGACGATGCGGTCGAAGGTCCCGCCCACGTCGCGATAGTCTTGCAGGCGAAATTCGACCCGGTCCGCGAGGCCCGTCTGGCGCGCGCGATTGGTCGCGACAGCGAACTGCTCCTCGGACAAGGTGACGCCGGTGACCTTGGCGCCGGCGACGCCGGCGAGATAGAGCCCGAGACCTCCAAACCCGCAGCCAATGTCAAGCGCGGTTGCGCCGTCGTCCGGCAACAGCTTGGCGGCGATGTGGCGCTTCTTTGCGGTTTGCGCGTCCTCGAGCGACTGGCCGGGATATTCGAAATAAGCGCAGGAATACTGGCGGTCGGCATCGAGGAACAGACTATAGAGGCGCTCATCCAGGTCGTAGTGGACCGGCGATGTTGCGCCTGGCGCGCCGCCGGTCGTTGCGCTGGTGCAGGTCGCGAAACGCCATGCGCGCCTTGCTCAGCGCCTTGCCCCAGGACCGCCCCTCCAGTTCGGCGAGGTCGCGCGCCCCAAGCTCCAGCAGGCTGTAAAGATCGCCCTTGGTAACGATCAGGCGCCCGTCCATGTAAAGTTCGCCCAGAGCACAGCGCGGATTGACCATCAGCTTCCATTCGGCCGCATGATCAAGAAGCTTGACGCCAAGGACCGGGCCCGTGCCATCGCCGAAGGTCTCAACAGTTCCGTCGGCGGTTTCGACTTCGAGCCGACCTTTACGAACCAGTCTCCGCAAATACGCCTTGAAAACCGCGCTCATAACTCCCACTCGTCGTCCTTCGCTGGCGTAGCTCTCCCGGGCTGCGCCAGTCGTTCCTTCTGTAACTGTGGCAGGTTACGGAAAGTTCCAAGGCCTTTTCAAGTGCGAATGTAGATCGGCGGCCATTCCCGCAGCGCAAATCCCTGATCGGAAACGTCTTGTTTTGGCCCCATTCGTGCGACCAAGTCCGCCGCCGTTCCCCTCCGGCGCGATTTGCGCTAGACGACGACCCAATCGTCCAAGGATTCCCTTATCGTGGATTATGTTTCTACCCGCGGTGCGGCGCCGACGCTCGGCTTCGCGGACGCCCTTCTCGCCGGTCTGGCCCGCGACGGCGGCCTCTATGTGCCGCTTTCCGTCCCCCAATGGCGCCCAGACGCGATCCGGGCGTTGAGGGGCGTTCCTTATCCGGAAGCGGCCGCGCGGATCATGGCGCCCTTCGTGGGCGAGGATTTCAATCCAGACGAAATGAAGTCGCTGACCGCGGCCGCCTATGCCGGCTTTCGTCACGCCGCGATTGCGCCGCTCGCGCAGGTCGATGACAATCTGTTCGCGCTCGAGCTTTTCCACGGACCGACGCTGGCGTTCAAGGATTTCGCCATGCAGTGGCTGGGCCAGGCGATGAATCGCATTTTGCGGCGCGACGACGCACGGGCGACAATCATTGGCGCGACTTCGGGCGATACAGGCGCTGCGGCGATTGAGGCTTTCGCCACGCAGTCGCAGGTCGAAGTGTTCGTCCTCTATCCACAGGGGCGGGTGTCGGACGTACAACGCCGGCAGATGACGACGGTCAATCGGCCCAACGTCCACGCGCTCGCGATTCAAGGCTCGTTCGACGATTGTCAGCGCATCGTCAAGGAACTGTTCGGCGATCTCGCCTTTCGCGACGATATGCGTCTGTCGGGCGTCAATTCCATCAATTGGGCGCGCATACTGGCGCAGATCGTCTATTATTTCGTCGCCGCCGTTGCGCTTGGCGCGCCCGACCGGCCTGTGTCCTTCGCCGTTCCGACCGGCAATTTCGGCGACGTGCTGGCCGGCTATTACGCCAAGCGCATGGGGCTGCCGATCGAGCGTTTGATCGTCGCGACCAACGAGAACGACATTCTCGTCCGCACGCTGGCCAGCGGACGCTACGCGCTGAAGGGGGTCAAGGCGACGCAGTCGCCGTCGATGGACATTCAAGTGTCCTCGAACTTCGAGCGCCTCCTGTTCGAGGCGTCTCACCGCGACCCAGAGGAAGTGGTCGCGCGGATGAGCGGGCTGGCCAAAGAAGGCTCATTCACGATCCCGGCGTCCGCGCTCGCGCGCATACGCGCCGATTTCGATGCGTTTCGGGTCGATGAGGCTGCGTGCGCCGAGGAAATGGGCCGCGTCTACCGCACGAGCGGCATGATCATCGACCCGCACAGCGCAGTCGGCGTTCACGCCGCGCGAAGGGCGCTTGCGGCCTCGCCCGCAACGCCGGTCATCGCTCTCGCCACGGCCCATCCGGCGAAGTTTCCCGACGCCGTCGAGGCCGCGACCGGGGTGCGACCCCCGCTGCCGGAGTCCCTCGCCGATCTGATGGAGCGCAAGGAAGCGATCGTTGTCCTGCCCAACGACGGCGGGGCGGTGGCCAATTACCTGCGCCAGACTGCGCGAGCCGCGGCGTGAGCGTACAAGTTACGAGCCTCCCCACGGGGCTCGCCGTCGTAACCGAGACGGCGCCCCATGTGAAGACGGCGGCGATCGGCGTGTTCGTCGGCGCAGGATCGCGTTACGAGCTCGCGGGCGAGCAGGGGCTCTCGCATTTCATCGAGCATATGGCGTTCAAGGGCACGCGCCGCCGAAGCGCCCGCGAGATCGCCGAGACGATCGAGAACGTTGGCGGCGACCTGAACGCAGAGACCGGCGTCGAACGGACAAGCTATTTCGCCCGCGTTCTGGGAGACGACGCGGAGCTCGCGCTCGACGTCATTGGCGACCTGCTCACCAATAGCGTGTTCGACCCGGAGGAGCTCGAACGAGAGAAGAACGTTGTCATCCAGGAAATCGGGGCTGTCGAAGACACGCCGGACGACCTGGTGTTCGACCTCCTGACCGAGACCGCCTGGCCCGACCAGCCGATCGGCCGGCCAATCCTGGGAACGCGGGAGGGCGTTGGGGCGTTCGACCGGGCGGGCATCGAAGGTTATCTCAGCCGCCGTTACAGCGCCGGCGCCACCGTCGTCGTCGCCGCCGGCGCGGTGGACCATGATCATATCCTCGCCCTCGCTCGATCCCACCTCGAAAAGCTCCCGGTCGCGCCCGCGCCGGCCGAAACGCGAGCCGCTTATCGCGGCGGCGAGACCAAGCGCAGCCGTCGCCTCGAGCAGACGCATATCGTGGTGGGCTTCGAGGGCCGGCCGGCCGGCGCGCCGGATCACGACGCCGCCCAAGTCTTCGCCGCCGCGGCGGGCGGGGGCATGTCGTCACGGCTCTTTCAGGAGGTGCGTGAGAAACGGGGCCTCGCCTATTCGATCTATGGATTCCACTGGGACTTCATCGACACGGGCCTGTTCGGCTTCTACGCCGGCTCGGCCGACCGGGATGCGGCGGAGGTGGTCGCGGCGTCGCTCGATTGCCTCGGCGAAGCCGCGCACGGGCTTGAGGAATCGGAGATTCGCCGCGCCAAGGCGCAGATGAAGGTCTCGCTGGTGACCGCCCTCGAGCAGCCTGCGGCTAGGGTCCACCAGCTCGCGCGCCAGATGCAGATCTACGGGCGCCCGCTTTCCTTCGACGAGATGCTGGCGCGCGTCGACGCCATCACCGTCGAAGAGGTTCGCAAAACCGGCGCCGCCATGCTTAGATCGCCCCCCGCCGTGGCGGTGATTGGCGCGGTTGGCAAAGTCCCCGGCCGAGCGAAGATCGCCAGCGCTTTGAAAGGGGTATGATGGCGCTTTTCGGCTTGTCCCGACCCGTTAGCCCGGAGCCTGTGCTTCGCGGCGACAGCCTCTATCTGCGGCCAGCGGCGCTGGCGGACTATTCGTCATGGTCGAGGTTGCGAGCCGCAAGCCGCAGCTTTCTTGAGCCTTGGGAACCGACATGGCCGGACGATGACCTGACACGCGCCGCGTTTCGCCGACGCCTCAAGCGCCAAGACGACGACATGGTGCGTGACGAGGCCTATACGTTTCTTATTTTCGACAGCGTCGCTGACGAGCTTTTGGGCGGAATCACGCTCGGCGGCGTGCGGCGGGGAGTGTCCCAAAGCGGAACGCTCGGCTACTGGATGGGAGCCCCGCATGCAGGCAAAGGGCGCATGACGCGCGCGGTCGCGGTCACGGTCGAATTCGCGCTCGCCAAGTTGCGGCTGCATCGGATCGAGGCGGCCTGCATCCCGGAAAACACGCCATCGATCGCGCTGCTTGAGCGCAACGGCTTCCGGCGCGAGGGCTACGCGCGAGGCTTTCTCAAAATCAACGGGGCTTGGCGCGACCACGTCCTGTTCGGGCTGGTCCAAAGCGACGCGCGTCCGCGACTGGCTTGGACAAATCTTGACTGAACAGACCCTCAACGATCGCCTGGCCGCGCCGTGCGGAAGTGGGTCCGCGGTCCGGACGGTCGAAGCGCGCCTCGGGCGCGTGGCGCGGCTTCATCAGTGTCGTGGTTCTCCTCGCCGCGCTGACGGCGTTCTGCCGGCCCGCCTGCGCGGTGCAATCGGTCAGGGTTTCGCCGGAATCGGACGCGATCGATCTCACTCGGGCGGTCGAGCGTTACAGCGCCCAGGGCGATCGCATCCAGGTGTCGACCGCGCCCGGCGCCGACGGCATCGTCCGCCGGATTGAAGTCAGCGCGCTCGAGCCGGGGGCGCAGCCGGCCTGGATCGTGTTCGCGCTGACCAATGATTCCGAGGAGCAACTCACACGGCTGATTGTTGCGCCGCATTTTCGCTTTGTCGGCTCGGGGCTCATTTGGCCGGATCTCGGTTCGTCGCGAATCACGACCATCACCGCAAGCCAGGGCGCAGCGCCAGAGCGTGAGGACAACCCGGAAGCCGATGTTTTTCGCCTGACTCTCGATCCCGGAACGACTGTGACCTACGTTGCGGAGCTGCGCTCGCCGAACCTGCCGCAGCTTTATTTGTGGGAGCCGGAGGCGTTCAAGGACAAGTCGGCCAGCCTCACCCTGTACGAGGGGATTCTGATCGGCATCGCCGGTCTCTTGGCCCTGTTTCTGACCATTGTCTTCGTGGTCCGCGGCGCGATGATTTTTCCCGCCGCGGCGGCGCTCGCCTGGGCGGTGTTCGCCTACGTCTGCATCGATTTCGGCTTCTGGCGCAAGATGTTCGGCCTCGGGGACGCCTCGGAAAGGATCTGGCGCGCCGGGGTCGAGGCGACGATCGGCGCGACGCTGATCATCTTCCTGTTCGCCTACCTCAATCTGCGCCGATGGCATGTGCGCTACACGCATTTCGCGCTCGCCTGGCTCGTGCTGATGGCGGCCGTGGTCGCACTCTCGGTCTATAATCCCGCGGTCGCGGCGGGGGTGGCGAGAATCTCCATCGCCACCGTCGCGGGCGTCGGATTCCTCCTCATCCTGAGCCTCGCGGCGCGCGGGTCCGACCGCGCCGTGATGCTGATCCCGACCTGGTATTTGCTCGCGGTCTGGGTGGTGGCCGCGGGAGCGGCGGCGCTCGGCTATCTGACCAATGACCTTGCGGCGCCGGGCCTCGTCGGCGGCCTGGTGCTGATTGTCATGCTGATCGGCTTCACGGTGATGCAATTCGCCTTTTCCGGCTCCGGCGGCGCGATGGACAGCGGCCCCGACGCCGAGCGGCGCTCGCTGGCCATGACCGGATCGGGCGAAGCGATCTTCGATTGGAACGTGCTGACCGACGAAGTGAACGGCAGCGAGGCGATCGAAAGCCAGCTGGGCTTGAAGCGCGGCGCGCTCGAGGGGCCGGCGGCTGGCTGGCTCGATGTGCTGCATCCTCTCGATCGCGACCGCTACACGCTGGCGCTGGACGGGCTCCTGCATCAGCGCTCGGGCCGGATCAATCACGATCTGAGATTGCGCGGATCGGACGGGCATTACTTCTGGTACGTTCTGAAAGCCCGGCCGGTCATCAGCGCCGACGGCGAGGTGGTGCGGGTGATCGGCTCGCTGTCGGACGTGACCGAACTCAAATCGGCCGAAGAGCGCATGCTCCATGACGCGGTTCACGACAATCTGACCGGCCTTCCAAACCGTGAGCTGTTCACGGATCGCCTGGGCTCGGCCATTCTCTTGGCCCAGAAGCCTGGCGGCGCCGCGCCGACGGTGATGGTGATCGACGTCGACGAATTCCAGTCGGTCAACGATTCCTACGGGTTGTCGATCGGCGACTCGGCTCTGTTGGCGGTGGCTCGTCGACTGGCGCGGGATTTACGCCCAGGCGATACGCTGGCTCGGCTGGGCGGCGACACGTTCGGCGCGATCGTGCTCGCCGAACCCGCATCGATGGACGCGCCGGCCAGGATCGAGGCGTTGCATTCGGCGCTTGCGGCTCCGATCAGCTTCGGCGAACGGGAAATCACGCTCTCCGTTTCCATCGGCGCGGCGCATTACAATCCGAAGTTCCACGACAAAGGCGGCGATCTTCTCGCCGACGCTCGGCTCGCGCTCGCCAACGCCAAAAAGGCCGGCGGGGATCGGGTGGAGATTTTCGCCCCCCACATGCGCTCGCACCGCACCGACCGGCAGACGCTCGAGAACGACGTGCGGCGCGCCCTCGAGCGCGGAGAAATCTCACTTCTGTTTCGCCCGATCGTGCGCCTCGAGGATCGAACCGTCGCCGGGTTCCAGTCGCTGCTGCGTTGGCGCCACCCGAGGCTTGGAGTCCTCGGCGAGGATGAATTCCTCTCCGCCGCCGAGGCGACCGGCGCGATCGTCGACATCGGCGCCTACGCTCTGGAGGCGACCGCCAGGGAACTGGCGGCGTGGCAGAAGGCGCTCGAGGTCAACCCGCCCATCTTCGCCACTGTCGCGGCGTCTTCGCGCCAGATGCTGAGCCACGACTTGCTGCTCGACGTGCGCTCGGCGCTCGGGCGCCATTATGTCCAGCGTGGCTCGCTCAGGCTCGCTGCGGCGGAGAGTCTGGTGATGGAAAACCCGGAATATGCCGCGGCGCTCCTGCGGCGGGTGCGCGAAATCGGCGCGGCGCTCATGCTCGACCGGTTCGGCGCCGGCTACACCTCGCTCGGTCATCTGCCGGAATACCGTTTCGACGCGATGCGGATCGACGCATCGCTGGTCAGGCCCAACGCCTTCGGCGCGCGATCGCCCATCCTGCGTTCGATCGTCGCCATGGCCCAGGAGATCGGGATGGACGTCATCTCCGAGGGGGCGGAGACGGAATCCGACGCGGTCGAGCTTGCCCAGCTTGGCTGCCAGTTCGCGCAAGGGGCGGCTTTCGGCCAGCCGATGAACGCGGCCGCGGCGCGAAAGCTGATGGGGGCCGGGGCCGCCTGATCTGGAAATTCACCCGCTCGAACGGCTCTCGCCCGACCGGGGCCCGGGCGGCCGCTTTGCGAGTCCGTTTCGAGCCATTTCAATGGTTTGCGGCGCGATTAGCGAGCCGGGGGCACGGGAGCCGCGAGGCGCTCGGCTTCAAGCGCCGCAGAGCGGCTTCGCGGACGGGCCGGCGATGCAGCGATCCGACGGGCGGTCTTCGGGACGCCCCGGCTCCGCGGTTACGGGTCCTCCGGTCTTCCTCCGCCGCCGCAATTCCAGGTTGCCAAAACCAGTACAATGAATTCTGAAAAACAGTAGCATCGTCAGCCCGGCTTGTCAAGAAATAGTCCAATCTTTTGTCCGGCGCTCCCGCGCCTCGGCGGAAGCTCAAGGCCGTCTGGCGAATCTGACCGCCTCGGCGCCGCCCTCTGCGGGGCTTCTACGCGAAGGCCGGCCTGAACTCTTCCGACGGGATGCAAGTTTACATGAGTAAACTTTCGCGCGTCTGACGAAGACTTGGAAGAAACGTCACGCCGTTTTGAAACTCGCCCGAGCAGAGCTCCGTACACGAAGTGACCCAGCGGAAAGCCGGGTGATTCTCATGTCGCGCGGGGACGCGCGTCAATGGAGGCTGCTCATGCTGTTACTCGATCATCGCAAGATTCTTGGCGGGGGCATCAGCTCTTTGGTCTTGACCGTCGGCGCTTTGCTCGCATCGCCTGGCGCGCAGGCGGCGCAGACGTATGACGCGACGTTCACGGCGCTCAACGATAGCGGCGTCACCGGCACGGCGATGCTCAGCCTCGACACCGCCGACAGTCATGCTCATGGTTACGATCCACGCCACCGGACTCGAGCCCGGCGTGCTGCACGTGGCGCATATCCATGGATTGTTCTCGGACGGGGCCGACCGGAACGCCGGTCGATTCGACAATCGCCGACGCTTGCCCAGGACGCCGACCACGATGGCTTTGTCGAGCTGGGCGAAGGCCTCATGACCTACGGTCCGATCATCGTGCCGCTGGTGGATTTCGATTCGGCTGAGACGAGCACGGTCGACTACACCCACACCTTCAACCTGCTCGATCCTTCGATCTACTCTGGCGGCTATACGGAGGCCGATCTGCTCGGCGCGGATTTCAGCGGCCTCGATCTGCGCGAGCTCGTCATCCATGGACTGACCGTGCCGCCTGGCCCGGGGGCCGGGACCCCGGGAGAAGTCGACGGAACCAACGGATTTCTCACTGTGCTGCCGGTCGCGTCCGCCGAGATCACCGCGGCGCCCGAGCCCTCGACCTGGGCGATGATGATCCTGGGACTTGGAGGCATCGCCGCGCTGCGGTTCCGCTCGAAGCGCCGTGGGGTCGCAGCATTCGCCTGACTGGAGCTTAAGAGAAGCCGAAAGCCGGGCGAAGGTCCTGTCGGGACCTGCGCTCGAGCGCGGCGGCGCCGTGGGACCGCGCCGGGCGATCTTATGGACGTTCATCCGGTCCTCCCGGAACGCCAGGCCGGGGCCGGATGGACACCCTGTTGAAAGCTCACACCTGGCGCGAAGCTTGCGCCAAATCCCGCCGGTAGCGGGCGAGCACCTGCGCGCGGTAGATCGGGCGCATCGCCTCGTGGCGCAGGCGCTCGGCGAGGCTCATCGACTTGCGCTGGACGGTGCTGCCGCCGGTCTCCCGCGAAACGTCGCGGACCGGCGAGGGCGAGGCGACCAGCACCGGCTGGCCGGTGACCCAGGTCATTTGCATCAGCGTGTCGACGGGACGATCGAAGGGCAGCGTGCGGTCGAGGAGGCGCCTGGCGGCGGCGAGCGAGACGATCTGGGCGATCGCTCTTAAGGGGGGCGCGTCCGGGCGTATGAGCGTGAAATCGCCGCGGCTCGCGACCGACCACGCCGTTTCGGATTGGCTGAGCCGGCAGCAGCACGTAATCCCAGGCTGGGCGTTCGAGGGTCACGAATTCGACCAGCGCCGCGAATCGCGAGGGCTCGATCTCGGCGTCGTCCTCGAAGATGAAGGCGAAGTCGAGGGCCTCATCCACAATCCGCCGCCAGGCCAGGCGATGGCTCAGGAACACGCCGACTTCCGTCCTCGTCAGCGGGAACGGATAGGTGGGCCGGAAACGCCGCCGAACATAGGCCTGGTCGACCTCTTGCGGCGTGAGACGCGCCCCGTCGACCGCCGCCAGGACCTCGCTCTCGATGGCCATGCCGGCGCGCAGCGACTGGACATTGGCTGCGCGCGAACTCGCGCGCTCCAGGTGGAGAATAAAGGCTTTGGGCCCGCTCAAGACTGGCTCAATATCCAAAGACCTGCGATAGTCCCGCGGGAAAAGCGCGAGAGGCCTTCAATACGCGCCGTCCCGCGCCAAGTCATCCCGCTTGGTCTTGGACAAGGGAGAGCCGCGCCCGATGAAGATCACCGTCGATGTCGACTGCACGCCTCTCGAGGCGCGTCAGTTCATGGGATTGCCGGACGTCGAGCCGATGCAGAAGGCGGCCATGGCGGAGATCGAAAAGCGCATGATGGCCGAGCTCGAGCGCTTTTCCCCGGAAACTCTGTTCAAGGCGTGGCTGCCGATCGCCGGCATGAACGCCGAATGGCTGCAGGAGTTTTTCAAGCGCGCATCCCCGAAGTGAAGGGCGGAAATTGATATCGGTCAATGCCGCGTTTCTTCGTTCGGCGTTAAAGCGCTTTTGCGCCCTTCCGCCCGCGCCAAGCGGCTCCTACATTACCGATCAGGCCGCGAAATCGCGGCAATCCTGTTGTATGGGCTGGCTCACGTCGCTTCGGGACGCCGGCCTAGCGCCGAAGGGGTTAACGCATGAACCTAGAGAAATACACCGAACGGGCGCGCGGCTTCGTGCAGTCCGCGCAGTCGCTGGCGCTTCGTGAGGGGCATCAGCAGTTCACGCCCGAGCACGTGCTCAAGGTGCTTCTGGACGACGAGGAGGGGCTGGCCGCCGGGCTGATCGACCGGGCGGGCGGCAATTCCCGCCAGGCGCTGACCGAGGTCGAAGCCGCCCTGGCCAAATTGCCCAAGGTCGAAGGGTCGGGGGCCGGGCAGCTCTATATGGCGCCGACGACGGCGCGCCTGTTCGACAATGCCGAGAAGATCGCCCAGAAGGCGGGCAACTCGTTCGTCACCGTCGAGCGGCTTCTGCTTGCGCTCGCGATGGAGAAGGGCGCGCAGGCGTCCAAGATTCTGGCGAACGCCGGCGTCTCGGCCCAGACGCTCAACGCTGCGATCAACGACATCCGCAAGGGCCGCACCGCGGACTCGGCCAGCGCCGAGAATCAATATGACGCGCTGAAGAAATACACCCGCGACCTGACCGAGGCCGCCAAGACCGGCAAGCTCGATCCGGTGATCGGCCGCGACGAGGAGATCCGCCGCACCGTGCAGGTGCTGTCGCGGCGCACGAAGAACAATCCGGTGCTGATCGGCGAGCCCGGCGTCGGCAAGACTGCGATCGTCGAGGGCCTTGCGCTGCGCATCGTCAACGGCGACGTGCCGGAATCGATCAAAGACAAGAAGCTGCTCGCGCTCGATATGGGCTCGCTCATTGCTGGCGCGAAATATCGCGGCGAGTTCGAGGAGCGCCTCAAGGGCGTGCTCAACGAGGTGACCGCGGCCGCAGGCGGCATCATCCTGTTCATCGACGAGATGCATACGCTCGTCGGGGCCGGCAAGGCCGATGGCGCGATGGACGCTTCGAACCTTCTGAAGCCTGCGCTCGCGCGCGGCGAACTGCACTGCGTCGGCGCGACCACGCTCGACGAGTACCGCAAGCATGTCGAAAAGGACGCGGCGCTGGCGCGGCGCTTCCAGCCGGTGTTCGTCGCCCAGCCTACGGTCGAGGACACGATCTCGATCCTGCGCGGCTTGAAGGACAGATACGAAGCCCATCATGGCGTGCGCATCACCGATTCGGCGATCATCGCCGCGGCGACTCTGTCCGATCGCTACATCGCCGACCGGTTCCTGCCGGACAAGGCGATCGACCTGATCGACGAGGCTGCGGCCCGCCAGCGGATGCAGGTCGACTCCAAGCCCGAGGAGCTCGACGAGCTCGATCGCCGCATCATGCAGCTCAAGATCGAGCAGGAGGCGCTGAAGAAGGAGACCGACGCAGCCTCCAAGGATCGCCTGAAGAAGCTCGCCGGCGAGCTTGCGGAGCTGCAGGAGAAGTCCGACGCGCTGACCGCCCGCTGGAAGGCCGAGAAGGACAAGCTTGGCCAGGCCGCCAGGCTCAAGGAAGAGCTTGACGCCGCGCGCAACGCGCTCGCCCAGGCGCAGCGCAAGGGCGATTACGCGGAAGCGGGAAGGCTTACCTACGACACGATCCCGACGCTCGAGAAGAAGCTTCAGGAGGCGGAGAGCCAGGGCAACAGCGTGCTGGTCGACGAAGCGGTGACCGCGAGCCACGTCGCCCAGGTCGTCTCGCGCTGGACGGGCGTGCCGGTCGACAAGATGCTCGAAGGCGAGCGCGAGAAGCTCCTCAAGATGGAGGAGGAGATCGCGCGCCGCGTCGTCGGCCAGCACGAAGCGGTGCACGCCGTTTCGACCGCCGTCCGCGCGCGCCCGCGCTGGCTTGCAGGACCCGAACCGGCCGATCGGCTCGTTCATGTTCTTAGGTCCCACCGGCGTCGGCAAGACCGAGCTCACCAAGGCGCTCGCCGCCTTCCTGTTCGACGACGAGAGCGCGATGGTGCGCATCGACATGTCCGAGTACATGGAGAAGCACTCGGTCGCCCGGCTCATCGGCGCGCCTCCCGGCTATGTCGGCTACGAGGAAGGCGGAGCGTTGACGGAGGCGGTGCGGCGTCGGCCCTACCAGGTCGTGCTGTTCGACGAGATCGAGAAGGCGCATCCGGACGTGTTCAATGTCCTGTTGCAGGTGCTCGACGACGGACGGCTCACCGACGGTCAGGGGCGCACAGTCGATTTCCGCAACGTGCTCATCATCATGACCTCGAACCTCGGCTCCGAGTATCTCGTCAATCTGCGGGAGGGCGAGGACACGAAGACGGTCGAGAAGGAAGTGATGGGCGTCGTGCGCGGGCATTTCCGGCCCGAGTTCCTGAATCGCGTCGACGAGATCATCCTCTTCCATCGCCTGCGGCGCGAGGACATGGGCGAGATCGTCGACATCCAGCTCAAGCGCCTGAACCGGCTGCTCGAGGACCGCAAGATGACGCTCAGCCTCGACGCGAAGGCGCGGCAATGGCTGGCCGACAAGGGCTACGATCCGACTTATGGCGCGCGTCCGTTGAAGCGGGTGATCCAGAAATGGGTGCAGGACCCGCTGGCGCAGATGCTGCTCGCGGGCGAACTGCCCGACGGGTCGACGATCAAGCTCAGCGCATCGCACGGGCGCCTCACGATCAACGGCAAGGAGATCGGCGAAGAACCCGCCGAGTCCTCGCCGGCGAAATCGCCGTCGGTGGTGCAGTTTCCGAAGTCCTGATCGATGAGCGCTCCGCCGCGCGCCGCCGATGAGGCGCGCGGCCGAGGGGCTTGCGACGCGAACACCTCCCGCCTAGTGTGAATTTCGTCAATGAACGGTGCGACTGGAGCGGAGCGCAGGCATGCGCAGGTTTCTGGCCATAGTTGGCGCGACCGCCCTATTCGCGCTTGCAATGGCAGTCGTCGTATTCGGCTTCGCTTTCTATCGGGGGCATCGATCGCAATCGAAGGCGTGGCCTTCGTCGACGAAGCGGTTCCCGCCATAACGAAGGACTGGAGCCCGGAGGAACTCTTCCAGAGAGCGTCGCCCGAGCTTCATAAGGCCGTCACTCCCGAAGCGTTGGACGTGCTCTTTCAAGGGCTGCACGCGCAGCTTGGGGCGCTGGTCGAATACGAAGGGGCGACTGCCGGCGACACAAACTACAATTTCAATCTCTTCTCGCCCGGCTCGGAGGGCGCGTTTTCAGGATCCTACAACGCCAAGGCCCGCTACCGGCATGGCGCGGCGACGTTCCGGATCGCTGTCTGTAAAGCGCGATGGCCGCTGGATGATCAACGATTTCCACGTCGACGCCTCGCCTGGCCCGCGCGTCGAAGAGCACATATGAGTTCGAACGGCGCCTCGCCCGGCGCGCGTGGAATGGGCTGCCGCAGCGCCTTGGCGGTGAGACGGGTGCGGCGACAGCGTGAATCGGTTAAACTGCCGCGACCGCGACTGGAGTTCGGACGGCCTCATGTTCGGCGACGCCTACGGCTGCTCAACTCCAGCAGGCGGTAGGCGGTAAGGGTCGGCGGGCAATGGGTCGCCGGCATTTGAGCGGCTGAGGGCTTGACGCGCCCGCGTGGCGCTGATCCCTTACGCTGGGCGGGTATCATCCACGGGGCAGATGTTAATGACATTCTCTCATCCCCTCGCCAGGGCCGCGAAAGTGTGGACGGCGAAGACCCCCGACGGCGGCGAGCAACGGATTCTCGTCATTGTCACCACGATCCCGCTCGAGCCGAGCAACAAAGACTACAAGAAGTCGCTGGTCGAGCGCCTTTCGCGCGCCGCGGGCGATTATCTGGCCAACTCGAAAGAAGCCGCTTCGTTCCTTCTTGTAAGTCGGACGAGGGACTGGAAAACCGGCAAGGCGTAAGGACGCGGCCCTCTCGGCTCGGATCGGTTTCGCTCTCGCGGGCGGGCGGTTGCGCCAAATCGGGCGCTTCTCATCAAAACTGACTGTGATAGATTGCGCTGAGTCGCGCGCGTCAGAGGGGGCCCGAAGCTCCCGTCGCTGCGCGCGGAATGAATTGGGACGGACGCCATGACCAACACATCGGTATTAGGGCTCGGGCCCGGCGCGGGCATCGCGCCGCTTAAGGGCAAATGGGGCTGGATCGTCGCCCTCGGCGTCGTCTACGTCATCGCTGGCGTGATCGCTCTTGGCAGCGTCGTCATGGCGACGGTGGCGACGGTCTACGTTGTCGGACTCATGATGATTGTCGCGGGCGTTTTCGAAGTCATCCACTCGTTCCAGATCAAGACCTGGGGACGCTTCCTGTTCTGGCTGGCGCTCGGCATCCTCTACATCATCGCTGGCTTCGTGGCGTTCGACAATCCGCTGCTGACTGCGGTGTGGCTGACGCTCATTCTCGGCGCGGCGCTGGTCGCCTCCGGCATCATGCGCGTCTTCCTCGGGTTCAACATGAAGGGCGGCACGCCTTGGGGCTGGGTCGTCGCTTCGGGCCTGATCACCCTGCTGCTCGGAATCATCATCCTGATCCACTGGCCCGTGTCCTCTCTCTACGTGCTCGGAATCTTTCTCGGCATTGATCTCGTGTTCGCCGGCGCGAGCTGGATCGGGCTCGGCTTGGGTTTGCGACAAGCGGCCTGACGCAAGGGCCTGATACGTGTGACCGCGGGCTCAACGGCGAGTCCCGCGCCAAATTTGAGCCGAAGCGGCGACGCTCGACCGGCCGCATTTCGTGGGCCAAGGAGATCTTCCCGTGCGCTGGCTTTATCTGGCGATCGTGGTTGTGTTTATCGCGGCGCTGATCATCTTCGTGTTTCAGAACACCGAGAGCGTCGGCGTCTCATTCCTGGCGCTCGGGATCACGCTGCCGCTCGCCGTGCTCGTCGCCATCGTCTATGTGCTCGGCGCGCTGAGCGGCGGGAGCCTCTACGCGCTTCTGCGGCGCTCGGTCGCCGGCTCGCGCCGCGCCTGAAGGGGCGCCGCTCTTGATGCGCGCCATGGTCCTGCATCGGGCGCGCGAACGGCTCAAGATGGAGGAGCGGCCTGACCCCACGCCCGGACCGGGCCAGGTTCGCGTGCGGGTCGAGGCTTGCGGCGTTTGCCGCACCGACCTCCACCTCGTCGACGGCGAACTGCCCAACCCGAAGCTGCCCATCGTGCCGGGACATGAGATCGTCGGCCGCGTCGACGCCATCGGCGAGGGGGTCGGCCTCAAGCCCGGCGCGCGCGTCGGCGTCGCCTGGCTTGGCCACACCGACGGGACTTGCCCCTATTGCCGCAGCGAACGCGAAAACCTGTGCGACGCGCCGCTGTTCACCGGCTACACCCGGGACGGCGGTTACGCGACCCATACGATCGCCGAAGCGGATTTCGTCTTTCCGCTGTCCGAGGACCTCGACCCGGTCGCGACGGCGCCGCTGCTCTGCGCCGGCCTGATCGGCTGGCGCTCGCTCAAGCTCGCAGGCGACGGGCGGACGATCGGCGTTTATGGCTTCGGCGCCGCGGGGCACATCATCGCGCAGGTCTGTCGCTGGCAGGGGCGGCGCGTGTTCGCCTTCACCCGGCCGGGCGATCATGCCGGCCAGGCGTTCGCGCGCTCTGTCGGCGTCGAATGGGCGGGCGGGTCGGATGAGAAGCCGCCCGAACCGCTCGACGCCGCTATCGTGTTTGCGCCGGTCGGCGCGCTTGTCCCCGCCGCGCTTGCCGCAACCCGCAAGGGCGGCCGAGTGGTCTGCGGCGGCATCCACATGAGCGACATCCCGGCGTTCCCCTATCGCCTGTTATGGGAGGAGCGCAGCGTCGCCTCGGTCGCCAATCTGACCCGCGCCGACGGCCACGAATTCTTGGGCGTCGCGCCTCAAGCGAAGGTGCGAACGACGACCACGCCCTATCCGCTCGACAAGGCCAACGAGGCGCTCGACGATTTGCGCTCGGGGCGCCTGGAAGGCGCGGCGGTGCTCGCGCCCTGACGGGCCGGCTGGCGGCGAAAGGCCGCCAGGGTTCGATCCGCGCTTCCGTAGCGCAACTTTATTCAATTCAAGCGTGAAACTCAGGCGCCCTTTATCCCGCGAGCAATTTAGAACGATTCTAAACTTGCGTGGGCCATGGCCTTTAGAACGATTCTAAAGTTGAACATGGCGCGCGTGTTTCATTGACTCCACTAAAGGCGCGGGGTTACCCGATAAGCGTCTTAATAGACGCCTGTGGCGGACGGCCTTGAACCCGCCTTCTCGACGGATAAGCGTTCGAAAATGTTCGCCGCCTATTTGATCATGCTGCGCGAAGGGATCGAAGCCGCGCTGATCGTCGGCATCGTGGCGAGCTATCTTAAGCAATCCGGACGCGCGCAATGGCTGCCGATGGTGTGGGTCGGAGTCGGCGCGGCGTGCGCCGTCTGTCTCGCCATCGGTCTGGTTCTCGTCAGCGCCAATCGGGAATTCCCGCAGCGCGAGCAGGAATTTTTCGAAGGCCTGGTCGCGCTTCTAGCGACCGCGATCCTGACCTCGATGGTCTTCTGGATGAAGAAGGCAGCCCGGTCGATCAAGGCCCAGCTGCACGATTCGATCGACAACGCCTTGCGTCCCGGCGACCGCCAGGGCCTGGCGCTGATCGGGATGGTCTTCTTCGCCGTCGGCCGCGAAGGGCTCGAATCCCTGTTCTTCCTTCTGGCGATCATCCAGCAGAGTGAGGGATGGGCCGTTCCGATCGGCGCGGCCCTCGGCCTTGCCTCAGCGGTGGGCGTCGGTTTCGCGATCTACTATTTCGGCGTGAAGCTCAATCTCCGTCATTTCTTCCGCTGGACCGGCGTCTTCATCATTTTCGTCGCCGCCGGTCTGCTTGCTGGCGCGCTGCGCGGGTTTCACGAAGCCGGGCTCTGGAACGGCTTGCAGAATACGGCCTTCGACCTCAGCGCCTTCATGCCGCAAGACGGCCTGATCGGCACGCTGCTCTCCAGCGTCTTCGGCTATCAGGACGCGCCGACCATCGGGGAAGTGATGGTCTATTTCGCCTTACCTGATTCCCGCTCTGACCCTCTTCTTCTCGCCGCCTCGCCCGGCGCCCGTGGCGCGCGCCGCTTACAGTCTCCAAGACCTGACGCACTCGCAGACCAATAGGGGAAGAAACGACATGCTCGACTCCCGCGCCATCCGGTTGAGGCTCGCCCTTTTCGGAGGAGCCGCTTTGCTCTCATTCCCTGCGACCATCGGCAATCAGGCGTTCGGGCAAGCGGACGCCGCGCCAATCGCTCCTGGCCCTATCCTGATCACTCTGACCAATTCCGGATGCGACCCCGCGAAGGTCGACGTCACCGCCGGCAAGAACACCTTCAACATCAAGAATGAAAGCAAGCGCGCGGTCGAATGGGAGATCCTCAAGGACGTCATGGTCGTCGAGGAGCGCGAGAACATCCTGCCGGGCTTCGCTCAGACCCTGACCGCGACCCTCGACGCCGGGGACTACGCGATGACCTGCGGGCTCAGAAGCAACCCGAAAGGAATTCTGACGGTCGCGGCGACCAACGAAGCGCCGCCGACGCCGTCGCCGATGGACCTGGTCGGCCCGATCGCGGAATACAAAGTCTACGTCAAGGGCGAGGTCGACGTCCTCGTCGCGGAGACGAAGAAGCTGACGGACGCGGTCAAGGCCGGCAAGCTCGCGGAAGCCCAGAAGATCTACGCGCCGGCCCATCAGCACTACGAGCGGATCGAGCCGATCGCCGAACTGTTCAACGATCTCGACGGCTCGATGGATTCGCGCGAAGACGATTTTGAGAAGAAGGCGGAAGACCCCAAATTCACCGGCTTCCATCGGCTCGAGAAGGGCCTGTTCACCGACAAATCGACTGCTGGCCTGACCCCGATCGCCGACAAGCTGATGGCCGACGCGCTCGACCTGCAGAAGCGCATCGACGGGCTCACCGTCGCGCCGAAGGACGTCGTCGGCGGAGCGGCCGACTTGATCGAAGAGGTGGCGTCCAAGAAGATCACCGGCGAAGAGGATCGCTACAGCCGCACCGATCTCTGGGATTTCCAGGCGAATGTCGACGGCGCGCAGAAGATCGTCACGCTGCTCAATCCGCTGATCGTGAAGCAGGATCCCAAGCTCAGCGCTCGTCTGCATGACAATTTCGCCAAGGTCGACGTCATACTGGCCAAATACAGGACGAAGGACGGCGGGTTTGAGAGCTACGAGAAGCTCTCGGACCATGACCGCACCGCGTTCAAGGGACCCGTCACGGCGCTTGCCGAGGATCTTTCCACGCTGAAGGGCACGCTGGGCGTCGAGTGAACGGGGGCGAGCGAGCCAAATGACTTCGCGTCAGGATCGAGGGGGCTGTCCGTTCTCGTCGACTTCGGCGGAAGTCGGCGAGAGCCGAGGCGGGCTGCAGCCGGGCCGCCGCGGTCTTTTGCTGGGCCTCGCGGGCGGCGTCATCGGCCTGGGGCTTGGCTCTCAAGCCCGGGCGACGCCGGCCGGGACGCTCGCGCCCGGCGATGACGGCACGCAGGACTTCCAGCCGTTCTACGGCCTGCATCAGTCGGGCGTGACAACGCCGCAGCCGGCCGCGGCCTCGGTCGCGAGTTTCGACGTCGTCGCGAGCGACCGGCCCGCGCTCGAGCGCCTGTTTCACACCCTGACCGACCGCATCGCCTTTCTGATGAAAGGGGGCGAGGCGCCGACCCTGGACCCGCGATACCCGCCCCCCGACAACGGCCTCCTGGGGCCGACCGTCTTTCCCGACAATCTGACCGTGACCGTCGCCCTCGGCGCGTCGCTGTTCGACGATCGCTACGGCTTGCAGAAGCTCAAACCCGCTCGCCTCATCGCCATGGAGGAGTTCCCCAACGACGGGCTCGAGGCGGAGATGTGTCACGGCGACGTCGTGCTGCAGGTCTGCTCGAACACCGCGGAAACGAACATCCACGCTTTGCGCGACATTGTCCGGCATACGGCCGGCCTCCTCTCGCTGCGGTGGAAGATGGACGGCTTCCTGCCTCCTCACACCATCAAGAAGCTCGGCAAGGAGACGGTCCGCAACCTCCTCGGTTTCAAGGACGGGACCGCCAATCTCGACGCCAGCGACCAGGCCTTGATGAACGACATCGTCTGGGTGGGGCCGAACGGGGGCGAGCCCGCCTGGACGTCGGGCGGAACCTATCAGGCGATCCGGATCATTCGCATGTTCGTGGAGCGGTGGGATCGCGACGCGCTGATCGAGCAGGAGCAGATCATCGGGCGCGACAAGGCGAGCGGCGCCCCTCTGACTTTCGCCCAGGAGCACGACGTCCCGGACTATGCGGCCGATCCCAAGGGCGAGCGGATTCCGCTCAACGCCCACATCCGCCTCGCCAATCCGCGCACCCCGGCGACCGAGGCGAACCGGCTGCTGCGCAGAAGCTACAATTATTCCCGCGGGGCGACGAAGGCCGACCAACTCGACATGGGGCTTCTGTTCGTCTGCTTCCAGTCGGACCTCGCGGCGGGCTTTCTTGCGGTCCAGTCGCGCCTCAACGGCGAACCGCTCGAGGAATATATCAAGCCGTTCGGCGGCGGGTATTTCTTCGTCCTGCCGGGCGTGCAATCGAAGGATGGTTTCTTGGCCGAGGGTCTCTTGCGCGCAGCGGCGTAGGACCTCCCGCGACCTCAACGCCCAGCGCGCGGCTTGCGGTTCGGCCATTTGACGATCCGGTCCGGCCAAAATTCGGGAGCAAGGTCGGTCTCGCTGGCGGACACCCGCCCGCGCACCGAGACGCCGGCCTCGTGCACGCTGTCGGGCGAACCCGACTTGAGCGGATGCCAGCTGTAGAGGTCCCGTCCCTCGGCGACCAGCCGGTAGGCGCAGGTGACGGGAAGCCAGCCCAGCTCGCGAACCGCGGTCGGCGTCAGCTTCACGCAGTCGGGCACAACCCGGTGACGGCTCGGATAATCGAGGCAGCGGCACGTCTTGCCGTCGAGCAGCCTGCAGCCAATGTCGGTGAAGTGAATCTCGGCCGTGTCCTCGTCCTCGAGCTTGACGAGGCAGCAGCGGCCGCAGCCGTCGCATAGGCTCTCCCATTCGGCGAGGCTCATCTCGTCGAGCGTCTTTGTGCGCCAGAATGGCAGAGCTTCGTCTTTCGCCGTCAAACCCTTCGTCCGCCTGGAACCAGATCCTTTCGCATCGATCGTCATCGCGAGGAGCGATAGGGCGTCGAACGACGCCCGTCTTTCGACGGGCTATGGCGACGCGGCGATCCGGAGCCGGACCCTCATTTCTGGATCGCTTCGCTTGCGCTCGCGATGACGATGACTAGCGAGCTTCGTTCAACACTAAGTTAGGTTTGCCCCATACGCCAGTCCCGGCCGTTATGGCGAATGGACTTTCACGGGCGCCGGCGCGAGAGTGCGGCGCGAAAATCGGAGGAAAAGAAATCGCCACGCAGGACGGCAAAAGCGCGACCACGCTCCTCGTCTCTCACCACGCCTGCCTCGCGCACGACATGGGCGAGGGCCATCCCGAGCGGCCCGACCGCCTGCGGGCGATCGAACGCGCGCTCGAGAGCGAGGCGTTTCAGATGCTGGCGCGCGATTCCGCCCCGCGCGCCGAGGAGGCCTCGATCGCCCGCGTCCATCCGCACGAGTACATCGACGCGATCCGGGCGGCTGCGCCGAAGCATGGCCGGGCCGCCATCGATGCGGACACATTGATGTCGCCGGGCTCGTTCGAGGCCGCGCTGCGCGCCGCCGGCGGCGCTGTCTTCGCGGTCGACGAGGTGATGACCGGCAAGGCCCGCAACGCCTTCGTCTCGACCCGTCCGCCCGGACATCACGCCGAGGTCGCGACCCCGATGGGCTTCTGCTTCTTCAATAACGTGGCCATCGCCGCCCGCCACGCGCAGAAAGCGCACGGCGCCGAGCGGGTCGCGATCATGGATTTCGACGTCCATCACGGCAACGGCACCCAGCACATTTTCTGGGACGATCCGACCGTCATGTACGCCTCGACCCATCAGATGCCGCATTATCCCGGCACCGGCGCGGTCGGTGAACGCGGCGAGCACGACCAGATCGTCAACGCGCCGTTGCGATCGGGCGATGGCGGCGAGGCTTTTCGGGAGGCGATGGAGACAAAAATCCTGCCGCGCCTCGAGGCGTTCGCGCCCGATCTTATGATCATATCGGCCGGCTTCGACGCTCACCGCCGCGATCCGCTCGGCAATCTCAACCTGGTCGAGGCCGACTTCGCCTGGGCGACGCGGAAGCTCATGGGCATAGCGCGCAAGCACGCGCACGAGCGCGTCGTGTCGGTGCTGGAAGGCGGCTACGACCTCGAGGGTCTCTCGCGCTCGGTCGCCGCGCATGTGACGGCGCTGATGGAGGGGTGAGCGGCGGACCTCATCCCCACGCGAGCGGGGATGAGGGCCGATCGCTAAGGCTGCGGCCCTCCTTGCGCAGCCTTTCGCGTCAGGCGAGGCGGAACGATCGGCGGCGTTTGGCGAGGAGGGCTATCCCGACAAAGCCTAGGCCCATCATCGCCCAGGTCGAAAGCTCCGGCGCCGCCACAGCCGGGGAGTTCGCGTCGATGTCGATGTTGGGAATCGTCTCGAACCCGATACGATTCAAGATCGGGCCCGGCGAATCGCGCAAATCCGTAGAAGGTGTCGTCCCCGACGGTGTAGCGAAGGCCGAGGAAACTGTCGGTCGCGGAGAACGGAATATCCGTCGCGGTCGGGAAACCCGCGTAGGAGCCGAACTGGTCCGGCCCGAACATCACGTCGCTGCCGCCGCGCATATCCGTGAAGAACGTGCTCGGCTCGACGGGAATACCGAGAAACCCGCCGAAGCTCGACACTTGCGCTGTGCCCGTCGTCGAAACGAAGTCGTCATTGAAGAACCCGCTCACCGGGTAAGTGAGCGTGAACTGGTTCGCCGCCGATGGTCCGAATGTAAACGGTGTTGCGGATAGAGTTTCCGGCCCGCCGAGAACGACGGATGCCGAAGCTGGAGCCGAAAGCAAGGCGCTGACGGCGAGAATACCAAGGAATTTCTGCATGGGGAGGGCGCCTTCGCTTGTGTGTACACACAGGCGATACGGGCGGATTCGCTACGGGATGCAGGGGACGGGACAATTAAATGTGAACGGGCGACGCGACGGCTGTCAGAGACGGTCTCCAAGAAATTCGCCGCGCACAGGACGGCGGTGGTGGCGCCTGTTTTACGTCGCTTGACCAAGCGATTTATCGTAGATACAATAATTCGTGAGGATCGAATTCGACGCGGTGAAGCGCGACAAAACACTGGAGGAGCGCGGGCTCGATTTCGCCGACGCGCCGAAGGTGTTTCGCGGCCGGCACAAGAGCGTCGTAGATGGTCGGAAAGACTATGGCGAGCAGCGCTTCATCACCATCGGATCGCTCGACGGCCGCATGGTCGTCCTGGTGTGGACGCCAATGGGCGCCGGACGTCGCATTATCAGCATGAGGAAAGCCAACGCGCGTGAGCAAAAAGCCTATGCCGACGAGCTCAAATGACCCGGACGACGCGCCGGACCTGTCGAGGCCGGAATGGCGCGCCAAATTTGCCGCCGCTCCCCTGCGCGAGGGCTTGAAGATTGTCCGCCGCGGCCGGCCGGCGCTCGCAAAGCCGAAGCAAGCCGTCAGTCTGCGGCTGGACGCCGAAGTGATCGCCTACTTCAAGGCCGGCGGTCCAGGCTGGCAAACGCGCATCAACGAGCGCTTGCTGCGAGTGGCGATGGCTGCAGCGAAGCGGCGAAAGGCCGTGGCCCTCAAAAGCCGTCCGAAGGCCAAGAAGCGAGCTTAACTCAGCCCTTTCGATTACCTGATTGAACGCGATGTCTACTCCAGCCTGTCCGCCTTGCGCAGCGCCGGGAAAATCCCCGCCCATAGCAGCGTCACGAGAATCGCGCCGCAGCCGCCGAAAATCGCCGAGCCGACCGGCCCCGAGCAGCCGCGCCATGCCGCCGGATTCGAATTCGCCCAGTTCGTTGGACGCGCCGATGAACAGGCTCGACACGGCGGAGACGCGGCCGCGCATGGCGTCGGGGGTCACGATCTGCACCAGGCTCTGGCGCACGAAGACCGAGACCATGTCGGCCGCCCCCAGAATCGCGAGCGCCGCGACGCTCAACACCATCGATTGCGACAGGGCGAACACCAAGGTGGCGAGCCCGTAGATCCCGACCGCTGCGAACATTTTCAGGCCCACACGCGATCTCAGCGGCCGGGCCGCCAAGACGAAGCCGGTGACGATCGCGCCGGCCGACGGGGCGGCGCGCAGGATGCCAAAACCTTCCGGCCCGACATGCAGGATGTCGCGCGCATAGACCGGCAGCAGCGCCGTGACGCCGCCGAGCAGGACCGCGAACAGGTCGAGGCTGATCGCGCCGAGCACGACCTTGGTCGTCCACACATAGTTGAGGCCCTCGGCGATCAGGGCCCAGCGCGAGGCGGTCGGGCGAGGCTGACGCGGCGGCGACGCGACGAGAGCGAGCGAGAGGAGCGAGATGAGGCAAAGCGCGCCCGACGCCACGAAAGCCGCGACGGGCGAAGCCGCCACCAGAAGCCCGCCGATGGCGGGGCCGACGATGGTCGCCATCTGATTGCCCGCCGAATTGACCACGATGGCGCGCGGGATCAGCCGCCGCTCGACCAGCGTCGGCGCAAGAGCCGCGCTCGCCGGCGTATAGAAGGCCCGGGCCGCGCCGAACAAAGCCGCGACCGCGTAGATCGGCCAGAGAATGGTGAGCTCGCCATAAGCCATCGCGCCGAACAGGGCCGAGGTGCAGATCTGCACGCCAAGACCCGCCATCATGATCTTGCGCCGGTCATAAATGTCGGCGGCATGGCCGGCGAACAGGGTGAGCGCGAACATCGGCAGGAACTGGGCGAGGCCCAGCATGCCGACCGCCAGCGCGGCTTGGTTGACCGACGCGGAATGGCGCGCGACCGCATAGACCTGCCACGCAAGCGCGATGGCCTGAATCTGCACGCTGAGGGTGGCGCCCAGCCGGCCGATCCAGAACCAGAGATAGGACCGCACCGCGAGAAGGTCGCTGAGCGTCGCCGGATTTTGCAGGACAGCTTCGGCGGCGAGGACGCCGGCGGGACTGGTGTCGGGAGGGGAACTGGACATGAACGGCTTTCTCTTGGCCGCCGCAGCCGCCTCATGGCAAGGCCGGCCGGCTTTGGGCAAGTCTACGCCCCGCGCCGGACTGTGTCGTAAAAATCGGCCTATTCGGATTGCACGTGCCCGTCGCTGGATTCCCTCACACGCTCTTGCGCGGGGATGACATGAGGGCCGGAGGGGCCGCGGTCGCTCTCACGGCTATGCCCGGCCCCACATTCCAGCCTCAGACTTATCCGGGCGAGCAATTCAGCTGCATTGCTGTCGATGGCGAAATTAAATCCGCGCTCTTATAGCGATATCTGTTGATTCGGGACTCCGCAGTCTCGTCGCAGCCTCAGCACCGTCGTGGCCGGGCTTGTCCCGGCCATCCACGCCGAGCGCCGACAAGGCGCTCCTGCCGCTGACAACACTCAAATGTTTTCAATAGGCTACGGTCGCTGCCTTAACGAGCTTGCCTTTTTGCTGCGGCAATCCGTGGATAGCCGGGACAAGCCCGGCCATGACGGCCAGGATTCGATAGCTCGACCCTTAAGCGCCGGCGCGAACAAGTATCGCTATAAGAGCCACATTTCTCTTGCAGAAAACCAGAAAAAAGGTTAAGCTCGCGCTATGAACAATTCCGCCCTTCCGCATGGCCTTGACCGCAGGCTCCCGTTCCGGCGCCCCTCGACGCCAGGGAAGGCGCGTGAAAATTATTCTCACGAAAATCCCGCGTAACCCATTGATAAGTCTCGATTCGGACGAGAGAATCCAAGGAAATCCAAGAGAATCCAACCCCCATTATCGGGGGTGTTCGCAGCGAAACGGCGACGGCCCAAGACAATCCAAATGAATCGACCGGCTGTCGCGGCCCGTCGTCCGGCGGGGCGTTCCCTTGGCGCTTGTCAGTTGACGAACTTGAAGTAGTCCGCTTCGACTGAGGCGGACGCGCCCCGCGCGTCGTCGATCAATCGCGACGCGATGGACTTCAGCTTCGCCGAATGAAGCGTGTCCAAGGCTGGAATGGGCTTGTCGGAGACGATGGCGAGCAGCATCTGCATCGGTCCGACGGAACTCGCGTCGGGCGTCAGCGGTATGCTGAAGGTTGCGGAATCGCCGCTTGCGTCGACCTTCGCGTCCAGCCTGTGCACGAGACCATCGTTGTCGACGAGGACCAGATAGGGACGACGCCCTTCGAGATTCGAGATCGTCCCCATGAGCGGCTGTCCTGGTCCCACCTCGTAGGTCTTCAACGCCAACCGGGGCGGCTGTCGCCCGTCCGGCGCGGCGAGGCGGACGAGATCAAGGGCGGGACATTGCTCGGCGGTGATCGGCGCCATCGTCAGATCCGCCTCGACGCCGACCTCGCGCTTGTAGGCTGAATCGAAGCGGCGGAAGGGTTCGATCGCCCGGCCGACCGCTTGGTACTCGTGCGGTTTGGTTGCTCCAGGAAGCGGCTGGATGAGGAAGCATTCGCCCCCGTCAAAGCTCGCGATGAACGCCTTGGCCTTTTCCTCCGCCGAGACGGCCGCGACAGGGGGAGGAGGAGTCTCGCTGGGCGCAAGGGAGGGCGCTTGCGGCGGCGGCGTTTCCACGCGGGCGAGCGTCTGCTGCGCGGGGGCGGGAGCGGGGGCGGGCGGCTTGGCCACGGGCGTGGCGTTTTGGTCGGCTGTGGGAGGCGTTGGAGCCTGAACGGTCGGTGGAGACGGCGCAGGCGCGGGGACGTGCGCGACCGCCGACGATGGCGGCGCCGCGGGTTGGGGAGAGACCGGGACGTGGGCCGGCTTCTGCGAGGGCGCTGGGATGGGCGCCTCGAGCTTGGCGACGGACGTTGGCGGGGGTGTAGGTTTGTCGCCGACGACAAGCGCCGCCGACATCTGCGCTGTCCGGTCATGGTGGTTCGTCGCAACGATGCGGATGGTGGCGCTGGTCGCTTGCTGGGGGACGCCCTCGATGGCGCCTTTGCCGCCGCCGAGATCGCTGAAGGTCAGGCCTTCCGGCAAGCCGCTCGCGGTCAGCCGCAGCCCCTTGCCGCCGGGGTCGACGAAGGTCGGCAAGTCCGCTCGATAAGCGGACCCGACAATGGCGGCCGGCAGGTCGACATTCGCCTCAGCGACCCTCGGCGGCGCCGCGTCAGCCAGCGTTTCGGCTGTCACCGGGAGGGGCGCCGGCGCGGAGGGTTCCGGCGTCGACGGGGGCTCAATTCGCGCGGTCTCGGTTTGTCCGGATGGGCTCGTTTCCGGAGCGGGCGGCGATGGCGGCTTCGTCCCCTCCTGCGATCCCGACGAAGGAGCGAGCGGGGGGAGGTTTTGTGACGCCAGAGGCGGTAATTTCGCCGTCGGATTGGTCATCGCCTCCTCGGCGGGACCTGCCGACGGCGCCGAGACTGTTCCCGCCCATCGGGCAAGGTCGTCGCGGAAGACATACGCGGCCCCGCCGAGGCTCAAGACCGCGATCAACGCTCCGATCAAAGCCGGAGTTCTGCCGCTGCGCTCGGCGGCGACGGGAGGGGCTTTAAGCGTCCGCGCCGCGCTCAGGTCCACCGGCTCCCAGGCGGCGACCTCGGCCATGCTCGAAGGGCGGTTCTCAGGCAGAGGTTGCAGCATCGATTGAAGGAGCGGCCGCATGGTCGGGTCGACCCAGGCAAGCTCGGCGGGAACGACACGCCGCTTGTCGATCATCTCCGCCTGTGACCCCGCCATGTCGATGGGTTTGCCGAGCAGCGCCTCGGCCAGGACAAGACCGAAACTGTAGATATCCGACTTGGCGGTGACGTCGCCGCCCGCGAGGCCCAGCTGTTCCGGGGAGACGTAGTTCAACTTGCCAGCGAACCCGCCGCCGAGGATTGTCGCTTCTCCCGCGCGCCGCGCGCGGGCGATGCCGAAATCGATAACCTTGGCGCTGCGAATGTCGCCGTCCGGCATGATGAGATTGTCGGGGGAAATGTCGCGATGCACGACGCCATGCTCGTGCGCGGCCTCGAGCGCCGACGCCACGCGCTTTTGCAGGATTCTGACCTCCGCGAGAGGCAGCGGTCCTGAACCCAGCCGTTTCTTGAGCGACGGTCCTTCCACAAACTCCATCGCAAGATAGGCGCGTTGAAGCTGCGGATCGACCGAGAATACGAAATATCGCACGATCGCATCGTGCGTGAAACTGTGAAGGATTGAGGCTTCGCGGCGGAAAAGATCCAAGATCTCGGGGTCGTCTGAAAACTCCGGGCGAATCATCTTGATCGCGACCGGATCTCCCGTCTGGATGTTGAACCCGCGATAGACCTCGCCCATGCCTCCTTGCGCGACCAATCTTTCAATTTCATAGACATTGTTAAGGCGCGCCCCGGGCCTCATGCTCCTCGCGGCGGGGCGTTGAAAGACGGTTCGATCCTCCTCCACGGGCTTCCGCTCCAAATCAAATCCAGGATCCAACCGCCCCGCCGCGATGAGCCGCCGGGCCCAGTCCCCTTTCTTGGCGTCCCCTCCCCCGGTCCGATCGCCAATTCAATATTTGACGCAGGCTATGCGCTTGATGATAATTTCTCAAGGTTCGCATTTGCAGACCTCAATGTAGGAAAACTCTCATGCGCGCGTCATCAACATTCGCGTTCGGCGGGGCGGCGGCTCTTGCCGCTTCCGTCTTCTTCAGTCTTGCTCCCGCTCGCGCCGGTCCCGCATATTCCTCGGAAAATGTGGTCCAGATCTTCCTCAAACAGAAAAGCGCGCTGGGGGGCGGCAGAACGCGCGCCCTCTGCGTTGGCACTGCGGCCGACTGCAAGAAGCGGGAGGCTGCCGAGGCGCCGCCTCCGGTTCAATTCGACCTCCTGGCGAATTTCGAGTTCAACTCGGACCAGTTGACACAGGCGGCGAAGGAAAACCTGGACCAGTTCGCAAAGGCGATCAAAGATCCGCGGCTGGCCGGGTCAAAATTCGAGATTGACGGCCACACGGACGCCGTCGGACCCGAACAATATAACCTGGGCCTGTCCGAGCGCCGCGCCGACGCCGTGGTTTCCTACCTCGCCACGGATGGAATCGATCCGGCGCAACTGGTGGCGAAAGGCTTCGGCAAAACCAAGCCGCGTGTCGCCAATCCTTACAGCCCCGAGAATCGGCGCGTCGAAACGCATCTCAGCGAATGATCGGCCGCCGGCCGATCAGCCCAATTTGAGGCGCGAACGAACGTTGGGTCCCCTCGCCGCCAGGGACCCGAGCTTCCCATGAGCGGCCGCAGCGGCGTCGCCGGGCTGGCCGTGGCGATGCTGATCGCCTGTGTCTGCGCCGGCCTCATCGCCTGGCGATTGGCGCCGCCGAGACCCCATCCCACGCCCCCGACCCCCGCCGCCACAAGCCCGGTGGCGGTCACTCCGGAACTCCCGACAAGGCTTTCAACAATCATCGATCTGCCGGGGGATCCGGTGCTGGTGCAAAGAGGCGCGGTCCTGGCGCCGAAGGACGCGCTCATCTCCGTGCCCGCGAAATTAGGCCAGCAGGCGCCGCAAACGCCTGCCAAGGCCCTTTTCGTCAATTCAACTCTGCTCTCGTCCACCGGCGGGTACATGGGGAAATTTCAGGAAGCCGGCCAAGAGGCCGAGGCGCTCGCGGCGCAACTGGCGATGAACTCGGCGCAAATCGCCGCCGCCCAGAATGAGCCGGACACCGGTTCCGACGATGACGGCGGGGCCGACACTCCGGCTGACGCTCAGAGCCAGTTTCTGACGACCGCCAACAGCAATGAGCTCGAGATCAACCTGGGCGGATCGCGCGGGCGCCCGCAGCTCAAGGAAACCATCTTGAAGCCTCTGGTGGCGGACACCATCAGCAATCTCCTGATCGCCAACGGCTACGACGCCGACAGCGCGCGCATGATCGAAAATGCCGCAAAGGACTCGCCAGCCCATATCCAAACCCTGCCGCAGCAAAGCGTGGCTTTGGCCGTGGGCGCGCTGGACCTCGCGGGCGCGTACCGGATCAAGCAGATCGCGATCTTCGAGAACGGCGAATACGTCATCACGATCGCCGCCAAGGACGATGGCGGCTACGAGCAGGCCGCCGAGCCGATCATCCCGGCGCAGTTGCTCGACAATTCGCTCAAGGGCCCGATTGCAGCCGCGCATTTCACCATCGCGGACGGCGTCTATAGCGCGGGCATCCGAAACGGGATGCCGGAGCCGGTCATCCGCGAAACGATCCAGCTCATCAGCCGCCTCGCCGACCTGCGCTCGCCGCTGCAAGCCGACCAGACCTTGCGCGTTCTGTTCGAGCCCGAATTCCGGGACAAGGCCAAGGCGGGCGGCAAGGTCGTCTATGTCGGCCTGCACGGAAACGCCCTCGCCATCGATTGCTATGTGTTCGAGGGGAGCGACGGCGCCTTTCGTTGCTTCGATCCGAAGGCGGGCGCCGAAGCTGACGGCGGAGAATCGAATTCGCCGTCGTCTTTGGGCAACAGCGGCGCAACCAGCGTCGGAGGAATACTGGCTCCGATCAAAGGGGCTCCGATCACCTCGCTGTTCGGGCTCCGCTTCCACCCCATCCTTCATATCCTTCGCTTGCATGCCGGCATCGACTTCGGCGCTCCGGTCGGCTCGCTCGTTCGCGCCGCAGCGGATGGCAGGATCGAGATCGCCGGGCCGGTCTCCGGCTTCGGCAATCATATCCGCATCCAGCACGCAGGCTTCGAGACCTCCTATTCCCACCTCTCCGAAATCCCCGAGGCGATCCATCCCGGCGTCGAGGTCAAGCAGGGCGACATCATTGCGCTCTCCGGCAACACCGGCCTTTCGACCGGCCCCCACCTGCACTTCGAGTTCTACCTGAACCGGGAGGCTGTCGATCCCTTGCCCCATCTGGGCTCCGAAATGCAGACCGCGGCGGCGTCGCTCAAAGGTCCGGTCATCGCGACCGCCGCGGCCAGCGCGCCGGGCCCAAGCGTCACCGCGAGCGAGGTCGCCGCCTTTCCGGCGATCAAGGCCTATCTCGACGGCGCGGTCGCCACTCTGATGAACTAGAGAAGATTGTATTTAAACCGAATCGGGCAATTGTCGACGCGGTCGCAGACGCGTCCCCGCGGTCTGATGCCGTCCGGCGCGCAAATAACTTATAGTAAACGCTAGTAAACGCTTAGTAAAAATGCTAGCGTTTACTAGCGTTTATTTTTTGGAATCCGGACTTTTCAATGGGTTACGACCGATTCAAATAAGAAAATTTCTCCCGGCCCTCAGGCCTCTGGGTGAACTGCCTCGGCGACTGTTGTCATTCTCCTCCAGGCGCCGCGCCGAGGCGGGGCTCGTTCCGGCCAATTAAAAAATATAGCACAACTTCGATATTTCCGCAAGGACAATCTGGTGTCGACGTCGATTGTCGTCCTGCCATTGCCCTTCGGCCTCGGTCCAAAGCCAGGAGCCCACAAGGATCGCGTTCGATCATCGCGTCGAGCGGGCAATCGCGCAATCGTGATCCTGAAGGTCCTCGGCATGACCGCCGCCCTCCAAGGAAAACTGGTCGGCCAGCAGGATGAAGCCGGGCTTCCCGTCGAAGGTCGCGCCCACCGCCGCAAGGCTATAGGCGCCCATATGCGCCCGGGCGCCCTCGACCCCGTCCGCGAGAAGCCTGGGGGGGTCGACGCCGACAAGATCGGCCGAGTCGACCCGAAGCGCGAAATAAATTCGACCCTGCAGCGGGACCGTCATCGCGCGCCAGACGCCGTCGAGCGCGGACGCGTATTCGGCGAGCGCCTTCATCACCGGAATGGCCATGCAATCGACATGGACGTGCAATTGCTCCTGGCTGCGCGCCCATTTCGAGTTGATCGCCAGTCCAACGGCCTCCCGTGGCAAAGTCCGGTGAAGGCGCGCCTCGACCAGGGTCTTGGCGCCCCAGGCGGCGGCGAACACCGGCGGCGCGTCGGGCGCAAGCATTTGCGGATCTTCGATGCCGGTGATGCGCCGCGTTGGAATAGCGAGCATCTGGGCGACGCCAACCAAGTCTTTGAGAATCGCCACGCCCTGGTCGACGCCGCCGTCGAGGTCGACGCGTTCGCAGGGCTTGGGACCCAAACCCGCTTCGAAATGAGGAACGCACGCGCCATGGACGATCCGCCACAGCGCCATCGGATCGGCGCGAGCCGGAGCGTTGAACGCCCAGACGCAAGCGGCGACGCTGAGACCCAGGAGCGCGGAGATTCGCCGCATAGCCCTTCGCCGGCCCTTCATTGCGCCCTGAGCCTCACGGGAGCCGCGCAGATCGACGCCCTCAGGCTGCAAGCTCCCGGTCTAGCGGAACGCCAACGGGCCATTTTCCGAGGACACGCCGAACAGAGCGCGTATGCCCTCGAGCAGACGACGGGTCGGGGCGCCTTCGACGAGCGTCGCGAGATAGTCCTCCGCCCATTTCCTGACGTCGTTTTCCAACAAATGTTCGAGCATCGGCGCATGGCGTTCGCGGCGTTCCTCTAGTGGCATCTCCAAGGCGCGTTTCAGCGCCGCCGCCACCGCATCGGTTTCGTGCGGATTGACGATCAGCGCGCCGGTGAGCTCTTTCGCCGCGCCGGCGAATTGCGACAGCACCAGCACGCCGGGATCCTCCGGATCCTGAGCCGCCAGATATTCCTTGGCGACCAGATTCATGCCGTCGCGGAGCGGCGTCACCATGGCGACATCGGCGGCGCGATAAAGGCCCGCCAGGACCGTGCGCGAATGCGATCGGTTGACATAGCGAATCGGCGTCCAGGCCGCGTCGCCGTATTGGCCGTTCACCTTGCCTATGAGTCCGGTCAACTCGCTTTCGATGTCGCCGTACTGCTTGATTTCAGAGCGGCTCTTTGGCGTGACCTGCAACAGAGTCACGTTGCCGCGCCACTCGGGATTGTTCTCGAGCAGCCGCTCGAACGCCCTCACCCGGTCCGGAATGCCCTTCGAATAATCGAGTCGATCGACGCCAAGGATGAGCTTGTTCCCACCAAGGCTCTCGCGCACCAGGGCGACCATAGCCGAGCGACCCGCGTTCCGCGCAAGCCGCTGGTACGCCTTGGTCTCGATGCTCACCGGGAAAGCGCCGAGACGCACCTTCTGTCCTTCGAATTCGTAAGTGGATCGATTCTGCGTGGCGCCCTGCGAGGTCAGGTAGTGAGCGAAGTTTTCGCGATCGTTGTCCGTCTGGAAACCCACGAGATTGTAGTAGGCGAGGCCGCCAAGGATCTCTCTGTGGTGCGGCAGGGTCTGCAGAATATCAGGGGGAGCGCAAGGCGTGTGAAGAAAAAACCCGATGGTGTTGCGGTGCCCGCGCGAACGCAACTCGCGACCCAGCAACATCAGATGATAATCGTGCACCCAGACGACGTCATCTTCCCTGAGCAATGCGCTCAACCGGTCGGCGAACAGGCGGTTGACGCGGATGTAGCCGCTGGCGTCAGCGCGGGAGTACTCCTGCAGATCGACGCGGTAGTGGAGGATCGGCCACAGCACGCTGTTGGCGAGGCCGTTGTAGTATTCCTGGATGTCGTTTTGCGACAGATCAATGAGGACATAGGTCATCTTGTTGATATCGACGACCTGAGGCTCCCCATTCGGCTCCTCGGAGACCTTGCCGCTCCAGCCGAACCACATTCCGTTGCGATTTTTGAGCGCAGCCTTCACCGCGACCGCCATCCCCCCGGCGAGGGGAGTGCGGGGAGAATCCGGTACCGCCACGCGGTTGGAGACGATTATAAGTCGCGCGCCCATGCTTCCTCCCAACTCGACGACAGCCGCGTTGCGCTGTTGATGATGCCAGCCATGGAGTATGTCTGAGGCAAATTCCCCCACAGCTCTCCCGCGTCGGGATGGATGTCCTCCGAGAGAAGTCCGTAGGCGTTGCGGCGCGCCAGAATCGATTCGAACAGCTCGCGCGCTTCGTCAGCGCGACCGATCTGACAGAGCGCGTCGATATACCAGAAGTTGCACGCCAGAAATGCGGTCTCCGGCGCGCCGAAATCGTCGGGCGCGGTGTAACGCATGATCCGGCCGTTGCGCGTGAGCTCGCGGCCAATGGTGTCGCAGGTCTTGATGAATTGGGGATCGTTGGAGGACAAGAGTTCCAATTCGGCGACGAGCAGGACGCTGGCGTCGAGATCCGGCGAGCCGAACGCGCCGGTCAGAGCGCCGCGCTCTTCGCTCCACCCTTCTTCAAGAATCCGCTGCCGCAAAGAGCGCGCATTGGTCGCCCAGTACTTGGCGCGATCGGGAATCCTAAGTCGGCGGGCAATGCCGGCGAGCCGGTCACAGGCCGCCCAGCACAGTGTCGCCGAATAGGTGTGCGGACTGGCGCGGGTGCGATATTCCCACAGACCCGCATCCGGCTCGAACGCATGCACAATGGCTCGCTCGCCGAGACCCTCGAGCAGCCGGAACAGGGCCTCGTCTCCCATCCTGGGCAGGCGCTCGTCGACAAACATCTGCGTCGCGGCGAGAACGACGCTGCCGTAGACATCGTTCTGTTTCTGGCTTGCCGCCTGGTTGCCGACCCGAACCGGACCCATGCCGAGAAAGCCTTTGAGATCAGGCGCGACCCGTTCATCAAGCGCCGAAAACGGCACAATGCCGTGCAACGGCTGGATCTCATCGTCGCCGCTGGCGATGGTGGTGATATAGTTGATGTAAGATTCCATGATCTGCGTTGCGCCGAGCCGGTTCAGCGCGTCGACGACGAAATAGGCGTCACGCAGCCAACAGTATCGATAATCCCAGGTTCGTGACGACGAAGGCGCCTCTGGGATCGAGGTCGTATGCGCCGCCACGATGGCGCCCGTCTCGGCGAAGCTGCAAAGCTTGAGCGTGATCGCCGCGCGCACGACCTCGATCTGCCATTCGTAGGCCAGCGCGAGGTAGCGCACCCAGCCCTGCCAGTAGTCGCGCGTGCGATCGAGGAATTCACGCGACGTCGTGTCGATCGCGCTAAGGAAGGGATCATCCGGGCCGAATATGAGATTGACCGGCCGGGTCAGAGGGAAAGAAATTTCATTGAGAATGTAGGAAAGCGGGGCGTCAGACGTCAGGCGCAGAACTTGTGGCCCATCCAGGTAGCGGACGTGACTGGAGCCGACCACGAAATTGGTGGTCGGACGGCCGTAATCGTGAGTGGGGCGCACCCGGATCGTGATCCGCGGCAAGCCAGCGATCGGTTCGATGCGCCGGATGATTTGCGGCGGCCTGTAGACGCGCTCGAACCGCTCGAAATTCGGCGCGAAATCAGAGACCCGAACTTTTGCGCCATTCGCGTCGGTCAGGATCGTCTCGACGATCGCTGTATTGCGCAGGTAGCGCGAATCGGTTTCGACCAGATTTGCGAGCGTGACGTCGCAGAACCCTTTCTCCTCGTCGCCAGCCAGCAGCCGCGAGAAGACCGGGTCGGAATCGAAATGAGGGAAGCACCACCACACGATGCGGGCGTTCTGGTCGACGAACGCAGCCGCGCAGCTGTTGCCGATCAGGGCCAGGTCGAGATTCTGCTTTTTTGTTTGACTGCGCTCGGTCATGCGCTCCTTCCTTGCGCGACGAATTCAGCGAGCCACTCGCGCACCGCTCCCGGCCCCGAGAATGCGCCGATTGCGCCCGGGCGCGGACGGCCGACTGAATAGGCGAGCCCTCCGTGTGCGCTGACGAGGGCGAAACCGCTTTCATCCGTCGTATCGTCGCCGACGAAGATCGGCGTGCGCCCCTGAAACGTTGCGGTGGAGAGAAACGTCGCGATTGCGCTGCCTTTGTCGAAACAGGGACTTTTGATCTCGATCGCGTAATGGGCGTCCATGACGTCTACAACGATCGGATTCGAATCCACGAGCTGCTTGATGATTTTGCGAAGCGGCCGTTCCGCCGACGGCGCGAGCCGATAGTGTACGGTGAAGCTGAAGCGCTTGTTTTCAACGAATACGCCGGAGAACGGCTCGACCGCGTGTCTCAACGCAGCCAGCAGCGACTGAGGCAAGTCGGCCGCCGCCGTCGGCGTCGTCGATGCTTCCGGATCGAGGCGGATCTCCGCGCCATGAACTCCGCTCGCTCTCAGCCGCAAAGGCGCAAAAATATGATCCAGATCATCGATGGAGCGGCCGCTGATGAGCGCCAATGCGCCCGCGAGCTTGCATTCTGCGCGCGCCAGCGTCGTCACGAGTCCTGCGGGCGTCACCACCTCGTCGGGGCGCGCCGCCAAGTCGAGCAGAGTGCCGTCGACGTCGAGAAAAAGAGCGAGCGGAGCGTCGCTGAGCGCCGCCACATCACCTGTCCTCGCGCCCTCTATGCTCGGCGCGTTGAATTGGTCCACCCGCAGCTCCTGATGCCCCTTCGCCCGACCTAAGCAGGTTTTGGGGCGCCAACGTGGTCTTGGTGTGGCGACGCGTCTGGCTCGCCATCGTTTCCCCAGGAACACCCGGGTCGCGGAGCCTAAAACGCGCCACGGCCGGGTTTGTTCCCAGTAAGGCTAAGCAATCGCCTCGACGCGGCTGTCGAAACTTCGACCCATAGACCCAAACTTCGACCCATAGACAACGCGCAATCGTGGCTGATCTTCGGGCGCACGGGCAAACTGGGGTGGCGGAGCGGTCGCTTCTTCTGTAGAATTTGGGACCAACCGGCCTGCAGCCTTGTCGAATGACTTTTTGTGCTCGCCATGTCGCCGCGGTCCGGAGGCGGCCCTGCCGCTGCGCCGTCAATGGATAGGAGAGATGGGCGAGCCTTCGATCTCCGTCATCCCCCACCCTGGCGGCGGGCTGGTTTTCGACGTGATCGTCCGCGACGCTCGCGGCGAAAGCCGGCATCAGGTCACGATGCAGACCGACGAAGCGGAGCGCTGGGCCAAACTCGGCGCCGAGCCTACGCCTTGCGTTCAGGCGGTGATGCGGTTTCTCCTTGATCGCGAGCCGAAGGAATCGATTCTGAGCGCGTTCGACATGCGGGTCGTTCGGCGTTACTTTCCGGAGTTCGACGATGCGTTCCCCGGCTACCTCGTCCCGATGAGCGACGAACCACGGAGCGGCGCATAGCCGTCGCCTAAAACACGGAAGGGATGCTGTCATGACCGTCGCCCTCGCCCGGCCGGAGGCGACTCTCGAACTCCCGCTATACCGCGTCCGAGGGCTGGGTCTATATGACCGGGACACAGGCGCTGGTGCGCCTGCCCATCCAGCAGCGCCTGCGCGACGCGGCGGCCGGCCTCAACACCGGTGGATACATTTCCGGCTATCGCGGCTCGCCGCTCGGGCGCTACGACATTGAACTGTGGCGCGCTGCGCCCCAGCTCAAGCAGCACAACATCGTCTTCCGCCCAGGCCTCAACGAGGACCTCGCCGCCACCGCGATCTGGGGCGCCCAGCAACTGAACAACTTTCCCGCCGCGACCGTCGATGGCGTGTTCGGCGTCTGGTACGGCAAGGGGCCGGGCGTCGACCGATCGGCCGACGCGCTGCGCCACGCCAATTTCACCGGCGCCTCGCCCAAGGGCGGGGCGCTTGCGCTCGCCGGCGACGACCACGGCGCCAAATCTTCGACCGCGGTGAATTTCTCCGACACGTTATTCATCGCCGTCGGCATGCCGGTCATCTATCCGTCCAATACGCAGGAGCTGCTGGATTTCGGTCTGCATGGCGTCGCCATGTCGCGGTTTTCCGGCTGTTGGATCGGCATGAAGGTGGTCACCGACGTCGCCGAAGGCGGCGGCACGGTCTATGTCGGGCCCGAGCGGCCTGAGATCGTCATCCCCGAACGGCCAAGCAATCCGCCCGGCGGATTGTGGGCGCGCACGCTCGATGCGCCGGTCGCCCAGGAAGAGCGGCTCTATCAGCACAAGCTTCCCGCGGCGCTTGCCTATGCCCGCGCCAACGGCCTCAATCGCATCATCGGCGAGGGCGAGGAGGCGCGGATCGGGGTGGTCGCGGCCGGCAAGGCCTGGCAGGACCTCTTGCAGGCGCTCGGCAATCTGGGCCTTGCCGACAACGGCGCGGCGCTCGGCCTGCGCCTGCTCAAAGTCGGCATGGTGTGGCCGCTCGATCCGGTGATCGTCCGCGACTTCGCCCACGGCCTCGATCTCATTATCGTGATCGAGGAGAAGCGCCCGCTGCTCGAAGATCAGATCCGCTCCATTCTCTATGGCGAGTCGCGAGCGCCGCGGATCGTCGGCAAACATTTCGATCGCCTGGCGTTCGACCTTTCGCCTGGCGCGACCGCCTTTCCCAATTTCGGCGAGATCTCGCCTGAACTCGTCGCCAGGGTGCTGGTCAAGGCGGTTTCGCAGCACGATCCGAACTGCGGGCTGAGCGCGCCGGATGCGCCCGGCGCGACGCTCAGCAACCGTCCCGCGCCGATGCGCAGCCCCGGTTTCTGCGCCGGGTGCCCGCACAACCGTTCGACCCCGGTGCCCGAGGGCAGCCGGGCGCTCGCCGGCATCGGGTGCCATTGGATGGCGACGCTGGTCAATCCGAACCAGACCGCCACCGCTTCGCACATGGGCGGCGAAGGAGCGATGTGGCTCGGCCAGCAGCCGTTCACCCGGCAGGACCATGTGTTCGCCAATATCGGCGACGGCACCTACGCCCATTCCGGTTCGCTGGCGATCAGGCAGGCGATCGCCGCCGACGTGCCGATCACCTACAAGATCCTCTTCAACGGCTTCGTCTCGATGACGGGCGGACAGCCGATCGAGGGCGCCATGACGCCGGTCCAGATTCTTGAGGAACTCGCGGCGGAAGGGGTGAAGAAAATGGCGCTGGTGGTCGACGATCTTGATCGCTACGCGGCCGTCGCCCTGCCCCATGGCGTCAGCCTTCGCCACCGCGACACGATGGACGCGACTCAGCGGGAATTCCGCGAGTTCAAAGGCGTTTCCGTCATCCTCTACGACCAGCCCTGCGCAACCGAACGGCGGCGCTTGCGCAAGCGCGGCAAATGGGCCGACCCGGCCATCCGCACCTTCATCAATCCGCAAGTCTGCGAAGGCTGCGGAGATTGCGGGCGCGTCTCCAACTGCATGGCGATCGAGCCCCTGGAAACGGAATTCGGGCGCAAGCGGCGCATCAACCAATCGAGCTGCAACAAGGATTACTCCTGCGTCGAGGGGTTTTGCCCAAGCTTCGTAACCGTTCACGGGGGACGCCTACGCAAGCCCGAGGCGACAGCGCCTTTGAACCATTATCTGCCGCCGGTCCCCGAGCCGGTCCTGCCCGACATCAACGAACGCTTCAGCGTCCTGGTGGCCGGCATTGGCGGCTCCGGCGTCGTCACCATCAGCCAGACGGTCGCCGTCGCGGCCTATCTCGATGGACTTTTCAGCTCCAATCTCGACCTGACCGGGTTGAGCCAGAAATACGGCGCCGTGACCGCGCATGTGCGCATCGCGCGCGAACCTCAAGCGCTGCATGCGACCCGCATCGCCGCCGGCGAAGCCGACGCGCTGATCGGCTGCGACCTGATCGTCGCGGCTGGCGACGAATCGGTCTCGAGGCTGAAGCGCGGCGCAACGCGCGCGGTGATCTCCGCCGATCTGACGCCGACCGCGGATTTCGCCCGCAATCCCAACTGGAGCGTGGACGCCGACGCGCTGATCGAACGCCTGAAGACCGCGCTCGGCGACAAGGCGCTCATCCTCGACGCGCAGCGCCTCTCCGCGGCGCTGATGGGCGATCCGATCGCCTCCAACATGTTCATGCTCGGCGCCGCCTGGCAAAGAGGCCTGGTTCCGATCCGCCGCGCGGCGATCGAACGCGCAATCGAGCTCAACGGCGTCGCCGTCGACGCCAACAAGCAGGCGTTCGAATGGGGCCGGCGCGCTGGACATGATCCGGCCAGCATCGAGACGCTGGTCGGCCTTGACGAAACGGCCGACGAGCCGCCCTCGCTCGACGCGCTTGTCGAGCGTCGCGTCGCGCATCTGACCGACTATCGCGACGCGGCTTACGCGGCGCGGTATCGCGAGCTGGTCGAGCGCGTGCGCGCGGCGGAGAAAAGCGCGGGTCTTGGCGAAGCGCTGACCGCCGCCGTCGCGCGCGCCTATCACAAGCTGCTCGCCGCCAAGGACGAATGGGAAGTGGCGCGCCTCTTCGCAGCGCCTGAGTTCCAGGAGACCCTGGCGCGCGAATTCGAGGGCGACTACACGCTGCATTTTCATATCGGCGCCTGGCCGTTCGCACGCCTCGACCCGGCAAGCGGCAAAATGAAGAAGGGCGAGGTCGGCCCGTGGGCGATGAAAGCCTTCCGCATGATGGCGCGACTGAAATTCCTGCGTGGCACCTGGCTCGATCCGTTCCGGAACAGTGACGAGCGCAAGCTCGAGCGGCGCCTCACCGCCGAGTTCGAAGCCGACGTCGCCGATCTCATTCAGCGCCTGACGCCGGCGTCCCATCCGATCGCGGTTCGCGTGGTCGGCTCGTACGAGACGATTCGTGGATACGGGCACGTGAAAGAGGCAAGCGCCGTGGAGGCGGCGAAAACGCGGGCTGACGCTCTCAACGAGCTCAAGGCCGGCAGGGCGCCGGTCGTGAAGGCGGCCTAGGGGCAGAGAAGCCCGCGCAGAAGAACCAGAGCATCGCTTTCGGAGGGTCATGGTCGCCTTGGCGCTTTCATGCTAGGGTAGCGCGCAACCAAAGGAGCGCCCATGCCTCGCGCCAGAGCCGAAGCCAAAGTACGACCTCACCAAGTTCCAGCGCTACCGACGCGCCCAGGCGGCAAAGGGCATGAAACTGTTGCGCGTGTGGGTTCCAGATCCGACGCGGCCGGAGTTCGCCAAAGAGGCTGCACGGCAGGCTCGGCTGCTGCGCGGCCGGCCGGAGGAGGCGGAGGCTTTGACCTTCATCGAAGCGGCCTTTCCCTGGCCTGAGATGTGAGGCGAGGAGATCTCGTCACCGTCTCTGCGCCGGGGAATTATGGCAAGCCACGTCCCGCGGTGGTCGTTCAATCGGACTGGCTGATCGCGACAGACAGCGTGCTCGTCGCGCTCCTCACAAGCGAACTCGTCGAAGCGCCGCTCTATCGGCTCACGATCGAGCCGAGCGATGCCAATGGCCTTAAGGCGCCATCGCAAATCATGATCGATAAAATCGTCGCGATCCCGCGCCAGAAATGCGGCAAGGTCATCGGCCGCCTCAGGGAAAGCGAGCAGATCGCACTCAATCATATGCTCGCGGTCGTCGTCGGTATCGCCGATTGATGATTTCGGTCCCGGTGGTTAGTGTTCGCCGCCTGCTTCGAACGAGTTCAGCGCCGTCGCCGCCGTCCGTCAGCGAGGGGAGGCCCCAATGCAAGGCAAGACGATCGTCGTCACCGGCGGTTTGGGCGCTCTTGGAAGCGCCGTCGCCGAGACGGCCGGCGAAGCGCGGCGCCTCGGTCGCCTTGGTCGATCATGCGCCCACCCTCCCGGCGGGTTTGGCCGAGCGGCTCGGCGCCAGCACGCTCATCGTCGGCGGCGTCGATCTGACCTCGCTCGCGGCGGCGGAAGCCGCGATGGCCTCGATCAAGACGAAATTCGGCCGGCTCGACGCGCTCCTCAATATCGCCGGCGGGTTTCAATGGGACACGATCGCGGACGGCAAGGCCGACAGCTGGGATCGCATGTATGCGATGAATTTGAAGACCGCGCTCAACGCCAGCAAGGCCGCGCTTCCCTATCTCCTGGAGAGCGGCGCAGGCCGCATCGTCAATGTCGGCGCTGGCTCGGCGCTGCACGCCGCATCCGGATTCGGCCCCTATGCGGCGAGCAAATCCGCGGTGCATCGGCTGACCGAAAGCCTGGCCGACGAACTGAAGCTCAAGGGCGTGACGGTCAACGCCGTGCTGCCGTCGATCATCGATACGCCCCTGAACCGGCGCGACATGCCGAACGCGGACTTTTCCCGCTGGGTCGCGCCCGCCGACCTCGCCGCGGTCATCCTGTTCCTGGCTTCGGACGAAGCAAGGGCGGTGACCGGGGCGCTCATTCCCGTCTCGGGACGGGTCTGAAGAATTGTCGCTGAATGGCGGCGCGCGCGTCCTGTTCGAAGCGCCGTTTCGGCAGGCAGGGCGCGGGCGGCGCGCCTGGTCCAGCCGCCATTTTACCGGCGGGCCCCAAGGTTTTCAGGGGGTTGCGACCCCGTTTAGTTCCGTCCCGCGATTCGGACGCCTTGGCGCTCGCGCGGCGACGGCGCGGAACCGAAATAACAACTTATATCAGTTATACGGAGATCGAAGCCTCGCCCGTTTGGCGAAGCGCGCCTCCGTGATATGGGCCGGCGCTGCGCGATGTCTCGGATCGGCTGTTCAAGGGGGATGGCATGAGCAGGACGGCTCTCATCACTGGAGCGACCTCGGGCATCGGCGAAGCCGCCGCCCGCGCATTCGCCGCCGCCGGTTGGCGCGTCGTCGCGACCGGCCGCCGAGCCGAACGACTCGAGGCCCTGGTCGGCGCCGTCGGCGCCGATAAGATCCACGCCGCCGCCTTCGACGTCGCCGATGAAGCGGCGCGCGACGCGGCTCTGGCCGCGCTTCCCAACGGGTTTCGCGGCATCGATCTTCTCATCAACAACGCCGGGCTCGCGCTCGGCCGCAATCCAGCGCAAGCGGCCGATCTTGCCCAGTGGAAAACGATGATCGACACCAATGTGACGGCGCTCGCTTCGCTCACCCACAAACTGCTGCCCGGGCTGATCGCCCGGCGTGGCGCGATCATCAATGTCTCGTCGGTCGCGGCGAATTATCCGTATGCGGGCGGCAACGTCTATGCGGGAACCAAGGCGTTCGTGGAGGCGTTTTCGCTCGGGCTGCGCAGCGATCTGCATGGCGCGGGCGTGCGCGTCACATCGATCGAGCCTGGCATGGTCGAGACCGAATTCAGCCTGGTGAGGATGGGCGGCGACCAGGCGGCGTCCGATGCGCTCTATCGGGGCGTGAAGCCGATGACCGGCGACGACATCGCGGCGACCATGTTGTGGGTGGCCGAGCTGCCGCCGCATATCAACATCAACCGGCTCGAGCTCATGCCGGTCAGCCAATCCTTCGCCGGCTTCCAGGTCGCCCGCGCCACGTAAACCCATCGCCGAGAGGACAGACATGGGCGCGTTCGTCGACGGAAAATGGCGAGAGGGAGACTTCCCGCACGACGGAAGCGGCCATTTCGTGCGGCCCGACTCGCCGTTCCGCAACTGGGTCACCGCGACGGGAGAACCGGGGCCGAGCGGCGCCGGCGGCTTCAAGGCGGAGAGAGGCCGCTATCACCTCATCATCTCGCTCGCCTGCCCGTGGGCGCACCGCACCCTCATCTTCCGCCGGCTTAAAGGTCTCGAGAGCATGATCTCGCTCTCGGTCGTCCACTGGCTGCTCGGCGAGCGCGGCTGGACCTTCGATCCCGGCCCTGGCGTCATTCCCGATCCCGATCTTCGGCGCGAGCGAGCTGCGCGAATTCTACGTCAAGGCGCGGCCTGACTACAGCGGCCGCGTCACCGTGCCGGTGCTTTGGGACAAGACAGACGAACACGATCGTCAACAACGAATCGTCGGAAATCATCCGCATGTTCAATCATGCGTTCGATGGAATCGGCGCGGCGGAGGGCGACTATTATCCCACCGGGCTTCAGCCCGAGATCGACGAGGTCAACGACCGCATCTATCGAACGGTCAACAATGGCGTCTATCGCGCCGGTTTCGCCACCTCGCAGGAGGCCTATGAAGAGGCGTTCCGGGAGCTGTTCGAGACGCTCGACTGGCTCGAGGCGCGGCTCGCCGGCCAGCGCTTCCTCATCGGCCAGCGGCTGACGGAAGCCGACTGGCGCCTGTTCACCACCCTCATTCGCTTCGACCCGGTCTATTTCGGCCACTTCAAGTGCAATCTCCGCGAGATCAGGGACTATTCGGCGCTGAGCCGCTACTTGAAGGAGCTTTACCACTTGCCGGGCGTCGCCGAGACGGTCGACTTCTTCCACATCAAGCACCATTATTACGAGAGCCACCGTCGCATCAATCCGACCGGCATCGTGCCGGTCGGGCCGGAGATCGCGTTGTAAGGCAGGCGACGCCACGCTCGGTCCGAGTGGTCGCGATCAGATAATGGCGTCGTACTCGGCGTGCGAACCGATCCAAAACCATATCAGGTCTTGGTCCACTTCAACCGCCAAAGCCCGGTAGCGATTGCCGACGCGAACGGACCAGAAGCGCCCAACTTTCTTGAGCTGCAAGGAGGGATGTCGAGGGTTCTCTTTGAGCAACGCGTAGTTCTTGTCGGCGACCTCCCGGACTCTTTCTGGAAGCTTTCCATAAGCGTCCCAGAATGGCGGACTGGCGAAGTGCCTCACAACTCGCGGGCGCGCCCGGCGCGGAAGTCGGTGATCGCCTCGGTCAGCAAGCCCGTCGAGATTCGGCCCGCTTTGGCGTCCTCGCTCGATCCTTTCGTCGAAGCGCGCAGCGTCGAAGGTTTCGAACCACGCCCGGAACTGGGCCAGCTGATCCGCGGGCAATTCACTTAGCGCTTTTTCAATGTCTTCAACCGTCGTCATGGATTCAGCCTATCAGAATGACACGGGCGCGTCAGCCGCGGGTCAGTTTCTTCTCTCTGCCGAGGCGGGGCGCAAATGCGCCTTGCCCTCTGCCCTCTGGTGGTGGCAATTGCCGCGCGGTGAAGACGTAGAGTGGGCCGCCACACGCCCAACGATTGATTTTCATGTCAAATCTTTTCGCTTCGTTGCGGGAGCGGCCTTGAGTTTGACCGTGATGATTTTCGGGCGGTCGCCGCTGATGTCCATGTCCACGAGACCGGAGGCCGCGACGAGGTCGGAGAGCCGCGCGAAGCCATAATTGCGAGCGTCGAAATCCGGAGCCTGCTTCGCCAGATGCCCGCCGACGCGGGCGAGGTTGGCGCGGCCGTCCTCGTCGGCTGACGCGATGACGGCTTTGGTCAGCATGTCGAGGGCGGATTTATCGAGCGGCGGCTTTGCTGGCGACGGCTTGGAGATTGGCGGCGCGGCCCCCGCCGTCGCGACTGGTTTGTGGGCTTTATGGTCTGTCGCGGCCGGTGTTTCCACTTCCGGCGCTGCTGCGCTGAGCACATCGAAATAGACGAACTTGTCGCAGGCGGTGATGAAGGGGCGCGGCGTCTTGCGCTCCCCGAAGCCGTAGACGGTCACGCCCTGCTCCCGGAGCCTTGCAGCCAATCTGGCGAAGTCGCTGTCGCTGGACACGATGCAGAAACCGGAGAAGCGGCCGGTGTAAAGCAGGTCCATGGCGTCGATGATCATCGCGCCATCGGTGGCGTTCTTTCCTGTCGTATAGGCGAACTGCTGGACCGGCTGAATGGAATGCTCAAGCAGGCATGCTTTCCAGCCTTTGAGGTTCGGCCCTGTCCAGTCGCCATAGATGCGTTTGACGCTGGCGACGCCATAGCTGGCGATCTCGGCGAGCAGGCCGGTGACGATCTTCGGAGAGGCGTTGTCGCCGTCGATCAGCAAGGCCAGCGTTCCGGCCGTGTCATTCGCCATGTCTACCCCTCCCGAGAGTTGTACGTCTCCACCCTTAACAAATACGCCCATTTCAAGCGTGGCATGATGGATGCCGTTGAGCGGATAGACCGGCGGCATGTCGCCAGCAGCATCGCTCAATCCGCGCCACTCAGGGTCAATGGTCAAGGACTCTGTCGGGAGCGAGCGTGACATTGATCGGGTCGCCGAAGAAGCGATCGGCGCCGCGGCGTGCGAACCGCTCGCTTGCCGACGCCCGCCCGCGCATGCCAAGGGAAGCCGATGAACGCAGAACCAGAACGCACGGGACACCCCGCGCCGCGCATCTCTTTCGTTTCGCTCGGCTGCCCGAAGGCGCTCGTCGACAGCGAACGCATTCTGACCCGGCTGCGCGCCGAAGGCTATGAGCTTGCGCGCAATCACGCCGGCGCCGACGCGGTCATCGTCAACACCTGCGGCTTTCTCGACAGCGCCAAAGCCGAATCGCTCGCGGCGATCGGCCAGGCGATGAATGAGAATGGCAAGGTGATCGTGACCGGCTGCATGGGGGCCAAGCCCGAGGCGATCCGCGAGGCTTTCCCGAACGTCTCGGCGATCACCGGCCCGCAGGCGTTCGAGAGCGTGATGGAGGCGGTGCGCGCCGCAGCGCCTGCGCCGCGCGATCCGTTCGTCGATCTCATCCCCGGCGAAGGCGTGCGGCTCACGCCGCGCCACTACGCCTATCTGAAAATCTCGGAGGGATGCGACCACCGCTGCACCTTCTGCATCATCCCGAGCCTGCGCGGGAAGCTCGCCTCGCGCTCCGCCGGCGACGTGCTGCGCGAAGCCGAGCGGCTGGTCAAAGCGGGCGTCAAGGAGCTCATCGTCATCGCGCAGGACACGAGCGCCTATGGCCTCGACCTTCGATACGCCGAGAGCCCGTGGCGCGACCGCCAGGTCGCCGCGCGCTTTCTCGACATCACGCGCGAACTGGGCTCGCTCGGCGCCTGGGTCAGGCTGCAATATGTCTACCCCTACCCGCATGTCGACGAGGCGATCGCGTCTCATGAACGGCGGCAATGTGCTGCCCTATATCGACGTGCCGTTCCAGCATGCTTCGCCCAATGTGCTTGAAGGCGATGCGCCGGCCGGCGGCCCAGGAAAAGACGCTCGAGCGCATCCGCGCCTGGCGCGCGATCTGCCCGGACCTGACCATCCGCTCGACGTTCATCGTCGGCTTTCCCGGCGAGACCGAGGAGGATTTTCGTTTCCTGCTCGACTGGCTGGACGAAGCCAAGCTCGACCGCGTCGGCGCGTTTCAATACGAGCCGGTCAAAGGCGCGGCGGCCAACGATCTCGGCCTTGAACCTGTGCCCGACGACATCAAGGCGAGCCGCCACAAGCGCTTCATGGCTCGCGCCGCAGGCGATCAGCCAGAAGAAGCTCGCCGCCAAGGTCGGCAAGCGGCTTGACGTCATCGTCGACGAGGGCGGCGCGCGCGAGGCCAAGGGCCGCAGCAAGGGCGACTCGCCGCAGATCGACGGCGCCGTGCACATCGCGACGCGCCGGCCGTTGCGCGCCGGCGACATCGTGACGGTCAGGATCGAGCGCTCCGACGCTTACGATTTATGGGGCACGGCGGCTTGAGGGCCGCGAACCGTACTCCCGTAGACCGCGAAAAACCTTGAACCACCCAGAGCCAATATCCGCGCCTCACGCCGTCGAAGCGCAGGACGGCCTCCCCAATCCGCAGCGCCTGCTGGCGTTCGTGACCCTCGCCGTGGGGATCAGCATGGCGGTGCTCGACGGGTCCATTGTCACGGTGGCTCTGCCGACGATGGCGCGCCAATTCGCCGTCGCGCCGGAGAACGCGATCTGGATCGTGAACGCGTTCCAACTCGCGGTCACCGTATCGCTTTTGCCGTTGGCGGCGCTTGGCGACATGCTCGGCTACCGGCGCGTCTATTGGTGGGGACTTGCGCTCTTCACCGTCGCTTCGCTCGCCTGCGCGCTCGCGCCGACATTTCGCCGTGCTCACCGTCGCGCGCGTTGTCCAGGGCCTGGGCGCGGCGCGGAATCATGAGCGTCAGCATCGCGCTCATTCGCTTCGTCTATCCGCACGCACGGCTTGGCCAGGGGGTCGGCAACATGGCGGTGATGGTCGCCGTTTGCATCGGCCGGAAGCCCGAGCGTCGCCGCGGCGATCCTGTCGGTCGCCTCCTGGCACTGGCTGTTTCTCATCAACGCGCCGATTGGCGTCCTGGCGCTGGTGATGGCGGCGCGGACGCTGCCCGCGACGCCGCGCGCCGCCGGGCGCCTCGATCTTTTGAGCGTGCTCCTCAACGCGCTCACGTTCGGACTCGTCATCGCGGGCGTGAACCGGATCGGTCAAGGGGGAGTCCCCTCGTTGGCGCTGATCGAAATCGCGGTCGGCGTCGCGAGCGGCGTCGCGCTCGTCTGGCGGCAACTCAAGCTCCCCGCGCCGCTGCTGCCGGTCGATCTTCTGCGCCGGCCGGTGTTCGCGCTTTCGCTGGCCACCTCCATCGCCTCGTTCGGGGCGCAGAGCCTGGCCATCGTGTCGTTGCCGTTTTACTTCGAGAACCGGCTCGGCCACTCAGCCTCGACGTCCGGACTGCTGCTGACGCCCTGGCCGGTGGCGACCGCTTTGATCGCGCCGATCGCCGGACGCCTCGCCGATCGATTCCCACCCGGCCTCCTTGGAAGCATCGGTCTTCTGGTGATGGGAGGAGGGCTGGCGCTCGTCGCCCTCGGCATCGGCGATTCCACTCCGGCCTCAATCGCATGGCGGCTCGCGATCTGCGGCCTCGGCTTTGGATTTTTCCAGTCGCCCAACAATCGGGTGATCATCGGCAGCGCGCCGCGGGAGCGAAGCGGCGGCGCGCCGGCCTTCAATCCTCCGGACGGCTGATCGGACAGTCGTTCGGGACGGCGCTGGTGGCGGTCGCTCTCGGACGGGCGCCCGCGCACGCGACGGAGATCGCGCTCTGGGGCGCTGCGGCGCTGACCCTCGCTGGCGCGATCACGAGCGGCTTGCGCAAGGCGAATTGAGGCGACAGTCGTCTCCGCGCACGTCGCTACGAGGCGCGGGCGCCGCCTCGATTCCATCCCCGCCCGCGATCGCCAAAGGCTTCCCAGCCGTGTCGGTGACCGCGACCGTGTCCTCCAGTTTGATGAAGCCGCGACGGGGATGCGCGATCGTCGTCTCGATCGAGATGACCATGCCGGACTCGAGCGGGCGGTCGGAATCATAGGCCGGATAGGGAATTGGCCCGTGGGCCGTGAGGCGCGGCGCCTCGTGGCTGATGAGGCCCATCCCATGCGCGACGAACTCGATCGAATTCGCGCGCGACGATCGCTTCAGCACTTCGCCGGCGCTGGCGTAGATCTCGCCGCCGTTGGCGCCCGCGCCGGATCGGCTTGCGCGCCGCCATCTGAATTTCGTCAATCTCGCCGAGCAGCTCTTGGAGCTCGCCGTCAGGCTCGCCCTGGATCGCCATGCGGCACAGGTCGCCGATGTAGCCTTTGTAATTGCCGCCCGAATCAATCGACATGATGTCGCCTGCTCCCCAGACCTGGTCGGAGGGCGCGCGGTTGAGGCTCGTCCCCGCCGTGATCAGGCAATATTCGAAGGTCAGGCCCCGGTTCACCTCTTCACGCCGAAGCGCTTCGACGACTTCCGCTTTCGTCGCGCCTGGCCCATGCGAGGCGATCACCGCCAGCATGGAATCGACCACGAGTTCGGAGGCTAGGCGGAGCAGATCCAACTCTGCTTTGGTCTTGCGGGCGCGCAGGCGTTCGAATGGCATATGCGCTTCGACGAATGTGATCCCCGGGAGTTCGCGCGTCATGAGCTCCGCCGCATCGGCCGGCAAGAACGGGCGCTCGACGCCGACGCGTTTCACACCCGGAGCAAGTTTTCGCAGATGGTCGACGGCGAGCTGCGCGGAACCGAGGCTTGTGCTCGAGGCCTGGAAGGCGGGGGTCCAGAATTTGCCGAGCTCCTTCTCGTAGGATTCCATCCCCTGCCCGATATAGGTCGACTGATCGGGGCGGCCTTTGACGTAAACGAGAAGGGGCAAATAGCGGCTGACGCCGATCGCGTCGAAATGATCGAAGAAAAAGAACCGGTAGCCGCCGAAAAGATATTGAATGTTGTGCTTGGACGAGATCACCGCCGCGTCCATGCCGGCCTCGTCGAGGAGCGCGTCAAGGCGGGCGCGATCGAAGGGCGGCGAGGCGGCTTCGGCCGTCGCCGGCGATATGCTGCGGCTTTCATTCATGACGTCCTCCCACGCGCGATCCGGCTTAATTGAAGGCGCCGCCCCAATATAGCTCAAGCGAGCAACGTTTCGCCATCACCTCGTGTTGAACGCCGTCAGGCTGCGGTTTTTTCGCCTTCGCTTGCCAAAGGCGCCGCGCGTCCCGCAGCATTGCGTTGGCCCATCCAAACAAAGGCAAATGCCATGCTTTCGGTCGACGCCAAAGGCGTCTTTCCCATCGCGCCCACGCCATTCCTCGCCGACGGCGGCATCGACGCGGCCAGCGTCGACCGCATGATCGACCATTATGTCGCGGCCGGCGCCGACGGCTGCACCATTCTCGGCATCATGGGCGAAGCGCCGAAGCTCGATCACGACGAGGCGATCGGTTTCGTCGCCCGCTGCGTCGCGCGCGCGGCAAAACTGCCTTTCATCGTCGGCGTCTCCGCGCCCGGATTTGCGGCGATGCGGGCGCTCTCGCACGCGGCTATGGCGAAGGGGGCAGCCGGCGTCATGATCGCTCCGCCGCCGTCGCTGCGCACCGACGATCAGATCGTGACCTATTACGCGCAGGCTGTCGAAGCGATCGGGTCGGACATTCCCTTCGTCATTCAGGACTATCCGCTGACGCTTCAAGTGGTGATGACGCCGAACGTCATCCGCCGGATCATCACCGACAATTCTTCATGCGTCATGCTGAAGCACGAGGACTGGCCGGGCCTGGAAAAAATTTCGGCGCTTAGGCGATTCGAGCAGGAGGGCAAGCTGCGCCGTGTCCCGATCCTCACCGGCAACGGCGGCCTGTTCCTCGATTTCGAGATGGAGCGCGGCGTCGATGGCGCGATGACCGGCTACGCCTTCCCGGAAATGCTGATCGACGTCGTGCGGCTGTCGCGCGAAGGGCGGCGCGAGGACGCGCACGACCTGTTCGACGCCCACTTGCCGCTCGTCCGCTATGAGCAGCAGCAGGGCGTCGGCCTTGCTGTGCGCAAATATGTGATGATGAAGCGCGGCATTCTGAGTTCCGACGCGCAGCGAAAGCCGGGGGCGAGTCTGAGCGCGACGGCAAAGGCGGAAGTCGACTACCTGCTCGCTCGCCTCGCGCGCCACGACAAGCGCGCCCAGACGCCGGCGATGGTTTGACCCTCGCTGGCGCTGGAGGCAGGCAAACCGTCGTCAGGCGGCGGCGCGATTGACTTCGTTGTCCGCCAGCGTGGTCAGCTTCTCGTCCGCGGCTTTCTCTTCGGCGAGATTCTGCTGCAGGACTTGCGCGCAATCCGGGCGGCCCAGCGTTTTCGCCCAGGCGATCAACGTTCCGTAGCGCGTCATCTCGTAATGCTCGACCGCTTGCGCCGAGGCGATCAGCGCGGCGTCCAGAACGTTCTTGTCCACAATTTCACCGCCGACCTCATCGGCCTCTTCGATGATGCCGTCGATGGCGGGGCAGTCGACCTGCTGTGGCTCTGTCCCGTGCATCTGGAAGACCTGCTCGACGCGCTTGACGTGGTTTTTGGTCTGTCCGAGATGAGCCTCGAAAGCCGACTTGAGCTCAGGCGATGTCGCCTTGGCGATCATGTCGGGCAATGCGCGGACGATGCGCTGTTCGGCGTAATAGATGTCCTGCAGCTGATGGACGAAGAGATCGTCCATCGATGCGATGTCTTTGGAAAAAAGACCCATGGTTTTGACTCCTTGATGTCGAATTTGGGATGTCGAATTCGGGAGTCGCGGCGCGCCGCCCGACTGGCGGGCAAACGTTGTCTCCGGGCTTTGGTTCCGGCGCGCAACTGAGGCGTTCAGTTTTTGCCGGGTCACGAAGAACAGCGATAAGGCGGCCGCTAAGACCGCCTTATCCTGCGCTCTTTACGGGATCAGAACTGCTGCCACTGATCGCCCTGCCAATATCCGCGGCCGGGGTGCTCTCTCCAGGCGTAGTTAGCGCCATTGTCCGCTTGCCAGTCGTACGGGTGAACCACCACGTTCGCATTGGGCGGATAGTCATACCGCTCGACCGAATGCCAGCAGGTCGTGCCGGCCCGATCGCAGACGATGGCGGACGAGGGGCCGTATCCCTCGATCGTCGCCGGCGCCGTGCCTCTCGGCGAACCCGGCGCGGTTTCTTGAGCCAGGACGGGCGTCGCGGCTGCGAGCGCGGAGATCGCCGTCGCCGACAGCGCAGTCATGAAAAGGCTTCTCATCGGAAACTCCTTGGGTTGGATCCTCCCCACCTCGGATCGTGCCGCGCCAACGCTATGTTTCCGGTCTTTGTTCCAGGCGTCCGGCTGATTGTCGAAGCCGGCGTTGACGGGCTCGACAGGGCGTTGAGATGAAGCCGGGACTGCGCGATCGGCGAAGGGGAGATCGGCCAGGCCCGAAGGGCCGGACTTGCTCGGCGTCACGCAAAATTTTCGCGAAATATGTTTCAGTTATCCAGAATATGTGCTATATCTATTCCCAAGGACTGGAACCGGCCGGCCCGCCGGAAGGAAGAGCTGAAGGCGCGCTCGAGACGCTGGCCGCCGGGGCTAAGGAGGGAAGAGATTTTTCTATTTGGATTCGCCGTAACCCTTTGAAAAGCCCCGAATCGGCCAAAGGAAATCCAAGGAAATCCAAGCCTTTTTCCTTGGTTCTCCTTGGATTTCCTTGGCATTGGATTTGGAGCTAATTACATTATTAAGCATGTAATATGAAGCCGTTCAGAACAACGACCCCTGCCCCTCCGCGTCCTTGTCTGATTTCGCGCGTCTGCGGGGCAGGAGCGCCGGCGGCGTCATCGGCGGCCCGACGCGGCCCCCTGCGATCGCGCCGATCTTGCCGTCGGCGAATTCGATCTCGAGGCGCTGCGCCTGACGAACCTCATCTGCGCGCCACAAGGGCCTTTGCGTCTCATCGCGCACGAGCGCGAAGCCGCGCGACAGGACGCCGCGATAGCTCATCGCGCCGAGCAATTGCCCGGCGGAGAAGAGCTGGGCCCGTCTCATCTGCAGGCGTTCGTCATAGGCGCGCGTCATGCGGGCGGCGAGCCGCGTGAGCGCCGCCGCCTGTTCGCCGCGCCGCCTGGCCAAGAGCGCAGCTTCGCGGACGAAGGTCCGGCTCACGGCTTCCGCCGACCGGCGCGGCCGTTCGATGAGGAGCGGCCGCGCTCTCGCCAAACGCCCGCTCAAGCCCCGCAATCGCTCACGCAAGCCCGCGAGATGGGCGCGCGGCGAATGGCGCGCGAGCTGGCGGGCGAGACCCGCCGTCTTCAGCGCGCGCTGGTCGATTGCGCCACGCATGCGCTGAGCAAGCGTCTCCGACGCGCGGTCGAGGCGTTGGCGTGGACCCGCGATGATCGCCTCGCCCCCTGGCAGGGCGCGAGCGAGCGCGCGCAGGTCGCTGCGCAATCGGTGGGAGAAGCGCAGGATCGCGCCGCGCCGGCGCGCCTCGAGTTCGGCGATCGTCGCGAGAAGGTCGATGCGGACAGGGGTCGCGAATTCGGCCGCAGCGGTCGGCGTCGGCGCGCGCACGTCCGCCGCGTGATCGATCAGCGTCCAGTCGGTCTCGTGGCCGACGGCGGCGATGAGCGGGATCGCGCTGCGGGCGACCGCGCGCACCACCGCCTCGTCGTTGAAGCTCATCAGGTCTTCGAGCGAGCCGCCGCCGCGCGCGACGATCAGCACGTCCGGCCGGGGCGCTCTTCCGTCAGGGGCAGCGCATTGAAGCCGTCGATCGCCGCGGCGATTTCGGCCGCCGAGGTCTCGCCCTGAACCCGCACCGGCCAGACGATGACGCGGACAGGAAAGCGGTCGGCGAGGCGATGCAGGATGTCGCGAATGACGGCGCCGGTCGGCGAGGTCACCACGCCGACCACTCTCGGCAGGAACGGGACTTTACGCTTGCGCGCGGCGTCGAACAGCCCCTCCTCGGCGAGTTTCCTGCGCCGCGCCTCGAGCAGCGCCATCAGCGCGCCAACGCCGGCGAGTTCGAGCGTCTCGATCACGATCTGGTAGGTCGACTTGCCGGGGAAGGTGGTCAGTCGCCCGGTCGCAATGACCTCGAGCCCCTCCTCGGGCTTGAGCTGCATGCGCTGGAGCGTGGTGCGCCAGACGACGGCGTCGAGCCGCGCGTTGGCGTCCTTCAGGGAAAAATAGGCGTGGCCCGACGATTGACGGCCGCGATAGCCGGAAATCTCGCCCCTGACACGCACATAGCCGAACCGGTCCTCGATGGCGCGCTTGAGCGCGTTCGCCAGTTCGCTGACGGTGATTTCGGGCGCATTGGCGCCGCGCGCGTCCGCGTCTGCCATCGCCTCATTATGCCTGATCCGACCGGCTGAAGCCACATCGTCCCGAGGACGGCTTCAGGCCTCTGGCATCGCCCGTCGAAACCACGTAGAAGCGCCCGACGCAACTTTGCGCGCCTATGCCTTGTTCACGCCGCGATGTCGGTCTCTAACGGCCCTCGCGTAACTTAGGGCGGCCCGGCGTCACGGGGAATGGAAAAAGCGCGGAGCCGATTGACGAGATGAGGACGGCCAGGACACGCATGCGACGGGCTTTTGGACGAGGCAGGATTTTGGCTTTGGCTGGGCTCGTGGTCGCGAGCGCAGCGTTGATGAGCGACGTCGGCGCTGGCGCAAAACGCCGAATGCGCGCGCTTGCAGCAAGCGATCGCCGCGCGCCGCGGGTCGAGCGGCTCGCAGGCCGCCGTTGAGCGACAACGCGCCGAACTTGCGCGCACCAGCGCCTATGCGCGCTCGCTCGGCTGCGAGAACCGCAAGTTCTTGATCTTTGGTCAGGACCCGCCGGCGCAATGCGGCGGGCTCAATGACCAAATCTCGCGGATGCAGGCCAATCTTGCCGACCTGCAGGCGCGCGCGGGCGGCGGCGCCGGCGACCTGATCGCCCGCTACAACGCCCAATGCGGCCGTGCGCAACCCTCAGGGCCCAGCAATGTCTTCGAGGCTCTGTTCGGCGGCCTGGCCAGGCTCGGGGCGCCGTCCGATGACCAGTCGGACGCTCGATTCGAAGACAACGGCGATCAGCCGCGGCAGTCGGCCCCCTCGGGCGAGAAAGGACCCGTCCAGGCGCACTCCGGCTCGTATGCGGTATGCGTGCGGACCTGCGACGGCAGCTTCTTCCCCGTTTCCTATTCGGGCGCCGGAAGCCGGGCGGACAGCCTGGAGGACGTCTGCAGGGCCTTGTGCCCCAACGCCGACATGGCCCTCTATTCGTTCCCGTTCGGCGGCACGATTGAGGAAGCGGCCTCGCCGACGGGCGAGCCTTACGCGAATTTGCCCAACGCCGGTAAATTCGAGAAAGCGTACGATTCGAGCTGCTCCTGCCGGCGCAAGGGGCAGAGCTGGGCGGACGCGCTTGCCGACGCCGAAGCGCGGTATGGCCACGAGAAGCACGACATTCTGGTGACGCCAGAGAAGTCGGCGGAGATGGCCAGGCCGATCATTGATCCCAAGGCCAAACCGCCCACGGATTCGAAGGGCAAGCCCGGTCGCGCCAAACGCGTCCGTGGTCGCTGGGCCAGGCGCCGCGCCTGCCCTTGGGCCAGGCGCAACGCCCGGACGCGCCTTCGTCCGACACCGCGACCGCGCCGGTCCTCGACGCCAACGGCGCCGACACCAAGCTCAGCGCCGCGGCCGCCACAGTCAGCCGCGAAACCTCCGGCATCGCCGGCGATAACCTGGACGGGGCCAAGAGCTTTAGCGTCAATCAAGGCCGAATGGTGCAAGCGACTGGACCCGACGGGGTCAAACACCCGGTGCGGATAGTCGGGCCAGCGCTTTAGCGCGGCCAATCAGCGGCAGGAAAACAGCGAGCTCCGGCCCAGCCTCCTGGCCGGTCAAGGCCAATCGCAACGGGTGAAACAGCGCCCGCCCCTTGCGGCCGGTGAGCGCCTTGAGCCGCGTGGTCCACGCGCCCCAGGTCGACTGGTCCCACGGGCCCTCGGGCGCGCATGAGGCGGCCAGGCTCAGATAGTCGGCGTCCTCGACGATCGGCGCGACGTCGCCCTCCGCCACTTGCCGCCAGATCGCCGCATCGTCGAGACGCGAAACGTTGCCCCGGACCGCCAGCCACAGGGCCTCGGCGTTCGCTCCGGCGACGCCGAGCACGGCCAATCGGTCGGCGACCGCCGCGTATGGCGCCCGATGCAGCGTCCGCGCGGAAAGCGCCTCGAGCTCGGCTTCGTCAAACCGGGCCGCGCCGTGGGAGAGCTGCGAAAGGTCGATGAGATCCGCCAGTTCGTCAAGCGAGGCGACCGGACGCACCGCCGCGGACGAACCAACGAGGACCGCGAGCGCGGCGACGGCGAGGAACTCGATTCCTTTTGTGCGCAACGCGGCGATCGACAGCGCGCCAGAGCGCTTCGACAGTCCCCCGCCGCCGGCGTCGGTCAGGAGGTTATGGTGGCCGAAGCTCGGGCTCGAGCCGGCGAGGGCCTCGAAAATCTGGATCTGCACGGCAGTATTGGTGACGTGATCCTCGCCGCGAATGACATGCGTCACGCCGAAATCGATGTCGTCGACCACCGAGGGCAGCGTGTAGAGATAGGTTCCATCCTCGCGGCGCAGGACCGGATCGGAGAGCGAGGCGCAATCGATATGGCTGTCGCCGCGGACCATGTCGTTCCAGCGCACAATTGTCGGCTCGAGGCGAAAACGCCAATGCGGTTGGCGGCCCGACCCTTCGAGCGCGGCCCGCTCGTCCGCCGACAGGCGCAGGGCGGCGCGATCATAGATCGGCGGCTGGCCCAGCGCCTGTTGCCGCTTGCGCCGCCGTTCGAGTTCCTCCGCCGTCTCATAGGCCGGGTACAGCCGGCCCAGATCCTTGAGCCTCGCGGCGGCCTCGTCGTAGGCCGCCATCCGCTCCGATTGGCGGCGCACCAGATCCGGACGAATTCCGAGCCATTCGAGATCCGCCTCGATCGCGTCGGCGTATTCCGTCCTCGAACGCTCGAGATCCGTATCGTCAAAGCGCAGGATGAATTTTCCAGCGGCGCGCCGGGCAAAGAGCCAATTAAGCAGAGCGGTGCGGGCGTTGCCGATATGGATGCGCCCGGTCGGCGAAGGCGCGAACCGGACGACCGGAAGAGGGGCCATTCGCCTTCATAGAAGCGTCGCGCGGGCGCCGCAATATGGTGTGACATGGCCAAGTGATTCGGGTAGTCTAGCCCCATGACCATAGGCGCCCTGGCGGCGGGGATTTGCGCTACCAGCGCGGGAATGCACGGGCTGAGCGTCGTTCTCGCCGCGCGCCGCTGCAGGCGGCGGCCGGGCGGGCCGCTGCCGCCGCCTAAGGATGCTCCGAGCGTCACAATCGTGCAGCCTTTGTGCGGCGTCGAGACGTTCTCGCGGGAAACGCTGAGATCGATCTTCGCGCTCGATTATCCGAGCTATGAGGTCATCTTCTGCCTCGCCAGCGGCGATGATCCGATCGCACCCCTGGTGCGCGGGGCGATCGCGGCCAACCCAAACCGCCCGGCGCGCCTGTTGATCGGCGATGACCGGATCAGCGCCAATCCCAAGCTCAACAACGTCGTCAAGGGATGGAAAGCGGCCCGGTACGATTGGGTGATCATGGCCGATTCCAATGTGTTGATGCCAGGCGACTACATTCAGCGCTTGCTCGCGCGCTGGCGCCCCGACACCGGCATCGTCTGCGCCCCGCCGATCGGCTCTCGGCCCGAGTCCTTCGCCGCCGAGATCGAGTGCGCTTTTCTCAACACCTATCAGGCGCGCTGGCAATATGCGGGCAAATCCTGCGGCTACGGGTTCGCCCAGGGCAAGACCATGCTGTGGCGTCGGGACATTCTGGAAGCGGGCGGAAGCATTGAAGCTTTGGCAGCGGAGATCGCGGAAGACGCGGCGGCGACGAAGCTCATCCGGGCGCAAGGGTTCAACGCCCATCTCGTCGACCGGCCCTTCCAGCAGCCGCTCGGCCAGCGACGTCTGCGCGATGTCTGGTCGACGGCAGCTTCGCTGGGCGCGGCTGAGGCGCGCCACCTTCCCGTTCTTTTTCGCTCCCGAGATTCTGACGACGAGCCTTCTCACCTTCATCGCAGCCGCGGTCGCCGCGCCGGACTTCGGGATAGACCCGGTCGTCGGCGTCGTGCTGGCGGTTGCGTTCTGTTACGGCGCCGAGGCCATCCTGGCCTTCGCCGCCGGCTGGCCGCTGTCGTGGCGCAGTCCCGCGGCCTGGCTCGTCGCGCGACGTCCTGCTGCCGTTCTTGTGGGCGTGCGGCTGGTCCGGCCGCAACGTCGTCTGGCGCGGCAACGCCATGGATGTCGACGACGGCGTGTTCCTGCAAGCCGAGTCCGAGCCGCGGCCACAGATCTGACTAGGCGCTTCTGTCAGCGCGCCCGTCAAAATTTCGCTCCACTGACTCGCTATCGTTTTACCCGCGCCAAGGATCGAGCGGACGATCGAGCGAACGAGTCGTCAGTCTCGAGGCTTAAAACTCCAAGATGCCTTGACGCGGGGAGGTCGAGATGCGGTTGCAGAGCGAAGACATGCGCGTACGCGTATTGAATGCGCTCCATTGGGATTTGGCTGTCCCCCGAGACCGGGTCAACGTCGACGTGGAGAACGGCTGGGTGACGGTTTCCGGACTGGTTGACCTGCCCTATCAAAGAAGTTGCGCCGAGTCCGACGCGAAAAGCGTTCCAGGCGTGGTCGGCGTCACCAACCTGATCCTCTTGGCGGAGACTCAGCGGACGGCGCCACAAGCTGACCAGCGGACGGAAATCCGGCACTGAATCCGAAATCGTGAACGCGCTTTTTTGAGCGACGGCGCTTAGACGGACTTCAACATTCCCCCGTCGACGTAATACGTTGAGCCGACGGAATAGCTCGCGCGCTCCGAGCAGAGGAAGACAAAGAAGTTCGCCAATTCCTGCGGCGTTGCGAATCGCTTGATCGGCGCGTGTTCGCGCGCGACGCTGTCGAGATAGGCCTGCCAGTCGCCGCCCTTGTCGGCGGTGAGTTCTTTTGCGGTCTTGATCCAATCCGGCGTCAGGATGAGGCCAGGATTGACGCAATCGACGCGAATATTGTCGCCGATAAGTTCGGTCGAAAGCGTCTTCGAGAACATCATCAGCGCGGCCTTGGTCACATTGTAGATCGGCTCGTACCAAAGCGGCTGGGCGGCGCAGATCGAGGCGTTGTGCAGAATGACGCCGCCGCCGCGCTCCTTCATCATGGGCGCGAGGCCCCGCGCGAGCCTCACCGCCGCCATCACATGCAGGTCCCAGTAGGCCTGCCATTTCTCGTCCGCCGCCTGCATCACCGTCTCGTTGCTGCCGGTGCCGGCGTTGTTGATGAGAATGTCGGCGCCGCCGAATAGCCGCTTCACGTCGGCGATCAGGTCCTCGGTCCCCTCACGCTTGGCGACGTCGCAGGCCAATCCTTCGGCCTTGACGCCGAAGGATTTGGCGATCCGGCTCGCCTCGCCGCGCACCCGCTCAACGCCGCGCGCCGCAATGACGATGTCGACGCCCTCGGCCGCGAGGCCCTCGGCGATCGCAAGACCAATACCCACGCTGCCGCCGGTGATGACAGCGACTTTACCCTTGAGCCTGAGATCCATTCCGTTCCCTTCCCGCTAGCAACGACGCCCTACCAGCACGTATAGCCGCCGTCCGCAAGAACGATCGACCCGGTTAGCAGGCTTGCGGCGTCGGACGCGAGGAAGAGGACGACGGCGGCGATCTCATCCGGCTCGCCCATGCGCGCCATCGGCGTGCCGTCGATCCAGGCGTCGAACATCGGTTTGTTCGTCTTGCCGAGAGCGGTCAGGGCGTGTTGACATAGGTTGGCGCGACAGCGTTGACCCGAACGCCGCGCGCCGCCCCATTCGGCCGCAAGCGATTTCGTCAGATGATGCACGGCCGCTTTTGAAGCGTTGTAATAGGCCTGCGGCTGCGGCTTGTTGACAATGAAGCCGGACATCGAGCCGATGTTGACGATCGAGCCGCGCCCCGCCGCGAGCATGGGTCGGCCGAACGCCCGGCAACACCAGAAAAGGCCGTTGACGTTGACGTCGATGACGTTCAGCCAGTGCTCGTCGGTGACGTCTTCCGCCGGGGTTTCGGATCGCGCGATGCCGGCGTTGCAGACCAGAATGTCGATGCGGCCCTTTTCCGCCATCACTCGCGCCGCGGCGGCGTCGACCTGCTTCGAGTCGGTGACCTCCATCTCGATGGTCTCGGCGACGTAGCCTTTGGCCTTCATCGTCGCTTGTGCTTCCGTCGCCGCCTTCAGATTGCGATCGGCGATATAGACAAGGGCGCCCGCCTCGGATAGCGCTTCCAGGCAGGCGAGGCCAATCCCCTGCCCGCCCCCGGTGACGACCGCCACGCGGCCTTTGAGGTTAAAGCGATCCAGATACATGGGCCCGAAGCCTCCACGGCGATGTCGTCAGCTCATCCAGTTGCCGCCGTCGACGTTGAGCGTCTGCGCGACGACGTAATCGCTGTCAGACGAGGCGAGGAACACTGCGGCGCCGACATGGTCGTCCGGTAATCCCATTCGACCGAACGGCACGGCCTCGCCGACCAGGCGCTTTTTCTCGCCAAGCGGCCGATGCTCATATTTGGCGAACAGGGCGTCGACCTCCGCCCACATCGGCGTGTCCACGACCCCAGGCGCGATGCCGTTCACGTTGATGCGGTGCTTGATGAGATCAAGGCCGGCCGATTGGGTGATGCTGATCACCGCGGCCTTAGACGCGCAGTAGACGGCAACGAGCCCTTCGCCTCGGCGGCCTGCCTGCGAGGCCATATTGATGATCTTTCCGCCTTGCCCACGCGCAATCATGCGCTTGGCGACCGCCTGGAGGGTGAAGAACAGGCCTCTGACGTTGACTGCGAAAACCTTGTCGTAGCTGGCTTCGGTCACCTCGACGATCGGCGCCATGTCGAAGATCGCAGCGTTGTTGACGAGAATGTCGACCCCGCCCCATCGCTGAACCACGCTCTCGACCGCAGCCTCTATGGACGCTGTCTTGGTCACGTCGAGCGCGACCGGGATCGCCTTGTCGCCATGGCGCGCGGCCGTTTCTTCGGCTTGAGCCAAGGAAATGTCGGCGATGGCGACCCGCGCGCCTTCGGCGACATAACGATTGGCGATCGCCGCCCCGATGCCGCGCGCGCCGCCGGTGACGAGCGCGACTTTGCCCTTGAGCTTCATGGTGGCGTCGTCGCTTCCGCTCAAGACTTGTCCAACAGGTAATCTGCCAGAGTCGATCGAACGCCACGCGCCCAAAGCGCAGAGAGCGCATCGGAAAACGCGCGGACATAGCCTGGATTGGCCGCCAGATCGCCGAAGATGTGATGCAATTTGAGGAAGGCCTGCGGGTCGTTGCGCGCCGGCTTCGCCGCCTCTTGCAGTTGCGCCCAGCTCGGGTCGTTCGGCGCGATCGGCTTGCCGCTCTCGGTCTCGCCATAGCAATAGCGGCACCACAGAGCCGACACGAGCGCCAGCCCCTTGATCGAGGCGCCCGATTTCAAGCGATCGGCGACCGTGGGCAAGATGAACTTCGGCTGGCGGTTCGAGCCGTCGAAGCAGAGGCGCTGGATCGTGTCGCCGATCTTCGGATTGGCGAAGCGGCTTGCGATCAAGGTCGCGATAGTCATCGAGGCTGGTGTTGGGCGGCGGCGGGACGACGGGCTGGATCTCGCTTTTGGTCAGCTTTTCGAGGAACGCGCGGATCTGTTCGTCCGCCATCGCCTCGTGAACGAAATGGATGTCGAGCAGTCCGGCCGGATAGGCGATCGCGGCGTGACCGCCGTTGAGGATCCGGATCTTCATCAGTTCGTAGGGCGCGACGTCGGAGGTGAACGTGACGCCGACCGTCTCGAGGGCCGGCCGCCCGGCCGGGAACTTGTCCTCCACCACCCACTGCCGGAACCGCTCGCAGAAGACCGGCCAATTGTCTTCGAGGCCGTATTTGTCGCGCAGAAAGTCGCGTTCGCGGTCGGTCGTCGCCGGCGTGATGCGGTCGACCATCGAATTGGGAAATGCGACGTTGGCGCGAATCCAGCGCGCGAGGTCGGGATCGGCAAGCTCCGCGAGACCAGCGACCGCGTTCTCAGTGACGTGGCCGTTGCCGGGGATGTTGTCGCAGGACATCACGGTGAAACGGCGCGATCCCCGCGGCGCGGCGGCGCTTCAGCCCGGCGGCGATCAAGCCCGAAGGCCGTCTTCGGCGCGTCCGCGTGCTGAGCGTCGTAGACGATGTCGGGATGGGCGGGATCGAAATGTTGGGTCGCCGGCGAGATGTAATAGCCGCCCTCGGTGACGGTCAGCGAGACGATGCGAATGCGGGGCTCGGAAAGCGCATCGAGCAACGCCGCAATGTCGTAAGGCTTGACAAAATCGATCATCGCGCCGGTGACGTGGACACGGGTCGTATCCGCCTCCTGCTCGACGACGGTCGTCAGCCAGTCCTGTTCCTTGAGCTTCTCACGGACCGTGACGTCCGGGTCGCGCACCCCGGCCCCGATGATCGCCCAGTCGTGATCGCGCCCGGCGTTGAACAGATCGTCGAGATAGACCGCCTGATGCGCCCGGTGAAAGTTGCCGACGCCGATATGAACGATGCCGGCGCGAAGGTCAGAGCGTTGATATTTCGGAGCCGCAACGCCTGCGGGCAAGCGCGCAAGCGCCGCCGCCGAGAGTTTGACGCTCATGATTCGAACCCACTCATCAAGTCAAACCAGGAATCGCGCGTTTCGTCGCCGTCAGTTCATTCTCCTGCCGTCCTTGTCGAAACGATGCAGGTGAGCTTCGCGCGGCGTGACATAAATGGTCTGGCCCGGCTTCAGCGGCGCTTCGCCCTCGAGACGCAAGGTCAGCTGTCCCATGCCGTCGGCTTCGGCATGCACGAAGGTATCGGAGCCGAGGTGCTCGGCGAGGCGCACCTTCGCCGGCCACTCGCCCGCGGTGGTCGATACGTCGGCATGCTCGGGTCGGATGCCGATCGTCTCCGCGCCGCGCTTCGCGGCGGGCGCGCCCTTGATCAGGTTCATGGTCGGCGAGCCGATGAAGCCGGCGACGAACAGGCCGTTCGGCTTGTTGTAGAGCTCGAGCGGCGAGCCGACCTGCGCGACCGAGCCGCGGTCGAGCACCACGATCTTGTCGGCCATGGTCATCGCCTCGACCTGATCGTGGGTGACGTAGATCATCGTCGTCTTGAGCGCCTCGTGAAGCTCGCCGATCTCGACCCGCATCTGCACGCGCAGCGCAGCGTCGAGATTGGACAAGCGGCTCGTCGAACAGGAACGCCTTCGGCTCGCGCACGATCGCGCGCCCGATGGCGACGCGCTGACGCTGGCCGCCGGAAAGCTGGCGCGGCTTGCGATCGAGGTAATCGGTCAGGTTCAGCGTCGCCGCCGCCTTGCGCACCTTCTGCTCGATGACGTCGGCTTTCTGTCCGGCCATCTTGAGCGCGAAGGCGATGTTGCCGCGCACGCTCATGTGCGGATAGAGCGCGTAGGACTGGAACACCATGGCGAGCCCGCGCTGCGCGGGACCGACATTGGTCATGTCCTTGGCGTCGATCAGCACCTGTCCGGAGGTGACGTCCTCGAGACCGGCGATGAGGCGCAGAAGCGTCGACTTGCCGCAGCCGGACGGCCCGACGAACACGGCGAACTCGCCGTTCTCGATATTGAGATTGACGCCGTTGATGATGCTGACTGCGCCGAACGCCTTGCGCACGTCCTTCAGTTGAATGCTTCCCATGGCGGCAATTCCTTATTGCGGGATCATTTGACGGCGCCGAAGGTCAAGCCTCGGACCAGCTGTTTCTGCGAGAACCAGCCGAGGATGAGGATCGGCGCGATGGCGAGCGTCGAGGCCGCCGAAAGCTTGGCCCAGAAGAAGCCCTCCGGCGCCGAGTAGGAGGCGATGAAGGCGGTCAGCGGCGCGGCGTTCGATGTCGTCAGATTGAGGGTCCAGAACGCCTCGTTCCACGACAGGATGATCGCGAGCAGCATGGTCGAGGCGATGCCCGGCACCGCCATCGGCGTCAGCACGTAGACGATCTCGTTCAGGAGCGAAGCCCCGTCCATGCGCGCCGCCTCGAGGATGTCGTTCGGGATCTCCTTGAAGTAGGTGTAGAGCATCCAGATCAGAAGCGGCAGATTGAGAAGCATCAGGACGAGCCCGATGCCGATCAGGCTGTCGAGCAGATGCAGGTCCTTGAACAGGAGGTAGATCGGGACCAGCACGCCGACCGCGGGCATCATCTTGGTCGACAGCATCCACATCAGGAGATCTTTGGTGCGCTTGCCCGGCGCGAACGCCATCGACCAGGCGGCCGGAACCGCGATCAGGAGCCCGACCAGGTTCGCGCCGATCGACAGCACGACCGAATTGAAGGCGAACTTCAGATAGTTCGAGTGCTGCTGGACATCGACGTAGTTCTCCAGCGTCCAGTTGAAAAACAGGAACTTCGGCGGCATGGCGATGGCGTCGAGCTCGCTCTTGAAGCTGGTGATGAAGGTCCAAAGGATCGGGAAGAAGATCAGGAAGGCGACGACCCAGGCGAGAATCGTCACGCCGATACGCTGGCCCGCGGTTTTTTTTATGGCCATCGTTCAGCCCTCCAGGTTCTTGCCGATGATGCGCATCAGAAAGATCGCGACGATGTTGGCGAGAATGACCGCGACGATGCCGCCGGCAGAAGCGCTGCCGACATCGAAGTTGAGCAGCGCCTGCTTGTAGACAAGGAAGGGGATGTTCGTCGTGGCGACGCCCGGTCCCCCCGAGGTCGTGACGTAGATTTCCGCGAATACGCTGAGAAGGAAAATCGTCTCGATCAGGATGACGACGGTGATCGCGCGCGCGATATGCGGCAAGACGATATAGCCGAAATAGGAGAGCGGTCCCGCGCCGTCGAGCGAGGCCGCCTCCTTCTGCTCCTCGTCAAGCGACTGCAGCGCGGTGAGGAGGATGAGGCTCGCGAACGGCAACCATTCCCAGGAAACGACGATGATGATCGACAGCATGGGCCAGTTGGTGAACCAGACGATCGGCTGAAAACCAAGCGACCGGGCGATCCAGGCGAACAGCCCGGAATCCGGGTTCATCAAGAGATTCTTCCACACCAGCGCGCTGACCGTCGGCATGACGAAGAACGGCGCGATGACCATGAGGCGGAGCACATTCAGCCCGAACACCGGCTGGTCCATCAGCAAAGCGACCAGCATGCCCCCGCCAACGCTGATCACGAGCACCGATACGACCAGGATCAACGTATTGAGCAGCGCAGTCAGGAAATCCGGGTCGGTGAGGAACGACGCATAGTTTTGCAGCCCGACAAAGCCGGTGTTATCGGGGTCAAGCAGGCTGTAGCGCAGCGTCGAAAAATACAGCGTCATCGCCAGCGGCACGATCATCCAGATGAAGAGCAGGATGACCGATGGTGAAACGAGAGCGCGACCCGCCGTCGCTGTTTGCTGCGTCGCCATGCTTGCGGCCCTCTCCTCCGTCCCCTGCGCCAGTCGCCCGTTCGGGTCGCTGACGGCGTTCTTCTTGATTCCTAAGCTCTTCTTGATTCCTACTCCTGCCCTTCCCCCTTCTCGCGAACGAGAAGGGGGCGGGGCGGGAGGACACCCCTTCCTGCCGCTCTTTGGCGCGATGAACGCGACGCAAAGCGGCGGGGAAGCGGCCTAGCTCACTTGATGTAGCCAGCCTTCTTCATTGCGGTTTCGGTGCTGGCCTGGGCCTTCGCGAGCGCGTGCGTCGACGGTCATCGTGCCCGCGAGCGCGGCCGAGAAGTCCTGGCCGGTGTCTGTCGCGATGCCCTGGAATTCGGGGAATCGCGACAAACTGCACGCCCGTGTACGGAACCGGCTTCACCGTGGGATGGAGCGGATCAGCCGAATTGATCGACTCGAGCGTCATCTGGGCCCACGGGGCTGCTTTCAGATAGTCCGCGTTCTTGTAGAGCGAGGTGCGGGTTCCCGGCGGAACGCGCGCCCAGCCGTCCTTCGCGGCGACCAGGTCGGTGTAGTGCTTGCTGGTCGCCCAGGAGATGAACTTCTCAGCCGCCTCGGCCTTGCTCGTTCCGGCTGGCACTGCGAGCGACCACGCCCACAACCAGTTGGCGCTCTTTCCAAGTCCGTTGTTCGGAGCGAGCGCGAAGCCGACCTTGTCGGAAACCTTCGACTGCTTCGGATCGGTCACGAATCCGGCCGCGACCGTGGCGTCGATCCACATGCCGCACTTGCCGTCGTTGAACAGAGCGAGGTTCTCGTTGAAGCCGTTCGACGAGGCGCCGGGAGGACCGTCGGCCTTCATCAGCGTCACATAGAAATCGAGCGTCTTCTTCCATTCGGGCGTATTGAACTGCGGCTGCCATTTCTCGTCGAACCAGCGCGCGCCGAACGAGTTGGACATCGCCGTCAGGAAGGCCATGTTCTCGCCCCAGCCGGGCTTGCCGCGCAGGCAGATTCCGTAGACGCCCGCCGCCTTGTCGGTCATCTTGTCGGCCGCCTGTTTGATGAAGTCCCAGGTCGGCTTCTCGGGCATCTTGAGGCCGGCCTTCTCCATCAGGTCGGTGCGGTACATGACGAAGGAGCTCTCGCCGTAGAACGGCGCGGCGTAAAGCTTGCCGTCGGCCGAGAGGCCGGAGCGGATCGGCGGGAAGGAGATCGTCGACGTCATAGTCGGCGCCGAGCTTGTCGAGGGAGACGAGCCACTTCTTTTTCGCCCAGATCGGAACCTCGTAGGTGCCGATGGTCAGAACGTCGAACTGGCCGCCCTTGGTGGCGATGTCGGTCGTCACCTTCTGGCGCAGCACGTTCTCTTCGAGCGTGACCCAATTGAGCTTGATGTCGGGATTGGCCTTGGTGAAATCCTCGGTCAGCCCCTGCATGCGGACCATGTCGCCGTTGTTGACGGTGGCGATCGTCAGCGTGGTGTCGGCAAAGGCCGGGAGTGAGAAGCCCGCGAGCGCGACCGCCCCGAGCAGGCCCATCGTGTGAACCTTCATAGCGTTTCCTCCGTGAGGCAATGCCGGGAACGGGCATTTGCCAAGCTAGCGGGCGAATATTCGCCATATCCTTCGGCAGAAGTCAATGCGAATTTGCGCCACGCTGCTCAAAATCGTCTCCGGCGATCCCAATCATTTGATATTTATGCCTAATTTGGCTCAACGCCTCACCGCTGCAACAGATGCTCCGCCGTCGCTTCGTCGGTCACCAACCCTGAAATGAGCCGCCCGGCGAGCGCCCCGCGCACCGGCGCCCGCCGCGACGGCCCCATCGCGACGCCGATCACGAGCCGGTTGTCGGCGCGCCGCAACGGCGCCGAGGCGACCCGCTGGTTCGTCCCCTCCGCCAGCACCTTTCCCGCCGAATCGAACGCCCAGCCGGTGATCTCCCCGACCGCGCCAAGCTGGCGCAGGGCCTCCGCTTCCTGCCGGGTGATGATGCCGTCCTGCACCAGAGCGGCCGAGTCGCCGACCGCGCCGACGCCGACGAAACTGACGTCGGTGCGTTCGACGAGGTCAAACAGGCTCTTCACCGAGGCGAGGCTGGTCAGGAGCTCGCGCTCCTCGACCGATCGGGCGATGACCGGCAGCGGCATCGGGTAGTGCGGCGCGCGCACGCTGTCGGACACGCGAATGATGACGTCGTAGAACGAAGCCGAGCCGTCGGTCTTGGTGGTGCCGACCATCGCGACCAGCTTGTGCTGCGGACATTCCATCGCCGGCAATTGATCGGCGACGGCGCGCATCGTGCGGCCCGTGCCGATGCCGATGATCGCGGGCTCGGAGCGGCGCAGCCAGCGTTCGAACTCCGCCGCGGCGACCTGAGCGATGCCAAGCGTCGACGACGTCGAGGCCGGATCGGTCGGGGCGACTTCGCAGAACCTGAGGTCGTAACGCAGCTTGAGCGCCGCGGCGAGCTCCATGCAGCGCGCGATCGGATGATCGAGCCTGACCTTGATCAGCCGCTCGCTGATCGCCAGCGAAACCAGGCGCTGCGCCGCCTGGCGCGAAATGCCGAGCTTGCGCGCGATCTCGTCCTGGGTGTTGCCGGCGACGTAATAGAGCCATCCGGCGCGGGCGGCCTCGTCGAGCCGCAAACCATCGTGATCCGACTTGCGCGCCATGGCTTTCAGTCCGCGCCCTGAGCGTCGCGCTCGGGCCGCCCGCGCGGCGACGAGGTCGGGCAGCCGCGCCATATCGTCGAAGACGAGCTCCGCGCCGGCCGCGGTCAAATGCGCTCCTTCGTCAGGGGCGACGAAATGGCTCGCGCCGATGAACCCGAACACCATCATTCCGGCCGCCCGCGCGGCGGCGACGCCCGCAACGCTGTCCTCGATCACCAGGCAGTCTTTCGGCGCCGCGCCCATCACGCGCGCCGCGTGCAGGAAAAGATCCGGACTGGGCTTTCCCTGCGCAACCTCGGCGGCGGAAAAAATGTTGGGGGCGAACAGGTTCTCGTAGCCGGCCAGTCGCAGCGAGTGGCGCAGTCTTTCAGGCGCGCTCGAAGAGGCGACGCATACACGCGCGCGCAAGCCCGTCGACCGCCTGCCGCACGCCTTCGACGCCTTTCAGTTCGCGCTCGAACGCCACCAGAATCTCGCGCGAAAAATCGACAGGAAACGCCTCGGGCAACGGCGCCCCGAGTTCGGCTTCGATTCCAAGCATGGCCGAATCGAGCCGACGCCCCAGGAAGCGCTCGCGCGTTTCCTGCTCGGTCAGGCGAAGGCCGGCTTCGCTCAGCCTGCGGCGCATGACGCCGAGCGCGATCACTTCACTGTCGACCAGCACGCCGTCGCAATCGAAAATGACCAATTCAGGCCAGCGAGACTTGCGATTGAGTTCGCGAATCTCCCGCTCGGTTCGGCGCAGCATCTCGCAGGCATGGGCCTTTCGCGCGTGGAACGCTGCGATCGCGCCACCCGCCGGCGCCGCCGCGCCTTGAGCGAGCGTCGACATCGACGACATCGCGGAGGCCATCGTCTGCGTCCCGGCCGCGACAGCGCCCACCATCGCGGAGCCCAGAAGCACCGGCTCCGGGGTCTCCGGCGATTCCACCGTCTTGCCGCACACATCGGCGATGATCTGGCGGACCAATCCGCTGCGCGCGGCGCCGCCGCTGACGATGATCGAATCGAATTCGTAACCTGACCCTTCAAGCTTGCGGACAATGTCGGAGAGGCCGTAGGCGAGGCCGCAGAGCCCGGCCACATAGAGTTCCTGCAAGCTCGCGGCGTCTTCGCGGAGGTCCATCCCCATCACGCCGCCGCGCGCCCCAGGGTCGACCGCCGGCGACCGGTTGCCGATGAAATCGGGCAGGACATGCAGGCTCTCGGCGATCAGCGCCGCCTGCGACAGACCGCCCGCGCGCGCGACGATCTCCTTCTCGAGCTCCTGCAGCGCGTGCGGGCCTGTCCGCGCCTTGAGTTCGCCGAACGCTGGATGCAGCCGCAACAGATAGTCGATTGCTCCGCCAAACGCCGACTGTCCCCCATCGATGAGCCATTGGCCGGGAGTCGAGGGCGCCGAAATGCGGTCCCCAAATCCCGTCGATGAACCGCGGCTCGTCGGACAGCGCCATGCAGCTCGACGACGTGCCGAGAATCAGCGCCAGACGCCGGCGCGGATCGGCCGATCGTCCTGCCCCGCGCGCGCCCAACGTGCCCGCCGCCCCGGCATGCGCGTCGACGAGCCCGGCGCCGACCGGCGTTCCGGGCCGAAGCGCCATGGCCGCGGCGGCCTCGGGCGTCAATCCTCGCCCGAGCGGCGCGCCCGGCGGCGCCGTCTCGGCGCCGATGCGAGCGTGATGGTCGTCTTTGAGGAACCCGAGGCCGATCTGATCGAAGAATGCGTCCGGCCAGCGCCTCTCATGCGCGAGATAGGCGAATTTACAGGTCGCCGGGCAGGTCGAGCGGGTCAGCGACCCGGTGGCGCGAAACGACAGGAAATCGGTGAGATCGAAGAAATGCCCGGCGTTGGCGATCGTTTCCGGCTTGCATCGGGCGAGCCAGGCCAGCTTGGGCGCATGCATTTCGGGCGAGATCTTGCCGCCCACATAGCGCAGCGTCCTGTGACCACCGGCGTTGATCCGGTTGGCGTCGTCGACGGCGCGATGATCCATCCACACGATCACGTCGCGTTCGGGCGCGTCGGTCGGGCTCACCGACAGGGGACGCGCGTCGCGGTCAAGGGCGACCAGCGAGCATGTGGCGTCGAAGCCCATGCCGCGAACCGCCTCGGGCGCCAGCCCGGACGCCTCGACCGCTTCGCGGACCGCCGCCGTCACCGCGCGCCAGATGTCGTCGGACGATTGCTCGACGATGTCGCCCGGCGCGCGCCAGATGGCGATCGGTCGCCGGGCGCTGGCGATCAGCTGTCCGGTAGAATCGAAGATTCCGGCCCTGGCGCTGAGCGTGCCGACGTCCACTCCGATATAGGCCTCGCGCATGCAATCCTTAGGCGTCGCTCCGCGGCGGGAGACTTCTCCGTTTCCGGCGTCGCTGGCAAGCGGCGCCGCTTAGGATCGTCGCCTCGACCGGGGCCGTGATGACCAATCTTCCGAAATCAACCCGGTTTGGAGAGACCAGGCCAGTCCGAAAATCGGAATCGCGCGTCGTCAAATGTGCGGATCGCCTGGGGTGGACGCTCCTGCGGCGCTCACTCCACCGGAGGTTCCACGAGGCTGGCGGTTATGGCCGCCAGGCCTGAACTGACGCGACGCCTGGTCTTCCGCGCTGCGATGCAAATCGGGAAGCGAATGCAGAGACGCAGCCCTACGGCGTAAGCAGTCCGAAGAGACGTAGTCCGCTCCGTTGAGGTCGATGCAACTCAGCATCTGGTAGCCACGGCGACGATGGAACCAGTGGCCACTCACAACGGACGATGAGAGCAACCAATCAATTTCCGGGTCAGGTTAGAACCCGTTCGCGCTGAGACACGCGGTGGGGAGGGTAGAACATTTGATTCGGGTCGAATTCTGCTCTCACCGTTTCAAACTTGTCCCATCCTGGATATACGCTTCGCAGATATTCGATATCCTGCTGCCTGTGCAACTTGCCCCAGTGCGCCCGCGCGCCCAAGCTCATCAGGGCCTCTTCGAAGAGATCGAAGACCGTGACCGTGATCGCCTTCTCCACGAACCAATACGTGTTGAAGAGCACTGCGTCCCGGCCGGAGTTTGGCCCGAGATAGGATTGCTCAGAAGCTTTGAGAAACTTCATTTCCACAATCCGCCCCGGGTTCAGTTTCGCGAAATCTGACGTTCGCAGCCGCTCGATTGCGAGCGGCGCTTGCGACGCTTCGACAGAATATTGCATCGTCACGCCGACGTCTTTCGACCTCTCGCCTTTGACGCTCTTCGCGGCCCGCTCCAGCACGGGGTGGAGGTTCGCGATCCGACGCAGAGCGGCCCTTGCCCGGCGAACGCGCGTCAATTTCAGGTGCTGATCACCCCAGTAGGGTCCGTCCCCCGCAACATAGGGGCGAAATCCTTTTGCGGCTCCGCGCTCGTCTCGAGGCACCTAACCACAACGATGTCGGCGCCAAGACTTCCAATGTCCCCAAATGTGCTCATACCGCTCCGTGAGGTTGGGCATCCGAGCGATGAATTCATCGACGGTCATTGATAGTTCTTCGAATCGCACCCACGGCATTGCCACCGCTTGAAGCTCGACTTCGACAATGATCCCAAGCCACCCAACCGCCACGTTCGCCGCCAGCCTCTCTTCCGGCGCGCCGGTTGAATCGATTGTCTTCACTTCGCCGGACGGAAGAACTACGGTCAGGGACTGCACGAAATCCGAAACCGTACCCCATCGGGGACTCGTCCCATGGGTGGCTGTCGCGACGGCTGCGCCGATCGAACATTCCGTCAGGAAAGGCAACGATGGAAGCGAAAGGCCGGATCCGGCGAGCAACCGTGTCAGGTCGCCTATGCGTGCGCCACCCTCCACGGCGACCCTGCTCGTGACCGGATCCAATCTCCGGACGCGATTGAGGCCCTTGAGCCGAATGACGACATCATCGACAACGATTTCCGGGCCCTGAGAATAGCCATTGCCAAATGCTCTTACCTTCTGGCCGGCACGACCAGCCGCGGCGACGGCATTGCTGACATCCTCAACGCTGGCGCACTCGACGACTGTCCGCGGCCGAAAGGAGAGTAAGTCGCCATAGGCCTTCAGGGTCTGCGTGCGACCTTGAACCAACGGAGCGTGAACCAATGTAGGAAGCGCGGCCAGTTTCACTGGCCGCTTGAGCCTGCTCGATTCGAGCATGGCCTCGACGACGGCGACGTCCCGAAGGGCCTGTGCCGGAGAACTCACCAACGGCGCGCCCTGTTGAACGGCGTCGATGCAGTGAGAAAGGGTCTCATAAACGCCGCCTGACACGAAGAGATCGCCCATGACCGGAACGAAACGCTTTCGGGCGCCGGTCTGGACCCGTATCCAGTTGTGACGAAAGTCGCGCGGGCTAAAGCGATTGAATCCGGCGAGCAACGTCCCCTTCGAGCCAGTCAATCTCAGGCCCTGGTCTCCTGCCGAGTAGGGCGCGGCGAAAGTCAGACGGTAGGCCCCTTCGGCGCCGCTTGCGAAGGACAGGATCGCCGTGACGCTATCCGCAGGGGGCAGATACGGAACGCGCTGGCTGACCGACGCGCTGACTTCCTCGATCTCGCCAACGATCTTGCGTAACAGTGCGACAAAATGAACGCCGGAATCGAGCACGTAACCTCCAGCATATCCCGGGGATCCCCGCCAACGCAGATTGTCAGGCTTTTGGAACGCGAGATAATCAAAATCGGCGAAGCGGATCTCGCCCAGCGCGCCGCTTGCGACGATATCCTCAACCATTTGCGTAGTTTTTTTGAAACGCCAATTCTCGGCGACCGCCCAGACGACGGGCCGGGCGAGCCGGGCGTGATGCTCCATCAGTTCTATCCCCGTCGCCATTGACGGCGAGCAGGGTTTCTCGCTGATCACATGCTTTCCGGCGGAGAGAAAAAGCTTGATCGCCTCGGGCATAACCTCGATTGGCAGGGTCAGGTCCACAAGATCGACGTCCGGATCTTGCGCAACTTGTTCGAGCGACAGGAAATGCTTGAGGTCCTGGCGCGCAAACAAGCCACTCGCGCGCGCGATCGACGTTTCGGATCGGCTGCAAAGCCCAACAACTCTTATGCGGCCTTCTCCTTCAAGCCGCCGGAGGGCTGGAATGTGAGCAACACAAGCGAACCAACCGCAACCCACCAGGACCACACGGGTCGGCATGACGAACCTCGAAGGTTGGAGCGAAGAGGAACGGCTAGAAGATACAATACCCGCGCCCAGCCAAAGAGCGCAATTCGCGGCGCGTCTTCTCGTGGGGGTGCAGCGAAAGGAGCAGTGCTGGCGGCGCGTGTCCGCGAACAGCGCAAGGCGCCGCATGATCGGAGAACTGGTTCACCGGCTAGGTATTAGCTAGCGGCGTCGCGGTCGACAATGCGAGCCGCCGTCCTCGCGGAGCGGCGTACCGGCGAATGTCGCTCGCACGTCACTCCTGTGGGGTCGTTTTGATGGCCTGCGCGCGTCTGGAGCTGAGGATCAAGCCGCCGCAGAACCGCCGTCCCCGCGCCAGCGCCCCCTGTAACAGTAGCCGCCAGTCATCGCAGAGGGCGTAGCTTAAGGCGAGCGAGATCAAACCGGCCACGCATGCGGAAAGCAAGGCAGGCCCCAGAGAGGAGCCAAAAAAGTGGCCCGCCGCCGCGCTCGCCAAGAGCAGGGCAGCCGGGGGCGCCAATGCGACCAATACGTCCGCTCTTCTCATCCCGGCCATCCAGAACAAGACGCATGCGTCCAAAGCAGCGCGTAGAGACCAGCCTATGGCCGCGCCGTTAATCCCGAACCGCATCGTCAAAAGCCAAACAATGCCCAGAAATGGCAAGGCCTCGGCCATGTGCAGTTTGCCGGTCAAGTCAGGCCGGCCCTGGCTCTGGAGGAGAGTGAAGGCGACGAAGCCCCCTCCCCATACCCAGATGCCAAAGAACAGGATCTGCGCCACAGGCGCCGCGGCAAGCGCGAAATCCGGGCCAATCCAGTATCGGAACAGGGTCGGGGAGAGGATAATCGCCGGGGCGCAGACCATGGCGAAGCCGTACCCCATCGTCGAAAGCGCCCGTGTTCCGAGCGCGTAGGCGGCATCGCCCGACAAACTGGACATGCGTGGGAAAAACGTGCGCCCGAAGGCGACCGGGATGGCGTTGCTCCGGAGAACGAGACTCATCGGCACCGCGTAATGGGCGACCGCCGCAACACCCACGAGTGATCCGATGATAAACTGGTCGGCGGAGGCGAGCGCGGGATACATCATGTTGGTGATGGCCATCCACCCGCCGTATCCAAGCAAGGTCCGCCCCTCTCTCCAGTCGAGCGCCCGAAACGAGAACGGTCCTTCCAGCCGAGTGACGATCATAAGCATGACGACAACGCCCGTCGCTTGAGCGATCACGGTGGCAGGTATGACCACTGCGAGCGACGGACTGACGGCGACGGCCACGATAACGGGAGCAATTTGGCTCAGACTGAGGCTGGCCACCTGAATGCAAGCGACAAGGAAAAAGCGCTCGCGACTCTCCAGCGCGCCTCCGGCAGAGGCGGAAACCAGCGTCATCGGCAAAAGGCAGGCCATCCACGGGAGAGCCGTTGCAAGCTCCTGCGCCAAATCGTCCGGCAGGGAGATGAACCGTCCCATCAGGAATTTGCCGACGAAGAGGAGGAGGAGGCCGCCGATTATCCCGAAGCCGAAGTTGAGAGCCATTGTCGTGAGCAGCACGCGGGCGCGCTCCGGTTGCGGCGCGTCTCGAAGCCTGGACAACGCGTTGGTCGCTGCTCGCGAAAGCCCGAGGTCCATGAAGCCAAACAGGCCAAGCAGGGTCCATACGATCGTTATCACGCCGAATCGGGCCTCGCCGACGGTATGGAGATAGATCGGAGTGGTCACAAAGGCGATCGCCACCCGGATCAAAGGGCTGAGGAGATTGATGGCGAAACTTGTCTTAAGAGGCTTTCTGCTCACCATGACTCCTCTGCACTATGCCTTGCGCTCGAACTCCCCAATTGTATCTTAGACTATGGGGAGCTTACGCCACGATGAAGGCGGCTGCTCCTTACTTGAGAGGCGACGGCGATGTCGCGGGCAAGGCTGGGACAAAGGTCCCGGCGAATAAACGCCCCTCCGGGGCCCGGTGCGCAACTTTTGGTTGTTGCTTGCGGCGCCCACGTCGCCATACGATAACGTTGATCGCGCCGATCGTCAAAATGGCGCCGCGCGCGTTGGCTCAGCCACATACACAACCAAAGCGAGAACCCGGGCGAAGCAAGACCAAGCCGAATCGCTCGGATTTATTTTTTCGGATCTGGACTTTTCAAAAGGTTACAATGGATTCGAATAAAAATTACGACTCCCGGCTCAGATTGTGCGCAAAACCTCTCGAGCGCCTTCGATTCCTCAGGAAACCGGCTAAGGCGCCCGCATCGATCCAGCGAGTGGGAAGGTATAGCACCGGTCCCGATAAGTGAAAAAACATTGCTCTTATACCGTCAGCTGTTGGTCGAGGTGAGTTCGGAACCTGGCGCAGAGGCGCGGCCGCCCGACGCGTTGTTTCTTCGCGCCCTGCAATCAGCTCGCCCGGGCGGACCTTCCTGCGCCGCTATCGCGAGGCGACGGCCTGACGCCCGCGCGCGCGGGCGAGCGGCTGCGCGTCGAGGCGGCCCGGCAACTCCTCGCCGACATCCCCCTGCCAGCCAAGCGGATCGCTGCGCGATGCGGATACGGCTCGGAAGAGACGATCCGACGCGGTTTCGCGCGGCTCGGGGGCCTGCGTCGGCAGGACGATCGACAATGTTTCGGCGGTTGAAAGCACGCATGAGGTGACGCAGCAAACCAACGAGACCTCCGGCGCGCCCGCCGGCCGTCCCTGGCCGATTTTGCGCTCTTTCGCCGGCTGGCGTCCTGGCGACCTCGGCGCCGACGTGGTCGCCGGCCTGACGCTTGCCGCGATCGCCATTCCCTCGCAGATGGCGACTGCCCGTCTCGCCAACCTCACGCCTCAGATCGGTTTGCTCGCCCTCATCGCCGCCGCGATCGGGTTCGCGCTGTTCGGCGACAGCCGGCGCCTTTCGGTCGGCGCAGATTCGACCATCGCGCCGATTTTCGCCGGCGCGCTGGCCGTGCTCGCCGCCGCGGGACCGGAGCATTACGCAGCGGCCGCGGCGGCGCTCAGCCTCGCGGTCGGGCTCATTCTCATTTGCGCCGGCGCCTTCAAGTTCGGCTTCGTCGCTGATCTTCTGTCCATTCCGGTGACGACAGGATTTCTCATCGGCATCGCCGGTCACATTCTCGTTCTGCAGGCCCCCGCGGTGCTCGGCGTCGAGCCGGGCCATGGCTCGCTTGCTCAGGAGGCCCTGGCCCTCGTCGCGCGCGCTCCCGCGGCCAATCCCTGGACCTTGGCGATCGGCCTCGGCGTGCTTGCGATCATGCTCGCCGGCGAAGCGTTGAGCCCACGTTTTCCCGGGGCTCTCATTGGTCTTTGCCTTGCGGAATTGGCGACGGTCGCGCTCGGTCTCGAGGCGCGCGGGGCAGCGACCCTCGGGCCGCTCACCGGCGGAGCGCTCCATCTGTCCCTGCCTGCGATTTCCTGGGACGACATTCGCGTCGTCGCGCCGCTCGCCGTGCTCATCGCGCTGGTGGTGATGGTGCAGACAGCTGCGACGACGCGCTCTTTCCCCAATGGCGCGGACGGCCCGGACGTGAACCGGGATTTCATCGGCGTCGGAGCGGCCAACGCCTTTGCAGGCGCCATTGGCGCCTTCCCCGTGGATGCAAGCCCTCCTTCGACGGCGATCGCCGCGGAGGCGGGCGTCAGGTCGCAGCTTGCGGGCTTGCTTTCAGCGGCGGCGGCGCTCTGCGTTCTCCTATTCGCGGGCAAAGCGCTCGCCCACCTGCCTTCCGCGGCGCTGGCGGGCGTCCTGCTCTTTGTCGCAATGCGTCTCGTGCGGCTCGGCGTGATCGGCGAGGTGTGGAGGCGAAGCCGGGCTGAGTTTCTGCTGATTCTCGCGACTGCGGTCGCGATCCTGGCGCTGCCGATCGAGCAGGGCGTCGGCGTCGGCGTCCTCTTGTCGCTGTTGCATGGCGTGTGGACGATCACGCGCGCCGAGGCGATCGAATTCGAGCGGATTCCAGGCACGTCGGTCTGGTGGCCGCGCGACAAGGATGCGAAAGGCGAGCTCCTGCCTGGCGTGCGGGTGATCGCCTTGCAGGCGCCGCTGTCGTTTCTCAACGCCTATAATTTTCGCCGCGCCATCGAGCGCTTCTGCAGTCAGGATCCGCCGCCAAAGCTGATCGTGATCGAGGCGAATGCGCTGGTCGAGATCGACTATACCGGCGCGACGGTGCTCGCCGAACTCGTTCGCCGGCTGCGTGGCCGGGGCGTCGACGTCGCCGTCGCGCGGCTCGAATCGGTGCGCGCGCAGGAGAGTTTCGCGCGGCTCGGATTGTTCGCGCTGATCGGCCGCGACCATGTTTTCCGCAGCGTGCAGGAGGCCATCGACGCGCTGGCCGGGGTCGGGCGCTGATTGGCGCCCCTGCGCGAACGGGAATTTTGTCGCGGATCGAATGGCGCTATGCTGGGTTGAAGCCGCTTGATCGGCGTCGCGCCGAGGGCGTGGATTGAGGATTGAGCTTAAGCTCCATGGCGGACATTCCCATCGGCGTCGTCACCATATCCGATCGCGCCTCGCGCGGAATCTATGAGGATAAGGGCGGCCCGGGCATCGAGGCGGCGCTGAAGGAGCTTCTGGCCACGCCATGGCGGCCTGAGCGGCGCGTCGTGCCCGACGAGCGGCCGGCGATCGAAGCGGCGCTGGTCGCCCTCGCCGACGAGGCGCTCTGTTCGCTTATTCTCACAACGGGAGGCACCGGACCCGCCCCGCGCGACGTGACGCCGGAAGCGACGGAGGCGGTCTGCGACCGAATGCTGCCCGGCTTCGGCGAACTCATGCGGCTGAAAAGCCTGGCCGAGGTCCCGACCGCCATTCTGTCGCGCCAGGTCGCCGGGCACGCGCGGCTCGAGCCTCATCATCAATCTGCCGGGCAAACCGGCGGCGATCCGCACCTGCCTCGACGCGGTGTTCGCCGCGGTGCCCTATTGCATCGACCTCATTGGCGGCGCGCGGCTGGAGACAAATCCCCAGTTCTGCACGGCCTTCCGACCCAAGGGGTGAAGTGGACGCCATGGGTGTTTCTGCGCTCTTGTCAGAGCGTGAATTCTTCGCGACGATCTGGCGAAGTTCGGCGCGTTCCAAAAGTTTTCCTTTTCCAGCGCTGGGCTGCATATATCGGGGAATGGTCTTTTCTCCATGGGCTGACTAAGTCAGGAGCGTGGAGGGTCGTGGGGAGCTTATGTCGGTTGTTCAGATCGTCGAGCCGGAAACCGATGTCCGCGCCGCGATGCGCGAAATCGGAGCGAAGGCGCGCGCCGCCGCGCGTGAGGTCGCCAACGCGCCGGCGGAGAAGAAGAACCGCGCGCTCACGGCCGCGGCGCGAATCTTGCGCGAACGGGTGGGCGAGATTCTGGCCGCCAACGAACTCGATTGCGCGGAGGCCCGCGCGAAGGGCTTGAGCGCGGCGTTGATCGACCGGCTCACACTCAATCCGGCTCGGATCGAGGCGATGGCGCGTGGGCGTCGAGGAGGTCGCCGCCTTGCCCGATCCGGTCGGGCGGGTGCTCGCGACCTTCACCCGCCCCAACGGCCTGATCATCGAGCGGGTGGCGACGCCGCTCGGCGTCGTCGGCGTGATCTACGAGAGCCGGCCCGAATGTGACCGCCGACGCCGGCGCGCTGTGCCTCAAGAGCGGCAATGCGGTGGTGCTCCGCGGCGGCTCCGACAGTTTTCGCTCGTCGGCCGCGATCCACGCCTGCCTGGTCGCGGGCTTGAAGGAAGCCGGTCTGCCGGGGCTGCGATTACACGCGCGCCCTTCGCCGCGCCGCGAGGCGGTCGGCGAGATGCTGGAGGGCCTCGACGGCGCGCTCGACGTCATCGTGCCGCGCGGGGGAAAGAGCCTGGTCGAGCGGGTTCAGCGCGAGGCGCGGGTGCCGGTGTTCGCCCATCTCGAAGGCGTCGTGCATGTCTACGTCGATCGTGCGGCGGATTTCGACAAGGCGCTGAGGATCGTCGTCAACGCCAAGATGCGACGCATTGGAGTCTGCGGCGCGGCCGAGACGCTGCTGGTGCATCGCGCCGTCGCCCCGTGCCTGCTGGGCAAGCTGATCGACGCGCTGATCAAGGCGGGCTGCGCCGTGCGCGGCGATGCGGCGGCGCGTGAGGTCGATTCGCGGGTGACGCCGGCGAGCGAGGAGGACTGGCGCACGGAATATCTCGACGCGATCATCTCTGTCGCGCGTCGTCGACAGTCTCGACGCGGCGATCGACCATATCGAGACCTACGGCTCGCACCACACCGACTGCATCGTGACCGAGGACAAGGCCGCGGCGGAGCGCTTCTTGAAGGAGGTCGATTCGGCGATCGTCCTGCACAACGCCTCGACCCAGTTCGCCGACGGGGGCGAGTTCGGCTTCGGCGCCGAGATCGGCATCGCCACCGGGCGCATGCACGCGCGCGGGCCGGTCGGGGTCGAGCAGCTCTGCACGTTCAAGTATCGGGTGCGCGGCGACGGGCAGACGCGGCCGTGAAGCGCAAAGAGAGCGGCCTTCGCCCGGGGCCGATCGGCCTGCAAACGCGGCCGCTCGCCGCGCATTTGTGGCCTTAGCCCTGCGGCGATCCCTCGGTTTCGCACAAGTTTTCTTCCCGTCGGGGTTGATTGCGCGACTCCCCTGTGGCCGCTAAACCCTGCATGGGCCTCGCGAAAAAATGATTCGCCGGAGGCAGAGACGATTGCGAGCGGCGCAAAGGGCGCCGAGCCGGACCGAAGGGTCAGTACGATGAAATTCGAGCGCTTGCGCCTGACCGGCTTCAAGAGCTTTTGCGACAGCGCCGAGTTCAGGATCGAGCCGGGATTGACCGGCGTTGTCGGGCCGAACGGTTGCGGCAAGTCGAACCTGGTCGAGGCGCTGCGCTGGGTGATGGGCGAGAACTCGTTCAAGAACATGCGCGCCTCCGGCATGGAGGACGTCATCTTCTCCGGCTCAGGCAGGCGGCCCTCGCGCAACAACGCCGAGGTTGGACTTGTGCTCAGCAATTCCGACCGACGCGCGCCCGCCGCCTTCAATGATTCCGAGACGCATCGAGGTGACAAGGCGCATCGAGCGCGACAATGGCTCGACCTATCGCGTCAACGGCAAGGAGGTGCGCGCGCGCGACGTGCAGCTCCTGTTCGCCGACGCTTCGACCGGAGCGCGCTCGCCCTCGCTGGTGCGCCAGGGCCAGATCGGCGAGATCATTTCCGCCAAGCCCCAGGCGCGCCGGCTGATCCTGGAAGAGGCCGCGGGCGTCTCCGGCCTCCACTCGCGCCGGCACGAAGCCGAGCTCAGGCTCAAGGGCGCGGAGGACAATCTCATCCGCGTCGAGGACGTTCTCAAGCAGATCGACGCCCAGGTCGAGAGCCTCAAGAAGCAGGCGCGCCAGTCGAACCGCTACCGCGAACTTGCCGGCGCGATCCGCCGCCAGGAGGCGCTTGCCCGCCTCATTGCCTGGCGCGAGCATGAGGCGGCGTTCGCCGATGCGCGCCGGCGGCTCGACGCCGACCTCCTCGAAGTCACTGAGCGCACCCGGGCGCAAGCGGAGGCGGCGCGCCTGCAGGCGCTCGCCGCCGCAGCCTTGCCGGCCTTGCGCGACGAGGAAGCGCGCCGCGGGGCCGCCCTGCACCGGATCGCGCTCGCCCGCGAGGCGCTCGAAGCGGAAGAGAAGCGCGCCAGGGAGCGCGAGGCGGAGCTCGAGCGGCGCCTCGCGCAATTCGCGGGCGACCTTCAGCGCGAGGAAGCGCTGATCGCCGACGCCGCCGGCGTCATGGACAGGCTCGCGGCCGAGGACGCCGCGCTTACTCAGGATGGGGCGCAAGCCGACGAGGACGCCGCCCGGGCGCGCGAAGCCGAGGAGAGCGCTCAAGCCCGCCTCGCCGTCGCCGAGAGCGCGCTCGCCGAGGCGCAGGCGGCGGCGTCGGACCTCAGCGCCCGTCGCCGGGCGCTCAATGATGCGGCCGGAGAGGAGGGGCGGCGCCTCACGCGGCTTGAGGCTGAATATGCCGGAATCGAGCGCGAGCGCGGCGCGCTCAGCGCGGCGGGGTTTGAGGAGACGGAGCGCGCGGCGCGCGCGCAAGGCTTCGCCGAGCTGGCCGAGGCGCTCGCCGCCGCCGAGCGTGAAACGCAGGCTGCGGAGGAGCGCCACACCGAAGCTCGCGCCAGCGAAGCGCGCCATCGCGCGCCCCTGGCTGAGGCCGAACGCGTAGCGCAGAGGCTGGAGACGGAGGCGCGCACGGTCGCGGGCCTTCTCGGCTCCGACTCGAGCGGGCCCTGGCCGCGCGCGGTCGACGCGGTCAGTGTCGCGCGCGGCTATGAGGCCGCGCTTGGCGCGGCGCTGGGCGACGATCTCGACGCCTCGGTCGACGAGGCGGCGCCGGCGCACTGGTCGCTGATCGCGCCGGCCGAGGAGGATCCATTGCTGCCGGTCGGCGCCGATCCGCTTGGCTCGCGCGTCTCCGCGCCGCCTGCGCTCGCCCGTCGCCTGGCCCAGGTCGGCGTGGTCGCGCGCGCGGAAGGCAAGCGGCTTGCCGATCGTCTCAAGCCCGGCCAGCGGCTGGTCTCGCTGGAAGGCGACCTCTGGCGCTGGGACGGTTTCGTCGCCGCGGCCGAAGCGCCGAGCGCCGCGGCGCGCCGCCTGGCGGAAAAGAATCGCCTCGGCGACCTTGAACGCGAAGCCGAGGCGGCGCGCCAGGCCGCGGCGGCGCTCAGCGCCGAAGCCGCGAGCGCGGCGAGCGCGGCCCGCGAAGCCGCCGCCGCGGAGGCCGACTGGCGTCAGCGCGCCCGCGCCGCCCGGACTGCCTCGGACGCCGCCCGCGACGCCTTCGCGCAATTCGAGCGCGAGCGCGCCAAAACCCTGTCGCGCCTGTCGGCGCTCGAGGAGGCCGTTTCACGCGCCGGCGCGGCGCGCAATGAAGCCGCCGAGCGCAAGGCCAGCGCCGAGACCGCGCTTGATGAGCTCGGGCCGGGCGATGACGTGGCGCAGAGCCTTGAAAGCGCGCGCGCCCTGGCGGCGGGCGAGCGAACCGCTTTCGCCGAGGCGCGAGCCGCGGCGCAATCGATCGCCCGCGAGACCGCGGCGCGCGCCGCACGCCGCGCGGCGATCACGACCGAGCGGTCGTCCTGGGATGAGCGGCGCGATCGGGCGCAAAGCCGCATCGCCGAACTTGCCGAGCGCCGCGCGGAAGCGGAGCAGGAAAAGGCCGGACTCGCCGACGCGCCGACCGATTTCGCCCGCGCTCGCCGCGCGCTCGCCGACGAGCATGCGCAAGCGGAATCCGCGCGCCAGGAGGCCGCCGACGCGCTTGCGCTCGGCGAAACCGCGCTCGCCGACGCCGATCGCGCAGCGCGAGCGGCGCTCGAAGCGATGAGCGCCGCGCGCGAGCAGCGCGCGGCCTCCGAACAGCGCCTGGAAGGGGCGAGCGCAAGGGACGAAGAGCTTAGGCACGCGATCGCGAGCGAGCTCGATTGCGAGCCGGCAGGCCTCGCCGCGCTTGCCGATCATAAAGCCGACAAACCCCTGCCCGGCGGCGTCGAGGTCGAGCGCCGGCTCGAGAACCTGCGCCAGGAGCGCGAGCGGCTCGGCGCGGTCAACCTGCGCGCCGACGACGAGCTGGTCGAAGTTCTGGGCGCGCCGCGACAAGCTTGTCTCCGAGCGCGATGATCTGACCGAAGCGATCAAGCGCCTGCGCAGCGCGATCGGCACGCTCAATCAGGAGGGGCGCGAGCGGCTCGTCGCCGCTTTCGATGTGGTCAACGGCCATTTCAAGGATCTGTTCTCGACCCTGTTCGAGGGCGGCCAGGCGGAACTGCAGCTGATCGAATCCGACGATCCGCTCGAGGCGGGACTCGAGCTCCTCGCCCAGCCGCCGGGCAAGAAGCCGCAGACGCTGACCCTTCTCTCCGGCGGCGAGCAGGCGCTGACGGCGCTGGCGCTCATCTTCGCCGTGTTCCTCACCAATCCGGCGCCGATCTGCGTGCTCGACGAGGTCGACGCGCCGCTCGACGATTATAATGTCGAGCGCTTCTGCGACCTGCTCGAGGCGATGCGCCAGCGCGCCGACACCCGCTTCGTCGCCATCACCCACAACCCGATCACCATGGCGCGCATGGACCGCCTGTTCGGCGTCACCATGGCCGAGCGCGGGGTGAGCCAGCTCGTGTCGGTCGAGCTGGCGAGGCGGAGTTCGCCGAGGCGGTAGGGGGCCGAGGGTTCACGCGACGGCGCTTTGCTGGAGCGCCGCGATGGTGAAGAGAAACAGTGTTACGCTTCGCGGTAAAGGGAGCATGGCGAAGCGTGACTAATCCTGTTTCGGTATCGCTTTTTGTCGCTCGGGGTAATCTTGGGCTCATGCGGCCAGGGATGATCGGGGCAGGAAGCGATGGGCTTGGACGTCGCTGCTCTCTTATTCTCAACCGGCCACTATATTGTTTGCGGTCGGCGCGGCCGGAGCGCCGCGTCAAAGCGGTAATCGTTTGTCGCGTATCTAGATTCAATTCTTTATTCTATGTAGCATACCGGCAGGGAGGCGATGGTGGGCATACGTAAGGAACATTGAGATCCGCGAGTCTGCGATACTTCTCGGCAGGATTTGGCCAACAGATACATCCATTGCAGAGAACACCCTCGCTGGATGCGGACTGAATCAGCGGAATAGGCAGCCGTACGCCATTCCGCGCTGCCGCTGAAGATAATGCGTATCGGCTGGCAAGTCTGAGTTTTGAGCGCGATCCAGCTCCGACCTGGAAGCTGCGCGCAACTCGACTCCTTCAGAACGCCTTGGGCAGGCCCGCGTCCTTAGATCCGTTCGCCGTGTGGCGCGACTTGATGTGGACCGGGACGACAATCCGTTTGCCTTGCCCGGTGATCCAGATGTCGTGGTCGCCTTTGCCGCGACGATGAAAGGTGCAACCCGCTTCGCTCAACTTGTCGCGCACGGGCTTGCCGAAATCCTTCACGCGGCGACGCGGGCGCGTATCGAGGCGTGCGCGATAATTTCGATATGGGCTTCGCCGCCCTCGCCTTCGAGCAGATCCCCGACTGCGCTCGCGACATTGCGGCAAAACGCCTCGAAGGTCTCCCCTTCGACATGCAGGCCCTCGACGTCGGAGTGCTCGACATACCAGACGCCGGCCTCATCATCGTGAGCGGCTTTGACCACGGCGACCCGCATGTCTCGATTCCCTTGCTTGTCCTGAGATCATAACACGGGCGCAGACCTTCGTCCTCGCCGCGCGGCTGGCCTCCGACCGAGCGGCGCCGCCACTTGATTGAGCAGGCATCAATGGCGGGGGCGTGGAGGTGGATTATGCGGCGCGCCTGTGGCCGCCGGAGGGGGCTGCCGCGTTCCTGAGTCTCGTGCGAGAAAGGGCGGTTGAGAATTCTCTCACAACGCCGTGGGCCGCCCATCGATGAAATACTGGCTCGACACCGAGTTCATCGCGCATCCGTTCACGATCGATCTCATCAGCATCGGGCTCGTCGACGAGAACGGGCGCGAGTTTTATGCCGAGAGCAGCGAGGTCGACTGGTCGAAGGCGAACCCATGGACGCTCGAAAACGTCCGCCCGCAGCTCGACGGCAAGGGGATGAGCCGCGAATATCTCAGCTATGCGTTGCGCAATTTCACCGACGGCGACGAGCATCCGGTGTTCTGGGGCTATTTCCCCGCCTTTGACTGGGTCGCTTTCGTCGGGCTTTTCGGCGCCCTCGAGGAGCTGCCGTTCCACTTTCCCCAGCTCTGCCTCGACATCAAGCAATGGGCGATCGAGCTTGGCGATCCCGAGCTGCCCCACCAGAAGGAAAGCCGCCACCACGCCCTCGCCGACGCCCGCTGGACGAAAGAGGCCTGGGCGTTCCTCGCGAGCCTCCATCCCCCCGGAGCGCACCGGCGCCCAACTGGACACAAGAACCCCGGCCAGTTTGCCGCGCGAACGCCTCACCCCTCCCCCCTGCCGAAGAAGGACGCGCTATAAACAGCCGGCCTCCGCCTGCTCGACGGCGGCGCGAATCAGAAATTTGCGCAATTGCTTGCGACAAGCTGAATCTTATGCTATACCTTATCCTGCTTGGCCGATCGTCCAGGGCGCCCCTTTCCGGGCGGCGATCGAGGAGTGGGAAAAGACGGTTCGAATACAACTTGAGACAGGAGCCAGGATTTTTTTGTTTGAATTGGTCGCAACCCATTGAAAAGTCCCGATTCGGAAAAATAAGCGCTAGTAAACGCCAGCAATTTTACTAGCGCTTACTAGCGTTTACTGGCGCTTACTGGCTTTTATTTTTGCGCCGGGCTCGCTCTCAGGTTGTGTTTGCGCTCCGACGCAGCCTCGCCCTGCTTTACGCGACGGGCCATCCGGTCCATCGGACAGGCCGGCGATTGGCTCGGGCCCTCGGCCTTAATTCACGTGAATGCGAGCATGGCAGGGTTGACGGCGATCATCGAGGGCGTCAGTCCCGCGATGGTCAGGCTGTCGCCGTGCGTGTCGGAGATCGTCAGGCCGGATGAACTCCTGGTGGCTTGGGACAGCACGGCCGCAAGGTCCTCCGCCTGCGTCATGCCGGCGGTCAGGTAGGAGAACGCCGACTTCGCCAGCTGGATCGTGTCCGGCGTTGCGCCCGAGGCGGAAAAGCCGTTGATCGTCTCCTTGCCGAAGCCGGCGCTAAAGATGAACTGTTGGCTGCCGCCGGCCGTCGCGTCGATGGTTTCGACGGCGTGGTAGGTGAGCGGATCGCTGCCCATCCCCGCCACCTGCAGGCTTTCGGCGCCGCCGCCCCTCGTGACCGTCTGACCGGGGTCGTAGAGGGCGAGTTCGTTTGCGTTCGAGCTCAGGTTCAGATTGTCCGCCGCAAGGTCTGCGAAAGCGGAGCCGTAGAACGATTGGTATGATGTATAGGCTCGGCCCTGAACGTTCGTATACGCGTATTCTGTCGCCGCGCCGGCGACCGTCGTAACCTTTTTAAACGACAACGCGACGCCGTTCGCCAGATCAGCGGACGACTGGGACGCCGTGAGCGCGAAATTGGCGGCGGTGAGAGGCAGCAGTCCCGAGAGCGTGATGGAAAAATCGGCGGTGGGGTCGCCCGCCAGCGCGGCCTGGACGAGGGTGGTGTCATTCGACGGATTGAGCTGATAGCGCACCTGAGCGCCGCCGCTGAATGGGGCGGAGCCGATGAAGGTGAAATTCTGGACGCCGGCCGTGGTGATGTCGGCGTCGATGTGGCTGAGATCGATCACGTCCTTCGCCGGATCGAAAGCGGACGCCCGGTCGCCGCCGTCGCCAACGGCGAGATAGGTGAGAATGTTCGCGCCCTGGCCGCCGTACAGATATTGTAGGCCGAAGCCGCCGACAAAATTCGTTTCGCCCGGGAGAGCGCTTAAGCGCGCCGACGCGACGCCATTGCCCAAGACCGTGGTCGTCGGAACCCCACCAGCCTGATAGGCCGCTTGGGCCTGATTCGAAGCGGTGGGATTCGAGAAGTCGACGATCGTGTTCCCGGTGACGGTCGCGAGGGTATCGGTGCCGGGATAATATGGGCCGTACAATCCGAAACCAATGTCATTGTTCGTGACCGATATGTTGCTGAACGTGTAAGGGGTGCTCGCAGCTGAGACGTAGACCGTATATCCAGCGCCGAGCAGATAATTGCCCGAAACGGTCACATTATCCGCGTCGCCGAATTCATTGGTAATCCGAATGGCGCTGCTGGAGGCCCCGGGGGCGTCGGCGTTTACCGTCGAATCAATCAAATTGTTGGTGATGGTGGTGGGCCCCGTTGATGCCGTCACGTAGATCGCGTCACCGTGAGCTCCCGGCGCATATCCCTCGCCGGAGAAGTAATTGCCGTCAACGACTCCCTGCTGAATCGTGACGGCGTCGACCGGCGAATTCAGAAAGGTATTGGCCTCGATGGTGATGGCCAGATTGGAAGTGATCCACACATTGGTCTCAGTCGGCGATTTGCTGCCTATGAACGTACAGTTCTCCACTGTGGCGCCGCTAAAGGTAGGGTTTTGCCTTATTGCCCAAAAACTGCTCGTGCCGGCGAACGTGCAGTCCTTGATCGTGACATTGTTGGCCCGGATTATCACCGTCGCGTCGCCAAAATTGATGCCGCTGAGCACGGCGCCGGCCTGATCGACGTATACGATATTTGCGGTTGGGGAATAATAGTAGGGGGCACTGGAGTTCTGAGTGATTTTTGTGACGTCGAGCAGCGAAGAGGTCGCATACGGATTGCCCGTCATCGTATCGATGCCTGGCAAAACGGCGTCCGGATCGTTGTAGTGGATCGTTTGGATCTCTGCGGCGGTGATCATGCCAGTGTGCCTCGGTCACAGCGGGGAAACCGCCAGGCCCGAACAATAGATGGCCGCACTTGTCAGCCGCTAAACTCGACCGCTAAATTTCGACCGGTGAGCGGCCTTTGGCGTCGGCCGAGCTTCTGCACGCCCGAACGCTTTGAACAAGGGCCCTTTTCTCCGGACTTTTTGCGCTCGAATTCGGATTCCTTGCGTCACGACGATGGCAAGCCGGGCTCTGCGGCGCCTGTCGCTTCGAACAGCGGGCGTTCAGACCGCGTATATAGCTTAAGCAGGCTTCAAATCAGACGCGGATTACTGCCTGACGATAATGAAGGTGTAGCCGATCCCTGCGACGATCAGGATCACAGCCAAGACGTTCATTCCGGCGTTGCCAACTTGGTTGGCGATCGCGAAGGCCGCGGCCGGGAGCATGAAATGGGCCAAGACTTTCATGCCCCCTTCGGTGAACATGAAATAGGTAAGTACAATGCAGATGAAGCATATGACGCTAACGAAGTCGTACACCGTATGCATTCTGTGGTCCAATGTTTCGGCCGAGCGGAATGTCAGTTCAGCCGTTCCCGTCGCCCCAGCATGATCAGAAAACCTAAAGCAATGCGTAATCCGGCCCGAGGCGCGAAAAGCCTCAGTCTGCTCACCCTCGTTCGAACCCCGCGCGCGGCCACTTTGTCGGCTGGCCTTCAGGCGGCGCTTCGCCCGCCCTTGGGGTGAAGCGCCTTTCCTACCAGGAATTCGACACTGATGAGGACGCGATCCAGAAGAAAGAAGAGGGCAAGCGCGAAGATGAACAGGGCTATGCCGGTGAGATCGTGGAACAGGCCCTCGATCGTATCAACGCCGATGTAGTAGGCTCCCAGGACCAGCGTCACGACGCGAAAAACGTTCGCCAGAATGGTGATAGGAACAATGGACAGGATCAAGACCAACTTCCGGATCGGATGGTCGCGCACAAACTCATGAATATAGAAGACCCCGATCGCAGACAGGGCGAAAATCGAATTCATGCCGGAACAAGCGTCTTTGACCATGAGCTCGTAAGAGCCGATCATGATCATGGCGCCGTTCTGCGCCACCGGGTAGCCGAGATCGTAAAGAAAGTTGGATACGATATCGGAAATCCATACCTTCAGCGGAACGGTGAACGCGTCGAGCAGCCAGTTCGGCGGAGGTATCGAGAATACAAGAAAGGCAAGCGGAAAGGCGAAGACGCGGGCCAGCGGCCAACCGCCGATGAGGAGCAGGCATCCCAAAAGCACCGGGATCTGGGTCGCAACCTCGATCATCGGGATGTCTTGCGACCGTGTGACGACCATCAGCAGGAGGGAAAGAAGCAAAATGATCCAGCCGACGACGGGCGCCGGGCGGAATTCGAGGGTTCGGAGCTTGTCGCGCTGCTGCCAAGCCAGCCACGCCGCGGCCAGCATAATGAGGGGACCGTGTCCCTCCTGCTCGGTGCGCCAAGCGCCCCCCGCGAGCCTCAGGTAGGTCGGCAAGTAGGCGACAAAGAACGACGCCGCAAGCGCTGCCAGGAAGGCCAGATTGACGCCGCGACTTTCGGCGCGGGTCGCCAGAGAGGCGGGCCGAACGGGCCCCGTTTTTAGCGACTCGATTGACATGCGTGGCTTCTCTCGCGTCGCCTCAGAACTCAAACCTTGCGCGTTCGCCGACCCATTCTCGTCCTTGATTGCGTCGTCAATGCGCATTGTCGCTCATAAAGACGACGAGGGCAGTCCTTATCATGATTGAGAAGTCGAGCCAAATACTCCAGTTGTTGATGTACCAAATATCGAGCTCGACCCGTCGCTGCATTTTATCGAGCGTGTCCGTCTCGCCCCGTGCGCCATGAACCTGCGCCCAACCCGTTATACCCGATTTCACGTGGTGGCGGAACGCGTATTTCTCGATAACCGATGTGAAATGACGTTCGTGAGCGGATGCGTGCGGCCGCGGCCCCACGAGCGACATGTCGCCCAGGAAAACGTTAAGCAATTGGGGGAGTTCGTCGATGCTGTACCGACGCAACCACCGGCCGACCCTCGTCACGCGCTTGTCGCTCTTTTGCGCCTGTTGAACAATGTCGCCATTTTCCATCACCGTCATGGTGCGAAACTTGTAGATCCGGAAGGGCCGCCCGTTAAAACCATGCCGGGTCTGCCGAAACAGCGCCGGGCCCTGCAAGTCGAGCCGGATCGCAAGCGCAGCGGCGAGCAAAATCGGCGACAAGATAATCAGACCTAGCAGCGACAGAACAATGTCCACCCCGCGTTTGACCACCTGCTCCGTCGGCGACAGCGCCGCGCGTTGAAGCTCGATCGCAACCGTACCGCCAATGTCGGAGCGCGCGCGCTGAAACAATGCAGCGAGTGTTCCGAATGGAACCAGCGTCACGGGCAACGGCAGCACCCTGAGCCGCTGCGCCAGCCACCGCACGTTCGACATGTGCTCGGGATCGACGAACAGCATGACCTCTTCAATATCGGACGTGCGGCAGAGTGAAATGACGTTCTCGATGACCTCGTCGGCGCCCGCTCCGCTGTCAGGTATGTGGAAGTGGGCCACCGTGTGATAGCCGTGGCGAGCCAAATTGTCGGTGAATTGTGGCGGAACCCCCTCGTCGCAGGTCAGGCTGAGGATCGTGCGGCCCCGCAGCGCGCCGCTTTCCAGGGCGCGCGGCAGCGCAAATCTCCACGCCGCGCGGTGCCCAAGAAGCGCCACGACGCCGGTCGCCCAGAACAGGAGGACGTCGCCACGCGAAAGGTCATGGCTCACTCCCCAGCTGAAGACGCCCGACGCCAGGATCAGGAAAGCCCCGCACCAGGCGCCCAGCACGCTGCGAGCCTGGTCGTCGAACACCATCAGGCGGGTAGGACTATAGAGCTTCTGCACCCGCATCGCGGCGACGAACAGAATGGCGACAAAGATCGCCGCTGCGATGGTGTGAGAATATTCGCCCGCGAACGCATCGGGAATGTTGTGATAAAGCGCCTCGGCAAACGTCGCGCTCCCGAGGATCAGCGCCAAGTCGATGCCCAACGCCGTCGCGGCGATCGAGCCGTAGGCGATCGGCAGACGCCAGCCGCGTCCCCGCGCCAAGAGCCGCCGGTTGTTGGCGCCGGCGAGCCTGCTCGCCAATTCAGGCGCGGTTTGGCTCTCAGTCGTCATTTACGGGCTCGTAATTCATTGAGGAAGGCTGCCCAACGCTGGTCTTCGCACATCCCCGATCCTTTGTTGATAAATTCAGCAGCAACGGTAAACCGCCACCTACTGCTGATCGGGCGGTCGCATAGAACCGCAGGGCTCGCCGGCCCTCGAGCGCCGCCGCATTGACGGCGTGCAGTGTGAGCAAATCTCGGTCCAAGACAAGCCGCTGAAAAGGGGAGGCTGCTTGTCGCGACCAGGCCGCGCCGAATTCTCGAACCGCCACAAGGGGTGGACCGTCTGAAATTCTGTCTCTCCGCGCCCACATGTGGACAAGCAAATTTGGCCGAGCTATGGGATTGCCCCGTCGTCGCCGCGAGTTCATTAAGAACACTATGGACACAAACTGGTTCCCCCATGTTTAGCGCTCTGGTGGTTCTGTTCCGACTTGTCGTCGGGCTGGTTATACTGGCGGGGACGTGGTTTGTTTTCGATAATATCCACGACCGTAATACGGAAATTATCTTGGCGACGATTGGATTACTGTATTCGTTTATATTCGTCATATCAGGTCGACTGCAATATTTTGGCCTGACGGTATTCTCATTTTTAGGAAGAACGTCTTCCTATGTCCAGAAGATCCCCTATGATCATATGATGCGTGACGAGGTGGGACTGCAAACCCCTGCAGGGTCTACATTCCTCAACGTCATTTTTGCGGCGCTGATCGAGATCCTCTGTCTCTTTCGGCTGTTCTCCTCGCTTTTGGGCCGAGGCTGGGATATGCTCTCCGAGCCGATCCGCACGGTTCTGAACACACTCCTCCAATCCGCCCATTTTTAGAGGTTTGCTTAAGCCAGGTCTGGTAGGTTCGGCGTCTCTCTCCGATGGCGCCGGCGAGGAGCGGTGGCGCGCCCAGAGCAGGGATTCATGACGGCCACAGCGAAAGTCTTGTGCTTTGGTCTGGCCCTGCTCGGGGTTGCGCTGACGCCGACCCTGGGTCGGGCGCAATCGGATCCTGCCGACCTGACGGCATTCGCCGTCCATATCAACCGAACGCCGAAACAGTCATGGCCCGGCTATGGCGTCTATCTTGGCAACGGCCTCATTCTGACGGCGGCGCACGTGGCCGGAGACGTCGCGCAAACGAGGCCCCACGTGGTGATCGCCGGGCAGGATCTGCCGGCTCAGCTCGTCAAGCAAGGCAGCCTTGAGGGCGTGGATCTGACGCTTCTGTCGGTCGACGGAACGAGGCTGCCGGTCGGTCTGCAGATGCGCCGCACGCCGCTGTGCGAGCGTCCGCCCTCCGCCGGCGAAAGGGTCGTCGTCGCCATCCCTGAAGGAACGGCCCCCTCCCACGTTTTGCCCCGCCAGGCGATTCCGGCTGACCTGCGCGGGCGTTTCGATACCGACATCGCCGACGTCGCCACCACCGGAAATTCCGGCTCCGCCGTGTTTGACGCCGCCAATCTATGCCTGCTCGGGATCATAAGCCGCAAGATCTCGATCGTTCAGCGCCCTTTGAAGCCTGGCGCGCCGACCCGCACGACGGACATCGCCAAGTATTTCGTTCCGGCGGCGGACATTCGGGCCTTCATCCCGCAGAGCGTCTCGTTCTAGATCGCCTCCCGGGCGCCTGACGCGGACCGGCGCGCCGGAATGGGCGCCGGTCAAATTTGGTTGATGACCCCCCGCGCCGGCGAAAAGAATGTTATTGGCGGATTTCCCGTGAGAACCGGCGCCGGAAAACGCTGCGTGCTGGGAGTCCGGCGCGACGCGCGGACTTGTGCGCACCGTCAAGGCGCTTCGTCTGCGCGGTTTGTTGGGGCGGGGGCGAAGAAAGGCTTTCGACCATGAGAGTCGGTGGGTTCGCGTGGATCGCCATATTGGCGTGCGGCGCAGCCGCCGCCTATGGCGTTTACGCGCCCGGAACGGTGGACCGTTGGCTCCCGGCCGCGGGCGGGCTCGCCCACCAGCTGCACGACAGGATCTGGACCCCGCCCGCCCAGACGGCGTCGGCGCAAGGCCAGGGCGAACATTCTCCAACGACCGGCCCTGCGCCGATTGTCGTCACCGTAACGCCGGTCAAGCGCGCGGATTTTCCCGTCGTCCTGCAGAGCATCGGTCAGGTCCAGGCCTACAACACCGTTCTGGTCCGGGCCCGTGTCGACGGCCAGATCATGAAGATCGCCTTCAACGAAGGCCAAATGGTCAAGAAGGGCGATCTCCTGGCGCAGATCGACGCCAGACCATTTCAGGCCGCGCTCGAGCAGGCCGCCGCCAAGAAATCCCAGGACGAGGCCAATCTCGCCAACGCGAAACTCGATCTCGCTCGCTTCGCCACGCTCGCCAAGCAGGACTTCGCCACTAAGCAGCAGCTCGACACGCAGAACGCAATGGTGCTGCAGCTCACCGCCTCGATCGCCGCCGACAGCGCCGCGATCGATGCGGCGAAGACGCAGCTCGACTATACGACGATCCGAGCCCCGATCTCGGGCCGCGCCGGGTTCCGCCTCATCGACGAGGGCAATCTCGTCAGCGCCAGCCAGCAGACCGGGATCGTCTCGATCGCGCAATTGCAGCCGATCTCCGTGATCTTCGCCGAGCCGCAGGAGTATGTGTCGCGCATCAACGAGGAACTGGCCGCCGGCTCGCCGCAGGTGACGGTCATGAACCCGGATGGCCGCAAGCTTGCGACCGGGCGCCTGGCGATCAGCGACAATCAGGTCGATCTGGCGACCGGGACCATTCGGCTCAAGGCGGAATTCGACAACAAGGACAACGCGCTCTGGCCAGGGCTGGCGGTCACGACGGGACTGGAGCTCGGTGTCGAGAAGGGCGTCTTGATTGTCCCGACCGAGGTGGTGCAACATGGCCAAAACGGCCTCTACGTGTTTATCGTAGACGATCAGAACCGCGCTGAAGTGCGTCAGGTGAAAATCGCCCATGAGGACACGAAGACGGCTGTCATTTCCGATGGCCTGAAGGAAGGCGACCGCGTGGTGACGACCGGTCAGTTCCTGCTTCAGCCCGGGTCGATCGTCTCGATCGACACGGGGAGCGGAACCTAGGCCGATGTACAAGGGCCTCTCCGCCCCCTTCATCCATCGCCCGATCGCGACCACGCTCATCATGGTCGCGGTGCTTCTGGTCGGGCTGGTCGCCTTCCCGTCGCTGCCGGTCGCGCCCCTGCCGCAGGTCGACTTTCCAACCATCACGGTCGCGGCTTCGCTGCCGGGCGCTTCGCCGGATACGATGGCGACCTCGGTCGCCCAGCCGCTCGAACGCCAGATCGCGCAGATTCCGGGCGTCTCGCAGATGACGTCGACGAGCTCGCTCGGCGTGACGGCGATCACCGTCCAGTTCGATCTCAACCGCAATATCGACGCCGCCGCCAACGACATCCAGGCTGCGATCAACGCCGCCGCCGGGCAATTGCCGAAGGATCTGCCCAGTCCGCCGACCTATCGCAAGGTCAACCCCTCCGACACGCCGATCCTCATCCTGTCCGTTCAGTCGGACGTCGCGCCAGTGATCGACGTCGACGACGCCGCCGAAAATATCCTCGCCCAGCACCTGAGCCAGATCTCGGGCGTCTCCCTCGTGCGGGTCGGCGGCCAGCAGACCCCGGCCATACGGATCCAGATCGATCCCGCCAAACTGGTCGAAAAGGGGCTGCAGCTCGAGGACGTGCGCGCGCAGATCGGCATCGCGACCGTCGACAGCCCCAAAGGCGCGCTGATCGGTCCCAAGCAGACCTTCACCATCCAGGCCAACGACCAGCTGACCCAGGCCAAGGACTGGAACAACGTCATCATCGCTTATCGCAATGGGGCGCCGGTGCGCGTGCGCGACGTTGGTCAGGCGATCGCGGGGCCGCAGGACTCGACCCAAGCCGCCTGGAGCAACGGCAAGCCGAGCGTCTTTCTCGTGGTGTTCAAGATTCCCGGCGCGAACGTCATCACCACCGTCGAGGCGATCAAAAGCACTCTGAAGACGCTGCAGGCTTCGATCCCGCCGACCATACACGTCAGCATTCTCTCCGATCGAACCACCACCATTCGCGCTTCCGTTCACGACGTCGAGATCACGCTTGCCCTCACCATCATGCTCGTGGTGATGGTGATCTTCATCTTTCTGCGCAGCCTCTGGGCGACGATCATTCCCAGCATCACGGTGCCGCTGGCGCTCTTGGGCGCCTGCGCCCTCATGTGGGTCGCGGGCTACAGCCTCGACAATCTCTCGCTGATGGCCTTCACCATATCCGTCGGCTTCGTTGTCGACGACGCGATCGTGATGCTCGAGAACATCACGCGCCATATCGAAGAGGGCGAAGAGCCGTTTCAGGCGGCGCTCAAAGGCTCGGCCGAGATCGGCTTCACCATCATATCGATCTCCGTTTCGCTGGTCGCGGTGCTCATTCCGCTCCTGATGATGAGCGGCATCATCGGGCGCCTGTTCCGCGAATTCTCGGTCACCATCGCGATGACGATCTTCGTCTCGGCCTTCGTCTCGCTGACGCTAACCCCGATGATGGCGTCGCGTTTTCTCAAGAGCCGCGATCAGCAGCGGCACGGCCGCATCTATAAACTGAGCGAGAAAGGCTTCGTCGCCCTCGCCGCCGGCTACGAGCGCGGCGTCGATTTCGTGCTGCGCCACCGCTTCCCCACGCTCATCACCTTCATCGGCACGGTGATCGCCACCGGCTATCTGTTCGTCGTCATTCCCAAAGGATTCTTTCCGCAGCAGGACACCGGCATTCTGTTCGGAACGACCGAGGCCGGACAGGACGTCTCGTTCCACGTCATGTATCGCCTGCAGCAGGAAGTCGGGCGGATCGTGCTCGCCGATCCGGCCGTCGCCACCATGGCGATGGGAATTGGCTCCGGCGTCGGCAATTCGGCGCAGAACAACGGCCGCATGTTCATCACCCTCAAGCCGCGCGACGATCGCGACGTCAGTGTGTTCGACGTGATCGCCCGACTTGCGTCCGAAGCTCGCTCAGGTGCCGGGCATGCGCGTCTATCTGCAGGCGGCGCAGGACGTCACGGTCGGAGGGCACTTCACCAAAACGCAGTTCCAGTACACGCTGCAGGACGCCAATTTCGAGGAGCTCAACGCCTGGGCCGCCAAGATTCTCGACAAGCTCAAATCGCTGCCGCAATTGCGCGACGTCGCGACGGACCAGCAGAGCTCCGGCACGACGCTGACCCTCAAGATCGATCGCGACATGGCCTCGCGCTACGGCATCCAGCCGCAGCTCATCGACGACACGCTCTACGACGCCTTCGGCCAGCGCCAGGTGACGCAATATTTCACCCAGGTGAACACCTATTATGTGATCATGGAGGTCTTGCCGCAGCTGCTGGGCGACCCCGCGACGCTCGACAAGATCTACATCCGCTCGCCGACGACCAATCAGATGGTGCCGGTCAGCGCCTTCGCCAAATGGACGACGGCGCCGGTCGCGCCCCTTTCGATCAGCCACCAGGGACAATTCCCGGCGATCACGCTCAGCTTCAACCTTGCGAACGGGGTGGCGCTCGGCCCGGCGACGGAAGCGATCCAGCGCGCGATGCAACAGCTCCAGTTGCCGACCGGCCTGACGGCGACCTTCCAGGGCAACGCGCAGGCGTTCCAGGATTCGCTGACCAGCGTGCCGCTGCTCATCCTCGCGGCGCTGGTCTGCGTCTATCTGATCCTCGGCGTGCTCTATGAGAGCTTCATTCACCCGCTGACCATCCTCTCGACGCTGCCGTCGGCTGGCCTGGGCGCCCTCGCCACCCTCATGCTGTTCGGCTACGAATTCAGCCTCGTCGCCCTCATCGGCGCCATCCTGCTCATCGGCATCGTGAAGAAGAACGGCATCATGATGGTCGATTTCGCCATCTCCGCCGAGCGCGAGGACGGCCTGACGCCGGTCGAGGCGATCCGCAAGGCGGCGCTGATGCGCTTCCGTCCGATCATGATGACGACGATGGCCGCCTTGCTTGGCGGCGTGCCCTTGATGCTCAGTCACGGCACCGGCTCGGAGATGCGCCAGCCGCTCGGCTACACGATGGTCGGAGGCCTGATCGTCAGTCAGGCGCTGACCCTGTTCACCACCCCAGTCATCTATCTCTATCTCGATCGGCTGTCGCGCTGGCTCTCCGGGTCGAAGAGAGCCAAGGCGCCGAAGGCGCAGCGCGAGCGCGAGCACGAGCGCGAGGAGCGCCCGTGGGAACCGGCGCAAGCCGCGGAGTAAGACAAAGCCCGCGGTTCGAGTGAAACAGGCTCAATCGACGGAGGCTCAATCGGTCCTTCGAAAATTAAGCTGTTTGGCGGCGGAAACCGACTGGCCGGATCATAAATCTCGGGCGATCCAGAACGCCAGCGCCTGCGTGGCCGCCGAAACACGGTCGTGATTGGTTTGCACGATCGTCGCCGCATCGATCGCCGAAGCCCAATGTCTCGACGTCGCCCGCACCGGCCGGGCGACCCCCCCAACCGTTGCGACGCCGCTTATGTCGTCCCAGGCGCGGCTGTCCTTGTTCGGCCCGAGGGTGAGAGAATCGATCCGCACGACGAGCGGCGCGCCTTTCGGCGTCAGGCGGCCGGCGAGCGCCTGAGCGAGCTGGCGCGGCAGCTCCTCTTGAACCCAGGTCGCCGTCGGGTCGCCGCTGTTGGCGCGCAGGGGCGCAACGTCGACCCGGATATTGCCGATTGCGACGCCCGACTGCGCCAGCGCGGCCCCGCCCCGTGTCGCCATTGCAAGAGCAAGCCCGCCGCAGGCCACAATCGCGGCGCGACGGGTAAATGTTTGGCCAGACATGATCCGATCTCCAACTGCGCGGCCCACCCCGACGCGCGTGATGCCACGGCCCGCCTCGATAATACGCTGCAGCCTCTGACAAAGTTTCGCGGCCGCGAGCCACACGACCCGCCCGATCCGGGATGGTTCTCCGCTATTCGGCAATTCACCCGCTGCGCGCGCATGGATCCGCGCGCGAACTCACACTATCCCGTGACTTGAAGGAGAGGAACCGCCCGTGGTCAGGCGGTTCCCCGAAATTGGTCAGCCAGTTGCCGACACCGTGCGCCGCCGACGCGAGGCGAAGAGCGCGAGCGCCCCGAATCCGGCCAGCATCATGACCCAGGTGGAAGTTTCCGGGACGGGGGTGAGCGACCCGAAGAGCCCGTCCGCTTCGCTGTTCAGGCCGTCGGTGAAGAACAGGGTGTTCGGATTTCCATCGTTTCCGCCGCCGCCGAAAGCCAGGGACCAAAGACCGCCCGGCCCATGGCCGCCATCGTCGATCGATATCGAGCCCTCGAATTCCCAGGTCGTTGGGTCGAAAGCGTTGATCACGCTTTGGCCAAAGGCGAAATTGCCGACAAGGAGGTCGCCGCCGAACTCGCCGAAGCTCATCGGGGCGAGCGCGATGCCCCACGGCGAAGCGAATTTGCTGTTAGCCTCGGCCGTCGAGACGCCCTCCAAAGTCCCAGTCTCGCTGAATTCCGCCACGGCGCCGTCGCCCGGCATGGCCAGCGTCTGCGGGATGTGGCCGGAAGGCGCGTAGGTCACGAAGACGTTTCCGCCAATATCCTTCACGTTGAAGGGGACGAAGTCCGGCCGCGCCGATCGCCGTCGGCGTCGCGAAGGCGTCGGCGGGGAGCGTCGTGTCCGGGGTGAAGTCGCTTTTGAACACATCGATGCCGCCGCTTCCGGCGTCGTTGGCGGCGAACAGCATCGAGTTGGCCCCATCGATCGCGAGCCCCGTGTAGGAAGCGCCCGGGGTGGTCCATTGGGTAAAGGCTTGGGTCTGCGGGGGGTTATTCCAGGCGGAGATCGAGCCGTTCAGGTTGGCGAAGATGAACAGAGCGGGGGCGTCATTCCCCCCATCCCGACGTGAAAGCCCGTGCCGCCATTCCCGACTTGACCGGTCGGGCCTGGGCCTCCTGTGGGAGGGATGTTGACGGTGAACGGAGTGGGGAAGACGCCTGTGCTGCCCACCACCGGATAAAGCGTGGCCGTATTTGTGCCCTGGTTCGAAACCCAGATCGGACTCCCGGGCAGGAACGAAACACCCCAAGGGTTCACCAGGTTGGTGTCGGTCACGGTGGCGAGGCCGGGAATATCCGAGACCAGGTTCGTCTGCTTGTATTGCGCCTGGGCGGTTCCGGCGCCGGCGCACAGCGCGCCGAAGGCGGCGGTCGTCAAGATCATGGTTTGAAATGGCGATGACTTGCTCATTACGGCGCTCCCCGGTGTAAAGGCGACCGCGTGGCCAGCTCTTACACGAGACCGTCCACTGTCCTATGCGCAGCGAAGTTGCGATCCGCCCGTTTCGACTGGCGGTGAACACTGGGCAGTTCGATTTATTCAGGCCGAAGCCGGAAGAGCTGGTAACGATTCCGTGATCGGTGGCCTGGACATTGGGCGCGTCGTCATAACCGAGCGCCGATCAGCGACCGGCCGACGCCGAAAACATCGGGCTTCATCGCGTCGACTGCGGGGAGTTGCTTGTGATTGACGCGGCGGAAAGGCCGGCGCGGACGAACAATGTTGCTCTTATAGCGTTATCTGTTGATTTGACTTAGGCTGGGCGAAGTCCGGGAGCAATTCGATGAAGGCTGATGATTTTGCGGGCTGGCTTGCGGCGATCTCGGAGATGAGCGAGGCGCAGCGGGCGGAGGCGGTGGCGGCGCTCGCCGCGGCTGAAGCGGAGGTTTCGGGGAGGAAGGCTGGTCGGCGCGGTCGCCGCGAGGACGCGCTGGGAACGGCGGGCGTCGAGCGCGTCGCGGCTCAGGGCTGTCCCCATTGCGCGGGCCGCGAGGTCGTCGGTTGGGGCCGCTCGGACGGGCTGCTGCGGTTCCGCTGCAAGAGCTGCGGGCGCACCTTCAACGCGCTGACCAAGACGCCGATGGCGCATCTGCGCAAGAAGGAGAAGTGGCTCGATCACGCGCGCGCGATGATCGAGGGCAAGAGCCTGGCGAAGACCGCGGCGCTCTGCGGCGTCCATCCGACGACGGCCTTCCGATGGCGCCACCGGTTTCTGCGCGCGCCCGCCGTCAACAAGCCGCGAACCTTGCGTGGGATCGTGGAGGCGGACGAAACCTTTATTCTCGAATCCTTCAAGGGCCGCTGGTCCGATCTGTCGCGCGAGCCGCGCAAACGCGGCGGAACGGCCAGGCGCCCGGGACTCCATTCGGACACCATTCCCGTTCTCGTCGCCCGCGACCGGAAGGGCGCGACCTTCGATGCGGTCCTGCCCCAGGTCGACAGCGCTTCGGTGAAGGCCGCCCTGGCCGGCGTCGTCACGCCGGGCAATCATCTCATCGGCGACGGCGGCAAGGCGATCGCGGCTTTCGCCCGCCAAGCCGGGATACCGTTCCATGCCGTGCCCTCCCCGGGGAAGCCGGCCCCCGAGGCCCCGCATCTGCATATCAACAACGTCAACGCCTACCACAGCCGGCTCAAGCAATGGCTCGGCCGCTTCAACGGCGTCGCAACCAAGAACCTCCCCAACTATCTCGGATGGCGACGCGCCCTCGAAGCCTGGAGCGACAAACTCGACCCGCCCAACTGGATCAAAGGCGCCATCGGCAACGGCCCTTATCAACAGATAACGCTATAAGAGCCAACAATGTCTTGCAGAAAATCCGAAACCCGGTTAAGCTCGCCCCATGACCAATTCTGCGCTTCCGCATGGGCCTCGATCCCAGGCTCCCGCTCCGGCGCTTCGAACCGCGAGGTCAAGTGTCCAGCCCGGACACATGGGTGACAATCTGTACCTAAGACATGGGTGACAACCTCGGGCCGAACGGGTTGTCGAGGGGTTGCAAGGTTTTCTGCTCCAGATCGATGAAGCCGAGATCGTAGCTCATGAAGCTGACGATCCAAATGCCTTCGTCGACTTCCTTGATTCCGAGCCGCTGGCCGGCGAGGACGGTTGAGACGTTGATGCGTTTTCGATGCATGCAGATGCGGCCGCAGGCGGTGACGAGGACGTCGCGGTCGTGCAGGGGATAAGCGAGTTCGGGCAGGCCGTCATAGGGGCGAGGCGAGGCCGCATAGACCTCGGCGGGGCGCTTCATGTCGAGCGCCTCGTGGGGCCTCTCTCGTTGAACTCTTGCACGAACTCGTCGAAGCGGCCTGTTGCTGAAGGCTGTTCATGCCGGCGGGCGGGTCGCCTCTTTCTTGAGCGTGAGATGCATGCGCTCGTGGCGGCCGTTCTGCTGGGGATGGCCGGGCTTGATGCGTTCGATGGCGATGCCGAGCCGCAGCCACCAGACGGAGAGCTTGGAGAGATTGAACAGGCCGTTCGGGCTGGCGAAGGGAACGCCATTGTCGGAACGGATGGCCGAGGGCAGGCCGCGCTCCTGGAAGAGCTGCTCGAAGGCGGTGATGGCGGGGTCTTCGCGGGTCGATTCCAGCGCCTCACAAAGCAGAAGAAAGCGCGAGGCGTGGTCGGTGACGGTGAGCGGGATAGCAGTAGCGCCCGTCGCCGAGCTTGAACTCGCCCTTGAAGTCGGCGCACCAGAGATCGTTGGGCGCACTGCGCCTGCGAGAGCGGCGTGCCGGCGGCGCGCTGGCGCGGCCGGCCCAGCGGTTTGACGAGACCATGCCGGTACAGAACGGCGTGGATCGTGCTCTTGGCCGGCACGCGGAAGTCGCCGTCGAGCCGGCGCACCAGAAGCTCGCGGATCTTGCGGGCGCCCCAGTGGGGCTTCTCCGCTTGCAGGCGGACGATGAGGCTTCTCGATCTGCGCCGGGAGCTGATTGGCGTAGCGCACCGGCCGGCGCGAGCGGTCGGTCAAGGCCTCGAGGCCGTGGTCCTTGTAGCGCTCGAAGATCTTGTAGCCGGTCTTGCGCGAGATGCCGAACTCCCGGCAGACCTCGCTCATCGCCTCGCCCTCCAGAAGACGGGCGACGAACCGCAAGACGCTCGTCCATAACCGAACACTCCTTCCAGGGCATCGACACCTCCCGCCAGGCATGCCTGGCGGGAGGTGTCACCCATGTGTCCGGTACAAACTGTCACCTATGTCTCGGGCCGCTCAAAGACGCCGAGAAAAAATTTACCTCGCTTTATCGCCCGTAACCCATTGATAAGTCTCGATTGGACGGACCAAGGAAATCCAAGGAAATCCAAGGCTCATCAGCGAGGGTCTTCGCAGCGAAACGGCCGCGCGCCAAGAAAACCCAAATCGACCGGAAGAGCGCCCGGTCCGCCGCCGAGCGGAGCAACCGACGCCATCCAAATGCAAAGCGCCCCAGGCGGCGTTCGTAAAAAACACTATGTTTCAGTTATATTGCGCCCATTCGTTCCAGGGATCGTAACTCCCAAGGAGGTGGGATCAGGCTGGGAGGGCGTTGATGAGGGAGGGCGCGTCGCGGGTGAGGGTTTGGAGGATGTTCCAACCGAGTTTTCGTGCGGGGGCGGTGACGGAGCGGAGGGCGGCGAAGGCTTGAGCGGCGTCGAAAGTTCGGAAGCCGCCGGAGATTTTCATCTTCACCTTCATCATGCGCAGCGCCTGTTCGGGCCGAGGTTGTTGGGGAAGGGAACCTCGAAGTCGGCGAGGAAGCGCAGGACATCGTCCTTGAACCGATGCAGCCGGCGCAACAGGTTCTCTCCCGGTCGTCGCTTGGTCTTGCCCGTGGCGGCCCTGGGGAAGGCGGGGCGGCTTGCGGTGGAAGGCGAGCCCTTCGCGCAAGATGTCCCGGAAGCGGGTGTCGAAGCGCTCGAGAAGGGCGGGGTCGAGCGCGCTTTCGCGCCCCGCGCCTTGGCTTCCCCGACCGCCCGGCTGGCGTCAAGCAGGCAATCGCGCATGGGGCGCCGCCCACGGCTCCTGGTCGAACTCGATCAGCGCCTTGAGTTCGCGCAGATGATGGGCGTTGCAAAGCGCGTGGCTCGCCCTTTCGAGGGCGCCATAGGATTTGAAGCCGTCATGGACGACCACGCCGCCGGCAAGGGTGTTCGGCACGTCGCCCCGCTTGGTCGAGACGCGATAGAGG